>NZ_OX366370.1:0-1273940 GCF_947251515.1 Wolbachia endosymbiont (group A) of Sicus ferrugineus
TGGAAAGCAGCAAAACAACAATAGTAGAAGTTATTAAACAAAATGAGCCAAGTGAAAGAGTGCCTATTTGGCTAATGCGTCAGGCTGGCAGGTCTCTTCCTGAGTACCGCAAAGCAGTGGAAAATATGGATAATTTTATGGAGATATGCTACAACACAGATTTAGTGACAGAATTGACGTTACAGCCAGTGACAAGATTTGACGTGGATGCGGCAATAATTTTTTCAGACATTTTAATAATAGCTGATGTTTTGGGTTGTGACGTGAATTTCCTGCGCAATGTGGGCCCGAGAATAAAACCTATAAAGAATCCTAAAGAATTGAAAAGTCCACAAGACATTGAAGCTAAAATTTTACCAATTCTAAACGCTATAAAGAAAGTCAGAAGTCAGCTATCAAAAAAAAAGCCTCTTATAGGATTTGCTGGTGGCCCATGGACAGTAGCTTCATATATCATAGAAGGTGGAAGCAGCAAAACTTTTTCCAAAGTATTAAATTTTTACCCTTCGTATTTGAAGGAAATAATTGAACGAATAACGGAAGCAACGATTATTTATCTAATTAAACAGATAGAATTTGGAGCAGATGTTATTCAGCTATTTGACAGTAATGCTGGTGCGTTATCGGAACCATTGTTTAAAGAATATGTTATCGAACCAACAAAAAGAATTACCTTGGCAATAAAGGATAGCTTTTCTAATTTTCCAATAATAGGATTTCCTAGGTCTGCTGGAAATCTTTATAAGGATTACTGCGAACAAACAGGTGTATCTGCAGTAAGTATAGATTATAATGTTCCAATAGAATGGGCGAAAGCGAATCTAAAAATCCCTCTACAAGGAAATCTTGATCCTAATCTTTTAGCCTATAATAAAACGGAAGCAATAAAAGAAGCAAAACGTATAATAGATTGCTTTAGAGATTCACCCTTCATATTTAATCTCGGACATGGAGTACTCCCTGATACTCCAGTTGAAAATATCACTGCGTTGGTGAATTTGGTAAAAAGCTACTAATACACAAAATTCCTAGCTTTTTTGCTGTACAGGGTTTATCATTTGAATTTAGCTTCAGTAAGATATGTCAGACCTTGCAAAAAGAATGTCCCTAATAAAACCATCACCTACGATTGCTGTAACTGATAAGGCAAATAAGTTGAAAAATGAAGGAAAAAAGATCTGTGTTTTAGCTGCAGGAGAACCGGATTTTGATACTCCAGATCATATAAAAAAAGCAGCTATTCAAGCAATAAGTGAAGGTAAAACTAAGTATACTGCTGTTGATGGAACGCGTGAGCTGAAAGAAGCAATAATTAATAAGTTAAGAAGGGATAATAACCTCGAGTACACGTTTAACCAAATCTGTGTTGGTACTGGCGCTAAGCAGGTGTTATTCAATTTGTTTATGGCAACAATTAACTCTGGAGATGAAGTTATTATTCCATCTCCTTATTGGGTTTCATATGTTGATATGGTAAATCTTTTTGGGGGCTTACCAGTTGTAGTGGAATGCAAACAAAATTTTAAACTGACAGCGGAATTATTGAAAAGCAGGATAACTAAAAAAACTAAATGGTTAATTCTTAACTCACCGAACAATCCTGCAGGAGTTGTGTACACATATGATGAATTGAAAGACATAGCACAAATATTGCTTGAATATCCACATGTGAATGTTGTTACAGATGATATTTATGAGCATATAATATACGACGAAAAGTTTTTTACTATCACTCAGGTTGAGCCAAAGCTTTACAACAGAGTTTTTGTAGTCAATGGAGTGTCAAAAGCCTATGCAATGACAGGCTGGAGAATAGGGTATATTGCAGGTAGAAGTGATGTAGTAAAAGCTATCTCTACGCTGCAGTCTCAGAGCACTTCTAACCCAAATTCGATAGCACAAGCAGCAGCAGCAGCAGCATTAAACGGTGACCATAGTTTTTTGAAAGAAAGAACAAGGATTTTTAAGAGTCGTAGAGATTTTATGGTGAAAAAGCTAAATTCTGCTCCGGGATTATCAGCATCCATTCCGCAAGGCGCATTTTATTTGTTTGTCTCGTGTGAAGGATTGCTCAGTAAGAGTACAAAAAGTGGTAAAGTAATAAATAATGATCTTGATTTCACTGAATACCTGCTAGAGGATCATTTAGTTGCTGTGGTTCCAGGAATTGCGTTTGGTCTAGAAAATTTTATCAGAATTTCTTATGCAACCTCTCAGGAACAATTAGAAATTGGATGTGATAGTATTACTAAAGCGTGCCAGGAGTTGAAATGAAATAGACTATCCATAAATTACCCATTTCACCGCGTCAAAAATATTCACTAAGGTTATCTTGAATGTTCTAACTTGTATTTTTCTATGGAAGGCGTTTTTATTGAGTGAGCAAGTGTCTTTCTAATATTGAATTCCTCATTTTTTTCATTTCGTTGCAGTAAGTTAATGTTATTTATTTTATTTACTAAATCTTTCCCTTTCTCCAGAGTCTTTAAATCACTTTCGTTAATGTGATGTTCATTGTAAAATTCTGCAACAATTTCTTTTCTTTTCGGGTGAGTATTTAAAAATTCCGACACCTGATGTTTAGCAACAGCTTGAATAAATTTCTTATTAAATCTTGAATCGTTATATAGATTTTCCAAACTTTTGTCATAATGTTTTGCTTCGTTTATAGTGAGTTTTATTATCTCTTCTATGCCACTTAGAAGTTCCCTATACAATTTGTCATATCTATTGCCTGACACATGTGTAGCGAATGTTTGTTCAATGTATTTTGTTATGTAATTTTGCAGTGTGTTGTCTATTGTGCTTATGTTCATCAACCTACCTCAATGTTATATTAACTATTTTACATGTAGAAAGGTTGATATTGAGTTAATAGGGTACTTCTGAAGTCAAATTTTACTGAAAATTATAATATTTAAGATATAATTGTCAACATGAAATAAAAACATAAATAAAATGGATATTGTAAAAAAAGTGAAGCTCAAGATAAAGATGAATAAAGGTAAAATCATAAATATACTTATCATTTGTGGTGTAATTTTTTTCATATACCTTATTCATGAGCCAGTTGTAGATATGGTAGAAAAAATTGTAAGTAAAATAAAAAGTCTCTTTTAAAAATTGCAAAAGTAAAATAGACTTTTTACATTACCCTCTGCCATACCAATCTGGGATCTAGAAGATTTAGTTAATATGTATAGTTGCTTACGCTAGTTATCTATATTAAACTTCAATAGATCGAAATAAATATTTATTAAATTTTGATAAATATTTATTTTGTTTTTTATAACTAAAGTATCTATAATCCTAAATTTTAGCTGAGATTCATGTTGCAGAGGAATTTTTTAGTTTGGTTGTTGACATCACTGTTTTATGCATACCAATATATATTGCGCGTAATTCCAAACATAATTGCGCCTGGATTGATAACAAAATTTAACATAAGTATTACAGATGTTGGCCAGTTTGGTGGGTTATATTATGTAGGCTATACGCTAGCTCATATACCTGTTGGTCTTTTCCTTGATAGATTTGGGCCAAAATTTGTTTTGCCTGCTTGTATTGTTTTAACATTTACCGGAACATTACCGCTTATATGTTTTGATGAGTGGTATTATTCAATACTTGGCAGAATAGTTGTTGGAATTGGGTCATCCGCTTCAGCAATTGGGCTTTTTAAAGTTGCAAGCATGTATTTTGCGCAAGAAAAATCAGCAAGAATGGCTAGTTTATCCATAATTATAGGAACTTTGGGGGGGATATGTGGCGGATTACCGTTAGACTTCTTACTCAATAAATTTGGCTGGAATTATGTTATCTATACCTTCTCAGCATTCGGGTGTTTACTTGCTCTGTTACTGTTCTTAGTAACGCCTGAAAGCAATGCTCAGCAGGAAAAAGTTAGCATTAGAGACTTAAAAAACATACTTCTCAACAAGCATATTATTCTAATTAGCTTTTTTGGTGGACTCATGGTCGGTCCAATGCAAGGTTTTGCCGATGGTTGGGCGAAAGCATTCTTTTTTGAAGTATATGAAATGAATGAAGACTTGGCGTCTTCTCTCTCTTCCGTAATATTGATAGGAGTATTAACAGGATCATTCTCTTTGGCTTATTTATTGGAAAAGTATAAAAATAAGCATTATGAAGTAATAATTTCATGCTCATTTGCAATGGTCACCGGTTTTCTATTACTTTTTACTCAGATTGGTGGCTTGTATGTTGTATTACCTACGCTTTTTATTATCGGCTTTGCATCTGGATATCAAGTAGTTACAATTTATAAAGTACTAAGTTATGTAAATAATAACTTAGTAGGCTTAGCTACATCTGTGTCAAACATGATAGTCATGGGTTTTGGCTATTTTTTTCACACTGGAATCGCAAAAATAATAAATTTGTGTTGGGATAGAACAGTAATACAAGGAAATCCTGTGTATAGTGCTGAATTGCTGATAAAAGCAACATCTATTATTCCTGTATGTTTGCTAATAGCTGTTTTTGGGCTCTTATGGTTAAAAGAGCAGGATAAGTAGTCTTAAAATTGCTCGTGCATCTTAAAATTAAAGCGAGGTTTGATCTATGATGAGTGTTTTAAAAAAAATCTGTGGCTCTAAAAATAGTTTAAAGTCTTTTGATAACGAGGTTTATCAGTTTATAGAAAAAGAGTTACAACGTCAAAAGTCACAATTGCAATTAATTGCATCAGAGAATTTTGCAAGTAAAGCAGTAATGGAAGCACAAGGCTCTTTTCTGACTAATAAATATGCAGAAGGCTATCCAGGCAAAAGGTATTACTGTGGTTGTGAGCATGTGGACAAAGTTGAAAGTCTAGCTATAGAAAGACTTTGTAAGCTGTTCGGTGTTAAATTTGCAAACGTTCAACCTCATTCTGGTTCTCAGGCAAACCAGGCGGTATTTGCTTCACTGCTTACTCCAGGCGATACAATACTTGGATTATCACTGAGTTGCGGTGGACATCTAACTCATGGTGCGGCACCAAGCCTTTCTGGTAAATGGTTTAAGTCAATTCAATATATAGTGAATAAAGACACTTACTTGCTGGATATGGATGAGATAGAAAGGCTGGCACTCAAACATAAGCCAAAATTGATCATAGCTGGCGCTTCTGCTTATCCAAGGAAAATGGACTTCAAACGTTTTCGCGAAATTGCAGATAAAGTTGGTGCTTATTTGCTTGCGGACATTGCTCACTATGCGGGACTTATTGCAGCAGGTGAATATCCGTCTCCTGCTGAATATGCACATGTTATGACTTCCACAACTCACAAAACTTTGCGTGGTCCTCGTGGTGGAATAGTGACGACCAATGATGAAGCATTACATAAAAAAATTCAATCTGCAGTTTTTCCAGGATTGCAGGGCGGGCCACTTATGCATGTGATAGCTGCAAAAGCTGTTGCATTTAAAGAAGCATTAGCGCCAGAGTTTAAAACTTATAGCAAGAAAATCGTGGAAAATGCGAAAGTACTAGCTCAAGAATTGCAAAAGCATGGACTCGACATTATAACCGGTGGCACTGACTCTCATATAGTGCTAGTTGACTTAAGATCGCAGAAATTAACTGGAAAAGACGTTGTAGATAGCCTTGAGAGGGCTGGCATTACCTGCAATAAAAACTCTGTACCATTTGATACAGAAAAGCCAACCATCACTTCAGGGCTCCGTTTTGGCACCGCTGCTGAGACAACACGCGGACTTGAGGCAGAAGATTTTAAAGAGATAGCCAGCCTAGTAAATGAAGTGGTTCAGGGATTAATCAGCGGAAATAGCTCAAGTGTCAAAAAAGCAGTAAAAACTAAAGTTGAAAAGATTTGTAGTAATTTTCCTATTTATTAATTTATGTGGTGTCATCCAAGTAGCTGGTAGAAACGGAAAAAGTTGCTTGACAAACTCCGCCAGCCCCCTTATTATGACAATAAGGGTATTTATAACTCAAAACTTGTTTTTAACCTGCAGGCTCAATGACAAAATTCAGTAAAAACCTTAGGGTATTTTTTGGCGGATTACATAAAATTATAGCGGCTGCATGTCTTTTAAATTTTTTCTACATTCAGCCAAATCGCGCTTATTTTAAGCGTTAGCACATTATTACAGCGCCAGTTTAAATTATCAGAGGGTCAAAACTCGCACCACGGGAGTTCTTTGCCTTTTTTTTTATTTGGTAAATTTCTTAAGTATTTATGGCTAAAGTAACTTAAGGGACCGAAAATGGTCAGCGCTCCTTTTTTTGTCATTCCAGTGCCCCTATGATGTCATTCCAGTCTGGAATCTAGTTCTTATTGTACATTTACTTAGTGTAGAGTTAAGTTTTCTGGATCCCAGTGTTTGGGCACTGGGATGACACCCTCTTGGATGGAAACCAGTGTCAGCTACTTTCATGACACCATGACAACCGTCATCCCGCTGCTTGTTAGCGGGATCTAGAGATACCGAGGCGGTATGACGTAGGACTGCTGTCATTCCAGCGCGTGGCAAACATCTGTACGAACATTGTTATAATAAGAGTTCATGAAAGATGTCATCTGGAATCTTGTTCCAATGTTAAACAACACAAAGTTGAAAAAGTAGAGCAAGAATTACTTACAATTCAATAATTCTCCAAAATCAATTATGTTTGAAAAGTAATCACTATCTATAACGTCATCACTCACACCATTAACGTGAATAAGGACTGGACGACATGAAAAGCCTTTTGGACGCTTTAGTGTATCTATTTTCTTTTGTACTTCTTGTATTATTGAATGACCGATTTTATTTTTTGAGAATTTGATTTCGCAAATGTAGAGAGTGTTAAACCTTGTTTGAATTATGTAATCAATTTGACAACCAGCACCTGTCTTCCTCTGAAAAAATGGATTTTCGCTTACTATTCCATCAATTCTCAAGATATTATGTATGCTCTTTCTATTGTTAAGCACCAAATTTTCAAACTGAAGTCCAATAATTGTATGCCACTCTCCTGGAGGTGCGAGTAATCTCATAGAGTAGGTGTCACGATTAATTTTTCCTAGATTTTTTTCAATATATTTTAGATAAAACCTTGAATAATTATCTTGAAGTCTGTACCTTCTGAGTCGTGAATCAGTACCAGTTTTTATATTCCAAGTGTGATCCTTTGCAATAAAACCGGCAAGCTCGAGCTCATATAGATACTCAGAAATGCGTCCGTGTCTTGCAATGTTTAAAGCAGTACAAATTTCTTCCTGTTCTTTAGCTCCAGTAGAAAGAGCTTTCACTATTTGCTTATAAAAAGCTGTTTTTCGCATGAATAGATCTGAAAATATTTGGTCAAACTCCTCAACTAATACCAATTCCCACTATACAAAGAACGGATAGACAATAATAGAAAAAAAGCCATACTAAAGTAAGTGAAGTAGCGAGGTATAAATGGCATTAAGATCAAAATTATTGGATGAAAAAGTAGTAGAATCAGCAAAAGAAATGCTGAAGAAAGTAAGGAACAATGCATATGTTTCAAAAAAACTAAATGCTGTAATTGCAGCAAAAAAGCACAATATAGCGGCTGTAGCAAAAATATATTGCATTTCAAGAAGCGCACTAACTTCGTGGGTAAAACTCTTGAAATTTGGCAGAAAAGAAAAACTGTTTACTCCTCCACAACGGCGTAGAAAAACTAAATTAAATCAGGATCAACTACGGCAAATTGAAGAGTGGATAGAAGAAAATCCTAATATTACCATTAAAGAAATGAGAATAAGAATCCAGGAAAAGTTCGGATTAAATATCAGCAAATCTACAGTACACCGCTATATGCAAAAGATGAAATTCTCATATATTACACCCAGACCAGTTCATAATGGACAAGATAAAAGCAAACAAGAGGAATTCAAAAAAAAATCTCAATGGAGCTATTAGCAAGTATCCAGAAAAAGAGCTATTTTTCTTTGATGAATCAAGGTTTGGCACACATTCAAAGGTTGGACATGGGTGGTTTAAAAAGGGGATTAGAACACAGGTTAAAACAAAATTAGTTAGGCAAAATTTCTATCTCTATAGTGCGGTTAATCCTAGAAATGGAGAGAGTTCTAGCTTATTTGCACCAAATGTCAACACTGATTGCATGAACATATTTCTTGAGCAGATGTCGCAATATCTAGAAACACGAGAGGCTTTTCTCGTTATGGACTGTGCTAGTTGGCATAGGTCAAAAAATTTAAAGGTAGCTAAAAATATCGACATTATATACCTACCTACATATTCACCTGAGCTAAATCTTGTTGAGAGGCTTTGGTTATATATAAAACAGAACATTTTGCGCAATAAAATATACGATACAATTGCTCTGCTTTAGGGTGCTTTGTGCAAATTTATTACTTCTCTTGCCAGCTCCACAATTAAACAACTCTGCAATTTCTCCTATTTGACTGACCAATAATGAGAATTGGTATTAGAAAGAGGCATTTAATAAATCTCTATTAGAGAACTCATTTAAAAGTGTTTATGAAAGAGACGAAAATGGAAGAACAGTTCTACATTATGCAGTAGACACAAAAACAGTGAGGTTATTAATCGAAAAAGGAGTAGATGTGAATGCAGCAGATGTAAGAGGACATACAGCACTGCACCTAGCGATAACGGAGAAACGTCTAGAAACAGTTAGAGAATTGATAAAATCAGGAGGGAATGTAAATGCTGAAGAGTATGGCAATAAATGCACTCCGCTGCACCTTGCATGTATGGTAGGTGAAAAAGAAATAGTGGAGGAGCTAGTAAAAGCAGGGGCTGAAATAGAGCAAGCAGATAAGTTTGGAATGACAGCGATGGATTATGCGAAAAATAGCAAAGAAATAGCCGAGGTATTAAAGAAAGAAACAGAGAAAATGGAAAGTTTGTTAAAAAAATAAGAGTCGTATCAGAAAGCGCAACAGCAGTTGGCAAAGGAAGGGCTAGACCAAATTTGAAGGCTGTAGCTGACAAAAGTTGGTCTTTTTCATAAGAGTAAATGGATTGATGGAAAAAAGGAGTGGTAAGGCTCCTTGCACTACAAAAAAATTTGCAGGAGAAACTATGAGAAAAAGAACATTAACTTGCCGATACGAGCCAGATGAATTAGCGGAACAACATCTAGCAGACGCCTATGAGCTGTTACTAAGGTATGCGGTAAAAAGAAACAATGAAAAGGAGATAAAGAAAAATGATAACAGTGGACTTATATGCAAGAGTTTCATCGAAGAGTCAAGCGCAGAACAATACAATAGAGAGTCAAATTGCCGAGCTCAAGCATAGGATTGCTGCAGATAAGCATGAGTTATTGAATGAGTATGAATTTAAGGATGATGGGCTTAGTGGGTGGAGTTTAGAACGTGAAGGTTTAGATGCATTACGTGATAAAGTAGGAGAAGATCAAATTGATAAAATTTATATTCATTCACCTGACCGATTATCAAGAAAATCTGCACATCAAATGATATTACTTGATGAATTTGAAAAAGCAGGAGTAGAAGTAATATTCTTAAATCATAAGACTGAAAATAATCCAGAGTCTAAATTGTTATTGGGAATGCAAGGATTAGTAGCAGAGTATGAGTGTACAAAGATTATGGAACGTAGTCGAAGGGGAAAACTCCATAGAGCAAAAAAGGCTGTGTAAGTGTAATTGGCGTTGCACCTTTTGGTTATAATCGTATAAAGCATGTAGATAGAGAAAAGACAAAGTTTGAAATAAATGAAGAGGAAGCAAAAATAGTAAAGCAGCTATTCATGTGGGTAGGTCAAGAAAGAATAAGTATAAGGGAAGTGATACGTAGACTAAGAGATAGGTCAATTAGAACAAGAACTGGAAAGAAGGTGTGGTGTCCAATAATAATTTGGAAGGTATTAAGAAATCCAGCATATAAAGGATAAGCAGCATTTGGTAAATTAAAGAGGGTTGAAAGAAGAGAAAGAAATAAACAAAAGGTTTCTATCTGTCGCACAGATGAGGACAGCTGGATTTATATACCAGTACCAAAAATAGTTGATGAAGGGTTATTTAATAAAGTACAAAAGCAACTGGATGAAAATAGAAAAAGAGCAAGGATGCAGAGAGAGGGAGGAAAAAAGAAATATCTATTACAAGGTCTAGTTGTGTGTCAAAACTGTGGATATGCGTATAGTGGTGCACAATGTGGAGCTGAGGGAAAAAAGTTTAGCTATTATCGCTGTAGTAGTACTATACGTATTACTGATGGTAGGGAGAAGTGTACTAATAAATTGGTCCGTACAGATATGTTAGAAATAGCTATATGGGAAAAGGTGAAAAATTTACTAAAAAACCCAGAGATGATAAAAAATGAGTATCAACGTAGAATTGCAGAAAATAAAAATGATGAATCATCAGATAAAAAGTTTTCAAGAAGAGAAAATCAAATAAAACAAGGCATCGAAAAGTTAATGGAAGACTATTATAGTCAAGAAAATGTAGGAGATAAAGGATATATAAGTGAGGAAGAATTTAAACAGACGATGAAAAGAATGAGGGAACGCTTAAGAGGGATAGAAGAAGAGAAGAAAAAGGTAGTTGATCAAAAGGCAATAGAGAAGGGAATGAACCTTATCATCAACAGTATAAAGAGTCTTTATTCCAGAGTAAAATCGAATTTGGAACAGCTAGATTGGCAAACTAAGCGTGGCATCATTAGAGCATTAGTAGAACGAATTCAGATTGGTTATGACCAGGTAGAAGTGGCATTTAGAATCGAAGAACCAGCACAGGATGGAGAGATTTTTAATTTGCAACATTGTACTGGACGTCATGATAAGGGGGCTGGCGGAGTTTGTCAAGGAATTTTTGCATTTAATTTGTTTCTGCGAGCTACCTGGATAAGAAGTTTTCCTACTGAAATTTTGAAAAATGTAATCTACTTCTATATTCAAATATATCAAGCAGTAATTCAAAATCAGCCATTGCACCTTTTGCATTATTATACGCGAGGTTGAGCAGCTCTTTGTCCTGATATAAATCAGCAAATTTAAATTCCATACATCCTGATTGTTTTGTGCCTAAAATATCTCCACTGCCTCTTAGCATCATATCCCTTTCAGCAATGTAAAATCCGTCCTGTGACTCACACATGATCTTTAACTTTGAAGATGAGCTTTTACTTAAATTATCGTATAATAATACACAAAAAGATGGCTTGTTTCCTCGCCCTACTCTGCCTCTTAACTGATGTAATTGCGATAACCCAAATTGCTCTGCATTTTCTATAATCATAATGGTTGCATCTGGCACATCTATACCAACTTCTATCACAGTGGTTGCAACAAGCAAAGAAAATTCATTTCTTTTGAAGGAAAACATAACTTGATCTTTCTGCTCCTGAGTCAATTTTCCGTATATTATCCCGACTCTATCAAAAAATGTTTTTTGTAATTCCTGAAAACGCATCTCTGCTGCAGCAATATTGGTCTCTTTGTTTTCTTCTATATATGGACAAATCCAATATGCTTTTTCGCCCCTGTTTATAGCACCTTTTAGCTTTTCAATAACATCTGGCACCCTACTAATGTTCATAGTTACAGTTTTTATTGGCAATCTGGATTTTGGTTTTTCTCTCAAAATTGAACATTCAAAGTCACCATACATAGCTTGCTGCAAGGTTCTTGGAATGGGAGTTGCAGTAACGAAAAGTATGTCGGCATTTTCTCCTTTTCCTACCAAGCGATTTCTCTGCATCACTCCAAATCGCTGTTGCTCGTCTATGACTGCAAGCCCTAAATTTTTAAATGTAACGTTAGCTTGAAATAACGCGTGGGTGCCAATCACTATATTTAAAACACCACTTGCAAGTTCGTTCATGATAATCTTTCTTTCCTTGCGTGAAGTTTTACCAGTAAGCAGCGCAACTTTTATATCGGTACAGGATAAAACTTCCTCAATCCAATTATAATGTTGTTCCGCCAAGATAGTAGTCGGTGCCATTAGAGCTGCCTGCATGTTGTTTTTTACCACATTTAGCATCGCAAAAAGTGCAACTACGGTTTTGCCACTACCAACATCACCTTGCAGCAAGCTCATCATGCGATACTTGGATTTTTGCCTCTCTGAAATTTCATCTATTGCACGAATTTGATCGTTTGTTAATTGAAACGATAATTCATTTAAAACTTGCTCTTTATATTTATTCAATACTATAAATTCTCTTCCCCTTTCTTTTACATGATTTTCTCTTGCAAGTTTCAGTGCTAGCTGATACGCAAACAATTCATCATAAGCAAGCCTTTTTCTACAAACCTCGGCTTCCGCCAATGAGCTTGGTCTGTGCAACTTTATGATGCTTTCCCTCCAACTTAGCCATTTTTTTTGCTTGATTAGTGTATCATCTATCCACTCTGGCAAATCAGGCAATTCTTTCAGGTTAGAGCTTATTATGTTCCCAATGCTCTTATTGGTAATGCCACGGCATAATTGGTAGACTGGCTCTATGCGAGCTATTTCTTTAAATTGGTTGATGTCAAGCGACACGTAATCTGGATGAGTAATCTGCCAATGCTCAGCAAATTTTTCGAGTTTGCCACTGATGATTACATAGGCTCCAACTGGAAATAGTTTATATAAATACTTAACTGAGTGATTAAAAAAGACTATGAATATATACTGACTCTCACTTTCAACGACTATTTTATATGGTCTACCTCTAAAAGTGGGCGACTGATGCTCATAAACTTTTGCAATAAAAGTTATAAATTCTCCAGCTTGAGCATCGGGCAGTGACTTACTTCTATCTACGTAACTAAGTGGCCTATAAAATAGCAGGTCCATCACTTTGTCCCCACCACAAAGTTTAGGCAATATTGCGTTAGGAAGATTGCTATTTAGAAAAGTCAGCACATCTGATTGCTCATTGAGATTCATACATGTGTAAAACTGTTTATCAATAATAGAGTCTTCTTAAGATCCTGTCACCTTATAGTCAAACTATTTGCTGTCATAGAACTTGCGTTTATATAAAATATTTTTATTGACTTATTAATCATTTTTATGTACTATTAGTAATTCATATACAGGGTATTAACAATGAATAGCTTTATACCAGAAGAAAAGGAAAATCCAATAGTTACACTAAAAGCTCAAGCAGAAAAGTTTGGTTTTAGCAGGTTAAGGGCTGGCAAAGATAATGCTGAAGCGAATTCTGGTGCAACTATGTACGTAGATCTTCCAAGAATGAAACTTGTTATTCAGAACAAAGTTATAACAAAAGAGCTTGTTGATGAATTATATAATAAACATACCAACCTCATTTCAAATGACAAAAATAAGTACCGCCAATTTGTAAAACAAGTTTTTACAGAGCTATTTGAATATGCTGAAGCAGAAGTTCCAAGTGATTCTATTCTAGAAGAACTAATCACTAATTGTAACCAGGCTGCTTATGTGGGTGCATTGTATGGTAAAGGAGCACCTATCCTTCATTTAGCTGAAACATATGGGTTATTGTTTCGGTCTAATCATGTAACACATATTAATTGTAGTGATCCAAGTCATGCGGCAATCAGAATTGAAGAAAAAATTGCAGTTCGCACTTTTGCAGAACTGGAAGAAGAATTATGTAAATTGGATAGCTCGCTAGAATTCACACTTAAGTCTCAAGGTGATAAAAATGTAACATATGAAGATGGTAAATTATCCCTTACTATTCCTGAAGAACTAAAAAACTTTCCAGTTGTCAATGAAATGCAACAAAGTAAAAGTTTATCTGATGTCATTAAAGAGATTTTCCTTCAATTGATTGAGAAAGTTTTTGGCCATACTAATGACATAAAAGTAACAGAAGAGGACGGTACAATTACAATGATAAGCAGCTTTAGTAAACCATTGAAAGTAAATAGTACCCTAAAAGAAATCAAGCCACTAATTAATAGCATTGAGACTATATTGGACAAATAGTAGTAAAAAAACTGCACCTATTCAAAAGAAAAGTGAAAATTCTTCCACAAAATCAATCACTTCAGAACTTGGGAACTGGTTTTTAAACCAAGTGTACTGGCGTTTTGCGTAGTGTCTTGTGTTTGTTTGAGCAATCTGTATCGCTTCGTCTAAAGTAATCTCACCTTTCAAATACTTTACAATTTCTGGCACTCCATGTGCTTTCATAGCTGGCAAATGTGGAGCTAAGTTCATACTAAGTAGCTTTTTTACTTCATCAATTGCTCCATTTTCGATCATTTTGATAAAACGAGAATTTATTTTTTGGTATACATCCTCACGTTTAGGCAAAATTGTATATATCTTAAAATTATCGAATAAAGGAGGCTGTCTATTTTCTTGCCATACAAAAATTGTCTTACCAGTTTCAGTGATAACTTCAAGTGCCCTTGAAAGGCGGTGCGAGTCATTCATGAATACTTTACCTTGAATCCTTGGATCTTTGCTTAGCACTAATTTGTAAAACTCCTCTTTACTTAAATTTTTCCTTAATTCGCTTACATTTTTTCTTACTTTCTGACTTATTTGTGGCATTGATGATAAGCCTTTGATTAAACTGCTGATGTAAAGCCCGCTTCCTCCAGTGATGATAGGTATTTGAGCATTTTCTAATGCGTGATTAACTTCTTTTTCTAAATCCTCTAACCATAGACCCACGGAATAATTTTCTTTTACTGAAACATAACCATATAATTTATAAAATTCTTCTTGCTTTAGTGGTTGAGCAGTAATTATGGGAATTTCTTCATATACCTGCTTTGAATCACAATTTATTATGCTGATATTATTATATTTTTTTATCAGGTTATCACACAATTCTGATTTACCTGAAGCTGTAATTCCTGTAATAATTACTATATTATTTTTCATTTATATTAATTTAATTAACATATGATAGAGTGTAGTAAAAATTTGGGTCCTACAATCTAAAGTTTGGAGATTTTTATGGCAGAAAACAACGACAATAATTCATTTATTAAGCGTTTCACAAACAGGACTCCTGGCGGTACAGGGGAAGGTTTTTCCAGTAAGTATTCGTCTCAAAACACCAAAGAACGGGCATTAGGGGAAAAAGGGGGAATTTCTGAATTAGCAAACAAAAAAACCGAATCCAAGGAAGCTTTTTCTGAAAGTGGCGGCATAAAAAGTAAAAGCAGAACTGTCAATGAAAGATCTTTTGCTGATGCAACAAAAAGAAGCAGGTCAGATCTTATATATTTAGTCCGTGGTAAAGATCGTGGAAAATCAGCGTGGCATTATGTATTAGTTGATAAAGAGAAAAGAGAAATGTTTCTAGCAAAAAGCAGAACTGGCTCTATAGATGTTGCAGACTATGGAGAGATTTTGTATTCAGGATGGGGAGAGGATCCACCACAGGCAATAGTTGATAAAGTCAATGAAGAGTTTGGGTTGTAGCAAGTCTGCATAACAAATGGTAAGCTGCGTTGCATTACGTTCACAAAAACTAGCAGTTACTATATAAGATACAATGCAACAAAACTAATCTAGTTGTTATGAATAAGTTTTTAGCTATATGGTATCTAAAATAATAAATGCAATACAGAACAACTTGTTAGTGTGTTTTCCAACAGAAACAGTGTATGCTCTTGCTTGTAATGCATTAAATAATGAATCTATAGGAAAAATATATCAGATAAAGAAACGCTCTCAAAATAAACCACTGTCTATATTTGTTAGTGATATTTGCAGCTTGATGAGAATAGCAAAGCTAGAGAAAAAGTATATTGGTTTAGTAAATCACTTTTCTCCTGGGCCGATTACCTATATTTTACCACTTAAAAACAATAATATATTGCCAAACGAATTCTTTAAAGATAGTATAGGCATCAGAATCCCTGAGCATCCTATTGCAATTTCAATACTAAACAAACTGAAAGTTCCAATAGTTGCAACTAGTATAAATATTTCAGGAGAAAAAAGTGTATGTAAGGCAGACGATATACCACAATCCATTAAGCAACATTTATCTGCAGTGATTGAAGATGATGTATTAGTTTCTGGTATAGAATCTACTATTATTGACTTAACCGAAGATAAGATTAAGGTTTTAAGGGAAGGTGCAATTTTATTACAAACAGTAACCAATGCATTTTCAAACTAAGATCTATAGGAGAAAGAATGAAAAAAGTAATAGGTCACAACCAGGCCAAAAAAAAATTAATGAACAACTTATCTGTTCAGTCTTGGCTGATCTGTGGTAAAAAAGGTATAGGAAAAGCAACACTTGCAAAATCCTTCTCCAATTGGTTACTCATAAAAAGCTATAATGAAGTAGCATTGGACTTACACATTGTTGAAGGTGATACTATCGGAATAGAAAAAGTCAGAGAAATGAAAAACTTTCTACACTTAAGTCCCATTCAATCAGAACACAAAATAGCTATAATAGATAGCTTAGAGGCAATGACTAATAACGCTAAAAACGCAATATTGAAAATATTAGAAGAGCCGCCAAAAAATTCTAAGATATTTATAATTAGCCATAAGCCATATGATATACAAACTACTATCCAGTGTAGGTGCTTTCAACTAAATTTACTTCCATTAACTTATGACGAAACAAAGCAAATTGCTTCATCTCAATGTAAATTTGATGATCAAACGTTTGACGAAATGATTACTTTATTTCCTGGAACGCCAGGAATGATAATAAATGCAATAAGTAGTGATGCTTATGAAGCATATAAATGCTTTTATAAATTTCTTCATGATTTAAAGAATCCCAATATGATTAATAAAGTAATTAATAGCGAAATCGAACTAGAACTAGCATCATATATAATTCAGGCCTTCATTTTAGAAAGCATAAAGAGAGGGGTAAATGATGTTAAAATTCTGCTAAGTCAGTGGGAAAAAATAGATGAACTTTTTGTTGTTGCTAAGCAACTCCACTTAGATAAAAAGCATGTTTTAGCTAAAGTAGTTAATATCATGACATAAGTTTACGAAGTATAATACTTTTAACATAAATTCATGATAAAATTCTGTTAATTTAATACTCGAAGTATATAATTTGACTGATAACAAATTAACTGTATGGCAATCAATAGAAGTTTTGACGAAAGCTATACTGAACATGCAGAAAGAATTAAGTTCAATCAAGAATATAGCTTTAGACCAAGACGTCACCTTAGAAAAAGGAAAGGAGTTATTAAGTGGCATTTATGAAGCAAATTTTAAGCTAAACAAGGCAATCAATATAGCTACTTTGCCAAAAATTGGCTATCATATGCTAAATGGTGAGCTTGTTGTACGCAATCATATCACGGAAGAGGAAGTAAAGATTCCTAGAGATTTCCATTACCTTAAAGTCGTAAAATCCGATCATGATGATTATAAATTAACGTTTTGTAATTTTTTATACCAATTCTCATTGTTGGTCAGTCAAATAGGAGAAATTGCAGAGTTGTTTAATTGTGGAGCTGGCAAGAGAAGTAATAAATTTGCACAAAGCACCCTAAAGCAGAGCAATTGTATCGTATATTTTATTGCGCAAAATGTTCTGTTTTATATATAACCAAAGCCTCTCAACAAGATTTAGCTCAGGTGAATATGTAGGTAGGTATATAATGTCGATATTTTTAGGTACCTTTAAATTTTTTGACCTATGCCAACTAGCACAGTCCATAACGAGAAAAGCCTCTCGTGTTTCTAGATATTGCGACATCTGCTCAAGAAATATGTTCATGCAATCAGTGTTGACATTTGGTGCAAATAAGCTAGAACTCTCTCCATTTCTAGGATTAACCGCACTATAGAGATAGAAATTTTGCCTAACTAATTTTGTTTTAACCTGTGTTCTAATCCCCTTTTTAAACCACCCATGTCCAACCTTTGAATGTGTGCCAAACCTTGATTCATCAAAGAAAAATAGCTCTTTTTCTGGATACTTGCTAATAGCTCCATTGAGATTTTTTTTTGAATTCCTCTTGTTTGCTTTTATCTTGTCCATTATGAACTGGTCTGGGTGTAATATATGAGAATTTCATCTTTTGCATATAGCGGTGTACTGTAGATTTGCTGATATTTAATCCGAACTTTTCCTGGATTCTTATTCTCATTTCTTTAATGGTAATATTAGGATTTTCTTCTATCCACTCTTCAATTTGCCGTAGTTGATCCTGATTTAATTTAGTTTTTCTACGCCGTTGTGGAGGAGTAAACAGTTTTTCTTTTCTGCCAAATTTCAAGAGTTTTACCCACGAAGTTAGTGCGCTTCTTGAAATGCAATATATTTTTGCTACAGCCGCTATACTGTGCTTTTTTGCTGCAATTACAGCATTTAGTTTTTTTGAAACATATGCATTGTTCCTTACTTTCTTCAGCATTTCTTTTGCTGATTCTACTACTTTTTCATCCAATAATTTTAATCTTAATGCCATTTATACCTCAACTATTTTACTTGCTTCATTATGGCTTTTCTTCCATCATTGTCCATCTGGTTGCCTTGTAATGGGAATTGGTATAAGACTATATTATTTGGATTTATACCCTTTACAAGCAACATGTTTACCATTGCCATTCCTGCTTGAACTAACTTTTCACCGTTTGTTAGAAAATTATATAGTGCTACAAATTTCTTTCTTTGCCAGAGGAACTTTATAATATCTTCTATATCTTTGTTTTTTCCTGATTCTTGATCACAAGCTTCCGCATTTATTACTGGATTTTCACCTATGAGTCCTTTTTTGTAACGCTTTATCCACTCAGGGCTGACTTCATTTTCCAAAAAGCTTTTAATTCTGTGTTCTACAAATTTCTTCTTAATAAAGTCAGAGTCAAAAAACATCCATAAGCAAAGTACGACAAAACATATGGTAGCCAAAATTGATAGCACTACCGACGAAAAACTAATCCCGTAAGCACTTTTTTTGGTTTTTGATTTTTATACGCCAAGTACAACAACGCAGCAAAAGCAGTGGACGATATAGCAAAATATAACCATAGTGATACTATTCTCCTATTGAATTTTTTTTCTTCAGCTTTTAATTCTTCTTGGAAGAATTGTGGATTAACAATTCTAGAGAAATAGGGATAGTCAAAATAATGTTTAACTAACTTACTTTCTTGCTTCCCAGGTGCATTTTTACCGAGTGCATTAACCTTAATACACCCAAGTACTCCAAAAAAGTTTATCACGTGTTTTGCATTTTCTTCTGGCTTGATATTACCATTGGTGTAATAAATAACTTTCATTTTATTGTTAATAAATATTAAGCTATTTTAACATAAAGATCAAAAAAAACAAGAGAATATAAATATGAATAACCAGTATGATGAAAAGCTTATAAGAAATTTCCTATGATTCCTTTTAAGCGAGTTTTGAATTTTTGAAATGTCATGACATTGTTGATACGGTTATCAAGAAACGATAAAGTATCCGCAAAATCTTCTGAATAATCATTGATAAAAAAAAGTATCGTACTTAAGTACACTCCAGCTAATATTGCTCTTTTTGTATAGTAGTTAAAATCTGTTGATTGATCATGAATGCCATACCAAATCGCGCTAATAGTTCTGTATAAAAGTTTACTAGAAAAATATGTATTTTTTGGTGATACAGAGAATAATAAAACATTTTTTAAAAGTTCTCTATAATTCGGTAGCTTAGCGTAGTTTGAAAGGCGTATTTGAATAGCTAACTTTATTCGTTCTCGTACCCTCATAACCTCTAAATTAGAATTTCTTAGTTCAGCCTCCATTGAGCTATTTAAGTTTTCTGCTATGTGCTCCAAAGCACTATATATTCCATTCTGAAATTTGCAAAAGCTATTAGCTAGATTAAGGTCAGTACACACCTTTAATAGGGTTTCATCGCTTATCCCTTCAAATGGAATAACCCTAATTAGCTTATCTATTATTAACTTTTGTTCCACAGTAGCATTATACTAAACAGCATGTGTGATTGTACCTGAGATTTTCAAACATTCTACAAAATGCTTCACCACGTTCCTCGAAATTTTTCCATTGATCAAAAGAAGCACACGCGGGAGAAAGTAATATTGTTACTTCTTCTTCGCTATTTATGGCCTCTTCAAAAGCAAGTTTAAGTGCGTTTTTCAAATTGCAACATTTTACGAAATCTACTTTATTCTCCATAGTGTTTGCAAAGGCTTCGGTTGATTCCCCAATAAGAAAAGCTTTTCTAATCCTTGTGAAATGCTTGCTTAATGATTCTATTCCACCTTTTTTGCTTCTTCCACCAACGATCCAATTTATGTTTTCATAAGATAAGATCGCCTTTTCGCTCGACTTGGCATTAGTTGCTTTGCTATCGTTCACGAAAAACACATTTCTTATTTTGCCAAGCAGTTCATTCCTATGCCTCAGTCCTGAAAAGGACTTGATTCCATTGATAATAGTGTTGCTATCTATTTTAAGCAGCTTACATACGGCATATGCGGCTGCTATGTTTTCTGCATTGGATATTAGGTTTATTTTCACGTCGCTTACTGATAAGCTATGATTCTCTAGTTTTAACGAGATCTTCTGGATCCGAGTAGCCAAGCACTGGGATGACAAAAGAAGTGGCTGGAATGACAAAGAGGATGACATCGAAGCTGAGATTGGAATTTTGTTTCCAGTGAATTTGTTGAATATGTCAGCAGTAATCTCATTGTCACATCCTATTACGGCAACCTCACTACCGTTTATCAGTTTTAATTTAGTTGCTATGTAGTTCTCCATACTTCCATGCCTATCTATGTGATCTGGTGTAATATTGAGCAGTGCTGAAATGTCCACGTTAATTTTATTCATCAGCTCCAGTTGAAAAGAGGAAAATTCAATTACATAAATTTCTGCATCTCTTTCTAGATCCAAAACAGGAACACCTAAATTTCCGCCAATAGCCACTTTTTTCCCTGCAGATTTTAATATGTGCCCTATTAGTGATGTAGTGGTTGATTTACCATTTGTTCCTGTGATGCCTATTACCTTCTGGTTTGTAGTTTTAGCTTCAAGAAATAGCTCAATGTCTGATTTTATTTTGCAATCAAATCTCCTTGCAAGTTTTACTATCCAATGTGGCTCTGTTGGCACTCCAGGGCTTAAAACCAATGCACTGATCTCATGCCAATTGTATTCCTTGGGATGAATAAAATTACATTTTTTATACATCATTTTTGCATTTGCTATTTGCTCTTCATGATCATCCCATGCATATATTCTTGCACCATTCTTTACTAGAGCGTTAATGGCGGATAAACCAGTTTTACCAAGACCAAAAACCGCGACGTTTTGATTTTTGTATTTGTTTAGTTGCACTGCTAGATAACTTATGCGAACCATTTTATAAAGATATCGTACAAACTACAACAGACTTCTTGCATAGGTCACAACTGTCATTCAGTAGAAACGAAAAAACTTCCTTGACAAACTCCGCCAGCCCCCTTAACATGAAACTGAAGGTATTCAGTTATCTTCATCTGTGCAGATTAAACAGCAAGAAAACAACGTAGTTGGCGTCTTATTTTTAATTTTTTGCACTATGTGCACCTTATGTCTTCACAACATTTCTTGGTTTTTACCTATATAAGCTGAAACGCGCTTATAAGTTGTTTAAGACAGTATAGTACGCCAATTTGCAGGATTAGAGAGTGACAACTAGCTAACACGGGATTTCTTTTGCATTTTTTTCTGCTTAGTAAATTTCTTAAACATTTATGACTAAAGGTTAGTTGCATTAAAAAGCAGCTGAGTCGCGGTTATTAAACGTTTAAAACATAAAAAAACGCCAATACTGAAAATAGACAATGACCAGGGCTTCTTTTGTCTTTTTTTTCGTTTGGTAAATTTCTTAATGTTTATAGCTAAAAGAGCCCAAGAGAGGTCAGCGCTTGATGCTGGAATCCAAAAAAAAGGATGATGTCATCCCAGTGCTCCTTTTTTTGTCATCCGAGTAGCTGACACTGGGATCTAGGAATTTTATTAAGTATAAAAGTTATGTTAAAATGCACCATTTATGGAAAACTAGATCCCAGTGTCACGCACTGGGATGACAGAAGAGGGGCTACTAGGATGACAAGAAGAGGGCACTGCCCTCTTGGATGGAAACCAGTGTCAGCTACTTGGATGAAAGAAGAGGATCTACTTGGATGACAAAAAATAGGCACTGGAATTGCAAAGAGTTTGCAAATATTAGTTATTACCTGTAGAATACAGAGAAATTAGTAAGGATTTTAATAGGAATAATATGCCATCTGTTACTTTTGTTTTACCTGATGGGAGTAAGAAAAGCTATGAAGCTGCAGAGGGAGAAACTCTGCTTAATTTAGCCCACAGAAGTGATCCAGATCTGCTTGAAGGTGCATGTGAAGGCTCTCTTGCTTGTTCTACATGCCACGTGATTGTTGATCCAGAATTTTATGATGCTGTAGAAACGCATAATCCCATATCTGATGAGGAAAACGATATGTTAGATCTAGCCTTCGGCTTAACAGAGACATCAAGACTTGGGTGCCAAATAAAAATCACAAAAGATATAGACGGTTTGTGTGTAACCATACCAAGGGGTACAAGAAATATATCATTGGATAAACAGGGGAATAATTAGCTATGCGTAAGATTTTTATCTATATTATCATCTCTTTACTTTTGTTTATTCCTGTAGCGTATAGTGGTTTTTGGTATTTTTCTGCATGTAAGGTAAAAAATCTTTTAGCTGAAGCAATACTATACATTAACGACGAAAAGTTTGATATTTCACATGATTTCAGTGGACTTCCTTCTAACCTAATTTTCCGTGTGACAAACCCAAAATTTTCCAATAAGCAATTAACCATCTCATCTGATGCTTTATTGATAAAAAATAGATTGTTTGATAAATCAGTATATATCTACATACCAAGCAATGAAGTCAACATTGTTGTTCATGGTGATGAGAAAAAGAATATAAAATGCCACACAAACGATAGCAGCCACTTTGTTGTTAGACTAAATGATTTACCATCTTCATTGCGATTCAACAGAAATAGTACCGTGATAGACTATATAGATACACTTCGTTACGCAGATTATGGATTAAAATGTGATGTTTCAGAAAATCAGCAAAGTGTTATAACTGAAGTGAATGATAAAAGCAATTACATTCAATTTCACCTCGATAAAGAACCAAGTGGAAATACTAAACTAGGATTTGATTTTTATACTTATCGGTATAAAAATACTGCAAGTCCTAAAAGTTACCTTAGTATCGACACTAAATTTGATTACGAATTTGTAAACCACATCTCAGCTTCCAGAGTTAATTTCAACATAGAGAAATTTTTAATTCAAAGTAATAATTTTTCTCTTGCTGCAGATGGTGGAATGCAAAATTATAATTTGGTTACGTCTTCATTTAAAGACAAAATCAACGTGGCTATATCAAATTATAAAGAATTAATCTCGTTTATGATTGGTGACTCAAAAACTTCAGATGCGTTTGAAAAATTAATGTCTTCCTTATCAGAAAAAACAACTGATGACAGCGTTCAATTTTCAATAAAGTACGATGATGATGTAGGGTCAAGCTTTATTGGAAAGTTATCCACCACTGATTTTATGAACCAACTCAGTAAAATAACCCAATTAACCAAGGATGAGAGCAGTAGTTAGTTTACTTTTCATATTGATATTTCACTCAGGCGTAAACGCTTTTACTCTGGATAATAAACTCAGAGATAAAAGCATGGAAAAACGAGCAACCAGTTTATTTGAAATAATAAGGTGTCCAATATGTTCTGGCGAATCATTGTCTGAATCTGGATCTCAGATTGCGTATGATATGCGAGAAGCAATTCGTAAAAAAATCAATGATGGATACACAGATGAAGAGATAATCTCAGAGTTAAAAAATTCTTACGGCAATTCAATTATAACTACCCCACCTAGCACTTACATTTTGTGGTTTATTCCACTCACAACTCTGCTTATTGGGTGTTTTTTAATACGAAAGTATATCAGTATGTCCAGTATATTTAAACCTTTTATGTAATGTAACCGTTCACAGATTTCCACTTAATTCTTCAATCTCACTAATAGAAAGGCCTGTAAACTTGACAATAGTGTTAACATCAACATTATTAGCCAGCATTGCTTTTGCGACTTCAATTTTTCCTTTCTCTATACCTTTTTGTATACCTTTCTCTTCAGCAAGATCAAGTCTGTATTCAAGAATGGCTTCTTCTTTCCGTAGATCCATTATTCTTTCTTCGTAAGCTACTAAATCTTTTTCGTTCCAACGAAACTTGTCTAATTCATCATATGCTAGCTTTATTATTGGCGCTTTTTCTGCTATCTCTTTTAAGTCCTCTTCTGTTGTTTCTTCTGCGTATTTAAAAAAGAAACACCACCTTTCTACTATACTTTCTAACTGCTCTACTTTACTTTTTGAAAATTTGGGCAATTCTATAAAGATAAATTGAAAATCTTTTAAGTAATGTCCGTTGGTTTTTATATCACGTATATTATGAGTAGAGATATAATCAACTTCTTCAGGAAGTAAGTTACAATTTGATATAGCAATAAAGAAGACTTTCTTTAAATCAATGTAGTTGCCAGATTTATCTAATTGTCTTGAGTAGGCTTTAGCGGCATATAATTGAGCGCGTTTTTCAAAGCCCTTGTCTCTAGCGAGCTGCATTTCTGCTATATATCTATTTCCGTGAGAATCCTTACAGAGGACATCAACAATACTCTGTTTATCAGAAGCAATCTCAGGATCCATAATAGTGCTAAGAAACTCAACTTCTTGTATTGCATTTATCTCAGTAAACCCTAAAATATCGTTCAAAAAGTGGATCAGGATATTCTTATTTTTTTCCGTTCCAAAGATTTTTTTGAAACACAAATCATTGCGAGGATCGAGAAATTTTGAAAGAGCCATGGCAAAAATGCTTGAAAATATTAATAATTATACACTATTATTAACAATTATTCAACTATATTTTTGAAGATAGCTAGTTTCTGTATTTACTTTAAATTGAAGAAAGCTCAAATGAAAGATCTTGTTTTTCACAGAATGCAGTCTAACAGTGAACGGTTACAAATAAACTATTTTGATAGTTAATGGGGTCTAGTTTTGACGTATGGACTATCCAAAGAAAAGGGTGGTATCATAACCTCAAAAATTTTTATGCTTTCTTCATTCAGAAATTCATACTTACCCTGCATTATTCCTGACGGTGCATTTAAGTATGTTCCACTTGTGTATTTAAATACCTCTCCAGATTTTATCACAGGTTGTTCTCCGATAACACCAACTCCGGCAATTTCATTTATTTTTCCCTTATAATCTATTATTTGCCAATGACGACTTAATAATTGAATAGTTGATTGACTTTTGTTTTTTATCTTAACGTTATACATCCATACATAGCAATTTTCATAAGGAATGGATTGCTCTTCAATATAAATTGGTAAAACTGTAACTTCAACAAAGTTGGTAGTTAGTGTGTACTCTATCATTATAGAATATTCATGATAAAAAGATAGTATTTTAATTATATACTTTTTTCATAGATTTTTCAAGTATACTTTAATTAGGAAATATCAATTTATAGTATGAACGAACCAGATGCGCTTAGCAAAAAAGTAATAGGAATAATAGGTGGTGGACAATTAGGTAAAATGATTGCTATCGCTGCAACAAAACTTGGACAAAAAACACATGTTTTTGCCAGTGCTAAGGACGATCCGGCTTGCTCTGTTGCTGATGATTTCACAATAGCAGATTTCTCTGATAAGAAAGCGCTTGAATCTTTTGCACAGAGTGTGGATTTGGTCACTATTGAGTCTGAAAATATTCCATGTAGTGCAATTGATATCGATGTAAATTTTTATCCGGGTAAAAAAGCGTTACACATTGCGCAAAATAGGCTTAGAGAGAAAGATTTCATTAGAAGCTTGAGTATAAAAACTGCTGAATACAAAAGTATACAAAATTATAATGAGCTATTAGAAAGCAGTAGAGCTTTTGGCTATCCAACAAGGCTGAAAACAACAGAAATGGGTTACGATGGAAAAGGGCAATATGTGCTTGAGAATGATTCTGAAGTGAAGCAATTTGCTTCCTTTGATTGGAATACAGAGTACATGCTTGAAGCAAGTGTTGATTTACTGAAAGAGGTTTCAATAGTCATTGCAAGAGATAAAAACGGTAAAGTAGCTTTTTTTCCTATAGCAGAAAATTACCACGTTGATGGAATACTTGATACTTCAACAGTGCCAGCTAAAATAGATAGCAAATTAACTCAAGAGGTACAACGAGCTGCAAAGAAAATAGCAAATGCGCTCGATGTAATAGGAATTCTGGCTATTGAATTTTTTGTTACTAAAGATAACGAATTGTTAGTTAATGAACTAGCTCCAAGACCTCACAATTCTTGCCACTGGAGCTTGGATGCATGTAACGTTAGTCAATTTGAACAGCTGGTTAAGATAATATGCGGGCTACCTATGCAGGAAGTAGTATTACGCTTTCCTTGTATGACGAAAAATATAATAGGTAATGATACATATGATTCTCATAAGTATTTGAGCAACGAAAAAGCTAGTTTAACCATATATGGGAAAAAAGAGGTTAGAGATAAGCGTAAAATGGGACATGTCAATATAGATTTAAGTTAATAGTTTTTCTACGTCATTCCGCCACAACTGTACGAACATTGTGATATGATGAGATGTTACATAGTAAACGGTGTCACTCTAGCACGTATTTGTACGAACATTGTTATTTGAGCACACCAGGAAGGATGTCATTCAAGTAGCCCCTTTGTTGTCATCTGAGTAGCCCCTTTCTCGTCATCCCAGTGTCAAGCACTGCCTTTGTGTTTGTACGAACATTGAGATATAAGAGTCAAGAAAAAAGATGTCATCCCAGTGCCCAGACACTGGGATGGATCTGTTGCAAGGTGATGTTTTACTCGCTTGCTTTGTCAGCTCTTTTACATATTTTTCTGCTTTCTCAATAATCTCATACTTTATGGCAAAATCATTATCTGGATCAACAGAGCCGTTTTTTGCTGGAAGATCCCTCACATGTCCAAAGGATGCAGCTACTTTGAACTCTTTACTCAAATATTTACCTATCGTCTTTGCCTTCGCCGGCGATTCAACTATTAATAATGCCATATTGTTAATTATTACTACTTAAAGATAATATGTTGAGGAATATGCAATGAAATGTAAAAAAATATTTTAATTGGCCCTTCTGATTTTACAAACTGGGTTGTGGAACGTTTTCAGAAAATCTTTGGACCTTGCTATTTTCAAGTGACTTTGAAGGCTGATTACAACAATATATGATTGCAGCAGCAACCAGACAACAAATTGCTCCAACTGCTATCCCTACCGCTAACATTTCTAGGTGAACTGCAATAGCTATTCCAGAAATCACTCCAGCTATTGCCAATGCAGAAGCAGCTACAACAAGTACTTTATTTCTCTTTTCACTTCGTGGAGCAGCATCACTTGGGTTACTTGGTTGTTGATTATTGTTCTGGATGTCATTTTCTTGATCCGAAACTAGTATTTTATACCAATTCTCATTGTTGGTCAGTCAAATAGGAGAAATTGCAGAGTTGTTTAATTGTGGAGCTGGCAAGAGAAGTAATAAATTTGCACAAAGCACCCTAAAGCAGAGCAATTGTATCGTATATTTTATTGCGCAAAATGTTCTGTTTTATGTATAACCAAAGCCTCTCAACAGGATTGAGTTCAGGTGAATATGGAGGTAGGTATATAATCTCAATATTTTTAGCTACCTTTAAATTTTTTGACTTATGCCAACTAGCACAGTCCATAACAAGAACAGCTTCTCTTGTCCCTAGATATTGCGACATTTGCTCAAGAAATACATTCATGCAATCAGTGTTAACATTTAGTGCAAATAAGCTAAAACTCTCTCCATTTTTAGGATTAACTGCACTGTAGAGATAAAAATTATGCCTACCTAATTTTATTTTAACCCGAGTCCTAGTGCCTTTTTTAAACCATCCATGCCCAACTTTCGAATGTGTGCCAAACCTTGATTCATCAAAGAAAAATAGCTCTTTTTCTGGATACTTGCCAATAACTTCATTGAGATTTTTTTTTGAATTCCTCTTGTTTACTTTTATCTTGTACGTTGTGTACTGGTCTTGGTGTAATATATGAAAATTTCATCTTTTGCATATGGCGGTGTACTGTAGATTTGCTGATATTTAATCCGAACTTTTCCTGGATTCTTATTCTCATTTCTTTAATGGTAATATTAGGATTTTCTTCTATACATGCTTCAATTTGCTGTAGTTGAGCCTGATTTAATTTAGTTTTTCTACGGCGTGATAGAGGAGCAAACAGTTTTTCTTCTCTGCCAAATTTCAAGAGTTTTATCCACGAAGTTAGTGCGCTTCTTGAAATTCAATATATTTTTGCTACAGCCGTTATACTATGCTTTTTTGCCGCAATTACAGCATTTAGTTTTTTTGAAACATATACATTGTTCCTTACTTTCTTCAGCATTTCTTTTGCTGATTCTACTACTTTTTCATCTAATAATTTTGATCTTAATGCCATTTATACCTCAACTATTTTACTTGCTTCATTATGGCTTTTCTTCCATCATTGTCCATCTGTTTGCCTTGTAATGGGAATTGGTATTACATTCAGAGTTTTCTTCCTTTTTGCTCACTTTTATTGGTTTACTTAACACTAATTTCTCATATGCATCTAATAGATACAATTCTGCTAATCTATTCACTTCATAACTACAACGAATACAAACTATTAATTTCTTGTTGCCCATTAGCTCTCCCATATGTTATTCATCGAGACATATGGTTATTTGATCACTAGCTCTATAAATAAATTCAACTCTCTGTTCTTTTTGTAGAAGCTTTCGGGAAATAGTTTTCTCAAGTTTCAGATTTCTTCCAATATTGTTGGCGGAGTCCCTATGACGGTTCGCGGTGGTATGACGATAACCTCGTCATCCCGCTACGTGTTAGCGGCTAAGAGATACCGCGGCGGTATGATGTAGGGGTTGCCGAGAACTTGTCATTCCAGTGCTTGACACTGGAATCTAGTTCTTATTGTACATTTACTTGGTGTAGAGTTAAGTTTCCTGGATCCCAGTGTCTGGGCACTGGGATGACACCCTGACAATCGTCATCCCGCTGCTTGTTAGCGGGATCTATGCTAAGAGATACCGCGGCAGCATGACGTAGGACTGCTGTCATCCCGCTACGTGTTAGCGGGATGAAAATGTTGTACCAAGACCACGGTAGCTATAAAATTATCAAGGGAAGTACCACACACTTCCCTTCTTTTTCAAAATAAGTTTACCTACAGGTCTGATTGTATTAAGATTACTTAATACAATCAGGTCTATTATATGCGTTTATCCAAATATTACCTACCAACTCTAAAGGAAAAGCCTACCCATGCTAAAATTATCTCCCATCAATATTCTTTACGTGCAGGTTTAATAAAGCAGATAGCATCTGGCATCTATACGTGGTTGCCTCTTGGTCTGCGCGTGCTTAAGAATATTGAAGATATTATCAGAGATGAAATGGATAAATCTGGTGCAATTGAAGCATTAATGCCTTGTGTGCAACCAGCAAATCTTTGGCGAGAATCGGGACGTTACGATGATTACGGTAAGGAAATGCTACGTATAAGGGATAGGCATGAGGAAGATATGCTTTTCGGTCCAACGCATGAGGAGGTAGCAACTGATCTAATTAGAGATGTGGTAAAAAGTTACAAAGATTTGCCACTTTGTTTGTATCATATCCAGTGGAAATTCCGTGATGAGGTAAGACCACGTTATGGCGTTATGAGAGGTAGGGAATTTTTGATGAAGGATGCGTATAGTTTTGATGTAGATTACGAAGGTGCACTGAATTCATATAATTTGATGTACAAAACTTACATAAAAATCTTCAAACGCATGGGACTTACTCCAATTGGAGTGAGAGCGGACACTGGGCCAATTGGAGGAAATTTGAGCCACGAGTTTCATATATTGGCAAACACTGGTGAGAGCACTTTATATTATGACAATAAATTTTCTGAACTACTGGAAAGTGAAGATGTTGAAAGTTTGAAGAATATATATGCAGTTGCAGATGATATGCACGACCCTAAAACTTGCCTTGTGCCGCAAGAGCAGTTAAATGTTAGTAAAGGTATTGAAATAGGGCATATTTTTTATTTTGGCGACAAATACTCAAAGCCTATGAAGGCAAGTGTTACTTCTCAAGATGGAAAAAATGTCAACATGCATATGGGTTCGTATGGCATTGGGGTTTCAAGGCTTGTCGGTGCAATAATAGAAGCTTTTCATGATGATAAGGGAATTATCTGGCCAGAAGCGGTAGCTCCTTTCAGAATTGGTTTAATCAATTTACAAACGAAAGTAACGGAGGCTGCAGATAAAATATACAAAGCTTTGAAAAGTGATGAAGTGCTTTATGATGATACGGAAGGAAGTATAGGAGTAAAATTTTCTAGAATGGATCTGATAGGCTTGCCGTGGCAAATAATTGTTGGAAAAAAGGCAATAGATGAAAATATAGTTGAAGTAAAAAATAGAGCAACTGGAGAGGTAAAAGAAATGCAGATTGAGGAAGCAATAAATCGCTTTAGCACAAAATGATACGCGGTATCGGCACTGACATAGTATATATACCAAGAGTATTGAGAATATTACAAAAATACGGGGAAAAATTTCTCAATAGAATCTACACTGAAAAAGAAATAGAGCTAAGTAGAAAGTATAATAGTCAAGAAATGCGAGCAAGGTATTTTGCCAAACGCTTTGCAGCAAAAGAAGCTTTTGTTAAAGCACGAGGTACTGGATTTAGCCAGGGCATTATAATGAAAGATATAGAAATATACAGCGATGTAAGAGGAAAACCATATATTGCTGTCAGAAAGGATTTCATCTCAAAGGACTACAAGATTCATCTTTCTCTGAGTGACGATGGAGATTACGCTACTGCATTTGTTATAATTTGCGTCTAGCAGATATTGTTTCAATTTATGCAGTTGACTTTATGCTATCTATATAGCTAAACTGACTTAGGTTTACCGACAATTTGAAAAACAACAAATTCATCATTCCGCTACTAGTTAGCGGAATCTATGCCGAGATACCGCGGTGGTATGACGTGTTAGCTATAGCATACACAAACAACTAGTTTGCCAAAAAACATGGCGGTTTTTCTATGATTTGAGTATAATTTTAGCTTTACCTAAACAGAAAATTTAATGGACTATATCTTAATGTATCTTTCCTTACCATTTTTAATCACTGAGAATTACTTATTAATTACTGCGTTGATTCCGCTTTTAAGTGCTTTTGTTATCTTTTTTACTGGTAAATGGCCCGGAGTGAACAATAGTATTACTGTCATTTCTTCTGTACTTCTGTTTACGTATACGTGTCTGTGCACTTTATATTGGGTATATGGTGATCATTCTCAATTTATTCTCATGGATTTTGGTAATAATTTGCACATTAGTTTAAAGCTAGAGTCTACCGGAGTAATATTCAGTTTATTAATATCGTTTTTATGGATACTAACCAGTATATATGCAATATGTTATATGCAGAATAACTATGCTGATAGCAATCACTCAAGTTTTCTATGCTTTTTTTCAATATCGATTAGCTGTGCAATGTTTATTGCTTTTTCTGGAGATTTGCTCACTACATTTGTTTTTTATGAGCTTCTAACTATTAGTACATACCCTCTGGTTACTTACAACTCAACAAATGAATCAATGATTGCAGGGCGCTATTACTTTGGCGTGCTATTTTTCTCTTCTTTAGTATTATTTTTTCCTGCAATAGGCCTTTTATATAATGAATTTCATACTTTAGACTTTGTAAGTGGTGGAATATTCAAATTTGATACTTCACTCATCACTTTCATTGCAGTGTGTTTTGCTATGCTGATTTATGGAATAGGAAAAGCTGCATTAATGCCAATGCATTTTTGGTTACCAAAAGCAATGGTTGCACCAACTCCTGTGAGTGCACTATTACATGCTGTTGCTGTTGTGAAATCCGGAGTTTTCATCATCATAAAAGTTATATTATACACTTTCGGCGTCGATAACATGCAACGTTTTGTGCAGCAAAATTGGTTCGCTGGAGGGTGGCTTCCGTACGCTGCTGGATTTACTATTATTACTGCATCATTGATTGCATTAAAGCAAAAAGAATTAAAGAAATTGCTTGCTTACTCTACCATCTCTCAATTGTCGTATATTATATTATTTGCTTCAATTTTTAGTGAGCTCAGCATGAGGGTTGCAATTTTTCAATTAGTTTGCCACGCATTTGCAAAAATCACTTTGTTTTTCATTGCCGGAGCAATAATAACGAAAACAGGTGAGAAATATATAGATAAGATTCACGGTATAGGACGCAGTATGCCAATTAGCATGACAGCATTTGCTATAGGTGCATTGTCTATGATAGGGGTGCCGCCTGCTCCGACTTTTTGGGGTAAATTTCTCATTTTTCAAGCTGTTTTCAACTCTGGCAATGTAATACTTTCTGTGTTTGTAACTCTAGTGTTAATTGTTAGTACTATACTTAACGCTCTGTACTTTTTACCGATAATTTACAATGCCTTTTTCTTAAAACCTTCTCAGAATTACTTTATTAAAAAAACGCCAATTCTTCTAGTTTTACCTCCAGTTATTACTGCTACATGCACTTTAGTTATTTTTTTAGCTACCAAGTAATATTTTAAAATCTGTATTTATAACCATTAACAATAAATTTAAATGGTATTATACCAGCCAGAGTTGCTTTTATACTCGACAAAGTGAAGCTAATCTCCACAGTATGATCTTTCACCTCCTTATTTTGCTCGGTTGTAAAAACTACAGTAGCATTTCCAGCAAATGTAACTAAGTCCTTGGTCGATCGATCAATAGATAATGTTATTACATTTATGTTGGCAGTTTTTCTTTTGGATGAAGGTAAACTAACAGCTTCATTGTTCGTTTTTTCCTGAAAGCCTTGATAGATTTTATGTATAGAATTGTTTCTTACAAAATTTTCTTGGTACTTCGGTTCAACGATATTAATGGACTCATATATTTCAATATATTTACTTATTAAGTACCTCGCTGTGGAAGTGTATTCATCTTCCTTTTTACTGAAACTAAGCTTATGCATTGCAGAGAACTCATCTTCTGCGTGGTTCATATACTTCACAAAATTTAAATCTTTTTTAACAGGAAATAACAGGTATATATTCAGTAATAATAAACATAAGCATACTAGGAGAAGTGACACTATTAATGCCATCCAAGATCTTTCTGCTGCACAAAACAGATATCTATGGCAGTACCATTCGACTGCTTTACTGAAATAACTTTTGTTTTTTACTGATTCAAGCAATTTATCTTCCATAACACAATAACCCAATTATAATAACAATAAGATTAGATACTCTGAAAAAAACTTTAAAATATGTCTAAATTTTCCAAAATAGGATGAATGATTATATCACCTTGTTCCGCAATAAGGTAGAATTTATCGACTTTGCTCACATCTACATTTATCATTTTTACACTGAAATTTTCAGGATTGTAAATATTACTTTCAGCACTTTTGTGATAATTATAATAATGTAGGTTATTTTGATGATCAAAATAACCAAATTCATCAGCGAAGGTTCCCACTTTACCACTTTTGACTAGCCTAAATAGATCAATTACATGGTTTTGGGATCCAGGCTCAATAGGCCCTTCTGCAGCAAAAAATTTAGGTGCATGACCAACATATTCCTTAAATTCTAGATTATGAGTCTTTTTTATACTACCAAAATCCACAAATTTATATTCATCTGAAATACCAGAATATTGTGGATCATACTTTTTATATTCAAAAAACTCATTACCTAATACCAATTCCCACTATACAAAGAACGGATAGACAATAATGGAAAAAAAGCCATACTAAAGTAAGTGAAGTAGCGAGGTATAAATGGCATTAAGATCAAAATTATTGGATGAAAAAGTAGTAGAATCAGCAAAAGAAATGCTGAAGAAAGTAAGGAACAATGTATATGTTTCAAAAAAACTAAATGCTGTAATTGCGGCAAAAAAGCATAGTATAACGGCTGTAGCAAAAATATATTGAATTTCAAGAAGCGCACTAACTTCGTGGATAAAACTCTTGAAATTTGGCAGAGAAGAAAAACTGTTTGCTCCTCCATCACGCCGTAGAAAAACTAAATTAAATCAGGCTCAACTACAGCAAATTGAAGCATGTATAGAAGAAAATCCTAATATTACCATTAAAGAAATGAGAATAAGAATCCAGGAAAAGTTCGGATTAAATATCAGCAAATCTACAGTACACCGCCATATGCAAAAGATGAAATTTTCATATATTACACCAAGACCAGTACACAACGTACAAGATAAAAGTAAACAAGAGGAATTCAAAAAAAAATCTCAATGAAGTTATTGGCAAGTATCCAGAAAAAGAGCTATTTTTCTTTGATGAATCAAGGTTTGGCACACATTCGAAAGTTGGGCATGGATGGTTTAAAAAAGGCACTAGGACTCGGGTTAAAATAAAATTAGGTAGGCATAATTTTTATCTCTACAGTGCAGTTAATCCTAAAAATGGAGAGAGTTTTAGCTTATTTGCACTAAATGTTAACACTGATTGCATGAATGTATTTCTTGAGCAAATGTCGCAATATCTAGGGACAAGAGAAGCTGTTCTTGTTATGGACTGTGCTAGTTGGCATAAGTCAAAAAATTTAAAGGTAGCTAAAAATATTGAGATTATATACCTACCTCCATATTCACCTGAACTCAATCCTGTTGAGAGGCTTTGGTTATACATAAAACAGAACATTTTGCGCAATAAAATATACGATACAATTGCTCTGCTTTAGGGTGCTTTGTGCAAATTTATTACTTCTCTTGCCAGCTCCACAATTAAACAACTCTGCAATTTCTCCTATTTGACTGACCAACAATGAGAATTGGTATAATTTTTTATGCAAGAGGTCCAATCATTCACCGTTCTTGCAAGTGATAGCACTCTCACTTCTCTTGCACCGGAGTTTAAAATTTCTTGAGAGCAAGATCTTACAGTTGCTCCGGTTGTTACCACATCATCAACTAATATCACGATTTTATTTTTGATAATTTCTTTGTTGCTTGTTTTAAAAGCCTTCTTTAAGTTTTTTTCACGCTGTTTAAGTGAAAGACCAGCTTGAGGCGCAGTATGACGAAGACGTTTTATTGCAAATGGTGTATAGGATAAATTGGACAACTTACTCAACTCTTTTGCAAGCAATGCTGCTTGATTATATTTACGTTTAAACAAGCGCATTTTATGTAACGGTATAGGAATTATGACCTCTGCGTTCTGAAACGTATCCTGATTAGCTTGGTGTATCCACTTTGCATAGATTTTTACGTAATTCAAATTATCAAAAAATTTGAAATTTATAATCATGTTTTTACTATGTTGATCATAAGCAAAAACTGATCTTAATACTTTAAACGGTGGAGGATTGATGATGCACTTACCACACGTATGAATATTGTCTGAGATTACTACGCCACAAACATTGCAGTAATGCTTAGTTAGAAAATTGATTTTTTTGTTGCATTCACTACACAGATTAAGATTTTCATCAATGATATATTCGCAACTTACGCATACGTTCGGAAATATAAGATTTGTAGCTTTTTTTAGTAAGAGAAGGTTCACAATTCATTAAATATATTATAAAATTTATATAGTATAGCTAAAGTAACTTGTGCTTACACTCTTTCACTTTTTATTTCATCTCAATGTAATTCAAACTGAGCCACTGCTGAAAAAGCAGAACTTATAAATCAGTTTGCGGTATACCATTGACTAAAGTAGTCTCCGAATCACTCCGATTAGATAAAAGCTGATGTTTTTCTGGCTCCTGTATTTCACTTAACTTACTTTGCACTTTGTTGCAAGCCCACACAAGTGGCGTTATCATTGACGCGGCAGCCCAAATGATAGCAGCGCAAGCATAACTTACAATCTTGTTAAATACTTCAGCTACTGCACTAGCACAATCTTGCCCAGCACTTAAAAATGCATTTGAATGATCAACTAATGATTTTGTACTTGCTTTTAAACAATAGTCCCCTGTTATTTTTGACAATAACTTGGCTGGAAAGTATGACAAATATGCCACCATCAAAAATGAAGGTTGCAATATTATGCTAGCTGCTAGAAAAGCACCCCGTTCACAAAGTGGAAACACTTCCTCTGCTCTGTAACCTACATACTCACAATTTTTTATATATTGATCATTATAACCGTTCTTACTCTCAACTCCACAAATTACATCTTTTACAGGTCCTAATATATTATTAACATAATGTACAGACTTATAGAAACTATTTTCTGGAACTAGTGTGCAATCTTCTGCTCTCTTAGCAGGTACAACTCCATATTCAACGTACCTTCTAAAGTATCGATATACTGACATTCTTATCTCCAAATCATAAATATGCAACCTAGCCTAATATAATTAAGAAATAGTTTATGCTTGATTTAATAAATATGTTTTAAGATACCTGCCTGTAACACTTTCTGGAATTTTTGCCACTTCTTCTGGAGTTCCAGTAGCAATCACTTCTCCGCCTTTTATTCCGCCCTCTGGTCCGATGTCTATTATATAATCTGCAGTTTTTATAACATGCAAATTGTGCTCGATAACTATAACAGTGTTTCCCAGATCGACTAATCTATGGAGTATTTTTAGTAAGTTATTTATATCTTCAAAGTGTAATCCAGTTGTTGGCTCATCAAGAATATACAATGTTCTTCCGGTAAATCGTTTTGATAGCTCTTTGGACAGCTTTATTCGTTGTGCTTCACCCCCAGACAACGTTGTTGACGACTGTCCGAGTTTTATATAGCCAAGACCCACTTCCTGCAAAGAAACCAACTTTTCTTTTACCATTGGAAGGTTTTCAAAAAAATCACAAGCCTGATCTATCGTCATATCAAGCACATCAGAGATTGATTTTCCTTTATAAGTAACTTCCAATGTTTCACTATTATACCTTCGCCCTTTACACTGCTCACACTTCACATAAACGTCCGGTAGAAAATGCATCTCTATCTTTAAGTGCCCATCACCTTTACAAGCCTCACACCTTCCCCCTCTGGTATTAAATGAAAACCGGCCTATATTATATCCCCTTGCTTTTGACTCCGAAAGACCTGCAAACCAATTTCTTATATGAGTAAACATACCGACATATGTTGCTGGATTTGACGCAGGAGTTCTACCAATTGGCGACTGATCAACTTCTATAACTTTATCTATATATTCAAGGCCTTCTATTCTATCACACCGACCATACCGTGCAGACGAATGATGTATCTTATGTGCTGAATATTTATATAACGTTTTTATGACTAAACTTGATTTTCCCCCTCCTGATATTCCAGTAACACAAATAAGATTCCCTATAGGAAATTTAACGTTCACATTTTTTAAGTTATTTTCACATGCATTTATTACTTTTATGAACTGAGTTGCTTTCTTTCTTCTCCTTGGAATTAAAATTTTTTTCTCTCCACTCAAATATTGCCCTGTTATGCTCCCTGAATTTCTTTGCACCTGGTCTGGTGTTCCTTCTGCAACAACTTTTCCACCATTTACGCCAGCTCCAGGACCAATATCAATCGCATAATCAGCAGCCATTATTGTATCTTCATCATGCTCAACAACGATTACAGTGTTACCCATGTCTCTCAAGTCTTTCAGTGTAGCAATTAACCGATCATTATCGCATTGATGAAGGCCTATCGAGGGTTCATCAAGCACATACAGCACTCCTGTTAAACCAGAGCCAATTTGCGAAGCAAGTCTGATCCTCTGACTCTCACCGCCAGAGAGAGTGCTAGATTCTCTATCGAGCGTTAGGTAATTCAACCCTACATTCTTTAGAAATGCTAGCCTCTTGATTATTTCATTTAATATTTTACTTGAGATTTGCTTCTGTTGTTCTGTGAGCTTGTCTGGCAAATTTTCAAACCACTTAAGGGATTTATCGATGCTGAGCCCTGATATTTCACCTATATGTCTGCTATCAATTTTCACTGTGAGTGCTTCTTTTCTCAATCTATAGCCAGTACATTCCTTACAATGAATAACAGAGCAGTATCGCTCAACAAGCGTTTCATCATAATCCATCTGGTTCTCCAAGATACTGATCAAACCTTGAAATTTATTAGAGCCAAAGAGTATCATATCTTTTACTTCTTGATCTATGTTCTTCCACGGAACATCAAGGCTAAATTTACAATTTTCAGCCAGTGATAGAATTGCACTTTTTAGAAATCCATAACTTGTGTGCACTTGACGGAACATTGATCCTACTGGCTTTAAAGCACCCTCAGATATTAAAAGAGTTTCATCTGGCACTATCAGCTTTACATCAACAGCCAGCTTTTTACCAAGCCCATTACACGAACCACATGCACCGTAAGGGCTGTTAAAAGAAAATAATCTTGGTTCTATTTCCTCAAGAGTGAAACCAGACTCGGGGCATGCAAAATTCTCTGAAAAAGTCAGAATTTGACCATTTTTATACTCGGAATTATGGTTGTCAGGTAGGTTTACTACTTCTACATACATTAGACCATTACCAAGTTTTAGTGCGGATTCTATACTACTTGGCAGTCGATTTCCTATATCGCTCAATATTGATATTCTATCTGCAACCACAAAAATGTCGTGTTTCTTGTTCTTATCGAGTTTAGGCAAGTCATCTACATTGTACACTTCACCATCTATTTTGAACCTTACGTAACCTTGTCTTTTAATTTCCAATATCTCTTTGAGATGTTCTCCCTTTCTACCACGCACAACAGGGGCAAGTATATATATTTTAGTTTCTAAAGGTAACGCAATTATAGTATCTACAATTTGAGATACAGTTTGCTTTGTTATCGGTAATCCAGTTGCAGGTGAATAAGGAACCCCTATTCGTGCATATACTAAGCGCAAGTAATCGTAAATTTCGGTAACAGTTCCAGCTGTTGACCTTGGATTTTTTGAGATCGATTTCTGGTTGATAGATATTGCAGGGGAAAGACCTGTAATCGACTCAACATCTGGTTTATCCTGAATGTTGAGAAATTGACGTGCGTAAGCTGATAGGCTTTCAACGTATCGGCGTTGGCCTTCTGCATAAATCGTATCAAATGCGAGACTAGATTTACCAGAACCACTTAGCCCAGTTATAACAACTAGCTTATTTTTCGGTATATTGACATCTATACCTTGCAGATTATGTTCCCTTGCACCCTTAACTCTTATAAAATCGTCCATATTATACTATATAACGTATTTTAACCATTATAGCCTTAAAATACATGAATTTACAGTGATATGTTGATTTTCTATTGATTTTTTCAACTGTTACGGAAAATTAGGCAGCGTTTGATAAATCGTCATTCCGCTACTTGTTAGCGGAATCTATGCTGAGATACCGGGCGGTATGGCGTAGGGCTGTACAACTTGTGTTAGAGTCTTAGGGCAAATCTACTACCTATAAATTCTAAACTGTTGTTACGTATTAGGACCACCAAATACATCCCCAGGACCCAAAGTCAGTTTAGCTATATCAGAAAACAGGTTATGTGGAAATCTTAAAATACTTCTTGTTCGCCAAGCAAAATAAATACATTCCTACAAACAAGCAGATGCTTAATACTGACGCATAAGAAAACTTAAAAATTAAATCTCTAATATATATTGATAAGCATTTACCTGCAGAAAATTTGTATAGTAATCCAACACATACAACGGCACTATCAATTACTGATGCCATAATTAAAGTAATGAAATTTGCCATATGAAAATTCAACTTGGACTTCAATTTTTCAAAAACAATTATGCTTGAGAGAAGAGATACTAAAATTGCAGCATATGAAGTCAATATAATCAAACTAAAACTTTGCCATTTTAAAATACAGCATAGCGCTGTACACACTATTAAGCTATACGTAGCTTTTTCTTTGCCATAAAATTCAACCATTGAATTTATAACTAAAGCAGCTCCTATAAATAAAGCAGCACATATCATCAATTTATTTGAAGTGTTGAGTAAAGAAAGACTGATAAATAAGAGTGTCGGTAAAATAGACATAATTACCTACCCAAATTTAATAACATACATTTATTTTAAGTAAATATTACACATAGTGAAAGAGTTATTTAACCTAATGGAAAACAAAAAACATTTTAAACTGACATGCTATAGCTACCCAAGAAAGATTTTCCTACGTCATACCGCCGCGGCCGCTAACAAGCAGCGGGATGACGAGTTTGTCGTTTATCAAATCGTCTGTAAACCTAAGTTACTTTAGCTATATAATAACTATTTCCCAAATCTTTCAGATTTACTTTTAAAACATCCTTTATGTTTAGCACCTTTTTCTCTGTTACTTTGCCAATACATGAATAAGCCGCATCTTCAAACAACGCTTCAAACCTCTGCTGATTTTGTGGTGCAATAGTAACCAAAATTCTACTTTGCGATTCAGAAAACATTATTATCTTGTTTATTATGTCTGTATTTTGTGTTTTTCCTATTGGTACTAGTGAAAGATCGATTTCAGCACCAAGGTCTCCTGCAATTAGCGATTTTGCCAGAGCAATAATTAAGCCGCCTAAATTTGGTGCAATTGCAGAGACAATTATGCCATCTTTTATTGCCTGGTTGTAACGCTCATACAACTTCCTAGCGCTCTTTGCATCAACTTTTGGCACGTTGTTATTATCTATTCCACTATATAACTGATATTCAGATCTACCAAGCTCATCGTGGGTTGTACCAAGCACATATATCAAGTCCCCTGGCATTTTCACATCAAGCGATACCGCATTTTCAATATTTTCTATAACTCCAATTGCTGAAATGAGTAATGAAGGTGGTGCAGATATCATCACTTTCTCGCCATTTTCGTCATATCCCTTAAAGTCGTTAAACATACTATCTTTTCCGGATATGAATGGTGTTTTAAATGCAGTTGCAAAGTCGTAACAAGCCTCTGCAGCTCTCTTTAGCTGCCATAGCCTTTCTGGATTATAAGCATCGCACCAGCAAAAATTGTCTAGCAACGCTAGATGATTTATATTTCCTCCTGCAGCTACGTAGTTGCGTATTGCAGTGTCAATCGCACATGCTGCCATGTGATAAGTGTCAATTTCTCCATAACTTGAGCCAAATCCCTGCGATTTTACAACACCTTTGTTTGAAGAAAGGACTGGCCTCGAGACAACAGCTTCACTGCACACTCTTCCCTTGCCTTGCAGTGGTTTCAGTATTGACGATCCTTGAACCTCATGGTCATATTGCACCACTATGAACTCTTTGCTGCAAATGTTTGGTCTGCTCAGCATTTCTTTTAGCTCGACTTCTAAAAAAAACGGATTTCCAGCGCGTAACGCTGGCTGGTCAGCTACTTGGATGGAAGGGGAGGGGGCTTTAGACCATGGCTTTGTTTGTAAATGCACTTTGGGATTACCGTCATGCAGAAATTCAGTTTCGATATCCATTATTACTTTCCCTTCAGGACATTTAACAACAGCTTTACCACTTTCGTTAAACTCTCCAATCACACAAACCTCCACATCATGTTTTTTCATGATTTGCTTAAACATAGGAAGATTTTCTTCTGGCACTGCTAAGGTCATTCTCTCTTGTGATTCTGATATCCATATTTCCCACGGAGCCATACCATCGTTTTTAAGGAGAACCTTGCTCAAATCAACTTCAAATCCGTCTTTTCCCATTTCACCAATGGACGATGATAGACCGCCTGCTCCATTATCCGTTATTGCATTATAAAGACCAAGCTCTCTTGCTTTTATGACGGCATTGGATAGTTTTTTTTGTGTTATGGGGTCGCCAATTTGCACAATCGTTGAAGGGCTGTTTCCCGACAAAGCCTCTGAAGAAAACGTTGCACCGTGAATTCCATCTCTTCCAACTCTTCCACCAATAATTACGATTTTATCGCCGTTTTTAGGCCCTTTGATGTGTGAAGGTACATTATTTATACTGTGCGGAATAGTTCCAACACTTCCAACAAAGACCAGCGGCTTTCCACAAAATCTATCGTCAAAATATACTGATCCAAGTTGTGTTGGAATACCGCAGCAGTTGCCAGCAACATTAACGCCATGAATCACTTCTTTCATTATATATTTTGGCGGTAAAATCTCATCAGTACGCTCCTTGTCCCTATAAAATTTGCCTTTTGCTTCTTTGGCAAAGCAAAAGTAATAGGTATTCATTATAGGCTCCGCGCCTTTCCCGAAACCCACTATATCACGATTAACTCCAAGCACTCCGGTCATTGATCCACCAAATGGATCAAGAGCTGAAGGGCTATTGTGAGTTTCAACTTTATCTACAATCAAGTAATCGTCATCAAAAATTATTCCTCCTGCGTTGTCGGAGAAAACTGACACGCATATGTCAGAATTTATCTCACGCGTTGCACGCTTAATATAATGAGCATATAGACCGTCTTTTATTTCATCAATAGGGGAGCAAAAAATATTGTGTTTACAATGTTCAGACCAAGTCTGTGCCAGAGACTCAAGTTCAATATCATATGGATTTCTACCGAGTTTTTTAAAGTAATCCTTTATAGCTTTCATTGCTGCCAGCGAGAGCCCTAAAGTGCCATTACCATCGATTCCATCTCTGCTGATTTTTTCAAGCTCTTGGTCACTCAAATTGAGGTCAACAGACTTAGCGTCCTTTTTCACGGACTGATACTGAGTAAACTTCTTATATTTACCATAATATTTCCAGCTATAGTTATTATTTTCCTTACAGATAAGTGTGCAATATTCAGTGATAGGGTTGAATTCTTGTTTTATATCATCTTCAGTTGGCAAATTCCCTTGACTTAGAATCAATTTTGAACTTCTTGCTTTGATCTCAATTGGTGTCATTCCAGCGCGTGACGCTGGAATCTGCGTTTTCTCTTTCTGGATCCCAGTGTCAAGCACTGGGATGGCAGAAGGGAGGGCTGAGATGACAGGCTGGTCGATATAGCCTTTGCTTATTAAATATTCTGTAATAATTTGTTTTGCTGTGTTGCCTACATTGTCGGTCATGCCAGGTAAAAAGCTTATCTCCAAGCCCCACTTTGCTTGTGGTTCTATGAAGTTATATTGAACTTCTTCAAGGTTTTCATTGTAGGAATAATAACGGCAGTCTTGTATGACTTTATTATAAAATAGCCCACAAATTTCTTCATGTAATTTTGATGGTAATTCTTTGCTTATGTAAATCAAGTAAACATTAACTACCCTTCTGCGGCCAACTTGTTCACATTTATTTAAAACTTCTATTCTGATGTTTGCCATGTAATATTGTGAAAGACTTTAATATATCATAGCATAAGAAACTGCGAGCACATTTATATTTTGAGTGATTTCTATATAATAAAATATTGTATTAATTGTTACTGTTAGTGGGAAGAGTTTTTACCGTTAACGTGGATGAGTCCTTTTTCAATGTATTGGTTCAGCACATATTTTCTGAATGTGAAAGAGAAAAAATTCCCGAGATAAAGATCATACTTCCCTGCAAAAGGGATGTAATAGCGCTGATGAGTGCGTTCAAGAATTATAACGCTAAAAAATGCATAATTTTGCCAGAGATAGTTTCGCTAGAGAACATCGATGAGGAGGATTTAATATTAAATCTTGATAGAGTTAAAGTTATCAATCCAACAAAGAGGACGCTGCTACTCATTCAATTCATATTGGAGTGGAATAGAAAAAATAATGATAATTTCCCCATTGATTTAGCTTATAGCCTGCCATCATTGCTTGATAAAATTCAATCTACCCAAACAACGGATTGTTATCAATTCGATGAACATTCAAAAAAAATAGAGAATTTCATAAGCTTACTCATTGAGAGTTGGAATAAAATTTTAAAAGATTTAGGAGTAGTAGATATATTAGAACATAAGAGTGATTACATAAACAATATGATAATCTCTTTACAAAAAGACCAACATATAATCTTTGTTGGAATTGGAAAGGATAAGTCGTTAATTAAGGCTATATATGACCTGCCGTTTGGAAAAATAATTTTGCCTAATCTGAATTTGAAAATTAAAGAGAAAGATTGGCAATCACTTGATAAAAAACATTATCAATATTGCCTGAAAGATCTGCTTGATTATTTAAAAGTGGATAGAAGGGATGTTAGCTGCTTGAACACTATAGAGAATGAAATAACTGACTATGTTTTTGATACAACTGCCGATCTAAGCAAAGTTAGTAATGGACATATTAGCAATATTGAAGTCATCACTTGTGATTCCAGAGAGGAAGAAGCACAAGTGACATCATTAATTATAGAGAATGAAGATTATGAAAACGTTTCTTTGGTTGTCTTTGATAAATTACTTGCAGCTCGTATAGCATGTTTATCAAGGCAACACAGTGCCATACCGGAAAATTATCCTTATATAACACTCCTACTTTATAGTATCGAAGTTTTGACCTCAAATTGGAGCAGTGTGTCATTACTTTCGCTCCTTAAACATAGGCTAGTGACTTTTGATTACACTCAAGAAGAGTACTCTCAGATTTTATCTGAATTTGAAATAGAGATATTACGCAACTTTAGTACAAATGGCCTTAAAGATATTATAGATGCTATTAATACGTATAAAAAGCTAAAACATAAAGAGGATATATTGCTTATTATCAATAGGTTAGAGGCTATACTTAATCTTTTACTTAACTCTATAAATTGCCCTATTTCTGATGTGGTGGCAACTCATTTGCAGTGTATTAATGTGCTATCTGGTATAAATTTTTCAGAGCTAAATAGTGAAATAGGTAATTTCACCTGTAATTTCTTGAATGCATGTGAGGGTATAGAAATTAAGTGCTCCTTAGAGTTATATAGCCAAATTCTGACCTTATTTTTAGAGAAAGAGTTTTTCTCTGTAGCAAATGACTTGAATAAATTCAGCTTATATCACAACAAAGTTGTAATACTCGCTGGATTTAATGAAGCGCCAAGCTTTCAAAGTCCGCTTTTGAATGCACTTACGAGAGAAAAATTTAACCTTCCTTCTGCGCAAGAAGAGCAGGGGTATTTTTTTTATACTTTACACAATTTGTTTTGTGCAAGTAAGGTTTATATTACAAGATCGCTAAGCAATAGAAAACCAATTCTATTGCAGCGTTTGGAAATTCTGCTCAAGGAGGGGAAACAGCCGTATCGCGATTGGCTGAGGATATTAAATACGCCTGAATGTACTGTTCCATGTACTCAGCCTATGCCAAAACCTCAAACCGAAGTTAGAAAAGAAAAAATGCAGGTGATGTCTTGCAGTGCAATAGAAAAGCTAATTCGTAATCCTTATTCATTTTACGTTGAATATATACTGGGCCTTAAACAATTAAGAGACTTGAATTTTAAGCCATCGATATTGGAATTTGGCACTATGGTGCACAACATTCTTGCAAGATATTTACGCAACAAAAAGTCGCCAATGAGCATTGCACGAAAAGCATTCTCGACTAGTCAGTTTAATTTTTCAAATATGTGGTGGGTAAGACTGCAAAGGATAATTCAATCTTTTGTCGAATTTGATGAAACTCGAAGCAATTATGTTGAGTTGGAAAAGAGCTTTTCCTGTCCGATATTTCATATTCCAGCGCGTGACACACAACTGCGCGGATGCTGTACGACTTCCACTAAGAAGAAGGGTGTCATCCCAGTGCTTGACTACTTGGATCCAGAAAATTTGATTGCAACCAAACAACCGTATAATGAAAACTGGATTCCAGTGTCAGCTACTTGCATGACAAAAGCAATTTCACTGACAGCAAGATGTGATAGAGTTGAGTATCTACCAAGTGGGCAAGTAGCAATTATAGACTATAAACTTGGTTCACCACCTTCCAACGAAGAAGTAATGTCGGGGTTTTTTCCGCAATTAATTTTACAAGCCTTAGCGGTAGAACATATAACAAGAAGAGAAGTCTCAGAACTTGCTTATTGGAAACTTGATTATGATAAAATAAAAGTTATTTCTATACAAAATTATAGATACAAAATGCAAGAATTAAAAAATGATCTGCCTGGTTTTTTATCTAATTATTTAAGTAATTCCACACCTTTTATTGCCTCTCCATATTTTGATAAATTCCTGAGATTTAACAGCTATAAACAGCTAGAAAGGGTAGGGGAGTGGTTGTAAATGGTGTCATCTAAGTAGCTGACACTGGTTCCTTTGTGACGGTGTTATCCCAGTGCCCAGACACTGGGATCCAGAAAAGTTTGCTTGTAATACCAATTCTCATTGTTGGTCAGTCAAATAGGAGAAATTGCAGAGTTGTTTAATTGTGGAGCTGGCAAGAGAAGTAATAAATTTGCACAAAGCACCCTAAAGCAGAGCAATTGTATCGTATATTTTATTGCGCAAAATGTTCTGTTTTATATATAACCAAAGCCTCTCAACAAGATTTAGCTCAGGTGAATATGTAGGTAGGTATATAATGTCGATATTTTTAGGTACCTTTAAATTTTTTGACCTATGCCAACTAGCACAGTCCATAACGAGAAAAGCCTCTCGTGTTTCTAGATATTGCGACATCTGCTCAAGAAATATGTTCATGCAATCAGTGTTGACATTTGGTGCAAATAAGCTAGAACTCTCTCCATTTCTAGGATTAACCGCACTATAGAGATAGAAATTTTGCCTAACTAATTTTGTTTTAACCTGTGTTCTAATCCCCTTTTTAAACCACCCATGTCCAACCTTTGAATGTGTGCCAAACCTTGATTCATCAAAGAAAAATAGCTCTTTTTCTGGATACTTGCTAATAGCTCCATTGAGATTTTTTTTTGAATTCCTCTTGTTTGCTTTTATCTTGTCCATTATGAACTGGTCTGGGTGTAATATATGAGAATTTCATCTTTTGCATATAGCGGTGTACTGTAGATTTGCTGATATTTAATCCGAACTTTTCCTGGATTCTTATTCTCATTTCTTTAATGGTAATATTAGGATTTTCTTCTATCCACTCTTCAATTTGCCGTAGTTGATCCTGATTTAATTTAGTTTTTCTACGCCGTTGTGGAGGAGTAAACAGTTTTTCTTTTCTGCCAAATTTCAAGAGTTTTACCCACGAAGTTAGTGCGCTTCTTGAAATGCAATATATTTTTGCTACAGCCGCTATACTGTGCTTTTTTGCTGCAATTACAGCATTTAGTTTTTTTGAAACATATGCATTGTTCCTTACTTTCTTCAGCATTTCTTTTGCTGATTCTACTACTTTTTCATCCAATAATTTTAATCTTAATGCCATTTATACCTCAACTATTTTACTTGCTTCATTATGGCTTTTCTTCCATCATTGTCCATCTGGTTGCCTTGTAATGGGAATTGGTATTAGCAGTCAGTGTCATCCAAGTAGCTTGACTACTTGGATCTATTTTTTTCTAGATTCCAGTGCCAGCGTTACGCACATAGCTGTACGAACATTGTCTGCCAAGTAGGGTGTCATCCCAGTGCCCCGACACACAGCTGTACGAACATTGTCTACCAGGAGGATGTCATCCCAGTGCTTAACACTGGGATGACATCACTTTTGCTTCAATATTCGCACATTAGCCACGTCCCTGAACAGATACGGAGGTAAGCCCATTGTGAAAATCAGTATGTTAAGGCATGATTTTTAATAACCTCAACATCACTGAATTCAAAAGTTTGGCCGCTCACGATTTGGTATCCTTCATGCCCCTTTCCTGCAACTAGCAGAATCATACCCTCGTTATAGGCAATATCTACTCCTTTCTCTATAGCTTCTCTTCTATCTTCTATCTCTAGCGCATTAGGGCAATGTAGTAAAATACCACGACGAATTTCTGCAGGATTCTCATCACGCGGATTGTCATCCGTGATTATCACTTTGTCTGCATATATTTGTGCTACTTTACCCATTTCTGCGCGTTTTGTTTGATCACGATTGCCACCACAACCAAAAACTAGAATTATTTTTTTGTTGAAGTGCCATTTTAAAGACAATAGGGCTCGTTTAAGCGCACTTGGAGTATGAGCGTAATCCACAAATGCAAAAGGTTTCACTTTTTCCATTCTTCCTGGTGGAGAAACGAGTTTTTCTACGCATATTTCTCTGTAATTCAGTCCAGACGAGGTAACTATACCCATTGCACACAACAGATTATATGCTTGGAATTGCCCCAGAACCGGAAAAAACATGTCATAAATTTCATCGCCAATTTTAATTGTAAGATGTTGACCGTTTGGTGCTGGTATTTGCTTTAACAAAGTAATATCAGAGCCTTTTTTCCCATAGGTTATAACTTTATTACCACGTTCTTCAGCTATTTTAAGCAGCGCATCATATTCACTTATGTCTGCATTTAACACTGCTGTTTTCCCTTTTGGTAATACCTCATAAAATAACTTTTTTTTAACTTCAAAATACTTATTGATATCCTTATGATAATCTAAATGATCTTGCGAGAAATTAGTAAAAGCTGCAGCACTCAACTTTAATCCATGGATTCTATATTGATCAATCCCATGACTTGATGCTTCTAACACTAAGTGTTCTACATTTATACCACGCAATGTTGCGTAAAGGTCATCTGCACCTGGAGTGGTAAGACTGTTGCTATTACCTTTTCTACCATTATTGATGCATGTTCCAAGTGTTCCAATAGATGCAGCATTATAGCCAGCATTCCGCCAGATCTGGCGGCAAAATTCTACTACTGAAGTTTTACCATTCGTACCCGTTACAGCAGCAACATATTTGGGCTGTTTGAATTGATAAAACCTGCTGACTATTTCGCTGTATATTTCTTGAGGATTTGGGTGGAAAATATGAATTCCAGCGTCACGCACTGGAATGACACCATTTGTTATGCAATCACTTGCAATTATCGCTTTAGCTCCACAAGATAATATCTGATCTATGTAAATCCTATCCCTTTCTGACACACAAACGAAAAGATAACCTTCCTTGACTCTCTTGGGATTACATGTAATGCCCTTGATTTCAACGTCAAAGTTAACATCAACAATATCATGCAGTAATTCTCTCAGTTTCATGTCCTACTTCATCGTTTTGAAAGTCTAAACATGGTAACCTTTTTAGTGCGTCATTAAGGTCAAAGATTAAATCTTCAGGATCTTCCAGTCCACAAAATATTCGCACGAAACTTCCACCACAATCTGAATTCATTACAGATCTTGACATAGATCTACGATCTACTGGTAATATCAAACTGTCGCACCCTCCCCAAGAAGCACCAATACTAAAAATTTTCATATGATCAACCATGCAGCTTAGTTCTTCACATGAATATTCTCTATCCAGTGCTATACTGAATGTACCGCTTGCTCCTTTGAAGTAACTTTTCCATAATTCGTGTTGAGGATGGGAGGGAAGTGCTGGATATAAAACCTTTCTAACTTTTTGCTGTGCTTCTAGCCACTTTGCCACTTCCATTGCTGTATTTTGGTGCCTTTTCATACGTGTGTGCAGTGTTCTTAGTCCCCTGTGTGCAAGGTAGCAGTCGTGCGATTGAATGGTTACTCCATAATTTTTATAGCTCTCATAAAGCAATTTAAAAATTTCACCTTCAGCAATAATAGCTCCCATAACTAAATCTGAGTGACCGGCTAGATACTTTGTCACTGCATATAGTGCAACATCAATTCCATAATCAAGCGGCTTAAATAACAAAGGAGTGGCCCATGAATTGTCGCAAACGGTTACGATTCCACGTTCTTTAGCAACTTTTACTATATGCTCTATATTCGAAATCTCAAACATTATAGAACCAGGAGTCTCGATCATTATCAATGAAGTATTACTCTGAATTAAATCAGTTATATCCTGCGTTGGATCATAAAAAGTTACTTTTGTTCCTCTTTTTGGTAGCTCATTTTCTGCAAACCTCCTAAGCCTATAATAACTATTATCTTGAATTAAAACGTGCGAGCCTGCTTTAGTGAAAGTCAAAATAGCAAAAGTAAGTGCAAATAGTCCGGAAGGATAAATAAGCGCTTGTCCACTCCCTTCAATTTCAGCCAGTGCATTTGAAAGATAATGGACAGTAGGAGTACCAACATTACTGTAGCTATAATCCCTTGCAACACCATCGTTGATTACATCGTATATACTTTCTCCATTTGCTGCATTTAAGTAGTCCTTGTAAGTAGGAAATAATATGGTAGAAGAATGATAAACTGGCGGGTTCATAGAACCTTTATAGTCATTAAGTTTTCTTCCTGCTTTAACTAATATAGACTCTTCCTTCACATTTTTATTATTTATTTTTTAAATTGTACTCGTTTTGCGTATACAAGTGAAGAGAAATTGCATGTATTAGCTCTATCTCACCCTTCAATAACTCATAAATCAACTTATGTCTTTTTAGAACGCTCATTCCAATAAAGCCGTCAGATATTAATATTAATTTAATGTGCGAAGGTAATGTTGAAGATAAAGCAAAATAATGATCAGCATGCTTTGCTGATTCATCGATAATGTTGATATCAATTACATCTATCGAATCGCGTATCTTTTCTTCTATTGTTTTAATAATATCCATAATGGTTTCTTTAAGCAACAACATGCTCTTCTTGTCATCCAAGTAGCTGACACTGGGATGACAGGAAAAGTGATATAACAATACACCCTTATTTATTCTCTTCCTTATTATCTATGTCTTGATAATCAGAATCTACTACTTTTTCTTCTTTATCATTTGGATTCCCTTCTGATGAAAAGCCATTTCCAGCACTATTTTGTTGTGAGGCATTATACATAGCTTCTCCAAGTTTCATAGATAATTGAGAAAGATTAGTAACTTTCTGCTGGATTGAATCAGCGTCATCAATGTTATCAGATTTACTAACTTCTTTTAATTCGTTAACTGCATTTTCAATAGCAGATTTATCTTCTGGTGAAACTTTATCACCATACTCTGTTAGAGACTTTTCTGTAGAATGAACTAAACTATCCGCTTGATTCTTCACTTCAATAAACTTTTTACGCTTTTCATCTTCTTGCGCTTTTTCTTCAGCTTCTTTTACCATGCGATTTATTTCATCATCAGATAGACCACCTGAAGATTGAATGCGTATTTTTTGCTCTTTTCCAGTAGCTTTATCTTTTGCAGAAACGTGTGCTATTCCATTTGCATCTATGTCAAATGTTACTTCGATCTGAGGAACTCCACGAGGAGCAGGAGGTATCCCTTCCAAACTAAACTGACCAAGTAGCTTGTTATCAACCGCCAATTTTCTTTCACCTTGATGTACCTTAATTGTAACGGCTGTTTGGTTATCTTCTGCAGTTGAAAACACCTGAGATTTTTTAGTGGGAATAGTAGTATTACGTTCAATAAGTGGAGTGAATACTCCTCCTAGAGTCTCAATACCAAGAGAAAGTGGAGTCACGTCAAGTAGTAACACATCTCTTACATCACCTTGAATGATTCCCGCCTGTATTGCAGCTCCAATTGCTACAACTTCATCAGGATTGACCCCTCTATGCGGGTCTTTACCGAAGAATTCTTTAACTTTCTCTATGACTTTTGGCATACGAGTCATGCCACCAACGAGAACCACTTCGCCAATTTGACTAGCAGACAAAACAGCATCCTCAAGAGCTTTTTTACAGGGAGCCATAGTTCTTTCGATTAAACCATTCACTAAGCTTTCAAGTTTTGCTCTCGTTAATTTCATATTTAAGTGTTTTGGACCACTTGCATCAGCTGTAATAAACGGTAGATTTATTTCCGTTTCCATTGCACTTGATAATTCAATTTTCGCTTTTTCAGCAGCTTCTTTGATTCTTTGCATAGCCATTGGATCATTTTTCAAATCAATGCCATTACTTTTCTTGAATTCATCTAGTAAATAACTCACTATTGCGTTATCAAAGTCTTCACCTCCAAGATGAGTGTCACCATTTGTAGCCTTTACTTCAAAAACCCCTTCACCTATTTCAAGTATTGAGACATCAAATGTACCACCACCAAGGTCATATACCACTATTGTGTGCCCATGTTTCTTATCAAGACCATAAGCAAGCGCTGCAGCAGTCGGTTCATTTACTATTCTGAGCACATTTAATCCGGCGATTTTTCCTGCATCTTTTGTTGCTTGACGTTGAGAGTCGTTGAAGTATGCTGGCACTGTTATCACAGCATCTTTTACTTCCTCTCCAAGATAAGCTTCTGCTGCTTCTTTCATGTTTTGTAGTATGAATGCACCAATTTGGCTAGGAGAGTATTCTTTATTATCAGTGGTTTTAACCCATGCGTCACCATTTTTTGCTGCAAACACTTTATACGGCACGTTTAGATTTTTCATTTCAGAATCACCGTATTGACGGCCTATTAATCTCTTAGTAGCAAAAAAGGTATTACTTGCATTGGTGGTTGCTTGCCTTTTTGCTGGAGCGCCAATCAACCTTTCTCCTGACGAAGTAAATGCAACTATAGATGGAGTAGTTCTTGCCCCTTCTTTATTTTCTATTACCTTTGTATCCTTGCCCTGCATTATTGCAACACAAGAATTTGTTGTTCCGAGATCTATGCCTATTGCTCTTCCCATAATGAGTACCCCATTGTAAATATTATCTGATATAAGAATATATAAGTATAGGACTTATTAATTACAAGCCCAATTTAGGGTTTCTAATTAGTTATTAGAACTTAAAAAGCGCGAAAGCCATTTAGTCAGCCAAAAATTGCCTCGTAGTTTATTTGAATTATCAACTTCTTCATTGCTGCTATCCTCAATTTGGTATCCAGAGTTCTGTAATGGCTTATAACCGTTTGAATTAACATCATCTCCTTGTTTTAAAACAAATGTATTTACATCTAAACTGTTATCAATACTAATGTTCAATGTAATATTAAACTCTTTTTCGATTGTAGAAACTGTATTCCGTTTATTATTAAAAATATGCGCTATAACCGCACTATGCGCTACTAAATCAAAAGACTTATTTTGGTTCCTATGAGCAATGTGTTGTAAATCCCTTAGTATCGATGCAACAATTACTTCGTTCGATTTTACTCTTCCAATACCCTTGCAGTGTAAACACTCTGTAGTATTAATTTCTTGTATGTTTGGTTTAATTCTTTGTCTTGAAAATACCATTAAACCAAAGTCATTTATGTAGCTAAATTGAACTTTAGCTTTATCGTCTTTAAACGCTTGCTTTATAGCAGACTCAACAGCTCTGCAATACTGATATTTCAACATGTCAATAAAATCGATTACTATTAATCCTGATAGGCCCCTAAGATTCACCTGTCTTGATATTTCAGGTACTGCTTCCATATTGGTTCTATAAGCTGTTTCTTCTATGCTATCTTCTCCTGTCATCTTTCCTGAATTTACGTCTATTGAAACAAACGCCTCAGTTAAAGTTATTACCAAAGACCCACCAGATGGCAACTCTACCCTATTGCTATATAACTCAGAAATTTGATCTTCGATTCCATAGTAAGTAAAGATTGGGATAGAACCTCTATACAATCTGTAACGCAACTTACTACCTTTTAATGCATTTTTAATATATTGTCTCACTGATTCAAAAGCTTCCTTCCCAGATACTATGACTTCTATACCATCGCTACAAAAATCACGAACAGATCTCATAATTACATCTGCTTCGTTGTAAATTAATGATGGAGCATTTACAGAGAAGGCATTTTTTTGAATGCTCTGCCATAATGAGGATAAGTAATTGTAATCCTGCTCAATTTCTTTCTTATCTTTTCCTGAACCAACAGTTCTTACTATTAAACCTGATCTTTTTGGCAAGTTTATTGAACTCAGTATATCCTTTAACTGCTTTCTGACATTAGCATCTTCAATTCTGCGAGACACTCCACCTTTACTCATGGAATTTGGCATGAAAACACAGTATCTACCCACTAAAGTTATGTATGTTGTAAATGAAGCTCCTTTATTGCCTCGTTCCTCTTTAGTTAGCTGGACCAATACTTTTTGATTTACTGAAATAACATCTTGTAATTTGTATTTTTTATATAAAGGTACCTCTCTTACAAAACCACTACCTAACTCGTTGACATTCTTACTAGCTGCAGAATCTGAAGAAACATTTGCTGAAGCTTCTTCTGTACAATCGTCATTTGAGTAGCCCTCAAAGATAGTTTCCTTTTCTTTTTCTGGAATATTGAAGTAATCTAGAGATATCTCGGAAAAAGATAAAAAACCTTGCTTGTTTTTTCCATATTCAATAAATACGGCTTGCAAAGAAGGCTCTATACGCTTTACATAAGCAACGTATATATTACCTCTTAATTGTTTTTTTTCCTTGAATTCTTGTTCAAATTCTACAACCTTATTATTAACTGATAAGGCAACTCTTACCTCATTAGAACAGGCAGAATTTTCTATCAATAATAACCTTTTGCCACTATTTGCCACTTATTTACCGTTTGCTTTTCATTCTGAAGTTAACTTCATGCTACTTAATGCACTGTTGATTGTCAAGAATTTTACGATCTGCATTATTCGGTTGACTTTTAGTGTTTTGCGTAATAAACTCGCATAGAATTTATTATATCATTATAAGTATGGCGAAAAAAAATGCTTCTTTGCTCGTTAAGTTAGTCAGCACTGCAATCAAGATAACAAAAACTGGTGAAGAAAAATCAACTGGCTATTTTTATGTAAAAAAGCGTAATCCAAAAAAGCTCACCAGAAAACTGGAGTTTAGGAAGTATGACCCAGTAGTCAGAAGGCACGTATTATTTAAAGAAGAAAAATTAAAGTAGTTTTTTTATAAGGAATTTTATTATTATGCAAAATTTACAATTAAGTTATCCTATAATAGTAGAGTTGGGGGATGTAAAAGATACAAAACTGAAATTAATAAAGGTCATTGCACAATTAATAAGTAAGAGGTACAAAACACAGAAAAAAGCAGCAAGCGCTCTAAAGATTGATCAACCTAAAGTATCTCAAATCAATAGGTCAAAAATCGAAGGGTTTTCCTTAGAATACTTGCTTAACTTATTGATTGCATTGGACCAAGACATAAACGTAAGAATAAAGCATAATTCTAAACCTGTATAATATGTAAAGGACAAATGGTGATTTAAATGCAGAACAATAAAACAGTAAGTCAGAGGCATTTTAAAAAGAACTTGTTACTCAACAAAACAAGATTTGAAATTTTGTGCAATGCTATTGATTATAGCTAGATATGCATCTTTTCCAGGCTCTATGTCTGATCCAATAGGATCAAGAACTACCATTTTTGCGTCATTAGAAAGAGCATTAGGCTTTATGCTATCTTCTTGTGAATGAGCAAATATACATTTAACGTTTTCTTCCTTCATTATCTTTTTTAGCTTCATTAAACTCTTCATACCTATGTACGAATCCTCTTCTATAGAAAGAATGGCGCTTGGGTGATTTAAACCAAAATATTTTTCAAAATATTGATAAGCATCGTGAGTGACGATGTATTTTTGATTTTTAAAATCATTCAGTTCTTTCACGATTTCTTTTACTTCTTGGTCTATTTTTTTTATGGCTTTTGTTGCATTAGAGTTGTATCGATGGAAATTTTCTTTATCTATGTTAGACAATGTTGCACTTATAAAAAGTACCATGCTCTTTGCATTTTCGGGACTCAGCCAAATGTGTAGGTCTTTTTCATCTTGAGTATTGGTAATTTTTCTAGAAAATGAATGTGGCCGAGCAGGAAGTAGGTTGATTACCTTTGACAATTGCACTAGTTCTTTATTATTTTTGGCGAAAGTTTGAACAAACGTCTCTAAGTTATCGTCAGTGTAAAATATGACATCACTTGATTCCAAATTACTCGCATCAGACGGCTTTAATATATAATTATGCGCAGATGTTGCATAGCCAAGCAATTCCGGTTCTAAAATCCCTTCTGTCACAGAAGCTACAAGTGAGTGGATAGGTTTGATTGTAGCTACAACTTTTAAATTGGATGAAAAGGCAATATTATAGTATAGTGTAAATGAAAGTAATAGAAAAAAAGCCAGTAAATGTCTCATATAAACGTTGAGAAGAAGTTAAATTTTGCCAAAAAGTTAAATAATGTCAATAATCGTGTTCTAAAAATAGAAAATCTTGCTCTCACATATGATGGTAAAAGAATCCTTGACAATATCAATATGTTCATGGAAAGAGGAGACGTAATTACAATACTTGGTCCAAATGGTGGAGGTAAAACCTCTTTAGTGAAAGCAATTGCTGGCATAAATAAAAGCTGTACCGGTAGTATCGTATTTGCTGACAACATAAAAATTGGCTATATGCCGCAAAATTTTAGTATTAGTAATTTGATGCCAATAACAGTTGAATATTTCCTTTTAAATAGCTCCTTGAAAAGACTAAAGAAAAATCAATCCATTATTACAGAAGCGATAGAGTTGGTTGGTATCGGTAACATTTTGAAGAATCAAGTGTTAGAAATTTCTGCAGGGCAAACACAACTACTACTGCTTGCACGTTGTTTAATTGCAGAGCCTGACTTGATCATTCTAGATGAACCAGTCAGTGCAATGGATATTAACGCGCGGGCTAAATTTTATGATATTATAAATAAAATAGCAAAAAAACGATTGGTATCGATTCTTATGACTTCTCATGATCTTAACTCTGCTCTACCATCCTCAGATTACGTAATTTGTATAAATAATACTATCTATTGCCAAGGCAAGCCTGATGAGATTATGAAAAATAGAACCCTAAATGAAATATTTAGCAGTTACGCAGCAAAATGATTCAAAATATTTTGCGTCTTCTGCACATAACTACAGTGCTGACACGTTACAATATATTACCTTATTTACTTCCACCATCAAAGAAATCAATAAATAAAATACAAGGCCATAAGCTAAAGTGTGCTCTTGAAAAATTAGGTCCGGTGTTCATTAAGTTTGGGCAGTCTATCTCATCACGTACTGATGTTTTAAATGAGGATATAACAAATAACTTGTTATTGATATGTGATAGATTGCCATCATTTTCACATAAAATAGCAGTTAAAACTATAGAAAGTGAGTTTAATTGTAAATTGAGCGACATTTTTTCAAGCTTTTCTGAAAAGCCAATTGCAGCAGCATCGATTTCTCAGGTGCATAGAGCGGTTACAACTGAGGGTAAGGAAGTTGCTGTGAAGGTTTTAAGGCCAAATATTGAGAAAACATTCTCAAGGGATATAAAAATGCTTTCTTGGCTTGCAGAAATTGCAGAAAAATTTAGCGAACAATCAAAAAGGCTGAGGCCAATTGAATTAGTCAAAACTTTTGCTGAAATTTGCCGATTAGAGTTAGATCTACGTTTTGAAGCTGCTCACTCTTCAGAACTAAAGGAAAACACAAAAAATGACAGAGGTTTTTATGTACCTGAAATAGATTGGAATAGAACTGCAAAAAAGGTTTTAACATTAGAATGGATAGAAGCAACACCAATATACGAAGTTGAAAAACTGAATAATCGTAAGCAAATAGCTATCAATCTTATAGAATCGTTTTGTAGTCAGGTATACAGGGATTGTTTTTTTCATGCTGATATGCATCCTGGAAATCTAATGGTTGATAGTAATAACAATATTATTGCCCTGGATTGTGGAATCATGGGTAGAATAGATCGTGAGACATGCTATTACGTTATAGAGATACTCAAAGGCTTTTTAAATCGGGATTATGACCACGTTGCAAAAATGCACTTTAAAGCTGGTTACGTTTCATCACAGCATAGAAATTTTGTCACAGCTTGCAGGGCAATAGGTGAACCCATTATTGGGCAGCCTATACAGAAGATTTCATTTGCTAGTTTACTTGCTCAGCTATTAAAAATAACTGGTGATTTTGATATGAAAGTTCAAACACAATTGTTATTGCTGCAGAAAACTATGATTTTACTGGAAGGGACATGTAGAAAGATCTACCCAGAAATCAATATGTGGAAAGTAGTTGAAGCGTGGATAAGCAGTCAACATGAAAGTAAAATAGGGTATAGGGAAAAAATTAGAAATTCTTATCCTGTAAAAACAATCCAAGGGATATTTAGCCTTATAGAAAAATTAAACCTAATAGCTGATAAAAAATTAGAAAACATCCAAGTTAAAAATAAATCAAATGGAAAAGTCTATTTTTTACTGTGGTTTGTAATTATAATTCTAATCGTTAAGTTTTTAATTTCTTAAACTATGGGAAAAAACTGCGTCAAACCCAATTTTTAATTCAACTTAATTTTTAATCTGCAGGAGTCGAGTTGAGAATGTCCAATTTTCCACTTTCTTTATAGCATAACATACTTCAGTCCTGATCCGCCTCTTGCTCCTCTTGAAGCCCAATAGCTCACCACTTATGTGTAAATTAATCGTTAATGTTGTACACGTTCTTTTCTTTTTCTACTCTCTCTTGCTCTTCAATACAATATATAGCAAGCGGATTAGCTTTAAGTCTTTCGACTCCTATTTCTTCTCCTGTTCCATCGCAGTAACCATAAGTGCCTAATTTTATTTTTTCTAACGCCTCCTTAATCTTTTCTTTTCTATCTTTTCGGCGCTTGATTAATTCCTCATTTCCACTATCTCCATCAGAATAGTATGTATCAATACTATTATCTTCTAGTTCTTGTTTCTCCAACTCAGCGAGTATTGATTGTAACTTTAAGCTGAAGTATTCCAGTTGTTTTACGCTCATATATTCTTCATCTTCTGAAGGAGTATAATCCTCTGGTGACTTTATTTTCGGTAACTTTTCCATAATTGCATTATCAAAAAAATAATAAAACCTATATAACTTATGAACAAAAAATTATACTACCCTCAAAGTAAACACTATAATTTATAATAAACATTTAAAAGCCTAGTATGATCGACTTAGTAAAAAAATTAGTAATAGATGGTAAGAACCTTACCTATATAGTATGTATTTTTATTATAATGTTAAGTTTATCTTCATTTACACTTGAAAACAACAATAAACAAGAAGTTATGTTAACATTAACATGGATATGTGCTACATTTGTTTTGCAGATCTCTACAAATAATTTGTTTACATCTGATTATCATGATGGAATATTAGAGCAAATCTTTGTACAGCCACTCTCTTCTAGGCTTATAGTTGCTTATAAAATTTTCGCTCACTGGTTATTATTTGGGCTACCGATTTCAGTGGTTTCTTCCATATTCAGCTTTGCAGTTCTAGGCAATAGTATTGAACACTCAATAGCAGTTGGAGTGTCTTTATTATTTAATACGCTGATAATCATTAATATTTCAGCTACTGGAAATGCATTGATGATTGGTCGAAACAACTTAGCATCAGGAGTATCGCAAATTCTTGTTTTGCCAATGATAATGCCAACCTTTGTGTATTTTAAAATTCTAACTCAATTTGAAAATTTGTCCTTGAATATTTATACACTACTAATCACCATGTTAATTTTTGTCGTTTTGATTGTTAACAGCACTATAACTACTCACATTGCATTAAAATTTGCTGTGGAACAGGATTGAAAAATCTTACTGTTATTCAGTAGGTATCCGTTTAGCAGAGTGGCAAAATAGGTAGACAAGATAAACCAAAAAATCAAGAAAAAGTGAGTTTACAACAAATGGTGTCATGCAAGTAGCTGACAACATAGAAACGAAAAAACTTACTTGACAAACTCCGCCAGCCCCCTTATTATGACAATAAGGGTATTTATGACTCAAAACTTGTTTTTGACCTGCAGGCTCAATGACAAAATTCAGTAAAAAACTCAGGGTATTTATTGGCGGATTACATAAAATTATAGCGGCTGCATGTCTTTTTTATTTTTTCTACATTCAGCCAAATCGCGCTTATTTTAAGCGTTAGCACATTATTACAGCGCCAGTTTAAATTATTATAGGGTCAAAACTCGCACCACGGGGCTTCTTTTGCCTTTTTTTCCGCTTGGTAAATTTCTTAATGTTTGTAGCTAAAGCAATTTAAGAGACCGAAAATGGTGTCATTCCAGTGCGTGACGCTGGAATCTAGTCTTTATTATGCAGCCACTTATTTAAAGTTAAGTTTTCTGGATCCAAGTAGTCAGGGCACTGGGATAACACCTTGACGATTTGAAGAATCGTCATCCCGCTATGTGTTAGCGGATGAGATACCGCGGCGGTATGACGGTCTGCGGCAGTATGACGGTTCGCGGTGGCATGACGATAACCTAGTCATCCCGCTGCTTGTTAGTGGCCGCGGCGGTATGACGGTTCGTGGCGGTATAGTAACTCGTCATTCCGCTACTTGTTAGCGGGATCTGCTGTGGCGACATGAACTCAAATCATTTCAAATTTCAATCCAAAGAGGTATCATTATGTCAAACAATTTCAATTTTTAAAGAATTTTTTAACCACTATGAAACAAATAGTACGTCAGATGATATACAAAGGTATTATTTGCTGTGGAAATCAGTAATAGCGCAGGCAATGATTGATGCAGCAAGTCACTGCAAAAAAACAGAAAGCTTGGTAGAAAAACGTAAGGCGATTTCTTGGTTGTCAGACTTCAGTCAAGATTTTGTTCACACATGTATATTGGCTGACTGTGATCCGATATACGTAAAAAACAAAATACAGCCAATTTTAAAAAGCCTTACTAGATAAAGCCTTTTTAATGAGGTTTACTCCTTTTACCGAAAAAAAATATCATTCAATCTCCTATCTATAGCTGCCTCTATATCTTTGATTAATAGCTGCTTTATCATGTCTACTTTCCGCTTTGCATCTTGAGCGTGATGCTCATTGTTACCACTGTTATTGCTGTAATTATTCTTATCACTATAACTACTGCCACTTGGTTTACTACTGTTACTGAACTCACTACCCTTTTTTCTTCTTGTGCTGAGTATCTGCACTATCTTTTCCTTTAAAAAAGACTTCCAGCCTTTGCTAAGGAACAACTTATAGAGAAAATGCGGAGTAAGGAATGCTACTAACACTCGAATAGAAATTCCATAACCGAGATCTTCCCTATTTTCATAATACAATTTGCAATATTGAAACAAATGGTAAAACGCATTTTTGAAAGAGCCAAATTCTACAGCATACCAAAAACCATTGCTGAGAAACATGAGCACAATGCTGAATGTGTAAAGATACATTGTGAAGAGAAACAGTTTCACAGTTATATCTTTTAGACTACCTAATATATAATTCAATAATCTTAATTTATAGAAAAGTGATATCATTTCACACCCACTTCAATATGGCTGGGGTGGAAGGATTCGAACCTTCGCGTGGCGGTATCAAAAACCGCTGCCTTACCACTTGGCTACACCCCAATACTACTTACATCAATAACACTATTAGCCCAATTAGTAAAAGATTTATTTGCTTTTTCTATGGGCATCACAGCAATAGCTGGCTGATCATAAGAATGCATTGCTTCGATTTTTTCTACAATTTTATCAACTTGATCATTTTTGCTCTTCATAATTGCTACTACTTCACAACTATTACTAATTTTACCTTCCCATAAATACAGAGAATTCACTTCGGGAAATATATTTACACATATAATTAATTTCTCGTTTAATAATTCTTCAGAAACAGTTTTAGCCTCCTTCAAACTTGAAAAAGTTGTATAAATCAAAACTAAATTATTCATTAGAATCTACATAAATGCATTGCTACTATACTCCACTCAGGTTTATTCATCAAGAGAAAATAGATGAGATTTTTCTGTTATTCTAGCACTCTCTTCTGTCATTCCAGTGCCCAGACACTGGGATCTCATTTCTTAATTTCACAATATAAATCATTCCAAATTGCACCTATTTGCAAGTATATAAATATAATAATTTTGCATAAAAACTTAGATCCCAGTGTCACGCACTGGGATGACAGAGGATAATGTAAAAAGTCTAATTGTAAATTTAAGTCGACTATAGTCAAAAACAAAAAAGGATGTTACTCATTGAGTAACATCCTTTTAGAGAAGGTGAGCTGTTTTGTTTATTACACTGTTGTAACTTTTTGTGTAATAGGTTCCAGACTAACTCTATTCAAACCCGCACGTCGTTTTGCCAACTTTTCCCCAAGCTCTTTGTCAAATTGTTCTTTTGAAGGAAGACCTTGTCTTGTTGGCGTAGAATGAGCAGATGAGCCAGGTGAACTCCTTCCACTATCAGGGGAAGGGCTTCTAGGTACCTTTGGTGTAAAAGTAGGAGGCTTTTGTTGTTCCTTATCTCCTCCATTAGTTCGAGCAGAAAGCGCGTGGTGTTTCACCCGCTGATCAACAAACTTTGACCATTTATCCTCTAAAGTTGGACTTTCAGGCACCTTTGGTGAAGCAACTGGAGTAAGCTTAGAAGTTAAGCTACTAGATGAACTGCTTCTTCTAAGACGATTAGGATTTACTGTTGCAGGTGGCATTGCGCCTGATTCAAGAGCTTGATATTCAACTTCAGAAGTTTTTCCTGACTTTTTGCCACTTTTGAAAGGTGATGAAACCTTATCCCAAAATGAAGAAGGTGCTTTTACTTCTTTATGCTCACTAGGGTCTAACAACTTCGCTTCGCTGCTAGTAGTGCTGTCAGTCCTTGCAGAATCTAGTGAACTCATTGAACTGCTTTCTGATAAACTGCTAGTTAATTGTGTAGAGTCTTTTCTTCCTAGTGAAGACAATGATGACGATATAGACCTAGTTAAACTTTTGAAAGAAGGCCTGTTAGCTCTTTTCTCAGCTTTGTTGAACATATTGCTTACGCTTGAATACAAATGACTTTCTTTACATTCTTTAATAACCTCCTTAATTTCATCGTAATGGTCAGAGAAAACACTGTCGATGAAATACCTATACTTAGGCAATGACCTTTTTGTTAACAAGCTATACAAACTTTTTTCATTTAAATTATGAATGAATTCTTTCTGTACTTGCCACTTAGGAGTATGCTCTTCCCATCTTGATTTTGCTTCCTCTGCCATTTTTAAATCAATTTTTGACGATATTCTAGAAAGTATATTTTTTACTAACCCAGAATTATTTCCTTTGTCAGCAAAAATTGCCTTGAGATCCCCTTTTATTTCTTGAATTTTCTTCTTTTGTGATGAATCAGGAACAAGCTCATCATTTATTCTGTCTGAATAATTCTCGCTACCAGCCGCATTATATAACTTATTTGCCGCTGCCTCAGTTACACGACTTGCTCCTTTCTTTACTTTTTCACCTACGAAGCTAACACCTCTTTCTAGTGAAGCTGCCGAATATTCATAACCCTCTTTTACCTTGTTTTTGGAATATACAGCACCATCTCTAATTTTTCCGCCAATATAATTCGCCCCATCAACTGTCTTTTCTGCAGCATATTTGAAGCCTTCTTTTATTTGTGCTCTATATTTCCACATTGCATAAGAAGCACCAACCAAAACAATAGCTCCTACTACTGCTCCAATTACAATTCCAGCTATTGGTACAGCAGCTGTTCCTGCAGCGACTGTAGATGTTCCTGTAGTTGAAAAAGCAGAAGCAATTGCTGACCAGTTGGTTGCAACAAGATAAGATATGAAGCCAATTGCTCCCAACCCAAAAATACTACGGTCCAATCGAACCTGCTTTTGTAATGATTTTATTTCTTTCCCCAATGATTCTATTTTTTGTTTTAATAAATCCTCTGAAGAAGGCGTAGAATTACTTTGTTGTTTAAGTTGTTGTATTTCAACAACATTTGAATTTGTTCCATTATCAGATAACATTTTAAACCTCACTATTAATTAAATATATTCATATTGTACACCCTCGATTCTTAAGTTAGTGTTAATTTGGCTGTTAATGTTCATTTGTCTTTGAATAATTCTGCTTGACGTGTTTTTTGATAGTGTGGAAAATTAGGTCAAGAAGCCGGAGTATTTATGAGGTGCATAAAAAAGGCACTCATCTTTTTGGCTGTTATAACTTTAATAATAATAGCTTTACTATTTAGGTACAATTCCCATTTTCACGAAGACGTAGTGCACTTAAAGAGTGACAACAAAGAATTCAAAAAAAAGCCAGAAAATTCTATAGAGTCGACCATACTACATAGAGAAAAGGAAGTGTACGATCATGTTTTCCATCCTGATGATTAATTTGTAAATAAAATAGCAATTTATGTTTGCATTTTCTTATTAAAGAAGTAATATTAGCGTATTAATTATAGAATCAATCATTATGTTTGATGAGAATAATCCTTGGAATTTGGGAAAGAAACCGGTAGGGAACAAAACTCCTAATAATGAAGATATTTTAAGTAAAGCTGTATCTGATGTAAGGTTCTTTCTGAATGGATTAACCAGAAACAGGGGCAAAAAACCTTATTTCATCATTTTTATTATTTTGCTGTTCTATGCTTGCACTGGCTTTTATATTGTCCACCCTAGTGAGGAAAGTATAGAACTTACCTTTGGTAAGTATTCTAATACAGAAACACCTGGTTTGCGTTATCACTTCCCCTACCCTATTGGCAAGGTTTTTAAAGTGAATGTTAAGGAAGTAAATCGTGAAGAAATTGGGGTAAGTAGTTCTTATGGGCGAGACACAGATCGCGGTGAAGGTGTGATGCTAACTGGAGATGAAAATATAGTCAACGTTAACTTCGAGGTTCAGTGGCGCGTTAGAGATGCTAAGGACTATTTATTCAAAGTGCGTGATCACAAACCCGGTTTCAGTGTTAAAAATGCTGCTGAAAGTGCTATGAGAGAAATAATAGGTAAAAACACGATCTCTTTTGCACTTGGTCAAGGCAGACCAGAAATTTCTAGAGATACTAGAATTCTATTGCAGCAGATTCTTGATGGATACCAAATGGGCATAGAGATTTTATCTGTTCAAATGAAAAAAATTGATCCACCAGAAAAAGTAATCAGTTCGTTTAGAGATGTACAAAGTGCTCGTGCAGACAAAGAGCGTACTATAAACGAAGCATATGCTTATAATAATGATATTATACCTCGAGCAAAGGGTGAAGCGATAAAGATAAAATTAGATGCAGAGGCATATGAGAATGAAGTAATAAATGAAGCAAAAGGTAATGCAAATCGCTTTTTATCTCTTTACGAGGAATATAGACAGAATCCTTCTCTCGTTAAGAATCGTATTTATCTTGAAACTATGGAAAATATTTTCAGTAAGGTAGACAAAGTTGTTGTAACTGATGATCTGAAAGGTATGTTTTCTTATTTACCTCTTACAAATTTAGGGAAATAACCATGAGTAGTAATATTAAAATTGTTTTTGTTTCTGTATTTGTTGTTTTATTGATTGTTTTATTTAATTCAATATTTGTTGTGCAAGAAACAAAGCAAGCGATAGTTATACAACTCGGTAAAGTTGTAAGAGATGTTAGGGAAAGTGGCTTATATTTTAAGTTACCATTCATAAATAGTGTAGAGTTTCTTGATAAAAGAGTTTTAGATTTAAGTCCTGATAAGATCCCAAGGGAAGTGATAACAGCGGATCAAAAACGTATTATAGTAGATGCGTATACAAAATATAAAATAACAAATCCTGTTACTTTTTACCAGGCTGTGAGGAATGAATCAGGGCTGGTTAGAAGATTGTATCCGGTTATAGAAGCACACATAAGAGAAAATATAGGCAGATTTTCGTTGATTAGTTTGTTGAACGAAAAAAGATCAGAGGTTATGCAATTGATTCAGCGTGGAGTTTATTCTGAAGCTGAAAAATTTGGCATAGAAATAATAGACGTAAGAATTAAGAGAGCAGATTTACCAGAAGAAAATAGTTCTGCAATATTTCGCCGTATGCAAACTGAAAGGGAAAAAGAAGCAAAAGAAATTAGAGCAGAAGGAGAGCAAGCTGGGCAGGAAGTTAGATCAAAAGCTGATAAATTAAAAAGGGAAATTATCTCTAGTGCAGTAAAAGAATCATATGAAATAAGGGGCCGTGGTTATGCTGAAGCAACTAGAATTTATAATGAGGCATTTAAGGTTGATGAAGAGTTTTTTAACTTTTATCGCTCTATGAGCGCTTACAGTAAATCATTTGCCGAAAATAATACTAAATTTGTACTTTCACCAAATAATAACTTTTTAGATATTTTAAACAAAGGATGGAAATAATTTATGAAAAGTAAGGCATTTATTTTATCTATATTTGCATATTTTCTAATTGCGTTTTCTTCATACGCTAATATGTTTGATTGGGATGCAAAAAAGGTCGTTGATGCTAGCACTACTGCATGTAACTGTAATCAAGGACTTGCCGATTTAGTGGAAGAACTCATTCCTGCGGTTGTAAATATTTCAAGCGAACAAATAATCAAACAAGAAAGTAACAATAGAACTAAAATCCCTTTTATGCCAAGAAATAATTTCTTTGATGATTTTAGAGAATTTTTTGAGCATTTTGATCAGTTTTTTATGGATAGGGGCCCTAGTGTTAACAGAGAGGTGGTGTTGCTTGGTTCTGGGTTTATTATAGATAAAGGTGGAACTATAGTAACCAATTATCACGTTATTAAAAACGCCCAAGATACCACAGTTACTATGAACGATAATACTTATTTCAAAGCAGAAGTTTTAGGCTATGATGCAAGAACTGATCTTGCTGTGCTTAAGGTTCATTCTAATAAAGATCTTCCTTTTGTTGCATTTGGTAATTCTGATACAGCAAGGGTTGGCGATACAGTTATTGCAATAGGTAACCCATTTGGTTTGGGTAGCTCTGTAAGCACAGGAATTATATCTGCAAGGTCCAGAGACATTAGTATCGGCACTATGAATGAATTTATTCAAACTGATGCTGCAATTAATAGAGGCAACTCTGGAGGGCCATTATTTGATTTAAATGGAAAAGTTATAGGCATTAACACCGCTATCTATTCCCCATCTGAGTCTGGCGGTAACGTGGGTATAGGCTTTGCTATACCATCTAATTTAGCTATGTCAATTATTGACACATTAAAAAGTGGCAAAAAAATAAAACATGGTTGGCTTGGTGTGCAAGTTCAGCCTATAACGAAAGAATTTGCTGAGTCTTTGGGTTTAAAAGATACAAAAGGTGCACTGGTTGCAAGTATAGTAAAGGATAGCCCTGCAGAAAAAGGTGGAATTAAGGTGGGTGACATATTATTAGAATTTGATGATAAAAAAATTGATAGAATGACACAACTGCCTCAAATGGTTTCAAGAACTGAACCTGGAAAAAAAGTACAAATTAAGTTACTTAGAAAGGGCAAAGAGGTCAATATTAAGGTTGTGATTGAAGAATCTGCAAATGATGGTCAAGGTAATAATCAAGAAGAAAATAAATCAACATCCGATTACATAACTGGTTTAACTGTTTCAAACCTGCCAAAAGAATCAAAAGAAAGTAATCCTACAAAAGGTGTGATAGTTACTAATGTAGATAGTAACAGTAATGCCACGCTGCGTGGTATTAAAAAAGGAGACATTATTATCCAATTAGATGGAACCGATATAGAAAATACTAATGATTTTCAAAAACAAGTTGATTCAGCAGTAAAGAAAAACGGTAAAGATTCAATAATGTTGCTCATTTACCGCAATGGAAATCAGTTTTTTACTTCAATAAAGTTAAAGAAATAGCTGGCTTGCAGATTATTCTGTAAGGCAACATTTTGCGTTACTTCCTGTCACCTCAGTGCTCGACACTGGGATCTATCTTCTTTTTTTCTAGATTCCAGCTTCACGCGCTGGAATGACCCCGAAGGGTGAGCGTGGTTATGCAAGAAGTTCTCTGAATTTGTATAGCCAGAAAAATCTTCATAAAATTTACTTCTTCTAAACTCTTCAACTTTCTTCTCATCATTTAGTGAACCACGTTCAGCAAAGTATGCATCTGTCTTTTGAATATATAAACTAATCAACTTAGGAAAAGTGTAACCAGCTTCGTTAGAAGATTTTAAACACTTAATAGGCAAGCCATGAATGCCCTTGTTAGTCCTTTTATGATCAATGCATTCATCATTTTTTATTAACATTGTATGTTGCTTGAAAAATTTCTCACTCTCTTCAAAACCTTCGAAGACTTCTTTTTTTTGATAATTTTTCTTTCTACCATTTTTTTCTATTCTTTCTATTTTTGTTGCAAGTTGCGCTGATTGTTTGATTGTCTTATCTCCTTCGCGATTAAAGTACATCTTATAAGGAGTAATTGAATTTATGATTTTATGTGTTTTCCAATGACAACCAAAAACCTTTAGTACTAATTTGATTATCGGAGCAAGAAGAATTTTTAATTTTGCTATAAAACCAAAGTAGTAAAGAGAGGCTTGTTTGAGTGAACTAGCAGCGTTGCTAACAACACACCTCAAATGTATATCATTATTTTTAAAATTTTTATGAACCTCTGCAGCTACATGTCCGCCAAAGCAATCCCCAAATAATATTATATTATCCGGCTTTACACCATTTTTTAACAAATCAGTGACAACTACAATGCCTGATTCAACTCTATCGTTACGAAACGTAAAAGAGTTTTTGCTCTTGCCCAAGCCAGGATAATTAAAGAGATGTACAGTAATTCCTCGGTCTGTTGACCACTGCCAATTTTGCAAATCCAACTCTTTGGATTTTACAATACGATTCCCTCCACCTACGAAATAGACTAGATGCTTTCCATTCCATTGATCTACATCTTTACTAAGCATTATTATTTTTTGGATTTTCATCCCATTTCGAGTTTTCACAAACTCTTCCTTAGTGTTTATTCTTTCCGTTGCTGTCACCTTAATTCTCACTACATCAATTTCATAATACATAAAACTTTCCAAAAAGTCAAATTTATGAACAAAATCAACTTTCAAAAATTCATTGAGTTATGCTTTCAAACGGTGGTGCCGGGATGTAAGTATAATGATTATCAGTACATAAAAGTCATAGAAGACAGGCTGAAAGCAGCGAATGCTGGCGAAGTAAGGCGCATAATATTCAATATGCCACCGCGTTCAATGAAGTCCATGTGCATAAGCGTTGCGTGGCCCGCATGGATACTGGGAAATCAGCCAACTGCAAGAATAATAGTTGCAAGTTATTCTCGGCTGCTCAGCGAAAAGCACTCGCTTGACACCAGGTGCATAATGCAATCTGATTGGTATAAAGAGCTGTTTCCAGAGGTAAAATTATCCAAAGACCAGAACACTAATACCAATCCCCACTATACAAAGAACGGATAGACAATAATGGGAAAAAAGCCATACTAAAGTAAGTGAAGTAGCGAGGTATAAATGGCATTAAGATCAAAATTATTGGATGAAAAAGTAGTAGAATCAGCAAAAGAAATGCTGAAGAAAGTAAGGAACAATGTATATGTTTCAAAAAAACTAAATGCTGTAATTGCGGCAAAAAAGCATAGTATAACGGCTGTAGCAAAAATATATTGAATTTCAAGAAGCGCACTAACTTCGTGGATAAAACTCTTGAAATTTGGCAGAGAAGAAAAACTGTTTGCTCCTCCATCACGCCGTAGAAAAACTAAATTAAATCAGGCTCAACTACAGCAAATTGAAGCATGTATAGAAGAAAATCCTAATATTACCATTAAAGAAATGAGAATAAGAATCCAGGAAAAGTTCGGATTAAATATCAGCAAATCTACAGTACACCGCCATATGCAAAAGATGAAATTTTCATATATTACACCAAGACCAGTACACAACGTACAAGATAAAAGTAAACAAGAGGAATTCAAAAAAAAATCTCAATGGAGCTATTAGCAAGTATCCAGAAAAAGAGCTATTTTTCTTTGATGAATCAAGGTTTGGCACACATTCGAAAGTTGGGCATGGATGGTTTAAAAAAGGCACTAGGACTCGGGTTAAAATAAAATTAGGTAGGCATAATTTTTATCTCTACAGTGCAGTTAATCCTAAAAATGGAGAGAGTTTTAGCTTATTTGCACTAAATGTTAACACTGATTGCATGAATGTATTTCTTGAGCAAATGTCGCAATATCTAGGGACAAGAGAAGCTGTTCTTGTTATGGACTGTGCTAGTTGGCATAAGTCAAAAAATTTAAAGGTAGCTAAAAATATTGAGATTATATACCTACCTCCATATTCACCTGAACTCAATCCTGTTGAGAGGCTTTGGTTATACATAAAACAGAACATTTTGCGCAATAAAATATACGATACAATTGCTCTGCTTTAGGGTGCTTTGTGCAAATTTATTACTTCTCTTGCCAGCTCCACAATTAAACAACTCTGCAATTTCTCCTATTTGACTGACCAACAATGAGAATTGGTATGAGATACCGCGGCGGTATGACGTAGGGAAACCTTTCTTGGGTTAGGTGTGTCGTAGAGACACAAAGAATGTTCAAGTAAGAGCAAACTAAGTGCAAAAGCTACTCAATAGATGAGGGTGGGCCCCTCGGAGCCGGTTTACAAGAGCAGGCTTCAAACAACATACTGTAATTGCAATTGAATGACGGAGAGACATACTCCATTATTTTAGCACGAAGTAACAAGTTCAATGAATCTGTTCTTCAAAAATAATTTAAACCTTTACAGTAGGAGTAGTCTTATGAAATATTATAGCGGATTAGATGTCTCACTCAAAGAAACTTTTGTAAGTATCGTTGATGAGAAAGGAAAAATTGTAACAGAAGAAGTTGTTGTGAGCGAAAGCAAGGCAATAGCTGAGTATTTGCTCAGTCAGAGTAAAGAGTATGAAGCAATAGGAATAGAAAGTGGACAGCTGTCAATATCAATGTGCAAAGAGTTAAGGAGCTTTGGATTACCAGTAATTTGTGTAGATGCGAGGCATATGGCAGCAGCATTGTCTGCGAGAATCAATAAAAACGATAAAAATGATGCAAGCACAAATGATGAGAGCTGGGCTGTATAAAGAGGTATTAGTAAAATTAGATGAGTCTTGTCAAGTTAAGGTAGCGCTCGGAAGTAGAAGGCAGTTAATGTATTGCAGAGAGCAAATTATGGGAACAATAAGAGGGCTATTGAAGATATACGGAATAAAGCTTGGCAAGAAGTCAAAGATTGTAATCTTTTCTTTAAAAGTGCAAGAAGCAATAAAAGATCTAGATAAAGTCAGTAAGGATTCAATTGAAGCATTAGTTTGTAGTTTGGAAATAATAGAAGAATCAATTTGATAAAATATTATCAGAGAAAGGCAAGAAAGACGAAGATTGCAAATTATTAACTACTGTTCCAGGAGTTGGTATTATAGTAGCAATGACGTATAAGGCTACAATTGATAAACCACATAGGTTTGAAACATCTGATACAGTCGGAGCCTATATGGGATTGACGCCAAGACAGTACGCTTCTGGAGAAGTTGATCGTCATGGTAGCATATCAAAGATGGGACCAGTAGAATGTAGAAATATGTTGTATGAAGCTGCGCATACAATGCTGACAGTTAGCAAGAAAAAATTCAAATTAAAAAGCTGGGGTTGCAAAAAAGAAGGGTATAAAGAAAGCAGTAGTTGCATTCGCAAGAAAACTAGCTATAATTATGCATAGGATGTTGGTTGATAAAACAGAATTTTATTATCAATAAACACTGAGGGAGTATAGGACAATAATTTTATTGAAAGTAAAGATAGTAATGCCGATGGAAGGGATAAGCAAGAGCTATGGTTGAAGCGTAGACTTCGTAAACAACATGTTGCCATCCACTTCCGCCCTAACAAGTATAGTGCGGCTTGGCTAAAATTAAACTAGCCATATCAGACCGCGGAGAGAACCATGGAAAGCATGCTACTTTTAACTTATGTGAAATTACCAAGGATTATGAAGAAGATACGCTGTTTTGATTTGTGTGAAAATTATTGTTGACTTATGTGCAATTAGAGAACCATAAGCTGCTTTGGCAAGGTAGTGAGCGTTATGGAAAAGGCGCAATTATGCGTCATGTGTGAAATAGAGAGACGAATGCAAATGAACCACTGATAAAGTGTCGAAAGGAACTAGACGACGTCAAAACCAGGGGTCTAACCTAACCTGGGATAAATCTATCGGGAGCTTGTTTACTGGATAGGTGGCGTCCGGCATAGAGGTGGCGTGAATCTATTTTGGGCTATTGCGTGGAACTGCGGGAACCTGTCGTTTCGATGATAAGGGAGAAATCCAAGGAGCTAAACTCCAAGGGTGAGAGTACCGATGCGGAAAACAGGGGCGCGTAGTAGTTAAGAAGTCTCTGTAATGGAGATGGAGCGAAGGGATTTAGTTTAGTTATTTGTCAACCAGAAATGGGATGAGCAATTGATTAAAACAGAATCCTTGATTATGCTATAATTAGTAGCAAGGGCCGAATAATGGGAGCTATGTGAGTCGAGAGGTTCATGCACAGTTCTGCGAGAGGCTGGCGGGGAAGGTCCGCCGGTCTACTCTCCCTATACAATGCTAATAAGTGGCGAATCGTTGGTAAAACTAAGTCACTTTAGCTATAGAATGACAGAAAGGGTTTGCATTAGCCAAATTTTTAGTTGAGGTAGCATAAGAGGTTAAAGGAAAAGCTTTGTGTTAATGGATTCATTTCAGGTATAATGCAGATAATACCACAATACTTATAAAATGGATCATGTTGTTAATGCGTACAATAGACTTGACACTCCTATAGTTAGGGGAGAAGGGGCATATCTTTTTGACAAAGATGGTAAAAAATATTTAGATTTTGCTGCAGGTATTTCTACAACTTCTTTAGGGCATTGTCATCCATACATTACAGACAAACTGAAAGAGCAATTGAGCTCACTATGGCACTGCTCTAACATTTTCACTATTCCCGAGCAAGAAAGGCTTGCTGAACGTTTAACAACCCTTACTTTTGCAGATAAAGTTTTTTTCTGCTCAAGTGGGCTTGAAGCAACAGAAGCTGCAATTAAGTTTATTCGTCGTTACTTTTATTCAAAAGGGCAAGCAAAACGTAATCGTATTGTTACAATTGAAGGAGGGTTTCATGGCCGCAGTATTGCTGCAATTTCTGCTGGAGGCAGTGAAAAATCATGCGAAGGTTTTGCTCCGCTTCTTTCTGGTTTTGATAAAGTGCCAAGAAATGACATTAAAGCTTTGGAGAAAAAAATCAGCGATGAAACAGCTGCTGTGTTTTTAGAGCCCATACAAAGCGAAGGCGGAGTATATCCACTAGACGTGGAATATCTTCAAAAAGTAAGGAAAATAACAAAAGCTCAAGGGATAATTTTGTGCTTTGATGAAGTGCAATGCGGATATGGACGCATCGGTTCTTTATTTTATTATCAAAATGTCGGCATTGAACCTGATATGCTAACCTGTGCAAAAGCTATGGGTAACGGTTTTCCTCTAGCTGCATGTTTAGTAAAAGATTACATAGCAGAAGCAATCACTCCAGGAACTCATGGATCAACCTATGGCGGCAATCCACTTGCCATGACTGTTGGTAATGCAGTGCTCGATATAATGCTAAAAGAAGGCTTTTTTGATCATGTTAAGAGAATTAGTAAATATTTAAAAGAAAAGCTGTTGCCTTTAGCTAAAGAATTTCCTGAGATGATTTCAGAAGTTCGTGGAGAAGGGTTACTAATGGGAATAGAACTAGCAACTCCTGTAGCTGATAAAGTTATTAGTCGATCTCTTGATAAAGGTTTAATAATAACTAGGGTTTCAAACAACAAAGTAGTAAGGATAACCCCACCACTTATCATTGAGGATGAGCATGTGAATGCAGCGTGTAATATGCTTTATGATTTATTTTTTAAGATTAAAGATATATAAAATTCGGCAATATAAATTCAGGCTTGCAAATGCCTTTCATAACATGTAAAATTAATTTTGTTTTTTATCACAATAACATCGTACTTTAATGGATTGGTTATTGGTCTTAGTATCATCAGCAATTTTTATTTTGTTAATTTTATCGTTTTTGTTCTCAGGAGCAGAAATAGGCTTAACCTTAATTAGCCGTTCTCGAGTTAATAAGCTAAAACTAGACGGTAACAAAAGAGCCAGGATAATAGACCGCTTATTAAATAGGAAAGAATTAACAATAGGAACGGTATTGCTCGGCAATACAATTATTAATATTACTTGCTCTGCTTTATTTGCAGCAATATTTATCAATCTTTTTGGAAATGAGGGCGTTCTCCTATCAACAATTATAATAACATTTTGTATTTTATTGTTCTGCGAAGTTCTACCAAAAACTTATGCTATTCAAAATCCTGAAAAATTTGCATCATTTTCTGCTTATTTTGTATTGTTTTTTGTAAAGATTTTTTCTCCATTGACGCTAGGTATTCAATTTATTGTTAACCTCATCCTGAAATTATGTGGGCTGCATAAAGATAAGGAAGTAATATCTGCAGCGGATGCAATGCGTAATATGATTACTCTTCACCGCAGTGAAGGAACTATGTTACAACAGGATTTAGATATGCTAAGCAGCATACTTGATTTGGCTGAGACAGAAATATCACAAATTATGACTCATAGGAGAAATTTGTTTTCTCTTGATATAGATCGGAATAAAGAAGAGTTAATAAGAGAGATTTTAACCAGTAGTCACAGTAGAGTACCTTTATGGCAGAAGGAACCAGATAACATTGTCGGGGTGATTCACGTGAAAGATCTAATAAACGCCTTGCGTGAAAAAGATAGTAAAATAGAGATTGCCCAAGTTATGTCAAGGCCTTGGTTTATACCAGAAAGTACACCGCTCAGCGTACAACTTCATAACTTCCGTAAGAACAGGAAACACCTTGCATTTGTTATTGATGAGTATGGAGCACTGCAGGGAATTGTAACTCTTGAGGACATACTGGAAGAAATAGTTGGAGAAATTTCGGATGAACATGATTTGATCACGGAGAATTTCATAAAGAAAATATCTGACAATATGTATCACATAGAAGGAAAATCTACTATTAGGGACATTAACAGGCAGTTACACTGGAATCTCCCTGATGAAGAAGCTACAACTCTAGCAGGTATGATTGTGAATGAAATAGAGCGCATTCCTGACGAAGGCGAGGAGTTTTCCATGTATGGTTTTCGCTTTAAGATTTTAAAAAAAGATAAAAATATTATTACTGTTGTTGAAGTGCAAGTAAAAACTGGTAATACTAGTAGGAGCAATTAATGAGTGGAGTTTCATGGAAGATACAGTAAAAATAACGACTGAAGAGTTAAAGGGTTACATAGAGAGAATCGAAAAACTTGAACAAGAAAGGAGGGATGTGCAAGATCACATTCGTGATGTATATGCAAAAGCCGCAGATGAAGGTTGGGATACAAAAGTGATGAAACAAATTATTAGGCTGAGGAAGATGGATGATGATGACAGAGAGGAACAGGAAATATTGCTTGATACCTATAAACGTGCATTGGGAATGAACTACGAAGAAGAGTTAAGTGAATAGCAGAATTGTAATTGGAATAAGTGGAGCATCTGGTTCTATTTACGGTGTACGTATTTTAGAGGCGTTAAGGAATATTAATAGATCTCTTGTCCAAGTAGCTGACACTGGGATCCAGGGAAAAAGAAATATAGATTCCAGCGTCACGCGCTGCAAATTTGGTTATGAAACTCATTTAGTGATAAGTCGTGCTGGAAAAATAACTCTAGCTCATGAGATTAAAGAAAAACTTGAAGATATTACATCACTTGCAGATTTTTACTATTCTGAAGAAAAAATAGGAGAAAAAATAGCAAGTGGCTCATTTAAAACCTCAGGAATGATTGTAGCACCATGCTCTATGAAGACAATGTCTGAAATTGCATCAGGTATTACTTCCAATCTATTGACAAGGGCTGCAGATGTAACGCTAAAAGAAAGAAGAAAATTAATTCTTATGGTGCGAGAGTCACCACTACATCTTGGGCATTTACAAAATATGTTAAAATTAACGGAGATGGGAGCAATAATTGCTCCACCAGTGCCTGCTTTCTATATTAAACCAAAATCGTTGGATGATATTATTAATCATTCTGTTGGCAAAGTATTGGATTTATTTGATATCAAATTACCTGACTTTAAGGAGTGGCAAGGAAGTGACAATTATTATTGATGGTAAAAAAATAGCAAACGACCTATGTGAGAGGCTATCACAAAAAATTGATATTTTAAAGAGAGAGTATAACGTTTTTCCTTGCCTGAAAGTAATTCTCGTGGGCAGCAATCCAGCAAGTCAGGTTTATGTTCGCAACAAACAGAAAAAAGCAGAATCAATAGGCATAAGTTCTGAGACCATTGTTTTGCCTAATAATATTTCAGAAGATGAATTGATTGAAAAAATCAATGAGTTAAATGAAGATCGATCTGTACATGGCATTTTAGTACAGTTGCCTTTACCAAATCATATTAGTGCAAGCAGAGTAATTAACTCAGTAAGTATTGAAAAAGATGTAGATGGCTTCCACGATGAAAACGTTGGTAGATTAGTTAAAGGTGAAAAAAACTGCCTTATACCTTGCACTCCTAAAGGTTCTTTGCATTTAATTAAATCAATTGAAGAGAACCTTTCCGGTAAAAACGCAGTGGTGATTGGTAGGTCAAATATCGTGGGCAAGCCAATGTTTCACCTATTGCTGCAGGAAAATTGCACTGCTACCATCTTGCACTCACAGAGTAAAGATTTAGCTGAATATTGCTCTAAAGCGGATATAGTAGTTGCAGCAGTCGGAAAGCCAAATTTTGTTCAAGCAGACTGGATAAAGAAAGGTGCAATAGTGATCGATGTTGGCATAAATAGTGTTAATGTAGGAGAGCTTGTAGGTGATGTTGACTTTGAGGGAATAAAAGGGAAAGCCAAAGCTATTACCCCAGTACCCGGAGGCGTTGGCCCAATGACAATTGCATTTCTAATGATGAACACTGTTATTGCTGCTTGCTTGCAGAAGGGAGTTGATGATTCTAATTTCATTAGTTGAGGTATGAAGAGGAAAGCTATATGAAGATAGAATGTACCACATCTCACAATTAATAAAAAATTAAGATTTTTGAAATTCCTCAGTAGTCAAATTTATTAAATATTTAGGATCATCATCTATTCTTTTTTCTCTACAAGTATAGTATTTTCAAAAGCGAATGATGAAGGTATAATATATTTTTCTAAAGTAGGGAAAGCGATGGTATATAGTGTAGATTTAAGGGAAAAAGCAGTGTTTGTGGTAGAAAAAGGAAAGTCAAAGGTTGAAGTTGCAGAGGTTTTTGAGATAGACACTATATAGATGGCTAAAAAAGAAAGCTACTGGCCAAGGTCTCAAAGCGGTAAAAAGTACTGGTTTTATTCGGAAAATAGACCCAAAAATACTTGCAGACTATGTTAAAAAACACCCAGATCACACACTAGCAGAAATGAAACAAAACCTTGGCTTTGGAATAAGTGCAATTTGGTATAGGTTAAAACAGCTAAAAATAACCTTAAAAAAAAGTCACATTCTATCAAGAGCGCAATCAAGAAGATAGGCAGCAATTTATCGATCAAGTCTCAAAAATAGACCACTGTAGCATTTTATATATAGATGAAGCAGGAGTTGATAATAGACTATACCGAGAATATGCATGAGCTCCAAGAGGAGAAAAAATATATGCTGATGTTCCAGGAAAAAAGCGGGAAAGAGTGAGTATAATAGGTGGATGGATTTGAAAAGAAGTTTATTGCACCAATGACCTTCACAGAAGGGTGTAATAAAGATGTATTTAATGTATGGTTAGAGCGAAGATTACTTCCACAATTGCAGCGTAATACAACCATAGTTATGGATAATGCTACATTCCATAAAACTCCCAAAACAAAGTCATTAATAGAGTCTTTTGGCTGTCATTTGCTTTATCTTCCAACATATTCACCTGATCTAAATCCTCACTTTTACCCACAAATGTAAAAAGTGAGTAAGCTAAATAATTTAGGATCAAAATGATAGAAACAAGTACAAGCGTGCAATATAAAGATGGCTTAGGGGATAAATGGCTGGAAAGAGAGTTAAAACACATTAATTTGGAAGATATAAGGCTTAATAAAAGACTTATAAAAACAAGTTATTGCATAGAGGGTAAGGCATCTGGTTCAATTAATCAAAGCTGTAGTGGGTGGAAAGAAGCTAAGGGTGCATATAAGCAATGAAAAGCTTGAAGATAAGGAAATTTATTCTTCCCATTATAAAGAAACTAAGGAAAGAATAAAAGGAAACCAGTTGGTCTTTTCAGTTCAAGATACAAGTTATTTGGATTTTGACTCTCATATAAAGACCAAGAGACTAGGCAGTATTTCTAAAGCTTATACAAAGCATAAAATGGATTTACTGTTGCATAGTGCCTAGCGAAGACGGATTACCTTTAGGTCTATCTTCCCAACAATGTTGGGCGCGTTCTATTAGGGAAGAAGAAACGGCACAAGAAAAAGCAAACAGAAAATACCGTACCTCCATAGAAGAAAAAGAAAGTTATAAGTGGATAACAGCTCTCAAAGAAACTATAAACAACCTTCCTCCAAATGTACAACTTGTTACCCTTGGTGATAGGGAAGCAGACATCTTCAAATTTTTATGGGTGGCTGAGACGTTAGGTAGTTTTTATGTAATCCGCAATCGAGCTAATAGAAGATTTATCTGTACTGAAGTCGGAAAAACAGATTTGCAAACACGCATCACTCAACTGCCAGTAAAAAAGAAAATTTCTCTAGAAGTTACTAAAGGTGGAAACCAGAGATCAAGGAAAGCTAATATTGAAGTTAAGTATATGAAAGCCTATTAGAACTTCTTCCATTTATGGGTCAAAAGATACAATACATAAAATAAGTCCCTGTATATGTGGTAAGTGCAAAAGCTCCTGATGGATTGGAAGCTGTCGACTTGACTCTACTAACTAATACCAATTCCCACTATACAAAGAACGGATAGACAATAATGGGAAAAAAGCCATACTAAAGTAAGTGAAGTAGCGAGGTATAAATGGCATTAAGATCAAAATTATTGGATGAAAAAGTAGTAGAATCAGCAAAAGAAATGCTGAAGAAAGTAAGGAACAATGCATATGTTTCAAAAAAACTAAATGCTGTAATTGCGGCAAAAAAGCATAGTATAACGGCTGTAGCAAAAATATATTGAATTTCAAGAAGCGCACTAACTTCGTGGATAAAACTCTTGAAATTTGGCAGAGAAGAAAAACTGTTTGCTCCTCCATCACGCCGTAGAAAAACTAAATTAAATCAGGCTCAACTACAGCAAATTGAAGCATGTATAGAAGAAAATCCTAATATTACCATTAAAGAAATGAGAATAAGAATCCAGGAAAAGTTCGGATTAAATATCAGCAAATCTACAGTACACCGCCATATGCAAAAGATGAAATTTTCATATATTACACCAAGACCAGTACACAACGTACAAGATAAAAGTAAACAAGAGGAATTCAAAAAAAAATCTCAATGAAGTTATTGGCAAGTATCCAGAAAAAGAGCTATTTTTCTTTGATGAATCAAGGTTTGGCACACATTCGAAAGTTGGGCATGGATGGTTTAAAAAAGGCACTAGGACTCGGGTTAAAATAAAATTAGGTAGGCATAATTTTTATCTCTACAGTGCAGTTAATCCTAAAAATGGAGAGAGTTTTAGCTTATTTGCACTAAATGTTAACACTGATTGCATGAATGTATTTCTTGAGCAAATGTCGCAATATCTAGGGACAAGAGAAGCTGTTCTTGTTATGGACTGTGCTAGTTGGCATAAGTCAAAAAATTTAAAGGTAGCTAAAAATATTGAGATTATATACCTACCTCCATATTCACCTGAACTCAATCCTGTTGAGAGGCTTTGGTTATACATAAAACAGAACATTTTGCGCAATAAAATATACGATACAATTGCTCTGCTTTAGGGTGCTTTGTGCAAATTTATTACTTCTCTTGCCAGCTCCACAATTAAACAACTCTGCAATTTCTCCTATTTGACTGACCAATAATGAGAATTGGTGTTACCTACATATTTATATCCGGAAGCAGCAACGCATTTTCCATTATTCAATGTTTGTCTCTTATCAAGACAACAAACTTCCCTTCCTGTTATCGCTTTTGTAATTTGGGGACCACCAAAAAACACTGCAACGAACATACCCAGTGAGAAAAGCGCAGGCCAAGGCATTTTGCCAAATATTGCAAGCAAGCTTGAACCAATGATTACCACTGTAATCATTGGTACACCTATTCCATGAACGTAACCTATTACATTACACATACATCTGTTGCTCCATCAGCGTGTGCATTAGATGCATAGAAAACCATAAATAGAATTACAAGAAAATTTCCCATTGTTCTTTCAATAATCATGCCTGATTGTTTCTTGTTTTTATAAAATTTCAGTAAATAGCTTTTTTCGAAAATTATGCTTAACCCAATCAATATTTATTTATTACTGCCTTTTTAATACTATAATTAACTCAGTTGATTTTTATCAAAATGCTAAACCATGGATCAGAGTTTTTACATCACCACGCCAATATATTACGTAAACGATAAGCCGCATATCGGTCATGCATACACTTCTCTCCTGTGTGACGTGGTGGCAAGGTTTATGAAACTAGCTGGGAAAAATGTCAAATTTACCACCGGTACAGATGAGCATGGACAAAAAATAGAAAAAGCAGCTAAAGCAAAGGAAATGCAGCCAAAAGAATTTACAGATGAAGTAAGCGTTTCATTTAAAGAATTGGCTAAGTTCATGAATTTTGAGTATGATGATTTTATTCGCACTACGGAGGAACGTCACAAAAAAGCAGTTATAGCTTTATGGAATAGGCTTGAAGAGAGAGAACAAATATATTTGGATTCCTATTCGGGTTGGTATTCAGTGCGTGATGAAGCATTTTATCAGGAGTCAGAGCTGATAGATGGCAAAGCACCAACAGGCGCAGAAGTTCAGTGGATAAAAGAAGAGAGCTACTTTTTTTGCTTATCAAACTGGCAAGACAAATTGCTTGAGCTATATAAAGGTCAGCCAAATTTTATCTTTCCTGAGAGCAGAAAAAATGAAGTGATATCGTTTGTAAAATCGGGACTCACTGACCTTTCAATCTCTCGCACTAGTTTTAACTGGGGAATAAAAGTACCAGGTAATGACAAACACGTAATCTATGTCTGGATAGATGCATTAACCAATTATCTCACGTCTATAGGTTTCCCTAGCACTGAAGGTGAAGAATATAAGAGATTTTGGGCAGAATCCAAAACGCAGATTCCAGTGTCAAGCACTGCAAACCTAGCTGACAACTTTTTCAACGTTCATGTAATCGGCAAAGACATATTGCGTTTTCATGCCGTATATTGGCCGGCAATTCTCCTTGCAGCGGATTTGCCACTACCAAAACAAATTGCAGTTCATGGTTGGTGGCTAAACGAGGGAGAAAAAATATCCAAGTCCCTTGGTAATGTCATAGATCCAATTGGCCTCGCTCAAGAGTTTGGTGTTGATCAACTACGCTATTTTCTCCTTCGAGAAGCAAGTTTTGGCCAGGATGGCAACTTTAGTAAGAAAAACATGATCAGCCGCATAAACTCAGAACTTGCAAACAATATAGGCAATTTAGTACAAAGAACAATTTCATTTTTACACAAGCAATGTTCTGGAATTGTACCAACAATCGATCAAAGCCTACTTAAAGGTGAAGAAAGTCTTCCAGGTTGCAAAGCTATACTCGATCAAGTAATGAATCACCTATCAAAGTATGAGTTTAACCAGATTATACTTCTAATTATCAACATCTCTTCTGAAGCCAATGCTTATATAGACAAAAGTGCACCCTGGATATTAAGCAAAACTGATAGAGAACGCATGAATTTAGTAATCTACAAATTACTAGAATATATCAGGATAATTGGCATTTTATTGCAGCCAATCGTTCCCAAGTCAGCAGAAATGATACTTAATCAACTACAAATTCCAAAAGAGCCACGTGATTTAAAATCTCTGTGCAACGCATGCGTAAGTTCAGGCATTACACTACCTAAACCTACGCCGGTTTTTTTGAGGGTTGATATTTGAGTAGAGAGCATATAATATGCCCTCTACTATTTTGTTTTAAATTACCGGGCTGGTTATACTAGAATCAGTAACAAACGATTTAGTTATGTTAACATCATCAAGCGATGCTGATACAGGAGTGGTAGCATAATTATAAAAAACATAAGGTAAACTCATAGCTTTTGTTGCTTGACCAGCAAGCCAGTTAGCTACCCCTATTGCTTGATTTACATAATCATTAACTTTAGTTTCTTCTTTTTCACCCGGCTGACTTTCTGGGCTAGAAATCTTAGTATCTTTTTCATCACCAGATTTTGCGTTACAGTTCTCAACCGACTTACTTTTTAGGCTAGAAATATCAACATTTAAATGATTCAAATTCTTAGAAGTTGCAAGATCTAAATAATCCAAACGAGTTAGTTCTTGCATACTAGGTTTAGATCCATCTTCACGCTTAAACTGCTCTTCCGGACTAGAAACCTTAGTACCATGAAATCTACTGTACAAGCTGCTTCCAACGCTGTTAAGTGCTCCTTTTGTATACTAAACTGATGTACCATAAACATTTTTTAATTTATTTCCAATACCACTAAGTGTTCCTTTTACTGACTCAGTTGATGGCATAGCACCATAAACATCTTTTAAGCCATCTTTAACAATACGAGTTACACGACCACTAATAAATGCTTCTTTTGTAGATGTAAATGCTTTTTCAGATGCTGTTTGGATATCCTTCATTGCTTGCGGAACAAAAGTTTTCTTGTGTTTAAGTTCTTCTATTTCTTTTTTTTGATTATCAATCTCCTCATTTTTTTTATTAATTTCAATTTTTTGCTTAGAATTTTCCTCCTCTTTAGCTTTTACTTCCGCTTCTTTTTTAGTCAGTTGGTCATTTTGCCCAGAAATAGTTTGCTTTTGAGCCTGTACTACATCCTCTTGCTTAGAAATAATTGTATCTCTAGTTTCTACTTTGCTTTTTTCATCAGCAAGTTGATCCTCTTTCTCAGAAATTGTTTTGTTTTTACTAATTGCAGCATATGAAAGTGCAATAACTACAACAGAAAATACAGCACAACCAATAATAAATGGAAGGCCAACACTTAATGCTGCAACAGGAGCTAAGAAACCAATATAAGGAGCTGCAGCAAACACTCCAGATGCTAATGTAGCCAGAGCACCAGCTACAAGATAAGGTACATTAGTTTTATTAAATATATTTCTCATTGTGTACCACACTAAAGTAATCAATTTATTATTAAAGATTGTAGCACAAACAAAAAGATATGTCAATAAGGATAGATATTGACAAAAGATCACTGAAGGCTATGAACTATGCCTCTCCGTGTAATCTTTAAATGCACCTCTGTTAGAGTCAAAATATAGCTTTACACTGCCAATTGGCCCATTTCTTTGCTTTGCAATAATGAGCTCTGCAATGTTTCTAATTTTTTCCATTTTCTCTTGCCATTCCCGATGTTTATTGTTTCCTTCATTTGGCTGCTTTCTTAATTCATAGTATTCTTCTCTATAGAGGAACATCACTATATCTGCGTCTTGCTCTATGCTTCCTGAATCACGTAAATCAGAAAGTTGTGGTTTTTTATCATCCCTCTGCTCAACAGAACGAGAGAGCTGAGATAGTGCAACAACGGGAATATTCAGCTCTTTTGCAATTGCTTTCAAACCCTGCGTCACTTCCGAGATTTCTTGTACTCTATTTTCATTACTTCTTTTTGTTGTTCCTCTGATTAGCTGCAAATAATCAATGAATACCACTTCTACATTATATAATTGATACAGCAAGCGTATTCTGGTGCGAAGGGCACTAATTGATAACGCAGGGGTGTCATCTATGATGAAAGGCAGTTCAGATAATTCTGTACTAGCATTGATAAATTCATGCAATTCAAAATCACTAATTCTCCCGGTTAATGCCTTATAATAACTAATCCCTGAATCTATAGTGATCAGCCTTGCGGTTAATTGTTCTGCTGACATTTCAAGTGAGAAAAACGCTACATAGTGTTGTTTATCTGCTCTTTTTTGCAACATCTTACAAGCATTAAGTGCGATGTTTAGCGCCAGTGCTGTTTTACCCATAGAAGGCCTTGCAGCTAAAATTAATAAATCAGATTTTTGTAGGCCACCAAGAAGCTGATTTAGATCTTGAAGTCCGGTTGTAACGCCCAGCGCTTCTGGATTATTTTTCAGTGTGCTGATCTTCTCAACTACGTCTTTAATTGAACTTGCAAGTTTTATATATGTTTTCTCACCTTGTTTTTTTACTGCTAAGTTGAACAATTTTGTCATTGCTTGTTCAATTTGCGCCTGTGCAGGATTTTCAATATCGTAGTTGTAGCTATCACCAACTATTTCTTGCCCGAGCTTAATTAAACATCTCCTTAAGTAAGTATCACGGATTATTCTAGTCAAACTATAGATATCAAGTGCAATACTTGCCTTTGCTGCAAGCTTTGCTAAGTACTCTACCCCACCACACTCGGTAAACGCTTGGTCGTTCTCAAAAAACATTTTGAGGCTTAGTTCATTGGCAACTATACCGTGTTTCCTGGTTTTGGATATTTGCGTAAAGATACTCTGATGTAATGGATCATAGAAATTCTCTGCCGTGATTGTATCTTCAACTGCATCACAGATTCTATTATCACGAATCATTGCACCAATAAGCATTTGCTCGGCTTCTAAATTATGCGGTAATTTACATATTTCCTTGTCTACACTTCTTGAACTGAGGAGACTAGCTAATTCATTCATTTTAAGTTTTGAGAGTAACTGTTGATTATTGTAGAATATTTAGTCCTCATTTGAAAGACATATAAAATTTGACTAATTCCGTGTTGTCTATAGCATTAAAACTTAATGCCCCTGTGGTGGAATGGTAGACACGGCAGACTCAAAATCTGTTGCTTGCAAAAGCATGCTGGTTCAAGTCCGGCCAGGGGCACGTTAAATATTGGAAAGTATATATATGTTACATAAATTTTTTAATCGTTTATTTTCTATTTTTTCTTCTATAAATGTTATTCAAAAGGTAAAGAAAGATGAAAATGGGATATGTTATGTAACAGGACTTAGGCGCTATATATCAGTATTGCTTGATTTGATTATTATCGTTTTGTTCTTGCAGTTTTGCAGCCAAGCCTTAAATAAGCTCTTTATGAACTCAGAGGATAGCAAAATATTAAGTCAAATTGCTGCAAAATACCAAATGCAAGCGCCACTGTCTGCAGAAGAAAAGACAACGCAGAGTAGACTTATAAAATTACAAATCCTAAATCAAATAGTCCAATGCATTATGCTCTTTTGCTATGTAACATATATGTGGGTAAGGTTTGCTGCTACACCTGGAAAACTATTACTTGGGCTTAGAGTTGTGGATGCACAAACTTTCGAAAAGATGAACCTAAGACAAGCAACAAAGAGATTTTTTTCCTTTATATTGTCAGCTGCACCATTATTCTTGGGCTTTTTATGGTCAAATTTCAACAAACGCTGTCAAACTTGGCACGACAAGATCGCAGGCACAGTGGTTGTCACGAGTAAAAGCCTTAGAAGGCAGAACTAAAAACTAAAGAGCTCAAATGAAAGAAGGTAAACTCTAAAGTATACATTTAGTAGCGCTTTCTATGAGAGAAATCGTATTATCTATTCCATAAAGCTTTATGAAAGATCCCATTCTTGGACCGGTTTTTTGGCCAAGTAACGTTTCATATAATAGCTGAAACCAGTCACGTAAGTTGGTATAATCATATTTTTTTCCAATAGAAAATACCTGAGATTGAATTTCTTCAGCAGTAACAGTTGTAGATAGAGAATGTAAAGTGTCCTTCAAATCTAGTAACGCTTCTTTCTCTTTTGCATTTGGAGTTTTATATGATTTTGTTGGTTTGATAAAATCGTGGTAATACTTTACTGCAAAGTCTGAAAGTCTATCAAGCATTTTATTATTTTCTGGTGTGACGTTCGGTGCATAAGAGGATATAAAACCCCATAGGATCTCTTTGTTTTCAGCATTACAAGCCGCTGCTAGGTTTAAAAGTAGTGAGAAATTTATGCCTGAAGTTTCTATATTGGGAACATTGCCCTGGTGGATATGCCAGGCAGGGTTACATAACCTTGCTTCTGATGGCAATTTTGTCGTTAAAGCTTGCTTGCGCTCCTCAAATACATTCGAGTATTCTGCGGTGCTCACCTGCACTTCTCCTAGAAATTTCTCATCATAACCAGGTTCTGTATGAAATTTACTATTTGTGTTTTCCCCGTTGTTCTCGTTGTAACGTCTTACAAATTCTAAATATTCATCAGTTGATTTTGGTATCACATCAAAATATAAACGTTTAGCTTTTTTAGGGCTCTGAAAAATGTACAATGCTAAACTCTCTGTTGGTGCGTAAGTTAACCACTCTTCAATTGAAATGCCATTTCCTCTTGATTTTGATATTTTCTTTCCTTCTTTATCAAGGAAAAGCTCGTAGCAAAACAGAAGTGGTGGCTTTTCTCCAAGTATTTCACATATTTGACTTGAAAGCACAGCAGATGGAGTTAAATCTTTTCCGTGAGCTTCATAATTTACTCCAAATGCGGCCCACCTCATTCCCCAATCAGGTTTCCATTGCAGTTTACATTTTCCTTTTGTCACTGGAACTTCTATTTTTTCCCCGTTTGGGTCTTCATACGTGATTGTTCCTTTATCTGTATTTGTTTCAATTACTGGAACTTGTAAAACTTGGGAAGTTTTTGGGCATATCGGCAAGAATGGACTGTAAGTCTGCTGCCTTTCTTCCCGAAATGATGGAAGCATTACGTCCATCACTTTATCATAATTTTTCAGCAGTAGTAAAAGTTTTTCATCGTAAACGCCAGATTTATAACACTCTGTTGCACTCCTGAACTCGTATTCAAATTCAAACAAATCAAGAAATTTACACAACAATGAATTCATATGATGACCGTAACTCTGATGAGTGCCAAATGGATCAGGTATCATAGTCAATGGTTTATTTAAGTGCTCTCTTAGCATCTCTTGATTTGGCACATTATCTGGTATTTTTCGCAAACCATCCATATCATCTGAAACTGCAATGATTTTGGTTTTTATACCAGGAGCTATTTTTTTTAATGCATTTACAACAACTGTAGTGCGGAAAACCTCTCCAAAGGTTCCTATGTGGGGTAAACCAGAGGGCCCATAACCAGTTTCAAATATTATTTCTTTTTTATTAGGAAACTCTTGCAATATTTTTTCTGCTTCTTGAAATGGCCAACTTGTCATTATCGGGGTTAAATAGTGTACCTTAACTTAAAGTGCTACTAGTTTCAATGGATTTTTAATATAATGATATAGTATTAGTTATTATTAGAAGGTTAAAGATATGTCCACAGGTAGTATACAAACAGATCAATTATTTAAAGGTCTTACAAGACCTGCAATGCTCTTTGGTGTGAGTTATATGTTTGCAATATTAAACGTCCTGATTTGCATGCTAATTTTCATTAATTCAAATGATTTGAGAGTGATTCTCTTAATGTTACCAGGTATACATGGACTTGGCTATATAGCTTCTGCAAAAGAACCGTTGTTTATTGAATTATTTATGGTAAAATTAGGAAAGTGCTCGAAATGTTTAAATCGTTTTTATCATGGAGCCAATTCTTATGATATTGCTTAATGTTGTGTGATGCTGAGGTTTAGGGCTATTCAATCAAAGAATAAATCTACTCTGAGCAGGGAAGTTCACGCTGCTGAATTTATTCCTTATTCTTGCTATTGGAATAGCACAACCTTGATGACAAAAGAAAATTGGTTGGTTAAGGTTATAAAATTAAGTGGCTTTGCATTTGAAACTGCCGATGACGAGGATTTAGTCATACAGAACAACATCAGGAATCAGATGCTAAGAAGCATTTCATCTCCGGCATTTAGTTTATATTTTCATACTATCAGACGTAAGAAAAATATTTTTTCTGATGAATTTGCAAGTCAAGGTTTGCCGAATTTTTTCGCTAATCACGTAAATCTAAAATGGAGAGAAAAACACGCAACAAGGCAATCATTTATTAATGACCTATACATTACGATTATCCGTAGAGCGGACACAAAAGGAGTAGAATTTTTGTCATATCTACTAAAAAAATTCGGACATGTAACTTCAAAACATGCTTGGGAAAGTGATATGCGTGCCACGTATGAAGATTTAGAGGAAACGACAAATCGTGTAGTGACAAGCCTTAGGAATTATTCGCCTAAAATCCTTGGAGTAAAAGAAACTCCAGATGGTTTGTTCTGTGAAATAATGGAGTTTCTATCTAGAATTGTAAATTGTGGCTTCGTTACAAATACGCTTTTTCCGCTAAGAACTGAAATATCAAGATACTTACCAGTACATAGGTTATTCTTTGGCCGTAAGATGATACAGGTTGTGACTCATAATGGGAGTAAATATGCTGGAATAATTAGTATCAAAGAATATGGAAATCATACTTCTGCAGGAATGCTTGATTCGTTTTTACAACTTCCTTACGAGTTTATAATTACGCAATCTTTTCAATTTATAAACAGGCAAATGGCGATTGGAAAAATGCAGATACAGCAAAATCGAATGATACAGTCTGCAGATAAAGCTATTTCTCAAATAGCAGAAATTTCTCAAGCGCTTGATTACGCAATGAGTGGTAAGATTGCCTTTGGTCAACATCACCTGACTATTTTATGTATAGAAAAAAGTCCTAAATCATTGGATAACGCTCTGTCGTTGGTAGAATCAGAGCTTTCTAATTGCGGTGTTTATCCTGTCCGTGAGAGAGTTAACCTTGAACCAGCATTTTGGGCGCAAATTCCTGGTAATTTCGATTATATAGTGAGAAAAGCTACAATAAGTAGTCTTAATTTGGCTGGATTTGCATCTCAACATAATTATCCTACTGGCAATAAATTCAATAACCACTGGGGAGATGCTGTTACAGTTTTTGACACGACATCTGGTACTCCATTTTTTTTCAACTTTCATATAAGGGATGTTGGACACACTATGATAATTGGCCCAACTGGTGCTGGTAAAACTGTTTTAATGAATTTCTTGTGTGCCCAAGCGATGAAGTTTTCTCCAAGGATATTTTTTTTTGATAAAGATCGCGGTGCAGAGATTTTCTTAAGAGCACTTGGTGGTATCTATACTGTAATAGAACCAAGAACTAAAACAAATTTTAATCCTTTGCAACTTGATGACACCTCTGATAATAGAACATTTTTAATGGAGTGGATAAAGTCTTTAATTTCGGTATATAATGATAAATTTACTTCAGAAGATATTGCACGAATTAATGATGCAATTGAAGGAAATTTTAAATTAAGAAAAGAAGACAGATTCTTGAGAAACCTCGTACCATTTTTAGGGCTTGCAGGTCCTGATACTCTAGCTGGGGCAATATCTATGTGGCATGATAATGGTTTTCATGCTGCAATATTTGATAATAAAGAAGATTTGCTAGATTTTTCACGAGCAAGAGTATTTGGTTTTGAGATGGCTAGCTTGCTAAAAGATCCTGTTGCTCTTGGACCAGTATTGATTTATTTATTTCATAGGATTAGTATATCCCTTGATGGCACTCCATCTATTATCGTTCTTGATGAGGCATGGGCATTAATAGATAATCCAGTTTTTGCACCCAAGATAAAAGACTGGTTGAAGGTACTGAGAAAACTAAATGCTTTTGTGATTTTTGCTACTCAGAGTGTTGAGGACGCAAGTAAAAGTACTATTAGCGATACACTTGTACAACAAACAGCGACACAGATTTTTTTACCAAATCTGAAAGCTACTAGTGTCTATCGGGATGTTTTTATGTTAACTGAACGTGAGTATATATTAATTAAGCACACAGATCCAAGTACTAGATTCTTTTTGGTGAAACAAGGAGTTAATGCGGTAGTAGCTAGAATAGACTTAAAAGACCTAGATGATATAATCAACGTATTATCTGGACGTGCAGAAAGTGTTCTATTGTTACACGATATATTAAATGAAGTTGGGGACAACCCAAAAGTATGGTTGCCTATATTTTATCAGAAGGTAAAAAATGTTTAAGACTAAGCTGTCATTGCTATTAATTGCGATATTTTTACTAAATATAGACTTTTTACTCTCATATCCAGTGCTTGCAGATGGAGTAAGTGGTACTGACAAGACAGAATTTGTTAGCAGATTTAATTCCACTGGCAGTTTTAGTCGTGCCTCTAATCCTGATTGTGGGGCTTTTAAAACAGCTGCAGCACTTGCTGGAATAGCAATTGCTGTTGGTGAAATATTTACTGGCATTGTTTTGATCATCTCTTCCGCTGGTTTATTTACTGCTCTTGTTGTCATTGGAATGATAGCTGCAATTGTTGGAGTCTGGAAAGCGATAGGAGGGCTTGTTGTTTGTGAACATAGTTTTGTTAAACACCCAGTTGCACGCGATCATGATGGAAAATACAAAAATTTTAAATTAGAAGACACACGTTATAGTGGCTGCACCAATGAAAATTACCAAACAGAAGATGAATATTTTTCTTGTTTGCAAAATAAAGCTCGGGAAGACGTGAACAAAAAAGACTATGACGGGAAAAGAGCAGAAAAAGAAGCCTTAAATTCTAACGTTCATGAGAGTACAGAGAGTTATTACTGGCCAAAAAACGGTGTGCAATACAGTGAATATATAGAAGTATGTCATCGAAACCCCTTAACGTTTGGTAATCTTTTTGGTGATATAGACTTTAATGTCAGGGAGAAAGATACTGGATATGAAGGTGGGTCATGGTCCCCAAGAGTTGATGGTAAGCTAGAATGTAAAGTTCTTAAAGCTGGGCAAAGCGAAACCATACATGGGTCAACATTTAAAGCAGTAAGAAAAATGGGCAGGTTGTGTGTGGAGCTGGGAAGTGTGAGCATGCTTGGTATCGAAATGACTCCTTGGCCGCAAGGGGTTAATATGGGATGCACAGAATTGCCACCTGACCCACTTGCTCCTATGTGTGAAAAATCTGTGATGATATTCAAAAATAAAGATGGTACAGGAAAGGAAGAAGTTCCTATTGGTAATAATGATGACTATAAAACTACTATAAGAAATAAGGAAAAGGAAAAAGAAGGAAAAGTTTTTGTAGGCTATGATAATGCTGGCTGTTTTAGCTCATATGTTTCTGAGGCTTGTTATAACCAGGCAGGAAGTAAATCATTAGCTCCTATTCCCGTAACTTCTATGATAGTACAATGCATTAAGGAATCGTTAGATAATTTAGTTGCAGGTATTGATTCAAGTGGCAGCCCACTTAAAGATAAAGATGGACATAACAAGGGCAGTTTCTTATCTGTAGCACAGAAAAGGCTGAAAAACACCATAACTGCTGCTTTGGTTTTAGCTTTAATACTGTTCTCTATAAAAGCTATGTCTGGTGGAGTTCGCAGTCCACAAGAGATGTACACGTTGATTATTAAATTCGCTTTAGTGATTTACTTCACAACAGGCAATACCATGCCTCATTATTATGGAGAATTAACTCGTCTCTCAAATGGTTTGTCAGAGATAGTGCTAAAAGCGTCATCTGAAAGTAAAGGCATATGTAATTATAAAGCAGGTACAGATTATGAATATACTCGTGCAGGAAAGAAGGTATCTTACAGTTATCTTGCACCTTGGGATAGGCTTGATTGTAGAATTTTATTTTATTTAGGTGCCCCTTTAGATGGAATTGGTGGCAAAATTGGTACTGGAGGTGTTGCAACGTTAGCAGTCTTGCTTGGTTCTGCTCCTGTCTTGTTAGTTGCAGGTTCGGTAATCGGTATTATTTTTGCTGGTGGACAGATTTTAATAGCTCTTGTTGCTATATTTATGGCCATTCTGATGATGATGGTTATTTTGTGGCTGTGCTATGTATTTATTTTATCTCTAGTTGCTTTAAGTGTAATCATCATTTTATCACCTTTGTTCATTCCTATGGTTTTATTCCAACACACCAAAGGATATTTTGACGGCTGGGTGAAAGAGTTGATTACCTATAGCTTATACCCGGTTATCCTTTTTGCGTTTTTGTCCTTTATGTTCATAGCATGTGATAAAATCTATTTTAAAAATTTAAATTTTGAACTGGACGAGTCATATAAAAATAAACAACCGGACAAGTCATATGAAAAGAAACAAGCAGAAATCTCATATAGTAAGAAAAAACAGTGGTTCAAATTGAAGGATGGTGAATGTGATAAAAATGAAACTACTCTTGCATGTATGATGCAAAATTATAGCTTTAAAAAGAGCAGCATACTTGGTCTATTCGACTTTACATACATGGAGTTTGGCAGCTCTCTCATCGGAGAGTTATTAAAGTTGTGTCTGGTGTTATTCCTCTTTTACCACTTTTTAAACATTCTTCCTAACATGGCTGCCGAACTTGCTGGTAACCATAGAGCATCACTCGGTTCTGGTAGTACACCTGGACAAATGGTGGGCAAAGCTTTATCTGCTGCCAAAGCTGCTGCTGGAGGTGTTGGTCAAGCTGCTGCTGCGGCTGTCAAGAAGGCAAGAGGTACTGGTGGAGGAGGTGGAAATAGTGTTAAAGGTTCCAGCGAAAAGATTAACTAAGGTGGCGGTGATGCTAGTTAAGGTAAGTAACAGATGCTTAAACGTTTAAGCAACCAAAACTTGGGTAAGCTATGCATAAGTTTTGTGGTACTTTTTTTATTGTCTGGATGCGGGGAGGATCACTGTATTAAGCCAGAAAATTTATCAGGTTTGCGTGAAAAACTAGATATAGTGTCAACAGAGCAGAAGTGGGTTGATTCTGGTGTTTACATCTCAGATGGGATAAGAAGCGTAACAGAGATTAATATAGTGCCTAGTAAGGTTAATTTTTGTCCTAAGCAGTATGGAGATTTTGCAATTGGGCCTGGGAGAAATGACATTACATTACCATTTGCACTTGAAGCTGGTGATACGATAAGCTTTAGTGTTATTGGAAGTAAAGTGTGTCAAGATAAAGAGGATGATACAAAAATCAGGTACGTGAAAATCGATGAAAAGTGCAGCGAACAAGAAGAGAAGTATTTTGCACATGTTTTAAATCGAGAAGGATGTCAGGATGGAATATGTCCTAATAAATATATAATAGGCGATGCGCAATGGTTGAATGGAAAAGAGTACTGGGATTCAGATTTTTCGAAGTTAGATCAAGATGAAAAAAAGATTAAAAATGTCATCAATTCTATAAAACAAGAAGGGGGAAATATAGACTGCAGGGGGCTTTCAAGTGATCAGAAAAGCAAAATAGATACGCGCATTTTGAATTTACTCTGTGGACGTATATGTAAATTTCCTTCCGACAGCGGAAACAAAGGTTGCGCATATATTGAATACAATAGTATAGAAGGTGAGATATTCAATGCTTTAAATTCTAGTGGTGAATCTGTTATTGCTGAAACTATTAGTAACGTATTAAAGGAAAAACAGGTAAAAACTGACATTACACTATTACGTGTTCACATGGATGGTGAAGATTTTGAATACATTCCAACAGGTGGCATATGTACTAACTGTGATTATAAGATAGAAAAATACCATCGAACACTAAGTTTAACTTTTAGTTTATGTAGTAGAAATGACGAGCACTGCTACGATAGAAATGACAAAGGTGGTTTCAACATAAGAGTAACAAAGAACCATAGCCTAAAAAATAACTTGTATATACGCGTCTCTGACAAACTTCCTGAGCATAACCCTGATGAAACCCAGGGAGATATATCTGTGGATATTAGCCAAGTTCATGATACTGAGTACATGGAAGGCTTAAAAGAAAAGTTAAAAGAAAAAAAAGGCACCATATATTATGGAATAAGAGACCATGGCTGCGATTACAAAAATGAAGGTCAGTTTAGCATTAACCTAACAACTAAAGAGCCACCTACAAGAACTTTTAGTGCAATCTATAATTTCTTTGACGAAAAAGTAAAAACTGCATTTTTTGGTTCCAGCTATAAAGACTCCAACGCGATTCACTCTGATACTAGTCCTGTAAAGCATCTTTACGAAAGTTTTGTAAAATCAAGCAAAACAAACACCATTAGATCTACGATAATATCGCTGTTAGTATTATACATAATCTTATATATCCTTTACTATTTTTTTGGATTAACTCATATTTCTATATATGAGTTTCTAATTATATGCGTAAAGATAGGAGTTATTACCCAGCTGCTGCAGGACAACAGTTGGAATTTTTTTTATAACAATGCATTTTCTATTTTTATTAACACCCCAAAACAGTTAATAGAAATAGCAAATTTCAGAGGCACTACTTCAAATGTTTTTGAGTTTCTTGATTTGCCGTTAAATAGATTTCTGTCATCGCATTCAGTATTGTTAATAGTATCTCTTATATTTTCTGGCCCTTTGGGCATTGTATCTTTTTGCTTGGTGATTTGGGGTTTAATCACAGTGAGCTTATCTATTTTTAATGCCTTATTTTCTTTTATTACATCTATAGCAATAGTTGCGTTATTGCTTTCTTTAACACCTATTTTTATTATTTGTCTTTTATTTGCTTATACTAGGCAGATGTTTCACAACTGGGTTAAAAATTTAGCAAGATTTGCGATTCATCCAGTAGTGCTTTTAATTTTTATATCACTGATAAGTCAGGTTATGGATTATATCATATATTCAGTATTTGATTTTGAAGTCTGCTCTACGTGTATACTTAGTATTAACCTAAAGATTTTTAACCCTTGTATCTTCTATGGTTATGCTTCCAAATATACACCTAATATTACCGCTATGATGGCTTTTGTTATTTTGGGACACGCTATGAAAGCTTTAGTTAAAGCTTCTTCGGCAATATCTGACTCGTTGTTTGGTGCTTATGTGCAAAACGAACCTGGAAAAAAATATCAACAAAGCTTAATGGGAACAGTAGGGTTAGATGAACAAAGCGTTCAAAGAAGAGGAGCAGAAGGCGGAAGAGGAGGAGGTACTTCTCAACAGTCAGGTGCGTCAAGACCTCAAATACCGCAAAGGGCTCAAGGACCTCAAGGACCTAAGATACCAGGGGGCTCATAATGATAAGTAAAAGATCACTATTATTGATACTGTGTCTTGCAATCACTGGTTGTACTATGGATTGTGTTGAGCCTGGGTTACAGAGCAGAAACACCAGCGTTAATGTGGATGTTCCAGTTCATAAAGCAGATGAAGGAGTTAAAATTCATTGGGTTGATTCTGGTCAGGTAATTAGTGAGGGTGAGGAAATCAAATTCACCCTCGATGGATCAGTAAATTTTTGCCCTTTTAAAGAAGACAAAAATCCAAGGAAAGTACTTGTGCCTGCTGTATTTTGTGCTGATGGTTCAGAACCAGCTTATAGTAAAGCTGTAAATATTAATAGTGTACCTAACGATTATGGTGTTAATGAACAAGAAGTGTGTAAAGACATAGGGTTCGGAAACGGTCAATCATATAGTAAGAGACGTTATGTGGACACTGGAATTAAAGTAAATCCTGGTGATAAGTTAAGCTTCAGCTTAATTCCCAGGAAGATAACAATTGATTATGATAATCCAGGAGGAGAAGGCATCAGCTTTGATGATAATTGTTATAGAGCTGAAGAAGGAGGTGAAAAAGTGTCAGCAAGTGAAATATTGAATGTTAGCAAGCAAGAGGGAGAGGAATTTTTTTGTGAGGGCAAGGATGGAAAGAGAAATAAAATAAAATTTTTACCTCTTGATAAAACAAAAGCAAAGGAAAGCAAAGTGCTAGTTGGCAATGGTTACACCCCATATGATAATAAGGTACATTTTAATAAAAGTTACATTAAAGACAACAAACCATGGATTCATGGCTCGCTGCTCGATTTACGTCGCGCTAAAATAGGATTGAATGAATTATGTAACGGAAAAAACTGTGATCTTAACGAGATAAAAAAGTACAGCTCTTATGAGCTTAACTGTTACTATCAGAATGTGTGCTATACTAAAGAGGGTATAAGTCGTCCGGGGAGTTGCGTCTCTTCTATAAGATACAACAAATATGATAGTAAAAACGGCGAATGTGATATGTATCCTCACCTTAAAGAGGTTGAAGATAGACTTGAGAAGATTAAGAAAAATAAAGGGGATCCCAAGCAGATTAACATTATTGATTTTGCATCAAACACTGAAGAAGATATTTCCTGGGCCGAAGCTCTCGTTGCAAAAATTAATGATTCTGACAAGTCTGACAAGGAAGAAGGTGGTACTGTGAGTAATCAATGTTTTCCAAAGGAAAAGGGTGCAGGCGAAAATGATAAGCGAGAAGGTTATGATTATGTGCGTAAGTGTTCAAAAACCAATGATAATTTTGAGGATTTTTCTTTAAGGTTGAACCATAATTATGAAGTAAATAAAGGTATAAAGTCCGGTAGTGATGTAATGCTTGCTATAGCAAGTAATGGCGAATACTACCTTCATAGAGGCGGATATCATGTTAAAGTAAGTAGATCATGTGAATACATTAATGGCGAAAAACTGTATGTGTATTTGGGTGATGAGCCACCTAAAGATTTGCATGGTGTGGGAACTAATGATTTCAAAGTGGTAGGAGTGAGAGAAAGAGTAGACGGAAAAGATGAGTACACCATATTAGATGTAATAAGCGGAAAACACTTTCAGAACGAAGAATCTAAGAAGATATATTTTGGTATTGATGTAAGCAACGTAGAGAGAGATGACATTACGGACAAAAATGGCAAATATTATGAAAATAATAAGTACACAGTAACTTTATTTGTCAAAAGAAAAATTAATGATTTTATTTCATCGAATGTAAACGGGGTATTTAAACTTATAAAAGAAGAAGTAATTGGGGACAGCGTTAAAGATTCATACAAAGGATATGCAAGAGGTCTTCTTCAAGGAGTAAGAGCTTTGCTTACTCTATACGTTATATTTACTGTCGTTGGCTATATGCTTGGAACAATACAGCTAAGTAAATTTGATTTCATTGTAAGAATGTTCAAGATAGCATTTATAGCTTTTGCCTTTAGCGATAGAAGCTGGGAACTTTTTGGTACAACTTTATCCAGACTTTTTATAGATGGTAGCACTTATTTAGTTGATAGCTTTTCTGGCTATATAGGGGAAGGGGGGAGAAAATTTGCATTCTTAGACTTGACAGCAGGAGTATTATTCACAGCAGAAACTTGGTTAAAGTTTTTATCGTTGATGCTCTCTGGTCCTTTTGGCTTTATTGCATTTTTGGCAATACTCTACGCTACTTTTGCGTTTTTAAAATGCATTATTAGCGCTACGTTTAAATATGTAATATCTACTGTTCTAGTAGCGTTTTTACTGTCATTAACACCTTTGTTTATCGTGTTTATTTTATTTCAACAGACTAAATCCTTGTTTGATAACTGGATAAAAACGCTGGCTCACGTTGCAGTACAACCAGTTATTTTATTTTCATCTTTATCTCTTTTAAATCAGTTGATGTATTCAGTTCTATACAATCTCACAAATTTTTCTGCATGCTATCAATGTTTAATTAGCGTAAATTTCTTATCGTATGATCTGTGCTTGATGAAATCAATACTGCCTCTTGGATACAGTCCTGGCACTAATGTTGATGTTGCACTCAGTACCGGGGAAAGGGCTGGTGGGCACTTTGCAGCGTTGCCCATAGATCTGATCCAAGCATTTATGTACTTAATTATTGCTAGTGCAATGGAATCTTTTGTTTCTATATCGGAAGCTATGGCACAAGCACTATTCAGCTCTGGTTGGGGAGTTGCTGGCAGTGTTGGTCAAGTTGCCACAAGCGCATCACAATCTATACTGTCGGCTGTTGGCCTTGATAATAAGACCCAAGGTATGATACAGAACATTAGGCAACAAGTGGATAAAGATCGGACGGAAGTTGACGTGAAGGATAATTCCATGAGCCCTAAATCTGAAATACCAGAACAATCAGGTAAGCAAGAAGGTCCTGATAAAAAGGAGAGGGGGAGCTCTAAACCTGAAGCACCAAAACAATCAGGTCAGCAAAAAAATCCTGATGAAACAATAAGAAGTGATCCTAGTGATAAAGCTAAAAACAAGGAAGGAAATGGAGAGAAGTAAGAGAAGTAAGATATGAATGATGTTATGGAGTAACTAATTAAAAAGATATTTTAAGTAAAGTTTTAGAAATTTATTTCTATATTTGGAAAAAGTTTAGATATGCAATCACGCTTAGGCAAATGTTGGTTTAGGGTATTACTTCTTGCAGCTTATATGCTGATCACAGGTTGTAGTAAGAATGATATGCCTTTTCCAAGGTGCATATCTGCTGACTATTTTGGTCCTAAACCTATTGCAGTAAGCGCTCATTTTTCAAGCGACCACGATGCGTTTATTCCAGGAGATGGAGAAGTTGTTGATCCTGAAACTGGAGAAATTAATTATGGTTTCCACCATAACCAAGTGGTGAAGTGGGAGGATACCGGACTTGAAACTAATGGAGATAGTTTACAAGTGCGAGTTAATGGTGCATGGACATCTTGGAGTAATAATAACAAGAAGGAATCTAAAAAAGGGAGTTATACCTTACAAAGCTTGGAGCAGTTAAAATATGCAACTAAATTTGAAGGCAAGTCAGGTGATAATAGTCTACCTGACTTTCACTTAGTTTGTAATGATTATAAACCTAGCATACAAAAATTTTCAAGTAAGCCTAATGCAAGTTGCACTGTAAATTGCAAGTGCATTAATGAAGATGATAGTGCAAATACAGTATCACGTGGTGCTCCATGTTGGTTTACCAATGGCCATGGTGCTTATCTTTTGTTTCAAACGGGGAAAGATGATCCTAACGAAAATCTAAAGTTAATGCGCGATCCTCAATATCCTACTGTACATCTAGGTTATAACTCCACAGCAGAGGGCGACAATGGATTTTTTACTTTAGACAGAGATAACACTAAATTAAAGGACAGAAATTGTAATGAGTTGAAGTTAGAAAAGGGATGGAAAATATATGTAAAAATATTAGATAGATATTATCTAGATAATGTAGGCGGCTACTCTTTTGAGTTTTTGGGTGGAGTACAAAAACCAGGTACCTTTGGATTTTTCAATGAAGTTTATCATTATCTAAAATGTGTATTATTGATTAACAAAAATTGCAAAGAACATTTTAATAGCAATGATCCTGCAGTTGCACAAGCTATGTTCGAAAATATAGCTGAAAAAAGTACGAGCTTTCATAATTTTGTACTTTCCTTGCTTGTTCTATTTGTAGTGATTTCATCGCTTCTTTATCTTTTTGGCATGATACGAGAAACTAAGCATGATATGCTCATCAGAATGATGAAAATCACTCTAGTAATAGTGCTTATATCTCCTGGAAGTTTTAGATTTTTCTATGATCATTTTCTCGTTCTATTCGTTAAAGGTCTTGAACAACTGATAAGTATAATTACTAATTTTGCTCCCAACATGAACACCGGAAGTATTGCTCAAGGAGATGAAGCTAAGTTGTTTAGCTTCATGGAGGACATGTTCAATAAGTTTTTTGCTTATTCTGTTTGGAAAAAGTTTGCAGCGTTTTTACATTACCAAATGTGGGCAAGCTTACTTATGATACCAGCAATTTTCATAGGGATAGTTTTATATTTCTTGCTGTGCTTATATGCTTACATAATATTTCTCTCTGGTTTTATGGGTATAGCTTTTCTTATAGCTATCATGCCATTGTTCCTGATCTCTATTTTATTTTCACCGCTGAAAAGTCTGTTTGAAGGTTGGATAAAATTCTGCATCAGCTTTTGTTTACAGTCGATTATGATATTTGCTCTCTTGTCATTACTGGCTTCCATTATAATGAATACCTTTTATAGGCAGTTAGGTTTTACTGTATGCTACAATAAATGGTTTGAGGTAAGGTTATGTGCTCCAAAATGGGTGTTTGGCGGTTTTTGTATCGTTGATAAGCAGTACTTTGGTTGGACCCCAGGGCAAATTTTCGTACCTTACACTCTTGGAGAAGCTTCTCCGCTGAACGTAGATAAGAACATAGAAGGTATAGAAAAGATAAGCAGAGAAGGTGGTACAATAAAATTTACTGGCGGTGCTGAGTATATCCCTCTTCCACCGGATTACATTGAAAAAGGTTTTCGTTATATAGATTACCCTTTCTTTAACCCAATTCCTGGTACTAAAAAGAATCCAGCAGACCATTATATTGCAGAAAGTGATATGATAGTAGATAATAGCTGTAGTGCGAAAGATTTAGTGCGTTTAACAAATAGTTTATCCCATTCGTCAGAAAAGGCTGATATCCTATTGTTAATCAACAATATAGAAAAAAAGATAGGTAGTATGGATAGTGAAATAACAAAGCACTACTGTCAATCTACACAAGATGGAACCGAATGCAACAATTATCGAAAGATGATAAATGATTATAGAAATGGTATCATAAGACCAGATTTCAAAAGAGAGATAAGGTCTTTAGTGGAAAAGGTTATTGAAAGTGATAAAAGCTGTAAATTGGAAAATTTCTCTGACTTAAATAAAGATTATCAAAATAATAGCGATTACCAAAGGGTGCAAGACATACAGAGAGGTTATTTAATCAATGCAGGAGAGATCTTTGTACTATTCTTGCTTTCATTTTTAATGTTCTCTTTACGCGAGTTCGTACAACAAATGGGCTCAAGTATAGCTGGTGGTGGATTCAGCGTTTACAATATATCTAAAATGTATGAAGCATCGCCTTTGGTTGGCATAATGGAAGAATTAAAACGGCGTTATTGGCAAGACGCAATTGCTGGAAAACTAGAGCCTTTAGGCAGTTGGGCTACTCATTTACCAGACAGATTAGCCGGAGGTACAGCTAATCTACTGGGTAGGATACCAAGAGTTGGAGGTGTACTGAAACATGCTATTGATGCGCCACGTAAACTTGTAAATGCTACTATTGAAGCAACAAAATTTGTGACATCGCCTGAAAATGACATTGATAAGCTTGAGGAAAAAATTTACAGGGCATTTGGAGTTGATAAAGAAGATATTACACATAGAAGGATTGGTAAATATTTAGATTATTATAAAGGATATGTAGGGTCACATTTGAGCTATACAATAGAAGATGCTATGAAGTTTACTTGGGAGCATGGCCTTGATTCTATAGGAGTTGGCCACCGTACAGGAGAAAAAGATGGTTACCAAGGTAATCTGCTCTGTAGAGCAAAATCGCATAGGCGAGATTTCTTAGAAAAACTTCATGATTACACTATCGGACGTAAGAGAGAACCAGAAAAAGACAAGCTTGATCAATCAAATGAAGTGACACGAAATTTAGGCACGGAACCAAAAGGTCCAGTTAAAATAAATACTCCGGAAACTATAGAAAAACGTGCTGAAGGAGCTGAAAGAAAGGAAGAAAGAAATCGAGGAGACAGTGAACCGGTCAAAAGGAAATTACCGGAACCAATGAGGAAACCAGATGCAAAAGGAGAAGAGGATTGAAGATGAAGACTAATAAAAATTTCAAAGGCCTTGATTATTATAAATTGCAGCAAGACGATAACGGCAACATAAAGTTAAATGACTACGATGACATTTTAAATGCGCGTAGGGCAAGAGTAGATCTACTATTAGACAACACACCAGACAACAATATCGACCTCACTAAATTAAATAAAGCTTTGAGTGAGAAATTTGTAGATAATCATAGTTTATTGTCTGAATTTGATAAGGAAGACAAAGAGATTGCACAAGAAAGGCTTAAGGTGTTTAGTATTTTAGAAAGCCTTGAAGACCTTAAAAGCGTGAAAAGTGAAGATCTATTAGAGATTAGTTTATTACTGTCGGATCTTAGCTTCATAGAGAGAAATGTTGTACTAAATCCCGATCAGAATTCTGATCTTGCAGAGTTTAAAAGTCTATTTATCGAAAAAAAGGCATCTGGTGAAGAGTATAGTGAAGAAGAATGTAGAGGCTTTCTTGATAATATAGATAAAATCAATACTATAATTAAGTTAGAGTTAGAAAGCAGAATTGAAGGGAACAATCACGATGAAAGAAATGATTATGGTGGGTTACAAGATGAGATTGGTCAAGCAATTAATGCAGCAGGCAAATCAGAAAAAGATAACTGATGAGTCTTGTGTTTGTGTTTTTCTTACAAGCGACTCGATAGCTTCTCTCTATTAAACTGCTAAAGCCATATTGACATTAATCATATAGTATTAAATAATTAGTTATTTTGGAGCTTATTTAGTATGCTACGCATCATTGCAGGCAAATATCGCGGAAGAAAAATAACTACAGGTAAGCATTTAGCTGCACGGCCAACTATGAGTGTTGTCCGAGAAGCAATATTTAGTATACTTTCCTCAAGAAAACCTATTTATAACTTGAATGTACTTGATTTATTCTGCGGAAGTGGCTCTTTTTCATTTGAAGCACTTTCTCGCGGCGCTAAACATGCATTCATGGTAGATTCAGACTATTACAATTTACAATTACCTAAAAAAACAGCAGAAGATTTTGGAATTACGGACAATGTTACGCTAATTTGCTGCAGTGCTAACGGATTACCAAAACCTATTTCAAAATGCGACATAGTTTTTATAGACCCACCTTACAATAGCAATCTAGTTGAATCAACGTTGAATGGACTAGCTCACTCAGGCTGGTTAAGTAATAATGCATTGATAATTCTAGAAATCAAAAAAAATGAAGATTTTCAGTACAATAAAAATTTTAGCGTAATTTTGGAACGTACTTACGGTATAGCAAAAATAATTTTTCTTTCTCTATCAACTTAAACTTATATACCCCTTCCATCGAAGGATCTTAATTCTATTTTCGTCAAGTTTCTGGAGAAACGGCTTTTTTTATATTGTTTGGGCTTATAACCTCCATTAAAGTTATTACTTACCAGATAACCATACGCCAACTCAATAAAATCACTTTTTATTTTAATATAACTTTCATATTTTTCGCCATCTTTCCATACAAAATGTTCTTCATGATCGATGTGAATATTTTTATTCCCACAAGCTATTTTTGGATCATGTTCAAGCACTTTATTTCTTCTTAACCTTTCTTCAGTTGATTGATCACTCAGTTTACCAACAAGTTGTATTTCCTGTGGAATCACAGTATCGCCTTTCCTACCGACAATTAATACAGGGCATTTTGTATCCTCTACAATTTTTCGTGGATTAAAATCTAATCCACAGCGCCCAAACCAACGATTCAAGAGCATTGAGGGAAGCCATTTAACTAAACTATGAGGAGAATCTCTGACTGTGTCCTTAAGTGAGCTATAAGAGTTACTATGAATTAGCGTTAAATAAATCCCTTGCTTTTCAAACCTTTTTAAAACTTCTGCTGCAACTCCTCCTCCAAGAGAATTAGTGTCTAATACCAATTCTCATTGTTGGTCAGTCAAATAGGAGAAATTGCAGAGTTGTTTAATTGTGGAGCTGGCAAGAGAAGTAATAAATTTGCACAAAGCACCCTAAAGCAGAGCAATTGTATCGTATATTTTATTGCGCAAAATGTTCTGTTTTATATATAACCAAAGCCTCTCAACAAGATTTAGCTCAGGTGAATATGTAGGTAGGTATATAATGTCGATATTTTTAGGTACCTTTAAATTTTTTGACCTATGCCAACTAGCACAGTCCATAACGAGAAAAGCCTCTCGTGTTTCTAGATATTGCGACATCTGCTCAAGAAATATGTTCATGCAATCAGTGTTGACATTTGGTGCAAATAAGCTAGAACTCTCTCCATTTCTAGGATTAACCGCACTATAGAGATAGAAATTTTGCCTAACTAATTTTGTTTTAACCTGTGTTCTAATCCCCTTTTTAAACCACCCATGTCCAACCTTTGAATGTGTGCCAAACCTTGATTCATCAAAGAAAAATAGCTCTTTTTCTGGATACTTGCTAATAGCTCCATTGAGATTTTTTTTTGAATTCCTCTTGTTTGCTTTTATCTTGTCCATTATGAACTGGTCTGGGTGTAATATATGAGAATTTCATCTTTTGCATATAGCGGTGTACTGTAGATTTGCTGATATTTAATCCGAACTTTTCCTGGATTCTTATTCTCATTTCTTTAATGGTAATATTAGGATTTTCTTCTATCCACTCTTCAATTTGCCGTAGTTGATCCTGATTTAATTTAGTTTTTCTACGCCGTTGTGGAGGAGTAAACAGTTTTTCTTTTCTGCCAAATTTCAAGAGTTTTACCCACGAAGTTAGTGCGCTTCTTGAAATGCAATATATTTTTGCTACAGCCGTTATACTATGCTTTTTTGCTGCAATTACAGCATTTAGTTTTTTTGAAACATATGCATTGTTCCTTACTTTCTTCAGCATTTCTTTTGCTGATTCTACTACTTTTTCATCCAATAATTTTGATCTTAATGCCATTTATACCTCGCTACTTCACTTACTTTAGTATGGCTTTTTTTCTATTATTGTCTATCCGTTCTTTGTATAGTGGGAATTGGTATAAGCAAGCAAACTAGCATAGAAAGTGGTTGTTAAAACACAACGTTTTCGATGAGATTATATGGAAAACTGGATTCCAGACTGGAATGACAAGTTCTCGGCAACCCCTACTTCATACCGCCGCGGTATCTCTAGATCCCGCTAACACGTAGCGGGATGACGGTTGTCAGGGTAGTACCTTCTCCTGTCATCCCAGTGCCCAGACTACTTGGATCCAGAAAACTTAACTTTAAATAAGTGGCTGCATAATAAAGACTAGATTCCAGCGTCACGCGCTGGAATGACACCATTTTCGGTCTCTCAAATTGCTTTAGCTACGAACATTAAGAAATTTACCAAATGAAAAAAAAGGCAAAGAAATCCCGTGGTGCGAGTTTTGACCCTCTAATACTTTAAATTGGCGCTGTAATAATGTGCTGACGCTTAGTTTAAGCGCGATTTGGCTGAATGTAGAAAAAATTTAAAAGACATGCAGCCGCTATAATTTTATGTAATCCGCCAAAAAATACCCTAAGTTTTTTACTGAATTTTGTCATTGAACCTGCGCAGATTAAAAACAAGTTTTGAGCCAGAAATACCCTTATTGTCATGATAAGGGGGCTGGCGGAGTTTGTCAAGGAAGTTTTTTCATTTCTATTCCCAAGAAAAGTTCGTTATATGGTTATGCAAGAAGTCTATTATATTTCCTTACCCATTTGCTTAACTTTCTCTCTACTTTTTTTGAATAAGGTCACTATTGGCATGACAAACATTCATCGTAGTCAATATCTGTTTTGTGTTGCAATATTTCACTTTTTTTGAATATGTCATGCGAAACCTTGTCAGCTCTCTGCATTGATTGTGATCTGCAGTAATATAAGCTCTTCAATCCTTTTTTCCAGGCAAGCATGTGTATTTTATGCAAGTAACGTTTGTGTATGTTGGCAGGCAAGAACAGATTGACTGATTGAGACTGACAAACATACGGAGTTCTATCACTTGCATGTTCTATAATCCATCTTTGATCAAGCTCGTACGCTGTTTTAAATGTCAATTTTTCATGCTCACTAAGAAAATCTAAATGCTGAACGGAACCCTCGTTTGTTGAAATTGAAGACCATATTTTATCATTGTCTTGATTTTTTTCTGCTAATAGTTTTTGCAAGAATTTATTTCTCACTACAAATGAGCCTGTCAGTGTCTTTTGTATGAATACGTTTGCTGCATATGGCTCTATTCCAGGAGAGGTATTGCCTGCAATAATGGAGATTGAGGCAGTTGGAGCAATAGCGAGCTTGTGTGTAAACCTTTCCATTAGATCGACTTCTTTGGCATCAAGACATGCCCCCTTTTCTTCTGCCAATTTTTTAGAAACTATATCTGCTTGCTCACGTAAATACTTAAATATTTTTTTATTCCATTGTTGTGCTATTACTGATTCAAAAGGAACCATTTTGCTTTGTAAAAATGAATGAAAACCCATCACACCAAAACCAATACTGCGTTCTCTGGCTGCAGAATATTTTGCTCGCTGCATTTCATTCGGTGCTTTATTTATGAAATCTTCCAATACATTATCAAGAAAGCGCATTATATCTTCTATGAAGAGTTTATTGTCTTTCCATTCTTCGTAGTACTCAAGGTTTACGGATGATAGACAACACACAGCAGTGCGTGACTTATTCAGGTGATCATAACCTGTAGTTAAAGTTATTTCACTGCATAGATTTGACATCTTGATGTCTAAGTTGAGCTTTTTGTAAGATTCTGGCTTATTGTTATTTGTTGCATCAAGGAAAATAATGTAAGGTTCTCCAGTTTCAACTCTTGCTGTTAATATTTTGATCCATATATCCCGCGCTTTTACAGTTGAAATAACCTTATTGTTGTGAGGGCTTATTAAATTCCATTCTTGATCATTCTCAACAGCCTGCATAAATTTATCTGTTACTATTACAGCATGATGTATATTTAACGCTTTGCGATTTGGGTCACCGCCTGTTGGCTTGCGCAAATCCAGAAACTCTTCTATCTCCGGATGAGATACAGGAAGATAGACTGCTGAACTTCCTCGCCTTAAGGATCCCTGACTAATTGCGAGCGTTAGAGCATTTTGCACCACAATAAATGGTACAATTCCTGATGTTTTACCACTACCTTTTACACTTTCACCAATTGAACGTAAATTTCCCCAATAACTACCTATGCCTCCTCCACGTGCAGCAAGCCAAACATTTTCATTCCATAAGTCAACTATTCCCTGCAAGCTGTCTTCGGTTTCATTAAGAAAGCAAGAGATAGGCAACCCTCTCTTGGTGCCACCATTGCTGAGTATTGGTGTTGAAGGCATGAACCACAAGTTGCTCATGTAGTCATAAAGACGCTGCGCATGTTCTTTGTTATCAGAATAGTAATTAGCAATACGTGCAAAGAGGTCTTGGTAACTTTCATTTTCTATTAAATACCTGTCTGATAGAACTGCTTTTCCAAAATCGGTTAATTTGCTATCCTTTGCGTAATTAATAGTAATGTTATTCATAAAATTCCTTTTATTCTTTTATTATATATAGATACTTAAAAGCCACTTTGAGCGATTTTTAAGTTAGGTTTTTCGGATTTTCTTGTTGATGCTGTAATGCAAACAAGATACCGTCAACCTGACTGCCATATATTTTACAGTAACTCATATAACTTATCTGCATATTTATTTTTTTTGCAACATGTTGAACATAACTTTCTGAGTGACGAAAATAGTCTCCTTTGTTTACAAAGTCAATACCTTCACCTTCCTTTCTTCTTATTAAACATATAATAACCCCTTTTTTGCTCGTAGATCTTTTTGCTAATTCCAATTCTTCTTGAAAGTCATGTAGATAATGTAGCACTTCAGCAAAGATAATTACATCATACTGCTGGTTTTTCTTTTGTTTAAGAAACTCTTTCATTTCCATATGTATTAATTCATTGTAAACAGGCTTACCTTTTATAAAGCATCCTCTTGCAATATTTAGCATTCTACTTGAAATGTCAATTCCTGTTATGTGGCTTCCAGTACTATTTATTTTCAAGAAATGACCACATATTCCAGTCCCACAACCAAGGTCAAGTATATTGAGCTCAGAAGTGGAGTTGTTGAAGATTTTTGTAATTATCATGTGTACAAGTTCATGCCCTCTATACTGTTTAGCAATCAACCAATGCTCAATAAAATATTCACCTGTGTAATCAAAATATTGTCTTATGAGGTTTTTTGGCAATTCTGTAATAGGCGCTGAGTTTGTCATTTTTTTTATATAGTAAGATGCCTCCTCGTGATCACTATCTAATTTTAGTGTCTGTGTTAAATAATTATAAGCTTTATTAGTATTCCCTACTGCAAAATGACACCTTCCGATGTTATACCAGACTATGGGTAAATGGGGGTAAAATATGCTAATTAACCAAAATCGTAACTTTGCATCTGATATGCTACCTTTATAAAAGTGATATAAACCGATTTCAATGTTGGTATTTAACAGGTTCTTAGATTTTTTAAGAAGCACTGTCATTTCTTTATGAAGAGTATTATATTTATTCACAATGAAGTGTTTTACTTTCTTAATATTTAATACACCAATGAGCTTAGACATACAATTTAAAGCAACGTTTTTTATAAAAGAGAGATTACTTTTCATACATGAGAAATACTCCGAATGTTCATTATCATTTTTAGGCAATTGATTTTAACACATTTTATCTTACAAAATATCTTTTTTATTAATTTTTACTGTATATATAAGTTTACCGCATATTTCTCAGATTGTACTGTTTAGGATTGCTAGTATATTGTTGTTGATAATATAAGTAGATGTTTTGTGCAAAAAGGCGTTGACATATTATTTATTAGGTTGTAATATATAAAAGATTAATTTAGTTTTTAGATGTTTGACAAGTTTTATGGTAGAGATTAATTTAATCTCAATTCAATTTTAATAATATTTAACTCTGCATATTCTGCATATAGTCGGATAAATAAATTATTAAGAGCACTTGATGGATGCCTTGGCGTTAAGAGGCGATGAAGGACGTGGCAGGCTGCGATAAGCTGTGGGGAATTGTCAACAAATTTTGATCCGCAGGTTTCCGAATGGGGAAACCCAACTAGCTTAGCTAGTTATTACATACTAAGTATGTAAGGCAAACTTGGTGAACTGAAATATCTAAGTAGCCAAAGGAAAAGAAATCAACCGAGATTCTGTTAGTAGTGACGAGCGAAAGCGGAAAAGGCTAGTGATTTAAGAATAAGAATTAGAATACTCTGGAAATAGTAACCATAGAAGGTGATAGTCCTGTATAAGTAGAAAGTTTTTAAATCCTTGAGTAGAGCGGGGCACGTGAAATCCTGTTTGAATATGGGGGGACCATCCTCCAAGCCTAAATACTCCTTAACGACCGATAGTGAACAAGTACCGTGAGGGAAAGGTGAAAAGAACCCCGGGAGGGGAGTGAAATAGAATCTGAAATCAAGTGCTTACAAACAGTTGGAGCTCTATATTAATTTATTGATATTTAGAGTGACAGCGTACCTTTTGCATAATGGGTCAGCGAGTTAATCTATAAAGCAAGCTTAAGCCGTTAGGTGTAGGCGTAGCGAAAGCAAGTCTGAATAGGGCGTTTTAGTTTTATGGATTAGACCCGAAACCAAGTGATCTAGTCATGACCAGATTGAAGGTGTGGTAAAACACACTGGAGGATCGAACTAGTTAATGTTGCAACATTATTGGATGAGTTGTGATTAGGGGTGAAAGGCCAATCAAACTTGGAAATAGCTGGTTCTCCGCGAAATCTATTTAGGTAGAGCGTTGTATGTATGTTGTTGGGGGTAGAGCACTGGATAGACTAGGGGGATTCACCGTCTTACCAAATCTAACTAAACTCCGAATACCAACAATTAATTATACAGCAGGCACACTACGGGTGCTAAGTCCGTGGTGGAAAGGGAAACAACCCAGATCACTATCTAAGGTCCCAAAATTACAGCTAAGTGGGGAAGGAAGTAGAAAAACCATTACAGCTAGGAGGTTGGCTTGGAAGCAGCCATCCTTTAAAGAAAGCGTAACAGCTCACTTGTCTAAATAAGTTTTTCTGCGCCGAAAATGTACCGGGGCTAAAGCTGTATACCGAAGATGTGAGTGCTTATTGATTTCGATCAATAGGCGCAGTAGCGGAGCGTTCCGTAAGTCTGTGAAGGTGGTTTGTGAAAACTGCTGGAGATATCGGAAGTGAGAATGCTGACATAAGTAGCGTAAAAGAGTGTGAAAAACACTCTCACCAAAAATCTAAGGGTTCCTACGTTAAGTTAATCTGCGTAGGGTTAGTCGGTTCCTAAGGCGAGTCCGTAAAGGAGTAGTCGATGGCAATTAGGTTAATATTCCTAAACCTCTTAAGTGTGACGGGTTTCGTATTTGTATAGATCTTATTGGATTGATCTATGCTTAAAAGAAGCTCCAGGAAATAGCACTTATATTTATGAGGCCGTACCGCAAACCGACACTGGTGGATGAGTAGAGTATACTAAGGTGTTGAAAGAATGATGTTGAAGGAACTCGGCAAATTATACCTGTAACTTCGGAAGAAGGGTAACCTGCTTTTAGGCAACTATGAGTAGGTGGCACAAAATAGGGAGTAGCGACTGTTTACTAAAAACACAGGACTCTGCAAACACGTAAGTGGAAGTATAGGGTCTGACGCCTGCCCGGTGCTGGAAGGTTAATAGGAGGGGTGCAAGCTCTAAATTGAAGCCCCAGTAAACGGCGGCCGTAACACTGACGGTCCTAAGGTAGCGAAATTCCTTGTCGGGTAAGTTCCGACCCGCACGAATGGCGTAACGATTTCTCCACTGTCTCCAACATCACTTCAGCGAAATTGAATTCCCCGTGCAGATGCGGGGTACCCGCGGTTAGACGAAGAGACCCCGTGCACCTTTACTATAGCTTTACATTGCTATTAAAAGTGTGATGTGCAGGATAGGTGGGAGACTTTGAAGTTATGGCGCTAGCTATAATGGAGTCAACCTTGAGATACCACCCTTTACACTTTTGATATCTAACTATGTTTCATTATCTGGAACTAGGACATTGTATGGTGGGTAGTTTGACTGGGGCGGTCGCCTCCTAAAAAGTAACGGAGGCGTGCGAAGGTAAGCTAGAGCTGGTCGGAAATCAGCTTGATAGTATAATGGCATAAGCTTGCCTGACTGCGAGGCTGACAAGCCAAGCAGAGACGAAAGTCGGTCATAGTGATCCGGTGATTCTGTATGGAAGGGTCATCGCTCAACGGATAAAAGGTACGCCGGGGATAACAGGCTGATGGTGTTCGAGCGTTCATAGCGACGACACCGTTTGGCACCTCGATGTCGACTCATCACATCCTGGGGCTGAAGAAGGTCCCAAGGGTTCGGCTGTTCGCCGATTAAAGTGATACGTGAGTTGGGTTTAGAACGTCGTGAGACAGTTCGGTTTCTATCTGCCGTGGGTGAAGGAAATTTGAGAAGGTCTGACTCTAGTACGAGAGGACCGAGATGGATATACCTCTGGTGTACCAGCTGTTATGCCAATAGCATCGCTGGGTGGCTATGTATAGATGGGATAATTGCTGAAAGCATATAAGCAAGAAACCCTCTTCAAAAAGATTTCCCAATTAAGGCCGTGGAAGACTACCACGTTGATAGGCTAGGTGTGGAAGCATGGTAACATGTGAAGCTAACTAGTACTAATAGCCTGATTGATTTATTTGCTTTCTATATGTGTGTATGCAGTGTTAAATATTAAGTTAAAATTGTTAAGTTAGAAATTTTTATTGACTTGGTGGCTATAGCAAAAATGAACCACCCGATCTCATCTCGAACTCGGAAGTGAAACTTTTTAGCGCTGATGGTACTTGAAAAGGGAGAGTAGGTCGCCGCCAAGTTTATAAAAATTTCTTTTTATCGCCTTTTAATAATTCTTTTATTACGAGAAGTCGCTTCTATATTCAAATCTAATAATTGTGGTCTAGGCTTATTCTTATTCTGCTCTAAGTATTGACTTTGCTCAAATGCTAATTCCCATTGTGTACGATAACTAGATTTTCTATATTCATAAAAATCTTCTTTAACATTATTTGTATTTATATTGAGATTTTTATCTTGTTCTTTTCTACTCTCTACCATTAAACACCCACACCCGTTAATTTATTTTAAAAATTTTACTTATGTTATCATAAAAAATATAGTTGTAAATACCTTAATTGAGATTTTTTTTATTTTATCTTTTCTAAGCAAATAGTTAGATCTTTTTGTAAGTTTTTATAATTTGCTTGCATAATGTTTCTATGAGTTAGTATTATGTAGTAGTGCCCTATATTGCTTATATTTAAAATGCTAATTTTAGCAAGCATTCGTAATTGCCTTTTTATTTTATTTCTTTTTGCTGCTTTTCCGGCTTTTTTACTGATAGCCAGACCTACTCTAATAGTATGAGTGTACTTTTCAGGTTCTCTTTCTTTTATAGCGTACAGTGATATATAAAGCCCACGATAAAAAAGACTGCTGAGTGCTAACTTATTTTTGAAAGCAAAGGAAAAATCTTTTTTTTTATACTTACTATGCGCATAATTTGTTACACCCTAATGAACGGCGCCTATTAAGGATTTTTCTTCCAGCTCTTGTTGCCATACGTGAACGAAATCCATGTCTGCGCTTTCTTATCAAATTTTTTGGTTGAAATGTTCTCTTCATTGTTTTTATATTAATATAATTATTTATTTTAAATTGTTTTACTTTATTGTCAAATGATGGTGAACTTGTATGACATTTTCGTAGAATAAAATTTGATGCATGGGAAAATGAATTCGGTGATAGTCATACCTGTCCTACTAATCCTTTTATTTTGTTTTAGTAGGTTTCAAGAAGTAAATAAGGTTAAATCTTATCTATATCTTACTTGTGTATGGATGCTAACTTGGTTGTTAGTACTCTATAATAATTGTTTTGTAACTTTTATTTCTATAGCGTTACTTTTTTTCATGCTTGCTTTTATCTTTAAAAATAAAAGAAATAAGATAATAAAACTTTCGTTATTTGTGGCTTTGGCCATATCATTTTTTATCACTTTATTTATAATGCTATCTATTTTTATTCAATCCATTAATTTTTTTAATAAAGTAGCTATTTCAGAATTCTTGTTTTGCTTGAAATGGGGCCACAATGTAGTCACTATCAATGAAGAGAAGATAGGATGTTTTGGTATAGCGCCGCTTTTAGTAGGTACATTACTTATAACTATTATAGCAATGTTAGTTGTCGTTCCGCTTGGTTTATTTTCTGCAATATATATTAGTGAATATGCGAGTGAGAAAGTGCGTTATATTGTTAATACAACTTTGCAAGTTTTATCTGCTATTCCTACGGTTGTATATGGATATTTTGCGGTTGTGTTCTTGTCTTTCTTTATAAAGCAGGTAGCAAATTTTTTTGGTTTAAGTATACACTCAGAAAGTGCCTTAGTTGCCGGTTTATCGATTGGGATAATGATTCTTCCTTTTATTATTTCTTTACTCGAAGATGCCATAAGATCTGTTCCAAAAAGCTTGCGTTATGGCTTCATGGCACTTGGCGCAACTCCAGCGGAAACTATATGGCATATAACAATACCTTATGCAATGCCTACAATTTTAAGTGCAATTTTATTGTCAATTTCAAGAGTGATAGGTGAAACAATGATTGTGCTAATGGCTGTGGGAATCAACGCAAATTTGACTTTTAACCCTCTTAATTCAGTTACTACCATTACCGTGCAGATCGCTACATTACTTACCGGAGATCAGGATTTCAATAGTGTACAAACTCTTGCTGCTTATGCGCTTAGTTTAGTATTGTTTATTATTACTTGGCTATTAAATGCATTTGCATTGTTTGTAATGAAGCGTAACTAGTAAGCGTTTTAATGTTGCAAAATTTCTATTAATAATATAAGATTTATTTTCTTTAGAAGTTCTTTTATGGAATTATAGTGTTAGGTGATAAAAATAAAGAGATGAATATAGGTAGAGCGATTAAGGTAACTCAAGCAGTTGTTGATATAAAATTTGAAGGTGAATTGCCTAAAATATTTAATGCTTTAAAAAGCAAACTAAAATATAAGGATAAGGAGCTGGTTTTAGAAGTTTCGCAGCATATAGGTGACAATATAGTACGTTGTATTGCTATGGATAGCACAGATGGCATGTCAAGTAGGGATGAATTTGTTGATACAGGCGCACCAATATCAGTTCCGGTTGGGCGTTCAACTTTAGGAAGGATTTTTAATGTTGTTGGAGAGCTTATAGATGAGTGTGGTCCACTGAAGGGAAAATATAACTTAGAGCCTATACATAGAGCACCTCCAAGTTTTACTGAACAGAGAATACAGGAAGAAGTTTTAGTTACGGGAATAAAAGTTATAGATCTTCTTGCACCTTATCTTAAAGGAGGAAAAATTGGCTTATTTGGTGGAGCCGGTGTTGGTAAAACAGTCCTGATAATGGAATTAATTAATAATATAGCAAAAGCTCATAAAGGATTTTCTGTGTTTGCCGGGGTAGGGGAGAGAACGCGTGAAGGTAACGATCTTTATCACGAGATGATCACTTCAAATGTAATAAATATAAATGAGCATGAAAAATCTCAAGCTGTTTTGGTTTATGGTCAGATGAATGAGCCTCCTGGAGCAAGGGCTAGAGTTGCTTTAACAGCACTTACTATGGCAGAGTATTTTCGTGACCGTGAAAACCAAGATGTTCTATTTTTTGTGGATAATATCTTCCGTTTTACACAAGCTGGTTCTGAAATTTCTGCTTTACTTGGAAGAATACCGTCAGCTGTTGGTTATCAGCCAACCCTTGCAACTGATATGGGTGCAATGCAAGAAAGAATAGCTTCAACAACTTCTGGCTCTATTACTTCTGTGCAAGCTATATATGTTCCTGCGGACGATTTAACTGATCCAGCCCCAGCAACTACATTCTCTCATCTTGATGCCACCACAGTGTTGTCAAGGCAAATAGCTGAAATGGGAATATACCCTGCTGTTGATCCACTTGATTCAACTTCTCAGTCTTTATCTGCTGAAATCATTGGTGAAGAACATTATAAGGTAGCTTCTGAGGTGAAACGTATATTGCAAACTTATAAATCACTGCAAGATATTATCGCAATACTTGGTATGGATGAGCTATCTGATGAAGATAAAATTATTGTTGATAGGGCTCGTAAGATTCAGAAATTTCTTTCTCAACCTTTTCACGTTGCAGAAATATTTACTGGTATGCCTGGTAAATTTGTTTCACTTTCTGATACTGTTTCCAGTTTTAAAGAGATTGTTGAAGGTAAATATGATCACTTACCAGAGGCTGCTTTTTATATGGTGGGGAATATAGATGAAGCAATAAAAAAGGCTGAATTAATACAAGCTGAAGCTAAATAAAATTTAAAGATTATGAATACTTTTGAAGTGCAATTTTTCTCTCCTGATGATCAAATTTCATTCAGTGGAGTGGTTTCTCTTTCAGTAACTGGGCTCGAAGGGGAGCTTATGATTTTAGCTCACCATGCTCCTTACTTAATTTATTTATTGCCTGGTATGATTACTGTTAAAATGAGTAACCAAACAGAAAAGAAGGTTGTAATTGATAGTGGCGTATTAGAAGTTGCAAATAATAATTGTAGCATTATAACAAGTCAAATTCAGGTTTTTGATCGTGCAATTCATGATGAGAAATCGTTTAAAAATAAGAGAATTAGTATATATTTAAGTTATCTTGATGAGAAATTTCTTTCTTAGTTATTTTAGGCAAAAAGTCGGTTATCACTTTCTTGTCATCCAAGTAGCCCAACTTTTGTCATCCAAGTGCTTTTTTTTTCTTTTATCCAGTATTCTCTTCCCTGTCATCCTAGTGCGTGACACTGGGATCTAGGTGTAAAAATATTTGTAAATTATGCAATGGGTAATAGATTCTAGGAGCATATAATGTTCATAATAAAAAAAAGATGGATCCCAGTGTCAGCTACTTTGATGACAAAGGAGGGCGTTTGGATGACAAGATTTTGCAAGGGTATTTTTTTTATGGGAGATTAATATGGAAATTTTTCTTGATAGCGTTGATTTAAATGAAATTAAAGAACTAAAGGAGTTCATTGACGGCATAACAACTAATCCTTCTTTAATAGCAAAGTCCGGGCGTAAAGATAAATACGAGGATTTAGTGCGTGAAATATGCTCTATTATCAAGGGGCCTGTTAGTGTTGAAGTTGTTGCAAATAACCATGCAGATATGGTTAAAGAAGGCCTTAAGTTAGCGAAAATCGCTGATAATGTTGTGGTAAAATTGCCCCTTACATATGAAGGATTAATTTCTTGTAAAAAGTTGTGGACAGAGCATAAAATACCTGTTAACATCACATTATGTTTTTCTCCTGGACAAGCACTGCTTGCCGCTAAGGCCGGTGCTTGTTTTATTTCTTCCTTTGTTGGTCGCCTTGATGATATAAGCTATGGTGGCTTATCGCTAATAGAAGATATATGTACTATATATTCTAATTACGGTTTTGATACTAAAGTTCTTGTTGCATCAGTGAGAAGCCCAGCACATGTAATAGAAGCTGCAAGGCTTGGTGCTGATTCAATTACTGTGCCAGCAAAAGTACTTAGACAATTAATTAATCACCCACTTACTGACCAAGGGCTAGCAATATTTGAAAAAGACTGGGGTGCAAAATAATAAACGGTCACTACTCTGAATCGGTTGACAAATTGGACGCTTGATAAGCGTAATTTGGAGCTTCTTGTGTAATGACTATATCATGAGCATGACTCTCTCTTAATCCTGATGCAGTAATAGTAACAAATTTACAATTTTTTTTCATCTCTTCTATATTCCTATTACCAGTATACCCCATTGCAGCTTGCAATCCGCCAATCAACTGATGGATTACTCCTGAAGCTGGACCTTTGAATGGAACTCTTCCTTCCACTCCTTGTGGAACTAATTTTAGTTTTGAATCTTTATCTTGAAAATAACGGCTAGCTGAACCTCGTTTCATTGCACTAATAGATCCCATTCCTCGATAGCCTTTATATGCTCTGCCCTTATACATGATAATCTCACCTGGGCTTTCGTCAGTGCCAGCAAAAATCGAACCAATCATCACAGAGTCAGCACCAGCTGCAATAGCTTTTGCAACATCTCCTGAGTATTTTACCCCACCATCAGCAATTAGTCTGACGTTTCTTGCTCTACACGCCTCTGCAACATTCTTGATTGCAGAGAATTGTGGCACACCAACACCTGTAACTATTCTGGTTGTACAGATTGATCCTGGTCCTATTCCGACCTTCACTGCATCAACACCCGCATCAATCAACGCTTCAGCAGCCTCCTTTGTTGCAATGTTTCCGCCAATTAATTGCATATTAGGATACATCTTTTTTATTTCCCTAATGGTATTGATAACGTTTTCGGAATGACCGTGAGCAGTATCCACAACAACTACATCAACTTCTTCTCCAATCAAAGCTTCACATCTGTCTATACCATCTTTTTTACCAGTGCCAGTTGCAGCGGCAACTCTGAGACGCCCTTTACTGTCTTTACATGAATTTGGGTATCTATTGTATTTTTCAATGTCTTTAACCGTAATTAAACCTATACAACAAGAATTTTCATCTACGACCAAAAGCTTTTCTATTCTATTTTCATGCAACAATTTCATTGCTGAGGCACTATTCACTCCCTGCTCCCGCACTGTCACTAACTTATCTTTTGTCATCACTTCGGAAACTTTTACATTCATGTTTTGGTCTTCAATAAACCTCACATCTCGGTTAGTTAAAATTCCAACTAACTTGCGTTGATCGACTACAGGAATGCCAGAATAATTGTGCTCTCTCATTAATGAAATTGCTTCCGCAACTGTTTTATCCGGTGAAATCGTAATTGGGTTATACACGATCCAACTTTCATATTTTTTCACCCTTCTTACTTCTAAAACTTGTTCATCTATTGATAAATTCTTATGTATGCAACCTATCCCTCCATGTTGGGCAATAGCTATTGCAAAGCCCGATTCAGTAACAGTATCCATTGCAGAGGATATGAGAGGGATATTTAGTTCTATATTATTTGTTAAATAAGTTTTTGTATCTGCATCGCAAGGCAATATATTAGAATAGGCTGGCAAAAGAAGTATATCGTCAAACGAATAACAAGCTTCCATTTTTTTCATAGGCTTTATTTAAAGCTTATACGCCAATTAATTAAATTGCAATAGGGCTTTTGCAAAATGAGCATTCTACATTATTTGCCAGCAAACAAAACTGCTCAATGGTTAAGTTTTCTGGACGTTCGTTTCCACTCAATTTAGCGTTTTCAAGGACAGTTTCAGCGTGGTTCGTTATATTTTGCAAGCTATTTCTCAGCATCTTTCTTCTTTGAGCAAAAACGGCACGTGTTAATCTTGTTAAGGTTTCCAAATTTACTGCAAACTTTGGGGTAGTCAAAGGATTTACTGTAATTACTGAAGAATGTACTTTTGGTCTTGGAAAAAACTCTTTAGGTTCAATATCAAATTCCTTTTTTATATCACATAGTAACTGGCTTAGCACTGATAAGGAACCATAATCTTTAGAATTGGGTCTTGCCGTAATGCGATCTGCTACCTCTTTTTGAAACATTAATGTCAAGTTCGTAAAAAATTTTATATTATTTAACCACTTTAAAAATAATACTACCGAGATACTGTAAGGCAAGTTAGCAATAACTTTGACTGGGCGCTCTATCAGCTCTTCTTCTATAACATGCAGTGCATCCGCTTCTATAATTCTATACTTTCCTTGATGCTCATTTAGCAGTTGGTCATGGTGTTTTACTAAATCTCTATCTTTTTCTATAGAAAGTAGAGACTTTGGATTATGCACCAATATTTCTCTTGTTAATGCACCATATCCAGGACCAATTTCAATGACATTAAAATTTTCCAGACTATCAGCTAAAGCGACGATTTTTTTTGTTATCTCACTCGATAAAATAAAATTTTGCCCTAGACTCTTTTTTGGCTTCAGTAAAAATTTTCTCATATTATTTTCATTATACAGTATTTTAAAAATCAGTTGACTAAAATCCATTGATAATTGTATATTATTAATGTGTTTAACGCCGGCTTAGCTCAATTGGTAGAGCAACTGACTTGTAATCAGTAGGTTGTCAGTTCAAGTCCGACAGCCGGCACTCTCGCCCATATAAGTAAAGTTGATGTCCTTTTTAATAGTAGCAAATTGGAAAATGAATGGAATGCGTTCTTCATTTGTTGACTTTATAGGCAAACTTAACAACAAGAGCAACGAAATTACCTCTAAATTAGTAATTTGCCCTCCTTTTACATCATTTCCAAGCAGTATAGAGTTGAACAATAATATTAATATAGGAGCACAGAATTGCCATCATAAAAAGTTCGGTTCTTACACAGGTGAAATTAGCGCAGAAATGTTAAAAGAACTAGGGTGTACTTACGTAATACTTGGGCATTTTGAAAGGGCCAATGAAAAAGATAGTGAAATAAAACTTAAGTCGGAAATAGCAATAGAATCAGGCTTACACCCAATTATTTGTGTAGGTGAAAATTCAGAAGATTATAAGAATGAAAAAACAAAAGAAGTAATAGAATATCAATGCAAAAACCGTTTGCCAACACACGGTGAATATACCGTAGCATATGAGCCAATATGGGCAATAGGCACAGGTCATGTGCCAAATAATGATGCAATTGCTGAGGTGATAGAGGTAATAAAATTGTGTACTGGTAAAAAACACATTACATATGGTGGTTCAGTCAGTTCAGAAAATATAGAAAATTTGTTAAATATTTCAAATTTATCAGGAGTTTTAATTGGCAGTGCAAGCTTAGATTTCGATCACTTTTATAAAATCATACAACAAGTTGAAAAAAAGTTTTCTCTTATCAATTCTAAAAGTAGATAAAAGGGAATTACTCACTATAGGAATAGGGCTATCACGGGCGTCTCAGCAGATTCCGCTAACGCGTACTCCCTCATCATAACGTCACGGTATCCGCTAACACGTAGCGAGATGACGGTTGTCAGAGTGACACTGGTTTCCATACAAAGGTGGTGTCATCTAAGTGGCTGACACTGATTTCCATCCAAGACGGTGTCATCCCAGTGCCCAGACACTGGGATCCAGAAGACTTAATTTCAACCAAGTGGCTGCATAATAAAGGCTGGATTCCAGCGTCACGCGCTGGAATGACATCTTTCTTGGTGGACTCAAATCACAATGTTCGTACGGTTGTGGGCTTATAGCTAAAGTAATCTAGAAAATTAATGATATTTTATTCCCCGGTGAACGCTCTATTTTGTTTTCCAACTCTAGTTCTAAAAGAGCCATTAGAGCTATGTTGGCAGAAAGTCCGCTTGCTAATATAAGTTCATCTATATCAACAGGTACAGAGTTAATATGATCAACTATAACAGATTTTGCCTGTTGTAATTTTTCTTGTTTTTGGTTAACAGCATAGTGCTCAACATTAAATAGGTTTTTTTGCTGCGGAGGTAAACTAAGCCTAATACTCTCTATTATGTCATCAGCGGACTCGATAAGCTTAGCACCGTTTTTAATTAAATAATTACTACCACTACAGCGTGAATCTAAAGGGAAACCAGAAACTGCAAATACCTCTCTCCCTTGATTTAAAGCAAAATCTGCTGTTATTAGAGAGCCAGAACGTTTCGATGCTTCAATCACTACAACACCCAGCGATAGACCAGATATAATTCGATTCCTTTGAGGAAAATACTGAGGCTTTGGTTTAGTAGCAAATGGAAGCTCAGTAATTACTAAACCACCGTTCCCAGTGATTTTTTTGTATAGATCAAAATTCTCTTTTGGATACACCAAATCAATTCCGCTTGCTGTAACAGCAATAGTGGGATGATTTTTGTATATTACACTGTTTGCTGCGGTATCGATTCCTTTTGCAAGTCCAGAAACGATAACAAAACCAGCTTCGCTTAAATCAAGTGCTAGTTTACTGGCAAAATTTCTTCCATTCATCGAAGAGTTGCGCCCACCGATTATTGCAATTATCTCACGGCTTAATAATGATATATTACCAAACGCAGTTATTATAGGAGGACAACTAGAGATATTTCTTAAAAGATCAGGGTAATCTGGGTCACATGCGGGTATAATTTTAGCTCCAATTCTTTCTGCATTATTGATTTCTTCTCGTGCATCTTGAATGCCATACACCTTATTATTAGCCACCCTATTGAGATATTTTAGCACCTCATCTAGAGATCCATGTGTTCTTAGTATACTAAAAAACTTTATTGGTCCTATAGTTCTAGCCAAGCTTAACCATACTTCTAATTCTTTGTTGTTCAATTTATTTATCTTCATAAAAGGCTTGAATTTCTTATCAATTTAGTGTACCCAAGATAATACAAATATACAGTGTTTTATGACGCATTTTGTTACAGATAAATGCATAAAATGTAAATATACGGACTGTGTGGAAGTATGTCCCGTTGACTGCTTCTATGAAGGTAAAAACATGCTCGTGATTAACCCAGATGAATGTATTGATTGCGGAGTGTGCATACCTGAGTGTCCAGTAGATGCAATTGTAACTGATGATTCCATAAAAGATATTTTAGAATTAGATGAAGAATTACTGAACAGCGAACAAAAAACTTTCAAGTTATTTTACGATATAAATGTAGAATACTCACAAAAGTGGCCAAACATCACAGCTAAAAAGCAACCTCTCTATACTGCAGAAGAGTATAAGGAAAAAAAGGATAAAACAGCTTATTTTGATGAAAATTTAGAATAATATTAACAAAGAAAAAGATCAGACTCCTTGCATAACCATATAAAAACTAGCAACTCACCCTTCTTTGTCATTCCAGCGCGTGACGCACAATCGTACAAACATTGCAATTTGCAGGTGGCAGATGGTGTCATGCAAGTAGCTGACACTGGTTTCCATCCAAAAGGGCAGTGCCTCTATGATGTCATCCCAGTGCTTGACACTGGGATCCAGGAATTTTATTAAGTTGGTAAGCATAAAAGTAGCCGTTTTATGTTAAAATACGACGTTTTGATGATTATGAAAAAGCTGGATTCCAGCGTCAAGCACTGGAATGACACCACCTGCAAATTGCAATGTCTGTACAGTTGTGCATAGGATAGAGCTATAGAATTTTTCAAAGCGTTTTTTCTATTGAAGATAAGAGCATCTTTTATATATGCTATATAGTAAAACATAGAATGCTTATGGTTCCAACTATAGCAATTTTAAGTGGTGGATTTTCTTGCGAAAGAGAAATATCACTGATGAGTGGAAAAGCAGTAAAGAAAGCGCTTGATAGCCTTTCATATAATGCAATAGAAATAGATGTTGACAGCAACATTGCTGAAAAGCTTAAAAAGATTAATCCGGGCCTTGCTTTTATAGCTCTGCATGGACCTTATGGTGAAGATGGCTGCATTCAAGGTTTATTGGAGATTTTAGGTATAAAATATACACACTCAGGAGTTATGGCTTCGGCTGTTGCTATGAATAAAGTGATGTCAAAGCATATATTTCGATCCCTTAGTATCGACACTCCAAAAGGTTATGTAATTAGCCGAGAAGATCTACTAAAAAATAATATTAAAATCGATTATCCGTACGTCTTAAAACCAATTAATGAAGGTTCTAGCATCGGAGTGCATATTGTTTCCTCACATGAGGATTATTTAAAACTGAAATTTGATGTCATTCCAGCGCGTGACCAGGCAGTATCTGGCTACTTGGATGACAAGGAAGGAGCTACTTCTATGGCAAAAGATTTGATGATCATAGAAGAATACATTCCAGGTGTAGAGTTACATACTGCTGTATTGCTGGATGAAGCAATTGGTACTATGGAAATACGACCAAAAAATAGATTCTATGATTATGAAGCAAAGTATACAGATGGATTTGCAGAACATATATTTCCTGCTGAAATTCCTGACAATATATATAAAATGACCTTGGAACACGCACTGAAAGTTCATCGATTTTTAGGATGCAAAACTATTTCCCGCTCAGATTTCCGTTATAATCCCAAAAATAACACTTTAAAAATGCTTGAGATTAATACACATCCTGGCTTTACTGAGTTATCATTAGTGCCAGAAATTGCAAAATTGGCAAAAGGAATCAATTTTAATGAATTAGTTAAAATTATTATTGAAGATAGTTTGCAGCACAAAAATATTAGGGATTTAAGTCATGTTGAGCAGTATTACTAGAAGCCAAAGGAGTTTTTTGCGTAAGTGTGCCTTGGTTATTATCACAGCACTTTTTCTTACGCTAATGCTCTACAGCTCACTTGATAAAATAATAAATCGATTTAATTACTACTTTACTTGGTATAATGACTGCCTCTCTAGTTTATTACTCAGTAGTGGATTTTCAATCGACGAAGTAGTCGTGAGCGGCAACAAATTTACAAACAAAAAGGACATTCTAAGTTTGGTAGATAGAACGCAACCTATCCTGTATATATCACTTTCAAAACTTGCCGGTAGCATACAATCTGTAAGCAGATGGATAAAACACGTAAGAATCCATAGAATTTTGCCCAATACCCTACATATTAATATAGATGAGCATAAACCGTTTGCTCTCTGGAAAGATAATAACAAAACCTCGGTAATTGATTTCGAAGGTAAAGTGATCGTAGATGACTATCCAGTAGATGATCTTGTTGTAATTACAGGACAAAACTCGTTATCAAACCTAGAATTTGTTAGAGATGTGTTAGAGAGTAAAACTCAATTAAGTGACCACATTTCTTCTTTTGCTTATATAGGGAATAGAAGATGGAATATCATACTTGATAACGATTCCACAGTGAAACTGCCTGAAGATAACCCTTCTAGTGCATGGGACTATTTAAACCACTTACACAATACAACTGATTTTACTTTCAGCGATTGGAGTATTATTGATATGCGTATTACTGATAAAATTTTTGTGAAGAGGTGATCTGCTGTCATCCAAGTAGCGGGATGACGAGCTTATCGTCATGCTGCCGCGAACCTTCATACCGCCGCGGTATCTCTTAGCCGCTAACAAGCAGCGGGATGACTGTTGTCGTTTAGCTACAAACATTAAGAAACTTACCAAATGGAAAAAAAGGCAAAAAAAGCCCCGGTTAATATCTATTTTAAAACATTGGCGTTTTTTTTATGTTTTAAACACTTAATAACCGCGACTCAGCTTATGTAGGTAAAAACCTAGAAATTTTATAAAGACATACGATGCACATAATGCAAAAAATTAAACAATAGTACGCCAAATACGAGTTTTCTTGTCATTTTAATCTGCTGCAGAGATTGCGAAGTTAAATAAAATAGCTTCAATTTTATGACGTTCAGTACAATGTTGCAAATTAAAAATTTCTCCATCCTACGCTGGTTCTTCGATCCGAAATGCTACTTCTACCTGATCACGACCAATGTTAATTTGTTCTATTAATGCTTTAATAATACCACGTTTAGTTCGCCAATCTAGCTGTTCCAAGTTCGATTTTACACTAGAATAAAGACTCTTTATGCTATTTATAATAAGATTCATTCCCTTTTCTACTGCCTTTTGGTCAACTACCTTTTTTTTCTCTTCTTCTATCCCTTTTAAGCGTTCCTTCATTAGACTTCTTGCATAACTAAAGAAAAGGAGTACTATAAGGAAGGTAATATATTAGTGAAGGTATGAAATTTGAACAAATAAACAAGCTTGATGAAGAGGAATTTCGTAGGTTAACAGGAGTAAAAAAAACATTTAAAAAAGTAATTCAAATTTTAATAGAGGAAGAGACTAAGAAAAAGGCAAAAGGTGGAAAGCCAAATAAGCAGTGCATGAAGGATCGTCTTTTAATGGCCTTGGCATCATTCTACCTTATCTAAAGCCATTTTATACCTTTTTATCCCTTCTGGGGAAACCTTTTTTCAGTTAGCTATAGATTACTTGTCTACCTTATTTGCCGTTCTCCTGAACGAATATACAGCAGCTATAAAAACTGTTTAATAGCCACCCAAAACCCTTATTTCCCACTCAAGTTCAACATTAAATTTATCCTTCACTGCATCTTTTACTCTGTTGCCAAGGTTTTCCAAGTCAGATGCAGTTGCATTATTGTAATTGAGCAAGAAGTTACAATGTTTCTTAGAGATTCTAGCTCCACCAATATTTAACCCTAGGCAGCCAGATTTATCAATTAACTCCCATGCTCGGTAGTTTTTTGGATTTTTGAATATGCACCCAGCAGTTTTTCCTCTTATTGGCTGGCTTTTATTTTTTTTCTCAACAATTTCTTTTAACCTTTGCAATATAAGCTCATACTCTGAGTTTACTCCTTTAAACTCAGCTTCAACAAAAATCCAATTTCCTTTTAGGCTATGTCCACGGTAAAAATACCCCATTTCTTCGCTGGAGAACTCATATAGGTTTCCGTCCTCTAGATTCACTGCTTTTATGGATTGTACAACGCTTGCGATGTCACTACCATACGCACCTGCATTCATTTCTATTCCGCCACCAACTGTTCCTGGAATTCCAACTAGAAACTCGAGTCCACTAATTTGTTGCTCTCCTGCAAAGTAAGCAAGGTTCCTGAGCAGCGCAGCACCACCTGCAACAATGGAGTTGTTACCCTTACTTTTAATATATGCAAACTCCTTACCTAATTTTACTGTTATTCCTCGAATGCCACTATCTCGTACTATTATGTTGGATGTTGCACCAATAACGCTAACTGGCAGTTCAGTATTTTTAATCAAGTATGTTAAATCTTCAATATCACATGGTTTAAATAACACATCAGCTCGTCCACCGACGTTTAACCACGTCGCTTTAGACATTAAGATGTCATAACGATAGATTCCACGTACTTTAGGTAAGCTTATAAGCATTTTGATTTCAACTCTAGTCCTGCATCCATACCCATTTTCTCCGCATCTTCTATAAATGAAGTGCGCTCAGTGAAGTATATATTTTTTCCACTTGCTAACATACAACAAAGGTGTAGCATATTTTCGTTCACATATTCAGCCAAAGCTGCAAGTGGTGTAAAACATGAACCATTAACTGTCTTCATAAAACTACGCTCTGATTTCACTCTTATAAAAGACATATTATTATTAATTTTCTCTACAAGATCGATAATTTTTACATCATTCCTTCTACATTGAATACAAATCGCTCCCTGTCCCACTGCACTTAACATAACTTTTGGTGGCAATACCTCTGTAATTAAGTGATTCTTTTCTAATCTTATGAGTCCTGCTTCAGCTAGAATTATTCCATCAAAACTTTGATTTTGCAATCTAGTTGTTACATTTCCACGTAGCGATATTATATTTAGATCTGGTCTAACATTTAACAACTGAACTTTTCTTCTTATTGAAGAAGTGGCAATAGTAGCCTGCTGTGGCAAAGACTCAAGGCTATTGTGTTTATGAGAAATAAACGCATCGCATGGACTTAGCCTTTCTAAAACACAAGGAATTGTTAAACCCCCTGAGAAAAACGCAGGCACATCCTTTAGCGAATGAACTGCCATATCTATATTATTTTCGAGCAATTCAGCCTCAATTTCTTTAATGAATAATCCTTTACCTCCTATTTCAGCAAGATTTGCGTTTGCATACTTATCTCCAGAAGTTTTTATCTTAACAATTTCAATAGATAAGTTAGGAAAAGAGTCCAGCAACTTTTGTTTTGCTTCCAAAGCCTGGGCAACTGCAAGCTTGCTTCCTCTGGTACCTATTTTGACTAGCATATGTATGACTGTTTGAATACCAAACCTTAACCTAATTAATTATTTAAACACTTTGGTAGCGTGTATCGCATGAACTTCGGTTACCATCTCTCTGATGTCATCCGAGTAGCTGACTACTTGGATCCAGTTTAATTCATCATATGAGCCTTTGCATTTATTGTACTTTAACTTAAAACCAAAAGCAACTTTGCCTTTACAAAATAATAACCTTTTATATGCATAAATAAGCTTACTGGATTTCAATGTCAGCTACTTGAATGACATCGTTTACTATTTGCCATATTGCAATGTTCGTACAGCTGTGTGTCACGCGCTGGAATGACATGGTGGAGTGTGTAAACGCAGTCTCAACAACCATAGGGTGTCATCCAAGTAGCCGACACTGGTTTCCATCCAAAAGGGTGTCATTCCAGTGCTTGACACTGGAATCGAGAAAAGTTGATAAGTTTCTGCCTTGTATCTTGTAAAAAGCATCTAATGCTTTAAGCTTAAGCATTGTAAGTCATGCTCATTAGTTTCCTCATCTCTTATAGTATAGCTAGATATATAATTGGATTTCTTAGGAAACAAAATACAATTTGAAATCGCAATAAAGAAGACCTTCTTTAAATTAGTGTATCTGCCAGACTGTCTTGAGTAAACTTTACCAGCATATGCTTGTGCGCGTTTTTCAAAGCCCTTGTCGCGAGCGAGCTGCATTTCGACCACAAATCTGTTCCCAACAGAATCTTGACAGAGAACATCAACTATACTTTGTCTCTCAGAGGCAAATTCAGGATTCAGAGCAGTGTTGATAAACTCTATTTCTTGTATAACATTAACTTCAGTACAACCTAAAATATCGTTCAAAAAATGAATGAGGATACTACTGTTTTTTTTCCGTACCGAAGATTTTTTTGAATGTTAAATCTAATTTTGGATCTAAAAATTTAGAAAAAGACATAGGAAATTCACTTAAAAATTATTAATAGTATACACTATTTTCCGCGATTTTTCAACTTTCCCGTATTAACCAGATATGGCACTGTAACCTTTCCAGTTGACCCGCTGCGGTTTTCTATCGGAAAGCGTAACTTCTACTACAACTCAGCTATTTTAAGTCTGTATATTATTTTATCTATGTCTCGTCAACAATAAAAATCCTCCCATACACCAAAACTATATACCATAAAGATATGCTTTTAAGTCTAGTACAGGAGGCACATTAACTATTTATTTCCTTTTCCACATTCCAGTTTTGTTACCACTAATTTTTACTTCATCAATGTCAGTGCCAGGTCCCTGTTGTATAGCTTTTATAATCATGTCCTCATCTATATTATTTAACCTCATTGATTGCTCTCTTGGTGATAAAAGATTTTCATGAATTGGTTGCTTATGTTTTGTTAAACAGGCTAGTTGCTAGAATGCCTAACATTAATGTGTTATTTACTACAGCAGTGTTTATTTCCGGTATAGCTATAACAGTATGGTTGTTATGCTCTCTAGAAGTAAGTAGAGCTGTAGCTTCTGTAGAACCCTTAACCCAATTAACAATACTGCTAATCCATAATGGTAGCTTACTTGTCCCATTTATGGGCTGACTCAAGTCTTTAGATTCAATACTACGACGGCTACGGCGAGCCCCTTTTGACTCAAGGTATTTTACTACATCTAAGTGACCGTTATAAGCAGCCTTGTAGAGAGGAGTATCATTACCATTGCTTATACCAATTCTCATTATTGGTCAGTCAAATAGGAGAAATTGCAGAGTTGTTTAATTGTGGAGCTGGCAAGAGAAGTAATAAATTTGCACAAAGCACCCTAAAGCAGAGCAATTGTATCGTATATTTTATTGCGCAAAATGTTCTGTTTTATATATAACCAAAGCCTCTCAACAAGATTTAGCTCAGGTGAATATGTAGGTAGGTATATAATGTCGATATTTTTAGGTACCTTTAAATTTTTTGACCTATGCCAACTAGCACAGTCCATAACGAGAAAAGCCTCTCGTGTTTCTAGATATTGCGACATCTGCTCAAGAAATATGTTCATGCAATCAGTGTTGACATTTGGTGCAAATAAGCTAGAACTCTCTCCATTTCTAGGATTAACCGCACTATAGAGATAGAAATTTTGCCTAACTAATTTTGTTTTAACCTGTGTTCTAATCCCCTTTTTAAACCACCCATGTCCAACCTTTGAATGTGTGCCAAACCTTGATTCATCAAAGAAAAATAGCTCTTTTTCTGGATACTTGCTAATAGCTCCATTGAGATTTTTTTTTGAATTCCTCTTGTTTGCTTTTATCTTGTCCATTATGAACTGGTCTGGGTGTAATATATGAGAATTTCATCTTTTGCATATAGCGGTGTACTGTAGATTTGCTGATATTTAATCCGAACTTTTCCTGGATTCTTATTCTCATTTCTTTAATGGTAATATTAGGATTTTCTTCTATCCACTCTTCAATTTGCCGTAGTTGATCCTGATTTAATTTAGTTTTTCTACGCCGTTGTGGAGGAGTAAACAGTTTTTCTTTTCTGCCAAATTTCAAGAGTTTTACCCACGAAGTTAGTGCGCTTCTTGAAATGCAATATATTTTTGCTACAGCCGCTATACTGTGCTTTTTTGCTGCAATTACAGCATTTAGTTTTTTTGAAACATATGCATTGTTCCTTACTTTCTTCAGCATTTCTTTTGCTGATTCTACTACTTTTTCATCCAATAATTTTAATCTTAATGCCATTTATACCTCAACTATTTTACTTGCTTCATTATGGCTTTTCTTCCATCATTGTCCATCTGGTTGCCTTGTAATGGGAATTGGTATAAGTATAGCTTTGCTTGTAACACAGATATTTTTAGTGTCAACAATTTTTTTGACAAATTCCATATGGATTAAAAAACTGTTTTTATTGCAAGAAATCACATAGTTTATTTGGAACTAGCATTAAAAGAATCACATCAACTACAGTAGTCATATACTAATCAGCGTATAGCAAGGAGAAAAATTACCTTGAAGGTTTATAGTTTATTGCCACTGTCTTTGCAATTTTATCGTGAAGAAATTGCTTGCGTCTGTCGAATATTGCAGATGTAAAAATTAGTATTATAGCTACAAAGGTTAAGCTTGATAAAGGGTCAAACCACCACTCAGAAGCATACTTATCAAGAGCATCAGGAAATATATTCATAATTAATATAGAAATCAATATGAAGTTAATAACTTCAAACAAAACACACCTAATTATTGTTTGTATTAGAGTAGGATTTTTAAGTGTATTTATATCTTTAATGCAAATATAGTACAACAATTGCCCTAAAGTGCCACTAAGTCTTCTTGTTATAAATATTCCTAACACTATTGGTAGGAAAAAAAATAGATAAAAGTATATGATTAATATTTGAGATTTATCAGGGTGGAAAGTTGTTTTTACAAGAGAAACACAAAACAAAGAGGCTCCAATAATAATAAAACGATCAATAATATATGCTATAACACGCCTAGTTATTCCCACGCAGTTTAAATTTAAGTGGCATTTTTCAGGTCTGTAATCTATTACTACTGTTTTTGCAATTTTATCGTGGAAGAACTGCTTGCGTTTATCAAATACTGCGAATGTTAAAACCAAGACTGGTAATATTAAAAACCACTCAGAAATACAGAAAGGTGCGAACACAAGCATCTTAAGAGAGCTTCTTATCACTACTTGCATTAAAGCAATATTTTCAAGTGTATTTGCATCTTTTACGTATATGCCACATAATAACTTTCCTGGAGTCCAGCCAAGTTTTGCTATCATTAATGTTTCCAATACTATAAGCAGTAATATTCCTAATACTCCTTCTTGCACTGAAAAGTCTGTATCAGTATAACTGAAGACAACATTAACAAGTTCAGTAAAGGGCTCACCTGATGATATGGACAAAATGAATAGAGAAAAGACTAGAAATATTATTTGATCAACTATAAACGCTATAACACGTTTATTAATTCCCGCATAGTTATCCATTTTTGTACCCAACACGATTGCCTAATACCAATTCCCACTATACAAAGAACGGATAGACAATAATGGGAAAAAAGCCATACTAAAGTAAGTGAAGTAGCGAGGTATAAATGGCATTAAGATCAAAATTATTGGATGAAAAAGTAGTAGAATCAGCAAAAGAAATGCTGAAGAAAGTAAGGAACAATGCATATGTTTCAAAAAAACTAAATGCTGTAATTGCGGCAAAAAAGCATAGTATAACGGCTGTAGCAAAAATATATTGAATTTCAAGAAGCGCACTAACTTCGTGGATAAAACTCTTGAAATTTGGCAGAGAAGAAAAACTGTTTGCTCCTCCATCACGCCGTAGAAAAACTAAATTAAATCAGGCTCAACTACAGCAAATTGAAGCATGTATAGAAGAAAATCCTAATATTACCATTAAAGAAATGAGAATAAGAATCCAGGAAAAGTTCGGATTAAATATCAGCAAATCTACAGTACACCGCCATATGCAAAAGATGAAATTTTCATATATTACACCAAGACCAGTACACAACGTACAAGATAAAAGTAAACAAGAGGAATTCAAAAAAAAATCTCAATGAAGTTATTGGCAAGTATCCAGAAAAAGAGCTATTTTTCTTTGATGAATCAAGGTTTGGCACACATTCGAAAGTTGGGCATGGATGGTTTAAAAAAGGCACTAGGACTCGGGTTAAAATAAAATTAGGTAGGCATAATTTTTATCTCTACAGTGCAGTTAATCCTAAAAATGGAGAGAGTTTTAGCTTATTTGCACTAAATGTTAACACTGATTGCATGAATGTATTTCTTGAGCAAATGTCGCAATATCTAGGGACAAGAGAAGCTGTTCTTGTTATGGACTGTGCTAGTTGGCATAAGTCAAAAAATTTAAAGGTAGCTAAAAATATTGAGATTATATACCTACCTCCATATTCACCTGAACTCAATCCTGTTGAGAGGCTTTGGTTATACATAAAACAGAACATTTTGCGCAATAAAATATACGATACAATTGCTCTGCTTTAGGGTGCTTTGTGCAAATTTATTACTTCTCTTGCCAGCTCCACAATTAAACAACTCTGCAATTTCTCCTATTTGACTGACCAACAATGAGAATTGGTATTAGACGCTTTCTCAACGGAAGCATAAAAATTATTCAAATCACCTATAAAATGGTCTGAAGGCAGAATTAACATTATCTCGTTTTCATTGCAGAGAAGCGCAGCAATTAATATCGCTGCTGCTGTTCCAATTTTCACTGGTTCGAAAATCACTTTATATTCTCGCAGCGCATGCAACTCCTTCTTCACTAATGACTCGTACTGTATATTTGTGGCAATTATGGGTGGCATATAACCACTTTTTAGCCTCAATAAAGTGTTCTGAAACATAGTGTTATGGCTAAATATTTTTTGAAATTGCTTTGGCTTCGATAAAGGCCAAAGTCTGCTGCCACTACCACCACATAGTATTACAGGGCGCATATAGTTAAGAAAATTAATTAAATAATTAACATCTTATACTAATAGTAAAATGCATGCAAGTTTTTGTTGTGGAATAGTTAATAAAGAAAGTAAATGTTAATTTAAAGTAGTGGCCGGTTAGCGAGTAGGTAATTGAATTTTTTCGTCTTGCAATGAATTCCGTCTGCTTAGTACTTCATTAACATGAGGAGTATCACTCACTTTTTCAACATCTGCTTTTTTAGACGCAGCTATTTTCTCATTACTTTTGTTTTGCAACTTCTCCTTCTTTAAGCTTTTTCCAATATCTGGTTCTCTAGATTTATCTATACTTTCACTACTTTTATTTGACGGCTTCTCTAAGTCTTTTTCAATACCTGGCCTTCTAGCGTTAAGCTCATCCCATGTGCCCACTATACTAAGTGGCTTATGATCCTTTTGCCCTGGCTTTAGCCTTTCTCCACCCTTAATAACATTAAAGTCACTTTTTGCTTCTTCCCAACATCCTTTCAATTGGTGTTTCCACATAGTGAAGTAAGCATCACCATACTTCTTCTTATCTGCTACAAATAATAAAATTGGAGCCTTAAGTATGGTAGCTCCCATATTCACTAAATTTTTTACTGCCATTGCAGGGGTGAACAAAAGATAGCCAAAAGACTTTGCAATTGGGTTTTGTTCGATTATTAAATACTCCCCTAACTTTATAGGAAGAGAGGTCAACAATTTAGTACAAACTTTAGCCAAGCTTGTAGCAAAAACGATAGGAACAGATATAAGACTTTTATCTAGCTCTAGATTACCATCCTGATCTCTAATTTCTGAAAAATGGGTGCTTAGCTTCTTGTAATCACTAGCGTATAGTAATTTTCCATTTCTTCCTTTTTCATCTCTATCTTTCTCATCAACTTCTCCCGTGTCATCATTGATGAAGCAACCTTTTTTAGCAAGAAAAGAAAAATTAGTTAATCTAAGTAACTTAGTATCAACCTCAAAGACCGGCAAGTGTTTTTCAAGATCTATTTTTGAAAACTTAAATGGCTTATAAAATTTACTATAATCATTAACCTCACGCCTACCTTTACTAACTAAAAAGTCAATAGTAAAGTAAGATTTTTTATCAATTTCCTTAACCAAGGCTAGATCAAATTTGTATTCATTATATATAAGCTGGTACTCTGGATTTCCGTCTTTATCTTTCACAAGCTTGTCATTTTTTTTTACAACTCTCCCAGAATCTACAATCTGATCATAATTTTTTGGATATTGACACTTTCGTCCATCCTCATATATCATTACCTTTCTAAGGTCTTTGACATAAACTTGAGACTCAGATGAACTAAATAGATCCTTCACCTTTAGCGTAAGGTCTATTCCCCACTTTTTCAATGTCTCTAACATATTGCTAAACCAAAATCGCTATAGCTCAATAATAAAACTAGTACACTAATAATATATTAACACAGAATTGGCAATTTTACAAGAAAATATGCCTGTAGAAGACAAAGATTGTAAAAGCGAGGGTTATATAAGTAATGCTTGATAAGTACTTTATGCATGTAATTGTGAAAATCCTTAGAGATACGCTGTGTATATAATCTTCACACACTACCTGCATTCCAAGAACTGCGTGCCAAAAAATGCAAAACAACAATACAACAAAAAATAAAAGCTCTAGAGGGTGATTAATAAATTTTTCACTAAAAGACAAAGAGCTATCAGTATAAAATGCGCAAGAAAATGAATAGATAAACCAAGGAAACAGGAGCAGTAAAATTACCGCAGAAACACGCTGGACCCACCAATGATGTACTGAATTTCCAAATTGACTCATATAAACATAAATAAAAAAGCAATAGTAGAAAGAAGTAGAGTTACTGTCAGCAGTATAGCACTCCTTGAAACGCCAGTAATTTCTAAATTAAGCCCAACATCCCACAATAAATGACGAATACCATTAAGAAAATGATATACAAAACTTATAAAACATAAGACATAAGCTAATTTAGCAACAGGAGTGAATAATAATGCATTTAAGTACCTTACTATAAGTAACTCAGGAAAGTAAACATGTAATATGAAATACCAAGAAAGTATCATTAATAAAAGGAATAGCAAGATACCAGTCAATCTGTGCATAATAGAGAAAAAACTAGTAACTTGTACTTTATATATTTGTAAATGTGGAGAAAGAGGCCTATCACTCATAAAATTACGTTATCGGGAAATTAAAATAAAGTAGAAGTAAAGACAGCAGTATAGCACATAACAACACCATCATTAAAAATGGTAAGTTATGCGTAAAGCCTAAGGAGGTAATCCAGCTGCAGATTCCCCTACTGCTACCTTGTTACGACTTCACCCCAGTCACCGATCCCACTTTAAATAACTCCCTCCTTGCGGTTAGGTCGTTAGCTTCGAGTGAAACCAATTCCCATGGCGTGACGGGCAGTGTGTACAAGACCCGAGAACGTATTCACCGTGGCATGCTGATCCACGATTACTAGCGATTCCAACTTCATGTACTCGAGTTGCAGAGTACAATCCGAACTGAGATGGCTTTTAAGGGATTAGCTTAGCCTCGCGACTTTGCAGCCCATTGTAGCCACCATTGTAGCACGTGTGTAGCCCACTCCATAAGGGCCATGATGACTTGACATCATCCCCACCTTCCTCCAGTTTATCACTGGCAGTTTCCTTAAAGTCCCCAGCATTACCTGATGGTAACTAAGGATGAGGGTTGCGCTCGTTGCGGGACTTAACCCAACATCTCACGACACGAGCTGACGACAGCCATGCAACACCTGTGTGAAATCCGGCCGAACCGACCCTATCCCTTCGAATAGGTATAATTTCCATGTCAAGGAGTGGTAAGGTTTTTCGCGTTGCATCGAATTAAACCACATGCTCCACCGCTTGTGCGGGTCCCCGTCAATTCCTTTGAGTTTTAATCTTGCGACCGTAGTCCCCAGGCGGAATGTTTAACGCGTTAGCTGTAATACAGAAAGTAAACTTCCCATATTTAACATTCATCGTTTACAGCGTGGACTACCAGGGTATCTAATCCTGTTTGCTCCCCACGCCTTCGCGCCTCAGCGTCAGATTTGAACCAGATAGACGCCTTCGCCACTGGTGTTCCTCCTAATATTTACGAATTTCACCTCTACACTAGGAATTCCTCTATCCTCTTTCAATCTCTAGATTAGCAGTTTTAAAAGCAGTTCCAAGGTTAAGCCTCGGGATTTCACTTTTAACTTACTAACCAGCCTACGCGCCCTTTACGCCCAATAATTCCGAATAACGCTAGCCCTCTCCGTATTACCGCGGCTGCTGGCACGGAGTTAGCCAGGACTTCTTCTGTGAGTACCGTCATTATCTTCCTCACTAAAAGAGCTTTACAACCCAAAGGCCTTCTTCACTCATGCGGCATGGCTGGATCAGGCTTTCGCCCATTGTCCAATATTCCCCACTGCTGCCTCCCGTAGGAGTCTGGACCGTATCTCAGTTCCAGTGTGGCTGATCATCCTCTCAGATCAGCTATAGATCATTGCCTTGGTAGGCTATTACTCCACCAACTAGCTAATCTAATATAGGCTCATCTAATAGCAATAAATTTTTCCCCCGTAGGGCGTATACGGTATTAGTTGCCGTTTCCAACAATTATTCCGTACTACTAGGTAGATTCCTATATATTACTCACCCGTCTGCCACTAAGTTATACCATAGCAAGCTACAATATAACTCCGTTCGACTTGCATGTGTTAGGCCTACCGCCAGCGTTCATTCTGAGCCAGGATCAAACTCTCAAATTTAGACTTCAACCTATAAAAGGTTGAGGGTACATCGGATAAATCCGACAAAAAATAATTTAGCTTAATACTGCTGTCTTTATTTCTACTTTAGAAATATTTTAATCTCCAACTATTCAAACAACTTTAAGAATATTATTATGTGATATAATCACTATGTCAATATGTTTTTGCAAATCAAAAGCATTAATGTATAAATATATAACTATTTGGAATATTACCATGAAAAAATACATCTTTCTGCTTGCACTCGCACCAATGTTAGTTGGCATCACATTATACTTATTGCGCAACATTGATAACACAAAACAATCTATAACTGCGGGTGACAAGTTTTACGAAGTATTATTCTTTAAAAAAGATAATAAGCCGCTACTAGAAGAAATAGATTCAAATTGGGGGTATTTAGCAAATTTTGAACACGCATTCAATCATATCTCAGATTCAATGCCAACAAACACAGCATCTATTTATAATGATTTGGCAGATGATAAAGATGCTCCTAATGTTTTGCGTGAGTTAGCACAATACTTAGAGGTAATGAGCTTACTTCACTCCAACGGTGAAAAAATAAATAAAGATAAAATTGATAATTTAGAATCAAGTGCAGTGTATCCTTATTCAAGCCAAGAAGCTATCGCTGTAGTAAAGATACATAATAACGACATTAAAGGTGCAACTGAAATATTGCGTTCCCTATTAAATGACAGAAAATGCCCTATCCTAATCAAAGCTAATGCACAAGAACTACTCAGGATATATGGAAGTTAACTCATTAGACTTTTTGTATAGTTTTTGGCAACAACCGTTAGAAACGAAAAACTACTTGACAAACTCCGCCAGCACCCTTATCATTATACTGAAGCTATTTTATCTAACTCCGCAATCTCTGCAGCAGATTAAAATGACAAGAAAACTTGTATTTAGCGTACTATTGTTTAATTTTTTGCACTATGTGCACCGTATGTCTTTATAAAATTTCTAGGTTTTCACCTACATAAGCTGAAACGCGCTTATAAAGCGTTCAAGACATCACCCAACGTCAAATTTTAAAATAGAGAGTGAATAACTAGCTACTGCGGGTTTTCTATGCCTTTTTTTCTGCCTGGTAAATTTCTTAAATATTTGTAGCTAAGGTTAGTTGCATTTAAAAGCAGCTAAATTGCAGTATTTAAGACTTAAAAAACGCCAATACTGAAAATAGACAATGACCAGGGTTTCTTTTGCCTTTTTTTCGCTTGGTAAATTTCTTAATGTTTGTAACCAAATGAACTGGGCAGCGCGTGACACTGCCCTCCTTTGTCATCCGAGTGGCCCCTATGATGTCATTCCAGTGCTTGACACTGGAATCCAGGAAACTTAATTTTACACCAGGTAATAAGAACTGGATCCCAGTGTCAAGCACTGGGATGACAAAAAAAGGATGCTACTGGAATGACAGGAGAATGGGCTACTTGGATCCTAGAGGGAAGCGTTCGTGCAATTATTGTGCATGAATTTAAATGGCACAACTTATGACAATTATCTTCGCACCAAAACGTTTGTGAGACTCAGTGTTTAGATTTACTTCGCCTATTCAGCTAATTTTTATTACAATTACAACAAAATAATTTTGGCTTTGATGAAAACTGTATATGTATGTCAATCCTGTGGTTACAGCACTGGTAGGTGGGTAGGAAAGTGCATTGCATGTGACAATTGGGATACAGTTGTTGAAGAAATAGCAGTAAAAACGGGCAAAAGAAGTATATCTGCGCCAATTTTAATAAAGACGTTATCGGGTAGCGAAATTATCACTCCAAATCGTTTTCTAACAGGAGTAGAAGAATTAGATAGAGTTTTTGGTGGGGGTATCGTTCAAGGTGCTAGCATTCTAATTGGAGGCGAACCTGGTATTGGAAAATCCACCCTTTTGCTTAGAATTGCAGCTAATGTTGTGCAACTTTCCTCTTTTGAATGTCTTTATGTATCCGGCGAGGAATCTTTAGAGCAGGTGAGTTTAAGAGCAAAGCGTCTTAAGATAAATGAACCTAAAATTAAGCTTTTATCTACAGTGTCTTTAACTGATGTAGTAGCAACAATAAAGGAAAATAAAAGTATTAAATTTTTAGTAATTGACTCTATACAAACAATGTATGATAGCAGAATTACATCGGCACCAGGAACTGTAACTCAGGTTCGTACTTGTGCCCATGAATTAACCATTCTTGCGAAACAATATGGTGTTTCTCTTTTAATAGTTGGTCATATAACTAAGGATGGACAAATAGCTGGACCTAAAACTTTGGAGCATATGGTAGATACGGTATTATATTTTGAAGGTGAAAATAGTAATCAATATCGCATTTTACGCACTATTAAAAATAGATTTGGTCCTGCAAATGAAATTGGTGTTTTTGAGATGTCTGAAGCAGGACTTGTGCCTGTTGATAATCCATCATCATTGTTTCTGATGGCCCATGACAGAGAAGTAGTTGGCAGCGCCGTATTTGCAGGAATTGAAGGTTCAAGACCAATTTTAATGGAAGTTCAAGCGTTGATAGCAGGGACTAATATGGCAACCCCAAGAAGGGCAGTAGTTGGGTGGGATATTAATCGATTGGCTATGATCATCGCGGTGCTAAATGCTCGCTGTAAAATGTTTTTGCATGATAAAGAAGTGTACCTAAACATCGCTGGAGGATTGAAAATACAGGAACCATCGGCTGATCTTGCTGTTGCTGCTTCCCTTATTTCAAGTGTAGTAAATTTACCGCTGCCAACTTCTTCAATAATCTGCGGTGAAGTTGCACTTTCTGGAGAAATTAGGAATGTCTCGCATGCTGATCTTAGACTAAAAGAAGCACAAAAGTTAGGATTCAAAAAAGCAATTATGCCTAAAAATGGTAATTACTCTTCTCATGATATTGAGATAATTAAGCTTGGTCACGTAAGGGAATTAAGAGAAGTTTTTAATTACAATTAAATAACGCTTCAGCAAACTCTTTACTAGTAAACTCCTTTAAGTCCTCTATACTTTCACCAATTCCTATAGCATGTAACTTTACCTTATAAGCTTCTGCAAGTCCAATTACTACTCCGCCCTTAGCAGTGCCATCTAGCTTTGTTATGATTAACCCTGTAACACTAACCATCTTACTAAATGCCTCTAATTGGCTATAAGCATTTTGGCCGGTAGTTGCGTCAAGAACTAAAATAACATCATGAGGGGCAGTGTCATCCAATTTCTTTATCGTTCTATATATTTTTGATAACTCCTCCATAAGGTTCACATTATTTTGCAGCCTTCCTGCTGTGTCAATTAGAACAACATCAACGTTATCTTTTATAGCTTGACTTACAGCTCTATATGCCACACTTGCAGAGTCGCTACCATGCTCTCCAGTAACAATCAAGCAATCAGAACGTTCTGCCCAAATGTTTAATTGTTCACTAGCAGCAGCTCTAAATGTATCGCATGCAACAAGCATAACGGACTTTCCCATCTCCTTATATTTATATGCGAGCTTACCTATAGTTGTGGTTTTACCATTACCATTTACTCCACATACCATTATTATGTGTGGTTTTCTGTTTAAAATTAACGGTTGCACGACAGGGTTCAATATAGCTTCTATTTCGTTCATTAACTGCTGTGTGATGATATTATGCTCAACTTCCTTGTCAAATTTGATGCTTGCGAGCCTATCGATAATCAACTTAGAAGTTTTATGACCAATATCCATGCTAATTAGCAATTCTTCTAGCTCATCCAAAAGCGACTGATCTAATTTTTTTTTGCCAGAAAAAATACTTTTCACCCCGTCGCTAAAGCGAGAAGAGGTTTTTAACAAGCCTTTATAAAGATTACTAAACAAACTCAAGGGAATATTCCTTTTAAAATTATAAACTTAATTACAATATAGAGAATGACACGCACTACGTGTATTTGTAAAGTAAAATGCACTCACTTTGCGGGTATTTTGTGAGCAAAATATACCGTTTGCTAGTGTATTTTACTTTAGTTTTTAACCTAAACATGTTATAATGTAGGACAGTGGTTTATAGGTAATTTTATGAGTTATAATGAAAAAATTTTAGATCATTACGAAAATCCAAGGAATGTTGGTTCTCTGGATAAAAATGATCCAAATGTTGGTACTGGCCTAGTTGGTGCACCATCGTGCGGTGATGTAATGAAATTGCAGATAAAGGTCAATGACAAAGGTGTTATTGAAGATGCAAAATTTAAAACTTTTGGTTGTGGTTCTGCCATTGCTTCAAGTTCCTTGTTAACAGAGATGATAAAAGGAAAAGCTATTGAAGATGTAACACAGATAAAGAATACTCAAATAGTGGAAGAGTTGTCTTTACCTCCAGTGAAGATACACTGTTCGGTGCTTGCTGAAGATGCTATAAAGGCTGCTATTCATGACTATCAAAGCAAACAAAGTAAAGGTGGACATTGAGAACTAAAGCATGAGTGAATATCAAGGAGTAAACGCTATAAAGAAAGATAAAAAACTTATCACTATAACTGCAAATGCAGTGGAGAGGATAAGGTATTTATTGGACCAAAAGAAGCATACTAACCTTGAGAAACCGGAAGAAGCAATAGGAATAAGAGTGCTAATTAAACAAAAAGGATGTTCTGGTTTAAAATATGATATTGAATATGCGTATGATACTCGTCCTTTAGAGTCGATAATTGAGGAAAACTGTAGTGATGGCCAAAAAGTTAAAGTGTTGATCGATCCAAAATCCGTCATGTTTATTCTTGGCTCTGAAATGGATTATGTAGAAGAAAAATTTTCATCGGGTTTTGTTTTCAAAAATCCTAATGAGAAAGGAAAATGTGGTTGTGGAGAGAGTTTTCATGTCTAGCAAATATTTTGCATTGTTTGAAATTGAACCAACTTTCAATATCAGCTTTGATGAGTTAGAGAAAAAATATATTGAGCTAAGCAGGACTGATATAAACGAAGGACAATCTAAAAATATAATTAATATTAACAAAGCTTATCAAGTGCTAAAGTCACCACTAGAACGTGCCAAGCATTTGTTGAATCTTTTTGGTGTGGAAAGCCCAAAGGATCATCCAAATTCTGAAATATTAAATGAATCAATGGAAATAAGAGAATATTTGCTGGACTGCGATGATCTACAATTTGCAAGTAGGATGGTTGATGAAAAAATAAAAGATTGCGTTAAAAACCTAATTAACACTTTTGCTGTAAAGAATTTTGATGGAGCTGCTACACAGGTTTTAAGATTGAAATATTTGTATAAGTCACTTGAGGAGATGAAGAAAAATGCAGCCAATTCAAATTTCTGAACCAAGTTCAAATGAGGTAGTTTTTGGTATAGATCTTGGCACTACTAACTCTTTAATTGCTATGGTAAATAAAGCTGGCAACGTGGAGATATTTAAAGATGAGCAGGGAAGAGAGCTACTGCCTTCTGTTATTTCGTATGAAAATAATACATTGAAAACTGGCTGTGACGTCAGTCAAAATGCAATCTACTCAATAAAGCGTTTAATGGGTGAAAGTGTTGAAGAATTAAATAAAGAAGGCCTCAATTTTGAAATAGATAACGAAAGTGAAAAAGTTATTAGAGTAAAATGCTCAGAGGAGAAGTATCTTACTCCTGTTGAGATTTCTGCTGAGATATTAAAAGCTTTATGCGAGAGGGTAAAAAAATCCACAGGGATAAAAGTGAAAAAAGCAGTAATTACTGTGCCAGCTTACTTTGACGATTCAGCACGTAACGCAACTAAATATGCAGCAAAATTAGCTGGCATAGAAGTTCTTCGCCTCGTTAACGAGCCAACCGCTGCAGCGCTTTCTTACTCCATTGAAAAGAACAATAACAGTGGAATATATGCAGTTTATGACCTTGGTGGAGGAACATTTGATATTTCAATATTGAAATTACATCAAGGAGTGTTTCAAGTCCTTGCGGTTGGTGGTGATACCAAACTCGGCGGTGATGATTTTGATCACCTACTAAGTTCAATTGTACTTGATAAGTATAGAGAAAAAGTAGGTTTAAACAAGGAGTCGACAACACACCTTAATGTCATTCCAACACATAACGCTGGAACCTGTAATATCCGTACCGCGAAAGAATACTTAAGTGAAAATGCATCAGGCACTTTTGGCTTTAACATTAACGGCAAGCCATTTGAATGTGAAATAACTAGAGAGAAGTTCGAACAGGCAATAAGTCCTTTAGTTAATAAGACTATCAATATAGTCACTCGTACTATAAGCGACATAGATCTTAAAATTGATGATATAAAAGGAGTAATTTTAGTTGGTGGTGCAACTAGAACACCATTGGTTCAAAATTCACTAGTCAAGCTCTTTGGAAATAAAGTACTAAGTGACGCAGATCCAGATAAAGCAGTGGTCATTGGAGCAGCTTTGCAGGCTCATTCTGTTCTCCTTGATGTTCTACCTTTATCACTTGGCATAGAAACTATGGGAGGCATAGTTGAAAAAATCATACCAAGAAATACACCACTACCAGTTTCAGAGATAAAAGAGTTTACAACTTATGTTGATGGGCAACCAGCAATGAAAATTCACGTTTGTCAGGGAGAACGTGAAATGATAGAGGATAACAAATCTCTAGCGCAGTTTGAACTAAAAGGTATACCGCCACTGCCTGCAGGTTCTGCAAGAATTGAAATAGAATTTACAGTTAACGTTGACGGGATCTTGACTGTTACTGCAAGAGAAAAAGCTACTGGAATTGAGCAGACAGTTGAAGTAAATTCAAATTTTGGCTTGAGTGAAGCTGATGTTCAAAATATGGTTAACCAGTCAATAAACAGCTTTGATGAAGATATGAAGGCTCGTTCCCTTGCAGAGGCTAAAATTAACGGTAACAAGCTCATACATCTAGTTGAAAATGTTTCCACTGATCAAAAGTTGAAAAACCTATTACAAAACGCAAAAAACGCTTTACAAGGCAATGACTTGAATGAAATTAACAACGCTATCGCTGAGTTAGAAAGTTCTGCTTTAGAATTATGTGAATTAACAGATAGGTAGAGTTTACACAACTTTATGCAATATCCTGTCAAATCTCAGAGCAACAGGTAACCTGAAATTAAATGGTAACCAATCGAACTTCCCCAATTTAAACGATAAACCAACTATACTTACACGCCCAATGATATTTTCCATTGGTACAAAACCAACTTCAGGAAACCTGCTATCCAAAGAATTATTTCTATTGTCTCCCATAACAAAAAATTGATCGTTAGGTACATAATAAACCGGAGTGTTATATGATAGCTTATTAGAAATGTTATCTATCAAAATCTCATGCTCCTTGCCACTTAAAAGCGTTTCTATATATCTTGGTATGTTACGATTTGACTCATAATCAAAAAAACTTTCAATTTGCCTTCGCTCTACTTTCTGATCATTTAGGTATAATTCTCCCTCTATCATTTGCACTTTGTCACCTGGTGTTCCTATTACTCGCTTAACAAACCTGATGCTGTCATTTCTTGTGGGTTTGAAAACTACTATGTCGCCACGCTTTGGAAGGGTATAAAAAATCCTGCCGCTAAAAATGTTTGGAGAAAATGGAAATGAGTGTTTACTGTAACCGTATGAATATTTACTAGTAAAAATGTAATCCCCTTCAAGTAGGGTGCTTTTCATTGAACCAGAAGGTATATGAAATGGCTCAAATAAAAAACTACGTATTGATAGCGCAATCAACAGTAAAAAAAACAATGAAGATAAAAATCTTCCCGTTCTTATCACCCAGTTTTTGCTTAGTTCTTCCAACTTTTCCAACTTTGTTTTTCTTATAGATTAAGCTTATTATAATACATAAATTAAAAAATGGTAATATGAAATTTTACTTGTGAATGTTATTCCTCTATTCAAAACAATTTTGAAAAGGCGGTTCATTTCTTTCAACGGTGTCATCCAAGTAGCGTGACACATAACCGTACGAACATTGCAATTTGCAGGTGGCAGATGAAAGTAGGCTGACACTGGTTTCTGCAATCTCATCGAAAACGTTGTAACCACTTTCTATGCTAATTTGCTTGTAAGCAACCTGGATCCCAGTGTCGGCTACTTGGATGACACCATTATAGAGTGAACCAGTGTCAGCTATTTTCATGACACCATCTGGATGCAAATTTCCTTAAATGTTCGTAAACTTAAAACTTTACTTTAGGTCAAACTGCTGTATAGTGGCTTTATAGCTTTAGTTTTACAATGAATATACCTAGTATAGAAAATTGTGATCTTCACAATAAAACCGTCTTACTCAGAGTTGACTTCAATGTTCCTATAAAAGATGGAGAAATTCGTGACGTCACTCGTATTTTGAGAGCATTGCCTACTATTGAGTATTTAGTGAATGCAAGTGCAAAGATTATTATTATATCGCATTTCGGACGCCCAAAGGCCAGAGACAATAATCTGTCGCTAAAAAATGTAATTGACACTTTATCGCAGTTACTAAATAAAAAAGTGAAATTCATTGATGATTGCGTTGGTGAAAAAGTGCAAAAAGCAGTGAGTGCTATGGATGCAAGAGATATAATATTACTAGAGAATCTAAGATTTTATAAAGAGGAAGAGCAGAGTGACTCAAATTTTGCCAAACAACTAGCATCTCTAGCGGATATATATGTAAATGATGCATTTTCTTGCTCTCACAGAGCTCACGCTTCTATTTCACGCATTACAGAGTTTTTACCTTCCTACGCGGGATTTTGCTTACAAGATGAGCTAAAGTATCTTGAAAAAGCTGTATCGTTTAAAGCTAAACCTATTACTGCGATAGTTGGGGGAGCCAAAATGTCAACTAAGATAAAAATGCTTATAAAGCTAACAGAAAAGGTTGATTACCTACTTCTCGGAGGTGCAATTGCTAATAATTTTTTGTTATTTAGCAAAGTAAATATAGGAAAATCTTTCTTTCAAAATGGTGTTGACGACCTTCTACATAATATTGTTGAAACAGCAAATAAAAACAATTGCAAAATAGTTGTGCCAGAAGACGTTCTGGTTGCAGTAAACTCTGATTACAGCACTAGTATTTCAAGAAGAACTGAGTCCATTTTGGACGGTGATATAATTTTGGATATCGGACCACAAACTTTGAGTACAATAAGCAGTATAATAGCAAGCAGTAAGACTCTGCTGTGGAATGGACCTATTGGTGTTTTTGAACATTCAGCTTTTGCAAGTGGTACAATAGGGGTAATGAAAGTCGTAAGTGACTTAACGTACAAAGGAAAGTTAACCAGCATAATAGGAGGAGGTGATAGTCTATCTGCAGTAAGCGCTGCAGGCCTTACCGATAAGGATTTTACATGTGTTTCCACTGGTGGAGGAGCGTTTTTAAGTTGGCTGGGTGGTGATGAAATGCCAGGAGTTGCTGCTCTGCAAAAATGATTAGATTAAAACTTTTTTAAATTGTTTCTTACAGGCTAGCTTTTTTGTGAACGTGATTATGTCGAAGACAGTTAAACTAATTTTATGTTTAATAATACCAATAATAGGATTGATTTTTTATATTAAGGATCATTATTTTCACACCGGCTATGTAGAAGAAAATGTTAAGGTCAATTTTGAACCATTTTTCAGTTCACAACCAGGTTATATACCACCGTTTCCAGAATTAACTGACTTCGATAGAGGAGTGTTGAAAGTTTGTGGAGATTGGGGAGCACATCCAGATAAAGAAGATTTCAAAATTTTACTTAGTTGTCCGCAGCATCAAGAAGTAGTGAAAGGAATATATGATAAGCTTGATCATCAAGTGATTACGCCAGATGCGGATTTGGAGTTATTTAAAGATGAACTGGCTAACATTTGGTTTACAAATAGTGGAAGTGAAAAAGAAACTATAGGGTTTGGACATATTTTTTGTGGTGAGCCAAACGATAAATTAGGTGATATGCATTTTGTAGGTAGATATGTTGAAGCTCAAGAAGATAAATGGGCAGGTGCAATTTGGAATGATAAATCCCTATGCAATAAATCAGATATTAAGCCACCAGTTTATACATTTGGAATGAAATATTTGGGTAAGGATGGGGAAGTTGAAAGTTAAATGCCCAAATGGATACGCATATAACCTTCATGCCGATGATATTTTAATTTCTGCAACTAAGGCGTTCAAGGAATTAGGAAAAGATGGAATGTGCCTATATGAAATGGAAGATGACAATTATCAATCAGTGTTTGTAAGAAAGAATGATGCTATACTCACGTTCTATCCCGACTTAACACCAAAATGTGATGATAAGAGTACTAATTGTAGTTGCAATAAATCTTAATTTCAAAACCAATAGGGTGAACAAATGATAAAAATGTTATAGCCAATTTATGCTGACCCAAGCAACACCCGCGGTATCTCATCCGCTAACTAATAGCGGAATGACGGTTTTTCAAATTGTCGGTTTACACTTCAAAAATCAGGTAAACCTTTCTTAGGTATATTTTCAAACTCACCAATTAAAGTTTTTATATCTTGCGGTAAATCAGAGACAAATTCCATGTATTCCTTACTTTTTGGGTGGTATAAGCCCAGTGTATAAGCATGTAGTGCTTGCCTATTGAAATTATGAATGAAACTAGAGTTTTTAGCATATTTTGTGCTTTTACTACTATTTTTTCCGTAAACTTGATCACCAACTATGGAATGTCCTATGTGGCTCATGTGGACTCGAATTTGGTGTGTTCTGCCTGTTTCTAAAGTGCATTTAACCAGGCTTGCTTGTCCTATAACTTTTTGCACTAAGTAGTGAGTGATTGCTAATTTGCCTGTGATTTTTGTTACACACATCATTTCTTTATTACCGCGTTTGGGAGCAATGTTAGTTTTTATCGTGCCTTGCTGAGAAGATAATATTCCCCAAATTACTGCTAAGTATTCCCGCTTTACTTTACGATTTGATAACAACTCAGACAAAAAACCATGGGCTTCCTCATTTTTTGCAATGACCATCAGCCCACTGGTATCTTTATCGAGTCTATGAACAATTCTTGGTCTTACATCAAGGTGAGCGATAACTGCATTTAAGAGCGTATCATTGTTTGTCCCAGCACCTGGGTGCACTGTTAATCCACTTTGTTTACTCAGAACTATAATGTCCTCATCTTCATAGACGATATCAAGTTTTATGTCATAATTAGGCTCAATTGATGTGGATATGTCAGGTTGAACGAGATGCACCACATACTCTTCATCTGGTTTTACTATATGGTCATTATTAATTATCGGTGTGCCAAGTAATTTCACCTGCTCATTCTGTATCAATCTTTGCGCTTTACTGCGTGATATATTGCATTTTCCAGCTATATAGGTGTCTAACCTTAATTTCTCTTTATCATTATTAACACTTAAGGTTATTACTGAGTGATCTATAGTGATTTACCCCGCGCCATTTCCCATGCTGCTTGAATATTTTGATTTACGAAATCAACTTTTGTACTAGGAAGATCACCTTGTTTTTTAATATGGCAAGTTGTTTGAGAGCCATCTTTCCAGTGAATTATTATCTTGTTATCAAAATTCCATAATGTTGCTTCACCAATCTTTTCTCCTTTACCACCTTTTTCTTCCAGCTTAATAGATTCTAGTATGTAATGTAAAAATTCACTTGGGTTGCCATTTATACTTTTCTGCCACTTATTTATTTCTTCTTGCTCAGGAGATTTTTTCTTTAACTTGGCGTTCTCTTCTTGCAAGTCTTTTATTTCTTGTTGTAATTTCAAGTCTTTATTTTCCTTACGCAATACATTTCTTTGTTTCTCCAGTAGATTAGTAATACTATCCACGCTTTCAGAACTAGAAGAGCTATTACCACTACCAGGTTGGTTTTGATTATTTTCCTTTTTTTTTAATACCCTCTCCAATGCTTTTATTTTCTTTTTTAGCTGCCCTATCTCTTTTACTCCTTTTTTCCAATACACTCGTTGTGCATTAGGTACTTCATCACTACTTGTCTGTTCATCTTGAGGTAACTGGTCGTTTTCTCTTCCTCCAGGTGCATTAGGTACTTCATCACTACTTGTCTGTTCATCTTGAGGTAACTGGTCGTTTTCTCTTCCTCCAGGTGCATTAGGTACTTCATCACTACTTGTCTGTTCATCTTGAGGTAACTGGTCGTTTTCTCTTCCTCCAGGTGCATTAGGTAATCTTTCATCTACAAAAGTCGCTCCGGATAATCCCATACGGGCTCCAGGTTTAAGTCTAGATATTCTATCTTCGAGAGTCTCTGCCAATCTACTTAGATTATTTACTAAATCTTTTATACTTATCTTATCCAATTTTTTTTGTACATCCTTGCCAACTCCCTTACATAACTCATCAACACTTTTGTCAATATCTTCCAGATATTGAATTATCGCTTCATTTGCAGTTGCTTCTACTCCGTCTACATTTTGTTGTATGCTTTCTTTTAAATTATTCAGTAAAGTCTCAATATCCTTTCTTATGCCATCAAGCGTTTTCTCAATTTTAATATTTGCAGGCTTTAAAAGACTGTTGTCAAACAGGTAACAAACTTCATTGACCAAATGAGTTAGGCGCTTATCAAGTAATTTTATCAATCGAGATATAGGATCATTCTCCTCTTTACTTTCAAATTTATTCTCCATTACCGACACAACAATACCTTTTCTACATGGGAGTAGAATATCTAAGTTATCGAATTTTTTAACAATATTGCATGCGTTATTTACTTCATTACTTTTACTCAATGCTATACATATTCCAGCAATGAAGACAGCACTCACGAATGCAATGAAAGTCCATTCTTCCCAACCATGAACATTGGCAAAGCTAAATTTATTTTGTATCAATGCACCAACTACAATCAGACCGCTCAGCACATATGGCACAGTAAGCAAAATAACTTTATTTCTATTCTCTTGTCTTTTGTTTTCCAATATTTCTCCCTGTCTTTTAGAGATTGGTAAAACTATTGAAAAACCTTGCTTTTTATCGACCAAATCAGGAACAATTTCTATTGTTAATGCATTTTGGGCAATCTCATTTATTTCATTACTTTTTCCACCTCGAATTTTTATATCTATTGGGCTATCACCATCTTTTGATTTCTCATTTTTTATTTCTTGCTTGTATATATATCTTAGAGCAAGAGAGGTTAATAAAACTACTCCAAGAATAACAGAAACCAGAAAGTAAGTTGGCATTAATGTTGGGTTAAAAGTAGCAATAAAGCTTAAATCGTTAAGGGTTATTATCATTGCAGTTACGTAGGCTAGAGAAAATTGAAGCCAAGTATTCACGGCTGCTATAGATAGGGTATTATTTACAGAATATTTTTTTGCTGCACTCCATGCTTTAGGGAGAAAACCAATGGCATCATTTATTCTGGCTACATTATGATCGTGAGTTAGGTTGAGGTTTAAAGAATTTCCTTCTTGAGTACCTGAATACATAAGTTTCCTTACATTTAAATTTAATTAATTATATGTTAACAACACTTTAAAATCAAGCTTTTTAACTTATGCCAAGGCCGGTTAGAGCGCACTGTATTAATCTTTACGTAACGATTTGTTAACCAAATTGAATGTGTGCCATATGTTTTTAGATTGGTGTATTTAATAGTTCTAGTATTACAAACTGAATAGTCGAATTCACTTAATTGAATTATTAAATCAACTTTATCACAATTTTCTGAAATATCTTCTTTTTTATAAGCAAGCAGTACTGATTTATTATTTCCTTTATTATATATACAGCCATAATCGTTGCACTTTAGTCTTTTATCTGGATTGCTATATTTTGTATGATTCAAAATTTGGTTCTGCCCATTTTGTTTCGCCCATGTTTTGACAACAAAGTTCCTATTTTTTCTGGTGAGAGAATATAGTAAGTTACCACTCTCCTTTGCAGCAACATTATCAGCATTTATTAGGATGTCGGGGGTTTTATATGCGGTGCTAAAGCAAATACCTAGTACAATAAAGAAAATTCCGAAGAAACGCCAATTTCTTTCCCACAAGCACAGCCACAATAAACCAAGTGTTATGATAATAATTGATGAGGCAGGAAAAGTACTAATGGGAATAACCAAATATTGAAGACTAGCGATTGCATTTGTTATATACAAGATACTGTCATTGGGCGCTCTATAAATGGCTCTATAATCCATTCAATACCTAAAGGAATCAATAAGACATAAATTATTCCAAGTGGAATAATAATTAATGTAACTATTGGTATAGCAACTAAATTTGTGATAATACCACTAATTGAAAAATAATTAAAATTGTATATCGTGTACGGAACAGTTGCTAAACTTGCTATTACTGAGCTGATCATTATCGACACAAAATATTTCATTATTTTTATTTTGAACAATTTATTAGCATTAATTTGATAACTGGCAACCAGTGCCAAAACCGCAGAAAATGACATCTGAAAGCCTGGCTTTAAAATTGCTTCTGGTTCTACTTATACCAATTCCCATTACAAGGCAACCAGATGGACAATGATGGAAGAAAAGCCATAATGAAGCAAGTAAAATAGTTGAGGTATAAATGGCATTAAGATTAAAATTATTGGATGAAAAAGTAGTAGAATCAGCAAAAGAAATGCTGAAGAAAGTAAGGAACAATGCATATGTTTCAAAAAAACTAAATGCTGTAATTGCAGCAAAAAAGCACAGTATAGCGGCTGTAGCAAAAATATATTGCATTTCAAGAAGCGCACTAACTTCGTGGGTAAAACTCTTGAAATTTGGCAGAAAAGAAAAACTGTTTACTCCTCCACAACGGCGTAGAAAAACTAAATTAAATCAGGATCAACTACGGCAAATTGAAGAGTGGATAGAAGAAAATCCTAATATTACCATTAAAGAAATGAGAATAAGAATCCAGGAAAAGTTCGGATTAAATATCAGCAAATCTACAGTACACCGCTATATGCAAAAGATGAAATTCTCATATATTACACCCAGACCAGTTCATAATGGACAAGATAAAAGCAAACAAGAGGAATTCAAAAAAAAATCTCAATGGAGCTATTAGCAAGTATCCAGAAAAAGAGCTATTTTTCTTTGATGAATCAAGGTTTGGCACACATTCAAAGGTTGGACATGGGTGGTTTAAAAAGGGGATTAGAACACAGGTTAAAACAAAATTAGTTAGGCAAAATTTCTATCTCTATAGTGCGGTTAATCCTAGAAATGGAGAGAGTTCTAGCTTATTTGCACCAAATGTCAACACTGATTGCATGAACATATTTCTTGAGCAGATGTCGCAATATCTAGAAACACGAGAGGCTTTTCTCGTTATGGACTGTGCTAGTTGGCATAGGTCAAAAAATTTAAAGGTAGCTAAAAATATCGACATTATATACCTACCTACATATTCACCTGAGCTAAATCTTGTTGAGAGGCTTTGGTTATATATAAAACAGAACATTTTGCGCAATAAAATATACGATACAATTGCTCTGCTTTAGGGTGCTTTGTGCAAATTTATTACTTCTCTTGCCAGCTCCACAATTAAACAACTCTGCAATTTCTCCTATTTGACTGACCAATAATGAGAATTGGTATAAGATATGTCGTTGTCATGATGTTATTTCCACATCTACTTGAATCTGTTACTCCAATAGGTTCTTTACTTGTAAACATAGTGCTGTTCGCAATGGTCTTTTATCCTGAAAAACCTAGAGAATTTCTATTTAATGATAATATTCAAAATGATTCATGCTCTGCAGTGAATGAACTAGACTTATTAAGTAAGCAGTCTGAAGTTAAATGCATGAATGAAACGGCTAATGATGTTAATCTCACTGCTACTAACTTATTTTCAGTCCTGATACAGCAAATACCTTGTGAAGTGAAATCTCCTTGTGTGAGTGTACCTGCTTGATACGTAGTACTTAATCAGAAGATTTCTCAGATAAATATTGAGCCAGAATTTCGATGCCTTCATCAATTTCTTTCTCGGTGATAATTAGTGGAGGTAAAATTCTCACAACGTTATTTGATGTTACCCCAACAGTAAGCAAGCCGCGATAACTTAGCTCTTCTGCAAACTTTTTATTGTTTGCTTTCACCTTTATTCCAAGCATTAACCCTTTCCCTCTCACTTCTTCTATTATTGGAAATTTACTTGCTAAGTCTTCTAATTTATTTTTTAAATACTTACCTCTAATTTCAACATTTTTCAAAAAGCCAGGACTGAGCAATTCTTCGAGCACAGCATTACCTACTGAGGTTGCAAGCGGATTGCCACCAAAAGTGGAACCGTGCATACCGACCGCCATATACTTAGCAGCCCTTTCAGTTGCAAGACAAGCCCCTAGCGGAAAGCCTCCTCCTATTCCCTTTGCAAGAGCACATATATCAGGTTCCACTCCTATATGTTCGTATGCGAATAATTTTCCTGTCCTACCAGCACCGCATTGTACGCAATCAAAAAATAACAATATGTCATTTTCATCACACAGCTTTCTTAGCTCTTTCATAAAGACTTCATTCATTACTTTGATACCGCCTTGCCCTTGTATTGGTTCTATTAATATAACGCCTATACCACTTGAAATTGCTTTCTTTACACTCTCAATATTGGGCTCGATATTATCACACCAATCAATACAGGGACTCAGTAATTCAGAAAATTTCTGTTTATCGTTTGCAGCACAAGTTAGGAAGGTTCTTCCATGAAATGCACCATGGAATGTTAAAATTCTGTGACGGTTTTTATTGCCTTTTCCGTTTTGATAGACCCTAGCAATCTTAAGCCCACATTCTACTGACTCTGATCCAGAATTTGAGAAAAATACAGTGTCAGCGAAACTGTTGTTTATTAATTTTTCTGCAAAATTATTGGCAGCAGGTATATTATAGGTATTTGATATATGCCATAATTCTTCTCCTTGCAATTTTAGAGCACTAATTAATCGCGAATTGGTGTGACCTAAGCTACTAACGGCTATTCCAGAGTGAAAATCTACGTAGCGCTTACCGTCAATATCGTACAAGTAAATACCTTTACCATAAGAAAAATTTATGTTAACAGGAGAATAAACTGGCAAAATAGGAGAAATTGTCATAAAATATTATATGCTAAATTTTATTATTAATAACATAAAAACCGTTGTTTCACAATAAGAAGGATATGTATAAGCTAGGTAAATCAATGTTTTCTGCGCTGGAGAAAAACAAATACACAAAAGTTATTGCATTACTCTCATCGATCTTTATGATTTTATTCAGTGTGATATATTGTAATTATTTACTAAGGAGTAATTTCCTTTCTTCTTACCGTGATTCAAGTGTAAACTTAAAAAGTATACTGGAAAATGGCATAATAAAAAAATACCATTGTTTACTAATAGAAAAGCATCACATTAAATACAAAAATTTTGACTACATAAACCAACTGGTAAAACTGCGTGCTGAATTATTACAATCAGTGAGCAAAGTAAAGGATTTCAGCTTAATACTGTATGATCAAAACAGCAGAATAATATTCAGTAATTTTAACACTCAAGATTATGATTATGAACAGTTACTTACAAACGATGAAATTGATGAACTATTAAGTAACCAAGAAATATTTTATACTACAGGAAATACATTAACTTCTATTTTTCCTATATTCCATGAAAATAGCGTTAAACCGTCGTTTTTTTTGAAGATTCTTCGAAACTACAATAATTCTTATGTTATAGCATATGGCCTATTTTTAACATTTTTGGGCTTATTATTAATAATTTTAATATTAATAATGTTCTATTTGCACTTTTCTAATACCCAAATGCTAGCCAAGCAACATAAAACTAACATTGAATTACAGCAGATAAAAGAGGCATTAGAGCAAGAAAATGCAAATAAGCTAAAATTTTTTGCAAGCGTTACACATGAATTACGCACACCTCTTAATGCTATTATTGGATTTGCGGAGTTGATCAAAAATGAAACTTTAGGTTCAATGGATAACTCTCAATACAAGGAGTATGCAGACGATATATATAATGCAGGAACACACTTACTTAGCTTAATTAATGATGTGTTAGATTTTTCAAAAGCTGAATCAAGTAGTTTAACAGTAGAAAAAGTGAAGTTTAACCTGAACAAAATAATAGATTCATGCGTAAATATGCTACTACCTAAATTAAAAGAAGCCGGGATTAATTTAAAAAAAGAGATGACTAATAAACAATTATTGGTCATTGCAGATCCTAAGAGAATGAAACAAGTTATAATAAATTTATTATCAAACTCAATCAAGTTTACTCCCAAAGATGGTTTAATAAGAATGGTGATAAAAGAAAATATAGAAAAAAACTTATTAACTATTGAGTTTCATGACAATGGAATAGGAATAATGCAGCAGGATATATATAAAGTTATGTCTGTTTTTGGCCAAGCAGATTCGGGATATAGAAATGAAGGTACGGGCATCGGATTACCGCTAAGCAAGAAATTAGTAGAGTTAATGGGTGGAACTTTCGACATTAAAAGTGAAGCAAAACTTGGTACTACGATAACATTGAACTTCTTTTATGAAGAACAAACATGTGAAGATTCGATTGATTTTTAATAGGATCTATTTGATATGGTCTTGAAAACCACACTTTATCAAAAGCAGCAAGCCGAGAAGGTAGATACCGTCTGGCTAGTCAACAAGAAAATTATAAAAATTGAATCTCAAGCTGTATTGTAAAATCAAAAAATACTTCTAACTGTGTAGCGGTATACAGATTATAGTTAGTGGATATGTTGATAAGTAAATTAGTTATACCAATTCCCGCTATACAAGTAACGGATAGACAATAATGGAAAAAAGCCATACTGGAGTAAGTAAAATAGCGAGGTTTAAATGGCATTAAGATCAAAATTATTGGATGAAAAAGTGAGCAAAAGAAATGCTGAAGAAAGTCAGAAATAACACATATGTTGCAAAAAACTAAATGCTGTAATTGCAGCAAAAAAGCATAGTATAACAGCCGTAGCAAAAATATGTTGCATTTCAAGAAAGGCACTTACTGCATGACCTAAAATTTGGCAGAGAAGAAAAATTATTTGCTCCACCTCAACGCCGTAGAAAAACTATATTGAACCAAAGCCAACTTGAACAAGTTGAAGCATGGATACAAGAAAATCCCAACATTACCATTAAAGAAACGAGAATAAGAATTCAGGAAAAGTTTGGTTTAGCAAGTCTACAGTACACCGTAATATGCAAAGAATGAAATTCTCATATATCACACCAAGACCAGTGCATAACGGACAAGATAAAAGTAAACAAGAGGAGTTTAAAAAAAAATCTTAATGAAACTATTGTCATGTATCCTGAAAAAGAGCTGTTTTTCTTCGATGAATCGCGGTTTGGCACACATTCAAAGATTGGACACGGGTGGTTTAAAAAAGGCATTAGGACACAGGTTAAGGTAAAACTACTATAAGGACTATCTTGTACGTTGGGATCAGCTCCCTGATCTAACAAGCATTGGACTAGTGGTGCACATGCAGCACTTTTCCTGCATTGAATGGCAATGTGCAGTAGCGTTGCTTCTACTTCATAACCATCATCTAATTTGAATCTGAAGTTTGGATTAAATTCACTACTTTTCCATTCTTCATATACATTATTAAGTTCTTCTCTCAGCTAATTTTTTATTTCATCATAAATCTCAATAGAATCACCCTTACCAGAATCAATGGTGTCACTTATTCTTGCTAATATATTGTCAAACTTTTTGAATTGAGATTTATCTTGTGGTGCCATATTACCAACCTCTAGAATAAAATTATTTAATTATACAATAAAGCTAAAGGAAGTCAAGTCCAGCACTTATTCAGGAAACAATAGCTTAAAAAAAGACTTAGTGTTAAATTTCTAATAGATTACTTATAAAAATAAATCTTATGGAAAGCAGAGCTAAGGCTTGGTTCATTTGGCTGATCAGTAACTTGGTTGTTATATTCAGCAATATTCAGATAGTTTATACTTTTATAAGTGTGAATCTTGAAAAAGAACTTGGACTTACAATCGCGCAAGTTGCACTGGCTAATTCAGCATATACTTGGACTTTTGCCATCTTACAATTTTTTAGTGGGGCAACGTTTAATGTTTTTTCCAGTAAAAAAATTTATTTTTTCTCATTATCAACTATGATCTTGGGGTTTTTTGTCCTTATTAATAGTGACAATTTTTCCCATTTGATTTTGTCTCAAGTGTTGATTGCAACTGGAGCATCATTTGGTTTTATTGGTGCTGCTCATACAAGTAGCATATGTTTTTCCGCTGCCCAATTTGGACTAATGTTTTCACTAGTGCAGACAATTTCAAGCCTTTCTGCACTGATAATTCAAATATTGTTCTCTAGCTTGCTTGCCGAAGGTGCAGATTGGAAGAATATGATTGTATGCATAATACTATTTGGTGTGTTGATATTTGTACTTACACTCTTTTGTCCAAACACACTTCCAGAAAGCAGTTCAGAAGAATGCACAATACAAAACTCTATAAGAACAGTAATGTGCTCTGTACTCACAGTGCTAAAATTAAGAGATATCTGGATAACTTCAGTGGTGGGTGCTATTACTTTTGGAACATTTTTAGCACTTAACACCTTGTGGGCTCCAAGGTTACTGGGCAACTCAGAACTCAATACAATAGAGTCAGGTATAGCAACCGCAATACTATGGCTTGGTCTTGCAGTTGGTGCTCCAATTGCAGATCGAATCTCAAACTTATTTAAAAATAGGAAATATGTAATTTCTGCTTTTGCTTTATTGCAAGGCGTCTCAATTATTATTTTACTATGCAGCCATTTAACAGTCCACGTTGTGTACTTTTCTATGTTAATGTTCGGGTTTTTTGCGGGAGGACATATGCTTAATTTTACTGTCGGCAGCGAGATTGTGAAACGAAAATACATTAGCACATCATCATCCATTATCAATGGGTTTATGTTTATTGTCAGCGGAATTATAGTGTCAATGCTAGCACTTTTTACAGATCATAAAATGGCGCTTTTTGCAATATTTGTAATGTTGGCAGTTGCTAGTATTTTAAATTATGCTACAGAAGAGACATAACCTAAAAAATAAAGTAGCTGAATCTCGAGTCGATTGCTATATTATATTTACGTATTGTAATATTTATCAATAATGGATCACGTTACAACAAAAGACACAACAGTAACTAAGGCAACAATAGCTGAAAATATAAACCAAGAAATAGGATTATCAAAGGAAGACTCTGCTTCGATAATAGATGATATATTGAACGAAATAAAGACAAGCTTGGCAAAGGATGGAATAGTAAAAATATTGTCATTTGGAACATTCTTGGTTAAGAAAAAGAAGGAAAGACCAGGAAATATACCAAATACATCAGAGAAAGTGATAATTCAGGCAAGAAATTCAATTTCTTTTAGGCCTTCAAAAATTATAAAAAAATTAATCAATAATTAATGAATAAGGAAAAATTATTTTATACGATTGGGGAAGTAGCTGAAGAGCTACATTTGGAACAGCATGTTTTAAGATTTTGGGAAGGTCAATTTCATCAAATTAAGCCTACAAAGCGTAAAGGAAGAAGGCTATATGATCGTAAGTGTATAGAGGCCATAAAGAAAGTAAAATACATGCTATATGATAAAGGATATACAATAAAAGGAGTGCAAAAAGAATTTGGTAATGATATAAAAGTCAATCGTGATCCAAAGAATTTGTTGCAAGAACTTACCGATTTGAGGGATTATTTAACTAGTAAAATAAATAACGAGGAAAGTAACGAACAGGCGTGAAACACTACGTCTCGCTAAAATTTTGGAGTTTTGTGAGAGTTGATATATCTAAAATGTGGCATATAGCTTCATTTCTTATATTATTAGCAATATTAATAGGCTGTGGCCTGCAAAAACCTGCACCTGTGCTGCTTAAAGGCGAAGAATTTTACGGAAAAAGAGAGCTGGAATATACAAGAGAGTACCATTTAATTAGGGAGCCTTTAATAAAAAAAGAAAATAGAAAAGCCATCATAAACAGGATATACAAAGATAACAATAATGCACAAAACATGGGGGTAAATTGCAAATTTGTAATGCCAGTTAAAGGTACAGTTATTTCAGCTACCTCTTCTGATGAAATGTGTAAGGATGGCATAAAAATTGCTGCTCAAAATGGAACGAATGTAGTTGCCTCTGCACCCGGCAAAGTGGTATATGTAGGCAAAGGGCTGAGATGGTATGGAAATTTAATTATAGTAGAACACAAAGATAATTACATGACTGTGTACTCCTATTTAAAAAACATACATGTTGAAATTGGTGATAAAGTAAAGCAAGGTCAAGTGATTGGATCTGCAGGTAAATCAAGCACACAAGATAAAGATCCACAGATGTGTTTCACAATACGGCATAATGGCCAAGCGGTTGATCCTTTGATGCATGTGAACTGTAATTGAATTTGGATTTATATGAAATATGATTTTAAAAGTGTTGAAAAATTTTATCAAGATAAATGGGATTTTTCTGTAAGCAAGAATAGTGAACAAGAGAAATGTTACGTATTGGAGATGTTTCCATATCCATCCGGTAAAATTCATATGGGGCACTTACGTAACTATGCAATAGGGGATGTGATAGCGCGTTACAAGAGAGCTCGTGGATTTGAGGTTTTGCATCCAATTGGCTGGGATGCGTTCGGATTACCAGCTGAAAATGCAGCAAGGGACAATAATATTAGCCCTGAAACATGGACAAAAGAGAATATAGATAATATGCGTACACAGTTGAAATCTATAGGTCTTTCTTATAATTGGGAGCGTGAACTCTCCACATGTGAGCCTGATTACTACAAACACGAACAAAAATTTTTCCTGGATTTTTTAAAGCATGGGCTTGCCTATCGAAAAGAGTCATGGGTTAACTGGGATCCAGTGGACCAAACAGTGCTTGCAAATGAACAGGTGGTTGATGGAAAAGGATGGCGATCAGGTGCAGTTGTTGAAAAACGTAAGTTATCCCAATGGTTTTTAAAGATTACTGATTTCGCTGAAGATTTACTCAAGTGCCTGCAAAGTTTGAAAAATTGGCCAGAAAAAGTCAAAACAATGCAGGAGCGCTGGATAGGAAAATCCAAAGGGGTCACCATAGAGTTTGAAATAGTTGGTCTAAATAAGAAATTAAAGATTTTTACAACTTCTCCTCATACTTTATTTGGAGCTTCTTTTCTTGCGGTAGCAGCAGAGCACCCTATTGTGCAAGGTTTAAAAAACAAGGAAATACAGGACGTCATTGATAATATAAAAACAAAAGGGGAAAATGACGAAAAAATTGGAATTTATACCGGGTTAAACGTCAAACATCCATTTCTTGAAAAGGAATTGCCACTTTACATAGCAAATTTTGTGTTGGTGGAATACGGAGAGGGAGCAATTTTTGGATGCCCTGCACATGACCAGCGTGACTTTGAATTTGCACAGAAATATAATTTGCCGATTATTCCGGTTATTTCTTTAGCCGACTTGGGTGCCATTCCAACGTGTGAAGCTGGAATCCAGGGCACTGAGATCCAGTGTCCGATGACGAAAGAGGTGCATACTGACGACGGAGTGATGTTTAACTCAGAGTTTTTAAACGGATCAACGGTCAGCAAAGCAAAGGAAGTAACCATTAAAAAGCTCGAAGAAAAAGGGATAGGCAAAAAAACGATAAACTACCGTTTACATGATTGGGGAATTTCAAGGCAGCGTTATTGGGGATGCCCTATACCTATTATATATTGCAAGGATTGCGGAACTGTTCCAGTGCCAGAAAAAGACCTTCCTGTAGTTCTGCCAACGGATGTGGAATTTACCAGTGGTGGCAATCCGCTTGATAAACATCCAACTTGGAAATTTGTTGATTGTCCAAAATGTGGAAAGCAAGCAGAGCGTGAAACCGATACATTCGACACCTTTTTTGAATCTTCTTGGTATTTTGCTGCATTTTGTAATGAAAATAAGTCTATCGATAAAGACGCGTGTAATCGTTTCATGCCTGTGGATTATTATATAGGTGGAATAGAACATGCAATTCTGCATTTACTTTATTCAAGGTTTTTCTGCCGTGCTTTAACCAAATGTAGCTATTTTGATATTAAAGAGCCTTTCTCTACTCTAATCACTCAAGGAATGGTCTGCCATGTAACTTACAAAGACGAAAATGGTAAATGGCTGTTTCCTGAAGAAGCAAAGGAATTGATGACACAAGGTGCTAAGGTTCAAGTTGGGAAAGTTGAGAAGATGAGCAAATCGAAAAAGAACACAGTTGATCCAAATTTTATCATAGAAAAGTACGGTGCTGACACCGCTCGCTTGTTCGTATTGTCTGACACTCCTCCAGAGAAAGATATGGAGTGGTCCGATGATGGTGTGGAAGGTTGTTCTCGCTATATAAATAAATTGTGGCGTATGGTAATGCAGCTAAGGCCTGTGAATATTCACTATGATAATGAAAATGTTACAGGTAAACTTTTGGAATACAGAAAAAAAATACATAAACTCTTACACGGACTTACAGATGACTTGGAAAACTGCAGACTAAACTGTGTAGTGGCAAAATTCCGTGAAATGACGAATTTGATAGCTGAAATAGATGTGAAAAATGGAAAACCTCTTATTGATGAAAGTATATGTATACTAATCAGAGTAATCGAACCGTTCATACCACATCTAGCTGAAAGCCTATGGCAAGAAATAGGAGGTGAAGGTATACAACCTTGGCCAAAAGCTGATGAATCATTATTAGTTGACGATACGGTAACTATAGCAGTGCAAATCAATGGAAAATTACGCACAACAATAAAGGTAGCAATTAACTTACCTCAAGAAGAATTGAAGAAAATAGCGATAGACTCTGTGTCCAGTAAGATCGATCAAAGCAAAGTTCGCACTGTATATGTTGTACCAAATAAGATAGTAAATATAGTTATATAAAAAATCCGAGTGTATCTGTTCAGGTAATGGCGTCAACTTAAGGGAAAATATCAGTGATAGTGTATAAAATTTCTCTCTAAAATTTTTACCATTAAATTACCCAAAAGCTGCAATAAACAGCACTTTTGTTTCTGTTTTATAGTATTTTCAAAAGCGAATGATGAAGGTATAATATATTTTTCTAAAGTAGGGAAAGCGATGGTATATAGTGTAGATTTAAGGGAAAAAGCAGTGTTTGTGGTAGAAAAAGGAAAGTCAAAGGTTGAAGTTGCAGAGGTTTTTGAGATAGACACTATATAGATGGCTAAAAAAGAAAGCTACTGGCCAAGGTCTCAAAGCGGTAAAAAGTACTGGTTTTATTCGGAAAATAGACCCAAAAATACTTGCAGACTATGTTAAAAAACACCCAGATCACACACTAGCAGAAATGAAACAAAACCTTGGCTTTGGAATAAGTGCAATTTGGTATAGGTTAAAACAGCTAAAAATAACCTTAAAAAAAAGTCACATTCTATCAAGAGCGCAATCAAGAAGATAGGCAGCAATTTATCGATCAAGTCTCAAAAATAGACCACTGTAGCATTTTATATATAGATGAAGCAGGAGTTGATAATAGACTATACCGAGAATATGCATGAGCTCCAAGAGGAGAAAAAATATATGCTGATGTTCCAGGAAAAAAGCGGGAAAGAGTGAGTATAATAGGTGGATGGATTTGAAAAGAAGTTTATTGCACCAATGACCTTCACAGAAGGGTGTAATAAAGATGTATTTAATGTATGGTTAGAGCGAAGATTACTTCCACAATTGCAGCGTAATACAACCATAGTTATGGATAATGCTACATTCCATAAAACTCCCAAAACAAAGTCATTAATAGAGTCTTTTGGCTGTCATTTGCTTTATCTTCCAACATATTCACCTGATCTAAATCCTCACTTTTACCCACAAATGTAAAAAGTGAGTAAGCTAAATAATTTATACCAATTCCCACTATACAAAGAACGGATAGACAATAATGGAAAAAAAGCCATACTAAAGTAAGTGAAGTAGCGAGGTATAAATGGCATTAAGATCAAAATTATTGGATGAAAAAGTAGTAGAATCAGCAAAAGAAATGCTGAAGAAAGTAAGGAACAATGCATATGTTTCAAAAAAACTAAATGCTGTAATTGCGGCAAAAAAGCATAGTATAACGGCTGTAGCAAAAATATATTGAATTTCAAGAAGCGCACTAACTTCGTGGATAAAACTCTTGAAATTTGGCAGAGAAGAAAAACTGTTTGCTCCTCCATCACGCCGTAGAAAAACTAAATTAAATCAGGCTCAACTACAGCAAATTGAAGCATGTATAGAAGAAAATACTAATATTACCATTAAAGAAATGATACCAATTCTCATTGTTGGTCAGTCAAATAGGAGAAATTGCAGAGTTGTTTAATTGTGGAGCTGGCAAGAGAAGTAATAAATTTGCACAAAGCACCCTAAAGCAGAGCAATTGTATCGTATATTTTATTGCGCAAAATGTTCTGTTTTATATATAACCAAAGCCTCTCAACAAGATTTAGCTCAGGTGAATATGTAGGTAGGTATATAATGTCGATATTTTTAGGTACCTTTAAATTTTTTGACCTATGCCAACTAGCACAGTCCATAACGAGAAAAGCCTCTCGTGTTTCTAGATATTGCGACATCTGCTCAAGAAATATGTTCATGCAATCAGTGTTGACATTTGGTGCAAATAAGCTAGAACTCTCTCCATTTCTAGGATTAACCGCACTATAGAGATAGAAATTTTGCCTAACTAATTTTGTTTTAACCTGTGTTCTAATCCCCTTTTTAAACCACCCATGTCCAACCTTTGAATGTGTGCCAAACCTTGATTCATCAAAGAAAAATAGCTCTTTTTCTGGATACTTGCTAATAGCTCCATTGAGATTTTTTTTTGAATTCCTCTTGTTTGCTTTTATCTTGTCCATTATGAACTGGTCTGGGTGTAATATATGAGAATTTCATCTTTTGCATATAGCGGTGTACTGTAGATTTGCTGATATTTAATCCGAACTTTTCCTGGATTCTTATTCTCATTTCTTTAATGGTAATATTAGGATTTTCTTCTATCCACTCTTCAATTTGCCGTAGTTGATCCTGATTTAATTTAGTTTTTCTACGCCGTTGTGGAGGAGTAAACAGTTTTTCTTTTCTGCCAAATTTCAAGAGTTTTACCCACGAAGTTAGTGCGCTTCTTGAAATGCAATATATTTTTGCTACAGCCGCTATACTGTGCTTTTTTGCTGCAATTACAGCATTTAGTTTTTTTGAAACATATGCATTGTTCCTTACTTTCTTCAGCATTTCTTTTGCTGATTCTACTACTTTTTCATCCAATAATTTTAATCTTAATGCCATTTATACCTCAACTATTTTACTTGCTTCATTATGGCTTTTCTTCCATCATTGTCCATCTGTTTGCCTTGTAATGGGAATTGGTATCACTTGCGAATAAAGCATCGTGTTTCCATTTAATGCCAATTGCCCCGGATTATCAAAATTGAACAATTTTCTTTCTGTAACACCTTTTTCTCCAGTCAACACCTTAAATTTTCCGCCTTTGTCTGATTTCAAATACCAAGAAACTAAAGTTTGATCCTTTAAGTTATGAGCGATTACGATTACATTACCATTATCAACTTTCACTGCTTTTGGTTGAAAGTAACTATTGCTCACATTTGCAAGACTATTATTATCAATATTCTTTTGTAATTTTCTTTTACCTAAATGTTCAACTGAAGGAGTATTAACTGATTGTTTAATTCCGTAAGTGTTAAAAGATAAGCCTTTAACGCATTTTTCTCTTTCTTCGCCAATTCCCTCTTCAGGAAAGATAACTCCAACTTTATCTATTTCAGCTGAATCTTCTATTAATGTGAGAGATAATTGATCTTTGAATTCATTTGCTACGCTGATATTTGTACCACATTCGTATGTTTTTGATTGATATAATGGACTAATAAGTAATTTTACTTTACTGCTCCCATTATCATTATCTTGATAGCTGAGTCCGTAAGCAACTCCATTCCCCTCAATTAATTCTACGTTTGTTGGATTAAAACCTATCGCTTCTTTAACTTCCGGTGTATTTGAGTTGATCCCGAGCAATCTTCTTAATATAGACATAATTTTATTTTAAACATTAATAAAATGCTATTATGATTACTCCTGTGTGTTAATGTCAATGAAAATTTTAACTAAAATTAAAAAATTAACGTCTTTATTTTATACTAAAAAGTAAGTATAGGCTCGAAAATGGCTAAGAAGTTTTATAGATGAAAGGAAGGTAGAGTTCTCAAAACCCTATAATCTATATTTAAAGGTAAATTTTTATTCGTTATGTCTTATGCAGATTCCGCTAACAAGTAGCGGAATCTTAAGTTTTGGCTAAGATTTTTGTTGACTCTCTCCTAGGGCTTCTGCCTCTAGCTCCTCCATAATTGTTTGAATTTCAGGAAGCTCCTTATGTTTTTCATGATTTGATACATATTCTTCCTTTTTGTTGGAGGCTTTATATTCATGTTCTTGATAAAGTGAGTATAGAAATCCAACTCCAAAAATAACAATTGATGCAAGTGCCATGTATTCAAGTGGTCTTTGCACTTTTTCCCTTAAATCAAAATATCGAGACAACAGAATCAGAGCACAAGATGCTATCACTACTGCACCAGAAGCAAATTTATTTTCTCTAAAATGCTTTTTATTGTGACTCTGTTCATAATTTCTATAAATAGTTGTGGCATGATCTTGAAGCCTTTTTTCTTTATCTTCTCCCTCATTGTCTAATATTGACATAATAAATTTTTTAAAACTCTCTTCACCAGTTTCCTGTCTCCATAAGTTTAATTGTTTACTCATAGTTTAACCTCATATTAATAAATATAGTTTATTATACACAACATTTATAATAAATGTCAAGAATAGTATATTTATAAATAATATACTATAATTTCTTAAGTATTTTTTTAAAGTAGTTAGCTGTAGCTAAAATAATTGAGATTTACTAAAACAAACTTATGAAACAATTGAAGTTAGCGCATGATCAGATTTTTTAACTGGATTCTATTGCCAAGCCAAAAGAATTTACAAGTTGGGCAGTATGGGTAGTATGATACTGCAAAATGCTATTTCTCAAAAAACCAACAATTGCAATCATTGGTTCTACAGGTATAATCTGTAAAGTTTACACGAGTCTCATGAATGATAGAAAAAGAAGAACAGTTTAGTTTTACATCAGAAAACCTTAAGAAAGCGGAAAAGTTTATAGAGATGTATCCTAAAGGCAGAGAAGGTAGTGCTGTCATGCCTTTACTATACCTGGTTCAAGAGCAATGTGGATGGGTTTCTGAATCTGCTATGCGTTATGTTGCTGATATGCTGCATATTCCACATATTCGTGTATATGAAGTGGCAAATTTTTACACCATGTATAATTTAAAACCAGTAGGCAAATATCTAATACAAATTTGTAGAACAACTCCTTGCTGGTTGTGCAATAGTGAAGAAGTTTTAAATACCTTTAAAAAAAAACTTGGAATCAATATCGGTGAGACTACTAAAGATAATTTGTTCACTTTAAAAGAAGTTGAATGCCTAGGTGCATGCGTTAATGCTCCCGTTGTGCAGATCAATAATGACTTCTATGAAAATCTTACTCCTGAGAAAGTAGAAAACATCATAACAGAACTTTCAGGCAAATAGATGAAAGAAGAATTTGCATTCAAGATAATCAAGCAATCAGGTTCTGCAAAAGTTGGAACAATTAAAACTCCAAATGGAAACATAGAAACACCAGCATTTGTATTTTGTGCAACCAAAGCTGCTATTAAAGCTGCAGATATCGAGAGAATTAGTGAAGCAGGTACTCAGATAATACTTTCCAACACCTATCACCTAATGCTCCAACCAGGGGAAGATACCGTAGCAAAACTTGGTGGCTTGCACAAGATGATGGGATGGAGTGGACCAATGCTCACTGATTCTGGTGGATACCAGATATTTAGCTTAGGGCACGGATCAGTTTCGGAAGAGATAAAAGGAATAAGAAAAAAACAAAAAACTCTGATCAAAATTAATGAGGATGGGGCAATTTTTCGTTCTTACATTAATGGTAAAACTTATTGCTTGACTCCTGAAAAGTCTATACAAATTCAACAAAAACTAGGTGCAGATTTAATCTTAGTCTTAGATGAATGTACTCCATTTCACATAAGCAAAGAATACACAGCAAAGTCAATGCTCATGAGCCACAAATGGGCTGAACGTTCTTTAAATGAATTTGAAAAAAACAATAATGGCAAGCAGGCACTGTATGGAATTAGTCAAGGCGGAGTATATCAAGATTTACGTAGAGAAAGTTGTAATTTTATTAACGATTTGCCATTTTTTGGTCAAGCAATAGGTGGATCACTTGGTCAAAGTAAAGAGCAGATGTACGATGTAGTTTCTTTCACTATGGACCATCTGAAAAAAGATAGGCCTACTCATTTGCTTGGTATTGGTGGAATTGTGGACATCTTTCGCGGAGTTAGTCTTGGAATTGATACGTTTGATTGCGTGCATCCAACCCGTTTAGCAAGGCATGGTGGTGCGCTTATTAAAGTAAAAAATAGAGATTCTATTTCTTCAAAGTGCAAAGAGCATATTAATTTGCGAAATCAACAATTCGAGCTGGACAATAACCCAATTGAAAGTGACTGCTTATGTTTTACCTGCAGAAAGCATTCAAGAGCTTATATACACCATTTACTGAAAGCTAAAGAGCTCCTGGCTTACACACTCGTTACCATTCATAACGTTTTCTTCATGAATAAGTTAATGGCATCTATAGGGCAGGCAATATTGGATGATAGGCTAGATCAAGAGAAAAATAATTGGATTAGTGAAATACCATTGCACTTTGATTTGGCCTCTCTTTAAGTCTTTTCTTTATGCCGTTGATTTTTACTTCTTGTTATATTTACTTTATTTATCACACTATTAATTAGAAAGGTTATAATAAATAATTAATCTATTAATGTTAGTCTCTACCCATATGATTTGTAAGGATTAGAGGTGAAGATATGGCTAAAGGAAATAATACCCTATTAATATTTGATTTTGATAACACTATCACTAATGGACACATGCATAATACTTTTTCTAGGTTAGGAAAAAGTGATTTTAATTCTGCTGCGGAAGGTGCAGTGACTGATCACAATATAAAAGATTTTCTAGAAAACACAGACGGAATAAAAAATGAAGAGGGGCTAAAGTCTGCACTGCAATCTGCGCTTTCAAGCGGAATGGAAGTTAATATTGCATCCTACACAGGATATTCAGACGCTGTGAGAAGGGTTGTAGAGAATCATTTGGGTTTATCTAAAGAACAAGCAGGCGGTATTTCTGTATTTGGTGGGTTTCCAGGAGATTATGATAATGAGCTTCCAAAAGGTCTCAAAGAACAAAAAAATCAAGTTGGAAAAAAATTTACACATCTGTAAGGCAATTGTGGAGTATAAGGATAAACATGGTGATACCAATTCTCATTGTTGGTCAGTCAAATAGGAGAAATTGCAGAGTTGTTTAATTGTGGAGCTGGCAAGAGAAGTAATAAATTTGCACAAAGCACCCTAAAGCAGAGCAATTGTATCGTATATTTTATTGCGCAAAATGTTCTGTTTTATGTATAACCAAAGCCTCTCAACAGGATTGAGTTCAGGTGAATATGGAGGTAGGTATATAATCTCAATATTTTTAGCTACCTTTAAATTTTTTGACTTATGCCAACTAGCACAGTCCATAACAAGAACAGCTTCTCTTGTCCCTAGATATTGCGACATTTGCTCAAGAAATACATTCATGCAATCAGTGTTAACATTTAGTGCAAATAAGCTAAAACTCTCTCCATTTTTAGGATTAACTGCACTGTAGAGATAAAAATTATGCCTACCTAATTTTATTTTAACCCGAGTCCTAGTGCCTTTTTTAAACCATCCATGCCCAACTTTCGAATGTGTGCCAAACCTTGATTCATCAAAGAAAAATAGCTCTTTTTCTGGATACTTGCCAATAACTTCATTGAGATTTTTTTTTGAATTCCTCTTGTTTACTTTTATCTTGTACGTTGTGTACTGGTCTTGGTGTAATATATGAAAATTTCATCTTTTGCATATGGCGGTGTACTGTAGATTTGCTGATATTTAATCCGAACTTTTCCTGGATTCTTATTCTCATTTCTTTAATGGTAATATTAGGATTTTCTTCTATACATGCTTCAATTTGCTGTAGTTGAGCCTGATTTAATTTAGTTTTTCTACGGCGTGATGGAGGAGCAAACAGTTTTTCTTCTCTGCCAAATTTCAAGAGTTTTATCCACGAAGTTAGTGCGCTTCTTGAAATTCAATATATTTTTGCTACAGCCGTTATACTATGCTTTTTTGCCGCAATTACAGCATTTAGTTTTTTTGAAACATATGCATTGTTCCTTACTTTCTTCAGCATTTCTTTTGCTGATTCTACTACTTTTTCATCCAATAATTTTGATCTTAATGCCATTTATACCTCGCTACTTCACTTACTTTAGTATGGCTTTTTTCCCATTATTGTCTATCCGTTCTTTGTATAGTGGGAATTGGTATAACTCGACATATTTACGCTTATTCTTGTCTGGTGTTGATTTAGGTATATCCTGAGTGCTCAAATCGCTAGGAAGTCCTTTTGTTTTATCAGAATTACCGCTCTCCTTTGCTTTATTACTTAGAAGGGTAAAATGCTCTTCTGGCTTTTTCTTATCCGGTTTTAAAGTTGTATCATCAGAAGGAAGTTCCTCCACCATAGGCACATGAGGACTTTTAACTTTATCCTTATTGCGAAAAACTGGAATGCTTTCCCAGAGCTTTTTCCAGAGTTCTGTAATCTTGCCTAACATATACCCTCCATTATCGTTAACACATAATGCTAGTGCACGAGCATTATATCAATTGGTCAATATATAATTACAGCAACAAAATTTTTTATATTAAAGGCTCAAATATTCCTTTGCTTGTTCGGTTAGAACGCGCCCTCTTGGTGTGCGCTTTACAAAACTAATTTTGATTAAATAAGGTTCTACTGTTTCTTCAATATTGCCAACATCCTCGGATAGCGCAATAGATATAGTGTCAATTCCAACAGGTCCTGAGGTGTTGAATAAAAATCTTAGATAATGCATATCAAGTTTATTGAGTCCCATTTTGTCTACACCCAATTTTAGCAATACAGAATCAGCGACTTCATAAGTGATTTTTTTATCATCTTTCACTTCAACAAAATCCCTTATTCTTCTGAGTAACCTCAAAGCAATTCTTGGAGTGCCACGTGCACGGCAGGCAATTTCCCGTGCTGCATTTTCTTCAATTTCAGTAGAAAGAACTCTTGCGCCTCTTTTTATAATATTAACCAGTTCTTCAAAAGAATAAAACTCAAGATGCAAGGGAATGCCAAAACGATCTCTGAGTGGCGCAGAAAGTAATCCAAGCCGTGTTGTTGCTCCAATTAGCGTAAATGGTGGTAGATCTATCCTTAAAGTGCGAGTAGATGGACCTTCACCTACTAATATGTCCAGGCAAAAATCTTCCATAGCAGTATATAAAACTTCTTCAATGCTGCGATTTAATCTATGGATTTCGTCGATAAATAGAACATCTTTTGCATTTAAAGTGGTAAGCACTGCGGCCAAGTCCCCAGCTTTGCTAAGTAAAGGACCAGAAGTTGCGCGAAAGCTGACCCTTAACTCTTTAGAGACAATTTGCGCTAAAGTTGTTTTGCCAAGTCCTGGAGGACCATACAATAAGACGTGATCTAAGGCTTCAGTTCTTGTCTGTGCAGCATTTATAAACACTTTTAAATTTTGTATTAAGTCTTTTTGCCCGACAAAATCATCAAGTTGTTCAGGTCTGATGTTGATATTGCGCACATCTTCAGTATATTCTTTATCGCACGATATTGATTTCATAATGTTTTAAGTGCCATGCGAATAATATCCTTGGTGTCCAGATTTGACGATTCGTCTTGTATTTTTTTTATCGTATCATAAGCTTTCATTTTTTCATACCCAAGATTGATCAATGCTGAAAAGGCATCTTCATTGATTGGATGAAAATTATTGTTATTTATTTCTAATTTACTCACTTTGCCACTTAATTCAGTGATGATTCGATTTATGAGTTTCAGGCCAAGTCCGCTCATCTTAAGTGCTACTTTATCTTCATTCATAATTGCCAGAAACAGCTGTTCTGGAGTTAATTTACTCAAAATTGACATTGCAGTTTTGTAGCTAACACCGCTTACTTTAACAAGCAATCTCAAGCACTGCTGTTCTTCTTTGCTTATGAAACCATATAGCTGAGCAGTGTTTTCTCTGTTATTTGCATAGGTTTCGATAAGTAATTTGATTCTACTTCCAATTGCACAAGCACTTAAAGTTTTGACTGAAAGATGCACTATATAGCCAATATCATTCACATTCAGGATTATGTGATCACTGCGCACTTCATCAACTATTCCGCTTAGATTTCCTATCATTTTTAGCACTGTATAGGGTTCAGTTTAAATACTCCTGGATCTTAGGTCAAGCAAACGAACATTATAACAGAGAGCCAAGTAGCTCATAGAAACGAAAAACTTCCTTGACATATTTTGCCAACATTTGCCGCTTCAAGTCTGTCTGCTATGACTTCTATATACTGATAATCATTATACTCACACCCCGGCACCACCGTTTGAAAGAACAGTTCAATGAATTTTAGAAAGTTTATTTTGTCCATGATATAATGTTGAAAGATGTCATCCGAGTAGCTGACACTGGGATCCAGGAAACTTAATTGCAAGTAATGCATTAGGTTTGGTGAGTATAAAAGTGTTGTGTTATGGCTAACGCTGGCTAGGTTTTCCTGCATCATACCGCCGCGGTATCTCTAGATCCCGCTAACAAGTAGCGGGATGACGATTCTTCAAATCGTCAAGGTGTCATCCCAGTGCCCAGACTACTTGGATCCAGAAAACTTAACTTTAAATAAGTGGCTGCATAATAAAGACTAGATTCCAGCGTCACGCGCTGGAATGACACCATTTTCGGTCTCTTAAATTGCTTTAGCTACAAACATTAAGAAATTTACCAAGCGGAAAAAAAGGCAAAAGAAGCCCCGTGGTGCAAGTTTTGACCCTATAATAATTTAAACTGGCGCTGTAATAATGTGCGAACGCTTAAAATAAGCGCGATTTGGCTGAATGTAGAAAAAATAAAAAAGACATGCAGCCGCTATAATTTTATGTAATCCGCCAATAAATACCCTGAGTTTTTTACTGAATTTTGTCATTGAGCCCGCAGGTCAAAAACAAGTTTTGAGTCATAAATACCCTTATTGTCATAATAAGGGGGCTGGCGGAGTTTGTCAAGCAAGTTTTATGGCCTAGCGTCACACGCTGGAATGACACCGGATCTCACATTCATTCTACTGCAACGCAGAAAATTCGTACAATTGTGCATGATGTAGGGTTTCTGACTACATTTTTCTATTAAACTCACCTTTCCTCTATGTAACAGATTTCGTGTTAAATTTTAAATTTAATGCGCCTAGATATACAAGCATTCCTAGCAAAACCATAGGTATAGAAAGCAACTGCCCCATAGTTAAATCAAGCCACAAATAGCCAATTTGATAGTCTGGTTCGCGAAAAAACTCAACGAAAAAACGTGCTATTCCATACCACATAACTGCAATACCAGTTAACGCACCGTGATACAGTCTTATTCTAGTCAAGAAAAACAGTGAATTTGCAACTGCAAAAAGTAGCAGTCCTTCAAAAAGTGCCTCATAAAGCTGGCTTGGATGACGCAGCAAATTATCACCACTTTCTGGAAATACCATACCCCATGGCATAGTTGTAACTCTGCCAAATAACTCTCCGTTTATAAAATTGCCTATGCGACCTAAAAATAAACCTATGGGAACTACGCAAGAAACTAGGTCCAGTGCATAAAATATAGGAATGTTATGTCTTTTACACGAAATTATTACTGCAAGCAAAACTCCTATAGCACCACCATGAAATGACATTCCTCCTTCCCAGGTCTTCAATATCTCGATAGGGTTGCTTATATAAAGAACTGGATCATATATCAATACGTAGCCAAGTCTACCTCCAAGGATAATGCCTACAATAGTGGCTGTTAATAATGAATCGTAAAAATTCTTAGTAAATATTTTTTGGTCGTCTAGCTTGTGTAAATACCAATATGCAGACACTATACCCAAAACGTAAGCTAAGGAATACCAATATATAGAAACAGGACCGATGCTGAAAATTACTGGATTTAAAGACATATTTTGCTATAAATTATTCTTAGACAATCTACTTTTTTCACGATCCCACTCTCTCTGTTTTATGGTTGCTCTCTTATCGTAGAGTTTTTTTCCTTTTACAATGGCAATTTTAGTTTTTGCAAATCCTTTATCATTAAAATAGATCGAAAGCGGCACAACAGTTATCCCAGCGGTTTTAATTTGACCAATTAGTTTGTTTATCTCTTTTTTATGTAAAAGCAGTTTACGTTCCCTTTTTGGTTTATGATTTTTTCGGTTTGCAGCTTTATATTCTGCAATATGCATATTGTGCAGCCATATTTCGCTATTCTTTTCGATAACGTAGGCGTCGGAAATATTTACTTTTCTTTCTCTTAGCGATTTAACTTCACTGCTTAATAAGACCATACCCGCTTCAAATTCTTCTAAGATGAAATATTCAAACCTTGCTTTCCTATTTTCTGCAATAACTTCCATATCTAAAGATATCTTTAAGCTTCAATATATTACAGAGTTTTTGACTTAATTCATAATATATCTTTCCTTAAAAAATCATTTAAGTTATACTGCAAACCATGAACCTTAGGCAAAAAATCAAGTTTTTTTCTCTATCATTTGTAATTTTATTTTCTCTATGGACTGTATTGTCTGGTTATTTTGAGCCATTTTTTATTTTTTGTGGAGTGTTTTCCTCTATATTCACATTATTTATCTTTAGAAGGTTGATAAACGCTGAAAGAGCTCTTAGCCAGATTTTAAATGGTACGAGTAGACTGTCGTTTTATAAGTTAGTAAGTTATATACCATGGTTAATGTACCAAATCATTTTATCAAGTGTTTATGTAACAAAAAAGGTGCTACGACTCAAACCTAAGCTTGAGCCAATCATTATCCTAAGAAAATGCAAAGGGCATAATGATGAAAGCATTGCGTTATTTACCAATTCGGTTACAATCACTCCTGGAACTTTAACTATCAATGTTGAAAGTAAGCAGAAAACATATTTCTCTACCATGTATCTGATAGATAAAGATCTTGAAAGCGGCATTTCTGAAATAGAAAATAAAATCTTAAAAATACTACGTTCAGTTAAGTAATTGCTTTAAATAAGTTAACAGCATCCTTATATTCCCTTACAAGACTTTCAAGCATCTCTTTTGGAAGGCTATTGTTAACAATAGAACATAAATAATTATATAAATCTTCTAACCTTAGTATGTTATTTCTCTTCTTGCTGTTGAATTTATACGGAAAAATACCTTCCATAACTTCAATAGTAGTAGCCTTGTTTAAAAATACATTTTCACTTGTCACGCTTATTCTTGCTAAAACAGTGTTAATTTCAGGTTCGTCATTTGTATAAAAATCTGATAGCTGAGTTATTCTAATAACGTATAAAGTTACTATTTTTGATAAGCAATTATCAGCATATTCACAATTTTTTATTACCTCCCACTGAGTAACCTGGGATTTACCTATTTTTGCATTGTTCGGTAATTTATTCATTCAACTTTCTCCATTTAATCCAGTAGATAGATTATACTAATACTTTGTTAAATAAATGATAACGCAATCATAAAAATATATATTCATAATGGCATGTTATGTAAAATAGTACGATATCCAAACATTAAAGTTGATTTAGGCTGGTTTATATTGGGCACCTCTTATTTCTGCATTACCTAAGCAAGCTAAGCTGTAAAATGACAGTTGGACATCAGCTCATAACAGGAGCACTCTGAAATATAGCTAACCCAAGAAAGGTTTCCCCACGTCATACTGCGATTAATTCGCGGTATCTCAACATAGATTCCGCTAACGAGTAGCGGAATGACGAATTTGTTGTTTTTCAAATCGTTTGTAAACCTAAGTCACTTTAGCTATAGATTTACTTTTTGAGTTATTTTGTTAACATTAATTATTACACCAAATCAATTGCACAAAATGAAAAAGGTGAAACTTGGGATACTAATTTCAGGCAGGGGATCAAATATGCAGGCCTTGATAGAGGCATGTCAAAATCGTAATTTTCCTGCAGAAGTTGTGTGCGCTATCACAAATAATAGCGAAGCTGCTGGCCTAAAAATAGCAGAACAAGCAGGAGTGCCAGCGTTTATTGTTAGAGATAAACCACTTGATGCTGATAAAATTCATGAAATATTTGTTCAACATAAGGTTGATTTAATTTGCCTTGCAGGGTTTATGAGAATCCTGCAAGCTAATTTTCTCAGTAAATGGAATAACAAGGTGATAAATATTCATCCCTCTCTACTTCCGTCCTTTAAGGGCCTAAATGCTCAAGAGCAAGCTCTAAAAGCAGGAGTAAAAATCGCAGGCTGTACTGTACATTACGTCACCCCTGAAATTGATGCTGGAGCCATAATTGCTCAAGTTGCTGTGCCAGTGTTACCAGCTGATGATATTCAAAGCCTCTCAGAACGCATTCTAGCTGAGGAGCATAAGTGTTATGTAGAAGCAGTAAGATCAATAGCAGAAAGTATTAATTATTGACCTTGAGTGTTTTTTCCAACTTCAACAAAAAATAAATTTTCGGGTTCCAGTAAAGAACTTGCCAGTTCGTTTACTTTCTCTGATTTAACGTCATTAATGATATTCGCATAATTATTTATATGGTTAACATCACAATCATTTATTTGCATATCATCAAGCAACATTGCTGTATTTGTGTTATTGGACAGGAAAAGGACAAAATTATTTACCATACCAATTTTTGCATCCTTGAACAACTGCTCATCAATTCCTTTCTTTTTTATTCTGCTCAATGTATCTTTTACCGCTGATATAGCTTTACCAGCAGTAGAACTATCAGTACTAAGACTTCCAATTATAAAGTTCCCATGTTTATTGGGAATAATACTTGCATAAACACCATAAGTAATACCCAAGTTTTGCCTCAGTTCTTTCATTAATATTGAATTCAATCCCATGCCACCAAGTGCATTAATCAAGACACTAGCATTATAATAATTAGGATCTTCATAAGCTATACCTTTTTGAGCAAAAAGTATCACACTCTGTGGTATATCCATAAAAATATTCTTACTTTCTGCAGAACCAAAATCATTTTTCACAAGTATTTTTCTAACTTTTGATCTTTTTGACGGCAATTTAGATAAATATTTATCTAACAACGTAATAATTTCTTCTTTTTTTGCACAACCAGCAACACTGATAACTATGTTATCTTTAGCAAAATTACGCTTTATGTATATTAAAACATCGTCCCTAGTAATGCTCATTATAGTGTCAAGAGTACCGTACACACTTTTTGAGTAAGGGTGTTTTTTAAACAATAACGTATTCAATTCTTCTCCAGCAATAAAAAAAGGATTTTTTTCAAGATTATTAAAATCAACTTTGGCTTTCTCGAAAACTCTATTCAACCCTTCAGAGTCAACTTTAGGACGTATTATAGCGTCACTAAGTAGTGAAACACCTTCTTCTAAATTCTCAGACAGAGTGTCCAACGAAACTCCAAACGTTTCTAAACCAGCACTAAAACGTAGACTAATTCCTTTATCTTCTAGCCTTTTTGCAAAATCTTTGGCATCATTTTTTCCTGCCCCTTCTTGAATTATAAGAGAAGTAAACCAGGTAAGTCCCTGTTTTTCTGCATTCTCATACACATGACCTGCATCCTTGAACGATATATTCAGTGAAACTTTTGGTAAATCACAGTTTTCAACAAATAAAAACTTAAATCCTTTACGGGTGGTGACCTCCTCTATATTTAGGTTACCACTTACTTGTAAATTAAAGCCTAGACAGAAAAAAAATAGAAGTACAAATTTACTTATTCTCATTATCATCTGCTTTTGGCAACAAACGACCAATTAACTTATTAGCAGAAAAAATAGCACGGATTTTATTATTTACATCCTCTAAATTGACATCATTAATCTTGCTATATGAAATATCTATTTCATCAAGTGGAATACCAAGCGCTAACTGTGAGCCGTAAAAGAATGCTATATTCTCTAAGCTAGATAAGTTATCAAACTGTGCTGCTTTATATCTATATTTTGAGCTTTGCAACTCCTCATCCGTTATTCCTTTAGACATGAAGTTATTAATAGCATTGTCTAACTCTCTTTCAACAATATCTAAATTAACTCCGCTTTTTGGAATTATTTTAATATCAATGTAGCCATCACTAAAAGTTAAACTATTGTAATAAGCAGATACTGATACTGCCACATCTTTATCTAAAACCAAATCTTTATACAGTTTGCTGGATTTGCCGCCACCTAAAATGTCAACCGCTAAATGAGCAGCATAGGCTTCATTTATGTGCTCAAATAAGGGAACACGATAACGAAAATATAAAATTGGTTCTTTTACTTCAGTGCTCTCTAAAATCACCAATAAACCTGCATTATGCACTGGATCCTGATTTGGATAATGCCTAATTATAGGCTTAGCTTTAATTTCGCCATATTTTTCTTCTGCTAATTTCACTACTTCATCATATTCCACATCACCCACAATCAGTAATATTGCATTGCCGGGGTGATAATAGTTATCATGAAACCTCGTTATGTCATCTTGATTGTAAGTTTTAATATCGCTCTCCCAGCCGATAACAGATCTACCATAGCCAGTACGGTAAAATGCACTATCCATTTCTTCCCATAACAAGTTGTTAGGATAATTATCAAATCTCATCTTCCTCTCTTCCAGTACAATGTTTTTTTCTCTTTCTATTTTATCTTGGGTAACATTAAAATTGCCCATTCTGTCTGCTTCAACTTCCATTGCCAGTGGTAAGTCATTTTTAAGGACTAATTCGTAGTAACAGGTATATTCCTTAGTAGTAAACGCATTAAACTGGGCCCCAATGCTACTCATAGTGGCTTCTATATCTGTGAACTTCCCTGTAGTTTCAAACATTAAATGTTCAAAGTAGTGAGCCAATCCTGCTTTGCCAATTGGATCATCCATTCCCCCAACTTTGTATATTACTGCATGTAAAACGGCTGGAATCCGATGATTAGGAACAACATAGACATCTAGTCCGTTACTGAGTCTAGCATGTTTTATGTCGTGCTCTATGCTTAAAGCCTTCAAAGAAATTGGGTAAGTAAAAAAGAGTGCAGGTAGTATAAAAAAACTAAAAAACTTATTAAGCATTATTTCGACCTAATATAAAAACAATTATTTTATTCCTCATTTTGTTTAGAAATAAACATATCGTATATATACCACTTATATAACAATGTAAACATTCCACAAACTATAGATAAATCCGCTAAATTAAAAGCTGGCCAATACCAATCATCAATATGAAAATATATGAAATCATATACAGCTCCCCAATAAATCCTATCAACTACGTTTCCGATTGCTCCACCAATCATCAGAGAAAACCCAAGGTAAATTGACTGATCATCAGACTTGTATATCAAGTATGCAAGCATACCAATTATTAGTATTGAAAATGCTGAAAAAAAGAAACCGCCATGCGGTAAAGCGCTACACATTCCAAAACTAATGCCTGAATTCCAAACTTCAACTAGCTTTATAAAGCTAGCGATCTCAATTGATTCTCCCTCATCAATCAATGAGTTTATGTACAATTTGCTCGTTTGGTCAATCAATACTATAATTAATATAACAATTAAGCATAACTTTTTCATAAATTTGCCTTTAACCTATAAACTTTAAGTATATCATAATTTATCTGTTTTGTTAACTCCTCAATACTATGGAATTTTTTTTCTGACCTTATGAATTTTAAAAGTTGTATATTGACTTTATGATTATATACGTCTTCATCAAAATCGAATATGTGCATTTCTATTATAGGCTTTTTCAGATCCTTAAATGTAGGTCTCATACCAATATTGACTACTCCATATAACCAGTTTGGGTTATTATAAGAAAACATCACTTTAGCGTAATATGTACCAAATTTTGGTTTTATCATGCAATCTTCTATAGGAATATTTATGGTTGGGAATCCTATTTCTCTACCTCTACACACACCCTTTGTCACAACACCAGAAACTTGATAAGGTCTACCAAGTAATTTATTAGCAATGTCTATTTCACCTTTCTGTACATACTCTCTGATTGAAGAAGAAGAGCAAATTTTGCCGTCAATTATTAATGGCTCTAATTTAGTCAAAGAGTATCCATATGTTTCAGAATATTTCTCTAGAGTTAATATATCACCAAATCGTTTATGACCAAAAGTGCAATTTTCTCCGACAATTATGTGTTTAGCGCCATATTTATCTATTAAAATCTCACTGATAAAGTCATCGCAGCTAACCTCAGAAAAACCTCTACTAAAATTAATAATATACAAGTAATCTATACCATAGCTGCTGATTAGTTCCTTTTTTTGTTCTTGGTCTATTAACCTAAAATTGTTTCTACCAAATAAAACAGTTGATGGGTGAGGCTCAAAAGTTAAAACTGCAGAGGGTAATCCTCTTTCTTGTGCTACCTTCTTTAGAGTGGAAATTGCAAATTCATGTCCTAAATGAATGCCATCGAAATTTCCGAAGGTTAGTGCTATATTATTTTCTATCCCTTGCTCACAATTATAAATAATTTTCATACAATTTGATGTTTTTACATGTTTCTTATTATAATAACTATATTTTAGCAAGCTACGGAGATAAATTGTGAAAAATACTAAAGGAAAAGTTATAATATATGTAAAGCATCACTGCCCATTCTGCAAAAAAGCAAAAGAGTTACTGGATAAAAAAGGTGTGAAATATGAAGAAATCGATGTGCTCAAAAACTCAGATCTATTTAACGACATAAAATCAAAGTATAACGTTAGAACAGTTCCACAGATCTTTATTAACGATAAGCACATTGGGGGGTGTGACAAATTGATGGATCTTGAAAAAGAAGGAAAGTTGGGTGATATGCTAAATAATAATGACAATCACACTGATGTCACAACCTACACAAACAGCAATGATGAATGTGGAGAGTGTGTTATACCACATGATGATTTTATGTAACTTTTTATCTTGTTTTGTCGTGTAATACGTAAATGAAAACTAGTATGCTCACTTTAAACAATTCTTAATGAATTAAAAATACAATTCATTTAGTGAGTTTTTTTAGTGGGAAAAAATGACAAAAAATATTTCAATTATTAGCAGAAACTTAATTAGTATCGAATTAGTTAACAAACAAGATTTAGAGAATTTCATCAAGATTTTCACAGTGCTTGATAAACATATAGCAGCTAAAACACTTTTTACAGAAGAAGTGAGAATAGAGTATAAACAGCGCGACGGCATAGAAGTTGTTGAATTGCTAAAAGATACAGACTTTACATATCATGAGGTTGAAAATGTATTGAACCACCTGAGTAAACATGGAATGAAGGTGCCCATCAGTGTTATAGCACACACCCTTTTTGCTGCATACAATCACGCACTTGAATCTAAGAATGTAGCATTTTCTTTTTCTGAAGGCTCTCCACAATTTAACATCAGAGTGAGCAAGAACACCTTCATAATAACTCCTATGAGTGAAGAGAATTTGGAATTGAATTCACAAAGTAGCAAGACATTAATAGAGTCGTTACAGAGCGAAAAAAATATTTATGATTGTATAGTAGAAGAAAATACCATTAAAGTTATAGTGCATTCTGAAATACATCAAGCTATAAATTTGATTATAAAATCACTGATAAAGTCTTGCCTTTTAGCAAAAGAGGAAGAAGGAAAATTCAAAGAGAAATTAAGACAACTTGCCTTTAAGGATCAAGCTTTTGTTGAGTATTCCAGTATCAAAACCATCAGTAGGTATCCACATAATCATCCTCTGAGAAAGCATGAAAGTATTACTAAGGACATAGAAAATATTTTATGTGATTTCATAACAAATGAGAATAGCGAGTTTGCTATAGAGCGGTTAAATAAGCTGAGCTCAGCAGTTTCTCCGGATACTCCAAGAATCATCACTAAAACTATAGATAAACTTGTTAAATTTCATTAAGATATACGAGAGCCAATAGACTTCTTGTACTACCTTCTGTCATCCAAGTAGCCAAGCTACTTGGTTCTTTTTTTGGGTTCCAGCACTATGTACATAGCTGTACAAACATTGTAGCCGTTATTCAAGTAGTCCGCAGAAGCGAAAAACTTCCTTGACAAACTCCGCCAGCCCCCTTATTATGACAATAAGGGTATTTATGACTCAAAACTTGTTTTTGACCTGCAGGCTCAATGACAACATTCAGTAAAAAACTTAGGGTATTTTTTGGCGGATTACATAAAATTATAGCGGCTGCATGTCTTTTAAATTTTTTCTACATTCAGCCAAACTGCGCTTAAACTAAGCGTCAGCACATTATTACAGCGCCAATTTAAAGTATTAGAGAGTCAAAACTCGCACCACGGGAGTTCTTTGCCTTTTTTTTTATTTGCTTAACGTTTGTAGCTAAAGCAATTTAAGAGACCGAAAATGGTGTCATTCCAGCGCGTGACGCTGAAATCTAGTCTTTATTATGCAGCCACTTATTTAAAGTTAAGTTTTCTGGATCCAAGTAGTCTGGGCACTGGGATGACAGGAAAAGGTACTACCCTGACAACCGTCATCCCGCTACGTGTTAGCGGATGAGATACCGCTGCGGTATGACGGTCTGCGGCAGTATGACGGTTCACGGTGGCATGACGATAACCTCGTCATTCTGCTACTCGTTAGCGCCGCGGCGGTATGATGTCTTCCTTGGATCAGCTATAGATTACCTGATCTCACCATCTTTCCAGTTGTTTTATACATAATTCTCGGATTTTGAAAGTTCACTTTGAATAAATTGCTCATATTCTTTATCCTCTAGTTCTTCAAAAATCTCTGGATGTTGGTCACCTAGAAGAACAATTATTGAAATGAGCTCTTTGTTTGTTTTTTTAAGTAAAAACCTTTCAAGGAGAGTTTGTTCATCAACATATCCCGGGCACATAGATGATCGATACTCCTTTCTGTCAAGATCAATCAAAGCAAAACCCGTTGCAGCCATATGCTTGCACGGACCATAATACACAAATGCAGGACAGGAACACTTTCCACTAAGGAATGGACTATCGTATTCTAGTTTTACCCGATATACACTTGATCCAACTACCTCTTATTTAGCGTGAGATTTGTTGATAGATACGTTTCGTACTTTTCCTTTGTTGAAATAATCTCTTCCGCTAGAGAGGTAAGATTCTTTAAGAAGATTTTTGATATCTTTATAATATAATCTCGTTTTTGCCTCCTTATTTCATATATAAAGCCCTCAATTTTCTAATATATCCTTTCTTCCATAAAAATTTATTAACCCACCACAACTTTAATATGGCGCTTCTTTCCTGCAGATAATTTTATAAATGGCTGACCTTTAAAGCTCTCGAAATTTATTATATAACTAACGTTGTTTATAATATTATCATTAACTTTGCATCCATTGCCCTGTATTAAACGCTTTGCTGCGCATTTTGAAAATTCCAAACCGGTGTCACGCAGCAGGTTTACTAAGGATATGCCGCTTGCAACTTGTGCTTTTTTTATGATGTAATCAGGAAGTAGTGAGCTATCTTCATTCTCAAAAGCAGAGACTGCAGCAGATAGTGCAAGTTCCGCTTCTTTGTCACCATGACATATTTTTGTCACCTCTGTTGCTAAAACTTTTTTTGCTTCATTTATTTCCTGATCTTTTAAGGATTCTAACTTTTTGATCTCATCAATTGACACATCAGTGAGCAATCTCAAAAAACGTCCAACATCTTGATCATCAACGTTGCGAAAATATTGCCAGTAGTCGTAAGGCTTTAGCATATTATCATCAAGCCACACTGCTCCACTTTCAGTTTTGCCCATTTTTACCCCTTGAGCATTCAATAAAAGAGGGGCAGTAAGGCCAAACAGCTCAGGTAAATTCAACTTTTTTCCAAGCTCAATTCCGTTTACTATATTTCCCCACTGGTCTGACCCTCCAATCTGCAGACGACAGCCATGCTTTTTATTCAACTCAACAAAATCATAAGCCTGCAATAGCATGTAATTAAATTCCAGAAAGCTTAAGGTTTGCTCTCTATCCAGCCTAGTTTTCACACTATCAAAACTTAGCATACGATTTACAGAAAAATAAGCTCCTATATCACGCAAAAAATCTATGTATTTTATGTTATCCAACCAATCTGCGTTATTTACTATCATTGCACCAGTCTTGTTGTCATTAAAAGACACCATTTTCTCTAATATTCTCCTTATGCTGGATGTATTTTGATTGATGTTCTCTACAGGCAAGATGCTTCTTGCTTTATCTTTGAAGGATGGGTCACCAATTTTTGTTGTGCCACCTCCAAGTAAGACTATCGGCTTATAACCAAATTTCTGCAGGTGACGGAGCATCATAATCTGAATTAGGTGACCAGCATGAAGACTTGGTGCTGTGCAATCAAACCCAATGTATGCGACTATATGATTATTTTCGGATAATAGCTGATCTAACCCTTCAATATTTGTACATTGGTATAGGTACCCTCTTTCTTGTATGAAATTTAAAAATTCAGATGCGTGTTTCATTTTGTAAACCCCAGCCTATCCTGTCATTAATGCGAAGTAACCCTAATAGGGAAAGATGTCATCCCAGTGCCCAGACACTGGAATCCAGAAAACTTAATTATAAACAAGCACACTATACAACGTTTTCGATGAAATTGCATGAAAAAATGGATTCCAGTGTCAAGCACTGGAATGACACCACCTGTGCAGGAGTTGCCTTCAAAATTACAACGTTTGTGCAGTTGTGCACCAGCTATCCAGGCAATCAGTTCCATAACTCTTCTATTTTATAATACTCCCTTACTTCTGACCTGAATATGTGAACCATTATGCCTTGAAAATTCAAAATCACCCAATTGCCTTCATCCATACCTTCTACATCTATTTTATCATGTCGCTCGAGACTTTTTATTACGTGTTCAGCTAACGCTTTCACATGGCGACTTGAATCACCAGATGCAATAATCATATATTTTGCAATAATGGTTCTATTCTGCACATCGAGAGTAACTATATCGTGACCTTTATTTTGATCTATTATACTTACAATCATGCTTTTTATTGATTCTGTATCACTGGATACATTAGTCATCATCTTAAATTATTTAATTTACTTATAATTATACACTCAAAATCTCTAAATATGAACTATTTTCAACGCGACTGTTCGTTAAAAAGGTATTACCTGCATCTATTTTATCATCATGTTTTTAGCATGTACAATGTATATACTTTTATATATAATTGAAAATAGCTTTCTACTAGTATTCATTATGGGCAAGACTCTCATCTACTTAATCGGCTTTCCAGGTAGTGGTAAGTTTACTACTGCAAAGGAACTGTGTAAAATCATTGATGCAGTAATAGTAAGCAATAATCTATTCAATAATATTATATTTGATATTGTTAAATTGCAGGATGCTGAAGTTCCAGATGAACTATGGGAAAAAATTTTTGCAGTTAGGGAAAATGTATTAGCAATACTAGAAAAACACTACATAAAATCAAAACATTATATATTTACAAATGAATTGATAGAGGGTGACCCCTATGATCAGAGAATATACAACTCTGTGGTAAATTTAAGTAAAAAAATGGATATGGAAATTCTTCCTGTAGTGTTACATTGTAATGACGAAGAACTAGCAAGGCGTATTCACTCAAAGGAGAGATGCCAAAAAAATAAAATTATTGATTCGGATTTTGTTATGAAAAGAATTGAAGGGAAAAGGCTATTTATACCGGAAGGTACACTTGAAATTGATAACTCAAACTTAAGTGCAAAGGAAGTTGCAAAGAAAATTGTTGAAGAGATGAAGGAAGAAAAAAATGGAAAATTAATTAAAACTTCTGTAACAAATCATTTAAAAACAGAGCGTACTCGTGGTTGAGCAGGAAGATAAGTATCGTCCTTGTGTTGGCATAATGCTATTTAACAGACAGGGACATGCCTTTATTGGAAAACGCTTTGATAGCGACTCTTACTGGCAGATGCCACAAGGAGGTGTTGATGATGGTGAGGAACTGGAACAAGCAGCGTTACGTGAGTTGCTAGAGGAAGTTGGTACTAATAAAGTAAAGGTTATAACTAAAAGCAAGGATTGGATATACTACAACTTGCCTGAAGAAGTTATACCAAAGTGCTGGAATGGGAAATATTCTGGTCAAAAGCAAAGGTGGTTCTTAATGAAATTTTATGGAGAGGATAAGGATATTGATATTAATTATACTGATCATCCAGAGTTCAAAGAGTGGCGTTGGCAAAGTATAGATGATTTAGTAGCCAATGCTATATCATTTAAAAAAGAAGTTTATAAGACAGTGATAGAAGAGTTTTCTTCTACAATCAAAGCCTCTATTATTGAGTAAAATTTACAATAAGCTCATGATAGTAGATTCTCATTGCCACTTGATTTATTTTTCTGATGATGAAATACCAAAAGTAATTTCAAGGGCAGAGCAAAATGGTGTAAAAATTTTGCATAACATATGCGTAAGCATTGATGATATCCCTAAATTATTAAAAATTTCTTCATCCTACAATCAAGTCTACTTCTCTGTTGGTATACATCCACTTGATGCTGCTATAGAAAACGGTGAGTGTATACATGCTGATGAATTAGTTGAATTTACTAAGAATCAAAAGGTAATTAGTGTCGGTGAAACCGGGTTAGATTTTTATAAATCTGACAACAAAGACAATCAGAAAAAAAGTTTTGCATCACACATAGAAGCAGCAAGAATAACTGGGTTGCCCTTAGTTATTCACACTAGAAATGCTGATGATGAGATGATTGATATATTAAAATCAGAAATGAAAACTGGCACTTTTGGTGGAGTAATGCACTGCTTTGCTTCCTCTAAAGAGCTTGCTTATCAATCTATAGATTTAGGGTTATATATTTCATTTTCTGGAATCATTACTTTTAAAAATGCGAGCTTACTCAGAGGAATTGCACAAGGTGTACCACGCGAACGTGTTTTGGTTGAAACTGATGCACCGTATCTATCACCTGAGCCTTACAGAGGAAAAAAGAACGAACCAGCAATGGTAAAATATGTTGTGGATTGTTTGGCAGAGTTATGGAATGAGTCACCCGACAAAGTAGCAGAAATAACCACAAGCAACTTTTTTAGGCTGTTTACGAAACTTGAGCTACAAGGAAATTCTATAAAACCATTGATTTGCTTATGAGCCTAAATAGTTCTTTCACTGCATTCACAGATTTATCGAACATTTCTCGTTCACTATTATCCATCTTAACTTCTAGGACCTTTTCAACTCCATTTTTTCCAATAATTACAGGAACACCAATAAACAAATCTTTTACACCATATTCACCATTAAGGTAAGCAGCACATGGTAATATACGCCTTTTATCTTTTAAATATGACTCTAACATGCATATAGCTGAAGATGCAGGAGCGTAGTATGCAGATCCAGACTTAAGCAGATCAACTATTTCTTTACCGCCATTGCGAGTGCGTTCAACTATTTCATCAACTTTTTTCTGCGTAATGAGATCCATATCGATAACTTGGGTAAGTGGAATGCCAGCGATAGAAGTGCAATTAATGAGTGTTACCATAGTGTCACCATGTCCTCCAAGCACAAAAGCAGATATATCTTCAACTGAAATATTTAATTCACTTGCAAGAAAATAACGGAAACGGGAAGAATCAAGCACTCCTGCCATTCCAACAACCATATTAGCTGAAAGGTTTGAAAATTTATGCACCACTGAAACCATGGCATCCAAAGGGTTGGTAACCACTATTACAAACGCATTTGGAGAATACTTCTTAATATTTTCACCAACCTCCTTCATTACTTTAGCATTGGTTTGCAGGAGGTCATCCCTGCTCATTCCAGGTTTTCTAGCAATGCCTGCTGTTATGATGATTGCATCAGAATTTTCTATATCTTTGTATTGATTAGTTCCAGTTAAACCAGAATTAAATCCATCAATAGGGGATGATTCTGCTATGTCGAGTGCTTTACCTTGCGGTATTCCATCACTAATATCAAGTAAAACAACATTGCCGAGTTCCCTTAGTGCAATCATATGGGCAAGAGTTCCACCGATATTTCCTGCACCGATTAAAGATATTTTTTTTCTTTGTACTGTCATTTTCTACTCCTTTGTATTTACTTTTATGGTTTTACCTTCCCAAGGCGATAGGCTATCAAGCATACGAAAATCTTGCGATAAATCTATAGGATTATATACAACCTTTTTTGCCTCTATATCGTATCTTACTTCCTCATAACCAGTGAGAGGAAAATCTTTTAACATTGGATGACCTTTGAATCCATAATCTGTTAGAATCCTACGCAAATCAGGGTGATCAGAGAATTCTATTCCATACATATCAAACACTTCACGCTCAAACCACGAAGCTGTGCTAAATACCTTTGCTATGCTTGGAGGCATATCGCCCTCACATAATTGAAGTTTTATGTGTACTCTAATATTATGCACAATGCTGAGTAAATTGTACACTAACTCAAAGCGCTTTTCTCGATCTGGATAGTCAACCCCAAAAATATCAACTAATAGTTCAAACCTACACTTTTCATCATCACGTAGGAAGGATAGGTGCTTTTCAATTTCATCTAAAGTTGAATATATTACAATAATGCCATCATCTTTTTGAATGCACTCACACTTGGTCTTTTTTTGTATATGCCTTGCAGTTTTATCCACGCTTTATATTCTGAGTTCGTTTTATTTTGTTTTGTAGGCATAGCATTCCATATAGCAACGCCTCAGCGGTTGGTGGGCATCCAGGGACATACACGTCAACTGGCACAATTCTATCACAGCCTCGGACTACTGAATAAGAGTAATGGTAATAACCACCACCATTTGCACAACTTCCCATAGAAATAACATACTTCGGGTCTGCCATTTGATCATAAACCTTACGCAATGCTGCTGCCATTTTATTAGTTAGTGTGCCAGCAACAATCATCACATCTGATTGACGTGGGCTTGCACGAAACATTATGCCATATCTATCAAGATCATAACGGCTGGATGCAGTATGCATCATCTCAACTGCGCAACATGCAAGACCAAATGTCATTGGCCACAATGAACCAGACCTTGCCCAATTCATTACATAATCTATTAAATCACCAAATTTAGTAACAAGAAACCCTTCTTTTTTATAACGACCCCAGTCATCATTAGATAGAATTTGATTTGTCATAAACTACTCCCACTCTAATGCACCTTTACACCATTCATAGATAAAACCTATAGTGAGTATTGCAAGAAATACCATCATAGACCAAAATCCACCATAGCTTATCTTAGATAAAGAAACAGCCCAAGGAAAAAGAAAAGCAATTTCTAAGTCAAATATTATAAATAATATTGAAACTAGGTAAAATTTAATGTCAAAATTTTTTCTTGCACTGGATAGTGGATTGAAGCCACACTCATATGTGGAAAGTTTTTCACCATCTGGCTTACTCACTGCAAGAAACATAGGCAATATACCTAAAGCAAAAGATACTACAATTGATACGCAGATAAAGATTACTATGGTTAGATATTCGCTCATTTAACAAAACATATAACACTATGAGTTTACATGCTTTCCTAACTTTTTACCACCTAAAATATGCACGTGAAAGTGTGGTACAACCTGCTCTCCATTTTCACCATAGTTAGTGACTAATCTATATCCTGTTTTTTCTAAATTATATTTATGTGCTATTTCTCTGACAATTTTGAAAAAACTTACTATCTCCTCTTCAGAAGCTTTTAGAATAAAATCATCGTATGAAATATATTGATTTTTTGGTATAACTAAAATGTGAACTGGTGCATCAGGGTACTTATCACGAAAAGCTAGTACATTTTCATTTTCATGTACCTTCTTACAAGGTAACTCACCTCTTAATATTTGAGCAAAGATGTTATTGCTATCATAAACTTCATTGCTCATATTTTAAGAGCGACCTTTCCCTCTTCCTTTATTTCTTTCTACATCAGGCGTAGATAGTGGTTTTATTACTTCACCAGAGGCATCTTCAAAATTCAAAAAAGTACTTCCCAATCCTTCTGCTTGCTTTTTGATATCTCGTTCTGATAACTGCATATTTTTTATAGGAGAAATAGCTTCTTTACTTTTACCAAAAGGAAACTCGTTAGGATTAGTAATGTTAAAAGATTTTACTAATTCATCTGTACTTGTAACAGTTTCTGAAGACTGCCCTGGTGACTTTCCAGTTTGTGCTGGCCTTAGAGTTTTTGATGGTTTGTTCTGGTTATCATATTCTCGATACAATTTTTCTGCAATACCATTCAGCAATTTTAAGTCTGTATGAATTTTAAATTCTCCACCAGTAATTCCTGCCAGCTTCTTAAGGTCTTCGTCAACTTTATTAGCAATTCCTTTAAGAACAAGCTCTTTTATTTCTTTCTCGCTCTTGCCTTTATTATCAGGATTAGTTTTAATAGTGTTAGCTATTTCCTCAACGTTAATTTCAATTACAATTTTGTTTTCTTCTCTAAAAATAGTTACATTCGGTAAACCTACTTTTATTTTACCCAATTGTTCATCGTTCAAATAAGGTATATCTCCCGTCAGAGTCCTTGACGCTAAAAAAACTACCTTTCCTGTCCCTTTCTTTTGCTCTGTTATTTGTACACCAAGATTCTCACTAGCTTGTGTGGTTTCTATAGGTGGGTCATATTCCCTTTCTTCTTTAGGTACATCTATACCAACGGCTTCCTTTAACGAAACTGTAGCATCATGTTTCATTTCACCCATTGAAGCAAACGGCTTCTTTATAGGGTAAATAAGTGTTTTAGGCACAAGAGTAAGCACACGACGTGTAGCTTCTACACCTGTTTTAACTGCTCCGCCTATCTTAGCCCAAATAGATTCTGCCATACATGCCTCCAAGGTACTTTCTATAACTAAATACATTTTAATTATAGACGAAAAAATTTAAACTTCTATATTCATTATAAGATAGAATTATAGGGGTTGCAACCATTATTTGTACATTGTCTAAAACAGGTAGTATTTTCGCTACTTTTATTGTTCAATTTATTATAAAGAATACTCTCTAAATTATGTTTAAATGGAACACAAATAATATCATTGATGCAACTGGCGGAAGAGGCGTAAATGGTTGTAATTGGACACATAGCTCAAATATTTCAACGGACACAAGAAGCATAAAAAAAGGTGATTTATTTATTGCACTCAAGGGAAAGAATTTTGATGGCCATAATTTTTTGCATGAAGCGTTTTTAAAAGGGGCTGCCGCTGCAATAGTAAGTGAGGGTAAATATAAAAATTTCCCTCTCATTATTGTACAAGATACCCTGAAAGCTTTGCACGATATGGCATCATACTATATTAGAAATATTCTTGTTGATGCTAAAGTTATTGCAATTACAGGCAGTGTCGGGAAAACCACTACAAAGGATATGCTGCACACTGTTTTATCGCAATATGGAGTGTCCCATGCAAACGAAGGTAACTTAAATAATAATATAGGATTGCCTTTGACAATTCTAAAAGCTCCAAAAAACTGCCAGTACTTAATCCTTGAAATGGGAATGAATAAAGCTGGTGAAATAAAAGAATTATCAAAGATTAGTAATCCAAATATTGCAGTTATTACCAACATCGAACCTGCACATACTGAAAATTTTTCATCACTATTTGACGTTGCACAAGCGAAGTTAGAAATTCTATATGGTATGAAAAGTAATGGTACTTTGGTCTTAAACAGAGATAATAAATATTATGATTATCTCTCATCACATGCCAATAGAAATGTAATAAGCTTCGGTAAAGATAAAAATGCTGAAGTTTGTTTGTTGGACCTAATAAGAAATGATGACGGGCTAAATTTCAAAATCAGGCTGAGTGATAATCAAACTATAAACTGTAATTTACGTGTGCAAGGTGAGCATTTTGCTTATTCGCTACTTGTTGTTGCAGCAGTTGTGCAGAGCCTCGGACTTGATTTATCAAAATTACCACTTGCACTTAAGAATTTTAGTGTAACGAAAGGTAGAGGCAATATTCATAAGGTCAAATACAATAAAAAATATATACATTTAATTGATGACTCCTATAATGCCAGCCCTGCTTCGATGAAAACTGCAATAAAAACTTTGAGTACATATTCTAATCAGAGAAAAGTAGCTTTGCTTGGTGATATGTTGGAATTTGGTGATAAAAGCATAGAATTTCATACAGATTTGGTTAAGATTGTCACAGAAAATAATATAGATAAAATTTATACAGTTGGTAAATTTATGTTAGAATTGCATGAGCTTTTGCCAGATAATATAAGAGGCGCGCATTTTAATGATTCTAATCAATTGAAAAGTGATTTAGCTAACATTATTCAGAATAATGACGCAATTCTAGTTAAAGGCTCACGAAGAATGAAAATGGATCTTATTGTACGGGAATTCATAATAGAATATTAAGCAAAATCATTGTATTAATTTACAGTAACAAATTATTAGGAACTTTAATCGTGACAAAACGTGTAATTATTTTTGGTGGAACGGGGTTTATAGGCAAACACATCGTAAGACGCTTGGCAGCAGAAGGACATTTAATAAAGATATTCACTCGTAATCAGGAAAAAGCTGCTTGTTTAAAATTGTGTGGCAATTTGGGACAAATATCAATATTTAAAGGCGATTTTTTTGATGAAAAATCAGTTCTAGAGGGTATGGAAGAATGTGATGTAGCCATAAACTTAGTGGGAATATTATATGAAGCAAAAAAGCACGATTTTTACGCTGTTCACGTTAAAATAGCTGAAAGGATAGCAAAAGCTGCAAAAATGAAAAATGTACCTATGATGATACATTTTTCCGCTATGGGAATAGAAAATAGCAAGTTGTCAAAATATGCCAAAAGTAAATTGGAAGGTGAAAAAGCTGTAACTTCAGCATTTCAAGAAGCAATAATAATTAGGCCAAGCCTTGTATTTGGTAAAGAAGATAACTTCTTTAATAAATTTGCAAGATTAGCAACTGTTCTTCCTTTTTTGCCGCTAATTGGCAATGGAACGACTAAATTTCAGCCAATATGTGTAACAGACTTAGCTGAAGTGGTATATCGTATTATCAGTTTTAATAAGCAAGACAAGAAAATTTATAACATGGGTGGACCAAAGGTTTACTCTTTCAAAAGCTTATTGAAGTTTATTCTGAATGTTACTAACAGAAAGTGTTTGTTGATCAATGTATCTTTTCCAATGGCAAAGTTAATAGCTTTCTTTTTAGAAAATAAAATTATTTCTATGCTGCTAAAACCAATAACCAGAGATACGAACCCTGTGCTTACTCAAGATCAGGTGAAAGTTATGATGAATGGCTCAATCGAAAAGTCAGCTGACCTTGAAACAATGAAGGTTCGACCATTAGCAATTGAAAATGTGGTGCCAGAATACTTGAAGATTTATAGAAAGTATTGATAGAAGAGTGTGCCCGGTAGGATTCGAACCTACGACCCACAGCTTAGAAGGCTGTTGCTCTATCCAGCTGAGCTACGGGCACACAATATATATAAAATGCTTCTTAGTACAAGTGAAGTCAAGTATTTCGTGTGAATATGATGTTTGTGGTAATATCTTATACCAATTCTCATTGTTGGTCAGTCAAATAGGAGAAATTGCAGAGTTGTTTAATTGTGGAGCTGGCAAGAGAAGTAATAAATTTGCACAAAGCACCCTAAAGCAGAGCAATTGTATCGTATATTTTATTGCGCAAAATGTTCTGTTTTATGTATAACCAAAGCCTCTCAACAGGATTGAGTTCAGGTGAATATGGAGGTAGGTATATAATCTCAATATTTTTAGCTACCTTTAAATTTTTTGACTTATGCCAACTAGCACAGTCCATAACAAGAACAGCTTCTCTTGTCCCTAGATATTGCGACATTTGCTCAAGAAATACATTCATGCAATCAGTGTTAACATTTAGTGCAAATAAGCTAAAACTCTCTCCATTTTTAGGATTAACTGCACTGTAGAGATAAAAATTATGCCTACCTAATTTTATTTTAACCCGAGTCCTAGTGCCTTTTTTAAACCATCCATGCCCAACTTTCGAATGTGTGCCAAACCTTGATTCATCAAAGAAAAATAGCTCTTTTTCTGGATACTTGCCAATAACTTCATTGAGATTTTTTTTTGAATTCCTCTTGTTTACTTTTATCTTGTACGTTGTGTACTGGTCTTGGTGTAATATATGAAAATTTCATCTTTTGCATATGGCGGTGTACTGTAGATTTGCTGATATTTAATCCGAACTTTTCCTGGATTCTTATTCTCATTTCTTTAATGGTAATATTAGGATTTTCTTCTATACATGCTTCAATTTGCTGTAGTTGAGCCTGATTTAATTTAGTTTTTCTACGGCGTGATGGAGGAGCAAACAGTTTTTCTTCTCTGCCAAATTTCAAGAGTTTTATCCACGAAGTTAGTGCGCTTCTTGAAATTCAATATATTTTTGCTACAGCCGTTATACTATGCTTTTTTGCCGCAATTACAGCATTTAGTTTTTTTGAAACATATGCATTGTTCCTTACTTTCTTCAGCATTTCTTTTGCTGATTCTACTACTTTTTCATCCAATAATTTTGATCTTAATGCCATTTATACCTCGCTACTTCACTTACTTTAGTATGGCTTTTTTCCCATTATTGTCTATCCGTTCTTTGTATAGTGGGAATTGGTATCAATGTCGGCTTAATTGGTAATTTGCCAGAAAGAGCCTTAACTGAAATAGCACGCAAGCTAAAGAAAGAAATAGAATCTCTGCCAAATGTTCTCAAAGTTGAAGTGGCAGGTATGCATAAAGAAACAGTGGAAGTTATAATTGAGCCCACAGTTCTAACAAAATATAACATTCAATCAAACGAAATATTCCAAGCTATATCAAGCAATAATAGACTAGTGGGAGCTGGGTCACTGGAAAACGATACCGGTAAATATTTGATTAAAATATCAGGGTTATTAAAAGATATAGAAGATATTATGAATATTCCTATTAGATCTCAAGGCGATGCAGTTTTGAGAATCAAAGATATAGCAAAAGTATACCCTAGGTTTGAGGATCACCAAGGGTTTGCTAGCATTAATGGATTACCTAGTGTCGTGCTAGAAATTTCAAAACGTAACGGAAAAAACATAATAGACACAGTAAATCAAGTAAAATACTTAATGGATAAGGCAAAAGATCAATTACCTGAAAATTTAAAAGTGGTGTACTTAAATGACCAGTCAAAAAACGTCCGCGATGTGCTTGATGACTTGGAAAACGGCATAATATTCGCTGTGTTGTTAATATTGATCATAATGATGCTTTCTATGAGAACAAGGATTGCTATTCTTGTGGCACTCTCGATACCCGGTTCCTTTCTCATTGGGATAATAGCTCTTTACTTTATGGGCATAACCTTAAATATCGTTGTGCTCTTCAGTTTCATCATGGCTGTTAGCATGCTGGTTGATGATGCAATTGTGATCAGCGAATATGCCGATAGAAAGATGATCTGCGGAATGGACAAAGTAGAAGCCTTTCACACTTCAGTTCGTGATATGTTTTATCCGGTTCTATCATCGACGTTAACTAAATTAGCAGTGTTTTTTCCTCTATTATTCTGGCCTGATACTGTTGGTAAATTCATGCAGTACATACCAATTACAATAATTCTAACTTTGATTGGATCGCTCATTATGGCTTTGGTTTTTATACCAACACTTGGTGCAATATTTGGTAAGCCTTCAATAACCTCAAAAAAAGAAATAAAAAAAATGAGTGCTATAGAAAGTGGTGAGATAAAAAATGCTGGGCCTATAATAAGAGCTTACATACGCATGCTAGAGAAGGTTTTAGATCATCCTAAAAAATTCATATGTGCTACTGTATTCGTCCTGTTTTCATTTAGTGTGCTGTACTTTACCTTTGGTCCTGGAGTGAAGTTTTTTCCGAAAGTGGATTCAGATAATATTTTAATCAGTGTTAAAGTAAAAGAAAGCTTATCAGCTAAAGAACAAGATCTGATACTCAAAGAAGTGGAAGAACGCATTTTGAGCGTTGAAAAAGAAATTCATGTTTCTTATGCTAGATCAGGAGCATTTTCAGACAACGTTATCGCCAGAATTCAACTAGAACTTATGGATTGGCGCTTCAGGCGCAAAGCTAAGCACATATTAAACGATATAAGAAGCAGTGTGCAAGACATGAAAGGAATAATAATTAATGTTCAAGAGGAAAAGTTAGGACCGTCGGCTGACAAGCCAATACAAATTAACCTCAGCGGAAGTGCATCTAATCTGAATTTAGCAGCAGAGAAAATTCTAAAAATTATGGACCAACCTTCATCCGGGTTTATAAATATTCAAGATAGCAGATCAGCACCTGAAATAGAGTGGAATATGAGTGTTGATAAGAGTAAAGCTACAAGTTCTGGAGTAAGTGTTGCAACCATTGGCGATTTTATAAAGATGGTTACAAATGGAGTGTTGATTGGAAAATATAGACCAAATAACACGGATGAAGAAATCGATATTGTACTCCGTTTCCCCAGAAGGGACCGCAACATGAAGACTATAGATAATCTTTTTATCAATACAGTTAATGGCCCGTATCCTATGAGCAACATAGTAAAATATGCTCCCGAAAAAAAGGTAAACAAACTAAATAGGATTGATGGATTACGTACAGTGACAATTTCCGCTGATGTGGATACTGGCTATCTTGTTAATGAAAGAGTAAAGTTCATTCAGAATTCTATTGCCCAGGATTGGGACAAGGGAGTAAAAATTGATTTTAAAGGCGACAAAGAAGATCAACAAAAATCAGGAGCATTTTTGTTAAAGGCTTTTATATTAGCGATTACACCAATGATATTGGTATTAGTGACACAGTTTAATAATGCATACGCGTCAAGTTAAGGCCCAATATAGCACCATTTAAAGTGGGTATCTTGTTTGTTACATTTATTTTTTTGGAAATTTTGATCTAAAATAAGATAATTCTTTTAGAAGAGTCTATAAATTACTAGCTTTATTACTTAATATCTAAAATAATCTTTACCACTTTTCTTTTTCCTTATGCTACTTTCCCTTAACTTGACGTGTATGGTTTAATAATGTATACCATACATTTATCGTAATGACAGCAGTGTTTTTATCCACCACATGTGTGTTTTTTGTTTTCTTTCTTATCCAACAAGTTTTCGTAGTTGTTATGTGTGGAGTGGGGATAATTGCTTTGGCAGGAATTATAGTGAATAATAACATACTATCGCTTGATGCCTTTCATCACCAAATTAAGGTACACAAAAATGACATCAAGCGATGTGTAATAAACGCTGCAATTTCTCGCGTTAGGCCAATATTGCTTACCGTTGCAACCACAGTTCTTGGTTTAATACCGATGATTACCAGGTTAAATATCAATTTTTTTACGCTACAAATCACATATGATGCTCCATCAAGCCAGTGGTGGGTTGACATTTCAACAACCATAGCAAGTGGAATATTGGCTGCAACGGTCTTAACTTTATTCTTTACTCCGGCGTTGCTTGTCATACAAAGACATGAAAAAACTTGACTTAAATTAGCAATCATTTAACATTTAAGATAGCGTTCTTTGCCCGTTGAAGCTATAATTATAATTAATTACATTGGATTTATTTATTATGATTGCTAATCGTAAAAGCAGTGTTAAGCAGAAAAGTAACAAGAATAACATAGTTGGAAGCCTTGATGTAATAAAAACAGCAGGAGAACTTTCACTTCAAAAAGGTTTAGATTTTAATGTTGTAATAAAGGCACTAGAAAGTGCTATAGAAGCAGTGGCTTATCAAAAATATGGTAGCAAAAGTAAAATTGTAGTTAATATAGATAGAAATACAGGCAAAGTTATTTCATACAGAAAACTAAAAGTTATTGATGACGAATCAGATGGAGAAAAGAATACTGAGTATGAATCAATTACGCTGACACAAGCTAAATTAATAAAAGGAGATGCAAAAGTTGGAGATACTGTTAGTGAATTGCTCTCTCTTAACACTGATCTTGCTTCAGCAAGGATTGCCCAGCAAAAGATTGCTCAAATAATTAAAGATGAAGAGTCAAAAAAGCAATATGAGGAATTTAAAGATAAGGTGGGAGAAATAAGGTATGGTATTGTTAAACAAGTAGAATATTCAGATCTTATTATAGACATAAATGGCACTAGGGCATATCTTCCATTGCGAAATTTGACCGGTGGTGAATCATTTCGTGAAGGCGATAAGGTTAAAACTTACATACAGACCGTTAAGCGCTCTGATGATGGACGTCAAATTATTCTTTCTAGGACTCATGAAGGCTTTTTAGAGGCATTATTAAATCAAGAAATACCAGAAATTGCTGACGGGTTAGTAACAATTAAAGGTATAGCTAGAGACGCCGGCTCAAGGTCTAAGGTTGCTGTTTTCTCTCCTGACAAGAACATTGATCCAGTAGGTGCTTGTGTTGGAGTTAAGGGAGATAGAATAAAAACTATTATACACGAATTAAATGGTGAAAAAATTGACGTTATAAATTACTCCTCAGATTTGGGTCAATTTGTTATTAAAGCCATTACTCCTGCAGAAGTATCGAAGGTTATTATTGATGAAAATGAAAATTGCATAGAGTTAATAGTTGCTGAAGATCAATTGAGTTTAGCTATAGGAAAAAAGGGCCAGAATGTAAGATTAGCTTCAGAGCTTGTTGGATGGAAAATTGAGATATTAAGCACTCAGCAAGAATCAGAAAGGCGAAGTAAAGAACTTAGTCAATGTTCAGCTTTATTTGCTGAAGCTTTAAACTTAGAAGAGATTATGGGTCAGCTATTGGTAACAGAAGGTTTTTCAAGCGTAGAAGATATATCCAACGCTTCAATTAAAGAGCTTGCTTCAATAGAGGGCTTTAATGAGGATATTGCAAACGAACTTCATAACAGAGCAAACAAGCACCTGAAAGCAGAAAATGATAGAAAAATAGAAGAGCTAAAAAGTCTAGGTATGGAAGATGATGTAATCAATTTAACTTTATCAATAGACAATAAAATTGCTCTGAGTAAACATGATATTAAGACTTTAGAGGACATAGCAGATTTATCAAGTTATGAGTTTTGCAGCATACTCTCTTCCTCAGCTGATAGTAAAGAAAATCTAAAAGATACAGTAGACTCAATAATCATAGAAGCACGTAAAAAGCTTGGGTTAATATAATAAAATAATATGAATAATGAAGATATCAGTAATAAAAAATTAACGCTCCAAGGCTTAAGCAAGCTTAAATTAGACCTCAATTTAAACTCTTCAGCTAGCCCAAGTACTGGAGCTACAATAGTAAAAAAAAGAAGAAAAAAATCTCATGATGCAGAAGAACATAATTTATTTGACGAGAGTAAATTAGGTTCTTTAACAGAGAAAGAACAAATTTTCCGCATTAATGCTGTGCAGAATGCTGCTTTGCTGAAAGAAAGAAATCAGAGAGAAGAAAAAGAGAAAACAGCAAAAGAAGACAGCAATAAAGAGATTGACGAGAAAAATGAAGCGGACACTTTATCTAAAGAAATAAATAAGAAAGTTTTAAGTAATACTCACTTAGTTGAACTAAGAGAAGATAATATTGACTATGAGGGCGACGATAAAAAGTCTTCTAAAGTCAACAAAGATATATATTCTAAGCATTCTAAACTGGTAATTGCACAGGCAATAGATGAAAAAACTGAACAACCCCCTGTATTTAAGCAAAGATTTGGTATAAGAAGTAGAAAGTCAAAGTTTACTAAGGGTAAAAATATATCAAGAGAAGTTATTATACCAGATAAAATAACTATCAGGGAGTTATCTGTTCGTATGGCAGAAGATAGCAAGAGTGTGCTAAAAATGTTCAAAGAAGAAGTCGGTGAGAGTTATAGAGTAGATGATCTGGTGGATCCAGATATAGCATCTGAAATAGTGGAAAAATTTAATCATACGGCTAAACGAGTGAGCGATACCAACAGAGAAAAGGATTCATTTTTTATAGAAGGCAGAGAAAGCCTGCCTAAAAAACCTAAACCACCAATCGTCACTTTTATGGGACACGTCGATCATGGTAAAACCTCATTGCTCGATGCATTTCGTGAATCTAATGTTGCAGAAAGAGAGTCAGGTGGCATAACTCAACACATAGGTGCTTATCAAATAACGACAAAAGATAAGCAAAAAATTACTTTTATTGATACACCAGGACATGAAGCGTTCACTGCGATGCGTGCACGTGGTGCCAATATTACTAATATAGTCGTAATAGTAGTTGCAGCTGACGATGGAATCATGAAACAAACAGTTGAAGCAATAAATCATGCAAAAGCAGCAAATGTTTCTATTATAGTTGCTATTAATAAAATTGATAAATCTGAACCTGGTGATGTAGAAAAAATAATTAATAGTTTGCCTCAATATGATCTCATCTCTGAAGAGCTTGGTGGTGATATTATGATTGTGCCAGTATCAGCAAAAAAGAAAACTAATTTAGATAAACTAGAAGAGGCGATTTTGTTAATCGCTGAATTAATGAAGCTAGAAGCAATAGAAGATTGTCGAGCACTTGGATGGGTAATAGAATCCAAAATAGATAAAGCGAAAGGAATATCAGCTACATTGATAGTTGAGGAAGGAACGTTAAAGGTTGGTGATATATTGGTAGTTGGTACAACATACAGCAAAGTACGTAGTATGGTTAATCACCTTGGTCAAAGAGAAAAAGCAGCACTACCCTCCGCTCCAATTGAAATTACTGGTCTAAATGGTGTGCCAAATGCTGGAGATAAATTTGTTGTTGTAAATTCTGAAAAGCAGGCGCGTGAAATTGTTGAATACAGACTAGAGTTGATCAAGAAAAAGAAAGAAGATTCAGACGACAATAATTTAGATATATTCAGTCGTAATAACAGTGAAACAGAAGAACTATCTGTAGTTTTAAAGTGCGATGTAACTGGTTCTATTGAAGCAATATCAAGTTCAATTGATAAACTCGGTAAAGACCAAGTGAAATTAAATATCCTACACAAAGCAGTAGGAGGGATAACAGATTCAGATGTGCTGCTTGCAGAAGCATCAAGTGCAGTAATTTTAGCTTTTAATGTAAAAGTGGACTCAAAAGTAAGGGACTTGGCAAAACAAAAAGGTGTAGAAATACATACTTATAACATAATATACGAGCTCATTGACGACATGAGAATGTATTTAACTAAAATGTTAAAGCCTGTTACACGAGAGGTTCGTGTTGGTTCTGCATCTGTGAGGCAAATATTTAACGTATCTAAAGCTGGTAATATCATTGGATGTTACGTAAGTGATGGAGTCATAAGAAAAGATTCTTTAATTAAGGTAGTGCGTGGTGGCAAATTGGTGCATGAAGGAAAGTTAAAAGCACTACGTAGATTTAAAGATGATGTTAAAGAAGTAGGTGTAAACTTTGAATGCGGAGTATCACTAGAGGGTAATATCGATATTAAAGTTGGAGATATTCTGGAAGCTTATCAATTAGTGCAAGAAGAAAGGGTGTTATAGTAGATGGATATGAAAAAGGAAATTAGAAACCTAAAAATAGCATCGGTATTGCATAGAGCAATATCAAGAGTCCTAATGGAAGGTAAGGTGTTCAATAAAAATGTAGCGGTATCTGACGTAAAATTAAGTAAAGATTTGAAAAAAGCAGATGTATATATTGTGTTATCTTCATTGAATATCCAAGTAGCTGACTACTCAGATTCAGAAAAAAGTACATGGATTTCAGCATCACGCACTGGAGATCCTTCTGAGGATAATTGTGATATTAACACTGTTGTTAATGAAATGAACCAATCTGCATGGTCAATACGTAAATCTATATTGTGTTATGTTGATTTGCGATTTATACCTGAGTTAGTTTTCAAGCCTGATTTAGCGTTCGATAATTTCGTTAATGTAAGCAAAATATTACATAATCACACTTAATTAATGTATTTCAACCGTTACTTTTCATTAATGAGACTGCACAGTTTAACAGGTTTGTGGCTTGTGCTATTTCCCAGTTTGAGCGGTATTCTTTTAGCCTCAACTTCTCTATCGTATCAGGCTCTTTTTCTCCTTGTTTTATTTACTATAGGTGCATTTTTAATGAGACCTGCAGGGTGCATAATCAATGACATTTTCGATAGGGAAATAGATGCGCACGTTGAACGAACAAAATATAGGCCACTTGCAAGTGGTGCATTAAACATAAAGCAGGCTTTGGTTTTACTCTCACTGCTACTATCTATCGCCTTGGTAATTTTATTGTTAACTAATAAAACCACACTCATACTTGGAATAATCTCAATGTGTATGATAGCTACTTACCCTTTATTAAAGCGGTATGTTTGGTGGCCACAATTGTTCTTAGGGTTTACCTTCAATATGGGATCGCTCATGGGCTCAGCAGCAATAATAAACCAGATCAGTATAGAATCCTTGCTGTTTTATATAGGATGCGTCTTTTGGACACTTAGCTATGACACCATATACGCTCATCAAGATAAAAAAGATGATGAAAAACTCGGAATGAAATCTACCGCATTATATTTTGGTGATACAACAAAATCTTGGTTGAAAAGATTTTATTTAATATCTCTTATGACGTGGCTATATGCTGGTATCTTATCATCATTAAATAACATCTTTTATATTGCTCTACTTGCTGTAGGGTTCATATTTCACCGCCAATACAAAAATTTCAATCCTGACGATCCCAGTCAATGCATGTCCATATTTAAAAATAATTCCTACGTAGGGTTGCTTCTCTTTTTTGGCATCCTTTTAGATAGAATTATCACCTAGGTCTCAAGAGTTTTGGCTCTAATGAAGTCAATAAACTCAGGTAGCTCGCAGAAACGAAAAAACTTCCTTGACAAACTCCGCCAGCCCCCTTATCACAACACTGAAGCTATTTATTTATCTTCGCAATCTCTGCAGTGGATTAATGACAAAAAAACTTAATGTATTTGGCGTAAATCATGCTTAATTTTTTGCACTATGTGCACCTCATGTCTTTATAAAACTTTAGGTTTCTACCTATACAAGCCGAAACGCGCTTATAAAGCGTTTAAGACAGTAAAAGACGTCAAATAGACAAGGGAGAATTTGAATACTAGCTACCCTGGGGTTTCTTTGCCTTTTTTTCCGCTCAGTAAATTTCTTAACGTTTATAATTTAGGTTAGTCGCATTTAAAAGCAGCTAAATTGCAGCGTTTAGAACAAAAAACGCCAATATTTTGAAGTACATATAAATAACTAGCCAACCATGGGGCTTCTTTTGCCTTTTTTTCACTCGGTAAATTTCTTAATGTTTGTAGCTAAAGCAATTTAAGAGACCGAAAATGGTGTCATTCCAGCGCGTGACGCTGGAATCTAGTCTTTATTATGCAGCCACTTATTTAAAGTTAAGTTTTCTGGATCCAAGTAGTCTGGGCACTGGGATGACACCTTGACAATCGTCATCCCGCTACGTGTTAGCGGGATCTATGCTAAGAACGCTAACTATGGATTAGCCGATAAAAAAAGAGCTGGAGATAGAGGGCTTTTTGGGTTGCATGGAATATGAAATGAGTGTAGAAAAAATGTGAACTAGGAAGTTAACAGGGGATCTATGGCGAGTATCTAATCTGTTTTTCAGGTAACCAAAAACCGTTTCGATGATAGATCTTTTCCTCAGGAGAATCTTCTCATTTAGCGAGATTAATGCGTTTTTCATACCTTTTTTTATCTTGGTAGTACCAATTCCCACTATACAAAGAACGGATAGACAATAATGGGAAAAAAGCCATACTAAAGTAAGTGAAGTAGCGAGGTATAAATGGCATTAAGATCAAAATTATTGGATGAAAAAGTAGTAGAATCAGCAAAAGAAATGCTGAAGAAAGTAAGGAACAATGCATATGTTTCAAAAAAACTAAATGCTGTAATTGCGGCAAAAAAGCATAGTATAACGGCTGTAGCAAAAATATATTGAATTTCAAGAAGCGCACTAACTTCGTGGATAAAACTCTTGAAATTTGGCAGAGAAGAAAAACTGTTTGCTCCTCCATCACGCCGTAGAAAAACTAAATTAAATCAGGCTCAACTACAGCAAATTGAAGCATGTATAGAAGAAAATCCTAATATTACCATTAAAGAAATGAGAATAAGAATCCAGGAAAAGTTCGGATTAAATATCAGCAAATCTACAGTACACCGCCATATGCAAAAGATGAAATTTTCATATATTACACCAAGACCAGTACACAACGTACAAGATAAAAGTAAACAAGAGGAATTCAAAAAAAAATCTCAATGAAGTTATTGGCAAGTATCCAGAAAAAGAGCTATTTTTCTTTGATGAATCAAGGTTTGGCACACATTCGAAAGTTGGGCATGGATGGTTTAAAAAAGGCACTAGGACTCGGGTTAAAATAAAATTAGGTAGGCATAATTTTTATCTCTACAGTGCAGTTAATCCTAAAAATGGAGAGAGTTTTAGCTTATTTGCACTAAATGTTAACACTGATTGCATGAATGTATTTCTTGAGCAAATGTCGCAATATCTAGGGACAAGAGAAGCTGTTCTTGTTATGGACTGTGCTAGTTGGCATAAGTCAAAAAATTTAAAGGTAGCTAAAAATATTGAGATTATATACCTACCTCCATATTCACCTGAACTCAATCCTGTTGAGAGGCTTTGGTTATACATAAAACAGAACATTTTGCGCAATAAAATATACGATGCAATTGCTCTGCTTTAGGGTGCTTTGTGCAAATTTATTACTTCTCTTGCCAGCTCCACAATTAAACAACTCTGCAATTTCTCCTATTTGACTGACCAACAATGAGAATTGGTATTATATAAAAACTAAGGAAGGTTGTTGGCAGCAATAATTGACCTATATTCACGTATGGTAGTTGGCTGGTCAATGAGTAGCTCAATAAATAAACAATTGGTTATTGACTCTTTATTGATGGCCGTTAATAAGCGCAAACCCGATAAAAATCTGCTGTTACATAGCGATCAAGGGTCACAGTATACCTCTCAAAATTACCAATTTCTATTGAATACAAAAAACATCATTTCCAGCATGAGCCATAAGGGATGTTGTTACGATAACTCTGTTGCAGAAAAGTTCACTCAAAAGGGAGCTGCTTATTGATACTTCTCGCTCAACAAACCAGAACTGCCATATTTGAATACATAGAAATCTTTTATAACAAACAACGTAGGCATTCTACTATTAATTATTGCATTCCTGCACAATTTGATGCATCATTCTCATGACAAAAACGTCTTAACTTTCTCTCTACTTTTTCTGGGTAAGGTCAGATAAAGTAGAACCACCAAGTGAAAAATATATGCTAATTAGTACAACATCAGAGCTGGAAGATACGTGTGAAGAATTAATAGCAAAAAAGCCGAAATTTATAGCAGTTGACACGGAGTTCATTAGAAATAATTTAACCTACTACCCAAAATTATCGTTAATTCAAATTTCTTACGGAGAGAAGAGTTTTATTGTAGACGCATTAGTGCCAGAAATTGATTTATCATTCATTAAGAAAATAATGCTAAATCAGGGGATAACCAAAGTGTTTCATAGCTGCCGGCAGGATATAGAATCCTTACTCACTGTGTTTAAATGTATTCCCACTCCCATTTTTGATACCCAAGTTGCCGCTATGTTTTGTCATTATTATCATGACTTTATTGGTTACTCAAAAGTAGTAGAGCAATATCAAGGAGTAGTGCTGTATAAAATTAAAGCTAAAAATTCAGATTGGTTAAGGCGTCCGTTGTCCGAGGATCAGTTAGACTATGCAATAAACGACGTGGTACACCTATATGACTTATACCAAATATTGTGCAATAAACTTGAAGAAAATAATAGGATGTGTTGGTTTCAAGAAGAGATGGAATCAATAGTTAATATAAATAAGTATTTACATAGTCCAAAAGATGCATGGAAGAGAATTAAATTTAATTATGAAGCAAATCCAAGATTGGTATTAACTGTTAAAGCAGTTAGTGAATGGCAAGAGACCTTAGCACAGCGCTATAATATGAATCGTAATAAAGTAATTAATAATGCTGTAATAGCTGGTTTTGTTGAAAAAAATGTAGAGCATGTTGATGAGATTTTAGATGATCTCAAGAGGAATGCAAAAAATATAAAAGATGCAGATTTACTAGAGTTTGTGAATATTTTTAATGAAAATGAAAGAAATTGGATGCAGCAAAACAACATCTTACCGAATAATTATGACAAATCTGTATTCGATATACTCTCAATTATTTTAGATAGTAAATGTAAAGAAAGTAACATATCAAGGAAATTAGTTTCTTCAAAAGATGAGTTAACCGGGTCAATATCTGGGCAGATAGATAAACTATTCAAGGGGTGGAGATACGATTTTTTTGGCAGGTCAGTTGAATCATTTTTGAACACAAGCTCAAAATTTGAGATTTCAGCAGTGAAATCCGCAAATAATACAACTAAAATTCGGAGTAATTTGGTGGAGAATAACTGTTGCTAAAGTAACTTAGATTGATCGACAATCGTCATTCCGCTGCTTGTTAGCGGGATCTAGAGATACCGCGGCGGTATGGCGGTTCGCGGCAGTATGAAGATAACCTCGTCATCCCGCTGCTTGTTAGCGGCCAAGAGATACCGTGACGGTATGACGTAGAGCTACGTGTTGAGGTTTAATGAATCCACTATTTTTTTTATTTGAGAAAAAACATACTCTTTGCTTACACTGGTATCGATAATAAAGTCACTCATCTTCCTTTTTTCCTCAATAGATAACTGAACATTGAAGATTAAATTTAGCTTTTCTTTATCTATGTTGCGTTCGTTAAGTCTTTGAGCTTGCACAACGCTATCTGCATAGATAAAAATAATAAGGTCACAGTATGAATGAAATTTTGTTTCTAATAGAAGTGGCACATCTAAAACTAAAAGCTTTCTATCGATCTTTTTTTCCTTGGCAATAAAAAATTCTAATTCACGCAGCACAGCAGAGTGAATCAAAGATTGAAATTGTTTCCAATTTTCATCGTAGGCTAAGAAATATTTAGACAGTACTGTTCTACCTATTTCACCATTTACTACCACTCCAGGAAAATTTTTTTCTGCATAACTTATTATGCTTTTATCCACTTTATAAAGTTGGTGTACAACAGAATCAGCATCAAACACAGCAGCACCAAACTCTTGAAAGCAATTAGCTACAAAGCTCTTTCCTACTCCAATTCTGCCTGTTAGACCTATGATCATATAGCAAAATACATTAGACTTCTTTCGAAACTATATTACAGTAGCTGCTGTGTCTACTCAAAACCCAAATTTGGCTATGCAGAGGCTCTGATGATATAAGAAAAAATAAACAGCTATTATTTTTTTAGTAATTAAGTAAAATAGAGTGAAAGATTGCGAGGAAGTTTTGAAAAATAAGATAAAAAAGATAGTAATTTCAGGAAAGGAAGTGTGGCCAATCATTGAGGGCGGCAAAGGCATCGCAATCAGTGATGGAAGGTCAAGTGGAGCATTTGCTGCAGCAGATGCTGTGGGTACGTTTTCTGGTGCAAATGCTAAGCTTATTGATGATAATGGTGAGTTAGTGCCGCTGATTTACAAAGGCAAAACAAGAAATGAAAAACACAGTGAATTGATTGAGTATAGTATTAAAGCTGGAATCAATCAGGCAAAAATAGCGAATGAAATATCAAAAGGTCATGGAAGAATACATATGAATGTGCTTTGGGAGATGGGAGCAGCAGAACGCGTGCTTAATGGCATATTAGAAAAAGCAAAAGGCTTAGTTCATGGTATTACCTGCGGTGCTGGTATGCCTTATAGGCTTGGAGAAATTGCAGCTAAATATCAGGTTTATTATTACCCTATTGTCTCATCGGTGCGTGCTTTTAAAGCATTATGGAAGCGTACTTACCAAAGAATATCTTCCTATTTGCTTGGTGGAGTAGTGTATGAAGATCCATGGCTTGCTGGAGGGCACAATGGACTCAGTAACAGTGAAGACCCAGAGCTACCACAGGCTCCATTTGAAAGAGTTGCAGAGCTTAGATCTTTCATGAACGAGATCGGTCTTTCAGAAACACCAATTGTTATGGCAGGAGGAGTGTGGCATTTGAAAGATTGGGAACATTGGTTTGACAATCTGCAAATTGGACCAATAGCTTTTCAGTTTGGCACTCGTCCACTTTTGACGAAAGAAAGCCCAATTTCTGCAGAGTGGAAAAAAAAGCTACTCACTTTAGAAGAAGGTGATGTATTTTTAAATAAATTCAGTCCAACAGGGTTTTACTCATCTGCAGTAAAAAATAACTTCATACGTGAGTTGCAGAAACGGAATTCAAGTCAAATAAAGTTTTCAGAAAATGCCAGCGAAGAATTTAGTAGTGAATTTGCAATGGGTAGCAGAGGTAGGAAGATCTACCTTACTTCAAAAGACAAAGAGCTGGCAAATACATGGACTAAAGCAGGGTATACAGAAGCAATGAAAACTCCAGATACAACTGTTATTTTTGTGACGCCAAGCAAATTTGCAGAGATAAGACAAGATCAAATCAATTGTATGGGATGCTTAAGTCATTGTTTGTTTAGCAATTGGAAGGATCACGGCAACCATTCAACAGGACAAAAGCCAGATCCACGGAGTTTTTGTATACAAAAAACACTGCAAAACATTATACATGACGGCGATATTGAAAATGAACTCATGTTTTCCGGGCACAATGTGTACAAATTTAAGCAAGATCCGTTTTATGAGAATGGCTACGTACCGACAGTAAAAGAGCTGGTGGAAAGGATATTAACCGGATATTAAGTTATGGTTGATTTGACAAGAAGACGTTACTTTATTATAATAAGTATTTATTAATTTAGTCTTAACTTAAGAGGGTATTTATGGTAGCAAGTGATAGTGTTTTAAAAAGGTATGCGTTAGCCTATATAAAGAAATCAGGTGGTAACAGTGATGTTAAAGAGTTTTTGCGGTATTTTAACAATACACGGAATTTAACTTGGGACGAGGATACATTTGCAGAGGCGTATAAAGAGCATACACGTCTAAACTCAACTAATAGACGCAATACAGAAAGCAGAAATAATCAATATAACGCAGGGAATAACAGGCAACCTACAGGCCCTCAGGTTACACACGTACATGTACATAATGATAGAGGTTTAGATTTTTGTGATTATTTACTACTTCGCAGCCTGTTTGGTGGTCATACTACAGTTATAAATAACCCTGGTTTCAGTAGTGGTAGCCATCAAAGCAGAGAAGATAAGAAAAAAGATTCAGAAGACAACAGGAAGTTATTGGCTCTAGGTATAGCAGCTGCAGTTGTGTGTGTTGCTTTCCATGCTGGTGTGTGTTTTTGGTATAACAGCAGCAGAAAAGCGGCTAGAAAAGAAGAAAAAATAGATTACCTGGATAATAAACTTAAGATGCTTAGGAATATAGAATTTGCAGTTGGCGCTGTTTCTTTAGCAGCTTTGGTAGCTTATGTTGTTTACCCAGTCTTACCAGTGTGGGGTTTAGTTATCCTTGGCGTTAATTTTCTCGTATGTTTTGCTGGTGGTTTAGCTTTTCATATGAAGCATGAGAAAGAATCAGATAATATTGAGAAGGCTAAAGGAGCGGTAAGAAGCTATCTTCAGGATACTTCTCCAAGTGCTCCTCTTTTGAGTGAACTTAATAATTCTAATGTGGGAGGGGTGTTTGGGAATTGAAGGGGTGCTAAACCCATAACTGTACGAACATTTTGATTTGGGCCCATCAGGAGGGTGTCATCCCAGTGCTTGACACTGGAATCCAGTTTTCCATATAATCTCATTGAAAACGTTGTGTTTTAACAAACACTTTCTATGCTAGTTTGCTTGCTTACAAGCAAACTTTTCTGGATCCCAGTGTCTGGGCACTGGGATGACACCCTACTTAACCGTCATACCGCGATTCATTCGCGGTATCTCATCCGCTAACAAGTAGCAACTGTTCTCCCAATGGCGTCAACTTAAGAGCATACATTAGCAAACTCTCCTAAAGACATGATGGCGTTTAGGCTTATCTACTTTATCGCGGCTATAGAATCTTCCCGGTCGGATCTTAACTTTAGCGCGTATACTTGCTCTATCAAAAAGGGCTTGAAAATCTTTTGGCGCAACAAGCACTTGATAAAGTTTCTGTCTCATCACACCAAATAAAACTGAAAAATTTAAACGATACTCAGCAATTTGATCTGGGTTCCAAGGCCCTTGTGCATCACACATATGAAGCGATAATATATTGCACATGACCAAGTTTGCCCAAAATTCTTGTAATACAGCCTCTCCAGAAAAATTCTCTAACTCTGCTCCTACTTTGAGTAGTTTATAGCACTCCTCTATGTGCCACCTTATACCAATTCTCATTGTTGGTCAGTCAAATAGGAGAAATTGCAGAGTTGTTTAATTGTGGAGCTGGCAAGAGAAGTAATAAATTTGCACAAAGCACCCTAAAGCAGAGCAATTGTATCGTATATTTTATTGCGCAAAATGTTCTGTTTTATGTATAACCAAAGCCTCTCAACAGGATTGAGTTCAGGTGAATATGGAGGTAGGTATATAATCTCAATATTTTTAGCTACCTTTAAATTTTTTGACTTATGCCAACTAGCACAGTCCATAACAAGAACAGCTTCTCTTGTCCCTAGATATTGCGACATTTGCTCAAGAAATACATTCATGCAATCAGTGTTAACATTTAGTGCAAATAAGCTAAAACTCTCTCCATTTTTAGGATTAACTGCACTGTAGAGATAAAAATTATGCCTACCTAATTTTATTTTAACCCGAGTCCTAGTGCCTTTTTTAAACCATCCATGCCCAACTTTCGAATGTGTGCCAAACCTTGATTCATCAAAGAAAAATAGCTCTTTTTCTGGATACTTGCCAATAACTTCATTGAGATTTTTTTTTGAATTCCTCTTGTTTACTTTTATCTTGTACGTTGTGTACTGGTCTTGGTGTAATATATGAAAATTTCATCTTTTGCATATGGCGGTGTACTGTAGATTTGCTGATATTTAATCCGAACTTTTCCTGGATTCTTATTCTCATTTCTTTAATGGTAATATTAGGATTTTCTTCTATACATGCTTCAATTTGCTGTAGTTGAGCCTGATTTAATTTAGTTTTTCTACGGCGTGATGGAGGAGCAAACAGTTTTTCTTCTCTGCCAAATTTCAAGAGTTTTATCCACGAAGTTAGTGCGCTTCTTGAAATTCAATATATTTTTGCTACAGCCGTTATACTATGCTTTTTTGCCGCAATTACAGCATTTAGTTTTTTTGAAACATATACATTGTTCCTTACTTTCTTCAGCATTTCTTTTGCTGATTCTACTACTTTTTCATCCAATAATTTTGATCTTAATGCCATTTATACCTCGCTACTTCACTTACTTTAGTATGGCTTTTTTCCCATTATTGTCTATCCGTTCTTTGTATAGTGGGAATTGGTATTAGTTAGCCTATGAGGCTGACTCTATAGTTACTTTTGGAGTCAAACTTCATGAATTCGATTCTGAATACGGCTATATAAATGCAGTTTATGATCATAAGGAAAAGTATCATATAGTAAAGGATTTCATAGAGAAACCTGAGCATGTATTAAGTAATGATTATTATTGGAATTCTGGAATATTTGTGTTCAAAGCAAAACGCTATATAGATGAGATCAAAAAATCTGCCCCAAGTCTTTATAATTTATGTTTTGCAAGTGTGAAACATTTCATACCGCAAGAGAGATTTCTGTATTTAAAACAACGAGATTTTGCAGGAATTGAAGGCATATCCATTGATTACTTGGTAATGGAAAAAGCAAAGAACATTACAATGGTAGAGGCTAATTTCGATTGGTTGGATGTTGGAACTTGGAATTCAGTTTTAGAATTGAGTGAGGAGTTTAGCAAAGAACCGGTGTCATTTCAGCATGTGATTAGAGAAAAAGAACCAGTTTCAACGACAGAAAGTAATAAAAATTTATTGGGTGGAGCTTATAAGCAACAAAACAAAAGCCCAATATCGTTTATTAATAAGGTTAAGAAAGCAAAAGCGATAAGAAGAGAAATCAAGCCATGGGGATTTTATAGTATAATTTTAATGAGCGAAAATTTTCTTATAAAATATCTTTTTATAAATCCATTAAGCTGCACTTCTAAGCAATTCCATCACTATAGAGATGAATACCATATAGTACTATCGGGAGTTGGGTATGTTAGTTTAGGCGACAAAGAATATGCTATAGTAAAAGACCATATGATAGAAATCCCAAGGGAAGTTTCCCATAGGATTGAAAATAGAAGCACAAGCTCTCCACTTGAAATAGTTGAATTTCAGATAGGAGAGCATTTATCTGATAATGATATAGTGAGATTGGATGATGTATATGGAAGATTTTGAAATTCTAATGTTAAAGATACTCTATAAGTCTGCTAAATTTAAAGGAGTAAAAATATCTAGTTTTCAAATAAAGAAAAGTCTACAATTATACGAAGTTTCAAGAATATAATGTTTAACCTCAAAATATTTTGTAATGTCCATTGCCTTTGAAATTACTATGGCTGCTTGCTATTTGCGAGCGAAAAATGCCAGATTTTGCTCTATAACAACTTTGTTCTCTATTATCAGCATTGCCCTTGGAGTTGCAACACTAATAGTGGTGATGTCTGTGATGAACGGATTCAGAGCAAAGTTGCTTGACTCAATACTTGGCATTGATGGCCATATTAATGTTTATTTTGATAGGAACATAAATTCAGATTACTGCACAGTTTCGAAATCTATTGAGAAAATTCCTGGTATATTAAAAGCTACTCCTATGACCAATGATCAAGTTATTATTGTAGCAAATGGTAAAATTGCAGGTAGCGTAGTGCGAGGTGTTTCAACTAAAGATTTGCTTGATAGTACTACCATTACAAATAATGTAATTATAGGTGATGTAAAAAAATTTGATGAAGGGATAATAATAGGAGCACGATTGGCAGAAGCTTTGAACGTTGACTATGGCGACGAAATTACGTTTATATCATCTGAAGAATTTGATGCATTACTTGGTGAAATGCTGCGAATGAAAAAATATAAAGTTATAGCAATATTTGATATGGGTATGTTTGAGTATGATAATACCTTGATATATATGCCTCTAAAATCAGCACAAGCCTTTTTTAATTATGAAAATAGCATAAAAAATATAGAAGTACTTGTAGACGACGTTACTAGAGCTGGTAAGCTGGCAGATGCTCTAGAAAAAGAAATAGGAATGAAAGCTGAAAGTTGGCAATCACAGCAAAGCCATTATTTTAGTGCTTTAAAAACTGAAAGAAATGTGATGTTTTTAATTCTTACTTTGATTATAGTTGTAGCAGCGTTTAATATTATCTCAAATTTAATGATGATAGTGCAAGAAAAGAAATCCGCAATTGCAATTATGCGTACATTTGGTGCAACAAGTGGAAGCATTATGCGCATATTTTGCGCTTGTGGTCTATTAATCGGTTTTACGGGAACTTGTCTTGGCTGTATTATAGGTGTCGTTTTTTCTCTCAATATCGAAAGTATTAGAGTGTTTTTAGAAAACATTACTAACGTCAAGCTGTTTGATCCTATGATATACTTTTTTTCAAGTTTACCGGTGATATTAGTCCCTCAAGATGTAGTAAGTATTTCTGCACTTGCGTTACTCTTATCATTTTTAGCGACAATTGCTCCTGCATTGCAGGCAGCTGCACAAGATCCTGCGGAGATACTACGTTATGAATGATACTCAGCAAAAGTACATAGGTTGGTTCTTAATTGTATTGTTATTTACCGGTTACATCACAATAAATAACATAATCTTTTTAAAAATAAGTCAGCAAGAAAGCGAAGACAATATAAATGTTTTAACGGAAAAAATAGATGAATTCAGAATGTCACTTGAAGTTAATCAATCCAGGGTAGAAAAAAAGATATTTGACTTAAAGAGAGTTCTGCACACTCAATGTGAGCAAGGTGATGGTAGCTCAAGGCATAAGAACCTCGCAAGATTGCTGCTACTTGTAGTTAAAATGAAGAATTCGTTATTGCGAGAAGCAAAATTTGATAATCATATAAATTCAATAAAGCCTTTGATATCAGAGCTTGATGATCCAGAGATAGAAAATGCAGTAAATGAATTGGAAAGTTTGAAAGAGGTAGATACTTTACGTGAGTTGAAGTTATCTTTTGAGAAGACCATTGCTGTTATTAACTACAATAAAAGTACATTGTCTAAAAAAATCATTTCAAACTGGATTAGAATACAAGATAAAAATGACCCATTAAGGGCAAAATTCGCAGAAATTGAGGAGTCAATAAACGATAATGATTGGCAAAATATAACTGTTACAGTAAGCAATTTAACGCATTCAGAATTCAAGCCATGGCTGAATAAATTGAATGGTTTTATTGTAGCTTCTAAGAATATTTCAACAATATATAATCACTTATTACAATATATCTCATGATTTATTTTATAATTTTCGTTCTTTCGTTTTTATTTGGCATATGGGTCAAGGTAAGTGGTGAAGTAATAAAATTGGAATTAGGCAATTACACTATAAGTATTGATCTATATTTCATTATTTTTACTTGTGTAGTTTTATTATTTTTATTAATTACACTTGTACGCTTTTTTTCCTCTATTTTATCAACATTTGCCAACATAAGAAATAGAAGAAGGGATAGGGAAGAATTGCTTCTCTTTGAAGCTTTCTTTAGCATAGACTTAAACAATATAGAGAATGCCCAAAAGGTAGTTAAAAGTCTAAATGAGAAGAGCGATAGGTTGTCTTTAATAAAGCTCTTTAACTCAGGTAAGACGGGAAATTACAGCTTTTTCAGTAACGGTTTAACAAATATTGCAAATAAAAATCGTAACTTAGCTCTACTTCTGGCCAATAAGCTGATTGTTCACCTCAAACAAGAAAAAGTAATCTTTCAAAAATTTATAGAATATTGCTCTAGTTCAATTAATGAAAGATCTAAAATTGCTTCTGCAGGAAAAAATGATAAAATGCTATCTATTCCCTTTCAAATAGAGCATTGCATATTGAAAGAAGATTGGATTAATGCGATTTTGAGGTTAAAGGAAGCAGTTAAGTTCAATATTTTTCTTCCATTTGACCATAAAGAAATGTTTGCAGTTTTTTATTGTGCTTTGGCAAAACAATATGAAAGTAAAGGGGATTTTAAAGGAGCTATAAAGTCTTTATTCAGAGCACAAAGTTATTATGCAACCTTTCGGTCCATCAATTATTTAAAAGCAGAATTATATATTAAACTTGGAAAAATTAGAAAAGCTTCTGCAGTGCTAGAGGCAGAATATGCAGTAAATCCTACTCCTCAGTCAGCTAAAATGTACATCAATTTAAATAGTAAAGGTGCTGAAAGACTATACAACTTATGCCCTGATTATTATTTTAGTTACTGTTTACTTGCTTTGTCCTCAATGAGTTCAGGTAAATATGATCTTGCAAGTCAATATTTAGACACTGCTATGAAAAAGGCTAATTACATGTCAATCTACTTTATTGTAATACAACTTAAGGTTACATTGCAAGAACACGACAAGGTAATTTATTGGCTAAACAAGATGGGCTCAGAAGCTTTGCCTGATCCGGGCTGGAAGTGTAAAAATTGTAACAGAGAACTAAAGCAATGGGATCATAAATGTTCAAATTGCAATAGTTTTAATTGCGTTTATTATATATTATAAGGTTCCACAAAGTGTGATGATAATAATATATGGGAAATTACCATCAAAGACCTCTATTGAACAATTTTTGGAGTAGATCTCTTAATATAACCCTTATTTCAAAATAATAAACCTGCAGGTTTTTAGTTAGACTTGGTTCTAATGTCAAAAAAACTTGCTTTTAGACACTAACAATTATATATTTTAATAAATCAGGGTTGTATACAAAATGAAGAGCTTAAAGGAATTATCCTTAAGAATTAAGAATATTAGGTCTGTACAGAAAACCACGAAAATAATGCAAATGGTTTCTGCAGCAAAGTTATTACAAAGCCAAAAGAAATTATCAAATTCAAAATTATATATATCTAAGCTGCATAGCATTATTTCTTCATTAATGCTATCAGTTGATCAAAAATTACTGGCAAAAATTCTAAATATCAGTAATGACGGTTCTTACCTAGTATTCATTGTTGCGTCTGATCGTGGCTTGTGCGGCAACTTTAACTCTTCTATTGTCAAATTTAGTCAAGAGCATGTAAATAAGTCAATCGCAAATGGCAAAAAAGTAGATATTGTATTTCTTGGTAAAAAAGCTTTTGATGTAGGTAAAAATAGATTTGACTCTAAAAGTATCTTAAAAATTGAAAATAGTAAGGGGATCGCGTTAAAGCACATAGAAGCTTTGGTTGATGGTATAGATTTAAGTAAATACGATAAAGTTAAAGTTTTTTATAGTAAATTCTATAATACCTTCACGCAAAAACCAATGTTGGAAACAATAAAACCATGGAGTGAAGACTCATCCTTGATTGACAACTCTCTGGCTGGTCCAACAACAGATTACGGCTATGAGTATGAACCACAAAATATTGAATTTATTTTAAAATCTTTGGTTCAAGATTACGTTGTAATTGCTCTTTACTCTGCTTTGCTTGAAAGTGCAACAAGTGAGAATAGTGCTAGGATGGTTGCTATGGAATCAGCAAACAGAAACACTAAAGAGATGCTGAACAAACTAGCATTGCTTTATAATCGTTCTCGTCAAGCAGCAATTACAACTGATTTAATTGAAGTTATAGGTGGTGCAGAGTCTTTATAAAAATCTAAGGAATAGAAAATGAATATATTAAATATTGCAGCAGATATCACTAAATTAATAAAAAAGCAGAATCAAGATGCGGAAGTTACAATATATGAAACTAATAAGACTTCAGTTTCTCAGCGTCTATCAAAAATTGAGCAAATATCACAATCTAAAAATTGCACTGTAGGAATCAGAGCTATAGCAGGTAAAAGCAAAGCTGCGTATATTTCTACAAACGATTTGAATAATCTTAGTGATACGGTAAGCCAAGTGGTAGAAATGGCAAAGAATGCGCCAGAAGATCCTTGCATTAATTTTGCTGTAAATGGTAGTAATTATATCTCTTCTGCAGATTTAAGTATCTCAGATAATAATGTTGTAACCGTTGATAACCTAAAAGAAATTGCTGAAGCTGCAGAAAATTCAGCCCTTGCACATAAGAGTATCACTAATTCTGAAGGAGCCTATTCTTCATACGCTTTAGTGAATACAGTATTATCGACTGTTTCTGGTTTTATTGGCTCGTTTAGTAAATCAACCTTTGCTAATCAGGTCTCTGTTGTTGCTGGAAGAGAAAGTGAAATGAAGGTTGGTTACGATTATGATATAGCATGTAATTTTAGTGATTTAAAGTTGCCAGAGTTAATGGGAAAAGAAGCAGCAAAGAGAGCAGTTGATCAATTGAATTCACGTACAATTAAAACTGGTAAATTTCCAGTTATTTTTGAAAAAAGAGCAGCAAAAGGGCTAGTAAAAAGTTTTGCTTCTGCTATAAATGGGAGCAGTATTATAAGCAACAGTTCTTTCTTGAGGGGTAGTTTAAACGCTCAGATTTTCAACGATAGAATTAATATTATCGATGATCCATTGTTGCCAAGAGGCATAGCATCGAGACCATTTGATGGAGAAGGGATAACTAGCAAGAAAAATATATTTGTAAAAAACGGAATATTACAAAATTGGATTTTAGACTTATACTCGGCTAGAAAATTAGACTCAGAAACAACCGGAAGTGCAACTCGTGCAAGTAATGCTGCAGTTATTCCTGCAGCTAGTAACCTCTACATTGAGAATGGTAATGTATCGTTTGAAGAATTAATTCAGGAAGTGAAAGAGGGAATATATGTAACTGATTTATTTGGTTTTGGTGTTAATTTAATCAATGGCGATTACAGCCAAGGCGCTTCCGGATTTTTTATAGAAAATGGAAAAATAACGTACCCAATACATGAGATTACCATTGCTAGCAATTTGAAGGATATGTTTAGCAATTTAGTCGTTGCAGATGATCTAACTTTTTGTGGGCAATTTAATTCACCAACGATTAAAGTTAGCGAAATGACGGTTGCAGGTTCGCTTAACGATTAAAAAATTTATTTGCATTAAGTACAACAATTGTGTATTATTATCATGTAATGTTAAGAATAGACTATGGAGTATAAAGGTTTAGTTTCAATAGCTAAGCTTAAAGCATTCTCAATCGTAATTTCAAAGTTTTTCATCACATTAGTAATGTTAGTTAATAATTTAGGAGTTGTTTAAATGGAATTTGGTAATGTAAAATGGTTTAATGCCGAAAAAGGCTATGGTTTCATCAAGCCAGAAGGTAAAGGGGGTGACGTTTTTGTACATATTAGCACGTTGGAACGTTCAGGAATAAGGCCTGAGACACTTAAAGGAGAGAATAAAGAGAAGGGGATAAAAGGAGAAAGGGTGAGTTATGAGGTTAAAGAGGAGCGCGGTAGAAACGGAGAAGATAAAAAATCTGCAATAAATTTAAGATTGGAAGATTAATCTATTATGAAGTCTTTTAATAGGGTTAACGTATTGTGAATAATTTTCATGAGATGGGTCTCCCAGCTTCGCTTACACAAGCTCTAGATAAAAATAATCTTTTCGTCCCAACTCCGATTCAAATACAAGCGATTCCCTTAGCGCTACAAGGTAAAGATATTCTTGGTTCTGCTCAAACGGGAACTGGAAAAACTTTGGCATTTGCTATTCCGTTGGTTGCTAAGTTGCTGAATGAGCCTAACACTGGTTCAGCTTTAGTCATCGTGCCAACCAGGGAGCTTGCGCATCAGGTAACAAATGAGATAAGAAAACTCTTATTTCAAAATTCTGCACTAAGGGTCGCTTTATTGATTGGTGGTGAGCCTATTTTTAGGCAGCTAAATCAGCTTCAGAAAAAACCACAAATTGTAATAGGTACTCCTGGTCGTATTATAGACCATATTGAGCGTAAAACTTTGATTACTCGCAATGTTAGCGTTCTTGTGCTTGATGAAACGGATCGTATGTTTGATATGGGCTTTGGAATTCAAATTGAAGGGATCATGAAATATCTGCCAAAAATACGGCAGACTCTTATGTTTTCTGCAACTCTTCCTAGTGATATAGTTAAACTTACTGAGAAGTACCTTAATCGACCAGAACGTATTTCTGTTGATTGTGAGACTACAACTTCTGTAAAAATTAAGCAAGAGATTGTTTATGCATCAGAATCAGAAAAATATGAAAAGCTTGTTACACAACTATGTCAGCGCGAAGGGTCAATCATTATCTTTGTCAAAACAAAGCAAGGAGCGGATCAGTTAGCTAGCAGATTGCACAAAGATGACTATAGCGCTTTAGCAATTCATGGTGATTTAAGGCAGCACAAGCGCGAAAGGGTCATTAATTCTTTTCGTCGTGGCCGCAATCAAATCATGGTTGCAACAGATGTTGCTTCTCGCGGCCTTGATATTCCCCACATTCAACATGTTATCAATTATGATGCACCACAATCGCAAGCTGACTATATTCATCGTATAGGCAGAACTGCACGTGCTGGAGCTGAAGGGCATGCGCTATCTTTTGTTACACCTCAAGATAAGAGAAGACTGCCTGCATTAGCAGACAAAGAAGGAGAGCCAAATTTTGATTGTAGTGTGCAATTTAAAAAACGTAATAGCAAAAAGGTCTTTAAAAGGCTAAGTACATTAAAGACTAAATACGGTAGAAAAAAGATCAATGCATTTAAGAAGAAAAGCAGAGTACTAGAAAAAGCGTATTAAATAGGATTTACCTACAACTTGATAAGCGTAAAACTCGTCATTCCGCTACTCATTAGCGGAATCTATGTTGAGATATCGCGGTGCTATTACGTAGATCCAGAGTGGGGATTCAAATTGGCTACAGCGAACTGCTGGATTTCAATTTTTTTAATAATTGCGTGTTATTCATTATATATGAGTTCCCACTTTTAAAGAGAATAGGAGATGATTTCCAAAAACTTAGAGGCAAGTTTGAATAGAGCGCTACTCATTGCTTCTAATTTTAATCTAAAATATGCGAAAGTAGAACATTTATTGCTGGCGTTAACTAAAGACGTGGATGTAAATTACGTTTTATCAAGATGTAATATCAGAGCCGATGAAATCATCAATATGGATAACATTCTATCAAGATGCAATATTAAGGCTAATGATTATAATAATAATATAAAAGGGTTTTTACAAAGCAGTTCTGAATTGATTATCAGTGGAGTTAAACCTAGCTCAATGTTTCAATGCATAATACACAGAGCAATAATACGGGCTCATAGCTTGGGGAAAAAAGAAATAAATGGAGCAAGTGTTCTAGTAGAAATTTTGTCTGGGCAAGATTTATACGTTGAAGATCTATTGCAGAAACAAAGTGCGAAAGATTCCAATTTGATTTACCATATATCTAATATGAAATACTCTAACGATATAGATGAATACACCACCAATCATAAAGTAAAACTTGATAAAAATAATGATGCTCCTACTACAGTAAATAAAGGTGAGCTACTAAAAGATGAGGAAATTCTACAAAGTTATTGTAAAAATTTAAATGACTATGCAAGAAGCAAAAAAATAGATTATGTTATTGGTCGTGATTATGAATTAAATCGCACTATAGAAATATTATTGAGGCGTAGAAAAAACAACCTTTTATATGTTGGAGACCCAGGTGTTGGCAAAACAACAATAGTTGAGGGTTTGGTATTGAAGATCATTGAAGGCAGTGTTCCCAATGCGCTCAGGTCCAGTATAATTTATGCTTTGGATTTAGGATCACTCCTTGCAGGGACACGCTACAGAGGTGATTTTGAAGAGAGAATAAAATCTATAATAAAAGCGATTGAGGTAAAACCAGGTGCTATCCTTTTTATTGACGAAATACACACTATCATTGGAGCAGGTTCTACAAGTGGTAGCTTTCTTGATGCAGGTAACCTACTCAAACCTGCGCTTGCAAGAGGTACACTACGTTGTATAGGTGCAACTACATATAGAGAATACAGCACTAGTTTTGAAAAAGATAAAGCACTAGCGAGAAGGTTTCAAAAAATTAATGTTAAAGAATCTTCTGTTAATGAAACGATAAAGATACTAGATGGCATAAAGCACTACTATGAAGGGTATCATGGAGTATATTATACAAAGAATGCCATTAGGTCTGCGGCTGAACTTTCGCATAAGTATATTACTGGGCGAATATTACCTGATAAAGCGGTTGATGTTATTGATGAGGCAGGGGCATATTGTAAATTGCTAAGAAACAGGGGTAAAATTGTAAATAGTAGAGATATTAAGAATACCATTACTAGAATTACAAATGTGCCTTGCGGATCTGAATCTGATGATTTGCAGAAAGTAAAGTCTTTAAAAGCTAATCTAGAAAAGGTGATTTTTGGCCAAGAGCAGGCAATAGAATCTCTTGTTAATTCTATTAAAATTGCTAAATCTGGGTTGAGAAATTACAATAAGCCTTTAGCAAATTATCTTTTTGCAGGGCCAACCGGTGTTGGTAAAACCGAGCTAGCAAAACAATTAGCAGAAAGCATGGGCATGAATCTTATACGCTTTGATATGTCCGAATATATTGAATCTCATACGATATCAAGGATGATTGGTTCTCCTCCTGGATATGTAGGTTATGATCAGGGTGGATTACTCACAGAGTCTGTATCTAACAATCAATATAGTGTTGTGCTGCTTGATGAAATTGAAAAGGCCCATAGCGATATCTATAATATATTGCTACAAATTATGGATTATGGTTGTGTTACAGACACTTACGGACGTAAAGTTAACTTTTCCAATATAATTTTAATTATGACAACTAATGCAGGAGCAGTTGAACGCAGCAAAAGTTTTGTTGGCTTTGGGCATAAAAATTTTAACATTGGTGATAGCGAAAAAGCAATAGAACAGGTTTTTAGCCCTGAATTTCGTAATCGTCTTGATGCGATTATTTCTTTTTCTGACTTAAGTACGGATGTGATTTTGCATATTGTGGATAAATTTGTCCTAGAACTGAAAAAGCAACTGACGCAAAAAGGCATAAACTGCTTAGTAGAGGATGAAGTGAAATCTTATCTTGTACAAATGGGTTATAGTAAGGAAATGGGAGCACGTCCGATAGAGAGACTTATTGAAAAAGAGATAAAAAGTTACTTAGCGGAAGAAATACTGAATTGTAAATTAACAAAAGGAAAGAAACTAAGAATCTATATGAATAAAGTAGAAAATAAAATTGCTTTTGATATAGTTTAAAATCCTTGTATTGAACTTCATCTTTGTTACAATTTATAACTTAAATTTAATTTGAATTATAGTGATAAGTGATAAAGTAAAACAAGTCCTAAGCTACTACGAAAGTGAAAACCCGGGGGTAAAAGCAAATCTTACTCGTATTCTCATGCATGGAAAGCTTGGCGGTACTGGCAAGTTAGTGATTCTGCCAGTAGATCAAGGATTTGAGCACGGGCCAATAAAAAGCTTTGAAGTTAACCCTGATGCTTATGACCCACATTATCATTTTCAGCTTGCAGTTGATTCGGGAGTAAGTGCATATGCTGCTCCACTTGGTATGATTGAAGCTGGTGCTTCAACTTATGCTGGAATGCTCCCACTTATTTTGAAACTTAATAGTTCCAACTCCTTACATTCAAAAAATCTGACTTCTGATCAAGCAATAACCTCTTCTGTGAAAGATGCACTGCGTTTGGGCTGCTTGGCTGTTGGATTTACTATATATCCTGGTTCTGCTAAGTGTTTTGATATGATGGAAGAAGCCCGTGAAATCGTAGCTGAAGCCAAATCTTATGGGCTTGCAGTAGTGCTATGGTCTTATCCACGTGGTGAAGGAATTTCCAAAGAAGGTGAAACAGCAGTTGATGTTATTGCCTATGCTGCGCACATAGCAGCTTTACTTGGCGCTAATATAATCAAAGTAAAACTTCCAACTAAATATTTGGAAAGGGAGAAAATAGAAACAGAAAATATTGAATCATTATCTAAAAGAATTGAATATGTTAAAAGATCTTGTTTTGCAGGGAAAAGAATAGTAGTTTTTTCTGGTGGCGAATCGAAATCAGTGAATGACATATGCAATGAAGCGAAAGAAATTAAGCAGGGTGGTGGTAATGGTTCAATCATTGGACGTAACACTTTTCAACGCAAAAGGGAGGAAGCTTTATCTATGCTAAAAGATATAATGGATATCTACACATAAAAAATGGCTGGGTGGCAGAATGGCTTATGCGGAGGACTGCAAATCCTTTTATACCGGTTCAATTCCGGTCCCGGCCTCTTTCATTTTCTATATCTTGTAAAAGTTGCTCAATTCAACAGTAGCTTTAAGTGTGTAACCTACAGAGAAAGCTTATCCATTATTCATAAGTAAAATCAATTTCTTTTCAAGTTATGGTTATACTCTTATAGTGTTGCATGGTAAAAAATAAACTAAAAATAAGCAAAGTGTTTTACAAAATGATATTACGTAATTTATTGTTTTTACTGCCGCCTGAAGTTGCTCACTCTTTGGCAATCATGGCATTAAAGAAAATACCTTATAAGAATCCTATAGAGCTGCCAGAATCTTTGAGTGTGAATTTTTTTGGTAATAAGCTCAGAAGCCCCGTGGGCCTGGCTGCAGGTTTTGACAAAAATGCAGAAATTATAAGACCTATGCTTTCATTTGGTTTTGGGTTTATTGAAACTGGTACTGTAACTCGTAATCCACAATATGGAAACAAAAAACCAAGAATTTTTCGGTTAATTAAAGATCAAGGGGTAATTAACAGATTGGGATTTAACAATAAAGGAATAGACTATTTTCTTAAACAAATAGATGAAACCAAGCTTGATGACTGCATTTTTGGCATAAATATAGGAAAAAATAGTGCATCGAAAGACCAAATTAGTGATTATGTTGATTTAATAAAGATGGTATATGGAAAAAGCAATTATATAGTGCTGAACATCTCGTCTCCAAACACGCCTAATTTACGCAATCTGCACAATAAGCAAGAATTATCGAAATTGTTGAAATCCATAACTCTAACCCGGAAATCAATTGATAGTTCTGCAATAATATTAAAAATCTCACCAGATATAGATCAGCAAACGAAAGAAAATATCGCTGAGCTTGCGTTGGAATATAAGATTGACGGATTAACAGTAAGCAACACTACGGTAAGTAGAGATAATCTGCATTCCCACCACAACGAAAGTGGCGGATTGAGTGGCAAACCACTGTTCAAACTTTCAACCGAGTTATTGGGCGATATGTACAAATTTACTAAGGGCAAAATATTATTGGTAGGGTGCGGAGGAATCTCAAGTGGTGCTGATGCATATAAAAAAATAAAGGCAGGAGCCTCTTTGGTGCAGTTGTACACTGCTCTCATATACCACGGACCTCAAGTTGTAAACAAAATTAATCTAGAACTTGCAGAACTAATAAGGAGAGATGGATTTAGTAACATTAGTGAGGTGGTGGGTTGTATACATTAATTTTGGAAGTTGGTGGTATTATTTTAATAAAATAAAACTAATTCTCTGGTATAAAGGTGGTAGAAAGTGCTTTTCTTTTAAATAATGGGTATGAAGAGTTTGAATTATGCAATATCTAAGATCATTGATTATAAATTTACAAATTATGCAATATTAGAAGAGGCACTAACTCACCCAAGCGTAAATAAAAGGAATAGCAAAAACCAGATTGTAAGCTACGAAAGACTAGAGTTTTTGGGCGATAGTGTTTTGAATATGGTCGTATCTGCCATACTGTTTAAACTATTTCCTGAAGAAAAAGAAGGAGCATTGGCAAAAAGAAAGACGGATTTAGTTTGTGGCAACACCATTGCTAATGTTGCTAAAGAAATAAAATTAGGCAGCTTTATCATCATGAATAATAGTGAACGCTGCAATGGAGGGAGATGTAATCTAAAAAATTTAGAAAACTCGCTTGAAGCACTAATAGGTGCAATTTATATTGATGGCGGACTTGAAAATGTTGAAAAATTTATTACCCAATATTGGGAAAAGCTAGCTAAAGGCATGCTTGACCCCCCTCAAGATCCTAAAACCTCACTGCAAGAGTGGACTCAGAAAAACAAATTGCCTTTACCAGAGTATGAGCTTGTAAAACAAACTGGACCAGCGCACAATCCTGAATTTACTATATCAGTTTGCATAGAAGATTATGGTAAAGTTTCTGTATGTGCTTCTAGTAAAAAGATTGCTGAACAAAAAGCTGCTGAGTTGATGCTAGAAAAAATTGGAAAAGACGCTTCAGTTTAGGCAAAATAGGCATTAATAGACTTCTTTCAAAATTCATATAAGGAGCTCAAAATTGTGGATAGCAGCAATCAAATTAAATCTTAAACCAAAACGTTTTCGTCGGTTTCTATGTCTATCGGAAATGATTTTAAACCTTTTCAATTACGTTTTCAACTATTGCCCTTTGGATCATAAGTGTTCTGTTCTCTTTTTTTTGTTCTTTGCTTAACGGATTCTTTTTCATTTTCCTGTGCGGTAATACAACATTTTTGTGTATCTTCTGCATTTCCCTGTAGCCGGCATCAGCTAAGGTTTTAGTTTGTGGCAATACTGCTACCTTTGATTTTCTAAACATCCGAAAATCATGTTTTCTACCATTCGCTCAAATGTTGCTTTTTTTACCCCTGTTAAACGTCAAAACTTTTCTCCTTCTAACTTTTCTATTTCCTTATATTTCATGCTTTCAAATACTTGATCTTACACCCCCTCTAACAATTTTGAAAGAAGTCTAGTGAATGGTCACGTTAAAACATGTTTTTAAATTTTTGCCAAAATCCTGGTTTATTATCATTAACCTTTGTAAATGTTATATTTAAACTGTATTTCGGATCATTTGGCACGTCGTATTTTATGCTAAATGTTGAAACTTTATCGTTATTGTAAATGTGTACATCATCATATGATAGCTTTGTTGTGTAACACTTTACATGCTTTTGCTTATCATACACTAAATCACCTGACTCCCTTTCTAGTTCCACAAATTTCGTTTTTTTCTGACATTGCTTCATTTTTATTAAATCCTTATCTAGTGATATTGAAACTGGCAACGTATTTCCAGCATATTCTTTAGCTAAAAGTTCACTTTGAGGATACATTTTTATTTCCCTGCCAAAATGTGAGTCTATGAAATTATTACTCCAAAATTTATCGCCAGAATGCACGTACTCATCAGTAGCATACGGCACCCCACCATAACTGCATTGAACTTTGTAATCTCCAACACCGTTGTTTTGAAAAAAATCATGAATGGCAGTGTAGCTACCGGCAGCATCATTTATATAATCCATTACTTTATTCCTTAAACTTTTAGTTCATTATATCATAATCATTATGCCAATCAATCAAAAAAGCTCTCCCTTGCTGTTTTTAAAACCGATTTTGAGCAAGCGCTCTCGATTAGTTGGGAGCGTATTTATAAGCATACGCGTCAAGTTAAGGCCCAATATAGCACCATTTAAAGTGGGTATCTTGTTTGTTACATTTATTTTTTTGGAAATTTTGATCTAAAATAAGATAATTCTTTTAGAAGAGTCTATAAATTACTAGCTTTATTACTTAATATCTAAAATAATTTTTACCACTTTTCTTTTTCCTTATGCTACTTTCCCTTAACTTGACGCGTATGGTATTTATAAGATTGTGACATTCGTGCCTCCCAGTTTTTCACATACTGCTGAATCAATTCAGGATAATCTGTAATAATTAATAAATTTTCAGCATTTCCTTTTTTAGCTGTCTTACTAAGGTTAAATGACCCTGTGATGACTTTTTGATTGTCAACAATCATTATCTTATTATGAGCAATCTTTGGCTTATCATCGATCCAAATTGGTACTCCACCTGAAAATAATTCATTTATAACACTATATTTTGAGTAGAGTTGCGATTTATCTAATACCAATTCTCATTGTTGGTCAGTCAAATAGGAGAAATTGCAGAGTTGTTTAATTGTGGAGCTGGCAAGAGAAGTAATAAATTTGCACAAAGCACCCTAAAGCAGAGCAATTGTATCGTATATTTTATTGCGCAAAATGTTCTGTTTTATATATAACCAAAGCCTCTCAACAAGATTTAGCTCAGGTGAATATGTAGGTAGGTATATAATGTCGATATTTTTAGGTACCTTTAAATTTTTTGACCTATGCCAACTAGCACAGTCCATAACGAGAAAAGCCTCTCGTGTTTCTAGATATTGCGACATCTGCTCAAGAAATATGTTCATGCAATCAGTGTTGACATTTGGTGCAAATAAGCTAGAACTCTCTCCATTTCTAGGATTAACCGCACTATAGAGATAGAAATTTTGCCTAACTAATTTTGTTTTAACCTGTGTTCTAATCCCCTTTTTAAACCACCCATGTCCAACCTTTGAATGTGTGCCAAACCTTGATTCATCAAAGAAAAATAGCTCTTTTTCTGGATACTTGCTAATAGCTCCATTGAGATTTTTTTTTGAATTCCTCTTGTTTGCTTTTATCTTGTCCATTATGAACTGGTCTGGGTGTAATATATGAGAATTTCATCTTTTGCATATAGCGGTGTACTGTAGATTTGCTGATATTTAATCCGAACTTTTCCTGGATTCTTATTCTCATTTCTTTAATGGTAATATTAGGATTTTCTTCTATCCACTCTTCAATTTGCCGTAGTTGATCCTGATTTAATTTAGTTTTTCTACGCCGTTGTGGAGGAGTAAACAGTTTTTCTTCTCTGCCAAATTTCAAGAGTTTTACCCACGAAGTTAGTGCGCTTCTTGAAATACAATATATTTTTGCTACAGCCGCTATACTGTGCTTTTTTGCTGCAATTACAGCATTTAGTTTTTTTGAAACATATGCATTGTTCCTTACTTTCTTCAGCATTTCTTTTGCTGATTCTACTACTTTTTCATCCAATAATTTTGATCTTAATGCCATTTATACCTCGCTACTTCACTTACTTTAGTATGGCTTTTTTTCCATTATTGTCTATCCGTTCTTTGTATAGTGGGAATTGGTATTAGTTCATAAAGGTAGAGACAATGTTGAGGATGAAATAAACAGCATTGAAAAAATCTGGAAATATATGAGATACTTTTCGAATATGGTTTTAAATGCTAACTATAGATTAAAAAAATAACAAGAAAAAGGGTAAACTCCAGTATTTGTAACCGTTCACGGATTGTGAGAATGAATAAGGAACTAGGTCCAAAGTGTGATGGTATGGATTTAGTATAAATAATTCAGGATGCTTGTGTCCACTGGTTACATATAAATTCATAAGGTTTTGAGAGTTTTGAGTCTTTTTGTGTAATTGTAAGCCATAACAAAGTTGTAAAGGTGTAACCATAATTCCTCCTTCGATGGCAATTTCTTATATATCATACCATCACACTTTGGAACTGTACACCTAAGCACTCCGTTCAACAAGCTAGAACTGCTATATTTGAATACATAGAAATTTTTACAAAAAACAGCGTAGGCATTCTGCTATTAATTATTGCATTCCTGAACATTGTGATTCATCATTCTTTTTGTAAAAAATTTTCTTAACTTTCTCTCCACTTTTTCTGGGTAAGGTCACAGAATTTTTTACTGGAAATCTTAATTTTGTCTTAGCAATAAATCAACTTAAGGTCATAATATCTTGACATTTATTTAATGTTGCTATATAATAACTATGTACATTTTGTGTACTATAGCAATAAAATCACCCTGTAATAGGTGTATTGGACCCGAGGGCAGTACTCGGCGCCTCCACCATATTTTTAATTTATATGGGGGCGAATAAGGATCGACATGCATAGTAAAGATGGTAGTTTTGCTCGGTTAGACACCACCGCTAAGAGTTCATAATTTAAATGCAAACGATAATTTTGCTGCTGAAGACAATGATGCAATAGCTGCTTAATTTAAGCACTATAACTTCATTGCTATAAGCACGGTTCAGGGAACGCCGGGTAACAGAAGTTCCCCAAAAATTTACGTATGTGGAAGTTATATGGAGCAAACAGATTACAAAAAATTGCTTAATTCTGCCAAGTTTCAAGTTATCAAAAAGACTTTAGATGTTATATCAGGTAATGGTTTTATCCCTCATTTAGAAACATTATTTTTCACATATTTTAATGGTGTAATCATGCCAGATCGTTTGAAAAAGTCATACCCCACTCAAATGCTTATTATATTACAGCATCAATTCTATGATTTAAAAGTTTCTGAGGATAAATTTAGCGTCAGTTTGAGTTTTCAAGGAAAACAAGAGCGAATTACTATACCGTTTTTTGCTATTAGTGAGTTTCGTGATAAAATTTCAGGAGATGTTTTAATATTTGACAAAATCAGTATCGATTCTGATAAAGAATACAAAAGTGAAAAATGTACTGAAAAATTATCAAACGGTAGTGTTATATCCATAGATCAACTGCGTGATGAGTAATTGCTCATCTTTGTAAACAAAAAATATTAATAGAAAAAAGTGATCTAACTTAAGTAATAGAATAGAGGAATACTATCGTAGACAAATATGCTAAATCTTTAATTGTTTATTAACGCAGGTGGCAAAATTTTTCTTACATATCATCAACTTTCTTTATTGAAAAATTCAGAAAAATGTTGTAAAATAGTTGTGGTAGTAGACTTTGGTAAAACTTATGGCAGATTCAGGAATTAGTATAACTTTTGACCCAAAAACTTCGCAGCATCTTGTTGAACTAGCTAGAGCCACTAAGCAGTCTGTTCAAAAATTAACAGAAAAGCTAGTCAAGGAAGCAATCGAACTTGAAGCGGAAGATATTGCATTTTCCAAAATTATTAGGGAGTTAAATGCTGATGATGCAGAAGAAGTAGAGGATAGTGAAGACATCTGGAAATAAGCGATACACCATTAAATATCTAAAGCATGTTCTTAAAAGAAATTTGCCTTTCTTGCCGAAAGATGTAAAGCCAAGTATTAAAGACACAATAAAAAAGTATCTTGAGATTGATCCTATTGGTAACGGTGTGTTGCTACGCAAGAGATTAAAGGGACATAGAAGAATAAAAGTTGCTGATGATTACCGTATTGTCTATCGTGTAAATACTGCAAAACGTATAGTAATTATTGTTTCAATAGGACACAGGGACAATATTTACAAGCAGGCAATATTGGACCTACTGAAACATTAAATATATTTTATACAGCCCTCCTTCCTCCTACCTTAGGTGCAGCTCAAAAAATGAAGTTTTTTTTGGTTCAGCAAAAACAACATTTTGAGTTTGAAAAGGCTAAATACTTGTCTTTATTATAACTTTCGTGTAATAGATATACATGCATCCAATTATATATCTACTCAACACGTTACTTGATCTTTATAGCTTCATTCTAATATGTTGGGTTGTCTTAAACTGGCTGGTTAAACTTAATATGGTGAACATATATAATGAAACTGTCAATAGCATAATGCACATCTTGAACCAATTGACATATCCACCACTAAAGATTATTAGAAGATATATACCACCGTTCAATAGATTAGATTTATCTATAATGATATTGCTAATAACAATTCACTTTGTAAAATATACAGTAGCTTACTACTTTAGGTAGATGTTAAAAAAATATCTAAAATCAGCAATATATCTATCCCTTTTAATATATGTATATATATCAGTTTTTAGCTACAACTATAAAGATCCTTCCTTAAACACGGCTACAAATAAGGAAGTGACAAATTTAGGTGGAATAGTAGGTTCATATTTAGCTGATATATTGGTTCAATTTCTTGGATTAACTAGTGTTACAATAGCTACAACCATAGTTTACTTGTTGATCTTCAGACCAGCAAAAATACTGCTGAAAATTCTCTATTTAATATTAATCAATTTAGGGGTATGTGCTATATTACCACAACTTTCGCTAGGCATCACTGCAAGGTACAGACACAGTGGAATAATAGGGAATGCACTCGTTAATAACTGCCCATTTTATGTATTTGTGATAGTAACATCAATAGGTCTTGTAGGATCGGTTGGTTGGAAGAGAGCAATTTACTCTATATTTTTTCTATTCAAAAAAATAGCTTGCTTATTTATAAATGTTCCATTCTTCAGATCACATAAAACTGCTGAATATTCAGTTGCACCATTAGTAGTAGAAGAAAAACATAGAACTAAAATCACTACTAAACAACAACCAAAAGAAAGACAGAAAAAATCTACCGAGGAGATTTTAAGTGAGTTTAAGTTTCCAAGTATCCATTTACTTTCTAAAGCAGAAGAGTCTTTGCAGAGAAAACAGCTAAATGAAATGGAGAGCAATAAAAATTTATCTCTGCTGGAACAAGTCCTGAGTGATTTTGGCGTGCAAGGAAAAATTATCAGTGTATGCTATGGGCCGGTTGTGACTTTATACAAACTTGAACCACAAGCTGGTACGAAATCTGCAAGAGTAATTGGCCTTGCAGATGACATTGCACGTTCGATGAGTGCACTCTCTGCACGTATTTCAATAATTCGTGGGCAAAATGCTATGGGAATAGAGTTGCCGAACAAGGAACGAGAAATTGTAATGCTGCGTGATTTGCTTGAATCACCAGAATACCAGAATGCAAACTTAAATCTCCCAATTGCGCTTGGCAAAGAAATAAGTGGAAAACCGGTTATTGCAGATCTGACTAAAATGCCCCACTTGCTCGTTGCTGGAACCACAGGGTCGGGTAAATCAGTTGCGATTAACACTATGATTCTTTCGCTCGTTTATCGATTAAGTCCTGATGAATGTAAGATGATAATGATCGACCCAAAAATGCTTGAGCTTTCAATATATGATGCAATACCGCACCTAATGGCGCCAGTAGTAACAGAGCCAAAAAAGGCTGTTATCGCTCTTAAGTGGATAGTGAAAGAAATGGAAAATCGCTATCGCATGATGTCGTATTTAAATGTACGCAATGTAATAAACTATAACCAAAAAATCACAGAAGCAATGAATAGTGGAATAGAATTGGAGCGCGTTGTGCAGATTGGCTTTAACTCAACAACAGGCAAACCTTTGTTTGAAAAAATACCAATCAAGATGGAGACATTTCCGTATATTGTAGTGATCGTGGATGAAATGGCAGATTTGATGCTTGTTGCCGGCAAAGAGATAGAGTGCTCTATTCAACGTTTAGCTCAGATGGCTCGTGCTGCAGGAATACACATCATAATGGCAACACAACGCCCATCTGTGGATGTGATCACAGGTGTGATAAAGGCGAACTTTCCAACGAGAATCAGTTTTGCTGTTACTTCTAAGATAGATAGCCGTACAATACTTGGCGAACAAGGGGCTGAACAATTGCTCGGTATGGGTGATATGCTCTATATGGCCTCTGGTGGTAAGATCATTCGAGTTCACGGCCCATTTGTAAGTGATAATGAGGTGCAAGATATAGTTGATCATCTAAAAATGCAAGGTGAGCCAAATTATATGGAGGAAATCACCAAAGAAGATGAAAATTCTTCTGTGGAATCAGAAGGTGAAACAGAGGATGAAGAAAACAACCTCTACAATCAAGCAGTGGCCATCATTCAAAGAGATCAAAAAGTTTCAACCAGTTACATTCAGCGACAACTTAGAATAGGCTATAACAGAGCTGCAAATATTGTTGAAAGAATGGAAAAAGAAGGAATTGTCAGCTCTCCAAATTACTCAGGAAAGAGAGAGATATTGGTTGAATAACAGGGCTTCTTTCTTAACTTAAGTTTCTACACCCTCAAAAAGCAAGTCAAACGAAATTATTAAAAGATCAATACATAATGACAATTGATTTAATACTAATTTAAGTACTAAGAACGTACAATAGTAATATATTAATTAGGGGATAAAAATGTCAACAAATTGGCTTCATGATTTGTTATTCGGTTCTAATGAATCGACAATAAAAGCACTAGAAAAACTTCAACAGATGGATGCTGAGCAGTTTCAAAAGGCATTCAGTGCACTAGAAAGATTGCAAAAAGGTCAACAGATCAATACTGATCAACTTCAAATTGCATTTAGCAGGTTAGAGGAATTGCAGGCAGCTCAAAAGATCGATGCTGGACGGTTCGAAAGTATACAAAAGTACTTAGAAGGTTTGCAAGAAAGACTCGCGGACGTGGAAGAAAAAGTGGAAACACTCACAGAAACAGTAGCAGATCAAGAAAAAACACTACTAATTTGTGCCATAGTCAGTGCTGTTGCCGCAATAGCGATAACTTCTTTTGTTGCATTCTGCATCTATCAGGGAGTTAAGCTTGAGAGGGAGGAAGAAAAGAACTTGTCTAAAGATACATCAGACGCAAAACTTAATAATGCAGATGACGCTGGTATTCCTGAAAAACTGGATAACTCAACAGTGGAAGGCTTACAAAAATCTTTAAACGATATAGCTGCATAACACTCTTCTTGAGGAGGTGTTACGCAACTTGTAACACCTTACTCTTCTCTCAGCCTATGTAGGTTTTTTTGATAGCAAACATATCACTTTTTAGAAAAATATTTGTAACATATTATTGTAAAGTTAGTAAAGATTCTGGTTTACTTAAAGTTTGTTAATTGCTATCTTTTAAAACACGATATTTACTATAGCACCATATGCTTAGGATTTTTTCTAAAGTTTTGTTTATATTAATGTTTTTGGTTTCTAGCTTTTTTACTGTGCATAGTGCTGAAGCTAAGTCTAAGGTAAAGCTCAGTAAGAAATACATACCTCCTGGTAACCCTGGTGGTGCAAACTTTCATACAGATGAGGATTTTGCTGAGTCGTATAAACTGTATGAGAAGCGTAGGGAATTGCTCAAGAAAAAAAAGTCACAAGATCGAGCTATAAATAAAGAAGATCTAATCAAAAAATTAAAAGAGAAAAAAATTGCTAGTCTTGATAATGAGCCAAATGACATGGAAGCGTGCATAGTCGACGATGAAGAGAGCGCTATGATAAATCAGCATGGTATTAATATCGCACGTTTAAAGGGTGCTGTATTTATAGATCAAGAGCCAGTTTCCCAGTATGAAAGCGAGCAGCATGAACAAGAAGAGAAGAAAGTTACTTCAACACGAGAAAAGAAAGTTTCTCCTATAAATATCATTATAAAAGAAACTCCTTCAAGAAGAACGTGCTCACATGATTCTATTGCTAATTTGGATAACGTAGATGCTTATAGTTTGAATGGTTTGAGTTCATTTGGCAGCGTAGCTGACACAGTAAAATAGTATCACAATATTGGCCATTAATAATATGCTAGATAAAGATATGATATTGAGTGATGATGCATATAAATTATCGCCGATTTCCAGGCACAAAACTCATGTTGTAGAAGTTGGAAAAGTAAAGATAGGTGGAAATAATCCTATAGTCGTACAATCTATGGCGCTTGGTGTGTATATAGATTCTGATAACATAAAAGGCAGTGCTAAGCGATATGCAAAAGAAATAATGGAACTAGCGCGTGCAGGTTCAGAGTTAGTACGGATTGCTTTGAATTCAGAGGAAGTAGCAAGGGCAATACCTTATATGGTAGAAGAGATAAATAAAGAAGGTTTTGACGGTAAAATATTGGTAGGCTGCGGTCAATATGAGCTAGATAAATTAGTTCAAGATTATCCAGACAACATCAAAATGCTGGGTAAAATTAGGATGAATCCAGGCAATGTAGGCTTTGGCGACAAACGTGATGAAAAATTTGAAAGAGTTATAGAGTATGCAATAACATATGATCTTCCTGTCAGAATTGGAGTAAATTGGGGTAGTCTTGATAAGTACCTTTCACAAAAACTAATGGATGAAAACTCCTTGTCCAGTGATCCAAAACCTTCTGACGTTGTATTACGCAAGGCACTTGTAATGTCTTCTCTTAATAGCGCACGGAAAGCTGAAGAAATTGGCCTCAGTGCAGATAAAATAATCATTTCGTGTAAAGTCAGTAGAGTACAAGATTTAATTTCGGTCTACACAGCGCTTGTAAAATTTTCTAATTATGCTTTGCACTTGGGCTTAACTGAAGCTGGTATGGGCAATAAAGGCGTGATAAATACCACAGCAGGGCTTACTTATTTATTGCAAAATGGTATTGGAGACACAATACGTGCTTCTTTAACTCAACGCCCTGGTGAATCGCGTACTAGTGAAGTGATAGTGTGTCAGGAAATATTGCAGTCTATAGGCTTGCAACACTTTAACCCTCAAGTTAATTCATGTCCTGGTTGTGGGCGCACAAGTAGCGATCGTTTTCGTATATTAACTGAAGAGGTGAATGGCTATATAAAAACTCATATGCCGATATGGAAGAAAAAGAATCCAGGTGTAGAGCATATGAGCATCGCTGTTATGGGATGCATAGTAAACGGTCCTGGAGAAAGCAAACATGCAAATTTAGGAATCAGCTTACCTGGATATGGAGAAAAACCTGTTTCAGCAGTTTACAAAGACGGCAAATATTTCAAAACTTTACAAGGTGATAATGTCTCTGAAGAATTTAAGGCAATTATTGATAATTATGTGAAGGAGCATTACATGTAACCTTTCACGGTTAATCAATAGATAAATCGCAAATAAAAATTAAATCTAGTTTTTCTTTTTTCGTTATTAATACATTTGTAACACAATTGAGTTTAAATAATTGGTATGAAAAGCTTTTTACGAAATTTCTTGCACTATCTTCTGTTATCCCAGTGCTTGACACTGGGATCCATATCTTTTTTTCTCTGGTCACGCGCTGGAATGACACCCAGGACGTGGTGTAATAGTTGTACAAGAATCCTACTAACTTTACTATTAATTCTATTTCCACTTTTAGCATCATCTATAAGCATCGAGGACATCGAAGAAAATTGCGATTACGAATATTACCCTAAATTAGATTCTTCTTCTGCTGATGAGTTACACGTTATAAAGCGAAATTATTATAGATACGGTGAGGAATTAAAAATACTAGCAGATGAGAGGATAAAGGAGATCACTTTAGGCACTAGTGATAAATAATTGTAACCAGACTGCATTCTGTGATTTTTAGCAAAACACGATCTTTCATTTGAGCTTTCTTCAATTTAAAGTAAATACAGAAAATTGCTGCCTATAGCTGAACTGACCTTACCCAGAAAAAGTGGAGAGAAAGTTAAGACGTTTTTGTCATGAGAATGATGCATCAAATTGTGCAGGAATGCAATAATTATACCAATTCCCATTACAAGGCAAACAGATGGACAATGATGGAAGAAAAGCCATAATGAAGCAAGTAAAATAGTTGAGGTATAAATGGCATTAAGATCAAAATTATTGGATGAAAAAGTAGTAGAATCAGCAAAAGAAATGCTGAAGAAAGTAAGGAACAATGCATATGTTTCAAAAAAACTAAATGCTGTAATTGCGGCAAAAAAGCATAGTATAACGGCTGTAGCAAAAATATATTGCATTTCAAGAAGCGCACTAACTTCGTGGATAAAACTCTTGAAATTTGGCAGAGAAGAAAAACTGTTTGCTCCTCCATCACGCCGTAGAAAAACTAAATTAAATCAGGCTCAACTACAGCAAATTGAAGCATGTATAGAAGAAAATACTAATATTACCATTAAAGAAATGATACCAATTCTCATTGTTGGTCAGTCAAATAGGAGAAATTGCAGAGTTGTTTAATTGTGGAGCTGGCAAGAGAAGTAATAAATTTGCACAAAGCACCCTAAAGCAGAGCAATTGTATCGTATATTTTATTGCGCAAAATGTTCTGTTTTATATATAACCAAAGCCTCTCAACAAGATTTAGCTCAGGTGAATATGTAGGTAGGTATATAATGTCGATATTTTTAGGTACCTTTAAATTTTTTGACCTATGCCAACTAGCACAGTCCATAACGAGAAAAGCCTCTCGTGTTTCTAGATATTGCGACATCTGCTCAAGAAATATGTTCATGCAATCAGTGTTGACATTTGGTGCAAATAAGCTAGAACTCTTTCCATTTCTAGGATTAACCGCACTATAGAGATAGAAATTTTGCCTAACTAATTTTGTTTTAACCTGTGTTCTAATCCCCTTTTTAAACCACCCATGTCCAACCTTTGAATGTGTGCCAAACCTTGATTCATCAAAGAAAAATAGCTCTTTTTCTGGATACTTGCTAATAGCTCCATTGAGATTTTTTTTTGAATTCCTCTTGTTTGCTTTTATCTTGTCCATTATGAACTGGTCTGGGTGTAATATATGAGAATTTCATCTTTTGCATATAGCGGTGTACTGTAGATTTGCTGATATTTAATCCGAACTTTTCCTGGATTCTTATTCTCATTTCTTTAATGGTAATATTAGGATTTTCTTCTATCCACTCTTCAATTTGCCGTAGTTGATCCTGATTTAATTTAGTTTTTCTACGCCGTTGTGGAGGAGTAAACAGTTTTTCTTTTCTGCCAAATTTCAAGAGTTTTACCCACGAAGTTAGTGCGCTTCTTGAAATGCAATATATTTTTGCTACAGCCGTTATACTATGCTTTTTTGCTGCAATTACAGCATTTAGTTTTTTTGAAACATATGCATTGTTCCTTACTTTCTTCAGCATTTCTTTTGCTGATTCTACTACTTTTTCATCCAATAATTTTGATCTTAATGCCATTTATACCTCGCTACTTCACTTACTTCATTATGGCTTTTCTTCCATCATTGTCCATCTGTTTGCCTTGTAATGGGAATTGGTATAAATACCCTTATTGTCATAATAAGGGGGCTGGCGGAGTTTGTCAAGCAAGTTTTTTCGTTTCTGCGGGCTACTTGAATAACGGCTACAACGTTTGTACAATTGTGTGTAAAGCGCTGCCGAACACTGGTTTTTATATGGCTATATAAGAAAAATTAAGACTTGAAAGGAAACTTAAGCAGCTAATAGGGCCTAAGCCTTCTTAATAAAACATAAAAAGCCCCTTTACCACCATGTTTTTTCGTAGCTTGCTGGTAGTATAGAACCATATGCTGGATTTTAGTATCATTTAACCACTTATTTAAGTTATTCTTTATAGTGTCTGTTTTATTTGTTGCACTGCCGTATCCCGTAATTACCAATAAACATCTATTTCCTGCTCGATAATTTTTGATAATAAAATCTATCAATTTACAGTAAGCATCCTCTATACTATAGCCGTGCAAATCGAGCTTATCGCTTATAAAATATTTACCCCTATCAACTTTTAATTTTGTGTTTTGGTCAAGACAAAATGATGAGTTACCATTATTGGTATTAAGAAAATTCCTTTGTAAGTCGGAGGTACCTTTATCAACCATAGACTTTATATTTACTTTATGATCAACTTTCAAAGTAACTTTTCCACATTCTATTGGCTTAACATTTTTTTGCCAATCCAACTCATCGTCCGACATAAACGCATTAATCGAATTGTATAATTTTACAACAATATCCAAACATAGTAAAATGTTGCTTATTCTGTAAAAACCCGATTTTTGATAATACGATGAAATCGTCAAAAACTAATGAGAATTTTTGGCTGTATGGAAAGCACACCTGCATGTCAGCACTGAAGAATAAAAATAGGCGGTGTATAGAACTGTTAGTAACAGAAAATTTCTATAGAGAACATGAAAAAGAAATTAGGCAATGTGTAAATAGTAAGGGCATTAAAGTTCGATTAGTAGAAAACAAAATACTTAATGACGTTTTATCTAAAGGTGCTAACCATCAAGGAATTGCTTTAAATGTTGCCCCTATTCTTTATAACTTAAGCATCGAAGAAGTAGCTGAAAGCTCAAACGACAGCTCTACTATAGTCATTTTAGATCAAGTCACTGACACGCACAATATTGGATCAATTTTAAGAACTTCAGCTTGTTTTAATGTCAACGCATTGGTTTTACCACATAATCATTCACCTGGCGAAAATGCATCTATTGCAAAAGCAGCAAGTGGAGCATTGGATATTGTTCCGCTAATATACGTTACAAATATAGTAAAAACTATGCAGTATTTAAAAAAGGTCGGCTATTGGTGTTACGGGTTTGATTGCAATGCTAAAGAAAATATAGATGAAATAAAGAGCTTTGAGAAAAAAAGAGTAATTATTTTTGGTTCTGAAGAGAAAGGAATGCGGAGGTTAGTTAAAGAAAATTGTGATTATCTTTTAAAAATACCAATGTCAAATGCAATTAACAGTTTAAATGTTTCAAATGCAGCAGCAATAGGCCTATATTCTATTTATATTAAAACAAATGCCAGCGCATAGCTGTTTATAATAAAAATACTTGATAAAAATACTTGATAAAAATGTGGTTTTATATTATAATGTGTTAAATAATGGACAAAAGGAGTTATATTTATGTCTTACATGAGAAATGAACAGGATATCCGCTCTCAGGGCGTTTATTATAGCGCTGGGCTCAGAAGTTACCTAACTAAAGTATATAACTACATGGCTTTAGCTTTAGGCGTTACAGGGCTTGTTGCATTCCTAACGGTATTTTCCGGTCTTTATCAAGTAATTCATTCTAATCCCGTCTTATTAATCGTGGTAATGCTATCTCCTTTTGCATTGGTGTTATACATGCAGTATAGAATTCAGCACCTAAGTGCTCAGTCCGCCATTGCTATGTTTTTTATGTTTTCAGTGTTAATGGGGCTTTTCTTATCTTATATTTTTGTACGTTACACTGCAGAAAATATAACAAGAGCGTTCTTCATTACATCAATTATGTTCAGCTCTATGGCTTTGTATGGCAATACTACAAAAAAAGATCTGACTAGCATGGGTTCTTTCTTGATTATGGGAGTCTTGGGATTATTTATTGCACTCATAGTAAATTTATTCCTTAGAAGCAGTCCTCTCTATTTTGCAATATCGTTCATATCAGTAATAGTCTTTACCTTAATGACTGCATATGATGCTCAGAGAATCAAAGACGTTTATTATAGATATAATGATGGCTCAGAAGTTGCCACTACTAAATTGGCAATACTCGGTGCAACTGATCTTTATTTTAATTTTATTATTATGTTTAAACATTTACTCCGGTTACTTAGCAATAGAGATTAAATGTTCTCCTTTTTAAGGAGAAATGATAAAAATTCTATAGTCTTCTTTTTAATATCTTTAGTTGTGTTGATGCTGTGTCTTGCATATGCATCGGTACCATTATATAGCATTTTTTGTAAAGCTACTGGATATGGTGGCACAACAAGAAAAGTAACTAATGCAACAATAAGTGCAACTGACCAAAAAATCAGGGTCCACTTCAATGCTGATATAATGTCCGATCTACCTTGGGAATTTAAATCAGAAACTAACTACGTTGATGTAAACATAGGAGAACAAAGTTTAGCATTTTATTACGCAAAAAATCTATCTGATCATCTTTCATTTGGTATGGCAGTATATAACGTTACGCCTTTCAAAGCAGGTAAGTATTTTAATAAAGTTGCATGCTTTTGTTTTGAAGAACAAATGTTGCTACCAAAACAAAAAGCAGCTATGCCCGTATCTTTCTATATAGATCCTGAGATAATGCTCGATAGTAATACAAAAGATTTAAGTGAAATAACGCTATCATACACGTTTTTTAAGCTTAAGTAACAGAATGTTTGCAAACCATGTCATTTCAAGTAATCAATAGGGTGTCATCCGAGTAGCTGACACTGGGATCCAGAAAAAATGTATAGCTCATACAGATAAGGTTGACTTTTTGCCATCTTATGACTTGATTATATAAAAAAATCTGGATTCCAGCGTCACGCGCTAGAATGACAGGAGGTAACGCAAGAAGTCTATTGATTGTGAAAACAATAACTTTGCAAAATATTAATTGTTAGATAACATAATTAAAGTTTTTATCTTACATTCATCATGGTTAGAGCTATACAAATAAAAAAAACTGGGGGACCAGAAGTATTAGAATTTGTAGATAAGAATATAGGTGAGCCAAAAGGCGAGGAAGTCTTAATACGTCATACAACTATCGGCTTAAATCGTTATGATTTAGAGTACAGAAAAGGTACACGCAAAATTAAAAATTTACCATCAGTGCTTGGAGTGGAAGCAGTTGGGGTTATTGAAAAACTTGGTAAAAAAATCAGTGATGGATTCAAAGTTGGAGACAGAGTTGGATATTGCACAGCTCCTCCAGGGGCATATTGTGAAAAGCGCATTATACACCAGAAATATCTGATAAAAATTCCAGATGACATACCTGATGAAGTTGCTGCTGCAGTGCTGTTTAAAGGTATGACAGCTCACTATTTAATTAATCAATCTTATAAAGTTAGGCCTGGTGCTTTCGTGCTAGTTCATGGGGCTAATGGTGGTTTAGGACAAATAATATGCCAATGGGCAAAGGATAAAAAAGGTGTAGTGATAGGTTCTGTAAGCTCTGATGAAAAAATGAAGATAGCTTTACAAAGTGGCTGCACATACGCAATAAACTACAATGATAAAGACTTCGTTTCTAAAGTTATGGAGATTACGCAAAACAGAGGAGTAGGTGCAGTGTATGACCCTATAGGTTACGCTACAAGCAAGCTTTCTTTTGAATCTTTAGGCAGGTTCGGCATATACGTTTCCTATGGGCAGATATCAGGTAACGCTCCTATTAGTTTTTCTTTACTTAGTTCACGTTCGTTATTTGCAACTGGAACCTCAATATACCATTATAAGCATGATAGATTCACATTAGTGCTTACCACAATGGAAATCTTCGAGATGATAAGAAAAAAACTTTTAACTGTACGGATCAATAAAAAATATAAATTTGATGAAATAATTCAAGCTCATCGCGATATGGAAAATAGAAAAGCGAGTGGGTTAAATATTATCAAAATCTCTTAAATAAATTAGTAATTTAAACTAACCATTCATTAAATCATATCAACTAGAACTTCACATATTTAATTCTCCTTTTGGGGAATTAAAAGCATATAGCTAAACTGACTTAGGCTTACCAACAACCGTCATCCCGCTACTTGTTAGCGCCGCGGCGGTATGACGTCTTAGCTATAGATGCTGGTTTGTGTGCTCCCAGTAATTTCAAGAGAAGCTTAGTAGATAAGTTGTGTTTTAAACCAGATTCGGTATTTTAAACTGAACATTTTCAATAATACCACCTGGCATAACTGAAATTTTTACACTCAGGTTTACTTTTAGGTAGTCCATTAATTCATCAACCAATATGTCAGGAGCAGAAGCACCTGCAGTGATTCCTATCTTTTCTACGCCCTGAAACCAGCTTTTATTCACACAGCTGTAATTATCAATTAAGTAGGCTCTTTTTCCTCTGGCAGTGCACAGATCTAATAAGCGGTTTGAATTTGAGCTATTTTTACTTCCTACAACTAACACCATGTCTACAATTTCAGCTAGCTTTTTAACAGCATTTTGTCTGTTTTGCGTTGCATAGCATATGTCCTTTAAATCTGGACCTGTTATGCTTGGAAACCTGAGCTTCAGGGCAACAATAATTTCACGGGTATCGTCGATGCTTAACGTGGTTTGTGTAACATAAGATAAATTATCTGGATCTTTAACTTTTAAATTGCGTACGTCCTGCACAGTTTGCACTAAAATGATAGGATTATTTACTCTTCCTCTAATTCCCTTAACTTCTGGATGGTTTTCATGCCCAATGAGAATTAATTCTTTACCACTGTTTTCATACCTTTTTGCCTCTTTATGCACTTTGCTGACTAAAGGACATGTTGCATCAATCACTTGAATACCCTTTCTTTTTGCCTTATCTTCTATATTTTTTGATACTCCGTGCGCGCTGAAGATCAGTATTCCTCCATTATCTTCAATTTCCTCGATACTGTTCACAAAAACCACTCCTTGTCTCTTAAAGTCCTCTACTATATATTTATTGTGAACAATTTCGTGTAGCACATAAACTTGGCACTTGTTTTTGTATTTTTCTAAAGTAATAGCTAATATGTCCACAGCTCTTTTTACCCCGGCACAAAAACCTCGCGGCTCAGCTAAGATAATTTCCATTTTTGTCAAATCAAGTAAATATGCAAGCATTACTTAAAAATAAGCTCCGCTCACTGTGTTTTATAGTACCATTATTTACGTTTTATATAATAATTATTTTTCGCATATTCTCTTTAACATTTGATCAACCTACTACTTCAGAAAATTTTAGAAAAGATAATACAGTATATAAACAACCTGATATTTTAGATAGAAATGGAGTAGTAATAGCAACAAATGTGCCCACAACATCACTATATACAGATGCAACCAAAGTAAAGAATCCGGAAAGTATAGCAGCACAACTGTGTTCTATTTTGAATGATCTTGAATACGAGAATTCATATAGAGTACTTACTTCAAAAAAGAAATTTGCTTGGGTAAAGCGGCACTTGACTCCAAAAGAACTGTTAGCAATAAAAAATGCCGGCGTGCCAGGAATAAACTTCTATAACGATGTAAAACGTATATATCCTCACAGTAATTTATTTTCACACGTGCTTGGTTACACTGACATAGATGGTAACGGTATTGCAGGAGTTGAGGCATATATAAGTAAAAACAATGAGCAAGAAAAGCCCATAATACTATCCTTAGATACACGAGTGCAAAGCATAGTGCATGAAGAGCTAACTAAAGCTGTAAGCAGATATCAGGCACTCGGCGGAGTAGGAATTGTTTTAAATGTGAGAAATAGTGAAGTCATCTCGATGGTCAGTCTACCTGATTTTAATCCTAACCTACAGAATAAGGCGGAAGACGTACAAAAGTTTAATCGCGCCAGTCTTGGGGTGTATGAGATGGGGTCGGTATTAAAATTCTTTACAATAGCCGCAGCGCTTGATGCAAACGTTACAAAAACTAGCGATTTATATGACGTATCAACACCAATCACCATTGGAAAGTATAAAATTCAGGATTTTCACAAATCTAAAATTCCAAAAATTACTGTGCAAGATATATTTGTAAAATCATCCAACATTGGTGCAGCAAAAATTGCAGTCAAATTAGGTATTGAAAAACAGGTAGAATACTTTAAAGCTATGAAGCTATTTTCTCCTTTAAAAATAGAAATACCAGAAAAATCTACACCGATAATCCCGGATAAATGGAGTGAAAACACTTTAATAACAGCATCTTATGGTTATGGTATAGCTGTAACTCCTATACATCTTGCACAAACTGCAGCAGCATTAATCAACAATGGGATATTTCATAACGCAACCTTGATGTTGAATAAAAGAAGTATAGGAGAGCAAATTATCTCAAGAAGAACCTCCAGGGAAATGAGAAAATTATTACGCGCAGCAGTAACAGATGGCACTGGCAGAAAAGCAAAAATGAAGGCATATTCAATAGGAGGAAAAACTGGATCGGCGGAAAAAGTTGTAGATGGTAAATATAGCAAAGATGCAAACATAGCGTCATTTATAGGAGTGCTAACTATGCTTGACCCAAGGTATATAGTGCTAATTGCTATTGATGAACCTCAAGGAATGCACCACACCGGGGGAATAATTGCTGCACCTATAGTAAAGAACATTATAAATAGAATAGCACCTGTACTAAATGTTACACCTGAGATATAAAATTATGATTGTTTTACTATAACTTCAAATCTATCATTGCCAAAATCCTTATTAATATACCAAGAACCATCATCTTTAGTTACAAATTCAAGACCTTTAAGATTTCTTTTCATTGTCTTTCCATTTTGACCATCGATAGCGATATTAATATCGAATGTAATAACGTCTAGATTTATCATAGCTTCTTTCCCGCTGCACGAATTTAGACTGAACTTGCCTAACATGACATCATTAAAACTCACTTCCCCTGTATAGACATCACACTGACCGTCCACACAACACGTAGTTTCAATATAGAAAAGGTCTGACATATAAAACACCTTGCGTTTATAAAAAAAGAGCTAAATATATATAGCTAGTGCAGCCCTACGCCACGCCGCTAACAAGTAATAGTCGTAAACCTAGAGCACTTTAGCTATATAACCATAATACAGCTAGGAATGTAAAATTCAACAGTTAATTGTGTAAGGAAGTCTAAATTACTACATCTTAGAGGAATGGCTGTTTAGTTTTTTTGTTAATCTTTTTTACCATGCTGTCAATCATATGCTTTATCCCTTGATATACAGAGTATATACTTTCGTCGCTACGCATATAAGCAGAACAGGAAAATACATTATGTTCTTCGTCTTCTATTGATAACCCTATATCACACTTTATGTGTTCACCACCAAGCTTCTCTATCAACTGTTCTCTGTCATCTCCTATAGTTACCTTAACCTTACTTTCTTCTTTACCTATCTTGCTACTTAAAATTGAAACAATGATGGCTGGAGATATGCATATCGCTCCTATCGGCTTTTTTGTAACAAAAAATTCTGAAACTAATCTTTCAAATTCAGGCATTACTGTCACCATGTCTTTATTTTCAGCTAAGTCAGACAAATTTTTTGCAACCCCGTATCCACCAGGTACAACTAGCATGTCAAAATTTTCAACTTTGGCTTCTTTTAAGTCATATATTTCGCCTCTTGCGATTCTTGCAGCTTCTGCAAGTACATTCCTTTTTTCTTTTGTTGCCTTTTTTGTTTTATGATTCATAACTTGTGTGATATTGATATCAGGTGCAAAGCATTTAACATCCACTTCCTGCTGATCAAGCACAAGCAAACTTAAAACCGCTTCTCTTACCTCTGCACCGTCAAGGTGACCACACCCTGATAAAACCACAGCAGCTTTTAATTTTTTTTCACCCATAAAGTACCTTAATTTCATGTAATCTAGATATTTTAATACAAATTCTATATTTGGGAAGGGGTAAATTATTTCATACTAATTATAATATAATTAATAATTAGTATGTATAATCAAACATATTTGTAGTTAATGGAGTTTGATATGGCCCTTGAAGAAGATGATGATGAATTTTTTGACGCTCAAATTGACCATCAGGAACTAAGAAAAGCTATTTCAAATATAATAGAAGGCATTGTAAAATCTTCATCGGAGGAAAAAAAAGCGTTATTGAGTAAGATAAGTAATACAGTTAATGAAATAGATATATACGAGCTTAAATTAGTAATTATACCAATTCCCACTATACAAAGAACGGATAGACAATAATGGAAAAAAAGCCATACTAAAGTAAGTGAAGTAGCGAGGTATAAATGGCATTAAGATCAAAATTATTGGATGAAAAAGTAGTAGAATCAGCAAAAGAAATGCTGAAGAAAGTAAGGAACAATGCATATGTTTCAAAAAAACTAAATGCTGTAATTGCGGCAAAAAAGCATAGTATAACGGCTGTAGCAAAAATATATTGAATTTCAAGAAGCGCACTAACTTCGTGGATAAAACTCTTGAAATTTGGCAGAGAAGAAAAACTGTTTGCTCCTCCATCACGCCGTAGAAAAACTAAATTAAATCAGGCTCAACTACAGCAAATTGAAGCATGTATAGAAGAAAATCCTAATATTACCATTAAAGAAATGAGAATAAGAATCCAGGAAAAGTTCGGATTAAATATCAGCAAATCTACAGTACACCGCCATATGCAAAAGATGAAATTTTCATATATTACACCAAGACCAGTACACAACGTACAAGATAAAAGTAAACAAGAGGAATTCAAAAAAAAATCTCAATGAAGTTATTGGCAAGTATCCAGAAAAAGAGCTATTTTTCTTTGATGAATCAAGGTTTGGCACACATTCGAAAGTTGGGCATGGATGGTTTAAAAAAGGCACTAGGACTCGGGTTAAAATAAAATTAGGTAGGCATAATTTTTATCTCTACAGTGCAGTTAATCCTAAAAATGGAGAGAGTTTTAGCTTATTTGCACTAAATGTTAACACTGATTGCATGAATGTATTTCTTGAGCAAATGTCGCAATATCTAGGGACAAGAGAAGCTGTTCTTGTTATGGACTGTGCTAGTTGGCATAAGTCAAAAAATTTAAAGGTAGCTAAAAATATTGAGATTATATACCTACCTCCATATTCACCTGAACTCAATCCTGTTGAGAGGCTTTGGTTATACATAAAACAGAACATTTTGCGCAATAAAATATACGATACAATTGCTCTGCTTTAGGGTGCTTTGTGCAAATTTATTACTTCTCTTGCCAGCTCCACAATTAAACAACTCTGCAATTTCTCCTATTTGACTGACCAACAATGAGAATTGGTATAAGATGTCTTGTTGAAGATGGTAGTGATGTTGATGCTAAAGACAAACGTGGCTGGACACCATTGCACTTGATTGCCAAGAATAACCGTCTATTATGAGGGGATGATTTGAATGAAATGTTGGGAACAACAGAATACTTCATTCAAAAAGGTGCTGATGTTAACGCTAAGGATAAAGACGGCAACACACCACTACACCTCGCTGCTATGAAGGGAAAGATTGATGTAGTTAAGATACTATTAGAGTACAACGCGGACGTTAACACTAAAAATAATGAAGGAAGAACAGCATTGTATTATGCAGCTAATAATAATCACCAAGAGCTTGTGGAATTGCTTTTAGCTCATGGTGCATCCTATTACTAGAAATTTGCATTTAATTTATAGCTCCGCTTCTGTCAGGCCATAGGATGACAGAAGTGGGCTTTAATAGCTGTAGTACTATAGTGTTATACTCCAAAAGTAAGTATTAGATATAACAAATAGAAGAAATTAGATAGAATGATTAAAGGGGCAAGGATATAAAGGTTTAACTTAAAATAACCTGATAAAATTTGAATCACACTTCCAAGTGCTGGCACCCACGAAAGTAATAAAGTTGCAAAAATTAGCAAATTTTTTGTAACTTTTGGCATTGTATATTCGTTTTCTAATTTGTGGTATGATTTTCGTATAGAGATTGTTATTCTACCTAAGTACCAATTAACTGTTCCACCAAGGCTTGATCCTAGTACTCCAAAAAACAACATCAGTAGTAGATTGTGATGTGATCTAAAGTACAGCATAGCTTCAAACATAAAGCCTTGGTGTGTAGGCAAGATTAACGATGATAATAGGCTGTCTTTAAACAGCAGAAAGTAATCTTCCATATAAGTTTACCAAGTTGTTGTACCATCTTCATTGTCAGAAATTGTAATCCCCTTTTGTTTCAACTGATCCCTTATTTTGTCTGCAGTATCGTAATTTTTATTTTTTTTTGCAATTTTTCTTAAGTCTATCAACCTTTCTATTTCTTGATGATTTACATCTACAGCAAACCACTTTTCATAACTTGACTCAAGAAGACCAATAAATCTGGCACTCTTAACAAAACTCTCAGTTAATTTAAGCTTTTCACTTTCATTACTCATTTTGTTAATTTTTGCAGCCATTTCATGCAGTATAGCTAGAGCTTCAGGAATGTTTAAGTCGTTTTTTAAAGCGTCTATAAAATCTTTAGAAATCTCTGCGTTACTTTCATCAATATTCGTTGTATCTAAACCACGTAATAACCGATAAAATTTATTTAAGGTTTCCTGTGCATCAGAAATAACGTTTTCTGTCCAATCAAGTGGTTTTCTGTAGTGAGTTTTGAGCAGTGCATAGCGTATTACTTCATCCTTTATTCCACTATCTAGCAAATCTCTTACTTTGACTATATTAAATAAGGACTTGCTCATTTTTTCTTCATTTACTGTAAGAAAGCCGTTATGTATCCAGTATTTTGCAAACATTGATCCAGCAAATGCAGACTTACTCTGTGCAATTTCATTTTCATGGTGAGGAAATTGTAAATCTATGCCGCCACCATGAATATCAAAATCTTTGCCAAGATAAGCATATGACATTGCTGAGCATTCTATATGCCAACCAGGCCTGCCCTCTCCCCATGGGCTATTCCAATAACTTGAAAGTTTGTAGTCAATATCACTTGCAGGCTTCCACAGTACAAAATCTCCAGGGTGCTTTTTATTTTCATTAACTTCAACTCTGCTACCTGGAACCAATTCATCAGTTTTTTTTCCTGATAAAGCACCATATTCATGGTAAGATTCTATATTAAAATACACGTGTTTGTCAGATTCGTAAGCGTGGCCTGATTGCAGTAAATGTTCAATTAATTCTATAATATAATCTACGTTTTCCGTTGCTTTTGGCTCGTGTGTTGGCTCTTTACAATTTATGCTTTCCATATCATCATGAAAAGCTTTAATGTAATATGTGGTTATACTTTCTATGTTGCTATTTTTCTCGCTTGCTGCATTAATTATCTTATCATCAATGTCGGTTATGTTACGCACATAGGTAACTTTGCCATAACAAAACTTAAGTAGCTGAAATAACACATCATACACAACAACAGACCGTGCATTGCCTATATGTGCTGTGTCATATACTGTTGGTCCGCAAACATACATTTTCACATGATCTTTATCGATTGGTGTAAAAAGTTCCTTTTTTTTTGTTAAGGTGTTGTAAAGCCTAACCATATACGAAGCTTTTGAGAAAAGAAAATGCCCCAATGATAAGTTGTGGCCCTTTGACTACTACAACAAGAGTAAGCAATAGTCCACACAATGATATTAAAACTCCCAATATGGATAGAAACCCATCTTTACTCATAATACCAAGTGAAATAAGAGTCGTACCAATTGCAGGAATAAAGTTGGTAAGAGGTAATGGAAGAGCTATTGATAATGCACAAAGCAACATTACAAAAGCTAAAATTTTTTCGCCAGGCCCATAGAAAATAAAAGACATTCTTGGCTTCATGAATTTTTCTATTTTTCTTAATGGTGGAGAAGTTTTCTCCACCACAAGAGCTAGTGTTGAACGCTGAAAAGATTTTCTTTCTAGCCAACTGGGCATCCAAGGAGAATCAAATCCAAATAGAAGCTGCAGTGAGAATAAGATTAAAGGTATAGAAAGAATAGTTGTATAACCAGGTGGAACCGGTATAGGCACCGATAGTGGCAAGGAGAAGATGATTATTAAAATACCAAAACCGCGCTCATGCAAAGCTGTTTTAATATCGAACAAAGTTACTTTATCGCTATCATTGTTATTGGTATCTGCAACCTCTTTTAGAATATCAGAAGCTAGTTTATCACTTTTAGTCAACTTATCATTTTTTGACACGAAAAACCCTTGATAAAAATAATTCTTAACACAATTATTGTTTTATTTCAATATGCAATACTCATTTCGCGCTAGTACTTCATTCTTTTGTTAAAGTGTTGTAAAGCTTTTAAGAAGAGAAAGTGCTCCGGTTATAAGTTGTGGTCCTTTGACTATTACAACAAGAGTAAGCAACAACGCACACAATGACACTAAAACTCCCAATATGGATAGAAACCCGTCTTTACTCATAATACCAAGTGAAATAAGAGTTGTGCCAATTGCAGGAAGGAAGTGAGTAAAAGGTAATGGAAGAGCTATTATTATTGCACAAAGCAACATCATAAAAGCCAAAATCTTCTCACCAGGCCCATAGAAAATGAAAGACAGTCTTGGCTTCATGAATTTTTCTATTTTTTCTAATACAGGGGAAGTTTTTTCTACCACAAGAGCTAGTGTTGAACGCTGAAAAGACCTTCTTTCCAACCAATGCGGCATCCAAGGAGAATCAAATCCAAATAGAAGCTGCAGTGAGAATAAGATTAAAGGTATAGAAAGAATAGTTGTATAACCAGGTGGAACCGGTATAGGCACCGATAGCGGCAAGGAGAAGATGATTATTAAAATACCAAAACCGCGCTCATGCAAAGCTGTTTTAATGTCAAACAAAGTTACTTTATCGCTATCATTGTTATTGGTATCTGCAACCTCTTTTAGAATATCAGAAGCTAGTTTTTTATCTTTAGTTAGTTTCTCACTTTTTTGCACAATTATCCTTTAATCAAACTATTCCTTTTAAACTAACGTAATTATTGTTGTATTTCAATATACATTTATTATTGTTAATTGTTAGAGTTAAAGTACAATCGTAATTTTGTCATTATACTTGCAGTTGGTGCAAATGAAGTTGTTTATTACAGCACCAATGCAATACAGTTTTCCCTTGCGTGTTTTTTGGGTTACACGCAAGGGTTAAACTACCTATAAAAAAAAGTTATAGTATATCATTAGTATCTGACTGTGAATAATGACTTTCGTCACTTAATGGATCAGAATACAATGAACTCTGTGATAATTCGATAGATTCACTTTCTTCTTCTGTGCCCCATATCCATGATATAAAACTTCTAAAAATAGATGCAATAGATGAAAATATACCAGGTTCACTCGTTTGTGTAGATTGACTTTCTTCTGTGTTGTCATCTAGCTTAGCGGTTTCTTTTTGCACTTCTCTTTTATCATCTTCATCGCTTTTTCTAAGCTCTAATGCATCGTTATGAGCTGGATTTCCATATTCTTCAGTTTTATATTCTTTTGTCTGTCCACTATCTATATCTTTTTTATTTTCTTCTTCTACTTGATTCCCGATTAAATTTCCAACTAATTCAGGGTCTAATGAATTCTTCATATTTGTTAATAGCTCATTTTGGAACACATGGCCCAGCTCATGACCTAAAACAAAGTCCATACCGGCAAATTTGTATACTACTATCGCTTTACCATCAGTTGCACCATAAGCATTATCTGCGTCAATGCCAGCTAATTCATTATATTTCTGGTAATCATTCTTGTTGTTAAAAACATTAACTTCTAAATTTAAAGTTGTTTCAGGTTTGTTTACATCAAACAATTTTTTAAAATTTTCATAAGCAGCATGAATGTCCTTTTGAATTTGGAATTTCTCTTGTGATGACATGTCGTCATACCTTATGCTATATTTTATACCTTCATCTTGGAATGAAAATACTTTTGGTAATACTTCCTCTATAGTTTCTGGTGCTTTGTCAAAGATCTTTGACTCTGAAGGCTTATATATCTTATTAAAGAATTTTGGTATACATTGTTCTCTAATGCTATATATATGATTTCCATCCATATCACGAACTTCATAATTGTATACAGGATTTGAGTTATTTTTGATTAATTGAAACTTTTGTCCATTAGTGTCAATACCTATTTTACCATTATAATCTTCAGAATAGTTTTTGTATTGTTGATTGTTATTTTTACTCATTTTCGTACCTCACTATTTAAATAAATTTACTCTTACATTATCAGTATAGTATGTATAAAAATTTATTAATAATAATGATTGTATTTTTAAATTTTCACTACAAGACTTGTTTGTATGCTATATAAAGTGACCGCGAAAATTTCTATAAAGCATTTTAACAATATTAGAAAAATTATGAATTCAGAGGAAGGTGAAGCAGACTCAACAGCTTAAGCGGAAAGATTGAAAAATAATTGATGCTTTAAGTGAGTAACACGCACCTTAGTGCGTGTCACGAAGTATGAGGACGCTAACGATCTGGTTCATTAGACGATAATTTTTCTGAGTCCTTAAGCTCCTGTTTAAGGTTTTTGATGCCTTTTCCTAAATCACCCATAACTTGCGGTAATCTGCCTGCACCAAACAGAACTAAAATTATTATTAAGACTAGAAACAATTGCCATGGTCCTAAACTCATTTTCACCTCCATTTAAAATATTGACCTTTAAATATTAAAACTTGACTGAAGTCAAGTAACACATAGATTATATCACCTTTATTTAATTATAAATCAAGGTTTTTTAATTATTTTATAACAATTCCAAATTAGATTGTTTTCTTGCAGCGAATAGGTGGAAACTTTTCGCTTAACTATAGAGTAGAGGAGAGCTCACTAAAAAAACTTTGCTAGCGTATCATCTTTAGGCCTATGGTATATATCGCTAGAAACTCCTGATTGAATAATTTTACCATTTTTCATTACGTAGATAAAATCTGCAACTTTCAATGCTTCTTGCGGGTCATGAGTTACCATTAGCACAGGGATATTTTTACTTCTAAAAAGGGACAATATATGTTGTCTTATTCGGCACTTGAGCAGTATATCCAAATTAGAAAATGGTTCATCTAACAACACAACATCAGGGTTTTGTGCCATCACTCTTGCTATTGCAACTAATTGTTGCTGTCCTCCAGATAAGGCGTTAGGGTACATATTTTCATATTTTTCTATATTGAGTAACTTCAAGATTTCCAATGCAATTAGGTGCTTTTCTCTCTTGGAAGAGCTGCGGATAGCAAAGGTTATATTTTCTACTACTGTTTTGTGAGGAAATAATGCAGAATGCTGAAAAATCAATCCGATATTTCTATGCTCTATAGCGACTGATGCCTTATTGCTTGCAACTAACCTATCATTTATAAAAATAGTTCCAGATTTTGGGTTTTCTATCCCTGCAATTAATTTCAAAATTGTTGACTTGCCACAGCCAGAATGCCCCAATAAACATGCAACACTTCCTTTTTTTACTTTAATGTTTATATTGCTTAAAGCAAAGTCGTCTTGATTGTTATAGAAATAACCAATGTTGTTAACTAGCATTAATCTTACTTAAACTATGTTATTAAATATAATAGCATTATACTCAAGAAGTACAGAAATGTTTCTTGTCGTCATAAATTGGTTACGCAAGAAATCTAGAAAAGAGAAGGATTTTTTGCTATAACTTTACATAAATGGTAGGAAACACGGGACTATAGCTCAGCAGGATAGAGCGTTGGACTCCTAATCCGAAGGTCGTGCGTTCGAATCGCACTAGTCCCACCACATTGCTTCACAAATTTCATGGAGATTTTTTTTCACAAATACACACACCTATTCCAGTGTCAAGCACTGGAATGACAAGTTCTTGGCAACCCCTACGTCATACCGCGATTCATTCGCGGTATCTCTAATACCAATTCTCATTGTTGGTCAGTCAAATAGGAGAAATTGCAGAGTTGTTTAATTGTGGAGCTGGCAAGAGAAGTAATAAATTTGCACAAAGCACCCTAAAGCAGAGCAATTGTATCGTATATTTTATTGCGCAAAATGTTCTGTTTTATGTATAACCAAAGCCTCTCAACAGGATTGAGTTCAGGTGAATATGGAGGTAGGTATATAATCTCAATATTTTTAGCTACCTTTAAATTTTTTGACTTATGCCAACTAGCACAGTCCATAACAAGAACAGCTTCTCTTGTCCCTAGATATTGCGACATTTGCTCAAGAAATACATTCATGCAATCAGTGTTAACATTTAGTGCAAATAAGCTAAAACTCTCTCCATTTTTAGGATTAACTGCACTGTAGAGATAAAAATTATGCCTACCTAATTTTATTTTAACCCGAGTCCTAGTGCCTTTTTTAAACCATCCATGCCCAACTTTCGAATGTGTGCCAAACCTTGATTCATCAAAGAAAAATAGCTCTTTTTCTGGATACTTGCCAATAACTTCATTGAGATTTTTTTTTAAACTCCTCTTGCTTATTTTTATCTTGTCCGTTATGCACTGGTCTTGGTGTGATATATGAGAATTTCATTCTTTGCATATTACGATGTATTGTGGACTTGCTGATATTCAAACCAAATCTTTGTTGGATTCTTATTCTCACTTCTTTAATAGTAATATTAGGGTTTTCCTCTATCCACACCTCAATTTGTTCAAGTTGACTTTGGTTCAATATAGTTTTTCTACGGCGTTGAGGTGGAGCAAATAATTTTTCTTCTCTTCCAAATTTTATGTGCTTTATCCATGTAGTAATTGCCTTTCTTGAAATGCAACATATTTTTGCTACAGCTGTTATACTGTGCTTTTTTGCTGCAATTACAGCATTTAGTTTTTTTGCAACATACGCATTATTTCTTACTTCCTTCAGTATCTCTTTTGCTCATTTTTTCATCCAATAATTTTGATCTTAATGCCATCTAAAACTCGCTATTTTACTTACTTTAGCATGGCCTTTTTCCATTATTGTCTATTCGTTACTTATATAGCTGGAATTGGTATAAGAACCGGATATGAAGTGGGGAATATAAATTCCGTCTTTGATGGTAATATAGACTGTTTCATAGTTAGTGTGCTGACTAATAAAAATTAAGTGAAGTTGACTTTTGCCGTAATATGTTATAATATAAATATTATTTAAGGCCATAGGTAGAGTGATGACAATGCAATATGAACAGTGGAAAAGAATATTAAGTGCAATCGATAAAGAAACAAATTTAAGTAAAGATAATGTAATTGAAAAAATAAAGAAGAGGTTAGAGGAAGAAAGCAAATATGAGCATAAAAAGTGGGGTGAAACTAATTTTAATGTAAATTGCTCATTTATAAGAAAAAATGGATTATTGCATTTAGCTGTTCAAAATAATCTAAAAGGTGTGGTAAATGCTCTATTGGGGGTAGGAGGAATTGATGTTAATTCAGTAAATGAAGATAAACGTACTCCTTTGCATTCGGCTATCCAATATGTTTGTAAAGAGACAGTAAAAACTCTAATAGGAGCAGGGGCAAGTGTTAATGCACAAGATAAAGAAGGAAAAACTCCTTTGCATTATGCTGCTGAGCATGGACACACACAAATAGCAAAGGTTCTATTAAAAAGAGGGGCAAATGTTAATTCAGCAGATAAAGATAAATGTACTCCTTTGTATTCGGCTATCCAATATGGTTGTGAAGAGACAGTAAAAACTCTAATAGGAGCAGGGGCAAGTGTTAATTCAGCAGATGAAGATGAACGCACTCCCTTGCATATAGCTACTCACTTTCCCCGTAAAAAGATAGTAAAAATTCTAGTAGAAGCAGGAGCAGATGTTAATGCAACAGATAAATATGGAAGGAGCCCTTTACATTTTGCTAAGGGGGTAGAGACAGTAGAAGCTCTAATAAGAGCTGGAGCAAATGTTAATGCACAAGATAAAGAAGGAAAAACTCCTTTGCATTATGGTAGAGATCAAGAGACAGTAAAAACTCTAATAGGAGCAGGAGCAGATGTTAATGCAGTGGATAAAGATAAATGTACTCCTTTACATATGGCTGCTCGACGTGGCTGTAAAGAGGTAATTGAGACTTTAATAGAAAAAAGAGCAGATCTTTTATCGAATAATAATGATAATAAAATTCCGATCGATTTTGACAAAAATCACTATATAATTCGGCATGTGGAATCACTTTGGTCTGAAGAGAGGATGAAGCGACTTGACCAAAATAATAAAATAGCTTTTGTTATCTTCTGTTCAACGATATTATTTGGCACTGCTGTAGCAACAACGCTTTTTGTAACAGAAAAAATCGCATTTGGGCTATATCCTATAATAGGAGCAGTAGTTATAGTTGCGGCGGCAGCATGGGCGGTATCTTGTGCTACAGCTAAAATATTAGAACCTAACACCAAAGTAGAGGAAACGAAAGAAGTGCAAGTAAATGGAGATGTGCCAGCACCTTCCCGCATATAGTTCATAAAACCTCACTATCACTACAAGACCACAGATCCTATTTTCGTCGTGCGCTACTTTGTTGCTCCATAGACAATATGCCACCATCGCTAGGCTCTGTGGACAAAAAATATAAAGAGGGAGAAAAAAGTGGTAGTTTAACCAAATGAATATAAGAATGGAGAAATTACCGAATGGAATATTATATAAAAGAAGGAAATTGGAAACAATTTCAGAGTTCATAAAAAGTGTAAAAGGAATGCACAGCAAAGACGAAAAACGTTTAAGAATATTCATAGAAGCGGTGTGGTATGTTGCGCGAAGTGGTTGCCAGTGGAGGATCTTGCCGAAAATCTATGGCCATTACAGAAGCGTACATAAACGATTTAAGAGGTGGTGCGAAAGGGATATTTGGAAGAATTTATTGGAGTACACTAAACAAGAGCCAGATTTAGAAGCTGTCATAATCGATGGTACGATCGTTAGAGCCCACCAATGTTCAGCTGGTTATACAAAAAACTCCAAGGATCAAGAGGCTTTAGGGCGAAGTAAAGGCGGCTTTACAACAAAGATACATGCATCTTGTTGATGCACTTGGAAATCCACTGAAATTTACTTTAAACGCGAATTCTGGATTAAGGAAGGAAGAAAGTATAGGAAATAGAAGGCTTTGTGGATTTGATGGAATAGGAAATGAGAGTAGAAAAGATATGAACCAAAAAATTAACAGGGGATCTATGGCGAGAGTGTGTTCAATTTCTAGTCTATTTTTTAGGTAACCAAAAACAGTCTCAATGATAGACCTTTTTCTCAGTAAAATCTTCTCATTTAGCGAAATCAATGTATTTTTCATACCTTTTTTCACCTTGGTAACAAGTTTCAAACCTCGGTCAAACAGCTTCTGAAAAAGCTCTTTTGCAATATAACCTTTGTCACCAAACAAAAGGCCGATTAATTTTTCCGTCAGATTTGGCACAGGTATCCTATCATTAACATTGCCTTTTGTTAGCGTAAGTGCATGAATTTCACCATTTTCATTGATTAGCATATGTAATTTGAAACCAAAAAACCAGCCGTAAGTGCTCTTGCTTAATTTTGCAATTCCAGCAAAAACTTTGTTTTTGGATATTCTTTTTCCATGACAAACTGCAATGGGAGTTGTGTCTATATATGAAATTCCAGTGTTTTCTGACTGTCCACAAAGCCAATGCAACAACATTGCTAAATGCCACAAAACCCTAGGCTTGAGAGCAACAAACCTGGTATATGAAGGCAACTTTGGAAACTCTGATTTGTAGAGCAACGTTAGGTAATGTAGATAGAAAGTTTTGAAATTTTTACACGGAGATTGTTGATATAGCAGGATTATTGTCATGATTTCGTAGTGCTCAATTTCCGTTGTTCTTGTGGGTTTTTTACCATTTGGCAGTAGTTTATCTGCAAAATTTTTCTCTATATCTCTGCAAAAATCATCGACCAAACAAAACAGTTTTGTTATATCTTCCATGGGTAACCTCATCTATTTTTTTATCACTGCTGAGTTTACCCTGTTTTCTTGCCTTTTCTATTCTCCTTTAATCCAGAATTCACGTGAAAAGGGTAGAGAAGCACCAGATTGGATAACAGAAAATTTCACTGTACAATGTTACAACAATACAGCTCATGGGTAAAAAAGCCATCCAAATCGGCCAGGAAAAAGGGAAAAAAAGAAGGCGAAAAATAGGCTAAAATAGCAGCAGCTAAAAATTCACTCAAGGCCGGTGTCTCTGTAGATGTTATCGCTCGGATTGCCGGTCTTTCGGTGGATGAAATAAAACAACTTCAGGAAGAAATAGCTTAAAATCTGGTGATCTCTTTAATTGGTTATTCACTGTTACACCACTTAAACAAGATTCAGGTTTGTCATCTGTCCCGCAAGTAGTTCCTGGTAACTGATTCTTTAATCGAGTAGCGCTAGCAGGATAAACAGTATTAAGATTACCAGTTATAAATTAATTGCTCCTTTAACCAACTCTTCTAAGAGCTATGACTATTGTTAATGATAATTATCTTACTTCTCTAGATGTACTTGGCTCATTAACACCTAGCTTAGCTACCCCTAATGTTATTTCCGATGCTGATGTAGATAATTGACCACCCATAATCTCTATCGAGCTGTGCGGAACACCAGCCACAATAAACTTTTCGCTTACTAGTATCAAATTATCTCTTTTATCAGCATTGCTGTTGAAAACAACTCCAATAAACGCTACCTTGTCACCTTCTGTTATTGATTTGATATTTTGAGATCTTGCATATCCCTCTATCTGATTATTTGCTTCTTTTAACTTTTCACTAGCTACCTCCTTTGTTGTTTCAGAGTACTTCAATTCAAACCCCACAGATACAGATTCTTTTAGCTCTTCCATCTTTTTCTTTTCATCAGGATTTTCGTTATCTACAACTTGTACCATAATATCAACTCTACCTCCTTCTCCAACTTGAAATTCTGTAAGTACAGCAATTACTCTATCTTTATCCAAATCACTTAATCCAGTGAATAGCCCATCTAAAAAAGCTTTAAACCTGTTTTCACTACTAATTATTGATACAAGACTTTGTTTTGGTTTCCCATTTTCATCACACATTAACTCTTTAACTGCATCAAACAAGTTTTTATATGCACCTAACTCAAATTTATTGTCATTTCTTCCTAACTCTTTCTCTTTTCCTTTAATTTCTTCCCTTAATCCTTTTTGTTGATAATTTATTGCTTCTCTAAATTTATCAATTAATTTAGGTGCAGGATTGATTAGTTGCACCTCTCCTTTGAACTTATTCTTAGATGTGATAGATCTTGTTTGTCTCCCTTGAGAAGAAAAAGTTCCTTCAAAGTATTCCCTTGAATCTTTATTTTCAACCTTTACTAAGTTTTTATTTTGATAAAAAGTGCCAGGTGAAGGTGCTGATTGACTAGGTCCGGTTTCTCCATAACCCATTACATATACCTGAGTGACTTGTCTAATTTCTCCTTGTTTGAGGCCAATTTTATTTAATATTTCTTCAGTAAATGAATACTTGTTATACTTAAATTTTTCACTACCAGCTTCCTGTACATGAAAAATAAATATCTTGCTTTTATTGATTTGTTCCTTAATAACAATCATGTACGTAGTAAGACGGTCCTGTATATCTGCTTCTGAGTGGTTAAATAAGCATACTTTTATATCTTTTGCCTTTTTAGGCTTTTTTACTAAAGGCAACTGTCCAAGTAAGAACCTACTTAAGTAATCTCTTGTATATTGCTCTGAAGGAAACGTGTAGTATACTTGGCCTAATAGATTTTCCATTCTATTTTGAGTATCTTCATTACTATAAACCGTATTAAACAAGGATTGCATAATAGGTTCTTCATTTCTTTTTATCTTAGATGCTACTTCAGAAATTTTATATGATTTTTTCTGCTCATTAAGGTTAATACTTACACAAATAGCTTTATCAGCATTTGTTAATAAGCGCATCTTATTACGACGCAATCCCCTAGCATAACTTTCTGCTTCTGTTAATGCATTATTTACATTACCCTCTGCCTTTAATTCCATTACCAAAGGAACAGCTGACCAAGATCGCTCTTTTCCTCTTACAAGCAACATAATATCACTATACCCCTCCCTGTTAATAACTCTAAGTATAACTCCAAGTTGTAGCGATAACGAAAGTTTATCAACATACCACTGATAAAGCCATGTTGTGCTGCTTCTTTGCTACTATTTTGTACGAGATTTTTTCCTTTGAGGTCAGAGTAAAGTTTTTTAGCTTCTTGAATTATCTTTTCAATAACATCTATACTATCTTGAAAGTCACCTGTAGCTAACTTAACTATACTGCCTTCTAAATTTTCATCTGCTTTGCAATCTACTTTTTTAAAATATTTGACTTCAGGGTTCTTACTTGTTGTATGTTCTACTAAGACTTTAAACTTCCACCTCTGATCCTCTTTTTTCTTTTTTTCTTCTCCTTCAAGTATTTCTCTACCTATTAGAACCTTAGTTCCTACATTTTTGCCTATATTCTCGCCTATATTCTTTATTTCTTCCTCCAAATTGGCACTGGACTTTTTGCCTTTGCTTTCTGAGAAAACAAAAAGATGTTTTTTCTTATCTTCTCCAAATTCTGCAATAACATGTAAATCTTTTCTAATTACCTGAACTTCCCGAAAATGCAAATTTTGTAGCTCAAGTTTTGCAGCAAGTTCTGTGCTCTTTAAACTAGCGAACATGCCAAGAAAGAAGTTTATAAAGAACCCTTCCTTTTCTGGTGCAGCAGAAGCTCCACTTGGTTTTGGTATTTGATCCAAGAATGACTGAAATCTTTCTTGAAATTTTTTATTAGCAGTGCTCGCCTCGAAAAGATGCTGTATTAACTCCTTTTTATCATCTGGCATATTACCACTCCTTAATGTGTTCTATACTTAGATACGTCTGCTTGAATAGAAGCGGTAGACTTCAGATCATTTAAAGATGATGATACATCGCCACCAGCCTGACTAGCTTGCTCGAACTCATTTATTTTCTTATCTATAATATCACTTAACCCGTAGTCCAATAGTAATTCCAAGATTTTTGTCATAGATTCTTTTATTCTAAATTCCTTATGTAGGTTGCACGCGCAATCCAATTTTTGTTTGTAAGCAGGATTTTGTTTTAGAATTTCCTCTATAGCCCTTACAAAATTATTACTATATTTAGTATCATCAAGAACTTTATCCAACAGATCTTTTCTGCCTTGAATGTATAAAGCACAACAAGGTTCCTGTAACATACGAAATGACTCGGCTATCTCCTTACGCCCTGCTTTAGTTGCAGAGTCTAATATCTTCTCTAAAGGCTCAAATGCACCAGCTTTGGAAAGTTCTGATAACATATTAATTAATCCAGGATCACCTTTACTTAATTTATTGAGACAGTATTCCCTATGTTTTGCAAAACCTTCTTTATCCCATATACACGTTAAAAAATCACCTCTTACCTGCATTAATTTCTTATCAGGCGCCACACATACTTGACGTCCTATCCCAGAAATCAAGTGAATAGAATATTTCTCAAATGAGATATTCTCAGGCTCCAAACAACTAATTAACTCTTTTACATACCCGAACAAATACCTACCTTCTAACTCGTCTAATATAGAGTAATTGCCACGAACCTCAAAATCTTTCTGCAGAAGCATCTTATACTTATCAGCACCTAGATTAGCAAGACAAAAGTCTATGACATTAGCATTGCTATGCCTGAGATTGAAACTACCCGAGGAAGTAGCATACAGTGCTGTGTCAATTAAAATTCCATCACGTTCATCTTGTGTTATTCTCCCTTCTAATTTACCTAAAAAGAATTCAAGAGCTTCTATACACCCTTCTTTTTTTGCACATTCAAACCCATATTTCCATAAGTCAACTTGGGTGTTATAGTCTAAGTTTTTATGATAGTTCTTATTATATTTTGCTATTAATTCTTTGAAGTTATTTAGGATTTCCTCATTAGGATTTGAAATAAGGTCACCATTTTTATCCATTATCTGAATATAGTGTGACCAGAACTCCATCAGCCTAGAATACCTACTCAGTGTGTCTGTAACAAACTCCCCTTCTGACTCTGAATCGCCTTGATATTGCTTTAGAGATGGAAAATTTTTACGTATACTTTCCTCTGAGCAAAGCCAACAAACAACTTGATACCTGTCGTAGTCATCTAATAGATCTTCATCGTCTGTTCTCTTTATGCCAAGTAATTCATTTACAACAGAGGCTCTATTGAGAATAAAATCACCAGATTGCCTGTGCATCCAATATTTAGCATCTGAGAAATTATTTAGCTTTTCAGCAACATAAGAAAGATCTGCACTCATTAAGACTTTTTCCCCAAATGGCTCATACCATTCCTTAATCTGAAAGCGCTTTACAGCATGATCTGGGTCACTTTCTGGAACTGAATTTTATAAACTTTTTTTCATTTTCTTCCACGACTATCTTACCTCCACCAAGTTAATAGTAGCATCATTTTTTATGAAAGCATATATTAGCCAGAATTGTAAGATTTTTAATGAAGAAAGAGTAGGGTTAAGGAAGGCTATAAAAAATTAATTAAAAAGAATGTTTAAGGCTTACGATGCTAGGGGTAATATTGGCCTCAAGTTGTATTGTTTCTATAAATTTGCCTTAATTCTTCTTCGTTATTCTTAAATAAATTAATATTAATTTATTATTGTATATTATTAACAATCTAAACAATTCAACCATTTCCAGTGCTAAAAACCAATGGCCGTGAGAAGAGTTTATTTTGGGATGAGTTGGTCTAGAGTTAAGATCTTGGATGTTTTGGAGCATCTTTAGTAAATAAGCATTTCCTCCATTTTCAAGTTTCCGGATCGAGGTTTAGAGAGTTTTTACTATTTGTATTGCTCTGCCTCTGTTGCTCTCTCCTTTGATGGTCATTTTATATCATTACACTATAATATGTTGTACAATGTTATGCCAGAGAGTATAATAAAACTTATATCAAATACTTTAGAAGAAAAAGTGGTGGCAGAGGCAAAAGTGAACATTAATAAGAAGGAAAGCTCATGCTAGAGCTTGAAAAAGCAGCAAGAATAAAAAATATTATTGAAAGGTTAAATGGCGTATGATATAATATATATAGTGTAAAGATATCAATAATTTTATTGACATCTTTACATTAATAGTTCTTAAATGTTTAGTACTGTAGAATTAAATTATTAAGTTTTATAAAGGGAGTAAAAATAGTGGAAAGCTTTTCAGGTAGTAATAAAGACACTAATTTTATTGAGGTGACAAAAATAATGGAAAATTTTTCAGATAATAACAAAAACGGTAGCTCAATCTTCCAAGGAAAAATCAGGGAGCAAGATTTCTCTGCAGAGCAAAAGCTAAACGAGCTAAAAGTAGCAATAGAGGAGCTTGACGGACAAGATTTGCTCAGAAGAACCGAGTGTGAGCTTCAGGCCTCTAGTTGTATCGATGAAATATCATCTCAAGCAGAGCTACATATCGAAGATGGTGACGAGGGCTACTTCAATTGTGAAAAACCACTGGAAGATTTCTGGAGTTTCTTTGAATCTCTCTTCAACCTTTTTAAAGTAAATGTGAGTCCGCAAGACTACCAAATGCTCAAGGAGAAGAAGGAAAAAAACCTGATTGCTGCGATAATTAAGTTTTTGCATGATAAGCTTAAGGAGTTAATCAAGAAGATTTTTGCACGCGATTTAAGTTTCGATCAGAGGTTGGACAAAGAGATAAAAGAATTGGAAGAAAAATTATTCGGTGGTGGTTTATCTCCGGAAGAGGAAATGGCAATACTAGAAAGATTGGAAGCGCTGAGAGGACTGAAACTCAAGTTACAGATGGCCGTTACCGGATGGATTATTACAATGTTTGCAGAGATGTTTGGAGTCGAACTAACAGCTATAGTAGAGGCATCTAAAGAAGAAACAGCTAAAGCAGAAGATAAAAAAGCAGGAAAAACATCATTAAAGGAAGAAAATAAAGAAGTTTGCGAAAACGTAGAAATGAAAGTGTATGAAAGAGAAAAACCTAAAGTGCCAGTTTCCCTGTTTGAAGTTTCACCCGGATTTGTAAGGCCGGTTGTTCTGAGCAAACCGGAACTTGAAATTGTGTCAGATCCTTTGAAACATCTATTGCGTTTTGCTGAGCTTGAAAGAAAATATCATGAAAATTCACAAAAACCAGAAAAAGTGAATGAAGAGAAAAAAGCGAAGCCAGAGGAACCGAAGGAAAAGTTGTGTCCACCGAAACCTGCGGAGAAGAAGCCCGTGGTGAGTGGGATAAAATTTTATACTAAAAAAGGTGTAAAAAAGGATATTGGTTCCGAAGAAAGGCGTCCAAATACTAGTGTTAATGGAAGAGGAACCACGTCTACCAATACTACTAACGGTTTTAATGAAAAGGAACTCAAGCCTACTAATGAGCAAAAATTTGATGGGAAAGAATCTAAGTCTACTGGTAAGCAAGAAACAGATGATCCTTACGCTAAACTTGCCGAAAAGGTTGCTCGCAAGAATGCGCGAAGAGAAGAATCTACCACTATTAAACACGATTATCCAATTGATACTTGGCAAGCTCCATCAGGAGCTACTGGTAATGAAAAATCTAGTGCTAGTTCTGCAAGTGATGCTCAACCACCAAAAGGATTGACTAATGATGTAAGAGTTGAGAAATGTGTAGAAGGTCAGTCAGCAGGGAAGGCACCATAGTGTAGTACTTAAATGACAAAAAAGGGCAGTACTTGAAACTGGAATCCAGGATGTGCATTGAGTTTGATAAGTGTAGAGTTTTATGTTAAGAGGGAGCGTTTTTGATGAAATTGTGAAGAACCAGTGTTAGCTACTTGGATGACACCTATAGGTATTTGGTATGACATAAAGAAACACGAGTATCATTCAGCGTCTTTTTTTGTCATTCCAGCGCGTGACGCTAGAATCTAGAAAACTGAATTTTATGAAAAAGAGTGAATAAAATTTTTTAAAAAAAAATATAAAAAAGTGCTTGCACTTAATTTTATTTTTAGTATAATGGCTACATAATATTTTTACTGGAGGTTAATATGCATGGTAGTAATGATAATGATAATGGTGGTGGTAATAAGTGGATTTCAGATAAAAATGTTGAGTGGATTGGTCCTGATAAGTATAAAAACTACGAACGGGAACGTGAAAGCAGTAAGCCCAACACACAACTGGGTAGTAGTAGTGCTACTGGTGCCGGTAGTAGTAAAGATAAAGGCAAAAGCAAGTAGTGTTGTTTCATCACAATTTTAGTGCGGGGAGTTATGGGTAATTCTACAAAAGAGCTGGTTAATGCGTTTAACTTAAATAATTATTTTTCTAATAAGATTAATACTAATTTTACTGTAGAAGGTAAAAAGATTGTTGGTTTGTTTGCTAGTAGTACTAATATAGGAGAATATCTGCGAGGAATAGGAAAGGAGATAATAGAGCGGCACTATCCTAGTGGAACTGTAGCAGGTGCATTCTATAATTTGAACTGTTTTCCATTTGTTCTAGGTGTTAACCCTGATAAAAAGTATTTAGATAATGGCACAGTGAAAGTGAAGCTTGCAGATTCTACAAATAATGAAGTAATTAGTAACTTGAAGGTTCATTTTGCTAATGAGTTTGAGAGGGCTGTGATATCCAAAGTGGTTGCATGTCTACAAAAATCAGGGATAACGAAGGAGGAAGCATATGAATGGGTAAGAGAAACTGTTCAAACAGGAGCGATAGGTAGTCCTTATCTATACTGTATGGCTTTTAGCAACGAATACCTTAAGAGGGAATATGATTTAGAGACTTTTGAATTTTTTAAGCAGGCATATATTAAAGAATTTAACTCAAGGTTAGAAAACTGTGGCCTGAAGAGCTCGGACTTTTACGAATATAAAGATGATATGTTATGCGTCAAAAACGTTAGCAATAAGGTAATCAAGAGTGTAACAGAATATGTTAAAAAAGAAGTAGCACTTGATTTTAGAACTCCAAGCACAGAAGATTCTAAAGTCGAAAATTTTAAAGATGTTCTTGGCGATTTTATTTTTAAATGGACAGGGAAATCAATTAATGCTTATGAGCATGATATTTTTACGGATAAAAAGGAAATAGAGAATGGTAATGATTTTGTCCTTGTACCTTTAACAAAAAGATATAGTGGTCAGCTTGAATCTTTAAAGCATAAGGATGTGTACAGAATTAATATAAAATATAAAAATATTATGAGTGATATCAGAGGCAAGACTGCAAAACCAGATGTTGCCAGTTATGAAAACCCAGTTTACGCTATCTCTAATAAAGGAATTGCTCAGTTACTTCCTAAAATTATGGAGTCTCCAATTGCATATAATCAAATAAACAGACGTTTTGAATTTGCAGTTGATCTTACAAATTTTAAGAGACGTGGCTCGAGTCGATTCTCCTCAACAGTAACTTCTCCATTCAATTCTCCTACACATGCAGGACAGAGTGGACTAAGAACACCGCCCAACCAAAGGAAAGCAGACAGTGGTTATGATAGTAATTCACCTCCGAAACCTAAGGATTCTGTTGCACATTCTTCAAGTAGCGATCCAAGATCATCCTTTGAAGAGATACAGGAGCCACAGTCGTGTTTTCTTAGGCAAGTGCGCCATCATGTAGGTGCTGCTGAAAGTAGATCAGCAGGGACTAATACTTGTACTCAGAACCCTTGTTCATCACTGAAAGGTGCTGATAAAAGTGTGCGAACTACTTGGTATGTGTCTTCTCCTCTTACGACAGGAAATGATCCAATGTCCTCAAGTCTTGGGGTTTTTGCAGATTCTCCAAGTGTTAAAGGTAAGGAGAGCATTTTTAGTGTGGAACCTGAAAAACAGCAAGTTACTGATAAAAGTGATCGAGAAAGTAGTGATGAGTGTTCTGAAGCAAAGTTACAAAAGAGTGAATCTCCGAGTAGCCAGAAAGAGTTAAAAAGTAATTTATCTTTAGATAGTAACACTTCATCAAAGTTACAATTAATTAAAGAGCATCTAAGGAACAAGTTGTCTAAGAAAAAGAAAGGGTCAAAAAATAATTCGTTTTCAGATGGTAGCACTCCATCAGGGTCTCTAGGGAAAATGTCTTTTAAGCGAAATAAAGAAGAACGTGATTCGATATCTTCAAGTGTAAGTGCTCCTGGGGGTTTTGTAAGTAAAAAACCACTTCTTTCTAAACGATCTGTCTCAGAAAGAAAAGCAAAAAGTAATCCACCCTCAAAAGTGACTTCTCCTGTACATTCTACAATTAATGGTAGTATTCCAGAACTTCCGTCACAAGGTGTCGTAGGCGAACTAAACATGCCCGGGGACCGTAGTTCTAAAATTTCTGCAGATAGTGGTTTAGGGTCGCTTGAGCGGGGACAGTTATTGCCGCTTGCTGAAGAGTTTAGTGATTCATCTCAGCAGAGCCTGTCAATAGGTATTAAACTTGGAAATATGCTTAGTGAATTATTAAATTCTGCTCAAAATCTACTCAAAAACCCGGCTTCTTCTACTCATAAAGGTGTGCCAGGTGGACCAAAGAGGCAAACATCTCTTACCCCTAGCCAGAGGGAGGAACTATACAAAGTTTTTTCTGATAAGATGAAGGGGAAGCTAAACTCCAGCTCTTTTCCTTCTGGGTACGAGAAGTTACTACACTTACTTTATGTTGATCAGAGAGAGCTGCTCTTACTTCTTTCTGAGCCTAAGGCAAAAGAGCAACTGTGCTCAGTTCTTCCTCTTCCTCCTGAGAAGATGGAGCAAGTACAATCAAGTTCTCCTGAGGAGGTATTACGCTTATTTCACACGTTCTTTAGTAATCAAAAAATTAGTGATAACTTTCTTATAAGTTCTAAGGTAGATTCTCCTAAGACCGAGAAACACTTGCAAGAAGAAAAAGAAGTTTTGGTATAAGCGGTTTGTACCTAATACACCGTTCTGAGCCATCTAAGCGTTTTATTAGGGTTAGGGCCAAAGTCTCTGACCCTAAAGGCGCTGGTGTTAGTTTTTCTCATCCATTGCAGATACTGCACGGTACTATCTACTTGATCATCGTGGCGAGTTTCTGGGAATATTAAAATTTCGTACTCAAAATCATTGAGCCATACCGCTTGGTGCAGCAGAAAAACCCTGCCAGACTCTATCACCGGAACAATTTGATAAAATCGAGTGAGTTTGTCATTGTGTGGCACTATTTCAATAATCGGTAGATCGCTATTTGCCTTTAGCTCTTGTGTTAATTGCTGACCACTCGTTTTTGCTTCAATCAAAATTGCGTGTGGTGCCCATCTTGCAGCTAGTGACAGAACTTGCTCTTTAAGCTTTGGGTACTCAAGCTTTGCTCGATATACATCAAGTAATACCAATTCTCATTATTGGTCAGTCAAATAGGAGAAATTGCAGAGTTGTTTAATTGTGGAGCTGGCAAGAGAAGTAATAAATTTGCACAAAGCACCCTAAAGCAGAGCAATTGTATCGTATATTTTATTGCGCAAAATGTTCTGTTTTATATATAACCAAAGCCTCTCAACAAGATTTAGCTCAGGTGAATATGTAGGTAGGTATATAATGTCGATATTTTTAGGTACCTTTAAATTTTTTGACCTATGCCAACTAGCACAGTCCATAACGAGAAAAGCCTCTCGTGTTTCTAGATATTGCGACATCTGCTCAAGAAATATGTTCATGCAATCAGTGTTGACATTTGGTGCAAATAAGCTAGAACTCTCTCCATTTCTAGGATTAACCGCACTATAGAGGTAGAAATTTTGCCTAACTAATTTTGTTTTAACCTGTGTTCTAATCCCCTTTTTAAACCACCCATGTCCAACCTTTGAATGTGTGCCAAACCTTGATTCATCAAAGAAAAATAGCTCTTTTTCTGGATACTTGCTAATAGCTCCATTGAGATTTTTTTTTGAATTCCTCTTGTTTGCTTTTATCTTGTCCATTATGAACTGGTCTGGGTGTAATATATGAGAATTTCATCTTTTGCATATAGCGGTGTACTGTAGATTTGCTGATATTTAATCCGAACTTTTCCTGGATTCTTATTCTCATTTCTTTAATGGTAATATTAGGATTTTCTTCTATCCACTCTTCAATTTGCCGTAGTTGATCCTGATTTAATTTAGTTTTTCTACGCCGTTGTGGAGGAGTAAACAGTTTTTCTTTTCTGCCAAATTTCAAGAGTTTTACCCACGAAGTTAGTGCGCTTCTTGAAATGCAATATATTTTTGCTACAGCCGTTATACTATGCTTTTTTGCTGCAATTACAGCATTTAGTTTTTTTGAAACATATGCATTGTTCCTTACTTTCTTCAGCATTTCTTTTGCTGATTCTACTACTTTTTCATCCAATAATTTTGATCTTAATGCCATTTATACCTCAACTATTTTACTTGCTTCATTATGGCTTTTCTTCCATCATTGTCCATCTGTTTGCCTTGTAATGGGAATTGGTATTACTGCGTATATCTTCATTTTTTTCCCATATGCTAGCTAGTTCATTAATGTTGCTTTCTTTTAAAAAATCATATAGTGGCTTGTCTTCTTTTGTAAGTTTTTCAATCTCTTCCTTATACTTCCGAAGACCTTCTCTATAACTACTAGCTATATCACTATTATACTCTAATTGAACGGAATCTTTTAACTGCAAATTATCTTGACTGACATGTAAACCAGCAGCTTCCAGTTTTGCTATATGACCTACCAGAGTTTTTACCATCTTTGTATGGTTATCGTTATTAGTATAATAGCGATTGTGGTAATTGCTAACAGCAAAACCTAGCGATATGTCCTCATCTTTATCTGCTTTATTAATATCAGCACCTTTATCAATTAGAGCTTTTACTATTTCTACATGCCCCTTCTCAGCAGCAAAATGCAACAGCGTTCTTCCATTTTCATCCTCTTTGTTAACATCAGCCCCTTTATCGATTAAAACTTTTACTATTTCTACCTGGCCCTTTTTAGCAGTCAAATGTAATGGAGTCCTTCTGCGACGTACCATATCGATGATTGGTGAAAGATCTTGCTCGCCTGTTTCATTAACATCTGCTCCTTTATCTATTAGAATTTTTGCTATTTCTACAAGGTTATTTTCAATGGCAAAAAATAATGGAGTACATCCAACTCTATCCACCACATTAACTTTTGCCCCTTTGTTTATCAAAACTTTTGCGACTTCTATATGACTATATTCAACAGCATAATGTAATGGAGTAGTTTCATCACCACCTGTCTTATTAACATCAGCACCTTTGTTTATTAGAGTATTTACTATATCTATATGACCACTTACAGCAGCATAATGTAATGGAGTATTTCCATGCTTATCTCCTACTTCAATATTTGCCCCATTTTTTATTAAAGCATCTATTACCCTCTCACAACCACCCTCAGCAGCACAATGTAATAATGCTTTATCGTTATACCACTTGTAATTAATACCTAATCCAGCATCCTTCCAATTTTTGGCGATATCAGACCATATCTTACCATCTTCATATGGTGTCTTCATCTCACTTGCTATTTTCTCGATTACATTATCTACACTCAAGTCTGGAAGAGCGTTTATTTCTTTTAATATATCTGTAATCACACCCTTAGTCATAACTTCTTTCACTCAACACTACCGTATAAATATTTTACCCAGTATCTCAGTAATTGTCAATTTTGCTAACAAATCACGTAAAAATTTGTAGAAAACACTGGACTCCGTAGCATTACAAAAAATCCAATTATTTTCTTGCATTACTCTCTGTCATCCAAGTAGCTGACACTGGTTCACTTTATGATGGTCAGTACCTTCTTCTGTCATCCCAGTGCGTGACACTGGGATGACAGAAGAAGGTGCTGAGATGACAAAAAAAGGAGCACTGACTTCTCTTGGGCTCTTTTAGCTATAAATATTAAGAAATTAACTAATTAAAAAAAGGCAAAAGAAGCCCCGTGGTTAACTAGTTATTTATATGTACTTCAAAATATTGGCGTTTTTTTCTAAACGCTACGATTCAGCCGCTTTTAAATGCGACTAACCCAAATTATAAACGTTAAGAAATTTACTAAGTGAAAAAAAAGGCAAAGAAACCCTAGGGTGGCTAGTATTCAAATTCTCCCTTGTCTATTTGACGTCTTTTACTGTCTTAAACGCTTTATAAGCGCGTTTCAGCTTGTATGGGTAAAAACCCGAAGTTTTAAAAAGACATGCAGTGCACATAGTACGCCAAATACAAGTTTTTTTGTCATTTTAATCTGCTGCAGAGATTGCAAAGATAAATAATTAGCTTCAGTTTCATGATAAGGGAGGTGGCGGAGTTTGTCAAGGAAGTTTTTGTAGCTCTCATGGTTTTTGCGTCACACGCTGCCATGTGGTATACAAATTTCCTTCGAATTACAACGTACGTGCACTCTATATGCACTTAATACTCTCTTATCAAAATCTCAAGAATCTGCATTATATTTAATGCTGCGCCTTTGCGCAGATTATCAGCCACTATCCACATATTTAATCCGTGTTCAACAGTATTGTCTCTTCTAATACGCGATACATATACAGCATTCTCCTGTACAACATCAATTTGAGTGATGTATTCACCGTCTTTACGCCTGTTGTACACTAAAACTCCACTATCTTCGGCTTCACTTAGCACTTCACGAGCTTGTTCTTCAGTGATATGTTGATCAAATTCTACATTTACTGCCATAGCGTGACCGATAAAGACGGGTACTCTTACACAAGTTGCAGTAACTTTTATATCTTCCTCTAAAATTTTTTTTGTCTCCTCTTGCATTTTCCATTCCTCTTCTGTAGAACCATTCTCTATGAATTTCCCTACATGGGGAATGCAATTAAACGCTATTTGCTTGGGGAATATCTCGGGCTTTTTAGTCTCATTCATGAAGATTTTTTTTGTCTGGTCATAGAGCTCATCCATTGCTGCTTTGCCTGCGCCAGAAGTTGATTGATAAGTTGAAGCAACGATTCTCTTTATTTTTGCTTTCTGGTGTAATAGATATAGTACTAGCAGCATCTGTATTGTAGTACAGTTTGGGTTGGATATTATGTTGTGGTTTTTATATTCCATAATTTTTTCTTTATTAATCTCCGGAATAATGAGTGGCACACCTTCTTTCATTCTAAAATGGGAACTGTTATCTATCACGATGCATCCACCCTGTGTTGCAATTGGTACATACTTTTCAGAAACATGATATCCAGCACAGAAAATGGCTAAATTAGTTCCAACGAAGTCGTAATTCTCAAGGCATAAAACTGTTAACTCTTTGTCACCAAAACTCACCTTCTTCCCTTCTGATTTTTTCGATGCAAGTGCAATTACAGAATCTATTGCCTCATCTTGAAACTCAGCAAGCGTGCTTAATACCTCACGCCCTACTCTTCCGGTTGCTCCAATAACAGCAATTTTGTATCCCATATAGATGAACCTCTAACTTTAAAGTTCTATTATATTTTTGCTGACAAAATTTACAATTGTTTTAATATTTTCACCTTGCAATTAATTGTAATTTAGCTATTATTATGCAATATTAGTAATATTACATAATAAAGTGAAAGATGAATAAAGAATACAATGAAACTAAGGTTAAACCTGCAATGTCTACACCTCAAGAGCCTGAAAGAACCAATGGATTAAAGGCTCAAAATGTTCTTTCGAAAAAAAGAAAGCCTGCAATAAATTTTGATGATAAAAAATATGGTGTAAAAAACCTTAAAATAGACCAACAGTTCCTAAATAAAAGACAAGAATCTTCAAAGCTAAGAGATTTCTTAAGATCAATACCAATAATAGGGAGATTTTTAGCAAGGATTTTCACACCTGAAAAAATAGAAATCATCAGTAACCCTATATATGACAACATGGAAGCATATGAAAAATCGCAAGCAGGTCACTCCAGTAAGATAAAAGATGAGACTAGTGTAGATGATGAACACGCAAAAGAAGTAGATAGTAAACTTGAGAAGGGTAATGTTGAACAAGTGGACAATAAGAAAAGTCGTTAAACTCTATTTTATTGTGCAGGAGCTCTGCAGTACCAAAATAAATAAATGGGTATGCCACTTGCGGTGAATAAGCTTGCGATCAGCAAGGTATTCACAGAAGTTTCAAATATTACCCAGCAGCAAAAGGTTGTTGCTATACTGCCAATTAAAAATTTGTAATAGTTTTTCTCCTTTATAATAACCTTGAGAAAAGCAAGACTGCATGCAAGGTAAACAAATAAAAATGAAACTACAGAAAAGTCGATAATTGATGTGATCTGTTTAGCAAAATTGTTGCTTGAAGTGAGAATTAGTAGAACTGAAGTGCCAACGGAGCTGATTGTTATGCCCCAGAAAGGAGAACCGTGCTTGTTTCTTTTAGCAAAGAACTGTGGCATCAGTTTATCTTCTGCAAGGCCAAGGGCCACTTGTCCACTAGCTAGTACCCAAGCATTTAAACTGCCAACACAAACAATAAAAGCAACAATAGAAATGATCAAATGCCAATTACCTGGAAACATAATTTTTATTGCGTCAACATACGGCGCTTTTGAATTAACTAGATCATTGCCGTTTATCAATCCTATGATTGCAAGGCTATTAATGAAATATATAACTGCAACAGAGATTGTGCCAAGCACTATGGCTCTTGGTATAGTCTTGGCTGGATCGTTTACTGATCCTGCAGGTGCTGTTGCTGATTCAAGTCCAATAAAACACCATAGAGTGAGTAGTGTAGAGCGAGCAAGGACTTGAGACATCGTGAGGGTTGATATTTCCTCACTTATGATAAAATTATTCCTATCAAAGAAAAACAACGCTGTTACTGGTATAGCAAGCAGTGCGGTAATTTTGACAGTCATCAATAAAAGCTCAACACATCCAGCAGCAGTGACACCTCTTAAATTTATTAGTGTAATGATCGTAAATAATAGTATTTCTAAAAATAAGCGTATATTTTGAATATCTCCATGAAAAAGCGAAGTAAGATAGCCAATACTTGCAACGATTACTGCTGTCGTGCTAACCCATGAAATCACCCAATACGTCCAACCAACAAAGAAAGCTGCAGCAGGGCCAAAAGCATGCTTTACATAGACGTGAGGGCCACCCGTTTCTGGAAATTTTGCGCAGAGTAAGGCAAAAACCAAAGCAAGAGATATAGCACCAAGCCCTGATATCACCCAGCTTATAAGGCTATAAGCGCCATATGGAGCAAGGCTAATTGGAAGCATAAAAATTCCAGAGCCAATTTGACTACTAATCACTAAGGCAAAAATAGCCCAAAAACCTATTTTATTTGACACAATAGTTTCTAATTTCTATCTGAATAGATTAACAATATAACTGAAGCTCAGAAATTTCAATCAATCTCTATAGAAACTTGCATTTTTTTCAATTTATTTCTAAAATAGATTATATTAACAAGTTATTAAGTGAAGGTTATGAATCCGAGGTTAAAAAGATTTTTAGTTGCGTGTGGGTATATTTTACTATTTGTTTCTGCTATTGGAGCAATTATTTTATTTGACTACTTACTTGAGATCTTTATTGATGCGCTTTATGCATTCCTTCTTGCCAAAACTTCAAGTGAGGTGTTAGCTGTTTTTGGAACACTTGCAATTTTTCTAGCTATTGGCGTTTCGTGCTACGGGCTGCATAAGCTCTGTTCTATCTTTACAGAAAAGATTACAAGCAGCTATCAATCTTTCAAAAATGAAAATAGTGGTGATGGTATTTTTTCTGAAGTATATAATGACCCAACAATAGGGTTGAAAGATAAAATTTTGTTTTTCTCTATATATTTGATATATTGCATTCAATTACCATTTTTGTACTGTGCTTCGAAGGTATCAGAGCTCAGCAGAATGTTATCAGGTAATAAAGCAGTAAGTGCTAGAATATGTCTTGTGCTTATAAATGCTATATTATTAATCCCAGTGGCACTTCTTGAATTGATAAAGTATCCATTAGTGAGGCTTTTCTCACCTTTGGGTTTGAATGTAAAGCAGCTAAGCTTTTTGTTTAATGTAAGTGATGTGGGCACTAGTAGTCAGAGTGTTCACACGAGTAGTTTTGAACATAGTATTCTCCAATGCGCTCAAGAGTTAAAACAGAAATTTGGAGCTCAACCAAATGTACTCAATAAAGAGCTTGAAGACTACATAAATAATTCAGATGGGCTTACAACTCAATAAAAAGAGCAATTAAAACTTTATCTTAACTTTAATGGCTCCAATGAAGCAGTTTGGCAAGAGTCAAGAACTAGCCTTACTCTCACGCAAACTGCAAATTTAGTTTTGACTGCAGCTAAGGATCAAAAGTCAGATATAGATTTTCTAAAGTGCATGTTACTGATACGTTTCAAAGAGGGAAATGGTAAGTGCAATCTAGGAATGTTCAATCGTATTATTTACTCGCTTAGTTGTCTTGAAGCAAAAAATAACTTTACAGTTGAAGTAAACTCTCAAGTGTACGAGAGAATGCCAAGCATTACGGAAAAATTCCTTAGAAGCTGTAACAATAAAAAAATTACAGTTTTAAAGGACAATTTTGATAATTTTTATTCTGATGGTGATATGGATCCTCAAATAAAAAGCAACATCAGTAAACTGATAGAAGAAGCAAAACAATCTGTCTTTAATGAATTGTATGTGGATTATTACAATAGGTATGGGCAAGATGCTGGAAGAGGCCCTATAAAGCATAAATTAAAAGAGTTAATTACAAGCGATGATGTAAAAGAAGCAATAAGCGCTGTTATAGATGGTATAGAAATTCCTCCAGTACCACCTACTTATCTTGAAAGAGTAAAAGCATTTTTTGGAGGTCATGCAAGGTCTTCTGCTACTTAGTGGTGCTATAGCAGAAAACTTTTTTATTTTAACTAAAAAAATTACTTCTGCATATTCAAAGCCTTATTATAATGACAATTAGAGATATTTAGAGAGCTCAAAATCTATCTCCGTCTGCAGACTTTTCATCTAAATTTCAGTTAAAAATGTGGCGTATCTTCTTCAGCGTGTATACATATACTTAATCTCTGCCCAATGTACGTTGCATTTTTTTTGAATCTTGTTCATATGGGGGATTCTATGTCTAAAATTCCAGACACTTGACTTTAGCTAAAAACCATCTGGCGCCTATGGTTTTTTACAGTTTTGTCTTCCCTTTTCTGAATGGTTTGCAAGCTGCTGTAGCTAACCCAAGAAAGGTTTCCCTACGTCATACCGCCGCGGTATCTCTAGATCCCGCTAACAAGTAGCGGGATGACGAAGTTATCGTCATGCCACCGCGAACCGTCATATCGCCGCAGACCGTCATACCGCGATTCATTCGCGGTATCTCTTAACGCTAACTATGGATTAGCCGATAAAGAAAGAGCTGGAGATAGAGGGCTTTTTGGGTTACCTGAAAAACGGTTATGCAAGAAGTCTATTGTTGTTTAATGTTTTATGGCTTTACGGAAAGTTTATAGCTATACAACTTATCTTAAAAGCAATATAGTGTTCACTATGCAATGAATCAAAGATAGTAAGTAAAGTCTATGAAATTTCAAATCACTACACATTTTCAACCCGCTGGAGATCAACCGCAGGCAATCGATAGTTTAATTGCGGGGCTAAATAGCAATAAAAGAGACCAAGTTTTACTTGGGGTTACTGGTTCTGGGAAAACTTTCACTATGGCAAATGTTATAGCAAGGACAAACAGACCTGCGCTGATCATGGCACACAATAAAACCTTAGCAGCACAACTTTATGAGGAAATGAAAGGATTATTTCCCAATAATGCTGTTGAATATTTCATTTCTTATTATGATTACTATCAGCCCGAAGCTTATTTGCCGCAAACTGATACTTATATCGAAAAAGACTCTGCAATCAACGACAGAATTGACATGCTGCGTTATTCTGCCGTCTGCTCCCTCTTGGAGCGCAGGGACACGATCGTAGTTGCCAGTGTTTCTTGCATATACGGTCTTGGTTCGCCTGAAAGCTACCGCAGCATGACTATATCTTTAAGTGTTGGAGATAAAATTCATGTTAATGATTTCTTGAGTAACTTAGCTGATCTCCAATACAAGCGCTCTGATACCAGGTTTGAGAGAGGATATTTCAGAGTGCGTGGCGATATTATCGATATATTTCCTGCCTATTATGAAAATAAAGCTTGGCGTTTATCGCTGCTTGGTGATGAAATAGAAGAAATTTCTGAAATTGATGCTATAACGAGTAATATTACCAAAAGCCTAAATACAATCACCATTTTTCCAAACAGCTATCACATTACATCACGTGAGACTCTGTTGCAGACAGTTGAGCTAATCAAAAAAGAGCTGCATGAATGCTTGGATTATTACTACTTGCAAAACAAGATTGTTGAAGCAAAGCGCCTCGAGCAACGCACTAATTTTGATATTGAAATGATGAGAACAACAGGAATATGTAAAGGTATTGAAAATTATTCGCGTTATCTCTATGGAATGGAAGCTGGGGATCCACCGCCTACCTTGTTTGAATATTTACCCAAAGACGTAATTTTATTTGTTGATGAGAGTCATGTCACCGTTCCTCAGATTGGTGCAATGTACAGTGGTAATGAGGCGCGTAAAAAGAAATTGATTGACTATGGCTTCAGGCTCCCTTCCGCTTTTGATAATCGTCCATTAAAATTTGAAGAATGGGAGGAAGTTAGGCCGCAGACTATTTACATTTCAGCTACTCCTGGAAAGTATGAGTTGGCAAAGACCAATAATGTATTTATAGAGCAAGTTATCCGTCCAACAGGGCTTACAGACCCAATCTGCATTGTGAAACCAATAGAGAGTCAAATTGATGATGTAATTCATGAGGCACAAGTGACAATAGGAAAGGGATTTTGTGTTTTAATCACTACACTGACAAAAAAAATGGCTGAAAATTTAGCTGAATATATGAGTGAATTAAATATGAGAGTAAGTTATTTGCATTCTGATATTGGTGCGCTGGAGAGAATAGAAATTATATGTAAATTAAGGTCTAAAGAAATTGACGTTTTAGTAGGTGTTAACTTGCTTAGGGAAGGTCTTGATATTCCAGAGTGTGGTTTGGTTGCAATTTTAGATGCTGATAAAGAAGGATTTTTGCGATCAGAAACATCGCTCATTCAAACGATCGGTCGTGCTGCACGTAATGCTGAAGGTAGAGTAATTTTATATGCAGATAAAATCACTGGTTCTTTAGATCGTGCATTAAGGGAGACCGAAAGAAGAAGAAAAAAACAAGAAGAACATAATATATTGCACAATATTGTCCCGAAGACTATAATAAAACCTATATCAAACACCTTACAGGAGAGGGCAATAGCAGAACCAAAAGTAAATACTAATAAGGATGACTTGAGAAAGCAAATGATAGAGCATGCTGAAAATTTAGAGTTTGAAGAAGCAGCAAGAATAAAAAAATTATTGCAAGGTTAAGTAATATATGATGCTATGGGCATAGCATGAAAGTGTAAACAACTAAACTTCCACTATTCTTCTTTTTATTTTAACTCATCTTTTTGAGACTTTTGACAATTTCTTAGAACTGAAGAAGAAAAAGGGTATTTTTTTATTGACTTACCTATGTATTACGGTAATCACTAAAGAATTAGTGAGTAATGGTTATAGAATATGAATGGTGGGGTACCAAACAAGGGATTTAATGAACAATTACGTGACATTTTAAATGAGTAATACCAATTCCCATTACAAGGCAAACAGATGGACAATGATGGAAGAAAAGCCATACTAAAGTAAGTGAAGTAGCGAGGTATAAATGGCATTAAGATCAAAATTATTGGATGAAAAAGTAGTAGAATCAGCAAAAGAAATGCTGAAGAAAGTAAGGAACAATGTATATGTTTCAAAAAAACTAAATGCTGTAATTGCGGCAAAAAAGCATAGTATAACGGCTGTAGCAAAAATATATTGAATTTCAAGAAGCGCACTAACTTCGTGGATAAAACTCTTGAAATTTGGCAGAGAAGAAAAACTGTTTGCTCCTCCATCACGCCGTAGAAAAACTAAATTAAATCAGGCTCAACTACAGCAAATTGAAGCATGTATAGAAGAAAATCCTAATATTACCATTAAAGAAATGAGAATAAGAATCCAGGAAAAGTTCGGATTAAATATCAGCAAATCTACAGTACACCGCCATATGCAAAAGATGAAATTTTCATATATTACACCAAGACCAGTACACAACGTACAAGATAAAAGTAAACAAGAGGAATTCAAAAAAAAATCTCAATGAAGTTATTGGCAAGTATCCAGAAAAAGAGCTATTTTTCTTTGATGAATCAAGGTTTGGCACACATTCGAAAGTTGGGCATGGATGGTTTAAAAAAGGCACTAGGACTCGGGTTAAAATAAAATTAGGTAGGCATAATTTTTATCTCTACAGTGCAGTTAATCCTAAAAATGGAGAGAGTTTTAGCTTATTTGCACTAAATGTTAACACTGATTGCATGAATGTATTTCTTGAGCAAATGTCGCAATATCTAGGGACAAGAGAAGCTGTTCTTGTTATGGACTGTGCTAGTTGGCATAAGTCAAAAAATTTAAAGGTAGCTAAAAATATTGAGATTATATACCTACCTCCATATTCACCTGAACTCAATCCTGTTGAGAGGCTTTGGTTATACATAAAACAGAACATTTTGCGCAATAAAATATACGATACAATTGCTCTGCTTTAGGGTGCTTTGTGCAAATTTATTACTTCTCTTGCCAGCTCCACAATTAAACAACTCTGCAATTTCTCCTATTTGACTGACCAACAATGAGAATTGGTATTAGAATATCATTTTTCTTTTGTTCATCTACATCTAAACTTTGACCCTCAGCTATAAATACACTTTCGTTCTCCCATGGCATAATTTTACACTTTTAGAAATGTACTATAATACTAACAACTTTAATTAAAAAATCAACTAATTATGTGGGTAAATAAAGAAGAAACTTGAGCACTTGTCCATTATGTTATATAGTAGTTACTTCTTAAGCAGTGCAGTATGGACAATACCATTATAAGAAAATACGATATTAGAGGTATAGTAGGCAAAGATTTGCAGATTAATGATGGGTACGAGATAGGTAGAAAGTTTGGCCAAACCGTAGCTAGTGTTTGTGTCGGCTACGACAGCAGAATAGATTCACCGGGTATAGAAAGAGAATTAATTAGGGGCTTAACTTTATCTGGAGTAAATGTTATACGCGTTGGGCTATGCTCTTCACCTATGCTCTACGCTGCAACACAAATCACACAGGCGGATCTTGGTATCATAATAACTGCCTCTCATAACCCCAGCGAATATAATGGCTTTAAATTTTTTAGTAATAAAAAAGTCTTCTCAGATCAAGAGATAAAGGAAATTATAAGCAATCCAATTAAAGACAGTACAAGAATTGGAAGCTTAATTAACATAAATATATATAGTGAGTACATTCGCATATTAAAAAGTGCAGTGAAGAATATTACTACACAGAAATTAAAAATAGCCTGGGATTGTGGAAATAGTCCAGCAAGTGGAATTATAAGGTATATTGAAAAGATCTTGCCTGGTCATACGCATATCGTAACCAATAACTCTATAGATGGGGCATTTCCACTGCATGATCCAGATCCCATAGAGGAAAAAAATCTCGCTCAATTAATTGACATTGTGAAGGAATATGGATGTGATCTTGGCATTGCGCTAGATGGCGATAGCGATAGGGTGCGCTTAATTGATAATAAAGGCAACGTTGTTTCCAATGACCATTTATTTATAATTTTTGCACGTGAAGTGCTGGAGGAATATCCAGAAAGCAAAGTTATTGCTAACGTAAAAATGAGTATGAAGGTGCATGATTTTGTTAGTAAGTTAGGAGGGCAAGTTATTACCTGCGCTACTGGACATTCACTAGTTAAGAAGAAGATGGTAGAGGAAGAGGCAAAGTTTGCTGGTGAGTTAAGCGGGCACTTCTTCTTTTCTGAGCTAGGTTTTGATGATGGGCTATATTCTGTTGTTAAAGCAGTTGACATTTTGCTTAAGAAAAACCAAAGACTATCTCAGGTGATTGAGGATTTACCGAAGTTATATATCACTCATGAAGTAAAGATTGTAGTGAAAGATGAGAAAAAATTTCAAATAATTGAATCAATAAAGAAAACACTAGAGAAGCAAAATATTGTATTTTCAGATCTTGATGGTGTTAAAGTAACCGATAATAAAGGTTGGTGGCTTCTTAGGGTATCAAATACGCAAAACTGCATTACAGCAAGATGCGAAGGAGAGACTTTAGAAGGTTTTGAACTTACTAAAAAGGTTTTGTTCCATTACATTGATGAAGCAAGGTCTTTAAATTGTAGCTGCTCATAGAAAAATTAACCCTATCTCTTAAATAGAGCCACTTAAGGTGGCTGCTCCTGAAACCCGATTTTGAAGGGCCTTCCTTCATCTTCAATAAAACAAACATTACTTTGTTCGTTACTGCAGCACACCATTATTCTTAGGGTTGAAAAACTTAGAAAGAGCCATAAAAAAATTTTTAAATATATCTTTATATTATATATTCTTATTGATAATAATTTGTCATCTTTTTTGTTAACTTTACTGATGTTGCCAGAAGGAACGTTGTTGCCAAATTTTGTAAAATTTATTATCCTAAGGTTTCAAGTCCTCACAGGTTTATTGGAACTATATGTACAATGTGTTTATCAGTGAAAATCCGGAGAAAATGATGGGGGAAAAGTTAATACATTACTTCAGCCAGAACAAATGTGAAGGCAATGCAGAAATGAAAAATCTGCTGGGAGGAAAGGGGGCAAATTTAGCAGAAATGTGCAATGTTGGCATTCCGGTTCCACCTGGTTTCACAATTTCCACCTCTGTTTGTCAGGCCTACTGTCAGGATAATGAATTGTCTAACGACCTACGTAACGAGATTAAAAACTACATGGCGATGCTCGAAAATGACATCGGTTGTAAATTCGGGGATTTAAATAACCCCTTATTAGTTTCAATACGCTCTGGTAGTGTTAGTTCAATGCCGGGCATGCTTGATACTATTTTAAATGTTGGTTTAAATGATGAAACAGTTATTGGGCTTGCAAAAAAAAGTGGAGAACGTTTTGCCTATGATAGCTACTGCCGTTTCATCATGATGTACTCCAATGTTGTACTACAGCTTGACCATCACCTATTTCAAGATGTTGTTGATAATAAGCAGCAAAAGAGTGGAGCAAAAAGCTTAGCTGATCTTGATGTTGATGTTTTAAAGAGAATTGTTAACAATTTCAAAAGGATAGTATATGAAAAAACTGAGAAACATTTTTCGCAGAATGTTGAAGAGCAATTGTTAAACTCAGTTAATGCAGTATTTACCTCTTGGAAAAATGATAGGGCTGTTTCCTATAGAAGAATACATAATATTCCTGAAAACCTTGGAACAGCGGTCAACGTGCAAGCAATGGTTTTTGGTAATTTAAATGATAATTCTGCAACTGGTGTGATATTTACACGAAATCCTTCAACTGGAGAAAAAAAGCTTTTTGGTGAGTTTTTGGTTAATGCTCAGGGTGAGGATGTGGTTTCTGGTGTTTATACTCCTATGCTAATTGACGGAGAGCAAGAAAACACCATGGAGAAGTTGCTGCCAAGTGTCTACCGAGAATTATGTGTGGTATGTGAAAAACTTGAAAGGCATTATAAAGACATGCAGGATATCGAATTTACTGTGCAGGACGGTAAGTTATGGATTTTGCAGACTAGGTCTGGCAAGCGCACGGCTGAAGCTGCTATTCGCATAATAGTTGATATGGTAAACGAAGGAACGATTACAAAAGAAGAAGGAATATTGAGAATTGATCCAAAAACTTTTGACAATTTATTGCATCCAGTTCTTGACGTTAAGAGTGACCAAAAAGTAATAGGGAAGGGACTGCCGGCTTCTCCAGGGGTTGCTTCTGGATATGTAGTGTTTAGTGCAAGTGATGCTGAAAAAGCTGCAGAGCAGGGTAAAAAAGTGATTTTAGTAAGGTCAGAAACGAGTCCTGAAGATATTAATGGAATGAATGCTGCAAGTGGCATAGTAACAGCACGGGGAGGGATGACCTCGCATGCTGCTGTTGTAACCCGTGGAATGGGTAAGCCATGCATTTGCAGTGTAAGTGGACTTTATATCGATAAAGATGGAACTTTCTTTTCTGTGGGGGGTACAAAAGTAAATAAAGGTGAACCAATTACCATCAACGGAGGAACAGGGGAGGTTATGCTTGGCATTCTTCCTACAATTTCACCTGAATTATCGCAAGAATTCAAAACGATAATCAACTGGATAGATGAAATCAAAACGGTCAAAGTGAGAGCGAACGCTGATACTCCAAAAGATGCAAAAATTGCAAAAGAATTCGGTGCAGAAGGTATAGGCTTATGTCGCACAGAACATATGTTTTTCGCTAGTGATAGAATCGAATTCATTCAAAAGTTGATAATAGCTGACGATGAAAATGAAAGGGCAAATGCGCTCATTAAACTGGAAGAAATGCAAAAGTCTGATTTCAAAGAAATATTTTCTATTATGGAGGGCAGGGAAGTCACTATACGGTTGCTTGATCCGCCTTTGCATGAATTTTTACCCGATAATCAGTCTACTATAGAAAAAATTGCTAAATCGCTCAATAAGTCAGTTGAATCAGTAAAAAATAAAATAGCACAGTTGTCAGAAAAGAACCCAATGCTTGGCCATCGAGGTTGTAGACTTGCCATTTCTCATCCTGAAATATATAGCATGCAGATTAGGGCAATACTTAGTGCTGCAAATGAGCTAAAAAAGGAAAAAAGTGTAGAAATCAAGCCTGAGATCATGATCCCTTTTATAATGAATGAGAAAGAATTTATTCTGATATGCGAGCTAGCAAAGAAAGAATCCTCTGTCATCTCAGCTGGAATCCAGACGCAGATTCCAGCGTCACGCGCTGGAATTACATCAGACAAGGCTTATTCAATTGGAACGATGATAGAACTACCAAGAGCAGCACTGATTGCTGATAAGTTAGCAAAACATGCAGAGTTTTTTAGTTTTGGCACTAATGATTTAACGCAAACAACCATGGGACTTTCAAGAGATGATTCAGTTAGTTTCCTCGATTCTTATAAGGAAAGCAATATATTTGACAATGATCCATTTGAAGTGCTGGACATCGAAGGGGTAGGGGAGTTAATCAAGATAGCCATTGAAAGAGGCAAAAAAACCCGAAAAGAAATAAAACTAGGTATATGTGGAGAGCACGGAGCAGATCCAAAATCTATAGAGTTTCTCATCGAATCAGGGGTGGATTATGTTTCATGCTCACCCTATAGAGTACCGGTTGCAAAGTTAGTGGCAGCACAGTTTAGTGTAAAATCTAAGTTTGTTGGGTAAGTAAGAAATATAGCAATAATATAACCACTGGTGACTTTCCTCACTTAGACAACTGTGTCAAGCACTGGAATGACACCCTACTTAACCGTCATACCGCGATTCATTCGCGGTATCTCAGCCGCTAACACATAGCGGAATGACGATTCTTCAAATCGTCAAGGTGTCATCCCAGTGCCCAGACTACTTGGATCCAGAAAACTTAACTTTAAATAAGTGGCTGCATAATAAAGACTAGATTCCAGCGTCACGCGCTGGAATGACACCATTTTCGGTCTCTTAAATTGCTTTAGCTACAAACGTTAAGAAATTTACCAAGCGAAAAAAAAGGCAAAAGAAGCCCCGTGGTTGGCTAGTAATACCAATTCCCACTATACAAAGAACGGATAGACAATAATGGAAAAAAAGCCATACTAAAGTAAGTGAAGTAGCGAGGTATAAATGGCATTAAGATCAAAATTATTGGATGAAAAAGTAGTAGAATCAGCAAAAGAAATGCTGAAGAAAGTAAGGAACAATGTATATGTTTCAAAAAAACTAAATGCTGTAATTGCGGCAAAAAAGCATAGTATAACGGCTGTAGCAAAAATATATTGAATTTCAAGAAGCGCACTAACTTCGTGGATAAAACTCTTGAAATTTGGCAGAGAAGAAAAACTGTTTGCTCCTCCATCACGCCGTAGAAAAACTAAATTAAATCAGGCTCAACTACAGCAAATTGAAGCATGTATAGAAGAAAATCCTAATATTACCATTAAAGAAATGAGAATAAGAATCCAGGAAAAGTTCGGATTAAATATCAGCAAATCTACAGTACACCGCCATATGCAAAAGATGAAATTTTCATATATTACACCAAGACCAGTACACAACGTACAAGATAAAAGTAAACAAGAGGAATTCAAAAAAAAATCTCAATGAAGTTATTGGCAAGTATCCAGAAAAAGAGCTATTTTTCTTTGATGAATCAAGGTTTGGCACACATTCGAAAGTTGGGCATGGATGGTTTAAAAAAGGCACTAGGACTCGGGTTAAAATAAAATTAGGTAGGCATAATTTTTATCTCTACAGTGCAGTTAATCCTAAAAATGGAGAGAGTTTTAGCTTATTTGCACTAAATGTTAACACTGATTGCATGAATGTATTTCTTGAGCAAATGTCGCAATATCTAGGGACAAGAGAAGCTGTTCTTGTTATGGACTGTGCTAGTTGGCATAAGTCAAAAAATTTAAAGGTAGCTAAAAATATTGAGATTATATACCTACCTCCATATTCACCTGAACTCAATCCTGTTGAGAGGCTTTGGTTATACATAAAACAGAACATTTTGCGCAATAAAATATACGATACAATTGCTCTGCTTTAGGGTGCTTTGTGCAAATTTATTACTTCTCTTGCCAGCTCCACAATTAAACAACTCTGCAATTTCTCCTATTTGACTGATCAACAATGAGAATTGGTATTACTTACATTATACTTTCAAGTATGGCGTTTTTTATGTTTTAAACGCTTGACAAGCAAGATTTAGCTGCTTTTAAATGCAACTAACCTACGCTGCAAATGTTTAAGAAATTTACTAAGCAGAAAAAAAGGCAAAAGAAACCCCGCGTTAGCTAGTTGTCACTCTCTAATCCTGCAAATTGGCTTACTATACTGTCTTAAACGCCTTATAAGCTCGTTTCAGCTTGTGTAGGTAAAAACCTAGAAATATTGTGAAGACATAAGACGCCAACTACGTTGTTTTCTTGCTGTTTAATCTGCACAGATGAAGATAATTGAATAGCTTCAGTATAATGATAAGGGGGGCTGGCGGAGTTTGTCAAGTAATTCCGTTTCTTATGGGTAAAAAAGAGAAACTCTAAGTTGCAGACGCACAATGTTTCTCTTTTCTGCTGTTGATGATTATTTCGCCTATTGTAACTGCTGCTAGAATAAAGCAGTAATATACCTGTGTTAATAAAGAAACAGGTGATACAGAAGCTATACTTCCTGCTAGCAATAGTTGAGAACCATAAGGTAAGATGCCTTTTGTAGCACAAGCAAAAACATCTAATAAGTATGCACTGCGGTATGGTACAATATCGTGTTTCTGTGCGAGTCTTTTTGCAATGCCACCACTTAGTAAAATAGCAATGGTATTATTGGCAACTAAGGTAGTAAACATAGACGCAATTCCTGCTATCAAAAATTCAGCTTTAGTTTTTGTGATATTGCTTTCATCGATGAGTTTATGCAACGCTTTTTGACCTTGTTTGTACATTATATGGCTCAACCCACCGATAAATAGAGCAAATATCACTATTTCGTTTACTTTTTTGAAACCGTCGTACACGTCATGAGGAAATTGAACGATGGCATAATCAAAAAAAGCTATTCCTAGCATACCAGCAATAATTATGTTTACAGTTATTGTTACTAAAGTGGTGACTTCAAGCAGCCCCATGATTATTAAAGAAATATAAGGAATAATTTTTATTATAGAATAATAATCTAAATTTGATATAGAAATAATTTTTGTACTACTTGAAATCACTGCCAGATAGGTGAGTGTTATAATACCTGCAGTAAATGCAACCTTAGAGTTTATTTTAAGTTTATCTTTTGCTGAAGCTCCCTGTGAAGAAACAGATGCAATGGTGGTATCAGATATCATTGAGAGGTTGTCACCAAACACGGCACCACCTACTACAGTTGCAGTTCCTATTTCAAGGCCAAAAGCTCCACTCTTTGCCAGATTAACAGCTATAGGTACCATCAGCGCAACAACTCCCATAGATGTACCAATTGCAGTTGAAATAAAAGCAGAAGCCAAAAATACTCCAGGCAGCATTAATCTTGCTGGAAGGAAATTAAGAATTAAATTAGCAACAGTGTCTGCGCTACCAATTGATTGAGTAACCGCAGAAAATGCTCCAGAAAATAAAAAAATTAAACACATAGTAAGGGTATTTTTGTCACCCATGCCCTTGATAACAGTATCGATGTTATGCTGAATTTTATTTGTACCACGTGAGACAGCAAAAAATAGCGCTGGTAACAAGCAGATTACTGGTGAAACCTGATGAAGTGGATTATCAGTTCCGATAAAAGAAAAATAAGCACCACTTCCAAGGTATAAGATTAAAAAAATAATCAAAGGGACAAAAGCTGTCATTTTACTGTACCTCAAACTTATGACTATAACTAATTAAGTGGTTTTAAGCAAGTTTGGTTTTCGCTAGTTTTGCAGGAAGTTGACAGCAGAGTTTTAAACTTCATATTTAATCTACTAAATAAATAGCACATGTAGCCGAAGGGTTTATATCTTGTGCTATACTTTATTTTATGTCATGCAAACAGTTGATATTAGCATACATCCAAATAAAGTAATGGAGAATATAAAAACCATATCAGTAAAAGACGATAACGTTAGGCTGGATAGGTACATCAGAAGAATCTTTCCTGATCTAAAGCAATCTGTAATTGAAAAATCTTTAAGGAAAGGGTTAATCAAAGTTGATGATTGCAAAGCAAAGTCTAGTGATAGAGTAAGTTCTGGACAAACTATAACGCTGAAGCACTTGAATTATATTGAGAACGCTAATTCTGATCACAAATATAATGAAAAGTTAGTGAATCTACTAAGAGAGAACATATTATATGAAGATGAATATATACTAGCTATAAACAAACCCGCAGGGGTCATTGTTCAAGGTGGCGTAAAAGTAAAGATTAGCATTAGTGATTTGCTTGACCAAATAAGAGAGGAAGAAACATTTAAAATTGTCCATAGGCTGGATAGAGATACGAGTGGAGTGATAATATTCGCACGCAATGCTAGTGTTGCCAGATACCTTATGGAGGAATTTAAAGGACAAAGGGTAAAAAAAACTTACTTGGCATTGACTTCTGGCATACCGAGCAAGGATAGTGGAACAATAGACTATCCATTGGTGAAAAAATATGTTTCAGGTCAAGAAAAAGTGGTCGTTGATGAAAATTCACCTCAGAATGCCACTACGCATTTTTCAATTATAGCAAGGTTAGAACATAATGTCGCTTATTTAAAATTACAACCAATTACCGGCAGGACCCATCAGTTACGTGCACATTTAGCTCATATAAATTGCCCTATTCTTGGTGACGGTAAATACGGTGGTAAAAAAGCTTTTATTAATGGGGTAGCAAATAAAATTCACCTTCATTCGCATTCTTTATCTTTAAAATTACCAAACAATAAAGAAACCACTATTACCGCTCCTATCCCTAAGCACATTGAAAAGTCTATTGAAGCGCTATTTTTCGACTGAAACGATTTCACCAATCAACTTTTTTGTCTTTGGCTTTGATTTGAAGCATAGATATCAGGCTAATTAATGAGCAGGCAGTAAGATAAATGCCTGCTGCAAGTTTTGTTTCGGTTTTTTCTATAAGCCACATGCATATGGATGGAGAGAGGCCACCAAAAATTCCTGCAGATATATTATTTGCTAAACTTACACCGATGCATCTAACTTTTGTTGGGAATAGTTCACAAACAATAGAGCCATACATTCCAAAAGATGCGCCTACTGGTATAGTAATCAATAAGTAAGTTATTATTACAACGTAGTGGTTGATAGAAGACAATAATAGTAACACAAATAAACCAATTAAAGATAGTATTGTTAGTATAGAAACCATTACACGCTTTCTTCCAACTTTATCAGATAGAATTGCAAAAAGTACTGCAGATACTGCAAATACAATCTGTATTACTATCCTCATTAAATCTTTAATACTAATAGATAAAATAACTAGCTCTTTTATTGATACATTATAAAACATTATTGCTGCGTAGACAATCGCATTCTGAGCAATCCCCAGATTAATTGAAATGATAAGCGGTCTTTTATAGTTTCTTATTAGTTCTAACAGTGGTGAACGTGATAAATTATCAGCATACTTATTAGTTTTATATGCTAAGCTTTCTTTTAATATGTACCTAGTTAAAAAACCTATTGTCCCCAAAAAAAAGCAAAAATAAAAAAGCAACTTCCATCCCCATATTTCATAGTTCTCACCTGTAACTCTTTTGCAGATAAATATCATTGTTATGCATAAGAGCGTTCCAAGGGCTCCGCTAAAGGGCTTCATACTTCCTAAGAAACCTAGATTTTTTTTATCTTTTGAATGCTCTATCATAAATGCTGTATTAATGCTTGTTTCACCTCCTGCAGTTATTCCTTGCACTATTCTACAAAACACAAGCAATACAGGTGAAAGCAACCCTATTTCTTTATACCCAGGTATAATTCCCATAATTGTGGATGATATTGAAATTAATATTACTGAAGTAAGTAAAGTCTTTCTTCTGCCATACTTATCTCCCATGTAACCAAAAATTACTGCACCAATTGGTCTAAACGCAAAACCAATTGCAAAAACACCAAGGAATTTGAGTGTACTCAAATAATGATCTTCTGATGGGAAAAAAACGTTGATGATTGTATCTGTTAATACTCCAAAAAGAGTGAGTTCATACCACACAATCATGTTACAGATCATGCCCGATAGTATTGCTTTTTGGATATTATTCATGGTCTTTCAATTTAACATAACCTAATATATCATTAACCGGTGCTCCTTGCTATAAGATTTTTCACTCAATGATCTGCAAAGACAGTTCACGTAAGTGTTTATTGTCCACTTTGGAAGGGGCGCCCATTAGAACATCTTCACCCTGCTGATTCATAGGAAAACAGATTACTTCACGAATATTTGGCTCATCAGCAAGCAGCATAACCATTCTGTCAACTCCTGGTGCTATTCCGCCATGAGGCGGCACTCCGAACCTGAATGCACGCACAAGCGCACCGAATTTTGTATCAACTTCTCCCCGGCTATAACCTGCAATGGCAAAGGCCTTATACATGATATCCAGCTTGTTACTACGAATCGCCCCGCTTGACAGTTCTATTCCATTGCAAACAAGATCATATTGGTGAGCAAGGATATCCAGTGGATTTTTGTCCTCTAAATCTTTCAAGCCGCCATGTGGCATGGAGAATGGGTTATGAAAGAAATCGATTTTTTTACTTTTATCGTCATATACAAAATAGGGAAAATCAATGATCCAACAAAACTTGAAGATATTATCATCTATAAGACCTAATTCTGACCCTAAAAGAGTGCGCACTTTTCCTGCAATTGTTGCTGCCTCATTCTCTTTGTCAGAAGCAAAAAACACGCTGTCTCCAGGCTTTATATCCGTTATTTCTTTTATGGAATTTAGCCTATTGTCATCAAGGAATTTAGCAATCGGTCCTTTCGCAGTTCCATCTTTATCAAACGTTATATATCCAAGACCCTTAGCACCGAATTCTCTTTGCGCATGTTCTATCTTTTTATCAAAGAAGCTGCGTGGTTCCTCTGTTGTTTTAGGTGCAGGGATGGCTCTCACTACCATACCGCGCTCAATATTGCTTTTGAAAATATTGAACCCTGAATCACGGAAAATTTCTGTAACATCGCTGATTAATAATGGATTGCGCAGATCTGGCTTATCAGAACCATATTTGAGCATTGCTTCTTTATATGTAATACGTGGAAAATCTTTATCGACAGACTTACGAGAAAATTTAGCAAACACTTTATATAAGGTAGACTCAATAATCTGAAAGATGTCTTCTTGAGTCACAAAAGACATTTCAAGATCTAGTTGATAAAACTCCCCCGGAGAACGGTCAGCCCTTGCGTCTTCGTCACGGAAACACGGTGCAATTTGAAAATATTTATCAAACCCTGAAACCATGAGCAATTGCTTAAAAATCTGTGGAGCTTGCGGCAATGCATAAAATTTACCAAGATTTAGTCTGCTTGGCACCAAATAATCACGTGCACCTTCAGGGGACGAAGCAGTAAGTATTGGAGTCTGAATTTCCAAAAACCCTTGCTCTATCATGAGCTTGCGGAGTTCTGCAATAATTTGTGAGCGCAGAATAATATTGTTGCGGGTGTTTTCTCGCCTTAAATCAAGAAAACGATATTTAAATCTCATATTTTCTGGGTATTCTTGTTCGCCAGCAATGCTCGCTAATATACTTCTTTCTTCTTTTGCTATTTCTTCATCACAGTGGAACTCAACTTCTGATTCAACGTGTAAATTGCTAACTACAACCTCAATTTTCCCGGTTGCGATAGAGCTGTTTACCGTATCTTCAGTTCTAGCTTCAACTATTCCTGTAACAGTAATTATACTCTCCAATTTTAAATTTGATGTCTCATCAAAAAAGTCTTTGTCATTATTCAATACTAGTTGAGTGATTCCATAGAAATCTCTTAAATCAACAAAGATTAGGTTACCGTGATCGCGCTTACGGTATAACCATCCAGAGAGGGTAACTTCCTTTCCTACATCATTCTTTCTTAATTCATTGCACGTGTGAGTCTTGTAGCAGTTCATATTTGTTTTACTTCTAAATTCTTTAAGAAGTATAGAAATAAACCTTACTACATACAAGCCCATTCATTCGGGTATAGTTAAAGTAATTCAGGTTTACCTATAATTTGATAAGCGCAAAATCCGTCATTCCGCTACGTGTTAGCAGCTGAGATACCGCGGCGGTATGACGTAGGGAGACCTGTTCTGTAGCTGTATTTGTCCAATTTACGAAATAGAGCAGTATTACTTTTATACTGTCTTTACCCGCAAAAAATTGCACAATTTCTATAATTATGGTATAATAGTAAGGGTATTTTTAATGAATTAGATACAGGAAATGCCACTTACACAGATCATATTATATAGCGTAACATTACTTGCTGTAGCTGCAGTATTTCTCTTTTTGAGAAAAATATACAAAAATCGCATTAGAAAAATCATATTTCCTAGAAAAGTTTTTAAAGAAGAGTGGGAAGAAGACAGAAAATTCAATGAATTATATCAAAAAAATAAGCAAAAAGAGTTGATGAAACAACAAGAAACGCTACGCGAGAAACAAAAAGATGTGCGAGTTTATAAAGAAGATCCAGAAATAGTTGACATAGCAAAACCGGTAGGTAAATGGACAAAGATGGTTATGATGGGTAATGGTTTAATGCAGCGTTTTGCACAATTGATACATAGAGAAGGCGGACAGAAAGGATTTTGGGAGCTGTTTGTAAAAGCTCAGGCTTCAACTCAAGGTAAACATAAGGGGAAGGGCAGATAATTCATGCTCGAATGTGAAAATTTATCCTGCGCTCGTAATAACAAAGTATTATTTAAACATCTCAGTTTTAAAGCTGAGCCAAAATCAAAGATTCTAATCACTGGTCCAAATGGTAGTGGTAAAACCAGCTTAATTAGAAGTTTATCTGGACTTTTACCGCCGGTATCAGGCAATATAAGGTACTGCGGAAAAGACATATATGATGATCCAAAATCCTATATACCTTCTATGGTCTATATAGGCCATAAGAATGCCTGTAAAGATAGCTTAACTGTTGCTCAAAACATAGAATTCTGGGCAGGAATACGAAATACTAGGGAATTGATTGTGGCAGCTGTTTGTTGCTTGCAGTTGCAATCTGTACTTAATATTAGATATGGCGAACTTTCTGCAGGCTGGAAAAGAAGAGTTGCGCTTACTCGCCTCTTGATTTCTAATGCAAACGTTTGGCTGATAGATGAACCATTTTGTAATCTTGATAGTGCAACGTGTGAATTAGTGCTGAACCTAATCTCAATACGCTCTGAGCAAAATGGTATAGTAATTATTACAGGGCATAGCTCTACAGAGCAATTGTGTGATTTTACAACGATTGATATACGCGATTTCAATAGACTTCTTGCATAGTTTTTGGCAGCACGTTAACAACCGTTAGAAACGAAAAAACTTCCTTGACAAACTCCGCCATCCCCCTTATCATGACAATAAGGGTGTTTCTGACTCAAAACTTGTTTTTGATCTGCGCAGGTTCAATGACAAAATTCAGTAAAAAACTTAGGGTATTTTTTGGCGGATTACATAAAATTATAGCGGCTGCATGTCTTTTAAATTTTTTCTACATTCAGCCAAACCGCGCTTAAACTAAGCGTCAGCACATTATTACAGCGCCAATTTAAAGTATTAGAGAGTCAAAACTCGCACCACTGGGTTTCTTTGCCTTTTTTTTATTTGGTAAATTTCTTAAATATTTATGGCTAAAGTAATTTAAGAGACCGAAAATGGTGTCATTCCAGCGCATGACGCTGGTTCACTCTATGACGGTGTCATCCCAGTGTCTGGGCACTGGGATGACAAGAAGAGGGCACTGGGCCGTCATAAAGGAATCAGTGTCAGCTACTCGGATGACGGGAGAAGGAGCTACTTGAATGACATCGTTTACTATACAATGTTCGTACAGTTATACCAATTCTCATTGTTGGTCAGTCAAATAGGAGAAATTGCAGAGTTGTTTAATTGTGGAGCTGGCAAGAGAAGTAATAAATTTGCACAAAGCACCCTAAAGCAGAGCAATTGTATCGTATATTTTATTGCGCAAAATGTTCTGTTTTATGTATAACCAAAGCCTCTCAACAGGATTGAGTTCAGGTGAATATGGAGGTAGGTATATAATCTCAATATTTTTAGCTACCTTTAAATTTTTTGACTTATGCCAACTAGCACAGTCCATAACAAGAACAGCTTCTCTTGTCCCTAGATATTGCGACATTTGCTCAAGAAATACATTCATGCAATCAGTGTTAACATTTAGTGCAAATAAGCTAAAACTCTCTCCATTTTTAGGATTAACTGCACTGTAGAGATAAAAATTATGCCTACCTAATTTTATTTTAACCCGAGTCCTAGTGCCTTTTTTAAACCATCCATGCCCAACTTTCGAATGTGTGCCAAACCTTGATTCATCAAAGAAAAATAGCTCTTTTTCTGGATACTTGCCAATAACTTCATTGAGATTTTTTTTTGAATTCCTCTTGTTTACTTTTATCTTGTACGTTGTGTACTGGTCTTGGTGTAATATATGAAAATTTCATCTTTTGCATATGGCGGTGTACTGTAGATTTGCTGATATTTAATCCGAACTTTTCCTGGATTCTTATTCTCATTTCTTTAATGGTAATATTAGGATTTTCTTCTATACATGCTTCAATTTGCTGTAGTTGAGCCTGATTTAATTTAGTTTTTCTACGGCGTGATGGAGGAGCAAACAGTTTTTCTTCTCTGCCAAATTTCAAGAGTTTTATCCACGAAGTTAGTGCGCTTCTTGAAATTCAATATATTTTTGCTACAGCCGTTATACTATGCTTTTTTGCCGCAATTACAGCATTTAGTTTTTTTGAAACATATGCATTGTTCCTTACTTTCTTCAGCATTTCTTTTGCTGATTCTACTACTTTTTCATCCAATAATTTTGATCTTAATGCCATTTATACCTCGCTACTTCACTTACTTTAGTATGGCTTTTTTTCCATTATTGTCTATCCGTTCTTTGTATAGTGGGAATTGGTATTAGTTGCCACCTGGATAAAAAAAAAGAAGCCTACTTAGCTAACAAATTTATAAACATCAGTATACAACTCATCAACGCTTGGTTCTTTACTATTTTTGGCAAAATCTTCCGACTTTTTTACTAAATCACGTACTTCCTTATCAATTACTTTACATTCTTCTTCTGAAGCAATTTTATTATCTATCATGTATTTCTTTGAAGTGCCTATAGGGTCATGATTTTGCTTCATATCTTCAACTTCTTCTTTTAAGCGATAAGTAGCAGGATCTGACATCGAATGGCCGCGATATCGATATGTCTTCATTTCAAGCAGGATAGGCCCTTTTCCGCTGCGTGTGTGTTCCGCTGCTTCGCTTGTAGCCGCATAAACAGAGAAAAAATCCATTCCATCAACTTGTTTTCCAGAAATACCAAAACTTTCTCCTTTTTTATATAACTCTGTTACTAAAGTTGATCTTTGCACAGAAGTTCCCATTGCGTATTCGTTATTTTCTATGATGTAAACCACAGGCAACTTCCACAAAGCTGCTATATTAAATGATTCATATACTTGTCCTTGATTTGCAGCACCGTCACCAAAATACGTGAATACCACGTTATCTCTTTTCTTATATTTATTAGCAAATGCTATTCCTGTGCCAATTGGAACTTGTGCTCCCACTATTCCATGTCCGCCGAAGAATTTTTTTTCAACGTCAAATACGTGCATCGAACCACCTTTACCTTTCGAGCATCCTGTTTCTTTGCCGGTAAGCTCTGCCATCACAACATTCTGATCAGAATCACATGCGAGCATTAAGCCATGGTCTCTATAACTTGTGATAAAAGCGTCACCTAACTTTGATGCAGCTTGAGTTCCAACTGCAACTGCTTCTTGCCCTATTGATAGGTGACAGAATCCGCCTATTAATCCCATTCCATATAATTGTCCTGCTTTTTCTTCAAATCTGCGTATGAGTAGCATTTTCCTGTAGAATCTAATTATCTGTTCTTTAGTGAAATTTTCTGCTTTCATATCGATTTCTTTTTCATTAAACTAAAATAATATCAGAAATTTTTAACATTTTGTAATAAATCTCAATGGATTACTACCACTGGCTTGAAGCTTTTCACGTTATCTCCGCCATTATGTGGATGGCAGGTATGCTTTATTTACCCAGGCTTTATGTCTACCACGCAACTGTAAAACCGGGATCGGAAAATGATAGCTTGCTTCAAACAATGGAAAAGAGGCTACTTAGATATATCATAAACCCTGCAATGCTTTTCTCACTTGGTCTTGGAATCACATTAATGGTTATTAGGGAAGCATATCGCGAAGGGTGGTTTCATGTGAAAGCACTAGCATTATTTTTTATGTTTGCTATTCATGGACTGCTTGCAAAATACAGAAAAGATTTTGCAATGGGTTCAAATGAAAAAAAACACGTTTATTTTCGTGTTTTAAATGAAGCAGTTACAGTATTGATAATAGTTATAGTTATTATGGTTGTTGTAAAACCTTTTTGACTGACCTTACCCAGAAAAAGCAGAAAGCTCAGCTACTCTTCTATTTTCATTTTTGACTTTTTTGAAAATAACATAAGCTAAAGTTACTGAGGTTTACCAATGATTTTTACAGGGATACTGGTGAAGTCGAGTTGCAATAGCTGTGTGCTTGACATTGGGATCCAATTTTATAAAAATCTATTGTGCTAGCAAGTTCACTAGATTCCAGCGTCACGCGCTGGTCTGTTGGACATTTAATGTGATTGTATGTAAGGTTTTGAAAAAGACATACCAAATATGAAAGGCCTATATATTAAAACTTACGGCTGTCAGATGAACGTTTATGACTCCGTTTTAATGGAAAATATAATTAAACCTTTGGGGTTCAACGTTGTTAGTGATGCAGAAAAAGCTGATTTGGTGATACTGAACACTTGTCACATTAGAGAGAAGGCAGCAGAAAAGCTTTATTCTGAGCTCGGGAAGATTCATTCGTCACGAAAAGAAATTACTATAGTGGTGGCTGGATGTGTAGCGCAAGCAGAGGGAGAAGAAGTATTCAGAAGGGCTCCTTTTGTTGATATTGTTGTTGGTCCGCAGAGTATCGCTACCTTACCGGAGCTGATAGTCAAAGCAAGCAGAAGTAAAGGTCATGTAATAAACACTGATTTTCCTGAAGTTGCAAAGTTTGATAAATTGCCAGATGAATGCTATGGCAATAGCCAGGGGTCTTCTGCGTTTCTTGCCATACAAGAAGGTTGTGATAAATTTTGTACGTTTTGTGTAGTACCATATACTCGTGGAGCTGAGTATTCACGGCCAGTGAATGAAATATTTCGTGAAGCATTGAAATTAGTTGCAAATAGGGCGAAGGAAATCAATTTGCTTGGTCAGAACGTCAATGCTTACCATGGGAAATGCGAAGGGGAAGTGTGGGATTTAGGCAAATTAGTTAGTCATGTTGCTAAAATTGAAAAGCTAGAGAGGATTCGTTATACAACTTCTCATCCAAGAGATATGCATGAATCTCTCTACTTGGCACATGCGGAAGAGCCAAAACTCATGCCATTTATTCACCTGCCTGTGCAGTCAGGTTCGAATAAAATATTGCACGCGATGAACAGAAAGCACACTGCAGAGGAGTATTTGGAAATAATAGACAGATTTCGCAAATTGAAACCTGAAATCGAATTTTCTTCTGATTTTATTGTTGGTTTTCCTGGAGAAACCGAAAAAGATTTTGAAGAAACTGTAAAATTAGTAGAAAAAATTAGATATGCTCAGGCTTATAGCTTTAAATATAGCCCAAGACCAGGTACACCAGGAGCAGAAAGAAAAGATCAAGTACCAGAAGAGGTTAAAACAGAACGCCTTCTTCGTTTACAGAAATTAATTAGTAAGCAACAACTTGAGTTTAACCAGAGTATGGTAGGCAAAACTATACCTGTTCTGTTCAGTGATAAAAAAGGTAAACACCAAAACCAAATTATTGGTAAAAGCCCATATATGCAATCAGTGTGCATTGATGATCCTGAAGGTAAATACAGGGACAAAATAGTAAACGTGAAAGTGTTGGAAGCTCGGCAGAACAGTTTGTTGGGGCGTGGGGTGCAGGAATAAGTTTGTTTCTTTTTGCATTTGTAATTTTCTAGAAAGCCCTATATTCTTTGGCTTTATCCGGTCAAAATGAACATGAAGTCAAAGCATTATCCTGATACAGTAAGTAGTCCTGATTTTTCGTCGTTAGAAAAAGAAATCATAAAATTTTGGCAGGAAAATAAAGTTTTTGAGCGGTCAGTTGGAGAACGTTCCAAGGATAATTGTTTTGTGTTTTATGATGGGCCTCCGTTTGCAAATGGACTTCCACATTATGGACATTTACTCACTGGTTTCATCAAAGACGCATTTGCAAGATATCAAACTATGCTTCAAAAAAGGGTTGAACGTAGATTTGGTTGGGATTGCCATGGATTACCGGCTGAGATGGGTGCAGAAAAAGAACTTGGAATATCTGGTAGAACTGAGATAGAAAAATTCGGCGTTGAAAAATTCAATAACCATTGTCGTACTTCTGTAATGAGATTTTCATCAGAGTGGGAAAAATATGTCAATAGGCAGGCAAGGTGGGTGGATTTTCATAATGGCTATAAAACCTTGGATAAATCATTCATGGAGTCGGTCATGTGGGCATTTAAACAGCTTTATGATAAGGGTCTAGTGTATGAATCAGTACGCGTTGTTCCATATAGCTGGGCGTGCGAAACTCCATTATCCAATTTTGAAACAAGGCTTGATAACGCGTATAGAGAAAAGACTAGCAAAGCTGTAACTGTTGCATTTGAGCTTTTAGAAAACCCACAGCAGTTTAAAAGTGTTAAACAAAAATGTAAATTACTTGCTTGGACTACAACTCCTTGGACTCTTCCTAGCAATCTGGCATTGGCGATAGGAAAGGACATCAAGTATTGTGCAGTGTCAGTCCACTCTTTGGTGTCATTCCAGCGCGTGACGCTGGAATCTATTTCTGGATCCCAGTGTCGAAGCACTGGGATGACAGAAGTTAATGAAAGGAGTTCAGTGAACAGTGAAATTTATATTTTCGCTGAAAGCTACCTAGAAAAATTTATCAGCCACTCTGAACAAAACAATATTCCATATGAAAACTGCAATATAAAACTTAAAGCGAATGATCTTGCAGGCCTTTCCTATAAGCCGCTGTTTGATTACTTTAAAGATACAAAGAATGCATTCCGTGTTTTTGTTGCTGATTATGTTACAGGAGAAGATGGTACTGGCGTTGTACACACTGCTCCTGGATTTGGTGAGGAAGATTTTTACCTTTGCCAAAGCCATGATATTCCAGTTATTTGTCCAATTGATAACAGTGGAAAATTTACTGCTGAAGTTTCAGATTTAGCAGGGGTTCATGTTTTTGATACCAATGATACAGTAATAAAAAAATTGAAAGAACAAGGAAACTGGTTCAAAACTGAACAATATATTCACAATTATCCACACTGCTGGAGAACTGACACTCCTTTGATCTATCGCACTATGCCTTCTTGGTATGTTGCCGTTACAAAATTCAAAAGCAGAATGGTAGAGCTAAATAAGAGAGTTAATTGGATACCAAACCACATTAGAGATGGTCAATTTGGAAAATGGCTTGAAGGGGCACACGACTGGTCAATTTCACGCAATCGATTCTGGGGTACTCCGATTCCTGTGTGGCAATCAGATGATACAAGATATCCAAGAGTGGATGTATATGGTTCGATAGAAGAACTAGAGCGAGATTTTAATGTTAAAGTAGATGATTTGCACAGACCATTTATCGATACTTTAACGAGGCCAAATCCTGATGATCCAACAGGAAAATCAGTTATGCGTCGTGTGCCTGACGTATTTGACTGCTGGTTTGAATCTGGCTCGATGCCATTCGCACAAGTCCACTATCCGTTTGAAAATAAGGAGTGGTTTGAAACTGCAGATTTTATCACTGAATACATAGCGCAAACCAGGGGGTGGTTTTATACGCTCTTTGTATTGTCCACTGCTTTGTTTGATAGGGAACCATTTAAGAACTGCATATGCCACGGTGTTGTTTTGGATGTAAAAGGGCAAAAATTGTCCAAGCGTTTGAATAACTATGCAGATCCAATGGAGGTTTTTGATAGATACGGTTCTGATGCACTGCGTTTTCTTATGCTTTCTGGATCTATTGTTTGTGGTGGTAATTTGCTACTCGATAAAAAAGGAAACTCAATACGAGATGTTCTGAAAAACGTAATAAAACCTATTTGGAACAGTTATCACTTTTTTACCATGTATGCAAATGCAGATGGAATTAAAGCTGAAGTTTGTAAGGATTATCAAAGTACTATTGATCGCTACATGATTTCCAAATGTTTTGAAGCTGTAGAAAGTATCCAAACTTCTATGAACAGCTATAACTCCCAAGAGGCTTGCAAAATTTTGATGAACTTTTTTGAAGTGCTAAATAATTGGTATATTCGTCGCAGTCGCGAGCGTTTTTGGAAAAGTGATTTGGATCAGGATAAAACTGATGCTTATAATGTTCTATATACGGTTTTTTATTACATACTAAGAGCTGCAGCCCCTTTGTTGCCACTTATAACAGAGAATATATGGCAAGGGCTTAAGTATGAAGAAACATCTGTTCATTTGGCTGATTTCCCACAATTAGAGAAGTTTGATAGTCAGCTCATTGCCAAAATGGATCTAGTGAGAGAGATATGTAACTCTGCACTCTCTATTAGAAACACTTTTAATATACGTATCAGACAGCCACTTAGTAGTATGACGATTTATCATAAGTCTTCCTGCGGTTTTCTTGAAGATGAATATCAAGAGATGATAAAAGATGAGGTAAATGTAAAAAAACTGAAGTTAGTAAACAGACTTGAAGGTATTGCATCACTAGAGTTAAAACTCAACTTCCCTGTGCTTGGAAAAAGAATTCCGGAGAAGATTAAGACACTGGTTCAATATGTTAAACAAGGAAAATGGAAACAAGTTGAATCCGGTGTCATCCGAGTAGCTGACACTGGGATCCAGACGCAGATTCCAGCGTCACGCGCTGGAATGACAGAAAGAGATCTCATATTTTTGGGGGACAAGTCAGAAAATTATATCATAGAAAAAGGCGAATATGAACTATTATTAAAAGCAAACAGTGAATTCTCCTCTGTATTTGATAACAACAAAGGGGTTGTTATCCTAAACACTACTTTAAATGATGAATTGATTCTAGAAGGGCTTGCAAGAGATGTAGTGAGGCTCATTCAGGAAACTAGGAAACAAGCTGATTTTCATATGTCTGATAGAATCAGAGTAATAATCAAAACAGAAGATGAGAAAATTAAGGAAGCAATAAATACGTGGATTGAATATATAAAAGAGCAGACCCTTGCCTTATCTTTGGACATTAATACAGAAATTGGAACTAACTTTTATTCTAAGGAATATCAGGATTTAAATGTTAGCATTGAGCGTTAAATTTTTAATAAAGTTGCAAGATTGTTAGTATTTATGCTATACTTAAGGTAATTGGATAAGGTTATGGTATGAATGCTGTTGTAGGTTGTGAGGAAGTTGTTGACTTAAATAACAATAGTGGTGATTTAGATGCATTAAATGGACAACCTAATTTACAAAGAGAATCTTTTGCTACTTCAGAAAAACAGGAAGGACCTGTTGCTACTTTGGAAGAGCAAGAATCTGTTAGTAATTTAAAAAAAATAGGTGCTGATTTTAGCATTCCACTAAGTATATTTCATTATAAAGATTACGGCTCCGATTTTTTTACTTCCTGGTATAATATATCAAGCGAAATATTTAAGGAAATAAACAGAGCTTGCCTGGAGAAGAAAGTATTAAATTCAGCTCTATCAGTTTTAATGTTTCCTTATGTTGCATTGGGGTTAGTTATATATAAAACAAACAGTAAAACACAAACCAGTTCAGAGGAAAGTAAAACAAAAAAGAGTGAGGTAAGTACAGCAAAAAGATTGGCATATGGCGTTCTTGCTGCAATTGCAATTCTTGTTGATATAGCTGTGCTTATAGTCTTAATTATTCCTGCAACACCCGCCTTAGCTACTTTTTATCTTACAAACAGAAAGTTATCTCATTCTTTGGTTGCTGCTCTAAAAATAAGTAATGGGTTATATCAGAATGAACACCAGAATATTGAAGTGTCTTTTCGTGAAATAGATGCTGGTAAGTCAGACATTAAGTGGGATATGGAAGTTAAGTTTCCACCGCAATTTGAACAATTACTTAGAGATTTATATGAAGATAAAGATGGTAGTTGGTTTAATGTTGCACGTGATTCAGAACATAATACCATACTGAAATTATCAGCTAATATCAATTTAAAAAACGGCCTTAGGCCTTTACGTAATGAGATCAAGAATGTGCTTGCAATTTCGATTAAGGGATTCGCAAAGACTATGGAAGAACTAATGAAGCTAGAAGGAAAAGATATTACATATGATAAGCTGAAGGAACTGTTGAACGAATTCAGACTGAAAGTGGTGGATAGTGTAGATTCTAAACTGGTGAATTACTTAATACAAAATGCTTATCGAGTTGCTTTTATACAAGCAATTAAATTTGCACAAAAAAGAAGAGAGGAAAAGGAAGATTTTTCATTAGAAGAAAGACTGAAAGAGGTATTAGTGGAGCAAGAACTGAGAAGCCAAGGTAAGGAATTGCCGACTGAAAAGGAAATGATACTAGAAGATCTAAAAAAAGCAGGAGCAAAAGTACCAGATGACTTGGACGATAGAGGGCTTCCTATGTTTAAAGCAAAATGGAAACAGCTTATAAAAGAAGGGAAAATAGCTAAAAAAACAATAATTGGTGTTTATAGAGATATACATCCACAGGCGACAGAGGAAGCTCTGGGTAGTGTGAAAGAAGAAATTGAGTGCTTAAAAAAGATAGGGCAAACAAGGTATGACAAAATACGTAAAAAATTAGAAGAGATGCATAAAAATAGGAAAAACGGTAACTTAAAAGATGGTGCTTTAAAAAGGAAATTAGAAGATCTTTTTAAATTTGAATATGATGATCAAAAAGTTGAGGAAAGGCTAATAGAATCGAAAATAAGGACTATTCAAACTCTACTGAATAAGTCAGATAACAAAATAAAGCAATCTTTAGCAGAAGATCTTAGTGAATTAAATGAAACAAGGACTTCGGATAAAGTGAATGACTTTGTAGAGAAGATGTATTTAGAAATAACAAGATGTAGAATTCAAGAGTTATTTGAAAAGCAAGGGGAAAGTATAAAGAATGTAGAAGATAATAAGGACATGCTATTCAATGGAGAAGATGAAAAACGTCTAGTAAACAAGATTGTTTCTTATCGAAAAGAAATTGGAGAATATTTTACGCAACCTACAAGACTGAAGGAAATAATAGGAAAGCAGAATGAGGATTTGGATGTTGAGAAAAATAGTAAAGAAGAGAAATCTTCAAGTATGGAGTTAATAGAGTTATGCTTGCGAAATAACCAAGAAATTTTAGAAGCATTGGAACAATTAGAGTCAGACAAAAAAGAATCATTGGTAAATGAAGAAACAAGAAATGATTACAAAGAAGAACTGACGTTTCGCGAAAAAATAAAATTTGCAGTAATAGAAGATAAGTTGTTGGGGGTGCTCAAGCAAGAAATTTTTGATGAAAAAGAAATCAAGAAATTATTCGAGAAAGCAGAACTTGAGTACTGTTTAGCAGAAAAACGCATCAAATATCCTGTAATTAAAACAAAAGATAATATCAAACATTTTAGTCAAAATTTATTGTCTCCTTTAATAGACAGACTGGTGAAAAATATAATAAATAATGTGCCAAAAAGTGGTAAGAGTCCACTTTTGCAACCTGTGAAATCTTTTTGGACATGTTGGGGGTATATTAAGACGGGCTTAGTTACTGCAATGTACGGGGATGAGAGTACAGAAGGAAAAGCGTTAGATGTGGCACATGATACTTATAATGAAGTAAGGACATTTCTTGAACATTTTCAGTCAAGTTATGAGAAAGCTGGGGCTTTTTTAGGTGATTTATTTTCTGATGATGGAGAAACATTTAAGGATGATGTATGGCCTAAAATAGAAGAGCATTTGCATGGAATGTGGAATAGATTTTTTAAGGATGTTGAATTCAAGATTGGGAATAGATTGGATGAAGTAAGTGTGACACAGCAAAAGCAGAACACTATGATTGCGGCTTAATGATGAGTTCTCAAAGTTCCTCCGGTATTTTCATATACCAAATTGACTATAGCACTTGATTCTTTTTGGATCTCTTTTTCAGTTAAAGTGTGGATTGGAGAGCAGAAAGTAACTGACAATGCTATAGACATCTTATTCGATTCTATATTATTTCCATGGTATACGTCAAATACTAAAACTTCTGTGATGAGCTCTGAGCTTTTTTTTACCACATTGATTATGTTACCTACTTCCACATCCTTATTTACAATAAATGCAAAATCACGTTTTACACTTTGGTATTTATAATCGATAAATTTCTTTCTACTTACAGGTAAATTTTCAATATTTTCTAGTATTACCTCAAAACCTACAACTTTTTGCTTGATGTCAAAAAGATCTAATATATTAGGATGCAACTCTCCAAAATAACCTGCTACTTTATTCTTAAAAGAGAGAGTGCCTGACTTTCCTGGGTGGTAATGTTCTTTTTCTGCTCTCTCTATCGTTAAATTATCGCAATTGACGTTAAAAAACTCCAAAGCTGCTATGCAATCAGCCTTTGCGTCAAAAACATCTACTTTCCTATCAGTATTATAATGGTTTCGCGGTAAATTATTTCCTGTTCTTATTCCACTTAAGACATGTTTAGACTGAGCTTCACCATCGTAAATCGGCCCAATTTCGAAGATTGCAAGATCAGATACTCCATGGGCAATATTATCAGCAGTGACTTGCAATAAATTTGGCATAATACTTGGTCTCATCATATTAAAGTTATTGTTAAACGGATTATCGATGATAAATAACTTATTCGAGTAACCAAATTTTTCAGCTGTTGATTCACTCATAAACGACCAGGTTAGCACTTCATGAAACCCTCTGTTTGTCATCAAAATACGCAAATTGTCGTATGTACTATCTACTTCTTCAACATTATTTGGTAGTGGTTCTTCTTTTATTTTGTCATAGCCGTATATTCTTGTTACTTCTTCAATTAGGTCAGCAGGTATAGTCACGTCCGGTCTCCAGCTTGGTACTTGTACATTCCAATTGCCTTCGGTTTTTTTATCAATACTAAACCCTAGTTTCGTTAAGATATCGAACGTCTCATCAGGTGATACAGATACACTTCCAAACTTGTTTATATCTTGGTAGTCAAGGCTTATCTTAGCATCATTCCGGCATGGTTTTTTCTGGATCCCAGTGTCAGCTACTTGGATAACAGAGGTGTATTCTTTATCTAGATTACCGGCAGACACTACGCTTGAGACTTTTCCACCACATAAATCCAAAATCATTTTGGCTGCAAGATTGAGTCCATCAAGGGTAAATCCATGATCGATTGAACGTGCAAATCTGTAACTAGCGTCTGTGGAGATGCTGAGCTGTCTTGAAGATTTAGTGATAGAGATTGGATCGAGCAAAGCTAATTCCAAAAAAATATTGGTGGTTTCAAGAGTACATTCACTGCACTTTCCACCTATAATTCCAGCAACTCCATGAATATTTTTACTATCAGAATAAATGTTTATATTATTGTCCAGTAAATATTCCTTACCATTTAAAGCAAAGAAGCTTTCTCCATCATTTGCTTTTCTTATTGTAAGTTTGCCATCTACTTTGTTTGCATCAAACGCATGCATTGGACGATTAAAAGATATCATAATATAGTTAGTAATGTCAACTATTGTAGAAATGGAGCGCATTCCTATCGATTCCAATTTATCTTTTAGCCACTTTGGGCTTTCTTGATTTTTTACATTGGCGATGTATATTCCACTAATAAAACTTTCTCCGTCAGTCACTTCAACATCGATTGGTGAATTTATGGAGCTGGTAAGTTGTGGAATGCTTAAAGTCTTTAATGTCCCAATTCCAGTTGCAGCAAGGTCGCGAGCTATTCCATAAATGCCTAAGCAATCTCCACGATTTGGAGTAACATTTATATCAATTACAGTGTCACAATTGAAAAATTTATCCCCTGCTTTATAATCATCAGAAAGCTCGATTATTCCTTCACTTTCCTCTTGAACTAGCGCAAGTTCAGAAGCAGAGCAGAGCATCCCTTCACTTAGCACTCCTCGTATTTTTGTGGGCTTGATTGTAAAATCACTTTCTGGCAATGTGCTACCAAGAGATGCAAGCACAGTTTTCATACCTTCTCTAACATTGTTTGCTCCGCAAACTATTTGTAGAGTTTTACTTCTGTCATCTACTTTACATAATTTTAATTTATCGGCATTTGGATGAGGTGCAACTTCTAATACTTTTGCAACAATAAAACCAGCTAATTTGGTATTGTCGATCACATCTTCTACTTCTAACCCTATGTGAGTTAATTTATCGGTAATTTCTTCTAAACTAGCATTGGTTTCTAAGTGTTCTAATAACCAAGATAATGTGAATTTCATGAACCTTTAAAGAAATAAAAGAGTTATTGTAATATAAAATGTAGTGCTTTTAAAGCTTGTTGTAGTGGAATACTTCTACATCATAAACAATGATGTAGAAGCTTTTGTAACTTTATATCTTCTTGTAAAGAGAATCGATCTTCTCTATATCACCTTCTAAGTTTACTTCCATGAAATACTGAAGATTAACCTTATGGTCATCATGGTGAAAATGACAAACATAGCCGCCAACGGTTAGTGGTTCTAACGTGTTATGATTTTCATCTAATACTTGACCTATCATTCCATAACCACCGGTATTCTCATCAAAATAACCGTCAGTGAATCTAATATATCCACTACCAAATTCTTGCTCTAAGTTTAAAGGATGATTAGTGTTAATAAAATCTATTTCGTTTATAATAATACCTCACTAAAAATTAAATTATAATTAAAATAAGATGTTAAGTCAAGATATTGAATGATTTAATAAGATTAGTAAGTTTTAAAATACAGAGCTGACTGTAATTAACACTCTAATTACATATTTTGTTAATGTATCAATGTTATAATGATACAGGGTTTTATCTTAATTCTTGACTTTGTCCTATAAAATTCATACTTTATTTACTGTTTATAGTTCAGATTAAAATGGCATTAAATCCACTGGAACAGTTTAAAGTATATACAATAATAGAGTTACCTAGGTTATTTGGGTATGACGTAAGCTTTACCAATTCATCTCTTTTCATGATGATTTCGGTGATATTGGTGATACTCTTTTTGCTTTTTGGAATAAAGAAGGGGTCAGTAATACCAGGATATTTGCAAGCTGCAGTTGAATATGTATATGATTTTGTTGTTTCAATAATAGAAAATAACACTGGAAGCAAAGGCTTGCAGCACATTCCATTGATATTCACAGTATTTATTTTCATTTTATCATGTAATTTGGTTGGTGTTCTTCCTTATAGTTTCACGGTCACAAGTCATGTGATAGTCACCTTCGCTTTATCGATGGTAGTTTTTACTTATATAACGATTGTTGGGTTTAAGGAAAGGGGAGTAGAATTTTTATGTATATTGTTGCCAAAAGGCACTCCATTATGGCTTGCACCCATGATGATTTTTATTGAGTTATTTGCTTACCTGGCAAGGCCTATAAGCTTATCAATAAGGCTTGCTGCAAACATGATTGCAGGTCATACAATTATCAAAGTAATAGCAGGGTTTATCGTAAACATGAACGTGGTTCTAACCCCTATACCATTTTTATTTATAATCGCATTAATAGGGTTTGAAGTGTTTGTTGCAATTCTGCAAGCTTATATATTCACCTCTTTAACATGTGTATATTTATCAGATACAGTAAAATAATTGACTTACCTGCAGAATATTTTATAATTAATACTATAAAGAAATAGTTAAAGGTAATATATGGATTTAGAAGCTTTAAAATTTGTAGCGATTGGTTTTTCTATATTTGGAATGCTCGGAGCAGCTTTGGGTGTGGCAAATATATTTTCTACTGTGTTAAATGGGCTTGCAAGAAACCCTGAATCAGAAGATAAAATGAAAAAATATGTCTATACAGGAGCAGCTTTAGTTGAAGCAATGGGATTATTTGCGTTTCTACTTGCGCTATTGTTAATATTTGTTGCTTAACATATGCCACAGCTTGATGTTTCAACCTTCTTTTCTCAAGTTTTTTGGTTTTTAATTTTTTTCTCTTCACTTTTTTTTATAGTAAGTTGTTTGTTTTTACCAAAGTTAGATGAAATAATAAGCACTAGAAGTAAAGAAGTATTGGGTTCTTTTAATAGTTCTGTTCATCTTTTAAGACTTACGGAAGATCAGATTGCCAAGTATAATGCCGCTTTAAACCAAGCTAGAATACAGGCAAAAAAAATCATAGATGATGCACTTGCTCAGGTAGAAGAAATGAGAGCGAATGTTAAGAATATATTAGAAGAGGAAGACAAAAAAAAGAGCAAGCTTATTGAAGAAAAAGTGGCAGAATTTAAATCTGAATATGCTGATCAGTTAAAACAAATGGCTACTAGTATTGCTTTAATTTATTATACTAAATTGACCAATTCTGAAATTGAAGAGGAGTTTGTTGCTGACTTGGTGTCCAAAGAATTTTAGGGGTTTTTATGTCTACATCACTGATTATCGGTCTTGCCTTCTTGGTAAGTTTTGTCCTTTCGTATAAATTGCTAAAGAAAGTGATAAAAAATGCGCTTAACAATAAGCGTAACAAAAGCAAATTTTCAAGTGAAGAAACTGAAAAATTCAGGAAAGATATGTTGGAGTATTACAAAAAATCTTCTGAAAAATACAAAGAATTAGATGCAGAAGTTAATAAAATGATGAATGAAGCACTTGATAAAGCTAATAGTATCATTAAGCACAATAGACAGCAGCTAGATCAGACATTAGATGACAATGCCCATTCTAACTTGAAGAAAGTCACTGACCAAGTTGAAAAAGCTCTTGGAGATTTACAGGCTAACACAGCGAATATAGCTGCTGATGCTGTAAAAAAAATAATGCATGAACGTAAAGATGATAAGCGTAGTAGCGAGGTCATATCTTCATTTTCACGTGACTTAAATAAAAAATTGCATTAGGTTTAATGCAACAATTGCCTATACTTCAAGCTGATAATGTAGAAAAAATTAAGTTTGATTCTAGTTTGTGCAAAGAGCCAGAGAAACTTTTTTACTATAAATTTAATATAATTCCTTGGCAAAAATTAAATGATACTACTTTTTTTATGGTTGAAGACACAAGCCGAGATATCAACCGTTGGGTCGAAGCTCATTACGGTACTGACTATGTATTAATAAAAGTGGATAGCGAACAGATTTTAAATCTTCTTAACTCTCACTTTGGTATTTCAGAATTTGCAAGCAACTACTTATATTACAAGAATGCTAATTTTTCAGCTAAAAGCATTAAACTAAGCCCAATATTTTTTGCTTCTTTCTTTATTGTAACTTCAATTTTAACACTAACAGAGAAATATACATATTTTGCTTTGATGTTGATATTTATAATCGGATGTTCTAGTTATTTATTCAAGTTTATAGCTACAATTTTTAACTTATGTGAAACCTCCAACCAAAAAGTGGATTATAGTAAGCTGAATGAAGAAGATTTTCCTATATATACTATTTTATTGCCTGCTTTTAAAGAAAGTGCAGTGATAGAGCAATTGATCGAAAGCATTGAAAGTTTGGATTATCCAAAATCGAAATTAGATGTGAAGCTTCAGGTAGAAAGTGATGACCAGGAAACGCTAGCAGCTATAGAAAAGTACACTTTACCACAGTATTTTGAAGTAATAAAAGTGCCTCATTCTTTGCCTAGAACAAAAGCCAAGTCATGCAATTATGCTATGAGCTTTGCTAGAGGAAAGTATGCAGTAATATATGATGCGGACGATAAACCAGACCCATTGCAGTTAAAAAAAGCACTGATTGAATTTAATAAGGACGACTATAAGCTTGCCTGTGTACAGGCGAAATTAAATTACTATAATTGTGATTATAATTTTCTCACAAAATCCTTTTCTCTGGAGTATATGAACTGGTTTCAATACTTATTGCCTGGATTCCAAAAAATGAACATGCCAATGCCTTTGGGTGGTAGCAGTAATCATTTTTCAGTAAAAATTCTAAAAAAATTGTTTTTCTGGGATGCTTATAGTGTTACCGAAGATGCTGACCTTGGTTTGAGATTTGCGCAAATGGGATATAAAACCAGGATGATTGACTCAGAAACATTGGAAGAGTCACCAATTGCTGTATTTGCTTGGATTAAGCAAAGAGCGCGCTGGATCAAAGGCTATATGCAAACTTATATTGTTCATTTAAAAAATATAAAGTCTCTTTATAAACACACTGGATTTAAGGGAATTTTGCTATTGAATCTTTTTGTTGGCTCTGCAGCTTTTATATTTTTTACTACTCCATTTTTACTGCTTTCATTGATATTAACTAAAGTTTTAAATGAATTATTTTTGTACTACTTTGTAGTGGTATACGTTACTAACCTGATTCTTTTGGTAATAGCTTTCAAACAGCAAAAGATGCCTTTTTATTTTTATATAGTATCGATATTTTTTCCGGTCTATAGTCTGCTACATAGTGTTGCAGCTTTTCTTGCCTTGTGGGAATTTATTCTTTACCCTGAGCGATGGAACAAAACTCAGCATGGTTTATGGAACAAAAGCAATCAAAACCTGTAGCTATTTGGCTTTTTCTCTGCTGTATTATGGTAATTCTCATGGTGGGGATTGGTGGATTTACCAGACTTTCAAAAGCAGGATTGTCAATCACGGAGTGGAAACCCATCACTGGAACATTGCCACCACTGAGTGGACAAGATTGGCTACAAGAAAAATTAAAATATGAAACTACACCTGAGTATAAAGCATTCAACTATGGTATGAGTATGGAGGAATTTCAGGCTACATACTTAATAGAATATGTACACAGATTGGTTGCAAGACTAACAGGTTTAGTTTTTGTCCTGCCATTTATATATTTTACATTAAGAAGAAAAATATCTAAAAAGGTAGTAATAAGGCTATTTGTGGCATTATTATTTGGAGCTTTACAAGCTTTTGCTGGTTGGTATATGGTTAAAAGTGGTTTAGTAACTGAACCTCATGTTAGCCACTATAGGCTTGCACTTCACTTATTATTAGCATTAATTGTCTTTGCATTATTGTCATATCAATTTTTTGATTACCAAATCAGGCCAAAGCAAACTAAACTTAAGATTAGTAGTGACACTATATACTACACAGGGATGATTTTGGCCCTAATTGTAATACAAATAATTTTCGGTGCGTTTGTTGCGGGATTAAATGCTGGTTTGATTTACAATACCTTTCCACTAATGGACGGACAAATCGTTCCAGAAGATTTATTTTTCTTACACCCTATATGGCTGAATATCTTTGAGAACAGAGCGACAGTGCAATTTATACATCGAGCACTGGCATTGCTAATACTAGCTTTGGTAGTAATACTCACAGTAAAAAATGCTAGCGTAAAACCGGTATATATTATGCTGCTCTCCGTTATCATTCAGATCATTTTGGGTGTAATTACTCTATTATTGCACATACCAATAGCCATTGCCATAGCTCATCAAGTGTTTTCATTTATCTTGTTTGGGTCAAGTTTATACTTCTTGTGTTATTTAAGAAAGCAGAGCTAATACTACATCACCAATCTGCACATTTTTTCCTTCTTGAACGAGAATATTTTTTATCACCATTGCTGCTTCAGCACATATGATATTTTCCATTTTCATTGCCTCCACCACAAATAAAGGTTGTCCTATTTCCACCTGATCTCCTATATTTACGTGCAACTTAACTAATAAGCCAGATATTGGGGATTTTACAGCATCTGCTGAAATCCCTTCTGTTTCATTATTTAGCATTAACCTACTTAATTCAGCTACATGAGGCTTAAATATACAACACTCAGCTTTCATGCCTGCATGTCTTATGAAGTATTTGCTGCCTTGTTTTTCTACTTTAAATGTTATATCAGCATCATCATTAATTGTAATATATAGTAACTTATGACTTGATTTCCACTTGCCTACTACAGAGTATGTATTGTGGTTATATACTGTTGTTAATATATTATCTTGATATCTTGCACTTACGGAGTACTCATTGTCATTTATATTCACTATGAATAAATCTCTTGCACGGTCACCTGCCATCCGAGTAGCTGATACTGGTGCCTCTTCTTTTTTACTAGATTCCAGTGTCACGCACTGGAATGACACCTGGGGTGTTTCATTCACTGCTTTATGATGGTACCTTTCTTCATTTTCCAAATGAACATATAACGCAGTGAAAATAAATATTTTAATATACTCCTCTGTAACAAAATCGCCGTGAAACCCACTAGGGTAATGGTCTGGAATGAATCTCGTATGGAGCTTTGCTGCAATAAAATTTGGGTGATGGAAGATGGATTCTAGAAATTCTATATTATTTGTTACTCCTTCTATATAGCATTCAGACAATGCTTTTTGCATTCTACTGATCGCTTCTACTCTATCTTTTCCATATGTTATAACTTTTGCAATCATTGAGTCATAGAACGTGCTAATTTCTGAACCTGCAGCAACTCCATCATCTATTCTTACATAATCATTTTCATCCGGTTTATCGTAATATTTTATTCTTCCGCTGGAAGGGAAAAATTTCTTCGATGGGTCTTCAGCGCAAATTCTACTTTCTATTGCAGAACCAGTAAGTTTAATATCATCCTGATTGAATCTCAATTTCTCTCCACAGGAAGTTCTAATCATTTCTTCTACTATGTCTATTCCAGTTATAAATTCTGTTACTGGATGCTCAACTTGCAATCTCGTATTTACCTCAAGAAAATAGAAGTTTTGGTCTTTATCTACAACAAACTCAACAGTGCCTGCTGAAAAATAGCCAACTTGCTTTGCCAGAGAAACACATTGGACATACATTTTTTGTCTTACTTCTTCACTAATGAATGGACTTGGCGTTTCTTCCATTATTTTCTGGTTATTCCTTTGTATCGAGCATTCTCTTTCTCCAAGACACACTATATTGCCATATTTATCTGCTATGATTTGTATTTCAATATGTCTTGGTAGTTCTATATATTTCTCTATAAAGATACTGCCATCCTTAAAACTTTTCTCTGCTTCATTTGTTGCTGATGTGAACGCTAGTTCAATTTCTTTTTTGGAATTTACAATTCGCATTCCTTTGCCACCACCGCCTGATGCAGCTTTGAGCATAACGGGAAAACCGACCTCTTCAGCAACTTGAGCTGCGTGGGCAGCATCGCTGATCTTACCCATATATCCGGGCACTACATTCACTCCAGCTTTTCTTGCCTCTTCTTTTGCTGTTATTTTGTTGGCTGTAACTTCTATTGTTTCTGCACTGGGACCGATGAAGTCTATATTATGTTTTTGAAGAGCACGTGGAAAATCTGGATTTTCTGCTAAAAAACCGTAGCCAGGATGAACTGCCTCAGCACCTGTTTCAACTGCTACCTCGCATATTTTTTCAATATTTAAATAACTAAGGCAAGATGGCGAAGGGCCGATATATCTTGACTCATCTGCTTGTCTTACATGCACAGAATTTACATCTGCATCCGAATATACGCATACACAAGATATACCCATCCTATGAGCAGTCCTGATAATTCTGCGGGCAATTTCCCCTCTGTTTGCTATTAAAATCTTACTGTACTTCTTTTCCGTCATCGTATGAGTATACTTTCTTAAGTTGAGAAAGTAAATTATTGCCTGCAAGTAATTTCTAGCTTCATTGAGCAAAACCCATTTTCTTGTTGCTGAACAGGCTATCAGTACTAACGACCTCCATTGGAGTGCTTACGTCATGCAAGTCATATATCTTACTATATACTTTGCCTGCCAGATATCCAAATCCACCAGAAGCTATTGTCGCTACCGAAGCAAGTGCAAGAGATTGAGAAACCATATACAGAAAGTATAAAGAAAGACACAAAGCAGCAATACACGCTATAGCTCCTACTATATATAAGCACAGGCGGAACTTCTGATTACATATAAGACTGTCTTTTATGCCTGCGATTTCTCTAACTTTTTTCCTAATTTCCTTACTAACCCAATCAAGAGGAGTCCTTTTAGATTTATCTAGCGCACATCTATTGCACAATGCCTCTTTAATATAACTTTTGCAATTTTCTAATTTTTCCGAATCACACCCTGGATTAGTTTTTTCAGACTCCAAATGCTTAAATATTCCTTTTGCTACCTCCGGTAATATCCCCATCTTCGCTGCTATATGAAATGGGTTTTCATGATCTTCATTGTACTCTAACAAATAAACATCTTTTTCAACACTGTTCTTGAAAATAGACAGAAATTTTTCAATATCTCTTATTCTCGCAGCTAGATGTAGAAGATTATCTGCATTCACTATTGGTTTTGTTTTGTCAGATGGACCAGCGTAACGCCAACTGACATCAGCTTCACTAGCTGGGAGAAGTTTTTTTATCTCATCTGTAGATCCGATCATAACATACCTAATACCAATTCCCACTATACAAAGAACGGATAGACAATAATGGAAAAAAAGCCATACTAAAGTAAGTGAAGTAGCGAGGTATAAATGGCATTAAGATCAAAATTATTGGATGAAAAAGTAGTAGAATCAGCAAAAGAAATGCTGAAGAAAGTAAGGAACAATGCATATGTTTCAAAAAAACTAAATGCTGTAATTGCGGCAAAAAAGCATAGTATAACGGCTGTAGCAAAAATATATTGAATTTCAAGAAGCGCACTAACTTCGTGGATAAAACTCTTGAAATTTGGCAGAGAAGAAAAACTGTTTGCTCCTCCATCACGCCGTAGAAAAACTAAATTAAATCAGGCTCAACTACAGCAAATTGAAGCATGTATAGAAGAAAATCCTAATATTACCATTAAAGAAATGAGAATAAGAATCCAGGAAAAGTTCGGATTAAATATCAGCAAATCTACAGTACACCGCCATATGCAAAAGATGAAATTTTCATATATTACACCAAGACCAGTACACAACGTACAAGATAAAAGTAAACAAGAGGAATTCAAAAAAAAATCTCAATGAAGTTATTGGCAAGTATCCAGAAAAAGAGCTATTTTTCTTTGATGAATCAAGGTTTGGCACACATTCAAAGGTTGGACATGGGTGGTTTAAAAAGGGGATTAGAACACAGGTTAAAACAAAATTAGTTAGGCAAAATTTCTATCTCTATAGTGCGGTTAATCCTAGAAATGGAGAGAGTTCTAGCTTATTTGCACCAAATGTCAACACTGATTGCATGAACATATTTCTTGAGCAGATGTCGCAATATCTAGAAACACGAGAGGCTTTTCTCGTTATGGACTGTGCTAGTTGGCATAGGTCAAAAAATTTAAAGGTAGCTAAAAATATCGACATTATATACCTACCTACATATTCACCTGAGCTAAATCTTGTTGAGAGGCTTTGGTTATATATAAAACAGAACATTTTGCGCAATAAAATATACGATACAATTGCTCTGCTTTAGGGTGCTTTGTGCAAATTTATTACTTCTCTTGCCAGCTCCACAATTAAACAACTCTGCAATTTCTCCTATTTGACTGACCAACAATGAGAATTGGTATAATTCCCTGAAGCGCAACAGTATTTATATTTGCAATCATAATATATTATATAAAATTATTAATATATTATATTAAAGAAGTGATGAAGTAAAGGCTACAGCAATTAAAGATGGCTTAACTTAGCAAAAAAGTGCATAGTATCTTATCACTTTGCTGATTATAAAATGTTCATAAGGATAATAACTTTTCTTTTGCTATACTCAAGCGCGGTTTTCTGTGGTGATTGTAATTTTAATTTACCATACTGTGGGCTCAGTTGTAATCTGGATCTATCATATAGAAATTTAAGTAATATAAAAAAATTGTTGAATAACGACGATAAGTTTGTTGCGCTTACGTTTGATGATGGGCCTTCCAACAATAGAGTAAACGATATTATTAATGTTCTGGAAAGCTATGAAGCAAAAGCAACGTTTTTTGTGCTTGGTGAACGTATAAATAAAAAAACATATGAGATAGTAAAGAAAATCCATGAAGCAGGTCATGAGTTAGGCAATCACTCTTGGTCGCATAGGAAGTTGACATCACTTTCAAGTGAGGAACAATTGCAAGAATTGGAAAAGACAAATACAGCAATTAAAAATGCAATAAAACAAGATGTAAAATGGTTTCGCCCGCCATATGGATGTCATGACGATAATCTGATTGAAAATACTAATAAATTGGATATGTATTCGATATTATGGACAGTTGATTCGCTAGATTGGCAAGGTGATAAACCAGAAGCTTTAGTTGAAAGAGTTTTAAGTAATGTACATAATGGGGCAGTTATACTACTTCATGATCACAATAACAGATCAAACACAATTGAAGCTTTACCTCATATTATTAAAATACTAAAAAAATCGGGTTACAAGTTTGTTACCTTAAGTGAGTGGGAGGAAAGGGTTTGTAATACGGTAAAAGCCAGAAGTGTAACAATAAAAGAGGGGGAAAAAGTGCGTTTTGAAGGAATGTTATGTGGACAAAAAACAAAGTCTTTAACCGCAGAGCATTTATATTAGGTGGTATTCAGCTTACCATTTCCGCCATTTTTAGTTATAGGTTATATAATTTACAAATACGAAACAGACAAAAATACGAAACGCTGTCTAATAACAATAGGGTACGAATCACCGCTATTATGCCTCAGCGGGGCAAAATTTTAGATAGGAATAGCACTGAACTTGCGGTAAACAAAATTTCGTATGTTGTTCTGTTTGATGGGCAAAAAACTTCTGCTGAGGAGGTCGATTTGCAAACATTATTAGAAGTCGAGTCTAAAATAGCAAGATCGTCAGGAACAAAAGTAACTGCTCTTTATAAACGTTATTACCCGTTTGGTTCAATATGTTCTCATGTAATTGGATATACAAAAAGACAGCAAGGTATAAGCGAAGTAGGAATCAGCGGTATTGAATATACATATGATCATATATTGAAAGGCAAGCCAGGAAAATCTGAGCAGGAAATAAATTCTAAAAAACGCGTCATAAAAGAATTATCAAGCATACCACAACAAGATGGACAAGATGTACAGCTAACAATTGATATTAATCTGCAAGAGAAAATCGCAGAGGTATTTAAAGATCACCAGGGCTCCGCAGTGGTAATTGATGTAAATAATGGAGAAATTTTAGCATTATATAATTCACCTTCTTACGATAATAATCTTTTTGCTAGCAGACTATCAAATGAGACTTGGGAAAGCTTGAATACTCCTTCATTACCACTTGTGAATCGTGCATTGTCGTATCAAATTCCACCTGGTTCAATATTTAAAGTAATAGTTGCGCTTGCGGGGTTAAAAGACGGGATAATAACACCAGAAGAGAAATTCTCGTGTAAGGGCTATATGAAAATAGGTGAGCGGAAATTTCGTTGCCTGAAAAGCAAAGTCCATGGGTATGTATCTTTAAATGAGGCAATGGCATTATCATGCAACACTTACTTTTATAACATAGGAAAAAAAATAAGTGTAGACTCTCTGGTGGAAATGGCCAGAAAATTTGGTATTGGCGGTGGGTCGCTGATTGGAACGTTTAAGGAAGAAGCTCCGGGATTGTTGCCCGATAGAGATTGGCGCGCACGAAAACTATATTCGCAGTGGTATTTAGGTGACACTATCAACTTAGTTATAGGACAAGGGTATTTGCTTACAACACCACTGCAGCTTGCAGTTCTTGCAGCGAGGATTGCAACAGGAAAAGAGGTAATTCCCCACATTGAAATGAGTAATACAGTGCAAAATTTCCCTGACATTGATGTAGATTATGAGCATTTTAGCATAATTCGAAAAGCTATGTTTGACGTGGTGAATTCTAACTATAGAAAAGGGCTAAGCGGCATACAAATTGCCGGCAAAACCGGTACACCAGAGATAAACTCTAAGGGTGAAAGTCATAAGTTATTTATCGCTTATGGTCCTTACCATAACCCGCGCTACGCAATCTCTGTGTTTATAGAACACGGCAAAGCCCCGCGCCAAGATGTCGCTATAGCTAATGAAACATTTCAATATATGCTTAAAAGATGATCCCTATGAGTATTAGACTTCTTGCATAACCATATAACGAACTTTTCTTGGGATAGAAACGAAAAAACTTGCTTGACAAACTCCGCCAGCCCTCTTATCATGAAACTGAAGCTATTTATTTATCTTCGCAATCTGTGAAGGTTAATGACAAAAAACTTTGGGTATTTGACGTCTCATGTTTAATTTTTCGCACTACGTGCATCGCATGTCTTTAAAAATTTTTAGGTTTTTTCCTATATAAGCCGAAACGCGCTTACAAAGCGTTTAAGACAGCAAAAAACGTCAAATTGACAAGGGAGAATTTGAATGCTAGCTACTACGGGGTTTCTTTACCTTTTTTCCTGCTTGGTAAATTTCTTAAACACTTGCGGTGTAGGTTAGTTGCAATTTAAAAGCAGCTAAATCGCTCTTAATCAAGCGTTTTAGAATAAAAAAAACGCCGATATTTTAGTACATAGTGAATAGCCAACCACCAACGGGGTTTCTTTTGCCTCTTTTTTCACTTGGTAAATTTCTTAAATATTTATGGCTAAAGTAATTTAGGCCTACCGACAACCGTCATCCCGCTACTTGTTAGCGGGATCTATGCTAAGAGATACCGCGGCGGTATGACGTAGAGTCAGCGTTAGCCATAACACAACACTTTTATACTCACCAACTCAGTATCCAATCTAGATTCCAGTGGGCTTTGTTGCATAGCATCTTGTATTGGATAGATCAGGAAAAACTTATGTAGCCATTTCAAACTTAGGCACGCCTATTTCGATAAATTTATTCAGCAAATAACACTTGAGTAGCAGTTCCTTCTCACGATTAATTTCAGATTTGTTCCGAAAATTAAACCCGAATGTTTGTTTCAGTCGCGAGAAAAAACTTTCTACATAAGATCTTTTTCCGTAGTTTGTTTGCCTTTTCCACCTCTTCATTCCATCTTCGCTGTATGACTTTATTAGTCTAATTGCAGCATTTCTCTCTCCCATACTTTGGATGCTCTGCTGCATCGTTTTTTGGAGGAATTTTTGTCTTTATGCCGCATTCATAACACAATTTATAGAGTTTATGTCTGTCATATGCTCCATACGCGTCAAGTTAAGAAGCAAGGGTAAGAAAATTCAATGAACTTAAGGTGGATACTCTAGTTTTTCTATATCTGTCTTTCACAGAAAATTGTGACCAGTCTGTGGTAAGTTTTTTCAGGAAAATTCTCAAATTATTAATTTTACTGCTTAACGCTAAAAACAACTTCCTAATCCTTCTTTTTAATTCAATGAATGCCTTTGTTAAACTCAGCTCTGTATTATCTTTCAGTTTTATACAACCAACTATTCCATGAAATATAAGAATTGCACACAATTTAGCGTATAGTTCACATAATACTCTGTATGGTTTTCCTTTAAGTTCGTCAAGCCTGATGTGACTCTTATACAATTTAAATAATAATTCAATCTGCCATCTTACCCTGTAAACTGTTAATACTTGTTCAGCGCTGATTTTACTCTCTGGAACGTTAGTTATGAATATCGACCAATCCAGCAATTTTTGATTCTTTTGAGAAGATGTATATCCATGTGATTTTGCTAACTTATTAGCCCTTCTTCTTCTAATTATAGACTGTTCTTCAGTTAATTTTTGACATATAATTCTCACTTTAATTTTTACTTCTTTTCCTAATAGCACTTCCATCTCTAGAAGGGATTGACCTTCTAAACATTCCAACAACTCTATTTTTTGATTTGTTTCTATATCATATATATTGGTATCAGACTTATAACGACTAACAAAATATGCACCTGCTTCATCAATCTGTTTAAAAGAACTAGGCACAAAGTAGCCCAAATCAAATATTAGCAAATCATTGGCTGATAAACCGTTCAGATAATCCCTATAACCTTGATCCGACCTTATTCCTTCCATTAAATTTAACTTATCTAGCGCTTGGTTCAGGTAATCAAAGACTAACTGCAGCTTTATTCCTGATTTGGTATTACTCTCACAATCTCTATAGCTACTGCCATATCCTTTGTACATATCTTCCATGCTACTGGGCAGGCTAATATAGCTACTATCCAATAGCTTAATGCTTCTAAATTGCTTCAAAATTCTGCAATCAACCTGTAAGCTGTGTTTAAATAAAACTAAAGATTCATTATACATTCTTTTCATAAATTCCACTGCTTCTTCAGTAAATCTAAAATCCAAACCCTGTTTTGTAATTTCTATCGAGTCTTCATTTAGCAATTGGCACATTGTTTCTATGCTGCAATCACCAACTCCTATGTTACCAAAAACCATAGCTTTTATGAATGATGAGCCATTAAGTTTTCTCTTTCTTTTTATAAAACCTACTGCAATTGATATTTCGTCTGCTTTTTCATTAAAGAATTCATTGAGGTCTTTTGATAAGCAAGCTATTCTGTCCATTGTAAGTTCTCTCATTCACATATCCAAGAGAACTTATACCTTATTATTTTCCTTCACTCTATCAATTTTACTTACACTTTTCCTTAACTTGACGCGTATGGTCATATGCTCTGTCTGCATATAGTGCTTTTATGGCATGCTGAAAATTAACTTCTTTAAGCAAATCGCAAGCTCCATAGTGATCAGACCGTTACTGTATTTTGCAGCTATGGCTTTTTTGCTGTTTATATTCAACATTACGTGTAGTTTCTTTACTTGTTCATAGCTGCGATACTTTCTATTTTCGCTATTTTCCTTGCTGTGGCCAGGAGTGTTGTTATAAATGCTGATGCTTGTGCTATCTATGGCAATTTCGATATCTTCCATATTATTTTTATCAACTCTGCAATCATTGATCTAATACCAATTCTCATTGTTGGTCAGTCAAATAGGAGAAATTGCAGAGTTGTTTAATTGTGGAGCTGGCAAGAGAAGTAATAAATTTGCACAAAGCACCCTAAAGCAGAGCAATTGTATCGTATATTTTATTGCGCAAAATGTTCTGTTTTATATATAACCAAAGCCTCTCAACAAGATTTAGCTCAGGTGAATATGTAGGTAGGTATGTAATGTCGATATTTTTAGGTACCTTTAAATTTTTTGACCTATGCCAACTAGCACAGTCCATAACGAGAAAAGCCTCTCGTGTTTCTAGATATTGCGACATCTGCTCAAGAAATATGTTCATGCAATCAGTGTTGACATTTGGTGCAAATAAGCTAGAACTCTTTCCATTTCTAGGATTAACCGCACTATAGAGATAGAAATTTTGCCTAACTAATTTTGTTTTAACCTGTGTTCTAATCCCCTTTTTAAACCACCCATGTCCAACCTTTGAATGTGTGCCAAACCTTGATTCATCAAAGAAAAATAGCTCTTTTTCTGGATACTTGCTAATAGCTCCATTGAGATTTTTTTTTGAATTCCTCTTGTTTGCTTTTATCTTGTCCATTATGAACTGGTCTGGGTGTAATATATGAGAATTTCATCTTTTGCATATAGCGGTGTACTGTAGATTTGCTGATATTTAATCCGAACTTTTCCTGGATTCTTATTCTCATTTCTTTAATGGTAATATTAGGATTTTCTTCTATCCACTCTTCAATTTGCCGTAGTTGATCCTGATTTAATTTAGTTTTTCTACGCCGTTGTGGAGGAGTAAACAGTTTTTCTTTTCTGCCAAATTTCAAGAGTTTTACCCACGAAGTTAGTGCGCTTCTTGAAATGCAATATATTTTTGCTACAGCCGTTATACTATGCTTTTTTGCTGCAATTACAGCATTTAGTTTTTTTGAAACATATGCATTGTTCCTTACTTTCTTCAGCATTTCTTTTGCTGATTCTACTACTTTTTCATCCAATAATTTTAATCTTAATGCCATTTATACCTCAACTATTTTACTTGCTTCATTATGGCTTTTCTTCCATCATTGTCCATCTGTTTGCCTTGTAATGGGAATTGGTATAAGATAGATTTTTTAGACTGATCTATTACGCTGATTATCGGTACAGCGCAATCTTCTCCAGGTGAAAAGCAAACCGTAGCTTTTGGGCAGGGCGAAAATATAAAACCCGCATAGTAATACAGAGAAAAACACATTAACAAGAATAAAAAGTGAAAAAGCCTCACAACAACCCACCCCCGGATATACGGCGATAGGCTACATCATAATTTAATCACCTGTCAATCCATATTCTTCCCACTTCTCCGTGATTTTTCTTACTATTTCTTCGCTCATTTCAATTTTCTCTCCCCATTCTCGTTTGGTTTCAGGCGGGATTTTATTTGTTGCATCAAATCCCATCTTACCTCCCAGGCCACTTTCAGGGGAAGCAAAATCTAAATAATCAATAGGTGCGTTCTCTATTATGATTGTGTCACGCACAGGGTCCATTCTCGTTGATATTGCCCACATCACTTCCTTCCAATCACGTACATTTATATCATCATCAACAACGATAATAAACTTCGTGTATAAAAATTGCTTTAGAAAGGAAAGTATGCCCATAACAATTCTTTTTGCCTGCCCTGGATAAGACTTTTTTATCGATATCACCGCTATTCTATATGAACAACCTTCTGGTGGTAGATAAAAATCCACTATCTCTGGAAATTGATTGATAAGAATGGGCACAAAGATTTCGTTGAGCGCTTCACCAAGAATTGATGGTTCATCAGGTGGCTTGCCAGTGAAAGTGCTGAGATAAATTGGATTTTTGCGCATAGTAATTGCAGTAATATTAAATTCTGGAAATTGCTCAACAGAATTATAGTAGCCGGTGTGATCTCCGTATGGCCCTTCATCTTGATATCTATCCAAACTTACATAGCCTTCCAGAACAATCTCTGCATGAGCTGGCACTTGAAGCGGAATAGTCTTACAATTTACAAGCTCAAGCGGTTTTTTGCGCAGCAACCCAGCAAATTGGTATTCTGACAATGTTTCTGGCACTGGAGTTACCGCAGCAATAATTGTTGCAGGATCACTACCGATCACAGCAGCAGCAGGAAATTTCATATTTTGTTCCTTCTCTTTCCATCGTTTGTGGTGACCTGCACCACCACGATGTGCAAGCCAGCGCATTAGAGTAGTTTTTTTATCCACAACTTGCATACGATATATTCCAAGATTGAAATTATCTTGCTTGTCTTCCGTTGGGCCTTTTGTTACCACAATTGGCCAGGTGATAAGTGGTGCAGGTTCATTTGGCCAGCATGTTTGAATAGGTAGCAAACTAAGATCTACCTCATCCCCAGTTAGCACCACTTCTTGACATGGAGCCTTGCTCACAACTTTACTTCGCATCGACAATACAACTTTTAGTAAAGGAAACATTTTCACGGCATCTTTGAAGTTTTTTGGTAGCTCAGGTGATCGCAAAAATGCGAGAAGTTTACCCAAATCTCTCAGTTCATCAGGGTTTATGTTCAGTCCCAACGCAATTCTTTCAATAGTACCGAATAAATTCACCAAAACTGGAATCGAATTTTTACCGTTTTCCGTGACAACATTTTCAAAGATGATAGCTGGTCCCTTATTTGACAAAACCCTGCGATGAATTTCTGTCATTTCAAGAACTGTTGAAACTTCCTCCTTAATCCTAATCAGATCTTTTTTTTCTTCTAAGGCTTTAATGAAGTCGCGTAAGTTGTTGTACATATTCCAGTTTTTAAAACTTTAAGTCTACATTTAGTTTTCAAGCACTTTATTGAAATTTGACCTATGCACTGCTTTCCTGTCTAGCGAGCTTTCAGTTAATTTGAGATCAAATCCTCATATTGCTTGCTAAGCTTGTATTTTCTTCCTCTGTTGGAAAAGTCTACAATCTCAATAAACCCCATTTCTACCCACTTTTTACAAAGTTGCGCACTAGTACGAGGCTTAAAATTAAATAGTTCGCCAACCTGACTAGCTGTAATAGCGGAAAACTCCTGGAAGAGCTCAAGAGCTTTGCGTTGTTTAGGATCAAGCTTGCGTATAAGATCAGTCTGATTAGTGTGGTATTCTTCTTCATTTATACGTTGTAAAACGTTCTCAAATGAATTTGCCATACCTTCTACGAAATACTCCACCCACTTAGTGATATCTGCTTCAGCTCGTCCCATGTAATAGTTGTGCGATGGACCTACACTTATTGCTTCATAATAAGCCCCTAGATTTTTAGCATAATATTCTTCCAATGAGTAAAGCCCTTTTAGGTCATATCCACCAAGGTGTAAAATTAATGTAGTCAGCAATCTTGCAGTACGACCATTACCGTCATAGTACAGATGAATTGTTACAAATTGATAATGAGCAATACCTGCAATAATTGGGTAAGGCACTTGTTCACTGTCACGAATCCAATCAATCATACTGCTCATGAGCTTTGGTACATCCTTTGCTTCAGGTGGCATATAAATTATTGCACGTGTACGGCTATCACGAATAACGTTTTGACCATCACGATAAGAGGTTGGCCTCACTTTAGATTTTCCACTCGCCATTACTAGGGCATGAAGCGTTTGAATGGCTTTCTCAGTAATAGGGATCGTTCTCGCTGCCCATTGTTCAACTTGGGTTAAAGCTGCATAATATCCTTTAACCTCATTTTCATCTCTCCTATATTTTGGAAAGTGGCTTTTACCACTTAAAACCTCTTCAATCTGTTTAGGCTCAAGTCGATTTCCTTCAATCATAGTAGAATAGTGTGTGGTATAAAGCCGTGCAGTTTCACGAAGGGACGAGAGCATCGATACAGTGAGTGGCAAATGTAACACTTTTTCTTTTACTGCTTCAATCCTCATAAGGCAATTAGCAATTTTAGAAGTAATCGTATAATTTGGCATCGGCATAATATCTGCATTACATTACTTCTATATTATGCTGATAAAATGCAGATAATACAACGTTTACACAACGCCGACCATAAACAGCAATAAATTCGGCTGATTGAGAAAGAAGTTTGTCTTGTAGAATAGCTATTTCTTTTTCTCTACCAATTATCGGTTCACTCATATGTTTATTCCGCGGAGTTTATCAAAATTATACACAGCGGAATAAAACAAACAACTTAAATCTATGCTCCGCGCGCCTCTGCTACCAAGTCTTCTGATGAACTTTGTGGTAATGTGCCTGAGTTTTATTGTGTAAAGTTTGCATTTGAGGCAAAACTGGTTATAAAATACACTTGATATAAATGTTTTCATATATTAATATTAGATGCTTCTTTTAATATACAGATAAATGTGTACTAAAGTTTTATGTTGTAGGTTTTTAAATAAATTGTATGTCTAGAATATCGTTTTTATTGATCCTTATACTGGCAGTAGCAAGTTTACCAGTAATAAACAATTGGCTTTCAAATCGCAGCCAAATGCTAAGCGATGATTATATAGGTGAGAAATTAGATAATTATATAAGTAGAAATTTTGATAAGATCATAAAAACTCTCAAAGAGGAGTCGATTAAAAGTAGTTACGCTACTCGAGATAATGTGACCAAAAGTAAAATTTCACAATACAAGGATCAAATATTTGACCTTACTTATCCTTACTCCGGAAATGAAAACAGTAGTGTTATAGCTGTAGGTTTCTTTGACTATTCTTGTGGATATTGCAAGACTATAAAAGACGATATAAAACAGTTAATTAACGACGGTAAAATTAAGTATATCTTTAGGGATGCTCCAATACTTGGTAATGACTCTTTAAGGGCAGCAAAAAGCGCTTTAGTTGTTTACTTTATTGATAAAGAAAAATATTTCGACTTTCACTATTCTGCTTTAAGTCACAAAGGAGGATTTTCAGACGAAAGCATATTGGATATAGTGAAAAGCATAGGGATTGATGAGGACGATTTTAATAGTTCCATGAAAAATAATGCAGACAAAATTGAGCAAATGATAAATGGCAGTAAGCTCCTAGTAAGAGATTTGGGAGTAGGTGGCACACCTTTTTTAATAATTGGGGATAGTCTGTTTGTAGGGGCAACTGATTTGAATGTATTACGCAAAAAAGTAGATGAATTAAGTCGCAAGCAAAAACTAGCTTCAGCGATTAATTTGCTATAAAATTTTATTTTTTTACTTGACAACGTAAACGAACCTGAGTACAATCTACCGTAGGCGTGGTGCTTAAATTACACTTAAGATACCATTCAATTAGCAAGTTTTCTCTCAAGCACAGACATCAATAATTGTACTTTTTAATCAGGATGACCTGGTGTTATTTAGCTCAAATTACTTTAGTTTTACTTTCATAGGAGGACATATGTCATTCACAGAAATTAGATTTCAAGAAAATATATCTTATGGTTCCACTGGAGGACAGGAATTTTCCACTGACGTTGTAACAACTCATAACGGTTGTGAACAGCGCAACATCAATTGGTCTCATGCACGCACTAGATACAACATAGCTTACGGGGTCAGATCAAACGAGCAGCTAACAGAACTCATAACATTTTTTCATGCACGAAAAGGTAAAACAATAGGGTTTCGTTTTAAGGATTGGTCAGATTTTATAGCCATTAATCAAAAGATTGGTATAGGAGATAACAAAAAAACGACTTTTCAGCTAATCAAAACTTATGTAAGTGGGGAAGATAAGCATATACGCATGATCAAAAAGCCAGTACATGGGACAGTAAAGATTTATTTAAATGGTAAAGAAGAGAGTGAATATTCAGTAAATTATTCAACGGGAGAAATAACATTTATGAAGCCACCAGTAAAAGATGCGATAATCACTGCGAGCTTCGAATTTGATGTGCCCGTGCGCTTTGATACAGATTACTTAAACGCTTCTATTGATGACTATGGAAGCAATAGCTGGAATAACATTCCACTAGTAGAGGTGAAGTTTAATTAAGCTGCTTTAAAATTTCCTCCTGTTGCTGAGTGTGAACACTAGCATAACCACATGCAGGAGATGCAGCAGCAGGTCTTGCGATACACTTAGGTCTTTTTGCTTGAATATTGAGGTCAGATAACACCTCGTCTATCAATGGGTTGACAAAAAACCATCCCCCCATATTTTTTGGTTCTTCTTGACACCATATAATTTCAGCGTTCTTGTACTTTTCAAGTTCGCTGCTTAATTTATCGGCCGGAAACGGATAGAATTGTTCTAAACGTATCACTGCTATATCGTTTATTTTTTGTGTTTCAAGCATTTCAATTATATCGTAATAAACTTTACCACTGCATATTACAACTTTACGTATTTCATTATTTGAAACTAAATCTGTTCTATATTCTGGAATTACCGTGAGGAATTTTCCTTCAAAGTCAGATAAATCAGAAACTGCTCTTTTATGGCGTAATAGAGATTTAGGTGTAAATACTATAAGAGGCTTACGAAAGTCTCTATGCATTTGTCTGCGTAAGACATGGAAGTAATTTGCCGGAGTGGAACAATTAACTACCTGCATATTATCCTCTGCGCAGAGTTGCAAAAATCTCTCTATACGTGCGGAGCTATGCTCAGGTCCTTGCCCTTCATAACCATGGGGCAACAATAAAACTAGACCGCTTGATCGCAACCACTTTGTTTCTGCAGATGCGATAAACTGGTCGATCATAATTTGTGCACCATTTGCAAAATCACCAAATTGTCCTTCCCAGAGCACCAGTGAATACGGAGAATCAAGACTATATCCATATTCAAAGCCCATTACAGCATACTCTGATAAAGCGCTATCTATGACCTCAAAGTGAGCTTGCTTTTCATTTATATTGTTTAGCGGAATAAACGCTTCTTCTGTTGCCTGATCAACAAGCCTTGAATGACGGTGCGAAAAAGTTCCACGACCGGAATCTTGTCCTGATAAACGCACTCCTATTCCTTCTGTAAGCAGTGACGCAAATGCAAGACTTTCGGCAGTTGCCCAGTCTATATTGCTACCAGAATTTATGCTGTCTATTCTTCCATCGAGTATTTTTCTAACCTTATTGTTAATGTTAAAGTGACTTGGGATGTTGCTATTTATATGCACACCTAATTTTTTCAACTCATCTGGCGGAACACCAGAATCCGTGTAGTATTCGCTCAAATCGTTCAGCTTTGCTCTTCTTAATTTTGAACACACTCCACCGAACCAGTCAGCTTTTTTTGGAGTGTAAGTCACTGATTCAGCAAGACTTTTATCTAATTTTGCCCTGAACTCACTGCGCAATTTATTTACCTCATCACCACTTAATACTTTCTCTGCGATCAACTTCTCTTCATACAGTGTTCCTGGAGTTTTATGCTTTGATATCGCCTTATACATAAGTGGCTGAGTGAAATTCGGTTCATCGCCTTCATTATGGCCGTATTTACGGTAGCATATTATATCAATCACTACGTCCTTTTTAAATTTCTGCCTATATTTCATCGCCAGACTTGTAGCAAAACTCACAGCTTCTGGGTTATCTCCATTAACGTGAAACACTGGAGCTTCTATCGATTTTGCTATGTCAGTGCAATAAAAAGAGGATCGTGCGCAGCATGGGTTAGCAGTAAAACCAACTTGATTGTTTATAACAATGTGTACAATACCACCCACTTTATAACCTTCAATGTTGCTTAGGCTCAAGGTCTCGGCAACGACACCTTGACCGATGAAAGCCGCATCACCATGAATTGATATGCCAAGCACAGACCTTATATTCTGTTTTGCTCTTATTCTTCCAGCCGAAACCGGATTTACCGCTTCAAGGTGAGATGGATTAGGGCATAAACTTAAATGTATTTTTTTACCACCCGAAAGTGCTCGATCAGAAGAGTAACCAAGGTGATATTTAACATCGCCAGACACCTCAAGACCACTTGGGTATGCAAGGTTGCCTTGAAATTCAGATAGCATTGCTGCATATTCTTTGCCCATAACTTTGGTTAGAACATTGAGCCGTCCGCGGTGAGCCATGCCAAGGACTATTTCTTCAATACTAAAAGCTGCAGAATCACTAATGATTTTTTCAATTGCAACGATAGCTGATTCCCCACCTTCGATAGAAAAACGTTTATATCCAGGAAATTTCATATGGAGAAATTGCTCGAACATCTCAGATTCGATCAAGTGCCTCAGGATTTCCTTTTTATCTTGTGAACTCAGCGTATAGGTTTGATTTTCGATCTTTTCCTGCAGCCATATTCTCTCCTCATAAGAGGAGATATGCATAAATTCAAAACCGATATTCTTGCAGTAAATATCTCTGTAGATTCTAGTGTCACCCGTAGGAGAGATACTCAAATATTTCTGATAATCTATTAATTGATTCTCATTTGGCGATAATGGATCAAGGTCTGCAAAAAAATGACCGTAAGACCTGAAAAAATTTGCCAAACTAGAAACTGAATCATCCACCTTAGTTGCATTGCAGGGCTCCGCTTTGTTAATTTCTAAATTGCTTGAAAAAATTCTATACCAATCTTCCCCGATTGATTTATCGCCCTGCAGATAACGGCTATACATTTTTTCCAAAAATTCTGCATTATCACCATAAAGGCAGCTTAAATTCGACATAATTACTATATAAGATATCAAACACTTATAAGTATAACTTAAGTTTTTTAAAAAAGAACTTTTTTAGTTTCTATGGCTAAACACGTCATACCGCGATTCATTCGCGGTATCCCAGCATAGATTCCGCTAACAAGTAGCGGAATGACGGTAAACCTAGATTACTTTAGCTATAATTATTAAGCTGCACCTGCTGGATTTGGTGATTGACTATTAAGAAATTCTGCTCTAGCTTCGGTAAAATCTGGTGAGGGTTTTGAAAAAAACGCAGTTTTTATTGCACAGTATGCGCAATATAATGCAACAGCAGCAGTACCTACTGCAAAAATGGCAAACCCGATTTTATCTGCTTTTCTGAAATCTCCAACTGCAGCCTCAAGTGCGCAGCCGATACTAAAAAGCGAAAAATCACTATACCACCAGAGTATAGTAACACCGTACCACGATCAACGGCACCAAATAGCTGCCCAACTTTACTGTCGTGTTCAGCATAATCTACTGGTCTTTTATTGTACTTATCTTTTAAGGATGGATCAGCGCCTCTCCTCAAAAGCAATTTTGCAATTTCAACATAATTATTAATACGATTATCACATAAGTAATGTAACAATGTTTTACCTTGATTATCTTTTGCATTAGGGTCAGCACCTTTGTCTAAAAGTAATTCAGTAACTTTGTGACAAAAAACACCATCCCAGTTATTAGTAGTACAGTGTAATGATGATTTGCCTTCTCGATCTCTCGTATTAGGATTAGCACCATGCTCTAAAAGCAAAGCTATGATCTTAACTCTTGACTCATGCTTATAACCTGTATATCCTAATGCAAAGTTCAATGGCATACTGCCACTAGTGCTTTCTGTATTTCAATAATCAAATTTATCATCATTTTTTACTGTCTCTAGTAATAATCCCAAAAAATCTAGCTAATTACTGTCAATAGCTGATATTACAAGATCCGAAAAAGCTTCTGCTTGACTATCGGTAAGCGATTTATATGCCTCGATCTGCGTTTTTAATACATCTGAGTTTTTTTTACTAACAAATAATTTCTTTCTGGCTTTAGAGATAACGTTATGGCTATCTGTTAGTTCCAAAATTTTTAAAGCTTCTTCTTTATTCATGATCATTACCCCTGCTAATAGTGTTGAAGTTAAATATAACCCAAAATTTCAAAAAGCAAAGCTTTTTATGTCAAACTGCGCCTGTTGCACAATTCCATAACTGTACGAGCATTGTCTACAAGGAGGGTGTCATTCCAGCGTGTGACGCTGGCGACCCCTACCGTCATACCGCCGCGGCGCTAACAAGCAGCGGGATGACGGTTGTCGTTTAGCTATAAAATTTAAGAAAATATTTAAGAAACTTACCAAATGAAAAAAAAGGCAAAAGAAGCCCCGAGTAGCGAGTTTTGACTCTATATTACTGTAAGTGGCGCTGTAATAATGTGCTGACGCTTAGTTTAAGCGCGGTTTGGCTGAATGTAGAAAAAATTTAAAAGACATGCAGCCGCTATAATTTTATGTAATCCGCCAATAAATACCCTAAGTTTTTTACTGAATTTTGTCATTGAGCCTGCAGGTCAAAAACAAGTTTTGAGTCATAAATACCCTTATTGTCATAATAAGGGCGCTGGCGGAGTTTGTCAAGCAAGTTTTTTTGTTTAATCCGTTTCTATGAGCTACTTGGATGACGAGGAAAGAGCACTTACATATTTATGGCAACCTCATTACCTGCGCTCAAAAAGTTTTTCAATATCACTCAATTTCATTTCTATATAAGTTGGTCTTCCGTGGTTGCATTGCCCGGAATATGGAGTTTTTTCCATTTGTCTTAACAACTCATTCATCTCCTCTAACCTCATTTTCCTGCCTGCTCTAATTGATCCATGACAAGCGATAGTAGCCAATATCTTGTTCACTTTGTCTTCTACTGGCAATGTATCTTCTATTTCCGTTAATCTACCCACTATATTAATTAGCATCTCTTTCACATCTATTGCTCCCAAAATTGCAGGGATTTCTTTTACTATCACTTTATTCTCTGATTTGATTTCAATATCAAAACCCATTTCAAATAACTTATCTTTATAGATTTCAATCATCTCCATTCCAGCTTGATTTTTGATTTCAACCGTTTCAGGAAGAAGTAGTTTTTGTCTTTTTATACTTGATTTTTGTTTTAGGCATTCATATACTAATCTCTCGTGGGCTGCATGCTGATCAACTATAATCAATTTGTCTCTTACCTCGGCAATAATGTAAGTATTATAGACCTGACAACGTGCAAACCCGAGCGGGTGGCTCTCTATCAAATCAACTTGCTCTAACACCTTTTTTTCTAGAACCATAATTTCCGCTTGTGATGGGGATTTCTGTATGCCGGTATAATCAAACGATTTTGACTGTTCTGATGAGCCTTTTGCTTTTTCATTTGGAGAAGCAAATTCTTTTATTAGTTGATTTTCAAAAGGACTTGGCCTTCTTTCATAAAATTCATTTTGAACATCAGATTTATCAAAAGAATCTGATAATGAACCTTTCAAAAAACCCTCTATTGTATTAGTAGTTTTCTGGTTACTAGCTGAAATGACATCAAAGGTGCCTATCCTTCTTGACAACGCTTTGATTAATCCTCTTGTCACTATCTCATATATGAGCTTCTTATTCTGAAACCTTACTTCTGACTTATTTGGATGCACATTTACATCTACTTGATCATAAGGTATCTCTAAATGTAACGCTGCAAAAGGATACCTATCGCTTGGAATAAAATCATGATATGCATACCTAACCGCACCAATAAGTAAATTATCTTTAATTGGCCTTCCATTAACAAATGTATAGATCTGAGTTGACTTACCACGATTGACGGTTGGCTTACAGATGTGTCCCGTAAGTTTGATGCCGTCTTCTTCTTCATTGACCTCCAAAGAATTGCCCTGAAATTCTTCTTCTACTTCACACAATCTATGAAATAACGAAGTCTGCTTAGCGTATTTTAAGAGCTTTTTATTATCTGAAGTGAGAGTAAACCCTATATGATAGTTAATCATTGCTAGGTTGTTTACAATATCAACAATGCTTTGAGTTTCTGCTCTTTTGGTTTTTAGAAATTTTAGTCTATTTGGGGCAGCGAAAAACAAATCTTGTACTTCAATATGTGTCCCTTGTGATAAAGAGTAAGGAGTTAGCTCCCCCATCTTTTCTCCACCCTCATAACTTATAGACCATGCTTCACTTGCTCCGCTTGCTTTAGACGATAATTTTATCCTACTTACTGCTGCTATTGAAGGAAGAGCTTCTCCTCTAAAGCCAAGATGCTTGATTTCTATCAACTCACTATCGCTCAATTTTGAAGTAGCATGGCGCATAAACGCAAGTTCTAAATCGTTTTTTTCTACTCCGTTACCATCATCTGTCACAATAATAAGGTTACGCCCACCACTTTCTATTTTGATCTCTATTTCTAAACTTCCAGCATCTATTGCATTTTCCACTAATTCCTTTACTACACTTGCTGGCCTTTCTATCACCTCCCCCGCTGCTATACGGTTTATGGTTTTTGTGTCTAAAAGAATTATTGCCATAGATTTATTATGAAACTGGTTTTTCTTTTACTTCTTTGGTCTGTCTCTCTCTCCACTTTTTTAACCTACCTGCAATTTCACTGTTGGAAATTGACAATATAGATACGGCGGTAATGGCAGCATTATATGCTCCATTTTCTCCTATAGACATGGTTGCAACTGGAACACCCTTTGGCATTTGAACTATAGAGAGTAGACTGTCCAGCCCATTTAATTGTTTACTATGCACAGGAACGCCGATAACTGGTAAACAAGTTAATGACGCAACCATACCAGGTAAATGAGCTGCACCTCCTGCACCAGCTATAATAACCTTAAAACCTTCTTCTTGTGCAGATTTAGCAAAATTGAAGAGCCTTTCTGGTGTTCTATGTGCAGATATTATGAATATGTCATGTGAAACTTCTAATGCTTTTAGCATATCGACGGTATGGACCATAGTGGTGTAATCTGACTCACTTCCCATAATAACAGCAACATCTTTTTTTATTTTTGTCATATTCAACACAATTTTACTTACTAACTAAATAGTGTTCCAGCTAAAAAGCAACAAATATTTAAGTTATATTATAAATATAATATATAGAATTCTCGTTAAAATAGAAATTTTAAAAATTTAAATAAATATCTATGTTAAGATATAGAGATATAAACTTCTTATGTAAGATAAATTTATAAAATAATTATTTTTGTATTTCAAGCTTTGTAATTTTAGCTTGTTCTTTCTGTAAATGATTTTTTCAGATAGGCTGATGGTAAAGTGGTAATTTAAAATTACTAGAAATTTGATTGAAATATTAATATACAATCAACTTAAAGTTTTAAATTTGATATCATATAATTATTGACAAGTTATATGATATTAATATCTTGGTATATTAAATATTATGTTATAATGTTTAATAAAGTTAATTGATATGTGAGTGTAAGAATTATGGAAATAATATCGTTAAATAACTTAGACAGTGCAGCAATAAAAACAAAGTTGCTTTATATAATAAATAAAATTATAGAAAAAAATGCTTGGACTCAGGCTTTTGCAGCTGAGAAACTTGGTATTGATCAGCCAAAGGTATCACAAATTAAAAATGGTAAAATAGATGGTTTTTCTTTAGAGCGATTGTTAGGATTTCTAAAAAAACTTGATCATGAAATAACAATCACGATGACAGAAAGCCAAGAAATAAAATCTGAGGCAGAAAAAGTAAAACATGAAATTGAATCGCAATAGATACAAAGTTGACAACTTGTTTTTTGTGATATAGTATAAAACTTATTAAGGTAGTGTCTTATGGATGAGTCTATTGTAGAAAAGTGTACAGAACAGGTAAGTAACCGTTTCAAATTGGTTCTATTGGCAAGTCAAAGAACACATGATTTAAATACAGGAGCAAGTAATCCAGTTCAAACAGTTCAGTTTAAAGACCATAAAAACACCATAGTTTCCTTATATGAAATAGCAGAAAAACAGGTGGATACTCATGAGCTATTTAACCTTTTGGTAGGTAGATGCAAGGAGTACATGAAAGGAAGTATGAATAATGTTTACAGCAGTAATACAAGTAAGCTAGCGAATTTATTAAATTTTTCTGATGGTCAATTTAACACAGATCTTGATACAAGTCAAGAAAGCCAAGATTATGAAGTGGATGGTGAAATAAATGATCAAGATGGCGATGAAGAAGTATCCGTTTAGAAATCTACTGAAGTTACATAGTCTTTAAATGCTTCACATTGCTATCTATACACTGTTGTTCTGTATGAGTATAATGTTGTGCCGCATAGTGTCTAAGTCAAGTGATGTGTACAATAAGGTTTTAGCGTTCAATAATTTCTCAACGCAAGTAGTTGTACTCATAACAGCAATATCAATCATTCTGAATAATTTTTTTTTAATTGATATAGCATTGTTGTATGCTAGCGTTAGCTTTATATCAACTATAGCACTAATGAGATTAATGTTGTTTTAATAATTTATGATAGGATCCGTTCTTATATTTTTAGGCATTTGTTCAGTAATCATTTCAAGTGTGGGAGTAATTAGATTTCCTGATTTCTATACTAGGTTACATGCAGCAGGTATTACAGATTCTAGCGGTGCAACGCTATTGTTAATTGGTTTTGCTTTGCAGAATGGATTTTCAATCAATACTGTTAAAATAATATTATTAATTCTTATAATATGGGTAGCTAGCTCAACTAATGGCTATATTTTAGCGCGCACTTATTATAAAGTTAAGAAAAAAACTGTTAAAGAAGGTTAAGGTGTTAGAAATATTAAATGTAGTGCTACTTTTGTTGTTACTAACAGTTACGGTTTTTATAGTCTTCTCGCGACATTTAGTCGTAAGTGCTGTTCTAATGTGTGTATTTAGTTCACTTATTGCGCTTATATACTTAATTATGAATGCACCTGATGTTGCAATTACTGAAGCTTCTGTTGGTGCGGGGCTCAGTACGATTTTTACGTTTGCAGCACTCTCCTTGATAAAGAATCATAAAGTAAATCTATCTCATAACCCTATAACGCTTTTTTTTATGTTATTTCTGGCTGTATGTTTGCCATATTTTATGATTCAATTGCCAGATTTTGGCAGCCACAATGCTCCGATCCACTTGCATGTTGCTCCTTATTATGTGGAAAATACCGAAAAAGCTACCGGTATTCCTAATATAGTGACAGCTGTTTTGGCAAGCTTTCGTGGTTATGACACGTTTGGAGAAACTATAGTAGTTTTTACTGCTGCGCTTTGTATAACGTTGATATTAAAAGAAGAAAAAGAAAATGATTAAAGATCCGATATTAAATGCAGTAACATTTTTGATGATACCTTTTATCATTTTATTTGGTTTATACATACAATTTCACGGTGATTACACTCCGGGTGGAGGTTTTCAAGCAGGAATAATTATTGCCTCCGGGATAATATTATATTCAATGCTATTTGGTGTATCTACAACTCTAAAAGCAATACCTTATTCTGTGATTAGATTGACTAACGTGTTAGGTATTTTAATTTATGGAGGAACGGGCGTTGCAACAACTTTACTTGGCCAAAATTTTTTATCTTATAATATCTTGTCAGCCAATAATAGAACCGGTCAAAAATTGGGTATTTTTTTGGTGGAATTAGGTGTAGCATTTACTGTCTGCTCCTCTATGTTAATTATATATATGAATTTTGCTCGTAGGAAAAAACAATGACTTTATATAATTATACGATTATTATTGTATTAATGGTGCTAGGTTTATATATTATTGTAAACGATAAAAATTTAATCAAGAAAATGATAGGGGTAAGCGTCTTCCAAGCATCTGTTTTGTTGTTTTACATATCTCTAGGATATATAAAAAGTTCTTTGCCTCCTATATTGGTTTCAAATTTTTATTCATATAGCAATCCTATACCTCATGTTTTAATGCTTACTGCTATAGTGGTTGGAATTGCAACATTTTCAGTTGGATTGTCCATAGCAGTAAAAATGGAAGAAAAGTATGGAACAATTGATCAAGACAAGTGTACATAAATTAACAGTATCTTAAACTATATGAAGTAACAAACAGCCACAAGTTAAAAGTAAAATTATAGACTTGCTCGTTGTAAGTTTATTTGTTAATAAGAAATAAAATTATAAACTATAAAGGTAATGATGTCAACTATTAATGATGCAGAAGATAAGAAAAAAATTATCAGAGATCTTGTAACTAAAAGTATAAAAAAAGGTGGTTTTATCACCTTTGATGATATAAATGATAAATTATCAGATGAAAATTTTTCGTCTGATTTTATAGATGATGCTATATCTTTATTGCAGGATTCCGGAATTAATGTGCTTGAAAGTAGCGAAGATGAAGAAGATATTCCTTCCAACAGTGATGATAGTAAACTTGATGATGATGACACATCGCCAAATTTTACTGCAACTTTAGTACAAAATGATGATCCAGTGAGGATTTATTTACAAGACATGAGCTCTGTAAAGCTTTTGTCAAGGGCAGATGAAATCGAGATAGCAAAAAAAATTGAATCTGAAAAGCATAACATGTTACGTGCAATAATTGAAACATCAGTAACATTAAAGGTGATAAAAGTATGGCGTGATGATTTAAGTAGTGGAGCTCTCTTACTGAGAGAAATTATAGATCTGGATGCAATTTATAACTCTGACTTTAATGTGGTACCCAAAGAAGAGAGTGAAGAAAGTGCTGAAGATGTTGAGGATTCTGAGGATGTTTCTGAAGATGCTGAGTACTGTAGTGATGATGAGAAAGATAGTAAAAAAAGTGATGATGAGAAAGACGGTGATAATGAAGATATAAATTCAGCGAATTTAAATGTTTCTATTCTTGAAATGGAAAGTGACTTATTGCCAAAGGTCATAGTTGCATTGGATGAGATAATTACTTTAACAAATGAAGCATTGGTATTAAGAAAAAATTCTAAAGATTCCTCTGATGAACTAGAGAATTTATATAGTCAAATATGGTCTATAGCATTACAAATTAAGTTAAGTGATGCTGCTGTTGCCAGAATTACACAAGAACTTTATAAGATAAATAGATCCATCACGCTTGAAGAGGCTAATCTTATTGCTGAGGCTAGAAAATACGATATCGATAGAGAAAGTTTCTATAAAGTTTATGATGACGTGCTTTTAAAGCACGAATTGAAAAAGATAAGTCTTTTAAAGATCAATGAAAATCAGTCCTCTTTTACGGGTGAATTAAAAAACAAATTTTTAAGGTTTATAGACGGTAACTCTGAAAATATAGCTAGTACTTTGAACGGTATTAAGCAGCATATACAGGAAGATAACGTGCAAGAATTTAAGGAGCTAATCAGGAGAATACAAAAACACGAACGAGAAGTCTCTGAAGCAAAGCAAGAGATGATTAAGGCTAACTTAAGGCTAGTAGTTTCCATTGCTAAGAAGTATTCAAAAAGAGGCCTTGATCTGCTTGATTTGATACAAGAAGGCAATATTGGTCTTATGAAGGCCGTGGATAAGTTTGATTACAAACGTGGATATAAATTTTCAACTTATGGCACTTGGTGGGTAAGACAATCAATCACTAGGGCAATACCTGAGCAGTCTAAAGTAGTTAGAATACCAGTTCATATGGTAGAAATTATCAGTAAAATCAACAGAGCATTAAGAAAAATGACTCATGAGATGGGAAGAGAGCCGACGTTAGAGGAATTAAGTGTAGAACTGACAATGCCACTGGAAAGAATACGCAAAGTTATGAAAATAGCAAGGGACCCAGTAAGTCTTGAAGCTCCAACAGGAAAGGATGATAGTAGTACCTTCGGTGATTGTATAGAAGATAAGCGAGTCTCCAGACCAGAGGATGCTGCAATACTTGCTGACTTGCGTGGCATTACAACCAATGTTCTTGCAACTTTAACACCAAAGGAAGAAAGAATTCTAAGAATGCGTTTTGGCCTTGGTAAAGATGGGAAGGAGCATACCTTAGAAGAAGTAGGAAAAATTTTTAATGTAACACGTGAGAGAATTAGGCAAATAGAGGCAAAAGCACTGCGCAAGTTGAAACATCCAAGCCGCGCTAGAAAACTTAGAGGGTTCTTTTAAGTATACGTGTCAAGTTAAGAAGAAGCTGATTTTGCCTGGAAAAAGTGGAGAAAAAGTCAGAGCGTTTTTAAAATAAAACGTTTTTTCAAAAAGGTATGATATGAAGGAAATGCATAATAAAGTTTAAAATGGGGGTTGTAAAAAAGTTGCACCGCTATTTTTTTTTATGAATCTAATGAAACAACATGCTAATCTACGGTAAATATTATGACAAATAAAAATGACAATTCTAATTCAAAGTATAGAAATTTTTATGTTCTAGGTGATAGTTTATCCGATAATGGCGCAATCATTGGAATTTTAAATAACTTATCCTTTGCAAAAAGCGTAAAGTTTGATGACCCTTTTTATCAAGGAGGATCTTTTAGCAATGGCCCTACTGCTGTTGAATATGTAGCAAAATATTTAGATTTAGACGAATTTAAACCTGGGTGGAGTTATTCATTTTTTGGTAGATGCCACGAACAGCAAGGTCAAAACTATGCAGTTTCATGTGCAACAGCGTCGGAAATTTTTGACCCTATTTTTTCTTATTTCTTCAATAAAATTCGTTTAGCTAACCAGCTAGATGCGGTAATTAAACGTCATCCAGATATAGGTAAAGAAGATTTATTTTGCATCATAATCGGCGGAAATGATGTTATGGTTGCCACTGCTTATGACGATACTAAAGCGGAAGAAGTGTTGGAACAAGCAGTGAGTGAAATATGTAATGCACTTAAGGTTCTAAATGAACATGGTGTTAAGCATGTAGTTGTTGCAAACGCACCTGAAGTTGGCTCAATACCAGCTTTTAATAGAGATAAAGAAGCAAGGGAACTAGCTACGAAGCTCACAGAGAGTTTCAATGCAAAATTGGCTAATGGCTTAGATTATATGAAGAAAAGTACAAATCTTGAAATAAAAGCATTTGATCTTAACTCTAAAATGAAAAGTATGCTTAGCGAATACAAGAGCAAAGGTTTAAATTGTCAAGATGCATGCACATCGAACATTGCAGACCAAATTGGGAGATTTAAAGAAAATATAAAAATACTCTTAAAGTTGATATTTAAAGGGGAACTTGACGTTCACTATAACCCTGGGTGTAGCGAAGAAACACTAAAGGATTATTTCTTTTTTGATTATTTCCATCCAACTGCAGAACTTCATCATGAAGTTGGTAATGAAGTGTATGAGTTGATTTGACACAGTTTTTTGAAATACCCTTTTAAACCGTAACCGTTCACGCAATGGCGTCAACTTAAGAGCCTCCATTAACAAACTCTCCTATGGATTTTCTGAAAAGTTTTTGAGTATATTGTATTTTTAATTTGTAGAATAAGATTTTTTCCTTTTTGCATGTTTCACCTAAAAAGGATACATTTTAGACTTCTTTGTTGAAATAAAACAGAAACAAAAGTGCTGTTTATTGCAGCTTTTGGGTGATTTAATGGTAAAAATTTTAGAGAGAAATTTTATACACTATCGCTGATATTTTTCCTTAAGTTGACGCCATTGTCCGTTCAGCCAATAGACTTTTTCGGTGTCATTCCAGTACTTGGATCCAGAAAAAAGAATGATGTCATCCCAGTGCGTGACACTGGGATCTAGTTTTCCATAAATGGTGCATTTTAACATAACTTTTATACTTAATAAAATTCCTAGATCCCAGTGTCAGCTACTCGGATGACATCATCCTTTTTTTGGGATTCCAGTATCAAGCGCTGACCTCTCTTGGGCTCTTAAATTGCAATTATAAATATTTAAAAAATTTACCAAATAAAAAAAAGGCAAAAGAAACCACGTGTTAGCTAGTTGTCACTCTCTAATCCTGCAAATTGGCGTACTATACTGTCTTAAACGCTATATAAGCGCGTTTCAGCTTATATAGGTAAAAACCTAGAAATGTTGTGAAGACATAAAGTGCACATAGTGCAAAAAATTAAAAATAAGACGCCAACTACGTTGTTTTTTTGCTGTTTAATCTGTACAGATGAAGATAACTGAATACCTTCAGTTTCATGATAAGGGGGCTGGCGAAGTTTGTCAAGTAGGTTTTATGGCCTAGAGTCACGCGCTGGAATGACAATTTCGATTATTTCATACATTGACTTCGGTAAATCCAAATTATATTAGCTACATCTAACGAATTTTACACTTGCTAAGATTGCGCTATTTGAGTATCTTTAACTGAAAGAAGTTATTTTTTATCCAATATGAAAAAAGCCTTTATATTCACATCCTTAATAGCAGTTGTATTAATAGTCATTACTTTTTTGTATAAAAACAGCGGAACTGACAATTCACAAGTAGTGAATGTCTATTCATCGCGCAAAGAAGAATTAGTACGTACTTTATTTGATGAATTTACAAAAAATACAGGCATTAAAGTACGTTACATCATTGATGATTATTCTCAGCTACTTTCACGCATGGAAAATGGCGGTGAAGCTGACTTACTTTTAACTGCAGATGCAGTGAACCTGATTTTGGCAAAAAAAAGAGGGCTTTTATCTCAAGTGGATTCAGAGATTTTAAAAAGTGTTATACCTGTAAAATTTAGAGATAGTGAAGATTATTGGTTTGGCCTTACAAAAAGAACCAGAATATTGGTTTATAATAAAGAGTCAGTAAATCCTAAAAACTTAAGTACTTATGAAGATTTAGCAAATGAAAAATGGAAAGGAAAAATATTAGTGCGTTCTTCCACAAGTCCATATAACCGATCGTTAATTGCTTTTATGATTGCAAATAATGGTTTTGAAAAGACGAAAGAATGGGTAAGCGGAATTGTGGGCAATATGGCAAGAAAACCAAGTGGTGGTGATACTGACCAAATTTATGCTGTAGCTGCTGGTGAAGGAGATGTTGCAATAGTAAATAGTTATTACTTTGCAAGAATTCTTTCATCAGAAAATAAAAAGAATGTTATAGACAAGCTAGGGGCTTTTTTTCCTAATCGCAATGATCACGGCGTAATGGTAAACATCAGTGGTGCAGCAGTAACAAAAAACGCAAAAAACAGGGAAAATGCTATAGTCTTATTGGAATTTTTAGTAAGCAAACAGGCTCAAGAGCTATACGCTAAAAAAAACCAAGAATACCCTATTATTGAAGGCGTTGAAACTTCCGATATACTAAAGTCTTGGGGAAATTATCCACAAAGTGATTTACCTCTAAGTGAACTTGAGAAGCATCTTTTTGAGGCTATTATGATAGCGGATGAATGTAAGTGGAAGTAATCCCCAGTGCCACTGAACACTGGGATAAAAGATTTATGCTAATGTACCTTACTCTTGGCTCGCTGAACTTTTTCTTCCTTCTAACTTAATTTTGACTTTACTATCTTTTTCTGTTCTTTCACCAAAACAATTGCTGTACAAGAGGTCTATTGAAAAACAATAATAAGAAAGTAGAATAGGTTCAAGTAGTTGAAAAGGAAACTATGCACAAGAGAAGGAATTTGTTAAACATCTCAGACCTTACAGTCGATGATGTAGAAAATATAACTAAGTTGGCTAACCAGTACCTTAAAAAAGAAGCTGCAAATAGTCATATCTTGGAAAATAAGACAGTAATAAATTTATTCTTTGAAGATTCAACGCGTACACTTGCGTCTTTTGAAATAGCAGCAAAAAGCCTTGGAGCAAATGTTGTAACTTTGCCAATAAGATCTTCTTCTATTAACAAGGGAGAAGATCTAAAAGACATGATCAAAACATTAAATGCAATGAATCCTGACTATATAATAATCAGGCAAAAAAATAGCGGTATTGTTAATATGCTGGCTAAGAATATTAGCTGCTCGCTAATCAACGCAGGCGATGGAAGCAGTGAACACCCAACTCAAGCTCTTGCAGATTATCTTGTAATCAGCAGTCATAAAAAGCAAATAAAGGATCTCAAAGTTGTGATATGTGGAGATATTCTGCACAGCAGAGTTGCAAGGTCAAATATAAGGTTGCTAAAAATGTTTGGAGCAGAGATAAGCTTGGTCGCACCACCAACTTTGATTTGTAAGCATTTTCCTGAAGTAGATTCAGTCCATTATTCATTAATTGAAGGTATAAAGGATGCTGATGTAATCATGCTTTTAAGACTGCAGAAAGAGCGCATGAATAATAGTTGTTTTGTTCCTTCAGAGAAAGAATATTTTCATTTGTATGGACTTGATTCACAAAAGCTATCATACGCAAAACCAGATGCGATTGTTATGCACCCAGGGCCAATAAATAGAGGGATTGAGATTAGCAGCGATGTAGCAGATTGTGTTATTTTACAGCAAGTAGAATTTGGATTGGCAATACGTAAGGCAGTGCTGCACTATTATAGGCCTTGTTAATATTAAAAGATGCTACACAACTAATGCGAAAGAAGGGTTTTTTCATGAAATGACGAGGCTTGTAAATGGTTTGAGAATGGCCATTAAGATGTTAAGGCCGAGGATATGGTGTGGAAGTTTTTACGAAAGCCTGAAGTCAATCAACAACCTTGCAGAACGGTAAATTAGACGGCTATCGTAAAAACAGCTTTTTCACCTGGTTGGAACGTGGGGAAAGGTTCGTGGAAGAATGTTGTAGATATTTTTGACATCACGTCTCGATGGCCAAAATCCCTTCCAAAAGTTACGACTGCTAATATCAATTCCCATTACAAGGCAAACAGATGGACAATGATGGAAGAAAAGCCATAATGAAGCAAGTAAAATAGTTGAGGTATAAATGGCATTAAGATCAAAATTATTGGATGAAAAAGTAGTAGAATCAGCAAAAGAAATGCTGAAGAAAGTAAGGAACAATGCATATGTTTCAAAAAAACTAAATGCTGTAATTGCAGCAAAAAAGCATAGTATAACGGCTGTAGCAAAAATATATTGCATTTCAAGAAGCGCACTAACTTCGTGGGTAAAACTCTTGAAATTTGGCAGAAAAGAAAAACTGTTTACTCCTCCACAACGGCGTAGAAAAACTAAATTAAATCAGGATCAACTACGGCAAATTGAAGAGTGGATAGAAGAAAATCCTAATATTACCATTAAAGAAATGAGAATAAGAATCCAGGAAAAGTTCGGATTAAATATCAGCAAATCTACAGTACACCGCTATATGCAAAAGATGAAATTCTCATATATTACACCCAGACCAGTTCATAATGGACAAGATAAAAGCAAACAAGAGGAATTCAAAAAAAAATCTCAATGGAGCTATTAGCAAGTATCCAGAAAAAGAGCTATTTTTCTTTGATGAATCAAGGTTTGGCACACATTCAAAGGTTGGACATGGGTGGTTTAAAAAGGGGATTAGAACACAGGTTAAAACAAAATTAGTTAGGCAAAATTTCTATCTCTATAGTGCGGTTAATCCTAGAAATGGAAAGAGTTCTAGCTTATTTGCACCAAATGTCAACACTGATTGCATGAACATATTTCTTGAGCAGATGTCGCAATATCTAGAAACACGAGAGGCTTTTCTCGTTATGGACTGTGCTAGTTGGCATAGGTCAAAAAATTTAAAGGTACCTAAAAATATCGACATTACATACCTACCTACATATTCACCTGAGCTAAATCTTGTTGAGAGGCTTTGGTTATATATAAAACAGAACATTTTGCGCAATAAAATATACGATACAATTGCTCTGCTTTAGGGTGCTTTGTGCAAATTTATTACTTCTCTTGCCAGCTCCACAATTAAACAACTCTGCAATTTCTCCTATTTGACTGACTAACAATGAGAATTGGTATTAGTAGCCAGAGTCTAGAGAAAGCCACAAATAAGGAATTGTTTATAAAATTAATTGAAGAAGCGCTTGAGAATTTAAAGCCAGAAGATGTTGGGCCAGAGATAATAGAAAAGGCGCTACAATCTGTTGAGCGTGAAACAATAAGTAATGTTATAAATAATAATAAAGGTCCGCTGGACAATCTAGTCAATTATTTTAAATCAGCATCTGCAAATAAAAAAATTGGAATAGCTTCTACCGGAATAGTATTGGGAGTAGCATTTTCTCCGCTTATTGTGCTTGCTACATTAATAGCGCTTGTAGCTATTGGAGCGCGTTATGTAGGAATAGGTATAGGAAAGGCAGGGGAAAAAATAAAAGAAGGAGCAATTGATGCAGGAAGAGCAATAAAGAGTTCATATAAAGATTTAATAGATAAATTACCTGAGATTCAAAGAAGAGAAAATAATTTTGAAAAGTTAATAAGCAATTTAATGGAAAAGAATCTTGAAGCTGATGAAGGAGAAAGAACAATGCTTAGTAATGAAATAAAAATAATAAAAATGCTTCAGAATCAAGAGCAACTAGCAGCCATAGGACAGTTAATAGGGGAAGATAAGGCTGGTCTTTTGAACAATCTTATGAGCAAGGGTACTAGTACTCATGAGGAAGACATGGAGAAACTTGTAGATTTTATGAGCGAATTTCAACCTGCAATTATGGCAATTGGTAGTGACATAAAAGAGGTAGAACAAAAAGTTAATGAGAAAGCTCAGGAAATAAAGCCAGATTCTCAATTAGGTAGTTCAAGTGCTGAACGAGTGAGTGAAGAAGAAAATAAAACCCTCTGATGGCTTGGGGAGGGAATGGAAAAAATAGAGATCTACTCCTTTCTATCCACTTTTTTGAGCAATCCACCTCCACATCTAACACACATCTCAGTGATTATAATATCCAATTTTTGATCATGTTTTTCTACAGGTAAATCTTTACAATATTGTTTCTCATAGGCTACACCTATAAATATTTTTCCAAGTGGCCGTAATTTTTTTATCATTGTATCATACCAACCACCGCCAAAACCTAATCTATTAAAATGATCATCAAAAGCAACAACAGGAGTAATGATTGTGTCGGGAATTACATATTCATTTGTTTCGTTCCATCCCTCAAATCTTAGCAACTGATTTTTATCAGGAATTGCTACTTTATAACCTAAATAGAGCAAACGACACATCAAAGGGATAACATTTATTTCCCCATCCATTGGAATGTAAGCCGCAATTGTTTTGCCTTTAACGTAACTTAAGTTCTGATTAAAGAGATTAATAAGGGAACTTGCCGCATAACTGGAACAACTTTCATCAATATCTTTTCTTATAGCTCTATATTGCTCTCTTATTTCCTTTTTGTGCTGTTTAATATCTTTGAACATGATCTATCCATTTCGCAGTGAGTTTTTCTTGTAAACTATTTTGCTTTAAGCGCTCACTCAAAAAATCAAAGTCAATAAATTCCATATCCTGGTCTTGATTACTGCAACTATAAACAAAACTCCTTTCTCCTGTTTCCGTATTTATATGTTGCTGAACACACTGAGCGCAGATTTCTTTCATCATGCACTGCATAGGAGAATTAACTGACGATATTGCTATGTGACTTGACTTCAGATATGGCTTTAAAATTGTTTTTCTAGCTTCATTCACAGCTTTCATCATTTTATCAGAACCAATAGTGATAATTTTATCTATAGTGTTTAAATTAATACCTAATCTTCCTTGTTGATAAAAGACTATTGCATCAACTATATTACCATGAAAGGATTTATCTTGATCTCTGCTTGTTTCTATCAATCCTTCTTCACATGCCCAAACTACCGCATTTGATGCACGCTCTATCAGTGCTCGTTTAAATACATCACTTAACTTCTTATAGCCAGCAAAGTACAAAACCTTATTATTATTTTCAAGACACGCCTTCCCTATCGAAAATAACACTGCATTTCCAACTCCACCACCAATTAGCATTATATTCTTCATGTGCTATTTTAACTATATTTGTTCAAATTTTTTGAAATTTTATAGAACAAAGTAATTTTCGTACACAAAGACAGAGACAAGGACACTCTCTGACTTCAACTATACCGATAACTGACAGCTGAATTTTTACGCATATCATCTAATAACAAGTTGCTTTGTATCATAATCTTTTGTTGGTACATCTGCTGTTTAATTGCTTCTATATCCGCTGCATTACTCTTGATATCACACAACATCATTAACTTTGCAGTGCCATTTTCTCTTAATTCTACTACTTCATTCACACTTGTTTTACTAAATAAAATCTGTAAATCAGGATTTAAATCTCGCATTTTTATTTCAAACTCTTTTGCGTTTGGCAACTTAAAATCATCTGCTAATTTGTCAAAATTTAAACAATTGACCTTTTGCTCTTTAAAATTAGAGAATAAACTTTCTGAACCCTCAACCACAATCTGTTTTAATTTTAAAGTGCTTTCCAGCAGTGCATAATTAAGTTGTACCTTGTCTATGACTTTTATAATAGAGTAACCTTCACTGAAACTGAATGGACCTGCTATATCGCCGGTTTCTAGTCTTTCTAAAACGCTCTTAAGTTTATCTTTGAGCTGACTTAAATTAACTGTTGCTTTACGCATCTTTATTGGAGATTCTGGGTTATTACTATTACGTAATTTTTTTACTAGATCTTCAGCTATACCATAAACGTCCTTGTCTTTTTGATCAGGAATTATAAACTCTTGGAACGTGATAAGATAATCCGGCTTTTCTGTTTGCCTTTTTACATCATCTACTTCTTTATCGCTTATATTAATAAATGGCACAATTCTTACTTCAATAATTTTGCTCCATAGTAACTGACATTTTATTTGTTTTCTTAAAATACTAAGATCTATATTATGCTTTTTTATGTATTGATCAACTTCATTAGCCTTAAGTTTAAAACTTTGGGTTAACAATAATATGATAGCATTATCTAACTCCTCGTTGCTCAATTTTATATTCAGCCTCTGCGCTTCATTGATAATGATAATTTCGTCTATTAGCTCCCTAAGAATTTGAGGTTTTGTTTCTTTTTGATTAACACTTTGAGTGCCAAACAATGAATTTATAAAGTTGATGCGTTTTTCGATATCTAAATTTGAAATTGGCTCACCATTTACATCTGCAACAATTTCAATCTCGGTTGCAAGCAACCTAAGTGGCAACACTATCAACAGTAAAATTAGTATTTTATGCATATAAGTAAGGTTAACAACCAATTCTATAATAAATACTGAGTCAACGCTAGCCAACTTTTTAATAGCTATCTAAGCAAAGACGGAAATAAAAACCATTGCAACAAGATCAGGTACATATCTAAACAGGCTAAAAACATGCCAATATAGCGAATTCAGACCGTGCTAAAACAGTATACGGAAGGAGAGGGATTCGAACCCTCGATACGACTTTTCAATCGTATAACGGTTTAGCAAACCGCCGCCTTCAGCCGCTCGGCCACCCTTCCAAATTTAGAACCTAAAGATTATATAATACCAAGACCTCTACCACCTGTCTAATGCTTTTAATTGCAATATTTACCCATTAAAAACAACAACATTTTTCCGAATAACTGTAATTCCAGGCTAAATCAACGTAAACTAATTTCTGCTTTTTTCAATGATTTTCTTTGCTTCTTCTATACCAACCCATTCTCCAACTGCTACCGTTTTTCCCTTTTCTAGATCTTTATAATGAGAAAAGAAATGAGCAATTTTATCTAATAGGTTTTTAGATAAGTCAGAATAGTCCTTTATATTGTCATAATAGCTATCAACACTGGAAACAGGCACAGCTAATATTTTTTCATCTTCCCCTTTTTCATCTTTAGTGAGTAATGCGCCTATTGGACGCACCGATATTAAAACACTAGATGCTAAGGGAAATTGAGTTAGCACCAAAACATCCACAGGATCACCATCACCTGCATGGGTATTTGGTATAAACCCATAATTGCAAGGATAAGTCATTGAGGTAGATAAAAATCTGTCAACTTGTAACAACCCAAGCTCTTTATTAAATTCATACTTTACAGGCTCAGCATTTGCACTTATTTCAATTACCACATTCACTGCGTTTGGTTCCGCTGTTATTTTACTTAAATCCATAAATCACCTCTTAACTTAAGAATAAGCATTATACAATATGTGCTTTTAAGTTGCTACATTTATGTAGTTCTAAGCTTGTTTTGCATGGGGCTGTTCTAAATTTTCATTCGTCATCTAATTGACTGTTGAAAGTGGTGATTTCTGTGGTGATTTCAATAGTTGAAATAAAGCATATACTACTACAATAGTCAGCACAGCAGCAATTATTAGATTAGTTTGTGGCAAAATATTTGTTATTGAGTTGAATAACTTTTGTTTCATAAGGAAATAGTCAGCAGCATATAACCCAACAGATAATACAAACACACCTAAAATAAGTTTACAGACTGTGTTTTTATAGTCTTTTTCTTTTTTCTTGCTGACAATGAAATTTGGCCTACATTTATTCTCTTCTTGTGGCACTGAGTAGTATATATTTTTAGGGCTCGTTACTAATTGTTCAAATTCATCACTATTTTGGTTTTTTAACAGTTGCTCTAGTGTGCTTTTTACATTTTTAGGATATAAGCAATCTTGATTGTATTGCTTGTTTTCAGCTATCAATTGATCAAATGCCTTATTTAGTGCGCTTATACCTTCATAATTAAGTGTATACTTGGTGAATCCATTTCTATGTGGTAACTCAATTTTTCCTAATACTCTTAACAAGTTCAAAGTGTAATTATAATACAGTGGTGTATTGATCATTTCAGCTTTCTTATTAATATATTGATTAAGTAGTAAAATATCTTTACTGCTGATATGCATAGAAAATATGCCATAACTAGAAAATAGTAATGCTATATCTTTATCTACTTTTATATTGTGGATAGAATAATAGTGATTGATGACCTCTTTACATAAGCTAAATTCTTTATCAAATTCATTTGTATAACTTATCTTTAGTAACTTTTTAACATTATTAAGTACTTGTTTCTCAAAATCATTATTATTGTTAAACAAAGCTTTACCTTTCGGATTCGCTAAAATATTAAGAAGCTTTAATTTTTTTTGATTTTCTGTCAATTCTGCTTGATCTACAACTTCTTTTAGCAGTTCTCCTAGCGCACTATAATTAGTAGATGTTCTTTCATTTTCAATTGCAGCATATATTTTATCAATTACTTCTTGAGTATTGAGCTGAGTATTTTCTATAAGAACGCTATAAGCTTGAGTATAAATTAAAAATAACCCTTGTAGACTAAATTTTAAGTTAAAATATTTATCTAATGGTTCCTCTTTTTTTCTAATGAATGCAGACAAACCAAAATGATTTCTGTGGTCTATGCAACGATCTAAGTCAGCATGTTGAAAACTGCCTTTACGAATGAATATAGCCTCTAATAAATTACCCTTGCCAACAATTTTTATTAGTTCTTTAACTTCCTTAACCATTGCTAAAACCTATAATGTTCTACTTTATAGTATAAGTGATACAGGGTAAAATAGCAATAAATATTATTATACGTTTACACTCTGCATTAAAGCCTTTAGTTAAGAGCATATCCATCCACCGCCAATTACTTGCTCATCTTTATACGCTACACAGGCTTGACCTGGACTGATGCCAAAGTAATCGTCGTTTAAAATGACACAGGCTTTATTTTTTTCGTCAGTTGAATGTATTGTTGCTAAACTTCCCGCATGTGATGATCTCAGCTTCACAGTTATTTCCATACCTTCCTTTGGTTGTTCTAACCAATTTAACTCTTTGATCAATATTTTTTTTTGCATTAATGCGTTGATCGGACCTACTATAACCTCATTATTCTCTGTATTAATTTTTATCACGTAAAGAGGCTCATTGTGTGCGATGCACAAGCCCTTTCTTTGCCCCACTGTGAAATTTACTATGCCACTGTGCTCACCTAGCACTTTTCCATTTACATCCACTATTTTACCTTTCTGTACAGATTGTGGAGCTAATTTAGCTATTGTTTTACTATAGCTTTCGGAAACAAAGCATATATCTTGACTGTCCGGCTTTTCAGAAATTTGTAAGCTGAAATACTTTGCTAATTTTCTTATATCACTTTTATAGAACCCACCTAGTGGAAATCGCAAAAGCTTCAACTGCTCCTTTGTTGTAGCAAATAGAAAATAGCTTTGATCTTTACTTTTATCAATGCTTCTGCACAACTTTACCTCACCATTTTTTTCTAATCTTCTCACGTAATGTCCTGTTACAAGCACATCCGCACCAAGATTTTTTGTAACTTGCAATAGATCACGAAATTTTACCGTTTGGTTACATCTTACGCATGGTATGGGAGTTTCCCCACGCATATAGGTACTTGCAAAATCCTCTATTACTTCCTTTTTGAATATTTCCTCGTAGTTTAAAATATAGTGAGGAAAGCCAACACTTTCAGCCACGCGCTTAGCGTCGTAAATATCCTGTCCAGCACAACATGCACCTTTTCTCGCATTAGCATTGCCATCAGTGCCATATAGCTGAAGAGTCACACCTATCACTTCGTACCCAAGGTTATACAGCAGTGCTGCAGCAACGGAGCTATCAACTCCTCCGGACATTGCAACAATAGCCTTGGTTTGCTGCGGAGCTTTATCTTTTAACAAAGGTTCAATTTCAAATTCTTTTAGCATAATCGCCTTAATTTATAAACGCAAATCTTGTGTCATTCCAACATACAACTGTGCAAACGTTTTGATTTGGGGGCAATTTACATAGTAGATGATGTCATGAAAGTAGCTGACACTGGAATCTAGTGTCTATTTATGCAAATTCATTAAAACAGCATATTTATTTGTAATCAAGTTTCCTGGATCCCAGTGTCAGCTACTCGGATGACACCCTTTCCTGCTGGAAGCTGCCTTCAAATTACTTGGTGCGTGACACTGGGATCTCATTTATATTACATAATTCCATCAAAACAATTCGATAAACTACCTTCAAAAACAATTTAATCTTGCTTGAATAAAACATGGCCAAAATAATCCATGTTTTCAAGCACTTTTCCACTACCCAAGGCAACACAACAAAGTGGGTCATCTGCAACACGAACTGGTAATTTTGTTGTTTCACTGATAACTTTGCCCAAGTTACGCAATAATCCACCACCACCGGATAAAATTATTCCTCTATCGACTATATCAGAAGAAAGTTCAGGTGGAGTGCTCTCCAGTGCAGTCCTAATAGCAGAAATTATCTGATGTACAGGCTCTATTAAACTTTCTGCAACTTGATATTCTGATAAAAGCATTTCTTTTGGCATGCCACTCACTAAATCCCTGCCTTTAATTATCATTCCCTCTTTGTTATTTTCACCTGGCAGACTTGCTGAACCTACGTTTTTCTTAATTTTTTCAGCAGTTGTTTCACCGATTAATAACTTATGATTTTCACGAATATACGATTTTATTGCTTCATCCATAATATCGCCACCTACTCTGGCAGAACGTGAATAAACAATTCCGCTTAAAGAAATAATTGCAACTTCAGTTGTACCGCCTCCTATATCAACGATCATAGAACCCTCAGGTTCAGTAACTGGGAGCCCAGCTCCGATTGCTGCAGCCATTGGTTCTTCAATCAAAAATACTTCATTTGCACCAGCACTTTCTGCTGCATCTTGTATAGCACGCCTTTCAACTGGCGTGGATCCAGATGGAACGCATATGATAATATTAGGTTTATTAACAGTGAATTTTGTGTTTGCACTGCGTATGAAATATTTTAGCATTTCTTCCGCACTTTTAAAATCAGCAATAACTCCATCCTTTAAGGGCCTTATCGCCTCTATTTCTCCAGGCGTTTTTCCAAGCATCATTTTAGCTTTTTTACCAAAAGCATAAGGAACGTAGCTTCCTTTTTCTTTTACTCTTGCTACAACTGAAGGCTCATCAAGCACTATTCCCTGATTTTTCTGATAAACTAAAGTGTTTGCAGTACCAAGGTCTATGGCAATATCGCTAGCAAACAAACCTTTGAAAGTAAAAAGGCTATAAAACTTTCCGGTTAACTTTCGAACAAAATTCATACATAACTCAAGAAAACCATTTATTGAGACAAATTATACTTTTCAGATAGGTAGTAAGTAACACACTCAACGTCTAAACCCTTGCCTGTTACTTTTTTTAGCAGTTCCAGGCCACACTTTGCACTGTATATATTTTGAGATAACCAACTGATAAGTAAACTAAAATCTCCTTTTATTATAGCACTTAATGACTCGTAATGATTCTTTTTAACGAAAGAGAAAATCTGCACAGCAGCAATTAAAGCAATAATTTTTATAGGAAAGTAGCCCATAACACCGCTTGCCCAATATTCATCTTGAAAATAAGTGTCCAGCTCATTTTTAGCTTTTACTGGAATTTTATAGTGCTTCATACCTTCCAGCCACGCATCGTGCAGATCCTTAACTTCCAGTGTACCATTTATTATATCCTGTTCTAACCTAGTTCTCAACATAATATGAGCTAACAGACTAAATTCATCTGCGTTCTTTAAAGAAGAGGAAAGGTTTATTTCATTGAAAACCAAGTGCAAATTTTCAACACTGCTATTAGTTTTGCCTTTTATAGCAAATTTCTCTTTTATGTGTGGTTGAATGAACTCAATAAATTCTCTGGATGTTCCAATCATACTTTCCATGAATAACCCTTGAGTTTCATACATAACATGTCTCGTAATTGGGCTACTTATAGAATTTTGCGCTAAACATTTTTGATAAATCGCATAACCACTATGCCGTAAAAGTGAAAATAAACCATAACAAAAATCAGATTCATCATAATCTATAGGGTAGTAATAAGAAGTACGAATCTCATTTAGTGCAATACCCATTTGCTGTAAACATAATGAGCCAAGTTCAATCTGCTTCTGAGTAGCAACTCTTTGTATATTAGTAACCTTATCCTTTTTCTGCTTTTCAATTATTTCATCCACATTTTCGCTAAAAAATTTGCCTACCTTGGGGAATACTTCCCTTATATTCTTTTCTGTGATATCAGAGTCATAGTCAGCAAGCAGTGAGTCGTATTTTGAGCATTTTAATTGCTGCGATTTTATAGAAGCTACTTCGCGAATGAGTGTGATTAAATCAGTAAAACGTTCTTTTAGTTTTTCTAAGTTACTGGTTTCAGAATGAGATAGTTTCCATAAATTTTGGCATTCAACCTTAGCTTTGGATAAAGACTTTACTAAATCAATAGGAACAGCTCTGTTGCTTTTATGTATTCTCTCTATTAACTTTAGCTGCTGAGTATTTGCACTTTTTTTGTTACCAAGAGCATTTGCTAATGATTCCTTTATTGCGTCATGAGAGATAATTTCATGTCTAATTTCTTCTAGAAGACTCATTTGTTCAACTTTGTCCTCTATATTCAATTGGCTTTGGTTTAGTACTTTTAGCGTATTTTCGATATTCTTTACCCTATATAATACTTCCTCTAAAAACTTATAAGATTTCATAATTTATTCATTGTTTTAGAAAACATCTGTTTAATATCGTAATAGATTAATAATAAAGTTAAAAGTATATTTGCTTAAAGTACAATAAAAAATTGTACTTTTTATTCCTTTATTGGATTTTTCTACTCAGAGTCCAGCATATTATAAGAAAATTAATTGTAAGGGTATAGAAAAAGTATTTAGTATTTTATTTCTCTTGACTATATTACAATATGGAGAGATTATTAGCTACTGGAATTAAAGTTACGCACTATTTTAAAATTTATGGAGGTTTAGTAATGTGGAGTAGACTGGTTATAATGTGCTGTTTTTGTTTACTACTTACTGGTGTAAGTTCTTGCCCAAAAAAAGGAGCAAATACAACAAATAAAATGAATTCTGTTGTTAAGCAGATAGGTGATAAAAGAGTTTTCTTTGGTTATGATGAATCTAGTATTACTGAAGTAAGCGCAGATGTATTACTTGACGTAACGAAGGTGTTACAAGATAACCCTGACGCGAAGGTTACTTTAACTGGTCATACTGACAACCGTGGTTCTCATGAATATAATCTTGCGCTAGGCGCTAGAAGGGCAGATGCAGCTAAAAAATTTATGGTTAGTTGTACACCCTACATAGAAAACAGAATAAAAACTGCTTCTAAGGGTGAAACTGAGCCTTTGGTTAATGTAAAAGATGATTCTAGAAATTCTAAATATGAAAAAGAGCATGCTAAAAATCGTAGAGTGGAATTTTCATTTTCTGGAATAAAGAAATAGTTTCTTGCATTAAAACCTGGATCCCAGTGTCAAGCACTGGGATGACAAAAGAGAGCAGTTCTACTGCTTGTTAGCGGGATCTATATATACCACAAATAAGTCGCTGTATGACGTAGAGACTATCTTGCCATCAAGAAACATAATGAAATTAGAGTTATTATTTCAAAATATAGCTAATAGCTTTGCTTTCTATAACCAAATCGCAGTTGCAGTATCAGGTGGTGTAGATAGTATAGTCTTACTGCACTTAATGACTAACTGGGCAAAAAAAAACAAGCTTTCACTTCCTATAGCATTAACAGTAAATCATGGGTTACGTTCAGAGTCTCAAAAAGAAGCTGATTTTGTTATAAGTTATACAAAAGAACTTGAAGCAAAGGAATCGTTCATATTAAATTGGGAGAAGCAAAATATTAAAGGTAATATTCAATTACAGGCACGAAAAGCACGATATAAGTTACTAGCAGAGTGGTGTAAAAACAATAATGTTAAATGTTTGCTCGTTGCTCATCACAAAGATGATCAAGCAGAAACGTTCTTATTAAGATTGGAGCGAGGTAGTGGCGTAGATGGATTATCATCAATGGATTACAAATCTTTCTTAAATGGTATTTATATATTTAGGCCATTGTTAAATTTTAGTCGTAGTGAAATAGAAAAGTACGCTAAGCTTCACCGGTTAAAATGGATCGAAGATAGAAGCAACTACGACTTAAAATACAGGCGAACTTTATACCGTAGCTTACTTAAAGCAAGTGACAATCAAGAGATTTTAACAGAGCGAATATGCCTCACAGCCCTTCATATGAAAAGAGCTGCAAAAGCGTTGATGCACTACACACGCCTTGCATTTAATGACTGTGTTAATGTTCATGATCTTGGTTATATTGAAATTAAACTAAGTGAATTTTATCAATTGCCAGAGGAAATAGCCTTGAGGCTTCTTCTTTACTCTATAATGGCAATTGCCAGTAAACATTATAAACCAAGGTACAATAGCCTTATTGCGATATTTAATAAAATATTGCAAAAGGATAGTAATGTTAACTGTACACTTTCTGGGTGCAAAATAAGAAAATATGGAGAAAATATCTTAATAATTAGAGAATCGTCAAAGATACAAGAAATTACCGTAAACCTACCTTTGAATGAACCTACTCAATGGGATAACAGATTTAGCTGCACAATACTCGGAAATCAAGAATGTTCAGTTATCATCGCTCCATTAAAAAAAACACAAAAAGTTCCTGAATTTCTGAACGATTACAACTGCTGCCCTGAAGTTTTCTACTCTTTGCCTACAGTACAAAAAGATGGAAAGGTGCTTGCTTATCCTGATGTAAATTATAACGAAAAAAATACCAATGACGATAAGGTTCAATGCATTATTAATAGCACAATAAAACAAAATTTGGTAAGCTTGATTAGTACTTAGTTAGAAATAGAAATGAAAAAATTTTTAGAAGGCTTATTGATCTGGTTAGTAATTATTGTTCTTATTTCAGTTGCTTATATTCAGTTCAGCGGAAATGTAGGTAGAAGTAAAACAACCATACCTTTTTCGGAATTTTTAACTAGACTAGAAGACAATGATGTAGAAAATATTGTCATAAAAAACCAGAGCATTGAGGGCAAGTTTAGGGATGGTTCAAGTTTCAACTCAAGCGGTGTTATATATAGCGACCTAATAAAAAATTTACATGATAGAAAAGTGAGATTCTCCTTTTCAACTGGAGATTCTGCCATGAGCGTAATTGGTGGATTACTTATCTCATGGGTCCCAACATTTATCTTTATTGGCTTTTTGCTATTCTTTCTTAAACAAACACAAGCGGGGGGCAACAGAACTATAAGCTTTGGCAAGTCAAGGGCTAGACTCATGACTAGTGGGAAAAAAGTAACATTTGATGATGTTGCCGGAATTGATGAAGCAAAAGAAGAGCTAGTAGAAATCGTTGATTTCCTTAAACAAAGGCAAAAATTTCAAATATTAGGTGGAAAAATACCAAAAGGGTGCCTTTTAATTGGCTCTCCTGGAACTGGTAAAACTTTACTTGCTCGTGCAATTGCAGGAGAAGCTAATGTGCCATTCTTTAGCATTTCTGGATCTGATTTTGTTGAGATGTTTGTTGGTGTTGGTGCGAGCCGTGTTCGTGATATGTTTGATCAAGGCAAGAAAAATGCTCCTTGTATAATTTTTATAGATGAGATAGATGCGGTGGGTAGACATCGTGGCATTGGTCTTGGTGGTGGTAATGACGAAAGAGAACAAACATTAAATCAGTTATTAGTTGAGATGGATGGCTTTGAGTCTAATGAGGGCGTAATAATAATTGCTGCGACTAACCGTCCGGATGTCTTAGATCCAGCACTGCTTAGGCCTGGTCGTTTTGACCGGCAGATTACTATTTCTTTACCCGATATAAATGGGCGCGAGAAAATATTAAATACGCATATGAAGAAAATATCAATGGCCCCTGATGTAAATGTGAAAACAGTTGCAAGAGGAACACCTGGTTTTTCAGGGGCTGATTTAGCAAATTTAGTGAACGAATCTGCGCTTATTGCTGCAAGAAGAAACAAGAAGATTGTTACAATGGATGATTTCGAATATGCACGTGATAAAGTGATGATGGGTGTGGAAAGGCGATCTCTCATTATGACAGAAGAGGAAAAGAGACTGACTGCATACCATGAAGCTGGCCATGCGATGATTGCTGTTAATATGCCTGCTTCTGATCCTATACACAAAGCAACAATTATTCCACGCGGTAGGGCACTCGGTTTAGTTATGAGACTACCAGAAACAGATAGAGTGTCCTTCACAAGAGAAAAGATGCTAGCAGATATAACTGTTGCAATGGGTGGACGTGTGGCAGAAGAGCTAATTTTTGGCTATGATAAAGTCACAAGCGGCGCATCTTCAGATATAAAACTAGCATCAGATTTATCACGTTCTATGGTAACAAAATGGGGAATGAGCGACAAAATAGGTCCGATCTATCACAATCGCGAACAAACTATGCATGGTTCTGAGATAATTTCTGAAGATACGTTAAAACTTATAGATGAAGAAGTGAAGAAAGTTGTGTCTTCTTGCTATGAAAAAGCGAAAGACATTTTGACCAAGCATAAGAAAGGCTTAGATCTCATTGCCGAAAATCTACTGGAGTTTGAAACTTTAACAGGAGATGAAATAAAGGACATATTAAGCGGAAAAGAAATTGTTAGAGAGGAAAATGAGAAGAATGAGAAAATAAAAAAATCCTCTCTCTATTAGATCTGACCCTAGCTTAAAATGCTAATCAGCTAACGCTGCAATAAAATATTCAGAATTGTAACTGTCAATATAAATTGTATTAGAATATTCATAATGTTGCATTTTCATCACAATAATGCTATCATTCAGTTAGTATTACTGTTTAATGAGGTATGAGTAATGGTTGATGTAGCTTCTATTGGTGTAAATGCAGTCATTGATCATAAGTATAAAAAAGAGCGCAATTAACTTTATTAGGGCTATTTCTTGTTGTATCAGCAGCAACTGCTGTCTGGTTTATCTTTCCTGTATCATAAAATGTACTAGTGCCATTTTTGCTCCCAGCCGTATTCTTGTTCTTTACTCTATCTATGGGTTATTACATGTTCATATTTAGTTGTGAAGAAAAATCTTTGGTAAAGAATGTTCTTGGTATGGTTGAACCAGCTGAATCAGTAAAGAGAGTGCATTGCCAAGAAAATATTATCCTTATTAGCAGAAGTGAGAAGTACTACGAGAGATAGGTTTTGCAACGCGCTTGTTAATCTTTGTTTTGAAGATCGTAGTAAAGCACACAAACTTGCATTATATGTGAAAGAAATTGACGATATTGTGTCTTCAATAAAAAATAAAGACCTCTTAGACCATTTTGATCAATTTTTTACTATTACTGAAGTAAGTAATAAAAAAAATAGAAGTGAATTAATGAACCTCACAAGGGCATATAAGATAATAAGTGAAGAAGATCCAGACAAAATACAGGATTTTTTAGCTACTCAAACAAAAAGTTATTCATGTGAAATAATGTTACCTAAAATTAATAATTTTCTATCACAAGTTAAAGGTTCGGTTTAAATTAGTAGAGGTTAAATAAATATAGTTAAGTCTTTGCAATAGTGATTTTATCAATAATCTTAGTGTGTACTTGATTATCATTTTTTGTTTCAATTTCAGTGATGACATGGCACCTACCGGGCTCTTTTATGGCAATTTCTTTAAACCCTTTTCCAACTTTACTATAAAAATTAACATCCATTTCTTCATATTTATTCTTGTCTTTCGCTCTACTTAACCCAACTTTAACATCAATATCTAGAATAAATGTAATATCTGGATATCTAACTCCAGCCAACCTGTGCAAATCTTCTATTAGTTTTAAATCAACTCCAAACCCATATCCTTGGTATGCAATGGTTGAATCAATAAACCGATCACAAATCACTATTTTCCCTTCTGCAAGAGCTGGTAATATTAATTTTTTCATATGTTCGTGCCTCATCGAGATAAGTAGCAAGAGTTCAGAAATAGGATCAATATTATTTGTTAACAACACTCCTCTTATCTTTTCTGCAAAATCAGTGCCACCTGGTTCTCGAGTCGACACTACATTATTTTCGCCGTGAATTTGCTTAAAATGATTTGTAAGTAGCTTAGATTGTGTTGTTTTACCAGAGCCGTCTATTCCTTCGAAAGTTATGAACATAAGTTTTATAATACTAAAAAAGAATATGCAAACAGTATACATAGAAACCGTTTGACATTTAAATAATAAGACCGTAAATTACATACGGTATAATAATAGTCTATGGTTGCTCTGAATACTCCTAAAGTCGATTTTAGTTTTACTGCAAAAGATTTTAATCTTTTGGGAGTAGATAATAAATACTATACATTAAGTGACTGTTGTGGAAAAAACGGTCTTATTGTAATGTTTATATGCAATCACTGTCCTTACGTTCAGTCAATTATTAGCAATCTGGTAAGCGATGTTGATCAATTGAAAAAAGATTATCAGGTAAACACCGTTGCAATAATGTCAAATGATGTAAATGAATATCCAGAAGATTCCTTTGAAAATATGATTAATTTTGCCAAGGAAAATAAGTTTACATTTCCATATTTAATTGATAGTACACAGAAAATAGCTAAAGAATACGGGGCTGTTTGCACTCCTGACTTTTTTGGCTTTAATTCCAATTTAAACCTTTGCTATCGTGGACGTTTTAATGACACAAAAAAAGAAAAGGTTCAAAGCTATGAAGTAGGAAGTAGTGATTTATTTCAAGCTATGAAATTTATTGCAGAAACTGGTAATTCTCCAATTGACCAAAAATCAAGTATTGGCTGCTCAATTAAATGGTCTAATTCTACAGGTTAAATATCATGCACAGTGGCTCTCAGCATTTGTTTGATATTATAATTTTACTTTCTGCTGCTGTGTTTATAGTCATAGCGTTCTGGAAAATGAATATTAGTCCAGTGCTCGGTTACTTCGTTGCAGGTGCAGTTATTGGTTCTCATGGATTTAATCTGATACACTCAGCTGAAGCAATGGATAATCTTGCAGAATTTGGTGTAGTTTTCCTATTATTCATTATAGGCCTTGAATTGACATTTGAACGCCTGATCGCTATGCGTATTCATGTATTTGGGTTCGGGTCTCTTCAAGTTATAGTTACCATGGTAGCAATATGGTGCATCGCTCTTGCTTTCGGAGTGAATACGAATATAGCAACAGTTATTGGTGGTGGGCTTGCGCTATCCTCAACAGCAATAGTGTTGCAGGTTCTGCAAGAAAAAGGTTCTCAAGCAAGTCAGGTTGGTAGGTTGTCAATAGCAGTACTATTAATGCAAGATTTTGCAGTGGTACCATTAATAGTATTGGTACCTTTACTTGCTGGCAATTCTGAGCACAGCCTGATAAGCTCATTGGCAGGTTCATTGGTGCAAGCAGCTATTGCATTAGTGCTGATATTTATAACTGGTAGATTATTGCTTAGACCTTTATTTTCGGTTATTGCTAAAATGGAAAGTAATGAGGTCTTTATATCAACAACGCTTTTAATAGTATTAGGAGCAGCATTTATTACTGAGCAATTCCATTTATCGTTGGCATTAGGTGCATTTGTCGCTGGATTGTTAGTTGCAGAAACAGAATACAGACACTCAGTAGAACACGCAGTATTGCCATTTAAAGATTTGTTTCTTGGCTTATTTTTCATGACTGTTGGTATGTCTATCAATACCGAACTTTTACTCAATAAGTTACCACTAATTACTTTATTATCGATTATCCTTATCGTTTTAAAAACATCTATCATATATATATTGTGTAGATTTTTTGGGTTTAAGAGTGCACCTGCTATACAAGCTGGGTTACTGCTTTCACAAGGCGGTGAATTTGCGTTTATTTTATTTCGCTTAGCAGATGAGCTAAATGTGCTACCAAGTGAAATCGCTCAAGTACTTATGATGGTAACTACAGTAACCATGGCTTTCACTCCTCTTTTATCGGGGCTTGGAGATTGGATAGCAAACTCATTTAGCACTGAGAAAACAATATTAGATGATGAAGCTGTTGAAACAGATACACAAGATCTTTATAACCATGTAATAGTTGCTGGATTTGGTAGAGTGGGATATATGGTAACAAAAATGCTTACTGCAGAGCATTTAAGTTACGTTGTTGTAGATATTCAATCAAAAATAGTCACAGAAGGAAAAAGTGATAGTTTTCCTATATATCTTGGAGATGTTACAAGATGTGAAATTTTAAAATCAGTAGGAATAGAAAGAGCTCAAGCTCTCGTTATTTCAATAAAGAATGAAGTTACTATAAAAAAAGTTGTTTCCTTAGTTGCTGCAAATTTTCCGCATGTAAATATTGTAATACGCTTACCAGATCTGAGTAATGTGGAGGTTTATAGAGATCTAGGAGCTAGTAAAATTATTCCTGAAACATCTGAGATAGGATTGCAGCTAGGTGGAGCTGCACTGAGCCTCAGTGGTATTAGCGAAAGTGGAGTTACGTCTTTAAAAAGTAGATTTAGAAAAGGCAATTACAGTATGTTAAAAGACCTTGGTAGTGATAAAGATGAATGACTACTTCTCTAATTTTATGTACAGAAAGCTTCAAGCTTTATTGAGGTTTTGTCTATAGTAAATTACGCACATAATCAACCAAGTTAAGGAAAGTGCAAACCAAGTTATTGCATATTCCAAATGCTTCATTGGCCGTATAGCTAATTTGCTGCCAAAATTGTTCGTCCACAATATACAATTCTCTAGCTTAATACCTAACTCATTGGAAATTTCTTCTGTACTCAGGGTAAACCATGTATTCGAAGCAGTATCGTTCTTGATAAACCAATTTTTGCTTTTATTGCTATCGCAATATAAAGTTCCATCTGCAACTACTTTTTCAATTTTTACTTTTTCCTCTTTTTTTTCTTTAACTATTCCTTTGTTCACTAACATATAATGTCCAGTAGCAATCAGCATAGGAGATAATACATAATAGCCGTGTTGCCCTGCAAAAACATAAAGTTCTATGCCACTTAGAATCCCACCAATCTTGGCATGCCTATAGTTAAATTTTTCAAGGTCGTTATTGGGCAACAGATGAACAACAGGAAGATTCATATTTTTGATAATATTATTCTTCCAGTTCAATCTGAATACTTGCCATAATCCTAATAAAAAAAGGAGCAAACAAGGTACAATTAAAATAAATACTATCTTTTTTAACACTCTATATTTGTGTTCTTAAATAGTTTTCAACACCCATTAGTTCAATAAGATCGATCTGCTTCTCAATCCAATGGAAGTGCTCTTCTTCATTTTTTAACATCTCTTCTAATAACATTACACTAACAAAATCTTTTTCTTTCTCAGCGATAGAAATCGTTTCTTTGATATCCTTAATACCTTTTCCCTCTAATTTCAAATTAGCTTCTAAGATTTTTTGTATTGTATCTTTTGTAAACTTTCTATCATACTTTGAGATTCCATTTGTATCTTGAAAATTTGGGACTCCTTTAAATAACAAAATTCTTTCTGCCAACTTGTTCGCATGTTCAAGTTCTTCGTTAAGCTCATTTTTTACCTTTTCTGCAAGTCTATTAATTCCATTGTTTTTGAGAACCGCAAAATGCAAAAGATACTGGCGTACAGAAGTCAGTTCATTGGTCAATAATTTGTTCAAATGTTTTACTATCTCTTCATTCATAATCTTCCCTGAGTTCAATTTATCAGCATAATTTATATGATAACGATAGTTATAGCAACTCATTTAATAGTTCCTTTGATAACAACCGTATTAAATAGCATGTCGTGGTATGTCTGTTTTTTCTTAGAGAAGCAAGCAACTAGATACCAATAGAGGGTGAGCAGCATTATAATTACTTTCAATGCACTCAAGACATTCACTAATACCTCCTGGTCTTGCAAAAATTCAGTAAGGACAACTACTACACTGTTTAACAAAGGAAGAAAAAACTGGGAAGTGCTTCTGTCAAACGCTAAATTCAAGTCTATTTTAGAATTATCTAAATTGATAGTACATATATTCATTAACTGTTGACCTGGAGTTGCTTGGGCCTTTGAAGATATAAAATATGTGAAGTAACTACAATTTACACACATGTATGATAGATGTAAGATCAACGGAGAATCCTCTAATAGCAGTATAATTAATAAAGTTGGAATTAATAAAATTGCTACATCTATTAAATATGCGCAAAAGCGCCTTTGTATACTGGCAATCTCTGTAACAGCGGTCATTACCTATCTTCTAAATACTTTATTATAAAATCTATAAGTTTATCAAAATGTTGAAAACATAACAAATCTTCATAACCGCTTATTGATTGACCGTATATAATAGGTAAACAATTGGCATTTTGTGCACACAGAACATCTGTGATGCTATCACCAACGAAAAACACATTTTCTCTATTTATAGGTAACGTACTCTCTTCTAGTGCAAATAGCAGTGGGGTTGCAGATGGTTTATCTTCTGCAGTATCGCATGACCCAACTACTTTTTCAAAGTAAGAATCTAGTTTAAAATAGGCAACTTCTTTACGTAAATTAGTATTTTTCTTATTACTTACTATTGCTAGATAAATATTGTGGCTTTTCAGTGTCTGCAACATTTTCTCTACTCCTTGATTCAGAGCAATGTTTTGCAATAGTGCATCATCTAAATATTGTTGATATATCTGATTTGCTTTTTTCCACTGATCGCCAAATAAATTGACCATATAGCTCTTTCTCGACTCATGGGAATTTCTATCGGCAGCTTTATTACTATACCCCATTGAGTTTACGGTATGCTTAATAGCATTAAAAATGTTATCTTGAGTGTCAACTAAGGTATTATCCCAATCGAATACTACTGCTAATTGACTATCCTTCATCTCTTATATGGTTATACATTTCAACTTAATAAGTAAATAGCATTTTAATAAAAAAAATATAAATAGAACGCTCTTGATAAACACTCTTTACCACAAGTTATGTTAACTGTTTTTTATATCATTAGCTAATATACTGGTTATATGATATGTTTTAATAGGTAGCAGGTATGGCGCAGATATCTAAAGAAAGTGTTGAAAAAAAGTTTAAAGATGTTTTTGAACGTTCTCCAGGTGCTTTTCCAGAAGGCACCTCATTAGAAGAGAAGGTTAATTATATTGCAAAAGGAACCAAGGCTCTAAAAGCTGTAAAAAGTAAGGAGCTTGAGAACAAAATGGAAAATATTGCAAAGTTAAACAAAGAACTTGAAAAACGACAAAGACAGAACGACGAAGAAATAGATAAACTTAGACAATCAACACAAGAGTTAAGGAAAGAGTTTGGTACAAGTAAAAGAAGTAGATCAGGTGCAATACTGCAAGAAGCTAGGCAAGATACGCAACTATCTGAAGGGTTGCGTGATAATAAAGAATTTCAAGAAGTGACTAACACTCCAAGAAAAACTACAACAACAGTTAAAGACCTTGAACATAATACACAGAAAAAGACTACTGAAGCTTCTGTGCAAACAGATACACAGCCATCAAAGCACGATTCACAAATCGTTAGTCCCTCAGTGAGCAAGAGTTCTGTAAAAGAGAAGCTCAACACTGAGCCGGACAAAAAAGATAACACACCTCAACCACAAGAAAATCAAAAAGAAGAAGGGTTTTTGAGTCTTCTGAAGCGCTTTGTTAAGAAAATATTAGAAAAACTTTTAGGTGAGGATGAAAAGAGTGTGGAAAATGCTCGTGGCATAAAAGAAGATGCTCAAAGAGATACGTCAAATAACGAAGAGCAACAAAAGAGTAAGCACTTTGATAAAATTTTAAATCAGGACCAAAGTATAAGCAAGGGCTTAGAGCAAGCAACACAACTTGAAAACCCAACGATAACACCTGTTAATACTCCTGAAGTAAATACAGGTCGTGAAAGGTGATCCGCTTTCAAGCTTCATTATACCGCCGCGAACCGTCATACCGCCGCGGTATCTCATCCGCTAACAAGCAGCGGGATGACGATTGTCAGGGTGTCATCCCAGCGCCTCTATGATGTCATCCCAGTGCCCAGACTACTTGGATCCAGAAAACTTAACTTTAAATAAGTGGCTGCATAATAAAGACTAGATTCCAGCGTCACGCGCTGGAATGACACCATTTTCGGTCTCTTAAATTGCTTTAGCTACAAACATTAAGAAATTTACCAAACGAAAAAAAAGGCAAAAGAAGCCCTTGTCATTGTCTATTTTCTGTATTGGCGTTTTTTTAAGTCTTAAACACTGCAATTTAGCTGCTTTTAAGTGCAACTCACCTTAGTTTAAATGTTTAAGAAATTTACTAAGCAGAAAAAAAGGCAAAAGAAATCCCGTGTTAGCTAGTTGTCACTCTCTAATCCTGCAAATTAGCGTACTATACTGTCTTAAACGACTTATAAGCGCGTTTCAGCTTGTGTAGGTAAAAACCTAGAAATATTGTGAAGACATAAGATGCACATAGTGCAAAAAATTAAAAATAAGACGCCAACTACGTTGTTTTCTTGCTGTTTAATCTGCACAGATGAAGATAACTGAATACCTTCAGTTTCATGATAAGGGGGCTGGCGGAGTTTGTAAAGGAATTTTTATGCAAGAGATCCCATAAATTGGGTGTCATAATATGGCGGCTACATTAATTTTGGCGTGCGTGACCTTGAAAGATTGCAGTGCAATACTTAGATTATTAGGGTAGTAGGCAAATAATGGAGCTCAAAATGCATAACGTACAAGAAACTGAAAATTTAAAATTTGACGCTGAAGTAGGGAAAGTACTGAATATAGTGATTCATTCACTTTATACTAATAAGGACATTTTTCTGCGTGAGTTAATATCAAATGCATCGGATGCATGTGATAAATTGCGCTATGAATCTCAATCTAATTCAAATTTGCTAGATTCAAGTGATGAGTTAAAAATCACTATTAGCTCCAATAAAGATAAGAACGAGCTATATATCACTGATAATGGCATCGGAATGAACAGACAAGATTTAATAGATAACCTTGGTACAATTGCAAGCTCTGGTACGCAAAAGTTCTTAGATGCGATTAAAAATAGCAAGGATTCAAGCCAAGCTGTGGAGCTGATTGGGAAGTTTGGTGTTGGTTTTTACTCAAGCTTTATGGTTGCATCAGAAGTAATAGTAGAATCAAGAAAAGCTGGAGAGGAGGAGTCTTGGGTCTGGAAATCCAAGGGAGATGGAGAGTATTCGATAAGTAAACTAGACAATCAAATTTCTCGTGGAACTAAAATTACACTCATTATGCATCCTGAAGAGAATGAGTTTTTAGATAAATTTCGTGTTGAAAACATTGTTACTACTTACTCTGATCACATAAATTTTCCTGTTGAATTCATAAATGAAGAAGGAAAAAGTGAAAAGTTAAACAGTAAGGCTGCAATTTGGACTAAGCCAAAAAATGATGTTACTCAAGAGGAACACAATGATTTTTTCCGCAGTGTTGCTCACGTTGGCGGGGAGCCTTGGATGATATTGCATAATAAAAATGAAGGTGCAATAGAATATACAAATTTGCTTTATGTTCCCTCTATTAAACCTTTTGATTTATTTCATCCAGATAGACGTTGCTCTGTTAAGTTATATGTAAATAAAGTATTTATCACTGAAGATAACGTACAGATCATACCGCAGTATTTACGTTTCTTGAAAGGTATTGTTGATTCACCGGACTTGCCTCTTAATATCAGCAGAGAAACGCTGCAGAATAATCGTGTTGTTGAGCAAATCAGAAAATCCCTCACTAAGCGTGTAATATCAGAGCTCGGTAAAAAGGCAAAAGAGAATTTAGAGGAATATACAAAATTCTGGACCAATTTTGGTGCAGTATTAAAAGAGGGTCTTTGTGAAGCTATGCCAACTGATGAGAGAGAAGCGCTACTCTCAATTTGCAGATTTCATAGTACTGGTGATGAGAAATTAGTCAGCATTGATGACTACATAAGCAGAATGAAGCCTGAGCAGGAACATATCTATTATCTCACCGGGAATAGCCTCGATTCAGTGAAAAACAGTCCGCAACTTGAGGGATTCGTCAGTAAAGGACTAGAAGTGCTCCTATTTGTTGATCCAGTTGATGATTTCTGGACTAGCGTGATTCATGAATATAAAGATCAAAAATTTAAGTCTGTGACCCGCGCTGATGTTGATTTGGAAAAATTCTCTTCAGAAGAAGATAAAAAAGATGAGGAAAATAAGCAAGATGAAGAAAAGACTGAAGAAAATACGGACTCTATACTGCAATATTTCACCAAGGTTCTTGGCAATTCAGTGAAAAGCGTGAAAATCTCAAAAAAACTGACTGACAGCCCTGTATGTCTAGCAGTTGATGAAGGTGCTATGGATCTTCGCATGGAGCGTTTTTTGCGTGAACAAAAGCAGCTAAATTACCGCACGCCAAAGGTGCTGGAAATTAACACTAAGCATCCTGTAATAAAAAGTATAATGAAATCTCACGCTGAAAATGGTGAAAAACCAACATTGGAGGACATGATTCACTTATTGTTTTACCAAGCTTGCATCGTGGAAGGCGAAGAGATGGACGATGCAAGCCTGTTTGCTAAGAGACTGAATAATTTGCTTGGCAAGATTTCTGTTTAATGCTATACTTAGCTTAGATATTAATCAGGGGTAAAACATGTTTGGTTCCAATTTTAGAGACTTTGTATCACAGGATGAAACTTCACAGGGCCAATCAAATTCTGAAAGATTAATCAAAAGTTGGCATGGTTTTGAAAAACCAGATTCTGAAGATTCAGGTAATTGTTCAGAGGCTGAAGAAGAACAAAATACCAACAGAGCGACTAGATTAGAATTTAAGCTAACGCAATCTTTGCTCAGTAAGGTAAAGGCAAATGAGAATAGCGCTGATGCTAATTCTGGCAAGCAAGCTTATATCGACTTACCTAGAATGAATTTTATAATCAATGGTAAAACCATAAGTAAAGATTTTGTTGGCCAGTTGTGTGATAGGTATAATCAAGAGCTTCAAAGTAATAAACGCCAAGTTGCAAAGCATGTTCTAATAGAAATGTTTAAGCATGCTGAGGCAGAAGTTCCAGATGATCATATACTGAAAGAGTTAATTACTAATTGCAATCAAGCCGGGTATGATGGCTCTTTGCTCATGCAGCTCTTTTCTATATTTTTTGAGCATAACCTACAATTGCCTGAAGCTAATGATAGAAAGATAAAGATTATATGTAATAGCCAAGATTCCCTAAATATTCAGTATTGTCCAAATATGCCTGTTAAGAAACTTGATACAAATATGGAAATATGCAAGCTTGATGCTATTTTAGAGTTCGCGCTTAAATCTCAGAATGGTAAGGTAGAGTATGAAGAAGGTAAAGTAACACTTACCATTCCCGAGCAATTAAAGAATTATCAAGCCGAAGATAAAAGTTTACTAGATGATATCAATGAGTATTTTAAAGATGCTGATAACGCAGTTGTTGAGTCGCTTATTGCAAATATTGATGAAGGTCCTAAGTCATTTGTTGCAAATCCGCCAGCAGAGGTGGATTCAGGTGTTGATAATTCATTTGATATTATTCCTAAAAGTTTAACCTTTGATAAATTGGTAGATATTATAAATAAAGCAAAAAATGGTGATTATAATGATTTAGACGAAGTTATGAGTAACATAAAGGAAGAGAAAGATGACATACCTATTAACCCTGATCTTAAAAATCTGAAGGATTTTTGCTCACAGCAACTTAATTTGACGGCACAAACAGATCATGAGCGCGTGTGTAAAGTGCTCATAGAAAAAATATATAAAAAAGAGAATGCTACGGTGAAAGGATTGGTACTTCTAGCCATTGCAGCTAATGATACGCTTGTGGAAAGATGCACGAAGGTATATTATTCACGCAAGATGAAGATTTGGATAGGCTACTTCTTGGTGTTGGTGGACAATGCTATATTAAATTTTTGTTAGAGCATTTAGGAAAAAAACTAAGTTCTATTCCATCTTGGCATGGTATATATGAAAAACTTAAAAGGGCGTCGTCAATTGGCAATCAGGAATGCGTGAAAGCGATACTAAATAGATTTGAAGATACTGAGAGTAGAGATCCTACTATATCATCAAAACTTTTGCACTATGCTGTAGAAACAGGCGATTATGATTTAGTAAACTTACTTATTAAAAATGGCGCTAATGTTGGTATTCAAGATAGGAATGGCAAAACAGCTTTACATTATGCTGCTGCTTCCAATAAGGATGAAATAGTAAGGCTGCTTTTAAAAGAGGGAGCTAATGAGGAAATTAAAGATAAATCTAATGAGACATTTTTAGCTTATCTAGGCACGGGAGCTTCGGAAACTAAATCATTCCTTTTTAACGTGTTACACCAACAAGGGCTTTTGTATCATGCTGCTATGGAAGATAACATTGACAGGGCTAAAAGACTTCTTGCGAAGGGTAAGGATATTAATGCTAAAAATAGCCATTGTGAGAGTCCTTTAAGTGTAGCTATTGAACGTAATTGCTTGCAGATAGTTAAGTTATTTCTTGAAGAGAAAGCGAAAATTGGTAAGGAGGAAGTTAAAAAAGCCATTAGAGCAGGTAATCTGGAAGTAATAAAATTGCTTGTGAGGAAGAATGCTGTTATAACTGAAAAAGCCATACAATACGCACAAAATGTTTATAAAAACTGTAAGGAAGATAAAAAGCAAGCTCATTCAAGCGTATTAAAGTTTCTTGAGAAGACTAGTAAAGATCAATTTGAAGAAGCCATTAAACAAGGTAACCTGGAAAGAATAAAATTCCTTGTAGAGAAAGGTGCTGTTATAACTGAAGAAATCAAAAAATACGCACAACATGCTTATAAAGACTGTAAGAAGAAAAGAGTTTATATAGCGAATTATCCAGGTGGAATGAAGGCTGAGAGGCAGAATCGTAAAGAAATCCTAGGTTTTTCAACTAACGAAATCCCTGAACAAGAAGATGGTACTCAAACTACCACCAAGCAGCAAGAAATGTCGCTTTTTCCTTATATGCAGAACGGTCGTGTGCTTCCAAGTGGAAGTCTTAACCCTATTGCCGGAATGGAAAATACACAGAATTTGCAATCTGCAATTTTAAGTAGTCAACAGCTTGCTTTCCGCAATGTCATTGAAATTTCCAACAAGCATGGTAGAGAGGATTTTACTCCACTAACACCTACGCCGGTACCAACGCCAAACCTAACACCAACACCGAATCCAATTCCAACACCTACGCCAGAGCCGACACCACAACCAACACCGGCACTGAAGCCAACACTAATACCTTCAGTAGCTAACAACAAATCTGAGCAGGTGAATGATACTCAAACCAATGGCAAGCTGCCTAATAATCCAGGAAATGGAAGTATTACTGCAACACAAAATACGCAAAAGAGTAATTGGCCTACCGTAGCTACATGGACGTTCGCAGTAGCTGGAATACTTGCAGGGGCTGCTGCAACCGGCTGCATATTTTGCTTTTAGTGTTAGCTTGCTGACAACAGGAATAATAGCAGGTGTTGGAGTTCTTTGTTTAGTTGCTGCTGTAATCATATATTGCCGTAACAGACCTTCAAGTTCACTTGAGGGTAGTAATGTTGAACCTGTAGCTAACGGAAAGCTTGTTGAACAACAGTAAGTTGAAGAATAAATATTGTAGTTTACCATTTAATAATTTATTATAATTATATTAATTATTAGCGAATAAAAACTTGGTAAACTACGAAGAAATATTCTTAAATAAAATCAAAGATATAAAAGAGGAGGGGCGCTACCGTGAATTTACGCACTTTGCGTCATTGCCAGGTAGGCTCCCCCACATTATGGACTATGAAAGAAATAGGGAAATAATCGTCTGGTGCAGTAATAATTATCTGGGAATGTCGCAGAACGAGAAAGTTATTGCCGCTATTCAAAATTCATCAATTGGTGCGGGGGGGACAAGAAATATATCTGGTACAACAAAAGAGGTTGTCGAACTTGAAAAATCCTTAGCTTGTTTGCATAAAAAAGAGGCTGCTTTAACTTTTGCTTGTGGCTACCTTGCTAACCAGACAACACTTAGCACTTTATCGTCTATTATCCCAAATGTAGTAATTTTTTCAGACGAGAAGAACCATTCTTCAATGATAGAAGGCATAAAATCAGGAAAAAGACCAAAACATATATTTAGACATAATGATGTTGATCACTTAGAGCAGTTGTTAAAGTCCGTAGACACAAAAACACCAAAGATAATAGCGCTTGAATCCGTATATTCAATGGATGGCGATATAGCGCCGCTTGAGGCGATATGCGATCTTGCGGATCAACATAATGCAATTACCTATTTGGATGAGGTGCACGCAGTTGGCATGTATGGTTCACATGGTGGCGGAATTGCAGAAAGAGAAGGCCTGATGGATAGAATAACCGTTATTCAAGGTACACTATCGAAGGCTTTTGGAGTGATGGGTGGGTATATAGCGTCTTCAAAGAGCTTGGTAGATGTAATAAGAAGTTCCGCTCCAGGATTTATTTTCACCACTGCTATGTCGCCTGTTTTAGCAGCGGCAGCAAAGGCAAGCGTTGAACACCTAAAATCGAGCAACATTGAAAGGGAAAAGCAAAAGCAAGTCGTTGAAAAAGTAAAAAACTCACTGAGAAATGCAGGAATTAATTTCATTCCAACAGAAACTCATATAATTCCAATAATAATTGGCGACCCAGAGTTATCCAAAAAAGCATCAAAATTATTATTTGATGAGTATGGAATATACGTTCAACATATAAATTATCCAACGGTGCCAAGAGGAACTGAGCGTTTCCGTATTACTCCTACACCTTATCATACAGATGAAATGATAAAGCATTTGACAGGATCTCTTGTAAAAATTTTCGAAAAGTTGTCTATCTCTGTAGCCTGTTTATCCTAATTTAATATCGCCAGCGATAATCAATCCGTTGTCTTCCGTTAGCCTTCCACCGCTTTCTTGTAGAAAAAGTCTACCGAGCAAGGTTTTATATTTGTTAACTCTAGAGTAAACTATTCCACCGTGCCTTCCTGCCGCAAAGTATGCAAAGCCTAAAATTATTGAACCGATGGAGCGTACATTACTATTACCAGGCAGCAATTTATTTAATAAATTACCACTTACATCTATCAGACCCCCTTCACGGCTTTTCACCCGCATTTTTATATGACGAGATCTAAAATCCTCAAGAAAAGCACCTTTCTTTTCTTCTGCCCAAAAAGTTTCTCTAAGAGCCGGAGCATCAATTACAGCTGCCACAACTTTATTTTTATGAATGAGACAGACTGATACTGCAAAATAAACCATGCAACTAGAAAAGTTCTCCCTGCCCTCTATAGGCATAATAAACCAAGTGTAACCGTTATCTTTTATTTCTTGGTCAGTATCATCTTCGGAAATAAACTCATAGTCTTGTTTGTAGTCGTGCAAGCAATCGTATATGGTTTGCTTGGATTTTGAATAAGTTTTATTAATAAAGTCTGCTGACTTAACATTAGAAATTTGCAATTCATTAAAATCGCGCATAAGCTGCCTGGAAGCACTACGCACAGAATCAAGCATCACATTAATTCGTGGTGATGAAATGGACATTCTTCCTTTTACTCTTTTACTCTTTCATAATAGCTGTCATCTGGAGTATATACTACAATTTTATCCTCTTCTTTTATAAACTGAGGCACGTTAACGCGCATTCCGTTTTCTAAAATTGCAGGCTTATAAGAAGCAGTAGCAGTTTGTCCTTTAATAACAGACTCTGTTTCTTTCACAGCAAGTGTAACATAATCAGGCACATGCGCAGAAATTATTTTGTCTTGATAAGTTACTATTTTAACTTTCATATTATCCTGTAGATAAATCTTTTTTTCTCCCAATAAGTCCAAATTTATAGTGATTTGCTCGTAATTACTTGGATGCATAAGATTTACAATGTTTCCTTCAGTGAAAAGGTAAGCATACTCCTCTTCATCTAAAATTGCCCTTCTGATTGTTGCATCAGAGCGAAATCTTTCATAGTGTTTTGCTCCGGTTTTAATGTTTTTCATTTCGGCTTGTATGTATGCACCACCTTTACCAGGTTGAGTATGCATAATACCTACAACCAAAAATAATCCGCCGTTATGTTCCAACACCTGACCTGGTCTGATATCGTTAGCTCTTTCTGCCATAATTACATTTTCAACTTGATCTTATAATTATAAATAGCTTTATATAAATATCAAAGTCTTTATTAGTCAATAAATTCTGGCATATTTAATACTATATACCTCCCCCTTATATTTATATGTGGAAATATCTCTTTAGTGAAAGATAGCATAATGCGTTTTTTTGTGCTGATAACCAAAATTTCTAATATATCCCCTGAGCCGAAATTATACACAGATTTTATATTGCCATATAATTCATTACTTTCCAACCTTACTTCCATATCTACAAGGTCACTTTGATAAAATTCATTCTCATCATTTAGCTTCGGTAGCTTGCTTCTTTCTATATACAGCTTCTTATTCCTTAAAAGCTCTGCTTCATTAAGGGAATTTACTCCGCTGATTGTAGCTATTACTAGATTATCACCTATGACGGATACTAAGTCTATTTTATAATTCTCATCACCACTTATTAGCTCACCATATAAGGAGATATTTTCAGGTTTTTCGGTAAAAGTTTTTAATTTAACAGCTCCTTTAATTCCGTGAGGAGAAGTAATCATTCCGAGGCATACCAGATTGTCGTTCATATTAAGATGATAACTAATGTTGGATTTTTTGTCTATAAGGCATAAAATACCTAAAAATGTTTATTGTAATTCTATCAATACAATGTATTATGGAATACATTGTATTGATAGTGGGAAGATATGAGTCAATGTATTACTAATCAAATAAAAGAGCTTATCCCTCATTTAAAGGAAGTTAATAGTAAGCTACAAGGTGAATCTATAAAGCTCTTCAGTGACAAAGAATCTATAATAGTAGAACGTCGTAAACCTGTTGTTGAAGAGATGCTAAAGCATCTAGAAAGTTCTTCCATCACTAACTGTAATACTATGATTGATGCAGAAACTGGGTTTGGCAAGACTTATGATATTGGATTGTGGAGTCATGCGCTAGCTCAAGCAGGATATCACCATTTAGTTGCAGTGCCAAATGGTAATTTAGTTGAACAAGCTAAGAAAATGATAGATGGTGCATTTACTGTAGATGTTAAAACACCTAAAACTGTGCAAGAAATTAAAGATGCGCTGAAAGTCACTGAACCTACAACAATTATAGTAACACATGATCTGCTTTTACAGCAAGAGAATGATCGAAAATTTGAAGAGCAAAACGGTGAAAAGCCTAAATTGTGGGTTAGTGTTGATGAAGCAGATAGCATTAACAAGCAGCAGGACTTTGAAAATATGTGCAAACTTGATGCGGAATATCCTACGACTTACCTAACCGCAACACCAAAGAAAAGGATTTTAAACAGATGTGGAAAAATTATCAGTCCTACAAGATCAAGTAGACGCTGCATTGCAGACACTATCAAAACAGTAAATGTTATTGCAAAACTAATGAAAGAGAAAAATTCAATCGAGCATTCGTGGTGAATGTTGCTGCTACCATAATACCTTTAATTACATTATTCCCTATTATAAATAGTAATGTTGCTCCAATAATTGGTCTAACTTCAGATTATTGGCTGTATTCCGCTTTAATTGAGAATCTATATTATATAGTTTCTATGTTTATATTTAGTATAGTAATGTTGCCAATTTGGTGGGCGTTGACCAAAATAACTGGAGTAGAATCAAAAGAACTGCTCCTTAGGTTTGCTGCTAACGTGCGCAGCTTATTTACTAGGGAAAAGTCTAGTCCAGCTCATGAATATGTTGAAGAATGTGAAGAAGTTTTTAATTACAATAAACTTGTTGACTCTGATAATCTGCTGGAATCTGTGAGATGGAACATACAAAGTCCGGTTGGAGAAAATGCTCTTATTCTAGTTAATGATGTGAATAGCATAATTAACCTTAGCTTTGCGTTGCAAGGTGAGAATAATTTGGTATATGAAGATGGTACGCGTTATGAAGTTTATAATGAATTTTAGCCTGAAGGAATGTCGTACCAAGATTACAGATTCAAATTACGTCAATCAAACTTTATAAACTGCGTTAAAAAGCAACACCCCGGTCTAACGGAAGAACAGATATCTAAATTGAAAGACAAGGTAGATCTTCGCGATACTGCTAAGTATCTAGAATACAGAGTAATGCATTCAATGATTGATCTTACACTTTCGTATTTAGTGGAATGTGATAACACCGCTTTGGATAAACAAAGAAGAGAAGATTTGGGTAGATTAATAGAAGGTGTTAAAAATAAGATTAATACTGCTAATGATGGCAGCATTATAGCTTTCTTAAAGGAAAAAGGTTTTAGTGAGCAATTCGCTAGGGACAAGCTTTTACCACAGGTAAATACAGTTATTAGTGCACTGAAAACAAGCAACGATGATCGAAGCAGATTAATAGTAGACAATTGGCACTTAAGTAAAGAGCTGCATGATCTTATAGAAAGAGAAGAAGGTGTACTACACAACCTCAGCGATTTCTGCAAAAAAAATAAATGTATTTTTGCAGGACTTGGAAAAAATGATCTTGGTATTGAGACAAATAAACCTTTTTTTAAAATAACACGTAATGACGCAGGTAAATATGGAGCTGACTATTGTAATTATGACCAAGGCGATTTAAGTACATTAGCTAAATATGCGTTGACAACAATTATAGACGAGTCAAAAGGCCGTGGTTTCGATAGTGAGTATAATCACGTTGCATCAATATTTACAGATTCAACTAGTCAGTTCAACAATCCATACGCGTCAAGTTAAGGGAAAGTAGCATAAGGAAAAAGAAAAGTGGTAAAAATTATTTTAGATATTAAGTAATAAAGCTAGTAATTTATAGACTCTTCTAAAAGAATTATCTTATTTTAGATCAAAATTTCCCAAAAAATAAATGTAATAAACAAGATACCCACTTTAAATGGTGCTATATTGGGCCTTAACTTGACGCGTATGGTTCAACAATCCAGCAGAAGCTTTGCAGAATTTGGGAAGAAATAGAGAACGCAATCCTAACAGGCAACCTTGGTTTTTTGCTGCTGGAGGTGAAAAAGTTGAGTTATTTGTAGATAAAGTTTTAGCAAAATTAAAAAGCGCACCGCAGGATTTTTGTCAAGAGGTTTTATTTCCAGCTACTGATAGGTACAATAAACTAATAAAAAATAGAATGGGAATAGAGCTTGGAGAAAAAATAGAGATCTATATTAGCGAAAACATGGATGCACTAGGAAATATCGATGACGCAGCTCTGAAAAAATTTTCAAAGGATTTGATAAAAGAGGTGTATGAAAAAGTACATGATATAAATGATTTTGACGTAAGAAAGACAGAAGAAGATTTACGTAAGATTTTAAAAAGCACAGAAAAATATCTTTGTTCATATGAAGACAGAATTAAAAACAACGGTAAGTTATCTTTTACAAACAAGGTAATTTTCTTTGTTGCAAGCACAGTTGCCAAAATTGTTTATTATATATGGTTTGCATTTAATTATGTAATCTTTCTGGCTAAATCATGTACTCTGAATAAAAAAACTGATGGACAAAATGTACTAATACCAATTCCCACTATACAAAGAACGGATAGACAATAATGGGAAAAAAGCCATACTAAAGTAAGTGAAGTAGCGAGGTATAAATGGCATTAAGATCAAAATTATTGGATGAAAAAGTAGTAGAATCAGCAAAAGAAATGCTGAAGAAAGTAAGGAACAATGCATATGTTTCAAAAAAACTAAATGCTGTAATTGCGGCAAAAAAGCATAGTATAACGGCTGTAGCAAAAATATATTGAATTTCAAGAAGCGCACTAACTTCGTGGATAAAACTCTTGAAATTTGGCAGAGAAGAAAAACTGTTTGCTCCTCCATCACGCCGTAGAAAAACTAAATTAAATCAGGCTCAACTACAGCAAATTGAAGCATGTATAGAAGAAAATCCTAATATTACCATTAAAGAAATGAGAATAAGAATCCAGGAAAAGTTCGGATTAAATATCAGCAAATCTACAGTACACCGCCATATGCAAAAGATGAAATTTTCATATATTACACCAAGACCAGTACACAACGTACAAGATAAAAGTAAACAAGAGGAATTCAAAAAAAAATCTCAATGAAGTTATTGGCAAGTATCCAGAAAAAGAGCTATTTTTCTTTGATGAATCAAGGTTTGGCACACATTCGAAAGTTGGGCATGGATGGTTTAAAAAAGGCACTAGGACTCGGGTTAAAATAAAATTAGGTAGGCATAATTTTTATCTCTACAGTGCAGTTAATCCTAAAAATGGAGAGAGTTTTAGCTTATTTGCACTAAATGTTAACACTGATTGCATGAATGTATTTCTTGAGCAAATGTCGCAATATCTAGGGACAAGAGAAGCTGTTCTTGTTATGGACTGTGCTAGTTGGCATAAGTCAAAAAATTTAAAGGTAGCTAAAAATATTGAGATTATATACCTACCTCCATATTCACCTGAACTCAATCCTGTTGAGAGGCTTTGGTTATACATAAAACAGAACATTTTGCGCAATAAAATATACGATACAATTGCTCTGCTTTAGGGTGCTTTGTGCAAATTTATTACTTCTCTTGCCAGCTCCACAATTAAACAACTCTGCAATTTCTCCTATTTGACTGACCAACAATGAGAATTGGTATTATGACTCAAAACTTGTTTTTGACCTGCAGGCTCAATGACAAAATTCAGTAAAAAACTCAGGGTATTTATTGGCGGATTACATAAAATTATAGCGGCTGCATGTCTTTTAAATTTTTTCTACATTCAGCCAAACCGCGCTTAAACTAAGCGTCAGCAAATTATTACAGCACCAATTTAAATTATTATAGGGTCAAAACTCGCACCACGGGGCTTCTTTTGCCTTTTTTTTCGTTTGGTAAATTTCTTAATGTTCGTAGCTAAAGCAATTTAAGAGACCGAAAATGGTGTCATTCCAGCGCGTGACGCTGGAATCTAGTTTTTATTATGCAGCCACTTATTTAAAGTTAAGTTTCCTGGATCCAAGTAATCAGGGCACTGGGATGACACCTTGACGATTTGAAGAATCGTCATCCCGCTACGTGTTAGCGGATGAGATACCGCGGCGGTATGACGTAGGGGTTGCCGAGAACTTGTCATTCCAGTCTGGAATCTAGTTCTTATTGTACATTTACTTGATGTAGAGTTAAGTTTCCTGGATCCCAGTGTTGGCTACTTGGATGACATCATAGGGGCGCTGGGATGACACACTGACAATCGTCATTCCGCTACTTGTTAGAGGGATCTAGAGATACCGCGGCGGTATGACAGCGTTAGCTATACTTTTATACTCACCAACTCAGCATCCAATCAAGTAGTCAAAGCACTCGGATCTGGTGGACTAAAATCACAATGTTCATACAGTTATGCTGTGCCCTATGGTGTGATGTTCTACGAGTATAGCTACTTGGGTGACAGGAGGTAATGCAAGAAGTCTAATAGCGCAGCAACACGGAACCCCATGTGAGACCTGCACCTATTGCAATTAGCAGTACCAGATTTCCTGATTTTATTTTTGATTCTTGTATTGCATAGTCTAAGGCCAGTGGAATTGACGCTGCTGAGGTGTTTGCATGCTTATCAACGTTATTAATCACTTTCTCTATAGGAAAATCTAATTTCTTTACTACTGCTTCAATAATACGAATGTTTGCTTGATGGGGAATTAACCAGTCAATATCAGTGATTTTCAAATTATTGCATCTTAGTGTTTCCTCTACTGAGGCTGTTAACTTATCCACTGCATGTTTAAACACTTCTCTTCCATTCATGCATATTTTTCCGGAATCATCAGTAGAGGATACCCCTCCGTTCGTACATAATATGTCCACATTGCCATCAGAGTGTAAGTTTGTTGATATGATGCCGCTGCTACCCATTTCCGATTTTATTATCACTGCACCAGCACCATCACCAAAGAGTACACAAATTGACCTATCTTCCCAGTCAACAATCCTAGACATTATTTCAGCACCAATAACGAGCGCATATTTAATTCTATTGTTAGATTTTATGAGCGAATCAGCAACTGTAACTGCATATATAAAACCAGAGCATGCTGCTTGTACATCAAAAGAAAATGCGTTTTTACATTTTAACTTACTTTGTACAATCGTTGCACAGCTAGGCAAAGTTTTATCAGGCGTTGTTGTTGCAACTATAATCAAGTCAATTTCATCTACTGAAATTTTAGCTTTTTCTATAGCACTTTTTGCTGCATTTACAGCTAGATCTGACGTTAATTCTCCTTCATCTGCTATATGCCTTTGAACTATTCCTGTTCTCTGCCTTATCCATTCATCGCTTGTCTCAACTATCGATGCAATTTCGTTGTTACTCAACGTTTTTCTTGGTAGATAAGATCCAGTGCTTAATATGAAACTTTTATTCAATATGACTTATCCCGTTAATTATCTTTTGATTTAAATTTTCACTAATTGCATTTACTGCAAATTTTATAGCATGGGCAAAAGAAATAGCATCAGAATTTCCATGACTTTTAATGATGATACCATTCAGCCCTAAAAACATAGCTCCACTTCTAATTTTGGGATTAAAACGCGTTAATGCTTTATTTAGTTTAGATTTTAACAATATACCAATAAGCATTTTCGCTATCCACGACTTGAATACTTCCTGCTTTATTAGATTGATAAAAGTACTAGCGGTTGCCTCAGCTGTTTTGAGCATTACATTACCAACAAAACCATCAGCAACAATCACATCTATATTACCCTCTAAAAATTCACTTGCCTCTATATACCCTTTGAAATTAATGCCTGGAGCGTTTTTAAGCAACTCAAAAGCGCCGCGCACTGAGTCATTACCTTTAACTTCTTCTGTACCGATATTTAGCAAAGCAACCTCAGGATTGTCAATTTTTAGCGCTACTTTTGCAAATATACTTCCCATTAATGCAAATTGGAATAACGAATCGGCATTACAATCGACATTTGCACCAAGATCAAGCAAAGCGAAGCTTTTTGTCTTAGTTGGACAGATAGAGACAATAGCAGGACGATAAATATTTGGTAATGTTCCTAAAATAAATCTGGAAATTGCCATCAACGCCCCGGTGTTGCCTGAAGATACCACTCCGAAAGCTTTACCTTCTTTCACTGCAACAATTGCAGCTTTCATACTTGAGTCTTTACGATGTCTCAGCGCAAAAGATGGCTTATCATTTGCAAGGACATTGTCAGAACAATGAGTAAACTCAGAATTGTTACTTACTTTTTTATATTTCAAAAGCAAAGGAGATACTTTTTCCTTATCTCCATAAATATGAAAAAGAACTTTAATGCCTGGGTCAACAAGATTATCCAAAAAAAAACCAGCACCCTGAATTACGGAAAGAGGCGCAAAATCGCCCCCCATAGCGTCAAGTGCAATAACTATGTGATTATTGACCGTAGGTAACATACCATAATAGTCATTCTGCCTGTTGCTTAATGAAAACTCGTTTTCCTTTGTAACTGCCATCGACTGCTACATTGTGAGGCAACATGAATTCTCCAGTTGTTGAACATACCATAACATTCTTAGGCTCAATAGCATGATGAGAACGATGCATATTACGCCTTGACTTCGACTTTTTTCTTTTTGGAACTGCCAAAACTTCCTCCATTCTACTACAAAATTCAATTCATTAGTAACATGTTTTTTACAAGAAGTAAACAGGGATAATAAAATAAGTAAGGTTTGCTTATGTAATTGAGTCCTATAGCTAAAGTGGCTTAGGTTTACCTACAATTTGAAAAACCGTCATTCCGCTACTCGTTAGCGCCGCGGCGGTATGACGTAGGGAAACCTTTCTTGGGTTAGCTATATGAGCTTTAAATTAAAACATCAAGTATGTTGAACTTAAAACATATCTCAGCTATACTTTGCGATAAAGTTAATAAAAATTTTAATAAAATCAGTAAGACTAACCTCTAGCTAAAATGAATACAAAGTGAGCTTTTTTGATATAAATAGTGTTAGAATAATTGGTAGGTACTTTATCAATTTTTTGTTAAGGCTTGGTAGTGCATTCATATTTTTTATTCAATCTCTATACCACTGCTTTATGCCACCATATTATTTTAGCAACGTAGCAAAACAAATTATAGAGATAGGCTTTTTCTCTCTGCCAATTGTTGGGCTCACTGGAGTTTTTATAGGAGCGGCGATAGTTTTACAAAGCAGCTTGAGTGACTCATTAATTAACCAAGAGCAGATAATACCCAAACTTGTTACAATCACTATCATTAAAGAGTTAGGACCAGTTTTGATCAGCTTAATAATGGTAGGAAAGGTTGGATCATCAATTGCGGCAGAAATTGGTACAATGCGCATCACCGAGCAAATAGATGCCCTTACAACTTTGAACATCAACCCTTTCAAATATTTAATTGCACCGAGAGTTTTGGCATCAGTTATAGTATTCCCTATACTTACAATATGTGCAGATCTAATAGGAATATTTGGAGGGTATGTCACTGCAGTCTTCGAATTTAACCACAATCTAAATATATACATTAAATACACAGCTCAATTCTTTAATATGTACGATTTTATTGTTGGGCTAATAAAAGCAATTGCTTTTGGCTCCATAATTTCTGTCTCAAGTTGCTATTACGGTTACCATTGCAAAGAAGGTGCACGAGGAGTAGGTGTTGCTACAACATCAACTGTTATTTTATCGTCCATACTGATCATTTTAGCAAACTACATGATTACTTTGATACATGCGTAACCCCATAATATCAATATTGAACTTAAGCTTATCTTTTGATGATAGGACAGTACTAAAAGATCTAAGTTTCGATATATTAAAAGGGGAATCATTAGTCATACTTGGCGGCTCAGGGAGCGGCAAATCTGTACTAACAAAAACAATTATCGGCTTGCTTGCTCCAGACTCAGGGTCTGTTAAAATAAATAGTAAAAGCAAAAATAAATTTGGGGTTTTATTTCAAAATTCCGCTTTATTTGACTACGTTACAGTGTGGGAAAATATATCTTTTAATTATAAAAAGCGCTTTAATATCAGCAAAAAGGAGGCAAAACAGCTAGCAATCGAGAAGTTAAATGATGTTGGACTGGAGGAAAGCATAGCAGATATGTTTCCAATAGAGCTATCAGGTGGAATGAAAAAAAGAGTAGCACTTGCAAGGGCGATTGCACACAATCCAGAAATCATCGTATTAGATGAGCCAACTTCAGGATTGGACCCAATTATGTCAGATATAGTAAACGAGATAATAATAAAATTATCTAAAGATCTTAACACTACAATTATCACGATTACACATGATATTCATAGCGCATTTAAAATAGCTGACAAAATAGCAGTATTATATGAAGGGGAGATCATTTCCCATGGAACTGTTCAGGAAATACAAAATACTAATAACGAATATATAAAAAAATTCATTCGTTATATATAGCTATAGGTTCACAAACGAGATTGTGAGTACTAAACAGTTTAACATAAAAATTGACAAAGCTCGATTCTTAAAGTATGTTTAATTGAAGTAGTAATTACGAAACTATAATGGCGGTAAAGCTCATAAGAAAACGTTTATATCAATCTATAATGCTGCCACTGACAGCACTGCTTTTTATAGCAGTAGCTCCATTCTTCTTGATTATTGCTATCTGGGAGACAAAAAACATAAATATAGCATTAAAGTACATTATTATTGCTCCATTGGTAGTGCTGTGTTTGCTATGTGTAATACCAGCTTTAGTATTAAATTTATTGGCTTATGCATCATTGAAGGTTGCAAAAATTACACTTTTTCCTGAGTTCTTTTTGTCTTTGTGGATTAAGGAAGGAATTAAATTTAGTAGAGTTTTTAGCTTATCTATTACCCAGTTCTCCGGTGACGGTCTATATACAGCAGACCTTGAAAATTTTCTTGAGGTAAAAGATAGTAACAAAGAACTTTTAACAGAGCTTCTCAAGAATGGTGATTTTAGTATAAGGGAAGTTATCTCTTGCTGCGTAGGACACTCAAGGCTTATAGCAAGTGTCACTACTAAGATTCATGACAAAGAGAAATCAAAAATTATATCCGACTATTTAGGCCTAAGTAACTCAAAACCTTTAGTTCAGAAAGAGGGGTATGGCAGATATCATATACATGAAATCTATAACACACATGAAAAGCTTGCTAGAGTAGTTAATGCTATCGATATAGAATTACTTAAAACACTGTTTAAGTTAGATGGATTTTTACTAGGGAGGGATCCAAGATATGCACATGCCTCACACTTATCTAACTTCGTAGACTTATTTGACAACCATGATTTAGTGAAGAATATGTCTGATGCCTTTAGAGATAAAAAGATGCTTGCTGTGCAAATAACTAAATATATACCAGTAATCCTTTGTTGCTCATATGATAGATATGATGGGTACCACAAAAAAAGAATAATTCAAGATAATCTTAGAAGATTACTTTTAAAGAAAGATTTAGTTGAAGCCCTACCTTCTGATTTCAGTTATCAGTCCAGTCTGTTTGGAGCGATCAAAGATTTTTTGCACAGAAAGATGAGTGAAGAAGAGTTTGATAGCTTCGCTTCAATGTTGGAAAATAAAAATGTGATTGATAATTTAAAACATATTGATGACCTCAAAGATACTTTTCCGCCTGATTAATCAGAATTCTTCCGTAGTCGTATTGGTTTCTTAGGATGCAAAGAGATTTATGACATTCACGTATCTGCCTCATTTTTAATAGAAAAGTTACACCCATTTTTGGCAAATAACAGGTTATTTTGTAAGCTAATGGACATTCCTACTGAGGTTCTTAAGAACATTTTCAGTACTAAGCTATATGAAAACTGTGCAAATGTTGACGAAGTTTTAGCATTCTTTGATTGCTTGGATGATAAAAGTAAAAATAAAAATATTTTAGATAATCTAATAGTTGCTTTCGAAAAAGACCCTGATGCAACTAATGCGCTCTTAAATAGTAAATTATTCAATTCTCGGGGTGAAGTACTACAAATGCTTTCGGATGAAAGATTTGATGGCAATGAAGTAAGAGAAATATTGAATCGCATTAACTTGTGGTGGACATTGCAAGAAAATAATATGGTTTATAAGGTAAACTATTTAAACACAACAAGAAAGTTTTCTTGCGTGTTTAATCCACAGCTCATAAAATTTGCCTTTTACGTACATACAAATGATTATGTTCTGCACAATGAATCTGACCAGCAGAAAAGAGCTTTTCTTGAAAATGTTGGATTGTTTCAATTTCTCCTCGAAGCGACCATAAAAGCTAGGTATGAATCCGTATTCTCTATCATAAAAGATACTAAATTTGAGCACTTAGCTGATGGCAGATTTATCTCAAAAGTAAGAGATAAAATAAACCGCTATCTTTCTCACTTACTTATTTTTGAAGGAACCCTGTTTTCAGATATAAGTAACACATTTAGATTACAAATAATAGATATCTTTTGTTTCATTCAATTCTCAAACGAAACTGCATACCACTCTAAAAGAACGATGGGAAAAAATATTGAAAATCAAGTTTACAGAGCTTTTTGTGGCACAGAAGTATCAGCAAATTACACCAGAATCTTTAGCAAAAATTCAAGATTTAACAATAAAAGACTTATCAGCAATACCAGAAACTGAGGAGATAGAAGAATTTTTAAGAAAAAAAGGAATAACAAATTCAGATGATCTATCTTTACTAGCAAAATTGATAGAGGACGTTATTCATATTGTAAACACAATTGCGGAGAGGATAAGTCTCAAAAAAGACATGATACAAACAATTTATGATACATTTAAAGATATCCCTGTAAGCGATATTTTAGAAGTAACACCATCAACTCTCCTTGATTTGTGTAAGACAAATATAATTAAAAGCTCATTAACTGAACAAATAAGCTGCTAGGCAGGTTTAGGGATTTATTTTAAAACTTTTGGCATTCGGCGCCTTGATGCTTTACCACAACGCTTTTGTTAAAATCTGTCATCTGGAAAATGATAGTTTTTCAAATTGTCGGTAAATCTAAGTCAGTTTAGCTATATATAGGATGACAGAAATTGTTTTTATACCAATTCTCATTGTTGGTCAGTCAAATAGGAGAAATTGCAGAGTTGTTTAATTGTGGAGCTGGCAAGAGAAGTAATAAATTTGCACAAAGCACCCTAAAGCAGAGCAATTGTATCGTATATTTTATTGCGCAAAATGTTCTGTTTTATGTATAACCAAAGCCTCTCAACAGGATTGAGTTCAGGTGAATATGGAGGTAGGTATATAATCTCAATATTTTTAGCTACCTTTAAATTTTTTGACTTATGCCAACTAGCACAGTCCATAACAAGAACAGCTTCTCTTGTCCCTAGATATTGCGACATTTGCTCAAGAAATACATTCATGCAATCAGTGTTAACATTTAGTGCAAATAAGCTAAAACTCTCTCCATTTTTAGGATTAACTGCACTGTAGAGATAAAAATTATGCCTACCTAATTTTATTTTAACCCGAGTCCTAGTGCCTTTTTTAAACCATCCATGCCCAACTTTCGAATGTGTGCCAAACCTTGATTCATCAAAGAAAAATAGCTCTTTTTCTGGATACTTGCCAATAACTTCATTGAGATTTTTTTTTGAATTCCTCTTGTTTACTTTTATCTTGTACGTTGTGTACTGGTCTTGGTGTAATATATGAAAATTTCATCTTTTGCATATGGCGGTGTACTGTAGATTTGCTGATATTTAATCCGAACTTTTCCTGGATTCTTATTCTCATTTCTTTAATGGTAATATTAGGATTTTCTTCTATACATGCTTCAATTTGCTGTAGTTGAGCCTGATTTAATTTAGTTTTTCTACGGCGTGATGGAGGAGCAAACAGTTTTTCTTCTCTGCCAAATTTCAAGAGTTTTATCCACGAAGTTAGTGCGCTTCTTGAAATTCAATATATTTTTGCTACAGCCGTTATACTATGCTTTTTTGCCGCAATTACAGCATTTAGTTTTTTTGAAACATATGCATTGTTCCTTACTTTCTTCAGCATTTCTTTTGCTGATTCTACTACTTTTTCATCCAATAATTTTGATCTTAATGCCATTTATACCTCGCTACTTCACTTACTTTAGTATGGCTTTTTTTCCATTATTGTCTATCCGTTCTTTGTATAGTGGGAATTGGTATTATTAGCTATATTCAAAAGCTCTATTGATATTTTGCAATATTTGTGATAAAATAATAGCTTAAGGTTGAGAGTAAAAATTTATGAGTGAAGCTCAAGGTCCAAATATTGCAGAATGGCAAGCGCAGCAGCAACACCAAGAAGCCGCTGGTGAGAAAAGTGGTTTTGGTCTTGGTCATAGTGACTCTGTTTCAACAGTCGTGGATGGAATGAAATGGTTGTTCAACTTTCATGAAGGAGCAATTGCTGCTTATAGTAACGTGTTTGAAAGTTTGGTAAGTGGCAGTAGTTTAGTAACACTGTTTGGAAAATCAGGTAATATGTTTGGCATAAAATTTCTTGAAAGCCTTGGAGAACATTTTTCAGGTGGAGGTGGGGAAGATATGCCATCAGAAGGAATGGATATGGCTCATGGTGATGAGGGACCTCACTCAGATGATTACCCTCATGCCAATAATGAAATGGCTCATAATGCTGATGGTTTGCAAGACATGCATGATGCAGGTGATCATCATGGTCAATCTTTTTCACCTGATCCTTCACCATCTGTTGGCGATGACCACGGGCATGAACTTGGTTAAACGCTTAAAAACTGCTGAATAGTGTGCGAGAAGGCCTAATAAGAAAAGTTGCTATTGTTATGAGTTTGTCTTAGTGAAAAAGGTTGCAGTTTTAGGATCAACAGGAAGTGTTGGAAAAAGGACTGTAGATTTGCTCTCAAGGAGAAAAGAAGAATACCAAGTGGAAGCACTAAGTGCCCATTCAGACTTTGCTCTACTGGCACACCAAGCAAAACTGCTGAATGCAAAATACGTTGCTATCTCCGATGAAAGGTTTTACAAAGATTTAAGAGAAAACCTACTTGGTACAGATGTAAAAATAGCAATTGGCGCTACAAATATTGCTACCATACCTGTTGATCTCTCAGTTGTTGCAATAATTGGCATTGCAGGCCTTGAACCAGTTATGCACATCATAGAAAGCGGTACTAAAGTCATTGCACTAGCAAACAAAGAAAGCATTGTTTGCGGTGGAAAGTTATTACTCAAAAAAGCTAAAGAAAAAAACGTACAAATAATCCCTATCGACTCTGAACACAACGCAATTTTTCAAGTTTTGCAAAATGACGACAAATGCGTAGAAAAGATCATACTTACTGTTTCTGGTGGACCATTCTTAAACTATAGTTCTGAGCAATTAAGAAATGTCACGGTAGATCAGGCGCTTAGTCACCCCACTTGGAATATGGGAAGGAAAATCTCAGTTGATAGTGCAACAATGATGAATAAGGCACTAGAGATAATAGAAGCACATAACTTGTTTAACATCAGCCCGGATAAAATTGAAGCAATAGTGCATCCTGAGTCAATAGTACATGGAATTGTAACTTATAAGGATGGGTTCAACTTTGCTGTGCTTGCAGAAACTGACATGGCAATTCCTATTTCATATGCTTTGTCTTGGCCGGAAAGATCAGCTTTAAATCGTAAATTAGATTTAACAAAGCAAGGAAAATTGACCTTTCAAGAACCAGACCATAAGCGTTTTCCTGCGCTAAAGCTTAGCATGGCAGTGTTAAACTCTTCTGCTCCACAAACAAACAGTATTGTGCTCAATGCTGCAAATGAAATAGCTGTTAATGAATTTTTGAAGTCACGAATTGGCTTTTTAAAAATAGTAGAGGTAGTGGAATCAACAATGGAAAGTTTTGATAGTTACACTGATATTAATTCACTATCTGATATAATAAATATTGATTGTGAAAGTCGTATTATTGCTAATAAAATTGTTGAAAGTAAAGTTGTTGCGTATAGCTAGAATAATGTAACCAGACTGCATTCTGTGATTTTAGCAAAACACGATCTTTCATTTGAGCTTTCTTCAATTTAAAATAAATACAGAAACTAGCTATCTTCAAAAATATGGTTGAATAATTGTATCCGTTCAGGCAATGGCGTCAACTTAAGGGATGTTAAGGAGTAAAATACTACAAGAGACAGCACTTTTGTTTCTATTTTATTTCAACAAAAAAGTTTAAAATGTGTCATTTTTAGGTGAGGCATGCAAAAAAGAAAAGATCTTATCTTACAAATTAAAAATGCAATATACTCGAAAACTTTTCAGAAAATCCATTGTGTTGAGTTTTACACGAACAAGAAAACTTCCTTTTTCGACAGTATTTTCTATGATTTTAAAGTTAGTTAAAAAAAGTTTGGGAATAGAATGTGAACTTATGGAGCCGTTGACATGTAAAACTCCACCCTCAAAGCAAGCTTTTTCTAAAGCAAGGTATAAGATTTGCCATACAGGCTTTCAAGAATTTAAGCATCCAAACAGCCTATCAGGATGAACCTGAGTATGGAACTTGGAGAGGCTATAGACTTATTGCAGCAGATGGTTCTGGTATGAGATTACCCAGCTCTGAGGAAATTGTATCCGAGTTTGGCCGCTTTAAACCAAATGGAACAACAGGCACAATGCCACCATTAGCAATTTGTTTGTTGATTTGTGTACTTCGCTGATTTGTAGTGCTCGTCTTGCGGCTTGGAATATAGGTGAACAAACGTTGGCGGAAGAGCAATTACCCGAAGTTATCACTCAAATGCGTTCATTAAATCAAGAGAAATTATTATTTATCTATGATCGTCTTCAGTAAAATTCATTCAGCAGCATGATGATTTGGAAGTAGATTTTATTTTTCGCTTGCAAAAAAGAAGTTATAGCAAGCTATGGGAACGCTGGCGAATTAGATTTTGATTTTATATTGGAAAATGAAAAGCTAAAAAATAAAATGAAAGGACAGAAAGTAAGAGCTATAGTGCTGACATTATACTAATTCCCATTACAAGGCAAACAGATGGACAATGATGGAAGAAAAGCCATAATGAAGCAAGTAAAATAGTTGAGGTATAAATGGCATTAAGATTAAAATTATTGGATGAAAAAGTAGTAGAATCAGCAAAAGAAATGCTGAAGAAAGTAAGGAACAATGCATATGTTTCAAAAAAACTAAATGCTGTAATTGCAGCAAAAAAGCACAGTATAGCGGCTGTAGCAAAAATATATTGCATTTCAAGAAGCGCACTAACTTCGTGGGTAAAACTCTTGAAATTTGGCAGAGAAGAAAAACTGTTTACTCCTCCACAACGGCGTAGAAAAACTAAATTAAATCAGGATCAACTACGGTAAATTGAAGAGTGGATAGAAGAAAATCCTAATATTACCATTAAAGAAATGAGAATAAGAATCCAGGAAAAGTTCGGATTAAATATCAGCAAATCTACAGTACACCGCTATATGCAAAAGATGAAATTCTCATATATTACACCCAGACCAGTTCATAATGGACAAGATAAAAGCAAACAAGAGGAATTCAAAAAAAATCTCAATGGAGCTATTAGCAAGTATCCAGAAAAAGAGCTATTTTTCTTTGATGAATCAAGGTTTGGCACACATTCAAAGGTTGGACATGGGTGGTTTAAAAAGGGGATTAGAACACAGGTTAAAACAAAATTAGTTAGGCAAAATTTCTATCTCTATAGTGCGGTTAATCCTAGAAATGGAGAGAGTTCTAGCTTATTTGCACCAAATGTCAACACTGATTGCATGAACATATTTCTTGAGCAGATGTCGCAATATCTAGAAACACGAGAGGCTTTGGTTATATATAAAACAGAACATTTTGTGCAATAAAATATACGATACAATTGCTCTGCTTTAGGGTGCTTTGTGCAAATTTATTACTTCTCTTGCCAGCTCCACAATTAAACAACTCTGCAATTTCTCCTATTTGACTGACCAACAATGAGAATTGGTATTAGCCACATTGTATGTACGCGAAAGAATAGTCTATAATGATTTCATATACTGAGGCTCATTTAAATATAGAGCCTCAACTTCATTTAATTTTTGCTTGTTCTTCAGTCTATAATGAACCAATAGTCCTGCATGGCTAGCATTTAAATTGCAATCCATATGTGTAATGCAGTCACTGCTTGTAGCGTGACACTTGGATCCAGGGTCACGTGCTGCAGTTGGACCAGATAGCGGCAATAAATTGAAATCAAATAACTGCGTATAAAACCCTTGAGCATTTTTGATTATAGCTCTGATATTTTTTTTGCTATTCGTACAAAGCAAAGATATTGTATAAGCTTGAACTTCCAGCGCATTAACTCCGTATAATGGCTTATTTGTAGCAAGATTTATACCTTGTGCTGCTGATATACCAACTCTAATTCCAGTGAAACTTCCTGGTCCAACTACTACCGCTAAATGATCTATTTTATCATAATTATAATTGTGCTTATCAAACAAAGTATTCAGAATTTGAAAAAATGATTCTACATGATTGTTGCTGGCGGAATTGCGCGCTACAAAACAATTACCATCATAATCAACTATTGCTATTGAACTACCAGTACCTACAGTATCAATCGCTAAAATAGACATTACTTAAGCTTATCATAGAGTTTTGTAAACATCATAGTAAAGGCACCATTACCCATAACATTTGCTGAAGTGATTATTGGATCAAACACTATATACAAGGCTGTGATTAACGAAAGCATTTCTGGAGAAAATTTGAGGTATTTCTCAAGAATAGGTAGCATTACCATAATTCCTCCTGCCGGCACTGCAACGATAGCAAACTTAAATAACAAAAAATAGAGAAGAAAAGTTACATAGTCCGTTGTGGACAATAAATAACCAGAAGTAATTACCATTGATAATATTATAACAAAAAAGCAATCACCTACTAAATGGAAGCTAGCAGTTATTGGTATAACAGACGATGCTATATCAGGTTGCTTTACATTTTTTTTGCTTCCTTCAAGAGTAAGCGGCATAGTTGCATTACTAGACATTGTGCTCATCGCAGTAATAAATGCCGGTATCATATTGCTTATACTAGCTATCCAGCTTGTGATCTTGAATGAATTTGCTGCTGCCATATAAGAGGAAAACATAAAGGTAGGTTGCAGATGCTATAATAATGAAAATTATTGAGTAATCCTTAAATATTATAGATAAAACTTGATCATGCTGCATTTTTAAAGCAAGCCCAAGTACAAATATTGGAATAATTGGCGTCAAAAACGTCTTCAAAATAAAGAGAGTTAAATCTAACATTTTGTTCGAAAGCTCTTTGCTTTTCTTAGGTAGCAGTATAGACACTACTATGCTGGACACAAATCCACAAGCAAGAGCATGAAAGTTAGAAAGGAGTAGCGGAAGCCTAAACGACCATAAAGGAACAATTGTTTCTTCATACGTTATATCTTGTATTGAATAAGTGTTTTGTATGATAAAATGCCCAACAGAATAAGCTATTAAACTTGAAGCCAGATTCGATAAGAAGATCATTATAATAAGTAACAATATAAACTTTATAGCTGACTGCTTAAGATTGTTAACACTGCTAAAGATTAACGCAAAAATAATAAAAGGCATTATAAATAGCAAAACCTCTTTTATACTCAGGCTCGTTGAGTACAAGAAGGTTTTTGCTTCCATTGGAACTAAATGACCAAAGAATGCAACTGAAGTGATGACCGTGAGTAAGATTAATAGTTGTAGCACGTTCTTATATACCAATGTCCTATGGACATATATATGGTAAGTTAGTTGTTAAGTAAAGCAAAACTGCCTATTGCTACGAAACATTATGAAAGACAAGCAGCTTTTGTTACTCCCGCGCGTACTGCACGAATATTATCTATTAGATCCCAGTGCCTTGACTACTTCGATCCAGGAAAATTGATTATGCACTATACAACATTCTCGATCAAAAAACTGATTCCAGTGTCAGCTACTTGCATGACAAAGAAGAGTGAAATTAGCACTCACCTATTATTCGTGTCGTTTTCAGTAAAAGCCTCCTCCCATGTGCCTTGAGTTGCTGCACGACTATACTCTGTTACTCTATTTTCAAAGAAATTCGTATGTTCAACGCCATTTAGTATTTCATCGAGCCATGGAATAGGATTATCATTGACATCATATATGGACTCAAGACCTAATTGCATTAACCGTCTATTTGCTACGTAGCGTATGTAATTGCGCACTTCTTCTGCGGATAGTCCTTCAACATCTCCTAAATCAAAGGCAAGCTTTATGAATTCGTCCTCAAGCTCAACAATAGTGCGGCATGCAGAATATAATTCCTCTTTAAACTCGTTGTCCCAAATTTCATTATTCTCTTTAATAAATGTATTAAATAACATAATAATTGAATTGGTGTGCAAAGTTTCATCACGGGCTGACCAGGCGATTATCTGCCCCATGCCTTTCATTTTTCCAAAGCGTTGGAAATTGAGCAAAATTGCAAACGATGCGAATAACTGCAACCCCTCGGTAAATGCACCAAACACTGCTAGAGTTTTAGCTACATGTTTTTTATCGTGTTTTTTGCTTTCCTCAAATTCCAGCATGTATTCATATTTCTTTCTCATAGCATCATACTTTAAAAATGCTTGATACTCGCTTTCTGGCATGCCAATTGTGTCTAAAAGATAAGAATAAGCTGCAATGTGTATGGTTTCCATATTGGAAAAACTTGCAAGCATCATGCATATTTCTGTTGGCTTAAATATATTTGAATAATGCCTCATGTAGCAGTTATTTACTTCAATGTCCGCTTGAGTAAAGAATCTAAAAATCTGAGTTAGTAGATTTTTCTCTACGTTTGAAAGTTTAGTTTTCCAATCCTTCACGTCATCAGCAAGCGGAACTTCCTCAGGTATCCAATGGATTCTTTGTTGCTGCAGCCACGCATCATACGCCCAAGGGTAATTAAAAGGTTTGTATATTGGATCTGCTTCTAACAATGACATAAGACACCTATTATTTTCTAAAGTAAATATTATATTAAGTGATATTGAGAATCGGTCAATTTAACTTTTTGAAATTTGACGGCAGGTAATTTATTAGTGTATTATAGCTTCAAGTAATTTATCAACAGAAATGCGAGTATTAATATCTTTTATTTTATTATTTACAGTGAGCTGCACACACACTATTCACAACCACGGAGCTCCTGGCATTAGTGTTGAATTGTGGAGCAAGATAAAAGCAGGTGACGATAAAGAAAAAGTGGTTCACACTTTAGGATTACCAACATTAGTATCAAAGTTCGATGACAATGTTTGGTACTATGTCTCATATAAAATTAAACAAGCTAACTTCTTAGGAAAAAGGAAGTATAGCAGTAAGACTCTGCAAATTTCATTCGATCAGGACGGTAAAGTTGCAGATACAAAAGAAACTGACATCTTAGAGAGATCTTTGGCTGTTCCTGATTGAAAGTTTGCTCAGATCTTCCTACGTCATACCGCTGCGGTATCTCAGAATAGATTCCGCTAACAAGCAGTGGAATGACGGCTTATTAAATTATAGAATTACTTTAGCTATAGAATAAAGTCTAGTGTTACTTCACGCCAAATGTGGTGGTGCTGAGTAGGCAAGCCAGTCAATGGGCTACATTTATATACTGCACGCATTGCATTATCTGCTATCGACCTGAAAAGTGGATTATTTCGATAGGAATCACTGTCTGCTACATCGGACATAATTATCTCGCCTTGACTGGATAATAATAAGTTAATTTTTATATTAAAATTTTCTTTGTAAGCTATGCTTTCAGGAATGCTCCAGCATTTTGTAAGTTTGTCTCTTATAGAGTTAATAATTTCTGTTACAACTAATTCATCCTTTTTATTCTCAACGCTTTTTTCGTTTCCTATTTCATTTTTTGCCTCTCTAACATCCCTTCTTAGTTTCTTCCCTACACTTTTTTTTCTTTTTGGAACTGGAATGAATTCTTTACCCTCGTTAATAATGACTTCTTCTTGCATTTCGATAATTTGCCTCGGTTGTGCTACAACAGTGTGCTCAACTGTTTCTTTTTTCCTTTGTGGTATAGGAACAACTGACGTATCATTCGTTTGGGCTTTTGTTGAAGGTAACGAAAGGAGCAGAAAACAACATAAAGATAAAAAAAGAATGTAATTAGAATAGAAAAAACGCATATGTTAAGCAGTTTGTTTTACTGGTTTAAAGCTAATATTGCACATAAAGTCAATATATTTTAGTTGATGGACGAGTTTGAAGTAAATAAGGAATCCCTTCAAAGTTGCAGGCAAGCGAAAGATTGTCTTCTCGACAGACAAAGGAATTGTATAATGAATTAAAAGGAACCGTATGACAAAAATTATAGCAAAAGAATATACAGAATTTTTAGAGCAGTTGAAAGAACATATCGCTACTAGTCGTTATAAAGCAGCACTTGCAGTAAATAGTAAGCTTATTTTGCTTTACCACCATATTGGTACAGAGATCCTAAAACGCCAAAAAGAACATGCCTGGGGAGCTAAGGTAATTGATCAATTAAGTAAGGATTTGAGAAGTACATTTCCAGAAATGAGAGGCTTTAGCACGAGAAATCTGAAGTATATGCGTAAGTTTGCCGAAGAATATCCTGATGTTGAATTTGTGCAGGAGCCTCTTGCACAATTAACTTGGTATCACAATATCACTCTTTTGGAAAAAATAGAAAGTCATGAAATAAGATTATTTTATGTAAAAAAAGCTATTGAACATGCCTGGTCACGTAACATTATGGTTATGCAGATAGAGCTTGGACTACATAAACGTCAAGGGAAAGCTATTACTAACTTTAAAGAAAAATTACCATCCTCTCAATCAGATTTAGCACATTATACATTAAAAGATCCATATATTTTTGATTTTTTAAGTATAGGTAAGGATGCTCATGAAAGAGAAGTAGAAAAAGGACTCGTAGGACATATGGAAGAATTTCTGTTAGAACTCGGTGAAGGATTTGCTTTTGTTGGCAGACAATTTCATTTAGATGTTGGAGATGAAGACTTTTATATTGATTTATTATTCTACCATTTAAAATTACGTTGCTTTATAGTGATTGAGTTGAAAGATAATAAATTCAAACCAGAATACGCTGGAAAAATGAATTTTTATCTTTCTGCAGTGGATAATTTGCTAAAACACTCAACAGACCAGCCATCTATAGGATTAATTTTATGTAAATCAAAAATAATGTACTGGCCGAATATACACTGCGAGACATGACAAAGCCAATAGGTCTTGCAGAATACCGAATAACTGAAAATCTACCAGAGAACATAAAAACAGCTTTACCGACGATAGAAGAATTAGAAGCTGAATTATCCAAAATTTCAGATGAGGAAAAGTAATGTTACTAAAATCATTCAAACAATTATTTAGCAAACCAAAAACCAAAAGCTCAGTATGAAATGCATCAGGCTCAGGAAGAAGAGTGGCAGCCAATAACTTACTCTCTCATAGCCTTGAAACTTTGGAAGCAAACAGTAACAGAGTAAGTGATTTTTATGGATTACAAGCTCTAGGTGTACTATCCTATAATATCATATGGTCAATATACTCTAAATGAGATGGAAAGATGAAGGCATCATTATAGCTGCTAAAAAATACGTCGATAAAAACTTAATTCTTTCTCTGTTTACAAAAAATCATGGAAAGCGCAGGGGATTAATTAAGCTAACAAACAATAGCAATTATAAGTTTCAGATAAGTAATCTATTACATGCAGAATGGAGTGCTAAGTTACCTGAAAATCTAGGTTTTTTAAAGTGCGAATTAATCGAATCTCCATTCCATCATTTCTTTCAAGATAGGTTAAAAAGCATTACTATTGTCTCTTTCTCCTCTATTTTAGAAAAAGTGCTTCCAGAAAGTGAACCCTGTGCCGTGCTGTATGACAATTTTCGATATTTCATCGATGTAATTAAACACAACAATCAGTCTTGGCAAAGCCATTATCTTAACTTAGAGCTTCTGCTTCTTACGCAATTGGGATTCAAGTTAGACTTATCCAAATGTGCTGTAACAGGTGTTAAGGAAAACTTACAATTTATTTCTCCAAAAACTGGTAGAGCAGTGTCAAAAAAAGCAGGAGATTATTATGCAGATAAACTCCTACCTTTTCCACAAATGTTGCATGATGTATACAATAATAACTTACAAAACAGCTACTCATTCCAAGAATTTCAGTTAGGACTGAAAGTCACAGGATATTTTTTAAATAAGTATCTATTTTTGCAGTTAAACATGAAATTTCCAGAGCTGAGAAACCTCATGTTGTCGCTTTAACCTTAGTTATCATTTTTTTGAAATCATTTCAGAAATCTATAGCTAACCCAAGCAACACGTCATACCGCGATTCATTCGCGGTATCTCAGCATAGATTCCGCTAACGAGTAGCGGAATGACGGTTGTCGGTAAACTTAAGCCACTTTAGCTATAGCCAGTAACCACTCTATTTCTACCACTGTTTTTTGCCTTATATAAATATTTGTCAGCACGTACTATAAATTTTTTAATATCGTCAAGGTCAGATCCTTGCATTTCTGCAATTCCAATGCTCACAGTTATGTTATGGGTTGTATTTTTGTCCGCAAGTATAAAAGGTTCTTTAGCAATAATTTTTCGTATTCTCTCCGCAATAGTATACGCATCTGATACATTGGTATCTGGCATTACAACAACAAACTCCTCACCACCAAACCTAGCTAGTAAATCTGTCACTCTGATATTTTCAGAAATTCTTTTCTGTACTTGCTTTAAAAGTTCATCTCCAGCACTATGCCCAAAACTGTCATTCACCATCTTAAAATAGTCTATATCAAGTATCATAAGAGACAACCTTCTATCCTTTTCCACAGAGTTCTTAACAATGTTTCTTAAGTGTGCATCAAAATATCTTCTATTATAACAGTTAGTTAATGGGTCCTTTATAGACATTTCCGCATTATTAAATAAATTCATTCTCAAGGCATCTTGATATCTTTTGCGTTTTACTTGCGAATTAACCCTTGCTATTAACTCGCCCTCATCCAAAGGTACTGTTAAATAATCATTAGCACCTACATCAAGTGCTTTTACTAAATTGTTTTTATCATAATCCTCAGAAAGAATCAGAATTGGTGTATAGCGTGTTTCTACTTTACTACGAAACTCAGAACACAAACGCAGGCCGTCAGTTTTTGAAAACTGCATATCAGAAATGATCAGGTCGTAATTATTCTTAATACCAACCTTTAATGCCTCCACTGGATCACTCAGTATTTTAATTGACCTAAAGCGGTGCTTTAGTATATTATATATCTGCTCTGCTTGAAAGACATCTTCATCTACAACAAGTATGCTAGCATCAAAAATCTGATTAGAATAATCCATAATACTGTTTCCTGCTACTCCGCCAATCTCAGCGTTGGTTTCTCCTCTTAAACGCAATTCATCTATAATCATTTTTAAGCGCGTGAGAGACTTGATCCTTGCAGATAAAGCAGTTTCGTCTATTGGTTTAGTCAGAAAATCATCTGCACCAGCATTAATGCCCTGTACTCTATCATGAGCGTCATGCAGCGCAGTTACCATAATTATTGGAATATGGGTTGTCAAGGGATCATTCTTTAGCTCCTTACAAACTTCAAAGCCATTCATTTTTGGCATCATAATATCGAGTAATATAATATCGGGCTGCTGTTTTGCTACTAAATCCATGGCTTCCTCACCATCATAGGCCACGATAACCGTATAGTACTCTGCTTTTAGTCGAACTTCTAAAAGCTTAACATTACATAGTACATCATCTACTACTAGGATCTTTGCTGTCATTATCTTTGGATGTATTATCTATATCGTAAGTAGGATAAAGCTTACCATTTTTACCAACTATGTAATTTACTTTTTCAGTATTACACTCTTTATATAAGTCTTCAATTCCTGCGTCTTTCAATAACCTCCTAGCTTTTGATTTTATAATCATAAGATACTTATATGTATTCCTAATAAGATCAATAAATACAGGCACCTTATTTCTATCAAGAACAATTATGCTCACTAAAGCAACGACCAAAATTTCTGAAAGACCTATATTAAACATTTTTCCTATGAAGCAAGTACTTTAATCCTCCTGATTATAAATATTAATTTGCTTAAATCAAGTTTAGAAGCAACTATCTCATCTAAAAAACTATTATAACGTTCTATGTAGTCCTTATCATTACAAGCCCAGGTTTGAACCTTATCTTCGGGGTTATCAGTAGCTTTTATGACTTTAACAGCTAGCTTGTGATGGTAATTGCTTAAATCGTCCAATAAATCATTAACTAAGCTGCGATCCCAATAAGAAGAGCGGCTTTTCATCTTGATGGCAATTGTTCTAATCAGATCGAATCTTAACAGCGACTTTAACTCAAAGTATATTTTACCAGCATCAAGAATGGACAAAGATGTCTGTTCAGCAACAGATATAATGTCCAGTGCATAAGCAAGAACGCATAGATCAGCAACTTTTTTTGCTAGATCTTTATTTATATTAAGTTCTACTAAAGAAGTTGATCCATGGCTATAGACCTTTAATAGGTGTTCATCTAAAACATCAGTTAAGTTCTGGCCTAAAGTTTCAATTGCATCTTTAAATTTTGTAACATCATCCAACTCTACAAAGCTAAGCTTGCCAAGATTTTTCACTAACCAAAACGATACTCTGCCAATAAATTTCTGCACGTTCCTCACTATTTGTAAGTATGAGTTAACATCAATTTTTCCATCCAATTCATCAATTTTCTGCCACAGGCTGTTTAAATCATACAGGTGGTTAACAACAATATATATGTTAACCGCTTCTTGTACCTTAATTCCAGTGTTCTCAGCCAAATTATTGATGAATATACAGCCCATTCTATTCACTACATCATTTGCAATGCAAGTAGAGATAATTTCTCTACGAAGTTGGTGTTTTAATATGAAATCCTTAAACTTTGTTATCATCTTTTTAGGAAAATAACCTAGCAAGTAGTCATTAGATATAAGATCTTTTTCAGGCAGATCGGAATGTATAATTTCATTTTTTATTGCCGTTCTAGCATAAGACATTAGAATAGAAAGCTGAGGAGAACTGAAACCTTCTGCACTAGTTAACATCCTTGCTATCTCTTCTTCAGTTGGAAGAAATTCTACGCTTCGGTTTAACAGCCCAGATTTTTCTAAACTGAGCAGTAACCTGTGGTGCTGCTCCAATCTCTCTTTAGCTTGCAAACACTCAAGAAGTAATGCTTTTGTTTCAATTCTGTTGTGGTTCTCAAGCACTTTGGATGCAACTTCGTCTACCATACTTGCCAGTATTTCATTCCTTTTTTCTAAAGAAACACCCCCTGCTTTCATAGCTGAAACAAATGCAATCTTGATGTTAACTTCAAGGTCCGAACATATCACTCCGGCTGAATTATCAACAAAATCTGCATTGATATATCCACCTCTTTCAGCATATTCTATTCTTCCAAGCTGTGTGCATCCCAAATTTCCGCCTTCTATAAACATAGAAGCTCTAATATCTTTACCATTTACTCTTAACTCATCGTTTGCTTTGTCACCGACCATGCTATGATTTTCACTCTTTGCCTTAACAAACGTGCCAATTCCTCCATTCCATATGAAGTCCACTTCTGCTTTGAGTAGATATCTAATCAAATCACTTGGAGGTAGCATATCTTCTGTTATATCAAAGCATTTTTTTATTTCTTGAGAAATGTTTACTTGCTTGCTGCTACGCTCAAATACTCCTCCACCCTTAGAAATCAAATCTTTGTTATAATCCATCCAAGTTGAAAATGGTAACTCAAAGAGACGTTTACGCTCTGTGAAACTCTTTTCTGCACTAGGATTTGGATCAATAAAAATATGCATATGGTTAAATGCGCCGATTAAATGTATATTTTTTGAAAGCAGCATACCGTTTCCAAATAGATCGCCAGCCATATCTCCAATTCCAATAACAGTTGCATCTTGGTAAATATCCTTATTCATTTTCCAAAAATGCCTCTGCGCTGCAATCCATGCACCTCTGGCTGTAATACCCATTTTTTTGTGATCATAACCTGCTGATCCACCAGATGCAAATGCATCGCCAAGCCAAAAATTGTATTCAGAGGCTATTTGGTTTGCATAGTCAGAAAAAGAAGCAGTGCCTTTATCTGCTGCAACTACCAAGTATGGATCATCCTCATCATACCTAATCACATTCTCTGGTGGAATTATTTTGCCATTAACTACATTATCAGTAATGTCAAGCATTCCCCTGATAAAACTCTTATAGCATTCAACACCTTTCTCTCTTAAAATATCTTTGTCTTTATAAACTTGCTTAATTACAAACCCACCCTTTGCGCCAACAGGTACAATAACCGCATTTTTTGTCATCTGAGCTTTCATGAGCCCCAAAACTTCAGTGCGAAAATCTTCCGTCCTATCCGACCACCTTAAGCCACCACGGGCCAATTTCCCTCCTCTTAGATGTATTCCCTCAAAAAGATTTGAATAAATATACAATTCACGATATGGACGAGGATCAGGCAAACCATTTATTTTATTTGAGTCAAATTTTGTAGATAAATATGGTTTATCGTCTTGATAATAACTGGTCCTTAAAATAGCCATTATCAAGTTAAATATTGAGCGCAAAACGTAATCATGTGAAACATTGCTGATCTCTTTTAGAAGTTCCTCAATTTTTTCTATGAAAATGTCCGTGGTTTCTGCTCTATCAATGTCTATGCTAGGATCAAATCTTGCATGAAATAGTTGTATCAAATACTTTACTATTTTTGGATACTCTGAGACTACCTTTTGGATATATTCTGGATTGTAGTTAAATGACGTCTGCTTTAGGTAAGCACTTAACGCTCTAACCAGAAGCACTTCTTTCCACTCCAGTCCAGCAATAATGACCAAACTATTGAAATAATCATTTTTAATTTCCTTTCTAAACACTTTCGCAAGTGTTATTTCAAATTGCTCTTTTAGAGTAATGTTGTCTATTAATTCATCGACTCTTGACAACACAAAATGGTGTATCCATATTCCGCCGTTAATTTCTATGTAATAGCCATTATGAGATAGAATCTTAGCTCCCAAATTCTTAGTAATTCTTAATATCTTCGATAATTCAAGACCTCCATTGCTCGAAGTGTAAACCTTTAATTGATAATTAAGATTATCACAAGTAAGTCTTAAATCGACCTCGCTAACTCCTTTTTTCCTCACTATCTCCAATTTTTTCATATCGTAATATGCGTAATGAGGTTCGAAACTCTCTTGATAGCTTATTGGAAATGCCTTGCAATAACGGATGAATATATCCTCAACAGTACTAAAAGTATTATATAAATTGTCTATAAAACGATCTTCCCACTTTTCCGTAATGTTCCTTAATTTGTTTTCGATACGCAAAACTTCGTCATCAGGAACACTAGCATTTTTGGTCTTTAGCACTACATGCAATTTCATCAAATCATATTCATTGATAATGTGATTGTTATAAATATCTGAACTTTCTGCACTTGTCTCATCCTTCAATATGTCACGTATCTTGAACATTAGCCTAGCGCTAGCATAACGCATTGGTATCAGCACTATGCAACTAATAAAATCCCTTACTCTTCTTAAAAATAATCTGACCCTTGGCCTAATCGCAAGAGACATGATCGAAATGCAAATTTTAAATAATTCGTCTTCATTTGATTGGAATAATTCATCACAAGAGAATGCTTGTAAAATAGAAATTAAAGCTTTGTTATTGTGGCCCCCGGTTACAAACCCTGCATTTTTTTCTATAACTTTAACTTTATCTCTTATTATTGGAATAGTTCGAATATCTTGGACCTCCGCTACAGAAGTAAATAGCCCGAAAAAACGCCGTTCCTTTACTACATTACCCTGGTCATCAAATTCTTTTACTCCTATACAATTCATGTATGTACGCCGATGGACTATTGAGATTAGATCTGATCTCAATATGTATAGGGAATCAAGGTTTGCAGAAGGAATCAACGTACTTTGACCTACTCTCAGGCCAAGGTCCTTTTTGCTATCACAGACGAGTTTTTCATCTTTACCAGCAATATATTCTTGATAACCTAGAAATACAAAATTATTGTTTTTTAGCCAATCTAAGAAATCTTTTCCTGGTATCACTCCAGCATTCGACACTGGCTGCTCGATGGCAAAAAGAAGACTTTTTGCTTCATCAAGTTTCTTGAGCATTAAGTGCCAATCTTTCACAACGCAATTAACTGCTTTCAGCGTTTTTTGTAGAGATTCTTTTAATGTATCAACAAAACTGTCACTTATACCTTTGATAATTACATATATAACTGACTCTTTGACTCCATTGCTTTCTTCCAAAGAGTAAATCTCATCTATTAGGCCATCTTTTCTTTTAATGTTAATTATGCTGTTGCTGTAATAGCATATGGTTAAATTGTGCGATTTAATAGTTGCAATAACAGAATCAACCAAAAATGGCATATCATCGTTTGTTATCTTAATCGTGGTAAAATCTCCTTCTATTCCTGGTATATCATCTATATTGCTTACTACTAACTTACTTTCATCTTTCTCTTTTTGAGAAACAAAATTGTAAGCATCGTTTACAATATATAGCAAAAACTTATCGTTGGCTTTTAGGTCGCTTTTATAAACAAAACTATAAAAATACTTAATAAATCTTTTAATTTTTTCTTTATCTTGCTGATTTTCTTGATCAACTAACTCAAATAAAGACTCAGTGTCAACATTATGATCTATACACATTTTTTTTAACAAAAATACACAGTGAACTTAAACCTTTTTAACTAAGATTTCATTGTCAAGAGCGTACACTATTAGCTCATCATTTTCTACTACTTTCCCTGATAAAACTAATTTAGCTAAATTATTTTGAATACACTCTTGTATAACCCTTTTTAGGGGCCTTGCTCCATATTCAGGGTCATAGCCAGTTTGTGCTATTAGTTCTTTAGCTTCCTGCGACAAACTTATACTCAGTTTACGCTTAGCAAGTGTTTTTTGTAAATAAGAAAATTGAACATCTATAATTTTATAGATGTCATCTCTGGTTAAACTGTGGAATATAATAATTTCATCCAGCCTGTTTAAAAATTCTGGACGAAATGCTGATTTAACTATTTGCATCACTTCGCTTTTTACAGAGTTAGCAACTCCTCCTTCCGATGTCATTCCAGCGCGTGACGCTGGAATCTGCATCTGGATCCCAGTGTCAGCTACTTGGATGACAGGAGGTAGAGTCTCATTTTCTGTAACTCCCTTAAGCATTATCTCTGCACCAAGGTTAGAAGTTAAGATCAGTATGGTGTTGCGAAAATCAACTAATTTGCCATGACTATCAGTGAGTCTACCCTCATCCAAGATTTGCAGCAATAGATTAAATATATCTGGATTTGCCTTCTCTATTTCATCAAACAGAATAACCTGATATGGCCTTCTTCTTACTGCTTCGGTTAATCTGCCACCTTGCTCATAGCCAACATACCCTGGAGGCGCGCCAATTAGCTTTGAAACAGAATGTTTTTCCATGTATTCTGACATATCAAAACGCAAAAGCGCTGATTGATCGTCAAACAGAAATTCAGCAAGGGCTTTTGCCAGTTCTGTTTTTCCAACCCCGGTTGGGCCTAAGAATAAAAATGAACCGAAAGGTCGATTAGTATCTTGCACACCAGAGCGAGAGCGCCTAACTGCATTACTTATTGCTTCTATCGCGCCTTTTTGCCCTATTACTCTTCTTCCTATTTCATTCTCCATGTTAAGAAGTTTTTCCTTTTCGCTGTGCATCATGTTATCAACTGGAATTCCTGTCCACTTTGAAACAATGTTTGCAATATCATCTCCAGTCACTTCTTTCTTTAAGAAACTATCAGTAACCTTTTCCTGATTTTTTAATTCATTCTCAAGCTGAGGGATCACACCATACATCAGCTCTCCTGCTTTTCCTAAATTTCCACTCCGCTGAGCCAATTCCAGCTCTTTTCTGGCGTTATCTAATTTTTCAACTGTTTCTTGTATTCTAGCTATTTTATTCTTTTCCATCTGCCATTTGCTGCTCAAGTCAGCAAATTTACTGTTTAGATTTTCGATCTCTTCATTTATCTTTTTTAAACGCTGTTTAGAATTTTCATCACTTTCTTTTTTTAGAGCTTCTGCTTCAATCTTTAGCTGTATAACCTTTCTCTCAAGTTCATCAATAACTTCAGGCTTGCTATCCATTTCAATTCTCACCCTACTTGCTGCTTCATCAATCAAATCAATTGCTTTATCAGGTAAAAACCTATCTGTTATATATCTATTGGACAACGTTGCAGCAGCAATTATTGCACCGTCTGTAATTCTTATACCATGATGCACTTCATATCTTTCCTTCAAACCCCTGAGTATTGAAATGGTATCAGTTTCAGTTGGTTGAGAGATAAACACAGGCTGGAAACGCCGTGCAAGTGCAGGATCTTTTTCTATATGTTCACGATATTCATCTAAAGTTGTGGCTCCTATACAGCGAATTTCTCCACGCGCAAGAGCAGGCTTCAGCAGATTCGAGGCATCCATTGCACCACTTGTTGCTCCTGCTCCAACTAAAGTATGAAGCTCATCTATAAACAAGATAACTTTTCCCTCTGTTTTTGAAATTTCATTAATCACTGCTTTTAACCTTTCTTCAAATTCTCCTCTAAACTTCGTTCCAGCGATTAATGCACCAAGATCCAAAGCTAAAACCTTTGCATCACGCAAACCAAGTGGCACATCATTTGCAACAATTCTGTTTGCAAGCCCCTCGACTATTGCAGTTTTTCCAACACCAGGTTCACCTATCAGCACTGGATTATTTTTTGTCCGCCTCAGTGACACCTGCATAGTTCTTCTGATCTCTTCATCACGACCAATTACAGGATCAAGCTTGCCTTGCATAGCAAGCTCTGTAACATCTTTTGTATATTTCTTTGCCGCGTTTAATTTTTCCTCACTGTTTGGCGAGTCCGCACTGCTGCCTTTTCTCATTTCTGCAATAACTGAGTTCAGTTTTTGTGGAGTCACACCATTCTCTGCCAGAATTTTGCCTACAGTATCATCTTTTTGTGCAGTGAGGCCCTGCAGTAAACGCTCAACGGCAACAAACGAATCTTTATTCCTCCGAGCAATACCAATTGAATCTTCAAAAACTTTTGCTATTTCCCTTGAAAGTTGAAGGCCCCCACTTCCTGGACCTTCAATTACTGGCAGCTTTTTTATTGCGCTATCCACAGCATCAGAAATACTTTGCACATTTCCACCACAAGCGTTTATCAAATCCTGAACTAAACCTAATTCATCCTCAAGCATTACTTTTAGTAAATGTTCAGGCATAAAAATCTGATGCCCAGCTCCCAACGCTTTCATCTGAGCACTTTGAATTAGACTTTTTGCTTTTTCAGTAAATTTATTTAAGTCCATAACACCAGTTAAATCCGTATTTGCTTATGTATATAACAACTGATTTCATAAATTTAAACCTAAAGTTGTTTATTGTTAGGTATGGTCTGCAAAAATTTAAAACTTTCTTAAGAACCTGTTTAAAATCTTCGTAATAGGAGAGAAATGAAGGAAAGGACAATCATTTGCAAGCTGGTATTGAGTTTACGTTCGCAATTTTTCCACAACCGCCTACACTTTTCCAACCAAGCAAAAGAGCGCTCAACGACTCATCTCTTTGGCAATACAACAAAGGTCACTGGGATCCAGAAAAGTTTGCTTGTTTATAAGCAAACTAGCATGGAAAGTAGCTGATCTTATACTAAATGAATGTTTTTGATGAGGTTGCATAAAAGCTGGATTCCAGTGTCAAGCACTGGAATGACAGCAGTCCTACGTCATACCGCCTCGGTATCTCTAGATCCCGCTAACAAGAAGCGGGATGACGAATTACTATACCACCGCGAACCGTCATAACGCCGCGGTATCTCATCCGCTAACACGTAGCGGGATGACGATTCTTCAAATCGTCAAGGTGTCATACCAGTGCCCTGACTATTTGGATCCAGGAAACTTAACTTTAAATAAGTGGCTGCATAATAAAGACTAGATTCCAGCGTCACGCGCTGGAATGACACCATTTTTGGTCTCTTAAGTTGCTTTAGCTACAAACATTAAGAAATTTACCAAATGAAAAAAAAGGCAAAGAACTCCCGTGGTGCGAGTTTTGACTCTCTAATACTTTAAACTGGCGCTGTAATAATGTGCGAACGCTTAAAATAAGCGTGATTTGGCTGAATGTAGAAAAAATAAAAAAGACATGCAGCCGCTATAATTTTATGTAATCCGCCAATAAATACCCTGAGTTTTTTACTGAGTTTTGTCATTGAGCCTGCAGGTCAAAAACAAGTTTTGAGTCATAAATACCCTTATTGTCATAATAAGGGGGCTGGCGGAGTTTGTCAAGCAACTTTCTATATAATATTTTCTAAAATAAATGGACTTCTCGCATCCAATTTCGGCAGCGCGTGACACACAACTGCAATGACAAGGTGTTGTAATACCAATTCCCACTATACAAAGAACGGATAGACAATAATGGGAAAAAAGCCATACTAAAGTAAGTGAAGTAGCGAGGTATAAATGGCATTAAGATCAAAATTATTGGATGAAAAAGTAGTAGAATCAGCAAAAGAAATGCTGAAGAAAGTAAGGAACAATGTATATGTTTCAAAAAAACTAAATGCTGTAATTGCGGCAAAAAAGCATAGTATAACGGCTGTAGCAAAAATATATTGCATTTCAAGAAGCGCACTAACTTCGTGGATAAAACTCTTGAAATTTGGCAGAGAAGAAAAACTGTTTGCTCCTCCATCACGCCGTAGAAAAACTAAATTAAATCAGGCTCAACTACAGCAAATTGAAGCATGTATAGAAGAAAATCCTAATATTACCATTAAAGAAATGAGAATAAGAATCCAGGAAAAGTTCGGATTAAATATCAGCAAATCTACAGTACACCGCCATATGCAAAAGATGAAATTTTCATATATTACACCAAGACCAGTACACAACGTACAAGATAAAAGTAAACAAGAGGAATTCAAAAAAAAATCTCAATGAAGTTATTGGCAAGTATCCAGAAAAAGAGCTATTTTTCTTTGATGAATCAAGGTTTGGCACACATTCGAAAGTTGGGCATGGATGGTTTAAAAAAGGCACTAGGACTCGGGTTAAAATAAAATTAGGTAGGCATAATTTTTATCTCTACAGTGCAGTTAATCCTAAAAATGGAGAGAGTTTTAGCTTATTTGCACTAAATGTTAACACTGATTGCATGAATGTATTTCTTGAGCAAATGTCGCAATATCTAGGGACAAGAGAAGCTGTTCTTGTTATGGACTGTGCTAGTTGGCATAAGTCAAAAAATTTAAAGGTAGCTAAAAATATTGAGATTATATACCTACCTCCATATTCACCTGAACTCAATCCTGTTGAGAGGCTTTGGTTATACATAAAACAGAACATTTTGCGCAATAAAATATACGATACAATTGCTCTGCTTTAGGGTGCTTTGTGCAAATTTATTACTTCTCTTGCCAGCTCCACAATTAAACAACTCTGCAATTTCTCCTATTTGACTGACCAACAATGAGAATTGGTATAAGTCTGAATCTTTTCCAGTTATTTTAGAAGAGGTTAAATCTTTTTTACGCATTGAGAACGATCAAGATGATAAGTTGATTTCAGATCTAATTTTTATGGCAACTGATTATGCTGAGTGGCATATGGAAAAGTCACTGGTGAAACAAACATGGCAAGTTTCATATGAATATTATGTACCTCGTAGGATCTATTTAAGCTATGGCCCTGTGAGTAAGATAGTATTGGCTACTGCAATGATGTCTAAAGGTCAAGAGAAGAGAACACTTAAGTATTATTTTAGTGATGTAGGGGCTACGTTGAGTTTTTCAATTATTTGAATGCAATAAGAGTTGATGTTGTATACGAGGCTAGCTATGACAATGTTCCTGAGCAGATAAAACTAGGTATTATGCGGCATGTTTCTGCTATTTACAAAGATCGTGAATCGTGGGTAAGTAGCCATTTGTCTGAAGTGAAGAAGGTGTATTCTCCATTTCGCGAACCAAAGGTTGTTTTGTAGCTCTTTCTTGTCATCCAAGTAGCTCTGTACAAACATTGTCCACCAGAAGGGTGTCATCCCAGTGCCCAGACACTGGGATCCAGAAAAATTGATTGTGCACTATACAACATTTTCGATCAAAAGCTGGATTCCAGTGTCAAGCACTGGAATGACACCATCTGCCACGCAAATTGCCTGCAAATTGCAATGTCCGTACAGCCGCGTCTGAGTAAATCTGAGGATTAATCATGGAAAAAATTCAAGCTATAAACGAGTTGTACAGTAGCATTTATGAAGCACTAAAAGCAAACTCTGATTTAAGGAAATATGTTACTAACATTTATGACTACTTACCTAAACAGGTCACCATTCCTTACCTGAGATTGCATGTAGTGAATTATAATAATCTGCATATGCTGTCCAATTTTGCTACAAAGGCAAGATTTTCATGCGACATATATACCCATCATATAGGCAGTATGTTTGCCATTATAAGGTATATTAACTTGATACTTAAGAGTATTAAATATTCTGATAATGAAACTATTTTGGAAAGTAATTGTGCTATGAGTCAGCACGATGAGATTTTACATTCAACAATTAATTTTGATATTTTAATGAAAGGAGGTGATAATGAGCAAATTACAGCTAAAAATTAAAGATCATGACAATAATTTTATTGTGTTAAATAATATACGAAACCTAATACCAATTCTCATTGTTGATCAGTCAAATAGGAGAAATTGCAGAGTTGTTTAATTGTGGAGCTGGCAAGAGAAGTAATAAATTTGCACAAAGCACCCTAAAGCAGAGCAATTGTATCGTATATTTTATTGCGCAAAATGTTCTGTTTTATGTATAACCAAAGCCTCTCAACAGGATTGAGTTCAGGTGAATATGGAGGTAGGTATATAATCTCAATATTTTTAGCTACCTTTAAATTTTTTGACTTATGCCAACTAGCACAGTCCATAACAAGAACAGCTTCTCTTGTCCCTAGATATTGCGACATTTGCTCAAGAAATACATTCATGCAATCAGTGTTAACATTTAGTGCAAATAAGCTAAAACTCTCTCCATTTTTAGGATTAACTGCACTGTAGAGATAAAAATTATGCCTACCTAATTTTATTTTAACCCGAGTCCTAGTGCCTTTTTTAAACCATCCATGCCCAACTTTCGAATGTGTGCCAAACCTTGATTCATCAAAGAAAAATAGCTCTTTTTCTGGATACTTGCCAATAACTTCATTGAGATTTTTTTTTGAATTCCTCTTGTTTACTTTTATCTTGTACGTTGTGTACTGGTCTTGGTGTAATATATGAAAATTTCATCTTTTGCATATGGCGGTGTACTGTAGATTTGCTGATATTTAATCCGAACTTTTCCTGGATTCTTATTCTCATTTCTTTAATGGTAATATTAGGATTTTCTTCTATACATGCTTCAATTTGCTGTAGTTGAGCCTGATTTAATTTAGTTTTTCTACGGCGTGATGGAGGAGCAAACAGTTTTTCTTCTCTGCCAAATTTCAAGAGTTTTATCCACGAAGTTAGTGCGCTTCTTGAAATTCAATATATTTTTGCTACAGCCGTTATACTATGCTTTTTTGCCGCAATTACAGCATTTAGTTTTTTTGAAACATATGCATTGTTCCTTACTTTCTTCAGCATTTCTTTTGCTGATTCTACTACTTTTTCATCCAATAATTTTGATCTTAATGCCATTTATACCTCGCTACTTCACTTACTTTAGTATGGCTTTTTTTCCATTATTGTCTATCCGTTCTTTGTATAGTGGGAATTGGTATTAGCTTGAACCAAGATAATTCTCGATTTGTTCTTCTGATCTTTATACTCAAAAAAAATATCATCAAAGGCTCCAAAACCTTCTATGTTTGATGCTAACCAAAAGTCAATTTTACTACTTAACCCATGAAGTAGATACAGCATTAATAATTTTACTTCATACTTGCGACCTTGATAACCTGTTGATGTGCCATCTCTCTTCTTAAATTTAGGATTACCAAGTTCTTCAGACTGCTTATTTTCTACATTCATACCCTACTAAACCTACGAATAACTTCTTTCTATAAAAAATTAAAGTCACCAAGTGCCTAAGATAATGCAACAGATTCTTTAATATTTCGATAACAGTGCCGAACAGGGTTGATTTTGTTTTCTATCTTAAGTATAAAGACTCCCCAAATCTAATATGTCATTGCTGTAGGCTGCATTTAGTAATATAATCTCATATTAAATAAGACGTTACTTAAGTTTATGCTAGATTCTCCGCTAATTTTGACAGCCATTCTTATATTTTTCATTTTTACGTTGTCATTCTTTTTTATAAGAAAGATATTTGGGTCAACAAACAAGAAGATAATAAAATCCTTCAGGAAAATTGTTCAGCAAATAAATGCATTAGAAACAGAAATGCAGAGCTTATCTGATGAGGAGCTTGCTGGTAAAACTCAAGAATTAAAACAGGAATTGAAAAATGGGAAAACGTTAAATGATCTTCTCGTACCTGCATTTGCGGTTGTGCGCGAAGCCTCTCGAAGGTTTCTTAACATGAGACATTTTGATGTTCAACTGATTGGTGGAATGGTGCTCCATAATGGCATGATATCAGAAATGAAAACAGGAGAGGGAAAGACACTCGTTGCAACTTTAGCAGCATATCTAAATTCCTTAGAAGGGAAAGGCGTGCACGTCGTAACTGTTAACGATTATCTTGCAAAACGAGACACAGAGTGGATGAGCAAATTATATAATTCTCTTGGGGTTTCTGTTGCGTTTATCACAAATAACTTGACAGATGAAGAGAGAAAAGAGGCTTACAGTGCAGATATCGTGTATTCCACAAATAACGAGCTTGCCTTTGATTACCTGCGAGACAATATGAAATTTTCTCAAGAAGACATGGTTCAGAGAGGCTTTCACTACGGAATAGTTGATGAAGTAGACTCAATACTCATTGATGAAGCTCGCACTCCGCTTATTATTTCTGGCCAGATTGAGGAAAACAATCAGATATATAAGCATATCAATAAAATAGTAACCAAATTAGTTGACTCTGATTATGAGGTGGATGAAAAGGGTAGGGCAGTATTCCTTACTGAAGATGGTATTTCACGAGTGGAAGAACTACTCAGGTCATACAATCTCATTCCTGAAAATTCCTCGCTCTATGATACTGACAGCATGATAATGACTCATTATATAGACCAAGCATTACGTGCACATAAGCTGTTTACTGCTGATAAAGATTATATAGTAAAGGATGGCAAGGTAGTGATTATTGATGAATTTACTGGGCGTATGATGGAGGGCAGGAGATATTCCGATGGTCTTCATCAGGCACTTGAAGCGAAGGAGAATCTTGAAATTCAGCATGAAAACCAAACTTTAGCATCGGTCACATTTCAGAATTACTTTCGTATGTACAATAAACTTTCCGGAATGACTGGAACAGCAGCAACAGAGGCAGAAGAGTTTCGTGATATATACAGACTAAATGTAGTAAAAATTCCAACCAATGTACCTGTAAAAAGAGTTGATATTGATGATGAAATTTATGGCACAGGAAAAGAAAAATTTAATGCTGTGTTGAAGTTTATAGAAGAATGCCACAAACGCCTTCAACCGGTCCTTGTTGGCACGGTAAGCATCGAAAACTCTGAGAAGCTTTCTGCGCTTTTGCAAAGCCATTCTCTTAAGCATTCAGTATTGAATGCTCGTTATCATGAACAAGAGGCGTACATAATAGCACAAGCTGGAGTGCCAGGTAGTATCACTATAGCAACTAACATGGCAGGACGTGGAACTGATATTCAACTCGGTGGAAACGCTGAAATGATTGCAAAGGTAGAGCTAAAGAAGATAAAAAATGCTGATGAAAGAGAAAAAAAATACCAAGAAATAGTCGAAAGAGTAAAAAAAGATAAGGAAATTGCTATAAAAGCTGGTGGTTTATGCGTGGTTGGAACCGAAAGACATGAAAGCAGGAGAATAGATGATCAATTACGCGGCCGTTCTGGTCGTCAGGGGGATCCTGGACTTTCTAAGTTCTTTTTATCGCTTGAAGATGACCTAATGAGAATATTTGGTTCTGATAGAATGAGAAGCTTTTTACAAAAAGTAGGGTTAAAGAATAACGAAGCTATTCATCATCCATGGATCAATAAGGCACTTGAGAAGGCGCAGAAGAAAGTTGAAGCTAGAAACTATGATGTGCGGAAGTCTTTGCTTAAGTTTGATGACGTAATCAACAACCAACGTAAAGTTATTTTTAAGCAGAGAAACAATATCTTAGGCAACGAAATTAATGATTTACTTGAAGTATATAGCGAAGTAAATGAGAGCATAGTAGAAGGTATAATCCAAAGTGGCTATTATGAGGATTATATTGAAGATATAGTCAAAGAATTCCATACAAAGTATGGAATAACGCTTGATAAAGAAGATTTAGCAAAGTTTTTAAACAAACAAGAAGCTTTGAATTATATAAATGATAAGATACAAGAATTTTTTACTGAGAAAGAAAAATATTTCAACAGTCAGCACACTACAGATTTGTGGAATACGATCGTGAAGCAAGTAATGATCATGACACTCGATCATTTATGGAGGGAGCATCTTTCAACTTTAGAAAGCTTAAGACAAAGCATAAGCTTACGTGCCATGGGGCAGAAAGACCCACTGAATGAATTTAAACGCGAAGCTTTCTTGATGTTTGAGTCAATGCTTGAAAAATGGAAGGAACTCACCATTCATCGCTTAGCACACTTTAAGTTGGCAGACAACCAAGAGATAGGCAATAGATTACATTCTGCGAGAAATAACAGACTTCCCAAAGTCTCAAGAAACGACAAATGTCCTTGCAACTCCGGAAAGAAATACAAACACTGCCACGGCGCGGTTACTGTGGTGAGCTAATAATTATGGTTGTACAGTTTGTTTATTTCCATCAACATTACTGCATCTAACCTCACTTAGCTTACTGCCAATTGTAACTCCATAGGCAGAGCATATAACTCCATAAACAATACTACCAGCTATTAACACAGATGCTGCAGTAATTCCAACTATTGCTAGTACAGATAATTCAGTAGCGTATGCAAGCATCAATGGAATTACAACAGTAGTAATAGCACCCACAGCAGCGCTAATTTTTATTGCTTTATTCTTAATACATGATGGATCTGCACCATAGTCTAGTAGTAGCTTTATTAGCTTTGGATGTTTATAATTGTAATGAATAGCGTAATCCAAGGGAGTTTTTCCTTCTCTATCTAGCAAATTAACACTTGCTTTTCTTTCGAGTAGAGGTTTCACTATTTCTGTATTGCTTTCCCTCATAACGGCATAATGCAAAGGAGTTCTTCTATAAAATTGATTTTGTACATTAACATTCGCTTCTTTTTTCAGTAGAAGCTCTACTATCTCTACATTGCCGAACCAAGCAGCATAATGCAAAGGTGTCATTTCAAGTTCACTTCGCACATTAACATTTGCATTGCTTGCTAGCAAGAGCTTTACCATTTTTAATTTTGTTCACCGACAGCAAAGTGTAAAGGAGTCCTGTTGAATATGTCTTTCACATCAATATTAGCCCCTATTTCCATTAAGAATCTTGCTAGCGTTTCATAACCATTTTTAACCGCTAGGTGCAATAAACTATACCTATCTTTACACCCAAAACCTGTATATTCGTATTCTTTGAATATGTGATTTACATTGAAATTATTCTTTTTCCATTGAAAATATTGATCAAAACTATAAATATCGTCTTGATTATTTTTGGGAGGACATCTTTTTTCCAATTTGTCTCTTATTTCATCAATTATATTTTCTTTATTTATATCTTGATTATTATTGATCTCTTGTAATATTTCTTGTAACCACATCATTTTTCGTTTAAACTTCATAGTTTTATTATGGCATATGAAGTGAATTATGTCAATGAAGAACTAAGAAACTGGTTCTTCTTTTTTTCTATAGCTTTAGGTTTACCTACAATTTGAAAAACAACAAATTCGTCATTCCGCCTCAGTATCTCTAGATCCCGCTAACACTTAGCGGGATGACGAGTTACTTAACGTCATACCGTGATTTATTCACGGTATCTCAACCGCTAACAAAGCGGGATGACTAGACTTTTTGATTTACTCCCACTCAATGGTTGCTGGTGGTTTAGAAGTTAAGTCATAGACAACTCTATTTACTCCGGAAACGTTATTAATAATTATACTGCCAACATTCTGTAAAAAGTCCCAAAACACTAGCGAATGCTGATCCTTATCTTCAAATGGAAATGCATCAGCCGTCATACCATCGGACGATGTTACAGCCCTTAAAGCACAAACATATCCGTATGTACGACCATCTCCCATGACGCCTACAGTTTTTATTGGTAATAATACAGCAAAAGCTTGCCATATCTTATCGTATAGATCGTAATTTTTCATCGTATTAATATATATTTCATCTACTTCTTGCAATATTCGCACCTTTTCTTCATCGATTTCACTTATAATCCTCACTGCAAGTCCGGGTCCAGGAAATGGATGTTGAAATATTATCTCGTCTGAAAGCCCAATTTCTTTTCCAAGTAGCCTTACCTCATCTTTAAAGAGGTAGCGTAAAGGCTCTACTAGCTTCAGGTTCATCTTTTCTGGCAACCCACCAACATTATGGTGAGACTTAATTGTACTAGTGTTGTCTGAGGCATGCCCTGACTCAACTACATCAGAGTAGATGGTACCTTGCATCAAAAAATCCACATCACCTATTTTTTTTGCTTCTTCTTCAAACACTTCAATGAAAGCGTTACCGATAATTTTTCGCTTTTTTTCTGGATCAGTTATTCCCTTTAACCTACTCAAAAATAAATTTGATTTATCAACGTAGTTTATCGGAATTTCTTTCAACATAGCAATGGTCTGGTTCTTGCGTAACAACCCAGTATCGATAAAAATACAGTTCAATTGTTTTCCTATAGCTTTATGTGTGAGAGCCGCTGCAACACTTGAATCAACCCCACCACTTACTGCAGCGATTACTTTTTTCTCTCCTACTACATTTTTGATTTTTTCCTTCTGCTTTTCAATAAACGATTTCATTGTCCAGTCTCTCTCGCAATTTGCAATATCCAAGAAGTTAGAGAGCAATTTACTGCCATTTGTTGTGGGCCTCACTTCAGGATGGAACTGAGTACAGTAAATCTTCCGCTGTTCGTTAACAATCATTGCAATTGTTTGATTTATCACACCTGATGCGATAACAGTAAATCCCTGTGGTATAGTATCAACACTGTCCGCATGGTTCATTAATACATCCACTTCAGAATTAACATCCCAGGTATCCTTTATAATGGGGGATTCTTTTAGTATCTTGATTTTAGTTCTGCCAAACTCCTGTTTGAAACTCTCTTTTACTTTTGCTCCAAAATAATGACAAATGAGTTGCTGTCCATAGCATATTCCAAGTATAGGAACGTTTGTTGCCTTATTAAGTTTTATAATTTCATGTACTACTCTACTTGTTTCAGAACAATCATCATTTACAGATTGTGGTCCTCCAGAGAGAATAAACCCATTGAATTTTGATATTGTTTCAAAACTGATGTTGCTTGGAAATATTTCGCAATACACACCCATTTCCCTGACTTGTCTTGCGATAAGCTGTGTAAATTGTGAACCAAAATCAATAATGGCAATTGCTGACAATTTGCTCCTCCATATTATTTAAAAGTGATATCTGATAATAAAGAAAATAAAGAAGTAAGTAAACTAATACCAATTCCCATTACAAGGCAAACAGATGGACAATGATGGAAGAAAAGCCATAATGAAGCAAGTAAAATAGTTGAGGTATAAATGGCATTAAGATCAAAATTATTGGATGAAAAAGTAGTAGAATCAGCAAAAGAAATGCTGAAGAAAGTAAGGAACAATGCATATGTTTCAAAAAAACTAAATGCTGTAATTGCAGCAAAAAAGCACAGTATAGCGGCTGTAGCAAAAATATATTGTATTTCAAGAAGCGCACTAACTTCGTGGGTAAAACTCTTGAAATTTGGCAGAGAAGAAAAACTGTTTACTCCTCCACAACGGCGTAGAAAAACTAAATTAAATCAGGATCAACTACGGCAAATTGAAGAGTGGATAGAAGAAAATCCTAATATTACCATTAAAGAAATGAGAATAAGAATCCAGGAAAAGTTCGGATTAAATATCAGCAAATCTACAGTACACCGCTATATGCAAAAGATGAAATTCTCATATATTACACCCAGACCAGTTCATAATGGACAAGATAAAAGCAAACAAGAGGAATTCAAAAAAAAATCTCAATGGAGCTATTAGCAAGTATCCAGAAAAAGAGCTATTTTTCTTTGATGAATCAAGGTTTGGCACACATTCAAAGGTTGGACATGGGTGGTTTAAAAAGGGGATTAGAACACAGGTTAAAACAAAATTAGTTAGGCAAAATTTCTATCTCTATAGTGCGGTTAATCCTAGAAATGGAGAGAGTTCTAGCTTATTTGCACCAAATGTCAACACTGATTGCATGAACATATTTCTTGAGCAGATGTCGCAATATCTAGAAACACGAGAGGCTTTGGTTATATATAAAACAGAACATTTTGTGCAATAAAATATACGATACAATTGCTCTGCTTTAGGGTGCTTTGTGCAAATTTATTACTTCTCTTGCCAGCTCCACAATTAAACAACTCTGCAATTTCTCCTATTTGACTGACCAACAATGAGAATTGGTATAAGACCTCTTAAAAGCTTTGATGTATGACTTAAACGTTAGCTATGATTTATTTTGAGTTGACAGAAACTTTGCATGGTGGTGACTCAGAGTCCTCAGTTTTTCTTTGGGGTCAAGGCATACTTTAAAAAAATCCCAACCGTTGCAACTTTTACCGGTAATTCTTGTGCCAGCCGTAGAATGAGCACTATATTCTTCCCCATTGTAAATAAACTTTCCCTCATTACTGACTGTAACTTCATACATTTTCTTTTTATATTCTCCAACAAGTGTTCTAACTATAAAAAGAGCTTTAATAACTTTTTGATTTTGCGTTAAGCCATCATCATCAACTTGCACAATTTCTTTAGGTTTATCTATTTTGAGCTCATTTAGTGGCTCATTACCCACCATATTGTTTAATACTTTATTTATTATATATGTTACTGCCTCATCTTTGACTTCTTCTACTCTTTTATCTACATATTTTTCTACTTCACTACGCACATGCCTTTTCAAACTTTCAAGCAAATCCTGTAAGTCGAGTAAAGTTAATTCAGATGTTTCCATAAAAACCCCCAGTTTTATTATCACGTATCAATAATACATCTAGTATACTTAAAATATCTTTAAGAAAGGCAACTCTGACCTTCAGGTAGCTAATGTTAACTACCGATATCGTACGTGAACCAAAATCAATAATGGCAATTGCTGACAACTTACCCCTCCATATTATTTAAAGCAATATCTGATAATAAAGAAAATCATGGGGCAAGTAAACTATAGCTAAAGTGGCTTAGGTTTACCTACAATTTGAAAAACAACAAATTCGTTATTCCGCTACTTGTTAGCGCCGCGGCGGTATGACGTAGGGAAACCTTCTTGGGTTAGCTATACCTGTTTTGCCACTCTGCTGAACGGATACTTTGAAAGTAGATCTATTATAGAATTGATATGAGCCTTATTTTACCCTAATCGTTTATAACCTTTGGCACTACGAAATACCCATGCTCAGGTTTTGTATTGGACAATATCTCTTCTTTAATGTTTTGAGAATTTATAACATCATCGCGTACATGAATGTCCTTGTCTATACTGCCATAACGCATAGGAGAAACACCTTCAGTATTAACTTGCAATAAAGTATCATGTATCCAATCCAGCATTGTCAGTTCTTTGGAGTAGTGATCAATCTCGTCATTTGATAACTTAATCCTTACAAGCTGTGCAATTTTAAGCATTTCTTCCTTGGTAATTGTTATTTTTCTCTTATTTGCAAATTCTATTAGTGAAGTAATAACGTCTTCTGTTGACTTAGCTGGCATCTTTACCTCCTTGGATGAAGTGAGTTAAAATATCTACGACCGAAACAACTTCCATTTTACCAGTTTTTTCAAGTTTGTGAAGTATAGTATCCGTAATCACTAATTTATCTAAAGAAGAGGAAGAAATTTTTTCAACTGCACTTCCTGAAAGCACGCCATGTGTGATGCATGAAATTACGGACTTTGCTCCGCAATTTTTTAAAGCAAGGGCTGCATTACACAATGTTCCACCAGAGTCAACTATATCATCAACAATGACACAATTTTTATTCGCAACTTCTCCTATTATGTTCATTACTTGAGATGTGCCTGCTTTCTCCCTATATTTATCTACTACAATAATCTTATCACTTAACCCTATCTTGTACTTTTCCTCTAAAGTCTTTGCAAAAGCACGTGCTCTGCCAATTGCTCCAACATCAGGTGCAACAATTGCCAAATTTTCCGTGTGTATACAGTCAACAAATGCTTCAAAGCAGTTCAAATTAGTTATCGGTACATCAAAGAATCCTTCAATTTGACTTGAGTGCAAATCAATCACTGCAACACTACTTGCACCTGCAGTTTGAATAAGATTTGCAACTAATTTGGCATTTAAAGCAGATTGCATATCATTGTTCTTGATAATTCTATCTTGTCTGCTATATCCATAATAAGGAATAATTACTACTATCCTTTTGGCTCCTAATCTATTTACTGCATCAATTATAAGCAGAAGCTCCATAAGGTTATCATTCACAGGGGGAGAAAGAGATTGTACTATGTATACTTCTTGATTATATAGATCATTTGCTACTTCTACATTTACCTCGCCATCGGTAAACTTTGATATCCAAGCAGAGGATGGTTGAACATCTAGCCGGTTAACTACTGATTCCCCTAATTCTTTACTAGCATTACCTATTATTATCTTCATAATGTACCAATTGAGCTTGTAAGATTATACAGAAATTATAAAATAATTGAAATGTAAGTTTCTTTATCTAGCATTCTTGTCGGCAAATTAGGTACCTCTTGTACAATGACCTGTCATTTTCACGCATTGTTTCAATATACAGACCCAAATTGAAACAACTATACAAAATCCTGCTTATGTTTCAAGATAAATGACTTCAATGAAATATAATTTACCTTACCACTTCGTTTTGATTCTCCAGTTCAACATAGGATAAATTACTCATACATTCTCCTAGTATTTCCTCCTTTTTATCATTATCTAGTCCACTACTAAACCCCTGACACTTTTTCTCAAGAGCTAAGCGTGTAGCTATCTTACTGTTTCAGATGATAATTCCGGCAACTCATTACGAATCTTTTCCTGCTCTTCCTCAGAGAAATTGCCAAGGTTTTCCCTGGCCATTTCAGAAAATTTTTGAGTAATCGTTTCTTTTATCGTTCCACCAACTTCCTGTTTATTTAGTGTAATAACTACCGATGGATGCAAGCCAGATAAATACTCAACCATTTTATTGTATGTTCCACCTGAAGTAAGTAAAATAGCGAGGTTTAAATGGCATTAAGATCAAAATTATTGGATGAAAAAGTGGTTCACTAATAATGAGAATTGGTATTAGCTATAGAAAACTTGTATAGATTTTTTCTACTTCTGTGATATCATAAGCCTGTAATAATAAAATAAGCAAATATGGATAAGTCAGCGTATGAGATCATAGAACATGAGTATGATGTGGTAGTAGTGGGTGCAGGTGGAGCAGGGCTCAGAGCAACGCTTGGGATGGCTGCAACTAATTTTTCAGTTGCCTGCATTTCTAAAATTTTCCCTACACGAAGTCATACAGTTGCAGCACAAGGCGGAATTAGTGCAGCTTTAGGTAATATTGGTGAAGACGATTGGCGCTGGCATGCATATGACACAATAAAAGGTTCAGACTGGCTTGGTGATCAAGATGCAATAGAATATATGTGTAAAAACGCTGCTAAAGCTGTTATTGAACTTGAAAATTTTGGCGTACCTTTTTCTCGTACAGAAAATGGCAAAATATACCAGCGTTCCTTTGGTGGAATGACAACTCACTTTGGTAAAGGAAAATCAGCGCAGCGCACTTGTGCGGCAGCAGACAAAACTGGGCACGCAATCCTTCACACTCTATATCAGCAGTGTCTTAAATTCAACGCTGAATTTTTTGTTGAATACTTTGTGATTGATTTAATTATGGATAGCGAAACCGGAGCATGCTGCGGAGTTCTTGCTTGGTCGCTATGCGACGGTACATTACATAGATTTCGCGCACATTCGGTGGTGCTAGCAACAGGTGGATATGGACGTGTTTATTTCTCTGCAACAAGTGCGCATACCTGCACAGGTGATGGTAATGGCATGGTGGTGAGAGCTGGGTTACCACTTGAAGATATGGAATTTGTACAATTTCATCCAACAGGAATATATGGCTCAGGGTGCTTGATGACAGAAGGGTGCCGTGGAGAAGGGGGGTACCTCGTTAATTCTCAGGGCGAAAAGTTTATGGAACGTTACGCACCAAAAGCAAAAGATTTAGCTTCCCGTGATGTGGTAAGTCGTGCAATAACAATTGAAATTAGAGAGGGAAGGGGAGTTGGACCGAAAAAAGATCATATGTATTTAACTATAGCGAATCTTGATCCGGAAGTAATAAAACTCAGATTGCCGGGCATCAGCGAAACCGCAAGAACTTTTGCTGGAGTTGATGTCACTAAAGATTCAATACCGGTCATTCCGACTGTTCACTATAACATGGGTGGCATTCCAACCAATTATCATGGAGAAGTGATCACGCTGAAGCAAGGTAAGGAAGAAGTGGTAGATGGACTATTTGCAATTGGAGAAGCTGCGTGTGTCTCTGTGCACGGTGCAAATCGACTTGGTTCTAACTCGCTTCTTGATCTTGTGGTTTTTGGTAGAGCTGCAGCACTCAAAGCAAAAGAGAAACTAAAATCCTGTACATCACATAAAAAATTGAGCTCAGATTGTACAGATTGGATAATAGATAGGTTTAATAAAATGCGATTTGCTTCTGGGAAGCTCAAAGTAGCAAAAATACGCAGCGAAATGCAGAACACTATGCAAAAGTACGCATCAGTGTTCCGTGTTGCTGAAGTTTTAGAAGAAGGTAAAAAAGCTATAAAAAAGGTAGCAAAAATGATGCCTGATATTTCACTTGAGGATCGCAGTATGATATGGAACAGTGAGTTAGTTGAAGCACTGGAGCTTGCTAACATGATCCCACAAGCGGTTATTACCATGGAATGCGCAGCCAATCGAGAGGAGAGTAGAGGTGCTCATGCTCGTGAAGATTTTCCTGAGCGTGATGATAAAAACTGGATGAAACACACCATAGCGTGGCTTGAAGAAAAGAAAGGTCAAATTAACGTAAAAATTGATTATAAAAAAGTGGCTGAAAAAACTCTGAGCGATGAAATTGACTTCATCGCTCCAGAAAAGAGGGTATACTAGTTATATTGTTAACCCATCTGCGGGAGATTTTGTTGATGTATCTTTCATTTCACTTTTTGGATTTCTTGCACGCTTTGTCTGTCGGTCATTGTCAGTAGAGTTCTTTGTTTTATTAGTTAGTTTTTCAAAACATTTCTTAACACCACTAAACCCTAAAGTAAGAGCAAGACATGTAGCTATAGCAATAGCTGCGAGGAATAAAGCGGCAAGGGCCCCAATGTAACCCTGAGAGACACCATATGCTACAGCTGAAATGAAAATAACCGTTGTTATGGATATTAATGTTTGACGGGTTCTCTCTTTGCTGGATCTATGTACTTTCCAGCAGCAGATACTGCTTTTCCTGCAGTAGATGCTGTTTTTTCTATAAAAGAACCTGCTTTTTCAATGCCAGACTGACATTTTTTTGAAGCAGTTTTACAGTGGTATTTTTCCTCGAGTTTCTCCTTTAGCTCTCTAACCTTTTTTTGTGTTTCTTGTGTAATTCTTGGATATTCTTTTAAATTAAGTAAAGTAATACCAATTCTCATTGTTGATCAGTCAAATAGGAGAAATTGCAGAGTTGTTTAATTGTGGAGCTGGCAAGAGAAGTAATAAATTTGCACAAAGCACCCTAAAGCAGAGCAATTGTATCGTATATTTTATTGCGCAAAATGTTCTGTTTTATGTATAACCAAAGCCTCTCAACAGGATTGAGTTCAGGTGAATATGGAGGTAGGTATATAATCTCAATATTTTTAGCTACCTTTAAATTTTTTGACTTATGCCAACTAGCACAGTCCATAACAAGAACAGCTTCTCTTGTCCCTAGATATTGCGACATTTGCTCAAGAAATACATTCATGCAATCAGTGTTAACATTTAGTGCAAATAAGCTAAAACTCTCTCCATTTTTAGGATTAACTGCACTGTAGAGATAAAAATTATGCCTACCTAATTTTATTTTAACCCGAGTCCTAGTGCCTTTTTTAAACCATCCATGCCCAACTTTCGAATGTGTGCCAAACCTTGATTCATCAAAGAAAAATAGCTCTTTTTCTGGATACTTGCCAATAACTTCATTGAGATTTTTTTTTGAATTCCTCTTGTTTACTTTTATCTTGTACGTTGTGTACTGGTCTTGGTGTAATATATGAAAATTTCATCTTTTGCATATGGCGGTGTACTGTAGATTTGCTGATATTTAATCCGAACTTTTCCTGGATTCTTATTCTCATTTCTTTAATGGTAATATTAGGATTTTCTTCTATACATGCTTCAATTTGCTGTAGTTGAGCCTGATTTAATTTAGTTTTTCTACGGCGTGATGGAGGAGCAAACAGTTTTTCTTCTCTGCCAAATTTCAAGAGTTTTATCCACGAAGTTAGTGCGCTTCTTGAAATTCAATATATTTTTGCTACAGCCGTTATACTATGCTTTTTTGCCGCAATTACAGCATTTAGTTTTTTTGAAACATATGCATTGTTCCTTACTTTCTTCAGCATTTCTTTTGCTGATTCTACTACTTTTTCATCCAATAATTTTGATCTTAATGCCATTTATACCTCGCTACTTCACTTACTTTAGTATGGCTTTTTTTCCATTATTGTCTATCCGTTCTTTGTATAGTGGGAATTGGTATAAGAGGAAGTAGTAATGTTTTTTCGGGGTGAAAGTAACCTCTTGCATACATATTAAAATCTAAGAAAGTTAGTTTTTGTGCTATAATGGTTCTTTATTGAAAATAGCGTTGATGGATATCGCTACTAGCTTATTAGGGGATATTAGTAATTTAATAGATAGAGCAAAGAATCATCTTGCTACACATTTCAATTCTACTCTAGTATTGTTAAATTGGGAAATTGGCTTCAGAATTGATCAAGATATCTTAAAGCACAAACGTGCAGACTATGGCAAACGAATCATCTCCCAACTTGCAAAAGAGCTTCAGATTAAATATGGACGTGGGTTTGATAGAGCTTCATTGTTTCGGATGGTGCAATTTTCCAAATTCTTTCCCGATCAAGAAATTGTCGCGACATTGTCACAACAATTGAGTTGGTCACATTTTGTAGAAATTATTACAATTTCTGATGACTTGAAGCGCAGCTACTATTTAGAAATGTGTCGTATTGAACTTGCTATTTTTTCATAGGGGATTAAGGCGCCTTATTGCAATAGAACTAAAAATTGGTCGATTTGATTCTGACCCATTAATATTAACTTCATTAAGCCTTTAAATACGATTTTGCCCACTAACTTAGTGTTGCACTTATCTACTCCTGTCATCCCAGTGCCCAGACACTGGAATCCAGAAAACTTAACTCTACACTAAGTAAATGTACAATAAGAACTAGATTCCATGTCGTTTTAATCTGCACAGATTGCGAAGTTAAATGAAATAGCTTCAATTTCATGATAAGGGGGCTGGCGAAACTTGTCAAGTAAGTTTTTTCGTTTCTGCGGGCTACTTCTCGACACCAGTGGTGTTAAGTATTCGTACAGTTATTGGTATTATTAAGATACTCCCTAATCTTCTTTAAATCCTCCCAGGCTAAACGTTTTTGCATTGGCTGACGCAGTAGGTAAGCTGGGTGAAATATAGCAGCTGTAGTGATTGAGTGAGATAAATATTGGTTAGTGTACGTATGAAATCTACCACGCAAATTCGATATAGTTTTTGTGCTGTCAAGAAGGCTATAACACGCAATTCCCCCGACCAAAATTAGAATTTGCGGTAAAACCAGTGCAACATGCTTCTCAACAAATGGTCTGCACATATCAAGCTCTAGGTCGGTTGGCTTTCTATTGCCAGGTGGGCGCCAAAATACGGTATTGCTTATGTATACCTTAGTGCGATCAAGATTGATTGCATTTAACATTTTATCGAGCAACATTCCACTTGCACCACAAAATGGTATGCCTTGAAGGTCTTCATTTGCTCCTGGAGCTTCACCAACGAGCATAATTTTTGCGTTTGGATTACCATCGGAAAAAACAGTATTAGTTGCAGTTTTTTTTATCTCACAACCTTCAAATGATTCAACTGCACTTCTTAGTTCATCCACACTACTACATTTACTTGCAAGTTTCCTTGCTTCAATTATCCAAACACTTGGAAACATGTCTTTTCCATCTTTAGTGTCACCCCAGCGCGTATCTGCATCTTTCTTCTGGGTCCCAGTTTGGATAACAGAGGGTTGCACACCCTCTTTGCTCTCCAACTTTTTTTCCTCTTCACCCTCTGTTAGTGTGCAATCAACGCCCACTTCATGGTAAAATTTTAATAATTCTAGGTCTTCATTGCTCATAATGCTTTTTAACCTTTTGTGCTTTTTTCATGGCCATATCATACTTTAATTTAGATAAATGTCTAATATATAATATGCCATTTAAGTGATCTAGCTCATGCTGAATACACCTTGCGAGCCAGCCGCAAGCTTTTAGCGTCTGTTCCTCATTATTTAAATCCTTATATTTCACAGTCAAATATTTTGGACGCTTAATTTCATAGCTTTGCTCTGGAATTGAAAGGCACCCTTCTTTGAGAATTACTTGTTCATCGGATAATTCCGTAATTTCAGGGTTAATCATGTAAAATTTGCCAGTCGATTCATACCCTACTGGCTCGTCTTCAGCTCGGGAAAGCTGAATGTCCATAACAAAAACTCTCCTCAGCACTCCAACTTGCACTGCAGCAAGGCCAAGACCTTCTGCATCGTACACAGTTTCGAACATGTCGTTTACTAATTCTTTAATTTTATCGTTTATATCTGTTACTTCACTGGCACGTGTGATTAGTCTTTCATCAGGGGCAATTACAATTGGTAATATGGACATAATATGGACATAAAAATTATAATTTTATGTTTTGCTTTTCCTTTTGTCCAGAATTTAGTGTATATTAAAATGTTGCTATATCTATAACAGAAATATAAATTATTAAAGAAAGCTACAATTTAAATGAAATTGCGTAATAAGGTTAACTAATGTACTCTGCAGTAATAGCAAAACCAAAGAGAAACGTTTTTGCTGTTTTAGACATAGGTACAACAAAGATTATTTGTCTAATCGTTAAGATAAATAGCAACTTCAGCTATAAAGTAACAGGAACGGGCTATAAGATTGCAGAAGGTGTAAACGGTGGGTCGATAACTAATGTAAAACACGCAAATTACTCCATCTCATCAACTATAGGTTTAGCTGAGCAAGTGTCAGAGGAAACTATAGACCAGATATATGTGAACATTGCTGGATGTGGCATCTCATCTTTTAATGTACATAATGAAATTATTGCAGCTAATCATGAAATTTCTGACCGGGATATAAAACGTGTAGTTTTTCAGACGTTTGAGAAATATATTGAAGAAAATGTTATCATTCACAATATACCACTGAAATATCACTTAGATGACATGACTGACATAAAAGAAGTTGGTGGATTGTACGGAAAAAGACTATCTGCTGATGTTAATGTTGTCACTGCTTCGCGTCCAGCGCTTACCAATATTGAAAACTGTATTACCAATAATGGTGGATTAAATATGGCAGGTTGTATTGCTTCTGCATATTCTGCAGGTCTTGCCTGTCTGAGTGAAGATGAAAAAGAGCTCGGAACTGCTATTGTTGATATAGGCGGTGGGTGCACTGCAATTGGAATTTTCAAAAGAGGGAAACTTGTGTATGCAAGCAGCGTTCCAATTGGTGGCGTTCATATCACTCGAGATATTGCTTACGGGCTATGCACAAGCATAGAACGTGCAGAGTATATAAAAATACTGTATGGTAGCACTATCGTAACTTCAATAGATGAGAACGAATATATTACAGTCCAAAATAGTGAAAATGATGAACCTACTCAAGTATTCAAATCTGAGCTTATTAACATCATAAGACCAAGAGTTGAAGAAATACTTGAAATGGTAAGAGAGCAATTTCAAGAGCAGAAAGATCCAATTAATAAAGTAGTGATCACAGGTGGAACTAGTCAACTCACAAGCATGAAGGAAATTGCAGGCTATATATTCAATAAGCAAGTTCGAATTGGGTGCCCTGAGTCTTGTAGCGGTCTTGATGGCGAATATGATAAAAATCCTGTATTTTCTGCTGCTATAGGTTCTATAAAGCTAATAATTGACACTTTTTATAAGAATAACTCTGGAATGCTCGGTCAAGATGGTAAAATAAGTAAGTTGTACCATTGGGTTAAATCAAAAGTTACAGTTTAATTTTACTGAATGAAATTCTTATATCCATCAAAGGAAACATTATGAATAAAAAACATTGTTTCAAAATTAATAAACTTGTTCGTGATCATACAACTGAAATTATACGTTCCCATGGAATTATTGTTTATGAGAGGGTGATGGAAAAAGATGAATACATTGAACGTCTCAAAGATAAACTTTTAGAAGAAACAAAGGAAGTTATTGCCTCTAAAACCTCAGATGAAAACCTTGAAGAGTTAGCTGATTTACTTGAGGTCATACATGCATTAGGCAAAGAAAGTGGACTATCTATAGAACAAATTGAAGAAAAGCGTATCTCTAAAAAACAAGAGAGAGGTGGTTTTGAGAATCGTATCTACAATACTTACATTGAGGTGAATTCTAAGAGCATCGATTACTATCACAAAAAACCTTCAGATTATCCTGAGATAGTAGTTGTATAGTTCAGATTATTAAATAGACTTCTTGCTTGACCACCTTTCATACAAATGACTTGACACTAGGATCCATAGGGCTTATTTTCATAATACGTAAAGTTATTACATTTATGTACTTGCAAGTAAGCGTACCAATTACAATAAGACATGGAAAATATGAACATAACTATACACTCACAAGAAGATTTTGAATTTATGCACAAGGCTGGCAGGCTTGCTGCTGAAACTCTTGATTTCATTGCACCGTACGTAAAGGTAGGGGTGACAACTAATGAGTTAAATGATCTATGTCATGATTTTATAATTAATGCAGGTGCAATTCCAGCACCACTAAACTATAGGGGGTATCTAAAATCGATTTGCACTTCAAAAAATGCAGTTGTGTGCCATGGTGTTCCCGATGATAAACCGCTTAAAGATGGAGATATTTTAAATATTGATGTCACGGTGATTTTAAATGGTTGGCATGGTGATACAAGTCGCATGTTTTGGGTTGGCAAGCCATCAATAAAAGCAAAACGTTTGTGTGACGCTACTTATCATGCATTGATGGAAGCAATTAAACAAGTTAAACCCGGCAATAAGTTAAATGAAATAGGGCTTGCTATAGAGAAATATATTAGAGATTTTGGATATTCTATCGTACGCAGCTACTGCGGACATGGTATAGGAAAAGTCTTTCATGCTCCACCAAATGTAGTGCATTTCTATGATCAAGATGAAAATCTCATCCTGAAGGAAGGTATGTTTTTTACAATAGAGCCAATGATTAATGCTGGAAAACATGAGACTCTGCTCAGTAAACTCGATGACTGGACAGTAACAACACGCGATCTTTCACTTTCTGCTCAATTTGAACATACGCTCGGAGTAACTAAAGATGGTGCTGAAATATTCACATTATCACCTAAGAATTGGCATTTCCCACCTTATAATTAGATTTTTTTTAATTCTGCTATACTGCAACTATACTTGGTTTACTTTGGGTGATTTTGAAGAAAGCTAATCCTTAATTTGCGATATAGCAACTAGCCCAATTAATGCACAGAAAATCATGTAAAAACTAGCTGAAGCCTCTTTTCCTGTAACTTTGATAATTGTTGTGCATATAAATGGTGCAAGGCCACCAAAAAATCCAGCAGCTATATTTCTTGACAAGGCAAATCCACTGTACCGAACCTTTGTTGGAAATAATTCACACACAAATGCACTGACAGGACCAAGCGATGCAGCTATTGGAATTATAAAAAGAATATGTGCCGTAAAAGTGAGTAAGTAATTGCCACTACATAACATTGAGAAAACTGGATAACTCACTATTACAAAAGCTATAAATGCAAATTTCATAACTTTTTCTCTTCCTACCTTATCAGAAAGTATTGCAAACAATATTGTCAATCCTCCGAGCGCAATTTGACTCAGTATTTCTACCATATGGTTAAAATGAGTATTTATTGTTGATGTAAGCACATTGAAAAATACCAGATATATGTAAAGAGATGAGTTTTCAACTATATCAACCCCAACTGATATCAGAAAAGGTTTTTTATAGCTATTCAATAACTCTTTTAATGGCAGTTTAGATGGATTTTTCTGTCTTTTATACTCTGGGCTTTCATCAAGTATATATCTCATATATATGCTGATTAATCCCATTGCTAAACTGAAAATGAAAGGTAATCTCCACCCCCAAGATTCAAAATCAGATACTTTTTTGCATATGAGTACTGCTATCAGGCTTAATACTGAACCAAAAATTGCGCTTAATACTTCAATGCTGCCAAAAAATCCTTTTTTGTTTTTAGGAGCGTGTTCTATTAAAAATGGTGCATTTCCTGCTTCTCCTCCAAGGGATATACCCTGCAATAATCTTAAACAAACTACCAGCATTGACGCTAGTATTCCAATGCTTTGATAACCTGGAACAAAAGCAATTAATACAGTTGATAAAGTCATTAATATAATCGAGAGCAATAAGGCAACTCTTCTGCCATGCTTATCACCAATGTGACCAAATATAGCAGCGCCGACTGGTCTCATTAAGAAACCCACTGCAAACACTCCAAAAGCCTTCAATACGCTGGTTAGTTGATCATCCGATGGAAAAAACACACCACCTTATGTTTATTAAGTGGCCAAAAAGCATGTGGTCATACCACAATAAAGTGTTACAAATCAAACTTGAAAATATTACTTTTGTTATTTGCTGCATAATTTTCTATAGTTTGTTTAGTATTTAGTAATATACATTACTTTTTTTTATATAATAGAAAAATTTGAACATTATATTAATAATAGTATCTTATTAAATCTTAATATTTTTATATCATTGACTATATCCAAGTATTTTTATATTATTGCCTATATATTTCCATGAAATATCATGTTTTAGTGGGAAGCTATTTTTATTTGTATGCACAGAGTCTCTTGATGGAGCACTATGACACACACTCCAGTTTTGTTAAAAGAGATGCTATCACTACTATCACCGCAGGATGGTGGTATATACGTGGACGCCACATTTGGAGCTGGAGGGTATAGCAAAGCAATATTGGAGTCAGCTGATTGCAAGGTATATGCAATTGATAGAGATGAAACGGTAACTAAGTTTTATGATGATTTAAGCGTTAGATATCCCGATAGAATAAAACTATTCATTGAGAAGTTTAGTAATATTAAAAGTATACTAAGCAGCGTTGAGCCATTTCCTGTCATCCCAGTACTTGATACTGGAAAAAATAACTGGTCACGCGCTGGAATGACATCAAACGGAGTGGATGGGGTGGTTTTTGACATCGGAGTTTCATCTATGCAGCTTGATAACGGAGATAGAGGGTTCTCATTTTTACATGATGGTCCACTCGATATGAGCATGGATAACTCTTCTTATATAAACGCTTCAACGTTTGTTAACGCTTTACGCGAAGAAGAAATTGCAAATACTATATATAACTACGGAGGAGAGCATCATTCTCGCAAAATCGCAAGAGCAATAGTAAGTGCACGGAAGAAGAAAACTATCAAAACTACATTTGAGCTTGCGAACATTGTACGTTCTGTGGTGTTCCGTGGAAAAAGCAAAATTGATCCTGCAACCAGAACATTTCAGGCAATCAGAATATGGGTAAACGATGAGCTGGGAGAACTTGAGAGGGGCATTAAAGCTGCATCTGAAATTTTAAATGAGAATGGCAAATTAATTGTTGTCACCTTTCATTCTTTGGAAGATCGTATAGTCAAAACTTTTTTTAAAGATCTATGTGAGCCAAGATCTACTGATTGTAAGACATTCTCTCTTCTAAATAAAAAAGTGATCAAAGCAAGTATAGAAGAAGTAAGTGCAAATCCGCGTTCACGCTCAGCAAAACTAAGAGCTATACAGAAGTTGTCATGAGAACTTTCTGCATCATCTCAATAGTTATGTTTTTTCTTAGCATTGTAGGACTATTTAAGATAAAACTACATGTTCAGTCATTAAATAGAGAGCTAATAAAAATAAAAAGTGAAATTAGTTTAGTACAAAGTGATATAAAAGTTTTACAAGCAGAGTGGAGCTATTTGAATAATCCAAAAAGACTTGCAAGCCTTGTAAAGAAATACCTAAAAAATAACTCTTTAATACTGGCTAGCCAGGTTAAAAATCTTGACTCTTTAAATGGCTGCAGTGTGTTAGCACAACTTAAAACCCAGAGTTAAATTGGTTATACTAAGCTTTATCTTTTACAGATAAGCACACCACAATAAACCTTACTTTAGTATGAAATTGCTTGCGTAAGATTTTGGCAGCCTCTTAACATTTTTTGGCATTTCAATTACGTATTTAACGTTGCGTTTTTTTGCGTAGAATACTGCTTTTTCAAGAGAATCAAACTTTAATACAATCTGTTTTTTTGGATCTTTTGAGCCAACCCACCCCATTAAAGGTTCAATGTAGTAAGAACCAGATTCAATTTTTAGGTGCCAGAGATTTGTATTACCTAAACCAGATTGTGTTGCAGTTTTTGTTGGTTTATAAATCCTAAAAACTACTTTATCATCAATGCCCATAGTTCTTGTTAAATAAGCTTAAATATATATCTAAATAAATCCTTTCACAAACAATTAGTATGAAAGAATGAAGTTTGAAATAAATATTTTTATGTTATATTATTATTGAATTATATTAAAAGGATTAGCTGAATAGGAGTAATCGATGACGCAACAAGAAATAGTAACAATTAATGCAGAGTTACGTGATATAACAAAAATAAAAGCGATGCATTCTCTAAGGAAGAAAGGAAACATCCCTGGAATCATATATGGAAAGGGTCATGATAATGTAAATTTAACATTGTCTGCAAAGGAATTCACGAAGCAATATAAATCAGGCTCTCTTTCTGCACATTTGATAGAGCTGAATATTTCGGGCAAAAAGGAATATGCTCTTGTTCGCGATATCCAATTGCATGTAGTAAAGGATACTGTGCAACATGTTGATTTTCAATTTGTTGATAAAGGCAGCGAAATTAAAATAGACATACCTCTATCATTTGTGAATGAAAGTAAAGCTCCAGGGATCAAGTTAGGTGGAGTGCTTAATGTTTTGTGTCGTTCTATTACTGTTAAATGCTCTCCTGATAAAATACCTCAGGTTATAGAAGTTGATTTATCTGGTAAAATGATTGGCCAATCTATACATATCAACGATGTAAAATTACCAGAAGGTGTTAAGTTTGTAGCTCATGAAGAAGAAAATTTTACTATTGTTACAATTTCTGCTGCCGATAGTGACGTTGAAGAACCTCAAGCAGAAACAGAGTAATAGTGCATCTGATAGTTGGACTTGGTAACCCTGGTGGTCAATATGAGTTAACGCATCATAATATCGGCTTCATCGTAGTTGATAAAATTTACAAATATTGGAATTTCCAGTCGTTTTCTAAAAAAGCCGATTATCTAATAACCTCTGGCATAATTAATGATAATAAAATCGTGTTAATAAAGCCTTATTCATTTATGAATAATTCAGGCATCCCTGTTGCAAAAATACGAAACTTTTACAAATTATCGCTAGATAATATCGTTGTCATACACGATGACGCTGATTTGGAAATTGGAAGAATAAAAATAAAGAAAGGTGGTAGCCCTGCTGGACATAATGGACTTAAATCCATAGATAGTTTTATTGGTAATGATTATTGGCGCTTGAGATTTGGAGTGGGTAGACCTGAAGGTGAAAAAAGCTTAGCAGATTATGTATTATCAAAATTTTCAAATTTTGATAACGTTACTCCCTTAGTGGAAAAAATAGCAAAAAATATACACTTAATGCTGCAAGGAGATAATACAGCTTTTATCAATTTGATTGTATAATATTACGAAACACAAAACTAAATTTCACACAATTAAAATAACAGATTTCTTGCACTACCTCCCAAGCCACAATTGTCATTCAGTAGAAACGAAAAACTTCCTTTACAAACTCCGTCAGCCCCCTTATTATGACAATAAGGGTATTTACGACTCAAAACTTGTTTTTGACCTGCAGGCTCAATGACAAAATTCAGTAAAAACCTTAGGGTATTTTTTGGCGGATTACATAAAATTATAGCGGCTGCATGTCTTTTAAATTTTTTCTACATTCAGCCAAATCGCGCTTATTTTAAGCGTTGGCACATTATTACAGCGCCAGTTTAAATTATTATAGGGTCAAAACTCGCACCACGGGAGTTCTTTGCCTTTTTTTTCTGCCTGGTAAATTTCTTAAATATTAAAGCTAAGGTGAGTTGCACTTAAAAGCAGCTAAATTGTAGTGTTTAAGACTTAAAAAACGCCAATACTGAAAATAGACAATGACTAGGGCTTCTTTTGCTTTTTTTTTATCTGGTAAATTTCTTAACATTTATAGCTTAGGTTAGTTACAAATTAAGAGCAATATTCACTAGGGAGGATGTCATCCGAGTAGCTGACACTGGGATCCAGGAAAGTTTGCTTGTGAGCAAGCAAACTATAGCTAACCCAAGTAAGGTTTCCCCGAGTGCTAAAATCAATAGCCGAATTGATATCGGGCCAAAAGTTCTGCAGAACTTTTCTTATGGCATGCTTGATGGCAAACCATAACTTTTCAATTGGATTTAAATCCGGCAAGTATCTTTGTTTTTGCACGTATTGCCAAATTTTTCAATTATCTTTTCTCTTGCTTATCTTCTCCATAGTCATTTTTTTCTCGTCTACTACTTTCAAAACACGTTCCCTCAGATCCTCACTTTGGCATCATTCTACCTTATCTAAAGCCATTTTATACCTTTTTATCCCTTCTGGGGTAACCTTTTTTCAGTTAGCTATATAACCCTAATTATGAATTAACAGACAGTAGAATCGAAAGATTATTACAAGGAAAAGTCTACACAGATCGACCTTTTTGTGAATCTGCGTTTCTGCTTTCTTCAACTTGTTTTGCAAAAGATGTTTCCTGTTTGCTGATATGCTGAAGTGGCTTAGCAATTTCGCGCACAACGGCAGTAACTGCTGTTAAAAATGTTTTTAACAATGCACCTAAAGCTCCACCAACTGCTTCCCTGCCATATATATGAGCTCGCTTTTCGTTATCGTCAGCAGTTTCCCCTGCTCTCCTTCTTGGATCCATCCTATGAGCAATCACCGAAAACAACACTCCCCTGATAGAAGACTTCACTCGTTTTTTTGCTTCATCATTATGTGCTGTTTCATGTCCATGACTTAAGTGTTTAGCGTTCATTAGCTCCTTTTGTTGCTGGGCAAACATGCTACTTAATACTTCTTCTATTGCTTGCTTCCTTCTTTTCTCTCTAACCCTTTTCATAGATTCTGATTTATCGCGAGTATGCTTTGTGGTTTCAAATTCTGCATCAATATCTTCAGACGCAGCCTGACTATATAAAGTCTCTATGAGCCTGTCTATGCTTCGCTTTATTTGCATAGTCCTTTCGTAACTATCAGAATTATCAATTCCTTCGTCGATCTGATTTAAAATATCCTCAAAAGCTTTTAAATAATCTTGAATATACTGTATTATGTATTGCTTATCTTCCTCTTTGTATTGTTCTTCTTGATTTTGCTGATTTTCATTTTCTAAACTTTTCTCTCTTTTATCATCGTTATTTTCTTCAATATTACCACCGTCTTCCTCGAAAAGGTCTTCGTCGTTCATGATTTTTTTTAATTTAGTTAAAATTCTCACCAGTTACTATTGTATATGAAAAAATTAAATTAACATTAATGAAAAGCGTTTACAACTTCAGCACTCGCTAAAATTACAGTAAAACTGTCAAAAGCAGCGGGGTCATAATATCTCTCATATAGTTCAACTGAACACCGTAATCTGATCTTTTCCTTAGTGTTAAAATTAATTTCATAATCATTATTAGAGTTTAATATAGCAGAATTACGTAATAATTCATCAGCTAATACAGAGTCTAAAATTCCATTAATTTTTATCGTAATGTGTCTGCTTCCAGCACAATCGAGCACTTTTCTCCAGCCAAAAGAAGAAATATCTTTCACCTCTTCTCTGTTATTACGCAAAGTAAACCTTATACCAATTCCCACTATACAAAGAACGGATAGACAATAATGGGAAAAAAGCCATACTAAAGTAAGTGAAGTAGCGAGGTATAAATGGCATTAAGATCAAAATTATTGGATGAAAAAGTAGTAGAATCAGCAAAAGAAATGCTGAAGAAAGTAAGGAACAATGCATATGTTTCAAAAAAACTAAATGCTGTAATTGCGGCAAAAAAGCATAGTATAACGGCTGTAGCAAAAATATATTGAATTTCAAGAAGCGCACTAACTTCGTGGATAAAACTCTTGAAATTTGGCAGAGAAGAAAAACTGTTTGCTCCTCCATCACGCCGTAGAAAAACTAAATTAAATCAGGCTCAACTACAGCAAATTGAAGCATGTATAGAAGAAAATCCTAATATTACCATTAAAGAAATGAGAATAAGAATCCAGGAAAAGTTCGGATTAAATATCAGCAAATCTACAGTACACCGCCATATGCAAAAGATGAAATTTTCATATATTACACCAAGACCAGTACACAACGTACAAGATAAAAGTAAACAAGAGGAATTCAAAAAAAAATCTCAATGAAGTTATTGGCAAGTATCCAGAAAAAGAGCTATTTTTCTTTGATGAATCAAGGTTTGGCACACATTCGAAAGTTGGGCATGGATGGTTTAAAAAAGGCACTAGGACTCGGGTTAAAATAAAATTAGGTAGGCATAATTTTTATCTCTACAGTGCAGTTAATCCTAAAAATGGAGAGAGTTTTAGCTTATTTGCACTAAATGTTAACACTGATTGCATGAATGTATTTCTTGAGCAAATGTCGCAATATCTAGGGACAAGAGAAGCTGTTCTTGTTATGGACTGTGCTAGTTGGCATAAGTCAAAAAATTTAAAGGTAGCTAAAAATATTGAGATTATATACCTACCTCCATATTCACCTGAACTCAATCCTGTTGAGAGGCTTTGGTTATACATAAAACAGAACATTTTGCGCAATAAAATATACGATACAATTGCTCTGCTTTAGGGTGCTTTGTGCAAATTTATTACTTCTCTTGCCAGCTCCACAATTAAACAACTCTGCAATTTCTCCTATTTGACTGACCAACAATGAGAATTGGTATAACAAACCTCGGTGGCGCTTATGGTGCTTTAGGTGATCATAAGAAACAAAAGGAGTTGCTTGAACGGGCTTTAGCAATTGACAAGAAACATTATGGCTCTGATCATGTTCAAGTTGCTAAATCACTAGCAAACCTAGGTGTCGCTTATGGGGATTCAGGTGATCTTCAGAAACAAAAGGAGCTGCTTGAACGTGCTTTACCTATTTTTGAGAAACATTACGGTCTTGATCACGTTCAAGTTGCTAAACAACTGGCAAACCTCGGTAATACTTATAGTGCTTTAGGTAACTATAAGAAAGCAAAAGAGTTGCTTGAACGGGCTTTAGCAATTAAAGAGAAATATTATGAGGCTAATCATTTTGAAGTTGCCATTGCACTGACAAACCTAGGTAATGCTTATGGGAATTCAGGTGATTCTCAGAAACAAAAGGAGTTGCTTGAACGAGCTTTATCTATTTTTGAGAAATGTTATGGCTCTAATCATTTTCAAGTTGCTAAACTACTGGTAGAATTAGGTATTGCTTATGGTGCTTTAGATGACCACGAGAAAAAAAGGGAGTTGCTTGAACGGGCTTTACCTATTTTTGAGAAGCATTATGGCCCTGATCATTCTAAAGTTGCTAAACTACTGGCAGAACTAGATGATATTTAGGCTTTTAGCAACACTAGATTAACAACAACTCATTTGAGCTACACTTCCAAAACTAATCTATTTGGATCTTCTATATAATTTTTTATTTTGACAAGGAAAGTCACTGCTCCTTTGCCATCAACTATTCTGTGGTCATAAGAGAGAGCGATATACATCATAGGTCTGATTTCTACTGCATTACCCACGGCAACTGGCCTATTTTGTATTGAATGCATTCCAAGTATTCCAGATTGCGGAGGGTTTATTATCGGAGTGGAAAGAAGTGAACCGTATACTCCACCGTTTGAGATGGTAAATGTTGCACCTTCCATTTCTGATACTTGTAATTTGCCTTCTCGTGCTTTTTTGCCAAGAGCAACTAAAGTCAACTCAATTTCTGCAAATGACATCTGATCGGCACTCTGAATAACTGGCACAACAAGACCTTTATCGGTGCCAACAGCAACACCTACGTCATAGTAATGTTTATATATGATTTCATCGCCTGAGATTTCAGCGTTAATTTCAGGGATCTCTTTCAGTGCTTGCACCGCTGCCTTTATAAAAAACGACATAAAACCAAGTTTTATTCCATATTTTTTTTCAAAAGTGTCCTTATATTTTGCTCTTAGATCCATGACATTTTTCATGTCAATTTCATTGAATGTGGTCAGTATTGCGGCAGTATTTTGCGACGCTTTCAAACGAGCGGCAATTACTTGCCTTATTTTGCTCATTTTTACTCGTTCCTCTCTTTGCTCTCCACTTACTACACTTTTTGGCAATTCATATTGTTTTATTGCAGGCTGTTCTGCTTTGTTCATGTGGCCTATCACATCTGCCTTTGTTACTCTGCCTCCCATGCCAGTTCCTTTGACACTTTCTGCATTAATTGCATTTTCTTCCATAATTTTGCGAGCTGATGGAGCATCTTTTTTAGCAGAACTTTCACTTTTATCTTCTTTTCTCGCTTCCTCTTTTACTTCCCCCACGGAAAACTTCGCTAACAATTGATCAGGACTTATCACATCATCTTCCTTTACAAGAAATTCAGTTATTTGCCCTGAAGCTTCTGCAGTTAATTCGAGTGCTGTTTTGTCAGTCTCAATTTCAAAGATCAAGTCATCTACTTTTACTGCTTCTCCAATATTTTTCTTTATTTTTACTATACCTTCCGTAACTGACTCACCACCAAGAGTTTTTGGCGCTCTGATTTCTATAATTTTGCTCATAAAACAACTTCCGTATAAAACTTTCTATAGATTTATACATGAAAAGAGACATATAATAAACTAATAAATTCATTGAGGCTCTTATCATTTAGAAGTGACAAACGGATAACATACTCCCAAATGTCATTCCAGCGCGTGATGCTAGGCCATCTTGACACATTTCGCCAACCCCGTCTCTCGGTATGGTATTGCTAATCAAACAATGACTATGCAAAAGACCTAATAACATGTATAATCCATAAATAATTTTTGAGGTAGATTGTGAAACTAGGTGTTAATATTGATCACGTTGCAACCCTCCGCAACGCACGCGGAACTTCCTACCCAGATCTATTGAAAGCAGCAGAAATAGCCATTGACGCTGGAGCAGACTTTATTACTGTACACTTACGAGAAGATAGAAGGCATATTAGAGATGAAGACGTATTTAACCTAAAAAAAAGCATTAGCACTGAGCTAAATCTTGAAATTGCAGCCACGGAAGAAATGCTTGAAATAGCAAAAAAGGTAAAACCCTATTCGATTAGTATAGTACCAGAAAAAAGAGAAGAATTAACAACCGAAGGTGGCCTGGATATCGTGAATATGCACAGTAAACTTTCTAGTATAATAGAGGAAATGCATAGCTCTAGCATAAAAGTCTCACTGTTTATCGATCCAAATATTAATCAACTAAAATATCTTGAGAAGCTAGAGATAAAACCTGACATAATAGAAATTCACACAGGGGATTACTGTGATAATCCATCAGAGAAAAAGTTACAGTTAATTACTAATGCTGCAGAGTACGTCAATAAATTAGGAATAGAATGCCATGCAGGACATGGCATAACTTATAAACACGCTAAGAAGATGACAAGAATACCTCACATCTCAGCTCTTAACATAGGCCACTATTTAATTAGCGAAGCTGTATTTTATGGCTTACACAGCATAGTAAAAACAATGAAAATGATAATGTCTAACTAACTGCTGCTTTTTCCTTCTCATTTAAAATACTTAAAAGAGTTTGGCTTGCTTTAAATTTTACCCTTGTCTTTTCAGGAACAGTCATGATCTCACCATTTTGGGGGTTACGACATTGTTTCTCCTGACTTATAGCAGTAGAAAATGTTCCTATTCCATGCAAACGTATTTCACCTTTCCCATGCAGCTCATCCTTTATTATTTTAATAAACGCATCATGAATCTTGCTCAAATCAGATTTTGTTATATCTATATTCTGACCAGAACAATCTTCCTTTAATTGTTTTATTATATCTTCTTTACTCATAAATTACCTTAATATTGAAAAATCACACAAATAGCATATTATGTTGACACCGATAGTCAACTAAATTCATCACAAAAATAGAGGATATCATACACTTTTGCAAATATTTGTATAATACTTACAAAAAAACACCACTATGAAATAACTATCTCTTAGAAAATTGACACTTTTTCCGAGCTTTATGTTGACCATATTTCTTACGTTCAACAACACGCGAATCTCTAGTGAAGAACTCACCATTACGTAATATAGAATGCAAATCTTGGCTTACACTACTTAAAGCTCTGCTTATTCCATGAGCTAGAGCACCTGCTTGACCAGATAGCCCTCCACCTTTTACAGTTGCAAATACATCATATTTATCTAAAGTAGAAGTTGCTACAAATGGCATTTTCACTATTTGGCACACTGACTCTCTTTTAAAATAAGAAATTAGATCGCCTTTTTTGTTAACACTAAATTTTCCACTTCCCGGCTTTATCCATACTCTTGCTGCAGATTCTTTTCTTCGGCCTGTAGCATATAAACGACCAAGCGAATCAACTGCTGATTTAATTGTCTTTTCTGACCAATCACTATTATTTATTGTAGAACTCTTCATTTTTACTCCATTACTTTTTATTTTTACGATTCAAAGAGGCAAAATCTATCTTTTCAGGTTGCTGCCCTTGATGCTTATGCTCTGAACCAGAATAAACATACAAATTTTCAAAGCGTCTACGCGCCATAGGGCCATCATCAAGCATCCTTTTCACTGCCATTTTTATTACACGCTCAGGAAATTTGCCATTTAAAATATTATCTGGAGTAGTTTTCTTCAAACCACCAGAATAACCTGTATGCTTATAGTAAATTTTATCTTTAAGCTTCTTCCCGGTAAAATGCACCTTTTCTGCGTTGATAATAATTACATTATCGCCACAATCCATATGAGGTGTATACTCAGGTTTATGCTTTCCACGCAATAGTGTCGCTACAAATGCTGCAAGCCTTCCTACCACTAATCCTTCTGCATCTATGACAAACCATTTTTTGTCGATTTGTTTCTCTTTTAAGAAAAAAGTTTTCATTGTAATTTAACTAAACAATAGTAAGCTACTATATACTTAATTTCTCAATAGTGTCAACAATATTAGTTATTGATTATTAAAGTAATTTATGTTAGTAATTGAGCTGCGCAACCAATATGCATAGGAAGTAAAATGTTTCGATTGATTATCACACTTGCGATCATTTTTAGTACTATAAGTTGCTATGCAACCGATGTGGGAGAAGTTATAAGCAAAGCGATCAAAAATAGCTCAAAAATAAAGTCTCAATTTTACCAATATAAAAGCGCAGAAAAACATCTTAAGTCTTCTGGGTTAGCTGGATTTTTACCTGACATTAGTTTGCAGTACAATTTTGATAGTAATTTTAATCTTTATAATCAACCTAATCAACCTGGAAAACGTCTGATATTAAGCCAAAGGATAATAGATGGCGGTGGCACCTTTGCCACATTCAGTCGATCAAGTCATCTTCTCAAAGCAGAAAAAATGCGATTTCAGCGATTAAAACAAGAGGTTGCACTTAATGCTGTGGAAGCATATGTTGGTGTTTTACAAAAGACAGAAATATTAAAGCTCAGAGAACATAAAGAACGCGTTTCTTTGGAACATTTGTCAGCTATGAAAAAACGCTTTTCCCTTGGAGAGGTAACCAATGCTGAAGTTTCGTTAGCAAAAGCAAAATTTTCGTCTTCTATATCCGAAAGAGTTGATGCTGAAGGTAAATTAAAGTTGGCAAATATTGCTTATTATCATTTGATTGGCGAAGATGCTGATGACCTTTCTGAGGCTAATGATAAACTACCTTCTGTTCCAGAGCTAAATGAATGTTTACAATTAGCAAGAACCAATAATTTATCTCTAAAAGCAGCAGTTTATCAAAAAAGAGCAGCCGGAATGGAAGTGATCGCTGAAAGCTCCAAGTGGCTTCCTTCTTTAAATCTAAGCGCAAGCAAAGATTTTGGGAAGGATGGTGTAAAATTAGACAAGCTATTAGAAAATGTTCATATAGTTTTTACTCTTGATGTTCCAATCTTTAAAAAAGGAGCGAATGCTTTTGGTGTCAGTAAAGCTAAAATGGATGCAAAAAATTCTACCTACTATTATTATGAAACGGTAAAAAATATAGAACAAGCAGTTGTAAATGCTTGGAATAATGTGCTAACAGCAAAAGCCATTATTAAAGCAAGTCAAGAAGCGGAAAAAGCAGCAGCTTTAGCATTGGAAGGAGTTAAGCAAGAGGTAAACTTAAGTCTAAAGAGTACATCTGACCTTTTGGACACTGAAGATGCATTATTTAAAGCATCTTCAGACTTAGTTGAAGCAAAAAGCAATTATGTGATTAGTGTTTATAATTTGCTTTTTATAATTAATAGTATAAATCTCTAAATTTAATGGTATTAGCACTATGCATGATGAACAAGGCAATCAATCTGTAAAAGATATTCTAGAAGATATAAAAAAAGCTATATCGGGTAAAAACGCAAGTAACGATAAAGCAGAAATAAAGGATGAAAATGATGATGTGCTATACCTTGAGGAAGAGTATCCAGAAAACATGGAAGAAGATGGCAAAAAAGAAAATAGTGAAAAAGAGGACATTGATAATGATGAGCAAAGTGAGGAAATGGCTTGCAACAATAACCAATTTAATGGCCATAGCTACAATTCAGAAGAAAAAAAAGATATTTATTTGTACGATAATATCAAAATAAGTAATAACAAAGCGAGTAATAGCGGCTTACAAGCGCAAAATAACGATCATCTAATTTTAAAAGAGAATATGGAAGAGATCAAAGCGCTGCTTGGAAAAATGCAAAACGAATTGCAGCATAAACAACAAAAAAGAGCGAATCTTACTGTTGAAGAATTAGTTACATCTCTTTTAAAACCTCAGCTCTCAGAATGGCTGAATAAATATCTACATGCACTGGTAAAAGAAGTAGTTGAAAAGGAGCTCAAAGATATAATCAATAATAAGTAGGGTATTAGCAATAAAAACTAGAGTAAAGACGGCTAGAGGCAGAAAACTATCTTCAACAAGGTGGCTACATCGTCATTTGAATGATCAGTATGTGCGAAAAACTAGTAAGGATGGTTATAGGTCACGCTCAGCATATAAGCTGGTAGAAATGGATAATAAATTTAAATTATTCCAAGAAGGGCAAAAAATTATTGATCTTGGTGCTTCTCCTGGTGGATGGTCACAAGTCGCGTCTCAGAAAGGTGCAAATGTAGTTGCTCTTGACATGAAACCAATGAACGCAATTAATGGAGTAGAGTTTATACAATGTGATATTATCAATGGGCTTGAAATTTTAAGAGAAAAATTCAAGGATCAAAAATTTGATGTAATTTTATCTGACATGGCGCCCGAATCTTGTGGTTTAAAATCGTTGGATCATATCAGAATTATGCTTTTATGTGAGGCAGCGCTCAATTTTGCAAAGCATTTCTTGAGCCATGGTGGCACGTTTGTAGTAAAAATTTTCCAAGGAGAATCTGATAAAGATTTTTGTAACGAGCTAAAAAAAATGTTTAAAACAGTAAAATATTTTAAACCAAAGTCAAGTAGATCTGAATCTACAGAAATGTATTTGGTAAGTTTAGGCTTTATTGGCAGCAGAACTCCTATATAATATTAACCCAGGTAGCCCGCAGAAACGAAAAAACTTCCTTGACAAACTCCGCCAGCCCCCTTATCATGAAACTGAAGGTATTCAGTTATCTTCATCTGTACAGATTAAACAGCAAAAAAACAACGTAGTTGGCGTCTTATTTTTAATTTTTTGCACTATGTGCACTTTATGTCTTCACAACATTTCTAGGTTTTTACCTATATAAGCCGAAACACGCTTATAAGTCGTTTAAGACAGTATAGTACGCCAATTTGCAGGATTAGGGGGTGAACACTAATTACCACGGGGTTTCTTTTGCCTTTTTTTCGTTTGGTAAATTTCTTAAATATTTATGGCTAAAGATTACACGAATGTTACAATTACAAAAGCGATCTCTACTAAGGTGTCATCCCAGTGCCCCTATGATGTCATTCCAGTGCTCCTTTTTTTGTCATGAAAGTAAACCAGTGTCAGCTACTCGGATGACAGAAGAGGGTACTGGAATGACATCATAGGGGCGGCTGGAATGAAGGGAGAAGGGGCTACTTATACCAATTCCCACTATACAAAGAACGGATAGACAATAATGGGAAAAAAGCCATACTAAAGTAAGTGAAGTAGCGAGGTATAAATGGCATTAAGATCAAAATTATTGGATGAAAAAGTAGTAGAATCAGCAAAAGAAATGCTGAAGAAAGTAAGGAACAATGCATATGTTTCAAAAAAACTAAATGCTGTAATTGCGGCAAAAAAGCATAGTATAACGGCTGTAGCAAAAATATATTGAATTTCAAGAAGCGCACTAACTTCGTGGATAAAACTCTTGAAATTTGGCAGAGAAGAAAAACTGTTTGCTCCTCCATCACGCCGTAGAAAAACTAAATTAAATCAGGATCAACTACAGCAAATTGAAGCATGTATAGAAGAAAATCCTAATATTACCATTAAAGAAATGAGAATAAGAATCCAGGAAAAGTTCGGATTAAATATCAGCAAATCTACAGTACACCGCCATATGCAAAAGATGAAATTTTCATATATTACACCAAGACCAGTACACAACGTACAAGATAAAAGTAAACAAGAGGAATTCAAAAAAAAATCTCAATGAAGTTATTGGCAAGTATCCAGAAAAAGAGCTATTTTTCTTTGATGAATCAAGGTTTGGCACACATTCGAAAGTTGGGCATGGATGGTTTAAAAAAGGCACTAGGACTCGGGTTAAAATAAAATTAGGTAGGCATAATTTTTATCTCTACAGTGCAGTTAATCCTAAAAATGGAGAGAGTTTTAGCTTATTTGCACTAAATGTTAACACTGATTGCATGAATGTATTTCTTGAGCAAATGTCGCAATATCTAGGGACAAGAGAAGCTGTTCTTGTTATGGACTGTGCTAGTTGGCATAAGTCAAAAAATTTAAAGGTAGCTAAAAATATTGAGATTATATACCTACCTCCATATTCACCTGAACTCAATCCTGTTGAGAGGCTTTGGTTATACATAAAACAGAACATTTTGCGCAATAAAATATACGATACAATTGCTCTGCTTTAGGGTGCTTTGTGCAAATTTATTACTTCTCTTGCCAGCTCCACAATTAAACAACTCTGCAATTTCTCCTATTTGACTGACCAACAATGAGAATTGGTATTAGTATAGAGAAATATTTGGATGGATAAGAATTTGATTTTGTTTTACCACCGTTAAGAAGGTTTGTGATGTCCTCTTTATATAACTCGAGTTTTTTGATCTCAGATGAAGCTTTCGTTATTTGTTCGTCTATTTTATCTATAGCAAGTGCTTTAGCCTTTTCACTGTGCATTTCTACATTATTTAAATTAGTTCTATCTTCTTGTAATTTCTTTTGCTTGTCTTGCAGATCTTTTAAATCTTTATCCATTGCACCTTGCAGCTTTTGATTTAGTTTATCCAAATCATCTTTGGCTTCTTGAAGTAAATTTTTATGAGTGAAATATCTTAATAAAATAGGTAGAGTTAAAGGATCTTTTTTATGAGTAAAACACAAAGCATCCAGAGTAACACTATCAGGTATTATTTCTCTTGGCAGAGTTACAGCGTATCCTGAGATCAGATCTGCTAGGTACTTTTCTTTATCACCATCAGCTGACCTAAGAAATTTTTTGTTACTAAATATCTTAGCTAGTGCTTTCGTATCCCAGCCACTAGCTTGTTTTATAATATCACTTAACATCGTAACCTCACTAATTATTTTATGCACGCAGTTTAACACTATTTTAATTACTTGTCAAGAAAGTGTAATTATTAACTATAATATTTAATTAATAAAGCTTTGTTTTTTTAATAAAAAGCAATCTAAGAAACTGTTATAGATGACTGCTAGAAACTCTCATCGCTGCCTTTTTGTTAACAGTGGTATTGCTAATACTAGACTTCAAGTTACTGCAAAAAATGTTTTAAAACATAGTGATATCTTGACTTTGCCTAGTTAATACTCCAAATTATAAAAAAACAGATAGTTCTATGACGACAAGTCTATTACAAGGCAAAAAGGGATTAATAACCGGAATAATAAATAAGAGATCGATAGCATGCGGTATAGCAAAAACTCTCTCAGAGCACGGGGCAGAACTTGCAATCACCTACCAGAACGAAATAGTAAAAGAAAAATTATTACCAATAGCAGATGAATTAAATGTGGAGCTAATATTACACTGTGACGTTTCAAATGAAAAAATCATAGATAACGCTTTTAAAATAATAGAGAAAAAATGGGGTACTCTTGACTTTTTGGTGCATGCAATAGCATTCTCCGATAAAAATGAGTTAAATGGTAAATATGTCGATACTTCACTGAACAACTTTCTCAATGCAATGCATATATCGTGCTATTCTTTCACTGCTTTAGCGCAAAGAGCTGAAAGAATGATGTCAGGTGGTGGTAGTTTACTTACTTTATCTTATTATGGCGCTGAAAAAGTTATGCCAAATTATAACGTTATGGGTTTATGTAAAGCAGCACTTGAAGCAAGTGTAAAATATATAGCATGTGATCTTGGACCACAAAATATCAGAGTAAATGCCATTTCCGCTGGTCCAATCAGAACTTTAGCATCTTCTGGAATAAGCGATTTTCACTTCATATCAGAATGGAATAGAAATAATTCTCCACTTAGACGCAACGTCACAATAGAAGATGTTGGCAAGGCAGCGCTATACTTATTAAGCGACTTAAGTAGTGGCACTACTGGGGAAATTTTGCACGTCGATTCAGGATATAACGTTGTGGGAATGAAGGTGGTTGACTAACAAAGCACTAGTTCCTTCGGGTTCATACACAACTCTATCAGGAGTTTTGTGACTGTGATTGCAGAAAACATCGAACATAAAATTCCTATTGATAAAGTGACAGAAAAGCCTCTAATTGCTCCGCTGCCAATAATGAACATTATTCCTGCAGCAATTAATGTAGTGATATTTGAATCCAGTATTGTCTTTATAGCGTTTTTAAACCCTTCTTCAATAGCACGTTCCACTCTCTTGCCAGATTTGATTTCCTCGCGAATTCGCTCAAATATTAAAACATTTGCATCCACCGCCATACCGACAGTAAGTGCAATACCTGCAATTCCAGGTAAAGTTAGAGTTGCTTCAAGCAGAGTGAGAATTGATAATATAAGAATTACATTAGAAAAAAGCGCAACAGAGGCCAATACACCTAATTTGCCGTAAGTGATAATTATAAATAAAGCCACGGCTACAATAGAGATTGTTGCTGCCATTTCCCCTGCCTTTATTGATTCTTCTCCAAGGCTTGGGCCAATGTTTTTTTCTTCAATTATTTTAAGTGGTGCTGGCAGTGCTCCAGATTTTAAAAGTATTGCAAGTTCGCTTGCTTGTTTTTCAGTGAAATTACCGCTAATTTCTCCCTCTCCATTTAAAATTGGCTCACGTATTGTAGGTACTGTTAAGACTGTGTTATCCAGAACAATTGCAAAAGGTTTTCCTACATTTTCTTTAGTGATTTTCGCGAATCTTTTACTCGCTATGCTGTCAAATTTAAAATGCACTGTCGGTTTACCTAAATTGCCGAATCTAACTGATGCGTTAACCAGCGAATCGCCACCTATTTCAGTTTTGCGAAATATCGGATAAGAATTGCCTAAAGAGTCCTTGAGCATGACAGTAGTTTCGTGATCTATATCCTGCACCTTGGCTACGTTAGTGTTTGCCAAGTGGAAAGCTAGCTTAGCAGTTTTGCCAAGCAGAGATTTTATCTGCTTGGTGTCTTCTACTCCAGGCACCTGCACTAATATTTTATTCTGCCCTTGTTTTTGAACGCTGACTTCCTTTGTGCCAAGTTTGTCCAAACGCCGCTGGACATTGTTTATTGATTCTGCAGCTACTTCACTGATCAAAGAATTTTTATAATGGGGTTTATACGAAATGAGAATTGAAGAATCTTTTCTATTTAGCTCTAAATTTGGATTTATCGCATTAATCAACACAGATGCTTTTTTATAGTCATCAATATTATTTAAAGTTACAACGCTATTTTGTACGTTAGATTCAATATTTTTTGTTATCAATGTCTCTTTTATCTCATCAGCTAGCATGCCTAGCTTTTCCTTAAAATAGAAGTCTAAGTCTATGTTTAGAAGCAAAGATGCCCCTCCTTTCAGGTCAAGGCCTAAGTTTATTCTTTTTTTCGAAATGAAAAGCTTATTATCAAAGAAATTTGGCAGTGTTATGTATAAAGCAAGTAAACAAATGCATAATACTGAAAAAGATTTGACTATAAGCCTGTTGTACATAAGTTGTAGGTTTAAAATTGCAGTGTAAGTTAAAAATAGATTTTTGTAAAATTCTCTGTTGCCTAAATAACCTATGGTGTCATCCAAGTAGCTATAGAAACGAAAAACTTCCTTGACAAGTTTCGCCAGCCCCCTTATCATAACAGTGAAGCTATTTATTTATCTTCGCAATCTCTGCAGTGGATTAATGACAAAAAACTTAATGTATTTGGCGTAAATCATGCTTAATTTTTGCACTATGTGCACCTCATGTCTTTATAAAACTTCTAGGTTTCTACCTATATAAGCTGAAACGTGCTTATAAAGCGTTTAAGACAGTAAAAGACGTCAAATGACAAGGGAGAATTTGAATACTAGCTACCCTAGGGTTTCTTTGCCTTTTTTTCCGCTCAGTAAATTTCTTAACGTTTATAATTTAGGTTAATCGCATTTAAAAGCGGCTGAATCGTAGCGTTTAGAATAAAAAACGCCAATATTTTGAAGTACATATAAATAACTAGTCACCAACGGGGCTTTTTTTGCCTTTTTTTTCATTTGGTAAATTTCTTAAATATTTATGGCTTAGGTTAGTTACAAATTAAGAGCAATATTCACGGAAATGGTGTCATTCCAGTGCTTGACACTGGAATCCAGCTTCTATGCAACCTCATCAAAAACATTCATTTAGTATAAGATCAGCTACTTTCTATGCTAGTTTGCTTGTTCACAAGCAAACTAGCCCCCATCAAGAATCTTATCTGTTAGCTATATATAAAATTTGATACTCTGATACCAATTCTCATTGTTGGTCAGTCAAATAGGAGAAATTGCAGAGTTGTTTAATTGTGGAGCTGGCAAGAGAAGTAATAAATTTGCACAAAGCACCCTAAAGCAGAGCAATTGTATCGTATATTTTATTGCACAAAATGTTCTGTTTTATATATAACCAAAGCCTCTCGTGTTTCTAGATATTGCGACATCTGCTCAAGAAATATGTTCATGCAATCAGTGTTGACATTTGGTGCAAATAAGCTAGAACTCTCTCCATTTCTAGGATTAACCGCACTATAGAGATAGAAATTTTGCCTAACTAATTTTGTTTTAACCTGTGTTCTAATCCCCTTTTTAAACCACCCATGTCCAACCTTTGAATGTGTGCCAAACCTTGATTCATCAAAGAAAAATAGCTCTTTTTCTGGATACTTGCTAATAGCTCCATTGAGATTTTTTTTTGAATTCCTCTTGTTTGCTTTTATCTTGTCCATTATGAACTGGTCTGGGTGTAATATATGAGAATTTCATCTTTTGCATATAGCGGTGTACTGTAGATTTGCTGATATTTAATCCGAACTTTTCCTGGATTCTTATTCTCATTTCTTTAATGGTAATATTAGGATTTTCTTCTATCCACTCTTCAATTTGCCGTAGTTGATCCTGATTTAATTTAGTTTTTCTACGCCGTTGTGGAGGAGTAAACAGTTTTTCTTTTCTGCCAAATTTCAAGAGTTTTACCCACGAAGTTAGTGCGCTTCTTGAAATGCAATATATTTTTGCTACAGCCGTTATACTATGCTTTTTTGCTGCAATTACAGCATTTAGTTTTTTTGAAACATATGCATTGTTCCTTACTTTCTTCAGCATTTCTTTTGCTGATTCTACTACTTTTTCATCCAATAATTTTGATCTTAATGCCATTTATACCTCGCTACTTCACTTACTTTAGTATGGCTTTTTTTCTATTATTGTCTATCCGTTCTTTGTATAGTGGGAATTGGTATAACTTCTTCCAGAACACTAAATAGCTCACTTTGTTTTCCGTTTTTCTCTTCGACAAAACTTTTAGCAGCTTCAACAACCTTGCTTATACGAGGTTCTTTTTCTAGCTTTTCAAGATACTTTGAGAAGATTTCACAACTTTTATCATCCATATGCACCATTATTTTGCCAAAGCTTGAGGCATTCTCGGGCTTGTCAGCTTTTTCAGAAGATAAGGTTATCACAATCTTTTCACTGTTGCTTATTGGAAAAGTCATCTGGAATCTGCCCTTTATATCATGATATTTTCCATCTTATATTCGTATTACATCATCTCCTTCCCCGATCTTTAATGCTCCATCTAAATTTTGAAATTCTGGATTACTCAGAAATTTTGCAGGAGTGATAACGCTTTCCTCTGGACATTGTATATAATAAAGTCCATTATCTCTTTCCAGTATAACGCCATCTTTTTTATCGTTTTCAATGCTATCACATACAATTTGTTTTAGATTTGATAGATAATTGTTACGTTTCTCTAGCAGATCTGTTGGTAAGAGTTTCAAAGCTTCCTCACTCATATAAATGTCTGTTGAAACTAGGTCGAATACTTTTGACGAAAGAAGGTCTAGTTGATCTATTTCATAAGTGGACAACCCTTGCATTTTTAGGGTATATAAGTTGTACACCAAAAAATCTATTAATGATCTATTCTCAGAGAACACATTACATGGCATACCAAACAGGATCTTTTTATCTTCTCTAAGTGCTATGAGTTCTAGCGATTCCTTTATCATTCCCTTTGCGACTGTCTCATCGCTACACAAGGGTGGGGTGCTAGCTTGACGTCTTGTGTTCAATAATGTACTTAAGGTATTTTTTCGTACACATTCATCAACTTGTTTATATATTGCTATGTCTGGTTGAGGCGCGCCCGTTACTTTTAAATCTTCAAGTTCATCTTCATTTTCTATTATAAACGTTTTACTTAATATGTGATCAGGTGTATCTTTATCATCTTCTATAAAAGCTTTATTTAATATATTGCGATCAGATTTATCCTCAGGCTCATTTGTAAAACACCTATAAAAACTAGGACATCGTTCATCTATAGGCGTTTTATTTGGTACATTGTGATCAGATGTACCTTCATCCTCAGGCTCAGGCTCATCTATGGCACCATCTTCAAAATTAGTAGGAGTAGGAGAACGAGTAATATACCCCTGATCTATCTAATCTGAATTATGCTTTTGTATACCTTGATCTACCATATATCCCCCTACTTGACATAATAAAACAAGAAATTCTAGTTGTATTATGCTTGCGTGATCTATAAAGTCAATAGTTAAATTGAAAAATTTTGATTATAATTTACTTTACATAGAAAATGCCCTTGAATTATGCTAAAAATCGCTATAGTAGGCCTACCAAATGCTGGAAAATCGACCCTTTTTAATAGACTTGTGGGAAGAAAAGCAGCAGTAGTGAGTAACATTCCAGGGGTGACGAGGGATAGACGTGAGGGAATAGGGAGAATTAGTGATCTGGAGTTTAAAGTTATAGATACAGGAGGATGGAACGACCAAACTAGTTTTTCACTGCAAGTTATTGAGCAAATAGAGTTTTCTTTATCCAGTTCAAACATAATTTTCTTTCTTGTTGATGCAAAAGTGCAAAATGAGCGAAATAAAGAGTTTGCAAAGTGGCTGAAGAGAAAAATAAATAAACCTGTAATCCTCATAGCAAATAAATGCGAGAGTCATAAATCCGAAAATGTTGATTATTTGCAGTTTTTTGATTTTCTTGGCCCGGTATACATCTCAGCCGAACATAATCTTGGCATGGTTGATCTTTATGATGAATTAGCTGGTGTTATTGAAAATTTGAATGAAAACACTGATCTATTTGGCAGTGAGTCCAGTAAACTAAGGATCGCAATCATCGGTCGCCCGAACGTCGGAAAATCAACTTTTTTAAACAATTTACTTGCAGAAAACAGAGTAATAGTGAATTCAGAGCCAGGCACAACACGTGATTCTGTAGATATTGTATACGATCATAATGGGGAGCTAATTACTCTCATTGATACTGCAGGAATTCGAAGAAAGGCGAATGTTGTAGATGGCTTAGAATCAAGATTTGTTGAGAAAAGCTTGGAATCAATCAAGCGCTCTCATGTGGTAGTTTTAATGCTAGACTCCCTAGTTGGTATTGAGCAACAGGATTTATCAATTGGTGAAGCTGCAATTAAGGGAGGGAAAGGGATTATTGTTATTTTAAATAAGTGGGATTTAATAGGTAAGGATGACAGAAGTAAGTTAATAAAATTTGTCAAACAACACGAAGTGACTCGGTTATTCTTGGAAGTGCCAACTATAACAGTTTCTGCGTTAAAAGGCATGCGCTGCGGTGATGTGATAGATAAGTGTCTTGAAGTGAGTGAATCTTTGAACAAGAAAGTCAGCGCTGCAAAACTGAATAAGTGGCTAATTAATGCTTTAGATAGGCACTCTCACCCGCTTGTAAAAGGCAAAGCAGTTAAAATGAAGTATATCGCTCAAATTGGTACTAAACCTCCAGCTTTTTCTTTGATATGTAACATACCTGAAAGTGTTGATGAAAGTTACAAACGCTATTTAATTAATGACCTTAGAAAAAATTTCTTTGCTGAAGGCGTGCCAGTCAGATTACTTTTGAAAAAAAATAAAAATCCCTATGCAAAATGAATACTCTGCTTTATACTTTCAGGGGTCCTTACAATAATTTACTTAAAGTCGTGTGTAATAACTCCAGAATTCCTACAATCTTTCTGCTATTAAGTGCTTTTGCTCTAATTTTTGCATATATGCTAGAATATTTTTTCAACATGCTGCCATGCAAGTTATGTACATACGAGCGGGTAGTTTACTATGTTGCAGGGTTACTTGCAGTAATATGCATGCTTAAAGACAACAAAATTCTAATCTATGCAATGTTTTGCAGCTACCTCATAGGTGCAGTAATATCTTTTTATCATGTAGGTCTTGAACTCCTCTTATTTCATGATGTTTTAGGTTGTACAGAGCAAGCAAGTGGTAACGTTAGTATAGAAGAGCTCAGAAATAATCTACTAAATCCTAATTACTCTCCATCTTGTGACAGACCTCATTACGTTCTAGGTGTTTCCTTAGCAACATGGAATTTAATTTATCTCATAGCAGCTCTGTTCGTATCAGGTAAGGTGTATTGTGGAGAAAGAAAGAAATCTAAATAATTTAAGGTACAGCAACAATCAGTTCTTGCAACAGGCAATTAGAGTAAATCATGCTGGGGAATATGGAGCTATTTGCATTTATTCTGGTCAAAAATTTATTCTTAAAAAATCTTCTATAATCAATGAAATAATTGAAATGGAAGAGCAGGAAAAAAAGCATTTTCACTATTTTAATGAGAAAATCAAAGAGCAAAAAGTTCGTCCTACTGTTTTGTTGCCAGTTTGGCGTGTTTTAGGAGTGTCACTTGGCGTTGCAACTGCCATTATGGGCAAAAAAGCTGCTATGGCTTGCACTGCTGCAGTTGAAGAAGTTATAGGGGAGCACTACAAAGAGCAAGTTTCACATTTAGAAGATGGGGAATTAAAAGAAACTATAAGTAAATTCCGCGATGAGGAGCTAGAACACAGAGATATTGCAATTCAGCACAATGCTGAAAGCGCATTTGGCTACACCATTTTATCTTCATTCATAAAAACAGGCTGCAAAACTGCTATTTACTTGTCCAAGTTAATTTAACTAAGCAGCTTTCTTAAAGTGTTTTTAATGTTATGATGACACCAGAAACCAGGAAGAAATTCAAGTGTAACAATTATTTTATAACTATATTTACATATCACCATTATTAATCAATAATTAGTGTTTGTAAACTAACTACATTTAAAGTATAGACCGCAAAGGAGGCAAAAGTGCGTTTTAATTTAGAACCAGGAGATACTGCTTGTGATGGTAGAAGTAAGCTCGTAGCTGTCAAAATAAATAACGAAGAAAGAATTAACTTACCTTTCACATCTTACGTTTTCGATAAGGATCATTTTGTCATATCTAACTTTAGACACAATCCGATGAACAGCGTACTAACCAATTTATCTCAAGGACTACAATTAAAACTAGAAAAAGCAGGAGGTGATTATAAGCTAGCTTTGGTTAATGATTCAGGTCAATATTATCACTTCTATTACCATGATCCAAACACTGTAAAAATTGCTACTTTCGATTCCATACCTAGCAATTTCATAGAATATCGGGATCAGGAGTAAATTTACTCTTATACTGAGGAATGTTCAATCAACCTTGTACCGTTAATAAAGAGTAAGGTCCTGATAGATCCAAAAGATATAATGAGTAGTGAAGACATAAATCTTATTTTAAAAGAACTTGAAAGTTCACCTGATAAAAGGCTTAGAATAAGCGCTGGAGAAAATTTTTTAATATCGCACAATTACAAGAGTGTCAAAATATATAATCCCTCTAATAATTCTATAGGAATATTGAACAATATTGCTGCTAGTTTTAATGATGAAAAGCTGCTGTTATCCTCTAGAAATGCTACTGTTGTAACAGATGAGTCTGACACTGGGCTTAAGAGAACTAACCCCCGCTTTAGAATAAAAAGATTAAATAACGACAATTATGTTGGATGTATATTAAGTGAATATGGTAAATGTGCGAGATTTTATGCTCTGACACCTGAGAGCTTTGAACAAGACGAGCATCTTCACTTAGATTACTATGATGACTATGAGGATGACTCACCAAGTCATTCCTCACACCCTTATTACTACTATTTACATGGTCTGGAGGTTAGCATGAATCATAAAAAAATTAAAGATTTAGAAAAGAAAATTGAGAATCTACAGCTACGTATGGAGTCAGTGGTAGCAATGCCTGGACCTCCTGGGCCAAGAGGTTTGCCAGGTCAAAGAGGCAAACTAGGACCACGTGGTCTTGATGGGCTGCCAGGCATACCTGGAGAAAAAGGAGAAAAGGGCCAAGAAGGCGGGTTTTATGCAGTCTCAGAACTAACAGGAAAGCCAGGTCCTAAAGGGGATCAAGGTCATCCAGGTCTAAACGGGTTGCCTGGAGAGAAAGGTGACAAGGGTGCTCAAGGTCGAGTAGGTCCAAAAGGTGATAAAGGAGATTCAGGTCCAGTAGGCCCTCAAGGAGTAGATGGTGCTCCAGGTGTGTCTGGAGAAAAAGGTGATCTTGGTCTCAAGGGAGATAGAGGTGAAATTGGAGCACCAGGAATGGATGGATTGCCAGGTCTACAAGGCTTTAATGGCACGCAAGGAGAAAAAGGTGCTCAAGGTCGAGTAGGTCCTAAAGGCAACACAGGAGCGCCTGGTCCTAAAGGCTCAAAGGGAGAAGATGGGGTAGGTGCTGCAGAGGCTGATCAGTTTTTGCGAAAGATGAATCAAACAAAAATTGAAATCCAGAATGCTCAAAAAGCAGCAGAGGTAGCTAAAACCGCTTCTGAAAAATCTGCCAAAGAAGCTCAAGACGCTGAAGGTAATGTTACAAAACTACACGATAAAACAGTGAATTTAACAAAAAGAGCTGAAACTTTTAAGAATAAAGTAGTGCAATTGCAACGAGACACAGAGGCTTTGCATCAAGACACAAAGGAATTCTACAGTAAAGCAAGAGATATATTTTGTAAGACAAACCCTGCAGACCAAATCTGTACTACACGTAGAAAGAAGAGGGAAACTAAAAATTTAAACAATCCAGTGACAAGTGGAGTAGGTAGACCAACTTCATTTATATCTCAAGTAATAAATTTCTTTTATCCTTTTGTAAAACAAGATGAATATAAAATAGAGAATAAAACACAAGAGCTTAATCAAGTGGCAAAAATAATAGATGCAGCAGATATTGCTATAAAATTTGAAAAAGTATCAGAAGAAACAGCTTCAAACTGCGGCATACCAAAAAAAAGCTTAAATTTTAATCCAGTAAAACTACAGTCAACCATTCTAGATAGGTCATTATTTAATGATGAAAGTCGTAACGAGCTGTTAAAACTCTTATATTTATCTGCAAAAAAATCATGTCCAAATTACAAACAAACTGATAGATTTTTGGCTACTTTCAAAGATCGTATGGAAAGAACATTAGAAAACAATGAGCAACAAAGGGGGTTTGTTAATATTGAGAAAACAGCACCAGATAAGGAGCAGCCAAGGAGTTTTATGAGCGATATCACTCCTCCAAGTAGTTTCAAGACGATTGATCTGAAGGCTGTTAATTGTTTAAGGTAATAGTATGGGAAATACATTTAGAATAGATAATAAAGATCCGCTCTATAAGAAGCTGATTAAACTTCCTACTGCATATTACAGGTTAGAGATTAATAACAACAAGTATACTATCCATTCACACATTGGTACGGCTGAGTCGGGTGATACTATTAGTGATGTAAAGTTACAGAGGCAGGGTGATGAAATAGTTTTATGTACAGAAGACTCAGCTCTGAAACTAAATGGAGGAAACTTTGTTATAGAACAAGAAGCTATCATAGGTGAAAATCAGGAGAATATTATAAAACGGCTTCAATTAGGAGAAGAAGCATTAATTTCACGCAAGAACATAAAAGGTAGTGAAAATTTCGCTATTGATTTTATAATTAGTAATGACGATGGAACTGAGTTAAATGGAATGCTAAGCTTCATCAATTTTAATGATGAAAATGATCCAGTACTACAGAAGATCAAAGGAGAAAATGGTGGACTTTATTTTACAATAAAAGATGACAATATCTATATATCAGACAAAAATGGAAAGTGTCTTCCAGTGTGTGAAGATGGCAGCTGCTATAAGTATCAATATACAAAAGATGAATGTGATGTATTAACAATAAGTGATGTATCAACAATAATAGGCAATTTAACCGAGACTAACAACGAAAAGCAGAAATTCACTTTGCAAAAAGGGAAAGAATTACCGCCTGATATCTATGAAGCAGATATTGTCTTAAATGGTAAGCTTATAGCTACTTTACCAAAAATAGGTTACTACATGCTCAATGATCAATTGGTCATGCGTAATTATGTTACACAAGAGAAGGTAGTTATCCCAAGAGATTTTCACTATTTAAAAGTTATTAAATTTAATAATGATGATTATAAATTAACGTTTTGTAATTTTTTAGGTAATGAATTCTTTGAATACAAAAAATACGATCCCCAGTATTCGAACGTTTCAGATGAATATAAATTCATCAGTTTAAATTGTGCGAAAAAAGAATGTAATCCAAATCTTTGGGAATTATTTAGTCATCGACCATCGTTTTTTATTACAGAAGAATCTCCTGAACCAGGCTCTCCAGGTCACTATTCAGTTGCCGTGTTCGAATTCATAAGTGGTAAAAAAGGTAGGAAAATGGCTACATTAATTGATGAATTTGGCTCTTTCAATAAAGAGGGTAAGTTTCAGTATTATGATTACCATACAAAAGCAGAGTATGGTGTTTATGATTCTTCTGAGATTAATCTAAAAGAAATGTATACATGGACAGATGCAAATAGCGAATTTTGTTTTGCAGAAGATGACAATATAACTCTTCATACTATTCCAGAGTTATTGTAATTATACGCACCAAATTAGGAAAGAATGAAGTGAAAAAGGAATAATATGGTCAGGCTATAGGATGACAGAAGTTGGCTTTATTAGCTATAGGTGGTATGATACTTAGTCAATTTAAGTAAGCAGATGATCTTAGCTACAAAAGTATTTTTTACCTCATTTGTTTTTGGATTTATTCTTTTTCCCTATTTTATAAAGCTTCTAAAAAAAATAAGTAAAGATGGGCAACCAATTAGATCATGTGGACCAGAAAGTCATTTAATAACAAAAAAGAATGTACCACCTATGGGCGGAATAATAATACTGATTTCTTCTTTATTACCAATTTTACTCTGGGCTCAGTTAACACCAGAAATCTTGCTGCTGATATTGATAACTCTATTTTTTGCTCTACTTGGATTTATTGATGATTATTTAAAATTGAAGACAAATCACTATCGAGGTTTAAGTGCAAAAACCAAAATACTTATTCAGTTTATTGTAACTCTGGTTAGTATGTCTATACTTAAGCTATACTCTGCTGAAGGTTTTACAAAAATGTCCCTATTTAAAGGAGTAATAATCGACTTTGGCTATCTATATGTTCCATTCGCTGCATTTGTAATTGTCGGCTCTGCTAATGCTGTGAATCTCACAGATGGTTTGGATGGCCTTGCTGCAACTCAAGTCATCACTTCCTTTGCTTTTTTGGGGCTAATTGCATATATAACTCAAGCAGATATGAATATTACTTTATTCTGCATTGCATTTATAGGAGCTATTTTAAGTTTCTTGTGGTTTAACACACATCCAGCAAAAATATTTATGGGTGATGTTGGTAGCTTGTCGGTAGGCGCAGCTTTAGGGTTAACTAGTGTCCTAATTAAAAGAGAAATGCTTTTTGCCGTTATTGGAATAATCTTTGTAATAGAGACTCTATCTGTGATTATTCAGATATCATATTTTAAATATACAAAGTTTAAATATGGAGAAGGAAAAAGAGTTTTTCTTATGGCACCAATACATCATCACTTTGAGAAGAAGGGATGGTCAGAAAATGTAATCGTTATGAAATTTTGGATAATTTCTATTATCTGTTCAGTTTTTACTATAACTTTCTTATTATAAAAACCTATGAAATACCCAGACTTTACATTAGAAAATAAATTATCAGGAGTGATAGCAGGAGTGGATGAAGTTGGAAGAGGTCCGCTAGCTGGTCCAGTAATATCCGCAGCCGTAGTGTTTATTGATAGAAATACAATTATTGATGGAATCAACGACTCGAAAAAGTTGACTCCTCAATGTAGGCAAGTCCTATATGAAAAAATAACATCCGTTGCAAAATTTGGTATAGGAATGGCAAGCGTAGAAGAAATAAATTCATACAATATCTTGCAAGCAACAAAACTTTCAATGAAACGTGCGTTGATAGACCTGGACCTAGAATTAGATTATGTGCTAGTTGATGGTAATCAACCACCTGAAGTGAAATGGCAAGTGAAATCCATAGTAAATGGTGATAATTTAAGTACATCAATTGCAGCAGCTTCAATCGTTGCAAAAGTTACGAGAGATCGGCTTATGCAAGAATTGCACAATAAGCATCCTGAATATAATTGGTATAAAAATAAAGGATATGGGACAAAAGAGCACCTTAACGCTATTGGCCTTTATGGAATTACAGAACATCATAGAAAAAACTTTGCACCCATATCTCGGGCATTATAGCCTTTAGATAGTAATCACTTACCTTTTTTGAAAGGCATGTTTTCATTAAATAGGCAAACTGTACTTGATCCATTCCTTAAGGTAAACACTGAACTCACCCTTTCGATTATCAGGTAGTTGTCAGCTGTACGGAAGTTTACTAAAGACTCATACCCTGCAGAATCAACCATAAAAACTGCCGGGAAATCAGAGTTTGTTTTATTGAATTGTAAATATGTAAATTTTCCGTCATCAAAAACCTTAATTGGTATTATTGACTGACTGCCTTTAACATGCGAGATGGAATAATTAAAATTTAAGCCCTTCTTTACAACTTCAATGTCGTTTATATCAGGAATAATGGTATGACTAGCTTGTTCGAAGATATCGCCGTTATTTGTTGTGTAAATCTCATCACTGCTAAATAATGGATAAAGAAACCTTACTTCATATGCTAATTTTGGATCATCTAGTCCAGTTGCTTCTTCAGCATGAAGTTCAAAGTAATAAACTCTTTTATTGGTAATTATAGTTGCGTTAGTATCGGCAATATCATCTATAGGCTTAATAAACAATCTGTTACCTTGAGGAAGGAGTTGCCAACCAGTTGAATCACCCATTGAAAGGTTTTGTATTACCTCCCCTGGTTCAAACAATATGCTGGATTGATAACCATAAAAACCCGTATACTTATGTATAGCTTGTGGGTTATAATTTATTACCTTTATGTGATTATCTCCAGCTATTGAACGTGGCTCCTGTTTTGCAAGTGCATCACTACCACAAAAAAACAACAGTACGGCAAACAGTAAACCAATCATAATATCAAAATAAATTAATCTTCATTTTATCATTGATAGACATGCACTGCAACTGTTAAGCTGTACTATAAACCCCAATTATAGGTTAGCAAGGGGTAGAAAAGGCAAGAAATAAGGCAAACTCCTTAAATACTTTAGAACTACAGGAGGCTTCACCTGAACGGATATACTTGGAATCCTGCCATTTTCACTTCGTAAACATACCAAGAATTCTGTCCATTATTCCACCCATATTTGCTTCAGCTTGAGTATACTCTATTTTACCACCGTGCAAGATTAGTTTAATATCTGATCCAGGTGATATATTAACAAATTTACTGCCAACAACTCCACTGCTAGTGATCAGAGCTGAGCTATCAACTGGCAACTTTATATCTCGGCTTACGCACATATCGATTCGTGCTATGTAGGTAGCTTTGTCAAGTGACACACCAGTTATGCTTCCAACGTCCACACCAGAGATCTTGACACTATCACCAACTCCTATACCGTTAGCGTTAGCAAAAAGACCATATATTTTATAGCAATCCTTATAGTTTTTCTTTATGTAAGATAGCTTATCAATAGCAAAGAAAATCAGAAAAATAGTGAAAACTAATACAAATAATCCAGCGGTTATTTCAAGTATATTTGACCTTCGCATCTTTAGTTATCAGGACTCCAGCTTTTATAGTAATTTTTCACTTTTTGGTTTGGATAGTATGCATCTTTTGTACCCGTTAAATTAGGAGTATGTTTTACTTTTCTTTTTTTATTATTAACTGGTACTACATTATCAGTATAGTGAAGCCATATATGCCATTCCGGAGGCACTGTTGTAGGCTCAGAAACACTGCTATACATAATCCACCTTTTCCCTTTACTTGATTCATAGTAAGAATTTCCATTTTCATCTCTTCCTGCAAATTTATCTTCTCTTCGTAATAGGCGTTTTATTGCGTTACAAATTTTAGATAACATAAGAGTATTAAAACAAAAAGTATTATATATACTAATACTTTAACGATATATTAACAACAATTTAATGCAATTACCAATTTTACAAGTTATTATATCAATAATTGCATCAATGTTTTGCTTTCTTACCAAGAAACACAAGGTATCTTGGTTTATTTCTTTTATTGCAACAACAATCACTCTTATCATTTCATCAATACTACTCATAAAAACATATAGAGGCGAGATTATAACTTATCACCTTGGAAATTGGGCTCCTCCGCATGGAATAGAGTTAAGAATCGACGTGTTAAACTCCTTGATTCTAACTTTGGTGAATTTTATAGCGCTGATTAGCGTGCTTTATAGCTTTTATATTAACGAAAAAGAAATTAGCAAAAACAAAATCACTGGTTTTTACTCTCTATTTCTACTGTGCTTAAGCGGACTGCTCGGGATTCTAGTAACAAACGACATATTCAATCTTTATGTTTTTTTGGAAATTTCATCTCTTTCTTCTTATGTATTAGTTTCAATGGGAAGGGATAAAAAAGCCTTGGTTGCAGCATTTGAATATCTAATTAGTGGCACTATAGGGGCAACGTTTTACTTGTTTGGTGTTGGGCTTTTGTACTCCATGACAGGAACGCTCAATATGTCTGACATGGCTGAAAGAATAGTTCCATTATACGATAACAACATCATAAAACTTGGCACATTGTTCATTTTTGTTGGTCTCTCAATTAAAATGGCACTGTTTCCATTAAGCAGGTGGCTGATTAATGCATATAGTGAGGCGCCAAGTTTCATTAGCATATTCTTTTCAGGCACAGTGACAAAAGTGATGATATATGTTTTCATTAGGATCTTCTATACTGTTTTCCATCAGAATTTCTTCTTATTTAAACCATCACTAAGCAACGTGATAATTATCCTAGCACTTTGCGCTGTTATATTTGGGTCAATATCTGCAATAACTGCAAAAGATATAAGAAGACTGCTTGCTAATTCTAGTGTCAGCCAAATTGGTTATATAATTTTAGCACTGAGTTTTAACTCAAAAACAGGTGTATTTGCAGCAATTCTTCACATAGTAAACCACAGCATAATAAAAACATCTTTATTCATGGCTGCAGGATGTATTTCTTACAAATTTGATACAACAAAAATAGAGAATTTATCGGGACTCAAGAAATCAATGCCTTATACAGCACTTGCGTTTACTCTACTTAGTTTAGCATTAGTCGGTGTGCCGCTAACAAATGGCTTTGTAAGCAAATGGTATATAATGAAAGCAGTTATAGAATCTCGCGCGTGGATTTCCCTGATAGCTTTTGCTGCCGGTTCTTTTCTTGCACTAATATACATGTGGAAGATGGTAGAGAAAATGTATTTTGAAAATAGTGCAGCATCAAGCGCTGGAATGACACCGGACAAAATTAATGATGTGCCATTTCCTATGCTTTTCTGTCTATTGTTTATGGCAGCTTTAACAATAGTAACTGGAATATATAGCACTCCAATTCGGTTAGTAGTTGAGAAGTTGGTTTTTTGATTTTTATCTTTGTTTCATATTTTACTATACTTTAAGGTTATAAGTGTGGATAGGCTGAAGAAGACTCATTGGTTATTAGTCATTAACGTGATAGTGCTGTTTTGCGTTGGCATTGCTGTTCAATACTCTTCTGCTGGAGGAAAGTGGGTACCATTTGCAATTCACCAAATAGTCATATTTTCCTTCTTTTTCCTACTCGCTATAGCTATGTCATTCATAGAGCTAGATTTTTATTTGAAGCACGCCTACTTTTTTTATATAGCAGCAGCGATTTCGCTATTAGCAGTAAATTTTTTTGGCTCGCACATAATGGGTGCGACGAGGTGGATAAGAATTGGGTCAATTAGTTTGCAACCATCAGAATTTGCAAAAGTAGGCTTAATACTTGCGCTTGCTCGTTATTTTGATAAGCAAAGTGTGTATAAAATGATGGAATTTAAAAGATTGCTTAAGGCGGTAATAATTATTTTCTTGCCTGTATTCTTGGTGTTAAAGCAACCTAATTTAGGCACAGCTGTGATAATGTTGTTTATAGGAGCATCAATTATATTCACAGCAGTAATAAAAAGAGCTCATTTAGTAATTTGTGGGACGCTTGGCATTTTTGCAGTACCGGCTATTTGGCCTTTTTTACGTCCTTATCACAAGCAAAGGATATTGTCGTTTTTGGATTCATCAGTGGATCCACTTGGAATAGGTTATAATGCGCAGCAATCTCAGATAGCTATTGGTTCAGGAGGTTTGCTTGGTAAGGGCTTTGTTAACGGAAGTCAAACTCAACTTGGATTTTTGCCGGAGAAACGTACGGATTTTGCTTTTGCAGTGCTGAGTGAGGAGTGGGGCTTTTTAGGTAGCATGGCTTTAATTTTGCTTTATACCTCATTACTTGGCATAATTTTCTCTATCGCTTATAGGTCGAAAAATTATTTTTCTAAGTTAGTATCTATCGGGATTTTTGCTTTTTTTGGCGCTCATTTTTTTATAAACATTGGAATGTCAATAGGCCTCTTGCCTGTGATAGGCGATCCACTGCCATTTCTTTCCTATGGAGGAAGTACAACTGCTGCAAGCTTGATATGCATAGGATTATTGCTGGCAATAAAAGCAGATGAACAACAAAATGCTTGTATTTTACCTATGCTAAAGTAAAATTAAACTTTACTTAATAGTTTTTATGCTAGATGAAATGCGTGAGGAGTGTGGGGTATTTGGCATAAGTTGCAACCAAAGTGCTGCTTTTAACTCTATACTTGCTCTCCATGCTTTGCAGCATAGAGGTCAAGAGTCTTTTGGCGTAGTAACCAGTAACAACGATAAGCTGCACTCTTATCACTTTCAAGGTCAAGTGAGCAGCGTATTTGATGATATAGATGAAATAAAGAAATCCTTACCTGGAGATTGTGCAATAGGTCATGTTCGTTACTCAACAAGTGGTAGTAAATTTGGAGTGCAACCCATGTTTGGCAAAAGTGGCAAATTTGGGGATTTTGCCATAGCACATAATGGTAATTTAATTAATATTTCTCCGATACGCGAACAATTAATTAAACAAGAGTGCGTTTTTCAGTCAGATATTGATACAGAAGTAGTAGTGCATCTGACAGCAAGCGGTGAAAAAGATAGCTTTTTAGAGAGTTTTATATATGCATTAAAGCAAATACAAGGTGCTTATTCTTTTGTGGCAATCAATCAAGAAGTAGTTATTGGAGTACGTGATCCATCTGGAATCAGGCCTCTTGTTTTAGGAAAGTTAAACGGTTCTTACGTTCTTGCATCTGAAACTTGTGCTCTTGATATAATAAATGCAGAGTTTGTTAGAGAAATAGAACCAGGCGAATTAGTTACCATCAGTTCGGATAGTAAGCTAGCCTCAATGTTTCCTTTCCCACAGCAAAAATCAAGTTTTTGTATTTTTGAATACGTTTACTTTTCGAGACCAGACAGCATAATGGAGAACAGGTCCATATATGATATAAGAAAAGAAATAGGAAGAATACTTGCAGAAGAGAGCCCACCAAAAAACAATGTAAATATGGTTGTACCAATACCTGATTCTGGAATACCTGCAGCTATTGGATATGCAAAGCATTCAGGATTACCTATGGAACTGGGGATAATTCGTAATCATTACATAGGAAGAACTTTTATACAACCAACCGCTGAAGTACGTAAAGTTAGAATAAAATTAAAATTCAATGCTAATAAGCACACTTTGAAAGGTAAAAACATAATTTTAATAGATGATAGTATAGTGCGTGGTAGTACGTTAACAAATATAATAGTTATGCTAAAGGATGCAGGAGTAAAAGAGATTCACCTCAAAATTTCAAGCCCACCAATTAAGCATTCTTGTTTTTATGGGATAGATACGCCAGAGTGCAAAGATTTAATTGCTGCAAATAAATCTGTAGAGGAAATTAAGGAAGTTATAGGAGTAGATAGCCTAGCCTTCTTGAGTATTGATGGACTATATCAGGCTGTTAAAGGAGAGGTACGTAACAATGCTACACCACAATATTGCGATGCTTGTTTCACTGGTGATTATCCGATTGGCAAATAGTCTACGCAAGATCTTAAGTTTAGAAAATCTTAAACCGCCAAAATTTCTCTTGGCCTTTACTAATTCCGATTCTCGGAGTGCAAATATAATCTGGTTTGAGGTGAGATTCATAAACACAAAATTTGTGGCTTATAGTAAGGTCTTGCTCATTATGTTCTTTTGTAATGTTTAATCTTTTGCACAATATTCCTGGCCCACCTAAATTTGCCTCAAGCGGTTCAATGAGCTTTAATCCCCGTATTAACACTGCTGCTGGGAACCCTTCTGCTTCTGTTACAATATTTAAACAGTAATACATTCCATATATAAAATACACGTATGAAAACCCCGGCATACCAAACATTACTGAGGTTCGGTTAGTATAGCCTCTTGCCGCGTGACAAGCTGGGTCATTCATTCCTATATAGGCTTCAACTTCGGTTATTATTCCACTAAAGTTAGAAAATTTGAGGACTTTTCCTAATAACTCTCCAGCTACAGTTAAGGTCGGCCGTTCGTAGAAATTTCTTGGTAGTATTACATTGCTCATTGTAAAAGTATAAGTTACTTACAAATGCAAGCAACTTATACTGAACTTTCACTATTTTATCTATTTTGAGCAGCAGAAACTTGATGCTTTTGTGATGCGCCGCTCAAGTCTTCTACATTTGTTGAAAGCTGCTCCAAAAATTTTACTTCTTCAGAGCTTTGTTGTAATTGTGTTTGTGGCAATTGTGATGCTAATGCTTCATGTAAAGACTTTGGTTCACGTCTCTTGCCTACTTTTACTTCTTTGTTTGCACGTAACTGTTCTTCAGTAACACCTTTGCTTTCAAGGAGCTTTACACCATTCTTATCGTCAATATTAATTTTAATTTTACGTTCTTTTCCATCAACATACCACTTTAAAGTCATTTCATATAATCCACTAATTATTTCATAAACTCTTTCCCCTTTATCATTAATATAGCAACATGCCCCTCTCTTTTTTTTCTGATTAGAATGACAAAATGTAATTGTTTTTACATTGTACTTTTTACATATATTACCACTCAGAAGTTTAGCTATATCTACTCCTTCTTTACTAACATTCAACACAACTCTCACGGAAGGGTAAACAACATTCCCTTCCCTTTTGCCTTCTTTTATCATTATGGACCCTATAGTATTATTTTTCATACCTTCAGATATCTCTGATTTAATTTGGTCAGCAATTTTGCCTACAATCTCTTTGCCGTGATACTTATACCAATTCTCATTGTTGGTCAGTCAAATAGGAGAAATTGCAGAGTTGTTTAATTGTGGAGCTGGCAAGAGAAGTAATAAATTTGCACAAAGCACCCTAAAGCAGAGCAATTGTATCGTATATTTTATTGCGCAAAATGTTCTGTTTTATGTATAACCAAAGCCTCTCAACAGGATTGAGTTCAGGTGAATATGGAGGTAGGTATATAATCTCAATATTTTTAGCTACCTTTAAATTTTTTGACTTATGCCAACTAGCACAGTCCATAACAAGAACAGCTTCTCTTGTCCCTAGATATTGCGACATTTGCTCAAGAAATACATTCATGCAATCAGTGTTAACATTTAGTGCAAATAAGCTAAAACTCTCTCCATTTTTAGGATTAACTGCACTGTAGAGATAAAAATTATGCCTACCTAATTTTATTTTAACCCGAGTCCTAGTGCCTTTTTTAAACCATCCATGCCCAACTTTCGAATGTGTGCCAAACCTTGATTCATCAAAGAAAAATAGCTCTTTTTCTGGATACTTGCCAATAACTTCATTGAGATTTTTTTTTGAATTCCTCTTGTTTACTTTTATCTTGTACGTTGTGTACTGGTCTTGGTGTAATATATGAAAATTTCATCTTTTGCATATGGCGGTGTACTGTAGATTTGCTGATATTTAATCCGAACTTTTCCTGGATTCTTATTCTCATTTCTTTAATGGTAATATTAGGATTTTCTTCTATACATGCTTCAATTTGCTGTAGTTGATCCTGATTTAATTTAGTTTTTCTACGGCGTGATGGAGGAGCAAACAGTTTTTCTTCTCTGCCAAATTTCAAGAGTTTTATCCACGAAGTTAGTGCGCTTCTTGAAATTCAATATATTTTTGCTACAGCCGTTATACTATGCTTTTTTGCCGCAATTACAGCATTTAGTTTTTTTGAAACATATGCATTGTTCCTTACTTTCTTCAGCATTTCTTTTGCTGATTCTACTACTTTTTCATCCAATAATTTTGATCTTAATGCCATTTATACCTCGCTACTTCACTTACTTTAGTATGGCTTTTTTTCCATTATTGTCTATCCGTTCTTTGTATAGTGGGAATTGGTATGACTACAATATACTACTATAGATAAAAGTGTTATCAATGGAGCAAAGTATGGAATTAACAGTAGGAAATAATGTACCATACTACTATAATACCACAGAAGTGGTATTAATGGAGCGAGGTATGGAATTAGCAGTAGGAAATAATGCACCATATTACTATAATACCATAAAAGTGTTATTAATGGAGCAAGGTATGGAATTAGCAGTAGGAAATAATGCACCTGATTTTAGCTTACCAACAGATTCTGGTGAAAATTTATCATTGAGTGAATTTTTTGATAAAAAAAATGTAGTTCTTTATTTTTATCCTAAAGACGATACTCCGGGTTGTAGGATGGAGGCAAAAGGCTTTAGAGATAAAATAGATGATTTTTCTTCCCTTGACACAGTGATAATTGGTGTATCAAAAGATAGTGTTAAGCGCCACGCTAACTTCAAAGCAAAATATTCTCTGCCATTTTCCTTAGTTTCTGATGAGAATGCTGAAATGTTGGAAAAATATGATGTTTGGGTAGAGAAAAGTATGTTTGGCAAAAAGTATATGGGAATAGAGCGCACTACTTTTTTAATAGATAAAAAAGGTAAAGTAGTGAAGATCTGGAAAAATGTAAAAGTTAGTGGGCATGTTGATGAGGTTTTGGAAGAAGTAAGGAGAATGTAAACTAAAGAATAGGTTAATGGCTACCCATTGCTACATAAAAAAGCTGAAATTACATAATTTTCGTAGCCACTCAAACTTTGAACTGGATTCAGATGATAGCTCAGTTGTAATAACTGGCGAAAATGGTATTGGTAAAACTAATATACTTGAAGCAATCTCGTTGCTTGCTAAAAGCAATGGAATGAAAAAAGCAAAAGCCAGTGAGATACAAAATAGATTCAGTAATGAAGATTGGGTAGTGCACTATGATTTTTTTAATGGAACGGATTTTAATTCAATTGGTATCGCAAAGAGTTTTGATAAGAAACTAATACAAATTGATGGAAAAACGCAATCAAGTTATTCATCTCTGTATAAGGTATCCAATGTAATATGGCTGATTCCACAAATGGACTATGTTCTTCTTAATTCTCCAAGTGACAGATTGAAATTTTTAGACCGTATAGTTTCACTGTTTGAAGAAAATTACACTTGCTGCTACATGAAATATAGAAAAGCTAAACATGAGCGAAGTAAACTATTGAGGGAGAACATTTTGAACAAAAACTGGTTCTCTAGTCTTGAAAACATAATGGCCGTTAATGCAGTTAGTATTTTACATATGCGATCGTCTGTTTTAAAAATATTACAAGATACAATTGATAACCATTCCAGTAAGCTTTTTCCGAAGGCAAGTTTGAAATTCAGCAGCCAGCTAACTTTGGACGATACTGCAGAATATTTTCAGAATCGTCTAAAGGAAAACAGAGAAAAAGATTCATTGACTGGTAGAGTAACCCTTGGTGTGCATAACGATAATTTTCGGGTTTTTTGTCAAAAAAGAAACGTACCAATAAATCTGTGCTCCACTGGAGAACAAAAGTTATTACTGCTTTCTATTATTTTATCCAGTGTAAAAGCAAGGTGTATTCATTACAATAAGGCACCACTTCTTCTACTTGATGATATAATGTCTCATCTAGATAAACATTACAGAAAGGCGTTAATAGAGGAAGTGTTAAGTATTCAATGTCAAACTTGGATAACTGATGTAAATCAAGATAATTTCAATAGCTATCTTTATTCTTTCAAGTTTTTTGAATTGTTAAGTAAATAAGTGACAATATTCTTCTGCAAAAGGAAAGAAATACTTACGTCCTTGGTCTTTTATTATATGACTGTGACCTTACCCAGATGATATGAATAAGTATTGCTTGGTTGAAAGCAAGAGAAGATGATAACTTTTCAGAGTGGATAGGTGGCAGGTTGGTACTTCTTTTTAGGCACTTTCTGCTCTTACATGGAGTGTAGGAAGAAGACCTCGTGAACCAGATTAACCACCCCTGCCACCGGCGAGGCTCACAAAATGTGATGACCTCGTATAGGAGTTTGGAACAACCGGTACTCTGATATATTGAAATATGCAATTGGAGGAAAAAATGCGTCACATTGGAGTTATACTAATAGCTTTACTGCTTGTTATCTGCAAGAAGGGAAGCCAGAGTATATTCAAACGTTTTGCTTAAAAGACTTGGATAATTTTATCGAAAATCTTCAAGAAACAGATAAAGTGGCTATAGAAGCAACAGGCAATAGCTGTTTCTTTTATGATGCAGTTTCACCTTGCGTTAAGCGTGTGGTAATAGTCGCTCCCGGACAGTTTGAAGTTGTGCGTCGCTCTATACACAAAACAGACAAGCATGATGCAAGAGCTATTGCTTTCTTTCTAAGCAAAGATATGTTGCCTGAGGCAAGGCATAAAAGCAAACAATGTTAGCAGTTATAGTATTTTCTAAAACGAATGATAAACGTCTAAAATGGTATTACCAACTAAAAGTTGTAAGTCTGTACATTGATGCATTAGAGGTCTGAGGCGACTTTTGATGGTGTGCCAACAATGCTCTATCGGATTTAGATCTCACTTTTACCCACAATTTTGAGAGGTCATTATGTGAAGCATAACTATGCTCTCCTTAAGGTTTTCATAGCCCCGACATAGAGTCATAGACCCTGGTAAATTATCACTTTTTCTATTCATAAATCCACCCAATTTTCCTAACCAAATAATAGCTTGTTTTATGTTTGGAGGTTCTTCGGGTAATGTTGCTACCCGATACTCACGCATGTAAAGGACCTTCCACTCTTCGTTGCTTAAAATTTTAGTACAAATTTCCATGGGATTTGATAAAGCCACTTTTGTCAAATATAAAATTTTAAACGCGATTATACTTTTTATAGCAATTAACTTCTGTAATCTTTCTTTTGTAGCTAATACCAATTCCCACTATACAAAGAACGGATAGACAATAATGGAAAAAAAGCCATACTAAAGTAAGTGAAGTAGCGAGGTATAAATGGCATTAAGATCAAAATTATTGGATGAAAAAGTAGTAGAATCAGCAAAAGAAATGCTGAAGAAAGTAAGGAACAATGCATATGTTTCAAAAAAACTAAATGCTGTAATTGCAGCAAAAAAGCACAGTATAGCGGCTGTAGCAAAAATATATTGCATTTCAAGAAGCGCACTAACTTCGTGGGTAAAACTCTTGAAATTTGGCAGAAAAGAAAAACTGTTTACTCCTCCACAACGGCGTAGAAAAACTAAATTAAATCAGGATCAACTACGGCAAATTGAAGAGTGGATAGAAGAAAATCCTAATATTACCATTAAAGAAATGAGAATAAGAATCCAGGAAAAGTTCGGATTAAATATCAGCAAATCTACAGTACACCGCTATATGCAAAAGATGAAATTCTCATATATTACACCCAGACCAGTTCATAATGGACAAGATAAAAGCAAACAAGAGGAATTCAAAAAAAAATCTCAATGGAGCTATTAGCAAGTATCCAGAAAAAGAGCTATTTTTCTTTGATGAATCAAGGTTTGGCACACATTCAAAGGTTGGACATGGGTGGTTTAAAAAGGGGATTAGAACACAGGTTAAAACAAAATTAGTTAGGCAAAATTTCTATCTCTATAGTGCGGTTAATCCTAGAAATGGAGAGAGTTCTAGCTTATTTGCACCAAATGTCAACACTGATTGCATGAACATATTTCTTGAGCAGATGTCGCAATATCTAGAAACACGAGAGGCTTTTCTCGTTATGGACTGTGCTAGTTGGCATAGGTCAAAAAATTTAAAGGTACCTAAAAATATCGACATTATATACCTACCTACATATTCACCTGAGCTAAATCTTGTTGAGAGGCTTTGGTTATATATAAAACAGAACATTTTGCGCAATAAAATATACGATACAATTGCTCTGCTTTAGGGTGCTTTGTGCAAATTTATTACTTCTCTTGCCAGCTCCACAATTAAACAACTCTGCAATTTCTCCTATTTGACTGACCAACAATGAGAATTGGTATTAGTTCTTTATTCATTCTCACAATCCGTGAACGGTTACTTGTTTTTAGCGTTAAGCAGCAAAATTAATAATTTGAGAATTTTCCTGAAAAAACTTACCACAAACTGGTCACAATTTTCTGTGAAAGACAGATATAGAAAGACTAGAGTATCCACCTTAAGTTCATTGAATTTTCTTACCTTTGCTTCTTAACTTGACGCGTATAGTTTATTTAACGCTCCCTAAGTTCGCCATTGCCTGAACGGATACAATTATTTTAACTATAAAAGCGATAAAATCTTTTACTTTTTGCTCAGCATATCCATCATAACTGGCTTACTTTTAGTGATTCATGGAGTTAAAAAAGTCAGCATTGCTCTTTGTTAAAAGTAGTTTGTCACGTAAAAATTCCATTGCTTCAACAGGTCCCATAGGATTGAGTATTCTACGCAACACCCATATTTTATTTAGTATAGCCTTATCAACTAATAGCTCTTCCTTCCTTGTTCCGGATTTTGTAATATCAATAGCTGGAAATATACGTTTATCAGAAAGTTTTTTATCAAGTATGATCTCAGCATTTCCTGTACCTTTAAACTCTTCAAAAATAACTTCATCCATTTTTGAGCCAGTCTCTATAAGAGCTGTGGCGATTATAGTTAAAGAACCCCCATTCTCAATATTACGAGCTGCTCCAAAAAAGCGTTTTGGTCTCTGCAGTGCGTTTGAATCTACACCACCAGTTAGAACTTTTCCAGACGAAGGAATAACAGCATTATAAGCACGTGCAAGTCTAGTAATATTGTCAAGTAGAATTACCACATCTTTTTTATGCTCAACCATTCTTTTAGCTTTCTCTATTACTATTTCAGCAAGCTGTACGTGACGGTAAGCAGGCTCATCAAACGTAGAACTTACTACCTCACCTTTTACAGAACGTATCATATCTGTTACTTCTTCAGGCCTTTCATCTATAAGTAACACTATTAATTCTATTTCAGGGTGATTTATAGCTATAGAGTTAGCCATTTGCTGAAGCAATACAGTTTTTCCTGTGCGAGGTGGAGCAACTACTAACGCTCTTTGCCCTTTTCCAAGAGGAGCTACTATATCTATAGCACGCATGCTTAAGCCTTTTTTATCATCACCACTATTACACTCAAGTACTATGCTTTCCTCAGGATAAAGAGGAAGCAAATTATCAAAATGGACGTACTTTCTTAATTCACTGACTTCAGTAGAGTTTATACTTTGAACCTTAGTTAAAGTAAAATATCTTTCTTTATCACCAGGTGGCCTTATTTCTCCACATGCCATATCTCCTGTGCGTAAATTAAACTTCTTTATTTGCCCGTTAGAAATATAAACATCATCGGTACTTGGAGCATAATTTGCACTTGCTGAACGTAAGAAACCGAAACCATCAGGCAATATTTCCACTATTCCACTCCCTGTGGTTATGCCTCCTTCTTCGCTCATTTTCTTCATTAAACTGAATATCATTTCCTGCTTTAGCATTCTACCATTGCTTTTACCGTTAGTTGAAATTTTTCTTTCTTCAGCTAACTCTAACAATTCTTCTGCTGTTTTCTCTTTTAATTCGCTCAGATCTAATGTTTTTCTGTTTTTCTCAGTACCTTCATTGACCATCTGTTTTACTGTATCGTTATTGTGAATTTGCTCACTTTTTTCAGGTTGAGCTGTAACCTTTCCTTTTGCCAAAACATCTTCATTGATTGTTGTCATAATCCTCCAAAAATTTTAATTGATGCTTACTAACCTAAAATGTGACTATAAGATAATAAATTAGGCTGAGCTAGTTTTAGTGCTTATTAAGCTTAATTATTATTAAACCCCGTACTTTACTTACATTATACTAATAAACTTTAGCAAGTCAAGTTAATTTAATGTTAACAAAGCACAAAAATTTGAGGATTTTCAATAGCTATTCTTTATATTTTTTAACCTTTCTTGCTTCTCTTCTTCTACTTTTGCTTTTTCCACTTCTGCTTCTAAATTTTCTTGACTACATAAGCCAAGTAGTACAGGATCTTGGGGTTTTATATTTTGCATGTTATGATGAGATCCATCTCTTACCTGCTCAACTGTGTAATTTGTTGTACTAATTAATTTAGCTATAACGTTATTATCCAAGATAGGAAATTTTTTTACTAAATAATAAATCGCATCAGGTTTATCTCTACGCCTTGCCGTAGAGGCAAAGCCAAGAATGCTACCAATCGCTTTACTCCTTTTTTTTATATTTTTTATAATCAAATTTGGTACACGGTTTGAATTTTTTTTGCAATCATCGATTTCTTTTTCAGTAATTATCCCAGAAATAATAGGGTTATATTTTTCAACTTCTATTTCCTCATCAGCTATGTCTTGTACTTCTTCAAGGTCCAACCTACAGCATTGTGCTATTTGATTAAAAGTTAAACCAGTGTTGTCTACTAACCAAGCAGCTATTTGCATTAGAAACTGTTTATTTCTATCGTTATTGCCCTTAGAAGATTCCATTGACATCAAAAAAGCATCTCCCATTCAAAGTATCCCTTACTGTTATACAGAGCTAAAATATAAGCTATTAAAACTAAAAAAGCATTAATTTTGTCATTCAATGACTTTTTGTTTGTCACTTTCCACCTCTTAAGTTAATTAAATGCGCTTACGTTTAAGCATACTTCAAACGATTCAAAAAAATATTTTCCCTTCTTAAGGTATAGTATAACTCAGTCAAACATATGTTTCTATTTAAGAAAAGAGTTAAATTTTAAGTTAATATATTGTAATATTATATATATTGGCTAATAAAGCAACAGGTTTACAAGAATTAAATTATCACTATTCTATAATTAACCATTAATTAACTGAGTTTAAAATGAATGTTAAAAATTTTTTCACTAAAGTAACCGTTGTCCTTTTAGCTTGCTTATTAGTCTTCATGGGAATTGGCAACCTTTTATCAGGTGATGATGAAAAAGAAGAGGTAGCTAGGGTTGGAAAAGAAGTTATAACGTCAGATGAGTATAAGTCGCTATATCAAAATTATGGAAAACAAATTTATGGATCTGATGCGAGTAGAGAACAAGTAAAAAAGCTGAAATATGATTTGCTTAACACACTTATAGAGCAAAAACTATTGTTTAACCTAATTAGTGAGCTGGGGTTGACAGTTGGAGAAGAGTCTATAAAAAACCATATTAAAAATACCAAATACTTTCAAAATGATAAAGGCGAATTTGACAAAAATAAGTTCCATGAAACGCTAAATAGCCTGCATATAACAGAAAACGAGTATATAGCAAAGCTAGAGAAAATCCTGCCTGCAATGATGTTTATGACTTCGTTATTTAAAGATAATTATCCGGTAACTTTTGGCGAGAAAATTGATGAGCAGATTTACAACAGTCGCTACCAAACTAGAGTAGTTGATATTGTTAAGATAACTGAAGATGCAGTTACAAACATTCCTGAACCAGATGATCAAACCTTACTTGATTTGTACGAAAGAAATAAATCCCATTTTTATTATCCTGAGTATCGAACTGCGCAATATATTTCCCTAGGCCAAAAGTATTTTGAAGATCAAATCAAGATCTCAGATGAAGAAGTTGATGGTATAATAGAACAACAGGAACTAAAAGATCAAAGAGATGTATTCAATGTAATATTTTCTACCAAAGAAGAAGCTGAGACAGCAAGAAGAGCATTTGAGGAGGGTAAAACAAGCTTTGAACAGATAGTAGGAGAGTTTGGCAAAGCAAAACTTGAGGAAACTAGAGTAAATAATATAACTAAGGATTTTTTACCAGAAGACGTGAGGGAAAAGGTATTTGCTCTCAAAGTAGGTGAAGTAAGTGAAGTTTTAGCAAGCAGTTTTGGTTGGCATATAATAAAAGTGGAAAGTGCGCATCAAATCTCTGATGAAGACTTAGTTGATTTAAAAAAAGACATAAAGTCAGTTCTAACTAACCAAAAGTCTTTTGAAAGAGTCAATGATTTCATAAACCAAGTGAACTATAAGATATACAATGGTTCAGAAATTGAAGAAATATTGAGTGAATATAATTTACCTATACAAACTATTGGTCCAGTAGATGCGAGTGGAAAAGATCAAAGCGGTAATAACGTAGGAGATTCTAGTGATTTGATTTCTTTCATTTTTTCGCGAGAAAAGGATCATAAAGGTTATTTCAAGGGCGTTGGGGACGCTGTTGTTAGTGTAAAAATCATTGATATCGTTCCACCCAAATTGCAAAGTTTTGAAGAAGGCAGGGCATTAGCGGTAGAGCTTTGGTGTAGTGAGTTTATAAAAGAAAGAATGTTTAAAATTGGGCAAGAGGTTGCAGTTCAACTAAGAGAAAAAACAGATTTGGAAGAAATTCAAGGTGTGGAATTAGTTAAAGGTCAGCAGATGCACCGCAATGAAGTGGATCAACAAAACTACCCCTTTTCTTTTGTAGAAGAGATTTTCAATATGAAAACAACTGGTTCAGTGACAGACCCTATTCAATACAATAATGAAATTATAATAGGTGTTCTAAAAGAAATGCATTCATCAAATGGTAAATTAAACACGCTTGACACCGGAAAACGTGTAATGATATCGCTAAAAGAGCAATTAATTAGCTATCTGGAATCAAAGTATAAAGTCGAAGTTAATCACGCTATACTTGATGATATATAGCCAGATAAGAATTAAATCCTTATAAGAACCTGTTTTACCTCAAACGCATCCAGTGCTCCGAACTTGGACCCAGAAACTTACTAAGTGGCTGCATGATGCAAACTAGATTCCAGTGCCCGGTGCTGGAATGACACCTTACATTATTGGTAATTATATTATAAGGTGCAAAAGTTGTATAATTCATTTGACTTAAAACGGCTCATTGTATAAAATTGTGACTAATATATGAATAAAGGTTAACATGGCAGTTAAAATAAGGTTGGCAAGGTTTGGCGCAAAGAAACGCCCTTTTTATAGGATAGTTGTAGCTGATTCACGAGCACCAAGAGATGGGCGTTTTATTGAGAAAATAGGACAATATGATCCAATGTTACCAAAAGACAATAAAAATCGTGTTGTGGTGAAGGCTGATAGATTAAAACATTGGCTAAGCGTAGGCGCGCAAGCAACTGAAAGAGTACTATGGTTCATTAAAAAAGGCATAGTAACTTTAGAAACAGAACCAAAGAAAACAGAAAAGAAGAAAGTAGAGAACGAGAAAGCACAGGGACAAGAAGCATAAGTCTCTTTAAAATGCTAAATACTGATTTAACAAATAATGGTAAATTAGACGATGTCGTATCTTCTGATTTATCAGTTATGAAGGACTTTATCTTCAAAAATGTCAATGATGAAGGTGCTAAGCTTGCTACTGATATTATATCTCATCTTGTTAGTTCAGGTGGAAAAAAAATAAGGCCTAAACTAGTTTTTATTATATGTAAAATGCTAAACTATTCTGGGGAGGATAGGATCAACGTTGCTGCATCGGTAGAGTTTATACACAATGCTACTTTACTTCATGATGATGTGCTCGATGAAAGTGAGGCACGCCATGGAGTTAAAACAGCGAATAAGATTTGGGGAAATAAATCAAGCATTTTAGTTGGTGATCTATTGTTGACTCTAGCATTTAGATGGCTTATAGAGTGTGGAAATTTAAATATTCTCTCTATTTTATCTAAAGCATCGCATTTACTTGTGAAGGGTGAAATAAAGCAGATGACAACACGTTTTGACCCCCACACAGTCAGGGAAAATTATTTTGATATCATTGGAGAAAAGACAGCATCTTTATTTTCTGCATGCTGTGAAGCTGCATCTACAGTATCTGGTGCAACAAATGACGAAACAGAGAGGCTAAAGAATTTTGGTTTTAATTTTGGTATGGCATTTCAAATAGTTGATGATATGCTCGATTATACTGCTAATCAAGGCACTTCTGGAAAACAAGTCGGAAAAGACTTTTTTGAAGGTAAAGTCACCTTACCTGCTATTATAGCATACGAAAAGGGCAGTCCAGCAGAGCAAAAATTCTGGGAAAAATGCTTTTCTTCAGCTAGACACAATTTTGACCAAGCATTACACTATATTAATCACCATAATGCCATTCAGCTTTCTATGGAAAAAGCTAGACACTACATTAATATGGCACAAAATGATATTAGTACTTTTTCTGATTCTTTTTATAAAACTACTTTAATTGACTTTTTAAATGCGAGCATAGAAAGACGAATGTAGCTGGCGCTTGATATTTTCAGATTAATTGTTATATATTTATTAGATTCTTAAGGATAGTGATATGTCAGACAGCAGTAAAGAAAAAAAGAGGGAATTTGCCGATATGGTAAATAGGCAGAAAGGTAACGATCAACAAAATGATGATTTAAATGAAGATCTCAATACATTAAAAGAACGTGCAGCTCAGCTTGAAGATCATTTACGCCGTGCTGTTGCAGATAATGAAAACGTCAAACGTATAATGCAAAAGCAAATTAGCGATGCAAGTGACTATGCAGTCACAAAATTTGCACGTGATATGATCGACTCGTGCGACAATTTAAAAAAAGTAATGGAAATTTTGAAAGACGGTGATCCTGTTCATGAGGGGATTAAAGTAGCTTATCAAAAAATTATAAATGATCTAAAAAAACATGGAATAGAGGAAGTAGATCCACTTGGTGAGCTTTTTGATAGTAATTTACACCAAGCTGTTGTGGAAAGAGAAGACAATGAAAAAGAGCCTGGCACCATTGTAGAAGTACTACAAACTGGTTATACTATCAAAAATAGGTTGCTCCGTCCTGCAATGGTTATTCTTTCTAAGAAATCTGCTGATTGTGGAAGCGATTAGCATGAGGTAAATGTATAATGACAAGTATTGTCTTTTCAGGTATCCAGCCAAGTGGCGTACTACATTTAGGTAATTATCTTGGTGCAATCAAACAGTGGATAGACTTACAGGATAAATACAAATCTCTTTTTTGTATTGTCGACCTACATGCAATCACAGCAAATAAGCTTCCCTCAAGTGAATTAAAAAGTAATATTTTCAAAACAGCAGCAGCTTATATTGCATGTGGAATAGATCCAGAAAAGTCCATTATTTTTAATCAGTCCACGGTTAGTGGTCATGCAGAACTGGGCTGGCTGCTTGGGTGCTATACACCAATTGGTTGGCTTAATCGCATGACTCAATTTAAAGATAAAGCTGGCTGCGATAAACAAAAAGCCTCTCTTGGATTATATAGTTATCCAGTACTTATGGCTGCAGATATATTGTTGTATCAAACTAAATACGTTCCTGTTGGTGATGATCAAAAACAGCATTTGGAGCTTGCACGTGATATTGCATCAGCTTTTAACAATCATTATAAACTGGATTATTTCATCGTACCTGAAATCTTAACTTTGGATTGCACATCAAGAATAATGAGCTTAAGAGATGGTACAAGCAAGATGAGTAAATCTGACCCTTCAGAACATTCGTGCATTAACCTTGATGATACAGATGACTTAATTGTTAAAAAAATAGAAAAAGCAAAAACAGATTCAATTCTAGGCTTTGATTTTGCTACTTTAGAGTGCCGACCAGAAATAAGCAATTTGATAAACATTTATTCAGTGCTTAGTAATTTAAATGTGGAAAAAGTGTGTGAAGAAGTGAACAAACATGACATGAAACACTTCAAAAAAGAGTTAGCTGATTTAATTATCAGTGTTATGTCACCCATACGTGAGGGGATGAATGATCTTTTAAAAGACCAATTCCATTTACATGAAATATTAAAAAAAGGTACAAAGAAAGCAGCAGAAATTGCAACCCATAATATAAAAGAAATCAAGGATATTATTGGATTTGCTCAATAGACCTCTTGCATAACCTAAGGAATCAATTCAAAATTGTAAAAACAGGCAATAAGGGAATGTTCAAAAAGGTGTGTCAAACCGCATTTTTAACTCAACTCAATTTTCAATCTACCAGGAAAGAAAATATCAAGTTGAGATATAGTTAAAGCCTAATTAGGATAGTCCAATTTTGCTCTGCCTTTTTTATAGCACAATATACCTGTTTGTACAAGCTAGTAAATGAGCACTTAGTTTTAGTGAATTTTCTAATCTGTCTATGCAGTCCCTCAATAGGGTTGGTAGTATAAATTAGCCTCACGCGAACTTTAATTTTTATATTCTTTCATTAGCATAATATAATTTTGTGCTGATTGTGTAATATGTTTAATTTCTTCATTTGACATTTTTTTGAAGAATTTTGCTGGCCTACCAGCCCATATTTCCCCACTTTTTATTACTTTTCCATGTGCCACTAGTGAGCCAGCAGCTACCATAGCTTCAGACTCCACAACTGCATGGTCCATCACGGTAGAGCCCATACCAATAAACGCTTTATCATGCACCGTGCATGCATGCAACATACAAAAATGTCCCACTGTTACCATGCTGCCAATAATTGTGTCACCACCTGGGTTTCTACCCACATGAATTACCGTTCCATCTTGAATATTTGTTCCATTACCTATTTTTATTGATCCAACGTCCCCTCTGACCACACAATTAAACCAGATGCTTGCATCTCTTCCTATTTCAACCTTGCCTATGATATGCGAACCACCTGCGATGAAAGCACTTTCGTCTATTTTTGGTTCATAATCTTTGTATTTTAAAATGTGATACATATTAAGCCCAAAGTCTTATGCATATGTTAATCAAAATAAGGTAGGCAGTAAATACATACTTAGATTTCAAGCTACTTGGGTGACAGATGTCCTTGACTTACGTGCTTTGTACTGCTAAGATTTTTATTTTCAGCCCTATCTATAATGTCAGTAGCGGTATTAAGTATATTTCAAATAATATTGGTTGTTGTGTTAGTAATTTTAGTGCTCTTACAGCCGCCTGGGAGTAGTTCGTTAAGTGGTTTTAGTAATGCACAACAGGGAGTCAATTCGATGATTCCGGTGAAATCTTCTGAAAACCCGCTCAGCAGAATAACGGCTATTGTTGCTGGATTGTTTATTATAAACACATTGCTATTGTCAGGATTATATTCAAAAGACGTACATAAAAAATCGATTGCAGAGAAAATTATATTAGAAAAAAAGCAAGAAAATGAACCTACTTCTGTTCCATTTGAAAATTAATGAAGGAAGCTAAATTTATCTTTGTCACAGGTGGAGTTGTGTCATCGCTTGGTAAAGGCTTAGTTGCTTCAAGCGTTGGTGCGCTTCTTCAAGCTTACGGTTTTAAGATCCGTATCAGAAAACTTGACCCGTATCTCAACATTGATCCTGGGACAATGAACCCAACTCAGCACGGAGAGGTGTTTGTTACCGAGGATGGTGCTGAAACTGATTTGGATCTTGGGCATTATGAGCGTTTTACTGGAATTAAAGCAACAAAAGATGATAATATAACAACTGGTAAGATATATCATGAGTTGTTGAAGAAAGAGAGGCGTGGTGATTATCTGGGCAAAACTGTGCAAGTCATTCCTCATGTGACAGATTTAATCAAATCGTTCATTTTTAATGGTACGGAAGGTTTAGATTTTGTAATATGTGAAATAGGCGGAACTGTAGGTGACATTGAAAGCCAACCATTTTTGGAGGCTATACGCCAAGTTAACTACACATTAGGAAAACAAAGAGTTATCCTTATTCACTTAACTTTAATACCATATCTTACCGCAGCGCAAGAATTAAAGACAAAACCAACGCAGCATTCAGTTCGAGAGTTAAATTCCTCGGGGTTACAACCAGATATTATATTATGCCGCAGTGAGAAAGAAATTTTCGATAATCAGAGAGAGAAAATAGCTAAGCTTTGCAATGTTTCTTTGTCCAATGTGATACCTGCTCCTGATGTGAGTCATATATATGAGTTACCGGTGTTGTATAGCCAATGTGGGCTTGATACGCAAATTTTGGAGCACTTTCATTTAAGTGAGCCAAAACCAAGCTTGATTAAATGGGATCAAATAGTGCATTCCATAAGGCACCCAACACAGGAAGTTACTGTGTCTATAGTGGGAAAATACACCGAATTCCCTGATGCGTATAAATCACTAGTTGAAGCATTAAATCATGGTGCGATTAGTAATAAAGTCAAAGTAAAGATAAATTGGGTTAACTCAAGAGAGAAGGAAGAAAAACCTATAAATGAAAAGCTTATAGGGGAGAAGTTACAGAATTCTCATGCAATTCTTGTCCCAGGGGGGTTTGGTGATGATGGAGTAGAGGGTAAAATATTAGCAATAAATTATGCCCGTACAAATAATATCCCATTTTTCGGAATTTGCCTTGGTATGCAGCTTGCAATTATTGAGTTTGCTCGTAATGTTGTTAAACTTGAAGATGCACACTCTGAAGAATTTCATAACTGTAAACATCCAATCGTTAAGTTAGCTGGCGATCAAGATGACGATCTTGGTGGAACCATGAGACTTGGGGCATACAAATGTAATATAAATGCAAGCTCTAAAATGATGGATGCATACAGTAACACTACTATTTCAGAGAGACACAGGCATAGATACATAATCAATTCAGATTATAAAGATGATTTGGAAAAAAATGGGCTTCTATGCAGTGGCATATCAGAAGATGGAACGTGCATAGAGGCAGTAGAGTTAGAGAGTCATCCGTGGTTTATTGGTGTGCAGTTTCATCCAGAGTTTCAATCAAAGCCGTTTTCTCCTCATCCTCTTTTTGTATCATTTATTAAGGCAGCAGTTAATAAAATTTAAAAGAAGAAGATTAGCAAAGGAAAGTGTTCAAGTATCAATATATGGAGCTTGCCATAGAGCAAGCCAAACTTGCTCAGAAAGATGATGAGGTTCCCATAGGTGCTGTAATAGTTAGTGGAAGCAATGTTGTTTCTTCTGCACACAATATATCCAATGATCCAACTGCACACGCAGAGATGTTAGCGATCAGACAAGCATTTTCAACTTCCACGCTTTGTGATGCTGAGATGTACGTAACATTAGAACCATGTCCGATGTGTGCTCAAGCTATTTCCTTTGCCAGAATTAAACGATTGTACTTTGGGGCTTATAATCCAAAAGGTGGAGGAATTGAAAATGGTGCTAAGATATTTCAATTTTGCAGCCATATACCTGAAGTTTATGGTGGAATATTAGAAACAGAATGCTCTTTTTTGTTAAAGGATTTTTTTGAGAAACTAAGAACCTAACTTAGACTTACCAAGCACCATTAGACTTTCCTGTTATTCCAGTACGTGACATACAACAGAGGATGTCATGCAAGTAGCTGACACACATCTGTACGAACATTGTCTACCAGGAGGGTGTCATGCAAGTAGCTGACACATAGTTGTACGAATATTCATTTTTGAAGGTAAATTGCACAGCAAATGGTGTCATCCCAGTTCCCAGACACTGGGATCCAGTAAATTTATTTCCTATATATGAAAAGTTATTATGTTTATATACAGACACATCAGGAATGGAAAGATTTATATGATGAAATTGCATGATAAAGGCTGGATCCCAGTGTCAGCTACTTGCATGACAGCAGTCCTACGTCATACCGCCGCGGTATCTCTAGATCCCGCTAACAAGCAGCGGGATGACGGTTGTCAGGGTGTCAGCTACTCGGATGAAACCCTTTCCCGGTGGAGATCACTATCAAATCACATAAGAGAAAACTAAGACCAATCAAATTTCTTATCTTGCGGTTTTATTTGCAATATTGCTACCACACTGACCAACAAGCAGAAGACTATATAAAGTCCAGCAGCAAGGTTTGTTTGAGGAAATGTTACAGTCAACCAAATACAAACCATAGGAGTAAATCCTCCATGTAACGCATAAGAGATATTGCGTGATAAGCTCACACCACTAAATCTAACATTGGTAGGAAAGAGTTCAGATGCGACTATTCCTATGGGAACTATACCTCTTTCTATTATAGAAAGAGCCATTACACTAAGCATAATTATAAGGTAATTTTTGTAGTAATATGCGATAGATAACGCAGGACAACATAGTGCCATTGTAATTGCTATAAATAAGATTGCAGTGCGCTCTTTTCCAACTTTATCAGCCAACATTCCAAACGCTATTGAAGATATCGGCATTAATACACTGGTTATAATCAATACAATTTCGTTGATATATGTCGTTACATACACATCCACTAATGCTATTTCCTTTGCGAGTGTTCGAAGAAATATGGTAAATCCGACAGCAACATTAACAGGTACAGATATTAAAATAGCAAGTATAAGAGCTCTCTTGTGGCGCTTTATAAGCTCTATTATTGGCAAATCAGGTAAATTTCTTTGTTTTCGATTTTTTTCATATGCTGGAGTTTCTCCCAATGTGTATATGCTATACGCGCTAATTAATCCTAAAATAGCTGAGAAAATAAATGGCAATCTCCAACCCCAGATGCAAAAATCAGTAGTTTTTTTGCAGATAATTACTATCACCGCAGAAAGCAAGACACCAATGGAGCGACCAAAGCCCATTATTCCAAAATACATCCCTAAGTTTTCTTTCCTACTGGATAAATGCTCTATAAGATAAACAGAACTTCCTTGTTCACCACCAAGTGCAATTCCTTGTGTTATATGGATTGCAAGAAGCAATATAGTAGAAATGATACCTACTTGATTGTGACTTGGAATAAATGCAATAAGACTTGATGGTATCGATATTAGCAAGATAGTAATTATTAATGCTATCCTTCTTCCATACTTGTCACCAATGTGACCAAATATGAATGCACCAAGTGGCCTTACAATTGCGCCTAGCCATACAATTCCAAATAATTGCAGTATGCTGTAGTAGACATCTTTTGCAAAACAAAACTCTCTGCTGATTATGTTAATCAAATCAATAAAGAGCATGTAGTCATACCATATTGCGATTCTGCAGAGTATGGTTGATATCAACACCCTTGTTTGCACTAAATTCAATTCGTAAATGTTTGCTTATTCTATTCTGGCTGCTTTTTGGGATTTTACAACCTAAACATATATAGCTAAAGTGACTTAGGCTTACCGATAATTTGAAAAACAAAAATTCGTCATTCCGCTACTAGTTAGCACCGCGGCGGTATGACGTGGGGGAACCTTTCTTGGGTTAACTATAGAGTTGACTTTTTTATTATGGTGTGTGATAATTAAAATGCTATTAAAATCAGAGGTAAAGTTATGACAATGGAATATGAGCAGTGGAAAAGAATACTAAGTACAGTTAATGAAGAAGGGAATTTAAGTAAGGACAATGTAATTGAAAGAATAGAAAAAGCATTAGGAAGTAGGTTAATTGAACTATCAAGTCAGTTAAGTGGAACCCATGATCAGGAACATGATGAACTCAAGGAAAAGCTTCGCCTATGGAGGGAAAGTGGATTTTTATTGGATTATCGATTCGGTAGTGATATAGGTACATTACTGCACATAGCTGCTAGAAATAACTATGTAAATATAATAAAGCCCCTGAAGGACAAGGGTACAGATATTAATATACAGAATGAGCGTGGAAATACTCCCTTACATGAAGCTGTTGAAAGTGGCTGTAAAGAAGCGGTACAGTCTCTAATAGAAAATGGAGCAGATGTAAATGCAAAAACTGAAGGGAGTGAAGACACTCCTTTGCACTTTGCTCGTAATGCAGAAATAACAGAACTTTTAATAAAAAATGGAGCGAGTGTTAATGAAAAAAACAAACATGGACTTGTCCCTTTACATAATGCAGTTGAGTGCAAAGTAGGTATAGTAGGATGGTTAATAAAAAAAGTGTTCAGCATTACTGCTCGAGATGAGGATAAAAATACGCCTTTACATAACGATGGCCATACAGATGCAGTAAGGGTTCTGTTACAAGCAAAAGGGATTGATATTAATGCAGCAAATGAAGATGGGCTGACTTCTTTACATTTAGCTGTAACACGCGGCTGTACAGGTACAGTGAAGACCCTATTACAAGCAAAAGGGATCAATGTTAATGCAGAAGATAAAAATGGATGGACTTCTTTACATTTGGCTGTATTACATGGCTATACAGATACAGTAAAGGTTCTATTACAAGAAGAAAGAATTGATGTTAATGCACCAAGTAAAGAGAGATATACCCCTTTACATTTAGCTGCATTATGTGGCAACACAGATATAGTGGAGATTCTACTACAAACGAAAGGGATTGATGTCAATGCAGAAGATAAAAATGGATGGACCCCTTTATGTATGCGATTAGCCACCCAACATACAACCCAATATATAACGAATGTTGCAACAGAGGCAGGCATAAATGTTAATACCACAGACTTATCGACATTTTTAGATGAAAATAGCAGTAAAAAGATAGTAGATGCTCTTATGGCAAAGAGTGCAAACCATCTATTAAAAAGCAAAAATGGTGAAACTCCCATGGATTTTGACAAAAATGGATATATAAGACAGTTTTTAGAGAAGAAGGCAATAAAAAATGGGTTATTTGCCGGTTGTTCAACAGCAGTATTAGGCGCTGCTATAGCAGTAGCACTTTTTGCAACCGGAACGGTTGCAGTTGAGTTAATACCTATAGTAATAGCAGTGGTTGCAGTTGCAATAGCAGCACTAGCGGTTGGTGGTATTACGTATATGATGTCAAAGCCTAGTACTAAAATGGAAGAAGCAAAAGAAGAAAAAACTGCTGGAGATGAGCGGGAAGTACCATCCTAGTGTCCGCTACTCAAATGACGTGGTGAGGCGTCATCCCGCGCAGAATAATTAATCGTCATCCCGCTAACAAGTAGCGGGATGACGATTGTCAGGGTGTCATCCTAGTAGTGTGACACTGGTTCACTCTATAATGATGCCATCCCAACGCCCTCTTCTTGTCATCCGAGTAGCTGACGCTGGTTCCTTTATGACGGTTTCAGCCCAGTGCCTTTGTTACTTCTTTTTCCCATTCTCATTTACTTCTTGTGCTTTTGCTCCATCTACTTGAGTACCAGGTAATACTGCATATGTAATACCACCAACTACGAGTGCAGATGTTACTGCTATACCAATCATTACTAACATCTCTAACCTAACTGTACGTTCAAGTGCAGTAAATGCTATCAGTCCAGCAGCAAGATCCATACCAACAGTAGCGGTGTACAGTGCTGCATTGCTTTGTTTTGGTTGCTCAGTTGTTTTGTTTTTAGCTTCTAATTCTTTATTTTTCTGCGTTAACTGCTGAACTTGAGAATTTTGAGCTTGTAAGTCTTTCTTTAGGTTTTCAACTTCAGTATTTAGTTGTGCTATTTCCTGATTTTTAGTGTTTAATTGCTCATTTAAGCTTTTAACTTCGGTATTTTTAGCGTTTAAGCCTACCTCTAACTGCTCAAGCTTGCTTACTTTTTGTTTTATTTCATCTGATAGTTCACCTTTAGCTTTATTTTTGAAATCATCTTGAGCTTTCAGTTCAGTTTTTGCAGCCGTTATTGTTGCTTGATCAGCTTTGAGTTGAGTTTTCACTTCCTCTGTTAACTCAATTTTTAGATCAGCTTTTACTTGATCTATTAGATCAGTTTTGAGCTGAGTTTTCAGTTCATCTCTTGCAGCCGTTATTGTTGCTTGGTCAGTTTTCAGTTCATTTTTTATTTCCTCTCGTAATGCAGCAATTTCCTCTTCTACGTTGATTTGTTCATTTTTACCATTCAACGCTTTTTAAGAAAATTTCCTAGGGCTTGTTTTTGTGGGATAGCCAGGCTCTGACCATTATTATCTAAAACAGCAATAAGACTTTTTAAATCTGAATTAGGCATATTAAACCTCAATATATATAATTAATATTACATCACACCTTTAGAACCTAAGGTCAAGTAATATTTTTACCATAGCATAGAAAATTTATGTTCGTAAACAAAAAATTTTGGCGTAAAATTGCCGTAATTGTGCTAACTTAGAGCTTAAAATTGAGAAATATTTATGTTAAAAGAAAAATACGGCTTTAAAGAAATTGAAGACAAATACAACATATTATGGGAAGGTAGTAAAGTTTATAAATGGAATGGTGAAAAGGATAACACTTTCACTATAGACACACCTCCACCAACAATATCGGGTAAATTGCATATCGGCCATATATTTAGCTATTGCCACACAGACTTTATTGCAAGGTTTCAGCGCATGCTGGGAAAAGATGTGTTTTACCCAATTGGGTTTGATGATAATGGGCTCCCCACTGAAAGATTGGTTGAACAAACCTATAAAACACGTGCAAAAGAAGTTGGCAGAGAAAAATTTATAGAGATGTGCCATGAGGTTATTGAAAAATCAAAGCAAGAATTTAAGAAACTATTTAAATCGGTCGGCATTAGTTATGACTGGAGTTTGGAATATCACACGATCAGCAAGGAAACTGTGACACTTTCTCAAATGTCATTCATTGATCTATATAATAAAGGGTATGCATATAGAAAAATGCAACCTATTCTTTGGGATCCGGTTGATAAAACCGCAATTGCGCAAGCAGAAATAGAAGATAAAGTTTTTGAGTCATCCTTAAATACGATAGTTTTCTCTACTCAAGAAAATGAGCAGATCAATATTGCAACTACGCGACCTGAGTTACTTCCCGCATGTGTTGCAGTTTTTTGCCACCCAGAGGATGCACGCTACACTCATCTGATCGGAAAAACAGCCGTAGCGCCAATAACAAAGGAAAAAGTTCCAATAATAGCTGACGATAAGGTAAAAATAGATAAGGGCACTGGGCTTGTTATGTGTTGTACATTCGGTGATGAACTCGACATATATTGGCAGCAAAAGCATAATCTACCAATGAAAATTATCATCGATCAGGATGGGAGGATGAACCTGCATCCACCACATGGTCAGAAGGAAAGAGCATGGATCCCAGTGTCAGCTACTCGGATGACAGGAGAAAGGGCTACTCAGATGACAAAAGAAGACGTCATTCCAGCGCGTGACGCTGGAATCTACAATGAAATCAATGGATTGAAAGTTACAGCAGCAAGAAAGAGGATGATTGAAATCTTGAGTGGAAAAGGACTTTTGATAGAAAGCACTAGCATTTCTCATTCTGTCAAATGCGCAGAAAGGTCTGGTGCATCACTTGAGATATTGCCTACTTATCAATGGTTTATCAAGACCTTAGAGCAAAAAGCTCAAGTATTAGATAAAGTAAAAGAATGCAATTGGCATCCAGCTACTATGCGTAAACGTATGGAAGTGTGGATAGAAGGGCTAAATTGGGACTGGTGCATCTCAAGACAGCGCTATTTTGGTGTGCCATTTCCAGCGTGGTATTCCAAACGTAAGGGAGAAGAAGGTAAAATTATTCTAGCTGAGATAAAGGACCTACCTATAGATCCACTCAAAGATTTGCCAAAAGGGTATAGCAAAGAAGAGGTTATCCAAGATCAAGATGTAATGGATACCTGGGCCACAAGTTCAATTACTCCTCAACTAAGTGCACTGGCAGTAAACAGTGAGTTTAGCTTACCAAATCATCGCTATAATACAATATTTCCTGCAGATCTGCGCAGCCAGAGCCATGAGATAATAAGAACTTGGGCTTTTTATACGATTTTGAAAGCACATTATCATGCAGATTCTTTACCTTGGAAAAACATTATGATCAGCGGTTGGTGTTTAGCCGATGATAAGAAAAAGATGAGTAAATCAAAAGGTAACATCATCACTCCTCATGTAATACTTGAAACTTATGGAGCTGATGTAGTACGCTATTGGGCAGCGAACTCAAGGCTTGGAGTTGATACAGTCTACTCTGAAAATATATTTAAAATTGGCAAGCGCCTAGTTACAAAACTTTGGAACGCTAGCAAGTTTGTTTCCATGTTCATGGAAAAGCATCAAGTGATGAGCATAAATTCTGCTCACGAGACAATAGATAAGTGGATATTGTCTAAGTTATACAAAGTTATAGAAAGAGCAACGAATAACCTATTACAGTTTGAATACTGCGAAGCTTTGGGCGTAATAGAGGAATTTTTTTGGAAGGATTTTTGTGATAACTACTTGGAATTAGTAAAAAAACGCGCGTACGGAAGCAGTGAAGCAACCTTAAGTGCAAAACAAAGCTTGGCGTATGTGTTAAATGTTATTTTGCGGTTATTTGCACCTTTTTTGCCTTACATGACAGAAGAGATATACCACCAGTTGTATAGTTATAATTCTGTACACAATCAAAGTAATTGGCCGAGCAAAGAAGAGCTTATCTACGATAAATATTCAGAGGAAATGGGAGACAATTGCGTGCAGATATTAAACATTATCAGAAAGATAAAAGCAGATAATAATGTATCAGTTAAGCATTTGATAAAGAAATTAGTGATAAAAGCAGATCTACGAGAGGACAAATTGAATCAATCCGTGCAGAATGACCTACAAGCAGTTTGCAATGCGGAAATGATAGAGTGGATGCAGTCTGAGCTTGAAACTGAAGACGGGAAATACATAGTGAATATAGACTTATACTGATTTTTATAGCTTTACTTCCTTTGATATCCATGCTATTATAATCATTATTAGTTGTGAGGATGAGGGATTTGTATAGTAAAACCAATGCACCATATCTTATAGCTGGTGCTTTTGCTACTTTGGTATTGCTTGCATCTGGGACACTTGCTGTTGCTTCTTATGTTGCATTCTTATCTCCAATTGCAGCCTTTAATGTAGCTCTTCCTGTTGCCTTGAGTTTATCTATACTATCTACTTTGATACTCGCATTTTAATGCAAGATGATTAGTAATAATAAGAAAATAGAGGTTGAGAAAAATAAATTTGCTGAAAAAGAGCAAGAGTTAGAAAGCATAAAACAACAATTTGAGAGTAAGGTACAAGAGTTAGAAAATAAAATAGCTTTAGGAAAAGAAGCTGCAAGCAAAGAAGTGGAGGAATTGAATAATCAACTAAATAGATTAACTCGAGAAAAGCAAGATGCAGACAAAGTGATTGAAGGGTTAAATAAGGAAATAGAGTGGTTAGAGGACCCACAAGAAGAACTATATGATGAATCAGAAGGGAAGGGGGGAGATGAAAATAAAAATGAGGAGTTAGAAAAAAAGATAACAAAAGAAATAGAGAATCTAAAGGCATGCCTCAATATAACAAGTAAAAATGTTGATTTACATAAACAAAAAGAAAAGCATTCATCTGAAAATTCTAATATTGATAATGCTCTTTTTGATAAATCTCTAAAATTGGAAAAGAAGCACAACGAACGTCTTAACAATACAGAGGAAATGCTAAACACGCTGGAACAAAATTTATTACAAGGAAAAACAGTACAAGAAATAGCTAATTTACTGGAAATGATAATGATAAAGGGTCTAAGCAGTGAACATTCATCAGAAATTTGAAGGAACAGGTGAAAATAAGCTCGCTAATGGACTAACTTTCCCGAAACCACTTTCTCCTCGCACATCCACACCAAGAAGATATCCTAGAAAATCTCTATCTCCTAAAAAGGAAGATGAGGATGAGAATAAAGAAAATTCAGAGCAACTAAATCACGAAAATCCTAATACAAGTACTGGCAGCCCTAATTTATCGCTTTTTAGAGATGCAACAAATAATTCCTATCACACCTTAATGATGTAAGTGCAGGGACCTCCACAGATAAGAGAATTTTAATAAATATATACAAGACTGCTAAAGTTTTGTTCATGAGGGGAGGGGAGTAATGAGCAATTTGTTTAACAAAGCTAATACCAATTCCCACTATACAAAGAACGGATAGACAATAATGGGAAAAAAGCCATACTAAAGTAAGTGAAGTAGCGAGGTATAAATGGCATTAAGATCAAAATTATTGGATGAAAAAGTAGTAGAATCAGCAAAAGAAATGCTGAAGAAAGTAAGGAACAATGTATATGTTTCAAAAAAACTAAATGCTGTAATTGCGGCAAAAAAGCATAGTATAACGGCTGTAGCAAAAATATATTGCATTTCAAGAAGCGCACTAACTTCGTGGATAAAACTCTTGAAATTTGGCAGAGAAGAAAAACTGTTTGCTCCTCCATCACGCCGTAGAAAAACTAAATTAAATCAGGCTCAACTACAGCAAATTGAAGCATGTATAGAAGAAAATCCTAATATTACCATTAAAGAAATGAGAATAAGAATCCAGGAAAAGTTCGGATTAAATATCAGCAAATCTACAGTACACCGCCATATGCAAAAGATGAAATTTTCATATATTACACCAAGACCAGTACACAACGTACAAGATAAAAGTAAACAAGAGGAATTCAAAAAAAAATCTCAATGAAGTTATTGGCAAGTATCCAGAAAAAGAGCTATTTTTCTTTGATGAATCAAGGTTTGGCACACATTCGAAAGTTGGGCATGGATGGTTTAAAAAAGGCACTAGGACTCGGGTTAAAATAAAATTAGGTAGGCATAATTTTTATCTCTACAGTGCAGTTAATCCTAAAAATGGAGAGAGTTTTAGCTTATTTGCACTAAATGTTAACACTGATTGCATGAATGTATTTCTTGAGCAAATGTCGCAATATCTAGGGACAAGAGAAGCTGTTCTTGTTATGGACTGTGCTAGTTGGCATAAGTCAAAAAATTTAAAGGTAGCTAAAAATATTGAGATTATATACCTACCTCCATATTCACCTGAACTCAATCCTGTTGAGAGGCTTTGGTTATACATAAAACAGAACATTTTGCGCAATAAAATATACGATACAATTGCTCTGCTTTAGGGTGCTTTGTGCAAATTTATTACTTCTCTTGCCAGCTCCACAATTAAACAACTCTGCAATTTCTCCTATTTGACTGACCAACAATGAGAATTGGTATAAGTCTGAATCTTTTCCAGTTATTTTAGAAGAGGTTAAATCTTTTTTACGCATTGAGAACGATCAAGATGATAAGTTGATTTCAGATCTAATTTTTATGGCAACTGATTATGCTGAGTGGCATATGGAAAAGTCACTGGTGAAACAAACATGGCAAGTTTCATATGAATATTATGTACCTCGTAGGATCTATTTAAGCTATGGCCCTGTGAGTAAGATAGTATTGGCTACTGCAATGATGTCTAAAGGTCAAGAGAAGAGAACACTTAAGTATTATTTTAGTGATGTAGGGGCTACGTTGAGTTTTTCAATTATTTGAATGCAATAAGAGTTGATGTTGTATACGAGGCTAGCTATGACAATGTTCCTGAGCAGATAAAACTAGGTATTATGCGGCATGTTTCTGCTATTTACAAAGATCGTGAATCGTGGGTAAGTAGCCATTTGTCTGAAGTGAAGAAGGTGTATTCTCCATTTCGCGAACCAAAGGTTGTTTTGTAGCTCTTTCTTGTCATCCAAGTAGCTCTGTACAAACATTGTCCACCAGAAGGGTGTCATCCCAGTGCCCAGACACTGGGATCCAGAAAAATTGATTGTGCACTATACAACATTTTCGATCAAAAGCTGGATTCCAGTGTCAAGCACTGGAATGACACCATCTGCCACGCAAATTGCCTGCAAATTGCAATGTCCGTACAGCCGCGTCTGAGTAAATCTGAGGATTAATCATGGAAAAAATTCAAGCTATAAACGAGTTGTACAGTAGCATTTATGAAGCACTAAAAGCAAACTCTGATTTAAGGAAATATGTTACTAACATTTATGACTACTTACCTAAACAGGTCACCATTCCTTACCTGAGATTGCATGTAGTGAATTATAATAATCTGCATATGCTGTCCAATTTTGCTACAAAGGCAAGATTTTCATGCGACATATATACCCATCATATAGGCAGTATGTTTGCCATTATAAGGTATATTAACTTGATACTTAAGAGTATTAAATATTCTGATAATGAAACTATTTTGGAAAGTAATTGTGCTATGAGTCAGCACGATGAGATTTTACATTCAACAATTAATTTTGATATTTTAATGAAAGGAGGTGATAATGAGCAAATTACAGCTAAAAATTAAAGATCATGACAATAATTTTATTGTGTTAAATAATATACGAAACCTAATACCAATTCTCATTGTTGATCAGTCAAATAGGAGAAATTGCAGAGTTGTTTAATTGTGGAGCTGGCAAGAGAAGTAATAAATTTGCACAAAGCACCCTAAAGCAGAGCAATTGTATCGTATATTTTATTGCGCAAAATGTTCTGTTTTATGTATAACCAAAGCCTCTCAACAGGATTGAGTTCAGGTGAATATGGAGGTAGGTATATAATCTCAATATTTTTAGCTACCTTTAAATTTTTTGACTTATGCCAACTAGCACAGTCCATAACAAGAACAGCTTCTCTTGTCCCTAGATATTGCGACATTTGCTCAAGAAATACATTCATGCAATCAGTGTTAACATTTAGTGCAAATAAGCTAAAACTCTCTCCATTTTTAGGATTAACTGCACTGTAGAGATAAAAATTATGCCTACCTAATTTTATTTTAACCCGAGTCCTAGTGCCTTTTTTAAACCATCCATGCCCAACTTTCGAATGTGTGCCAAACCTTGATTCATCAAAGAAAAATAGCTCTTTTTCTGGATACTTGCCAATAACTTCATTGAGATTTTTTTTTGAATTCCTCTTGTTTACTTTTATCTTGTACGTTGTGTACTGGTCTTGGTGTAATATATGAAAATTTCATCTTTTGCATATGGCGGTGTACTGTAGATTTGCTGATATTTAATCCGAACTTTTCCTGGATTCTTATTCTCATTTCTTTAATGGTAATATTAGGATTTTCTTCTATACATGCTTCAATTTGCTGTAGTTGAGCCTGATTTAATTTAGTTTTTCTACGGCGTGATGGAGGAGCAAACAGTTTTTCTTCTCTGCCAAATTTCAAGAGTTTTATCCACGAAGTTAGTGCGCTTCTTGAAATTCAATATATTTTTGCTACAGCCGTTATACTATGCTTTTTTGCCGCAATTACAGCATTTAGTTTTTTTGAAACATATGCATTGTTCCTTACTTTCTTCAGCATTTCTTTTGCTGATTCTACTACTTTTTCATCCAATAATTTTGATCTTAATGCCATTTATACCTCGCTACTTCACTTACTTTAGTATGGCTTTTTTTCCATTATTGTCTATCCGTTCTTTGTATAGTGGGAATTGGTATTAGAAGTAAAGTTTAGTAACTTTGTGATGAATGCATCAAAAAACAACGCTAGACGTAAAACCCAAAAACTTCCTAATTTAAATTTAAATGCTGTCTATGTTATAGAAAAATATCCCCATTTGGCGAAGAGCCCATGAACTGGATTTTGTTAACAAATATAAATATTAATAATTTTGAAGAAGCAGTAGAAAAAATACAATGGTATTGCTTAAGATGGAGAATAGAGGTTTTTCATAAAATTTTGAAATCCGGTCTTAAAGTTGAAGAATGTAGGCTCCAAACAGCAGACAGATTGATCCGCTTTCTTACAATTATGAGTATAATTGCATGGAGAATATTTTTTATCACATTGGTAGCTAGAACAAATCTGAATCTTTCTTGCACTGTCATACTGACTGATGACGAATGGAAGGTTTTATATACCAAAATGCTTAAGACAAAAAACTATCCTGAGACTCCACCACCTATAAGAGAAATTGTGAGGTGGGTGGCCAAGTTAGGAGGGTTTTTAGCTCGCAAAAATGACTTAGAACCAGGCCCTATAGCTTTGTGGAAGGGATGGAAACGTCTCTTTGATTTAGCAGAAGGATGGAGACTTGCTCATGAATTCTATACTTGTGGGTAATAGTAAGCGCTAACACGTAGCGGGATAACGAGGTTATCGTCATGCCACCGCGAACCGTCATACCGCCGCGGTATCTCTAGATACCGCTAACAAACAGCGGGATGACGGTTGTCAGGGTAGTACCTTCTCCTGTCATCCCAGTGCCCTGACTACTTGGATCCAGAAAACTTAACTTTAAATAAGTGGCTGCATAATAAAGACTAGATTCCAGTGTCAAGCACTGGAATGACATCATAGGGGCACTGGGATGACAAAAAAAGGAGCACTGACCATTTTCGGTCTCTTAAGTTGCTTTAGCTACAAACATTAAGAAATTTACCAAACGAAAAAAAAGGCAAAAGAAGCACCGTGGTGCGAGTTTTGACCCTATAATAATTTAAACTGGCGCTGTAATAATGTGCTGACGCTTAGTTTAAGCGCGATTTGGCTGAATGTAGAAAAAATTTAAAAGACATGCAGCCGCTATAATTTTATGTAATCCGCCAAAAAATACCCTAAGTTTTTTACTGAATTTTTATTGTTGAACCTGCACAGATCAAAAACAAGTTTTGAGTCATAAATACCATTAATACTACAATAAGGGGGCTGGCGGAGTTTGTAAAGCAATTTTTTAGCCCTGTCTCCTTGCCATAATGTTCATATCGATAGAAAAGCAAAAGAATAAAATGAAATATCAAGTGATATCCTCTATAATTAAATTTTTTGAATGAAGAGATGACGATTCGTGTAGGAATTAATGGTCTGGGTAGAATAGGCAGAGGCGTATTGCGTGCTATTTTCGAAATAGAAGAATATAGCAAACAAATAGAAGTTGTAGCTGTCAATGGATCGCTCAGTGCAAAGCAGCATGCACATTTGATTAAATATGATTCTGTTCATGGCAAATTCAGTGGTGATATTGACTTTAATGAGTCTCAAAATTGGCTATTTATAAATGGCAGAAAATTTTCTTTATATAGAGAACGGAGCCCTGAAAATATTCTTTGGAATGTTGATGTAATACTTGAATGTACTGGTGCATTTAACAAGCGTGAAGAAGCAATAAGGCACAATGCAGAGAAAGTGATTGTCTCTGCTCCAGTTCCAGATGCTGATGTAACTATAGTTTATGGTGTGAATAATGATATGCTCAAAAAAGAGCATAAAGTAATATCAGCAGGTTCTTGCACTACAAATTGCCTTGCTCCGATTGTGAAAGTCCTACACTCTAATCTAGGTATAAAAAGTGGCTTTATGACTACTATACACGCCTATACGAATGATCAAAATGTTCTTGATGGCAATCATAGAGACTTATGCAGAGCAAGGGCTTGCGGATTATCTATAGTGCCAACTACAACCGGGGCAGCAAAAACAATTGGTTCTATAATTCCTGAATTAAAGGGAAAGCTAGATGGCACTGCCGTCAGAGTTCCGGTTAGCAATGTTTCTATGGTTGATTTTAAATTTACGACTGATAAGAAAGCGACCGTTAAAGAAATAAATGAAATGTTTAAGGATGCAGCAAGCAATGTGCTTTCTGTATGCACGGAACCTTTAGTTTCAATAGACTTTGTGCATAACCCTTATAGCGCAATTGTGGATTCAACTGGTACATATGTTACAGGCGACATCTGTAGAGTTGCAGCGTGGTATGACAATGAGTGGGCTTTTTCGCTGAGAATGTTAGACATAGCATCATTGAGCCATAGTAAAGTATGAATGGAAACCCAAACAAATATGCTTCATTTTGTGAGCACTTTGCGGAACTCAGAAAAAGAGTTATCTTTTGCTTTCTATTTTTTTGCGTTGCTTTTGGTTTTTGTTACTACTTTAAGGAAAATATATACCGTTTTTTACTTGCACCTTTAATAGAAGCAACAAAAGATAGCGAAGGTTTTTCTTTAATTTACACAGACTTAACAGAGGCATTTTTTGTGTATCTTAGAGTTGCAATGATGAGTGCACTTTTGCTCTCTTTTCCTGTGTTTGCATGGCAATTCTATATGTTCTTAGCACCTGGGTTATATAAAAGTGAAAGGGCAGTGTTGTTACCATATTTAATTGCAACCCCGGTTTTATTTGTAACGGGAGCTACTGTAGTCTATTACTATATATTTCCTTTAGCCTGGAAGTTTTTTATCAACTTCGAACACAGTGGTAAATCCTTCGATATACCGATAGAGTTTATGCCATCAGTTAGCGAATATTTAGACCTCGTTCTCCAATTTATGTTTGCATTTGGCACTGCATTTCAAATTCCAGTAATACTCACATTGATGGTAAGAGTAGGGTTACTAACTACACAAAGTTTGTCAAATAAACGCAGAATCGCGATAGTGGTAATTTTTATTATCGCTGCAATCTTAACTCCACCTGATGTATTAAGCCAAGTAGGGCTTGCAATACCAATGCTGATTCTATATGAATTGTCCATTTTGATATGTAGGTATATTGAGAAGAAGGCAAAGGTTTGAATAAATATGTATTTGTAACGTTCTTTTTCGAGCACGAGCACCTTTTTCTTGCTTAAGCGTGTGTGATCATTACTAATAAGACTTTGTGTATTTGACTCTTTATACCAATTCCCATTACAAGGCAAACAGATGGACAATGATGGAAGAAAAGCCATAATGAAGCAAGTAAAATAGTTGAGGTATAAATGGCATTAAGATTAAAATTATTGGATGAAAAAGTAGTAGAATCAGCAAAAGAAATGCTGAAGAAAGTAAGGAACAATGCATATGTTTCAAAAAAACTAAATGCTGTAATTGTGGCAAAAAAGCATAGTATAACGGCTGTAGCAAAAATATATTGAATTTCAAGAAGCGCACTAACTTCGTGGATAAAACTCTTGAAATTTGGCAGAGAAGAAAAACTGTTTGCTCCTCCATCACGCCGTAGAAAAACTAAATTAAATCAGGCTCAACTACAGCAAATTGAAGCATGTATAGAAGAAAATCCTAATATTACCATTAAAGAAATGAGAATAAGAATCCAGGAAAAGTTCGGATTAAATATCAGCAAATCTACAGTACACCGCCATATGCAAAAGATGAAATTTTCATATATTACACCAAGACCAGTACACAACGTACAAGATAAAAGTAAACAAGAGGAATTCAAAAAAAAATCTCAATGAAGTTATTGGCAAGTATCCAGAAAAAGAGCTATTTTTCTTTGATGAATCAAGGTTTGGCACACATTCGAAAGTTGGGCATGGATGGTTTAAAAAAGGCACTAGGACTCGGGTTAAAATAAAATTAGGTAGGCATAATTTTTATCTCTACAGTGCAGTTAATCCTAAAAATGGAGAGAGTTTTAGCTTATTTGCACTAAATGTTAACACTGATTGCATGAATGTATTTCTTGAGCAAATGTCGCAATATCTAGGGACAAGAGAAGCTGTTCTTGTTATGGACTGTGCTAGTTGGCATAAGTCAAAAAATTTAAAGGTAGCTAAAAATATTGAGATTATATACCTACCTCCATATTCACCTGAACTCAATCCTGTTGAGAGGCTTTGGTTATACATAAAACAGAACATTTTGCGCAATAAAATATACGATACAATTGCTCTGCTTTAGGGTGCTTTGTGCAAATTTATTACTTCTCTTGCCAGCTCCACAATTAAACAACTCTGCAATTTCTCCTATTTGACTGACCAACAATGAGAATTGGTATAAATAGGAATTCTATTACGTCTTTATATCCTTTTTGAGCAGATAAGTGTAGAGGAGTCTCTTCAGATTCATTTTTTGCATCAACCTTTGCTCCTTTACTAAAATAGGAATTCTACTACGTCTTTATGGCCATTTTGAGTAGCTAAGTGTAGAGGAGTCTCTTCAAATTCATTTTTTGCGTTAACCTGTGCTTTTCCTTCTTCATCCAACAGATTTTTTACATCATCAATATTACCGCTTTTAGCAGCCTCAAGTAGTTTATCATTGGCCTCTTTTACGCTTTGCAATAGATTTTGTATTCCTTTATCAGTGGCTGAATTGAAAGGAGTCTCTCCTTCATCATTTTGTACATCAACATTTGCCCCTTTATCCAATAGGGCTTTTACTACATCTTTTTCGCCATTTTGAGCAGCAAAATGTAAAGGAGTCCATCCATCATTATCTTGTGCATTAACATCGATTCCATCTTTATCCAATAGGGCTTCTACTATCTCTTTATGGCCAATTCCAACAGCCCAATGTAAAGGGATATTTCCATAATTATTTTTTGTATTAACATCTGCTCCTTTTCCCAATAGGGCTTCTACTACCTCTTTATGGCCAATTCCAACAGCCCAATGTAAAGGAGTTTTTCCATTTTTGTCTATTGAATTAACGTTTACTTTTTTACTTAATAGACTTTGAACTTCCTCATAATTATCACTTTTAACAGCTGAATACAAAGCTTCGATGTCCTGTTGCGTTTCTTCTAGAATTTTTACTATATGTTTCCTGCCTTGTTGAAAGGCAAGATTTAAAGGAGTGCTGCTAGTATTATCTAGTGGAGTAACATAAATTCCTTTTGCTTCTAATAGAACTGTTACTATTTCCTTATCGTAACTTTTAGCAGCTTCATGTAAAGGAGTCTTTCCATCTCCATCTACTGCATTAACATTGGTCCCTTCTGCTTCTAATAGAGCTTTTATTATGCTTGTATCGAGTGTTTGCGTTCTGTTGGCTTTTCCAACAGCAACATGTAAAAGAGCGCGTCCGGTTTCGGACTGTGCATTAACATCTGCTTTGTTATCAATTAAAAGCGAGACCATATCTTTGTTTCCTCTGACAATAGCATGCCATAAAGGAGTAAATTTGTTTCCATCTAAAGCATTAACATCTGCTCCTTCCTTTATTAGACGCTTTGCTCCATTAATATCACCACTTTTAGCAGCCTGAAATAAATCAGCATTTATATCTCTTATATCTCTGTTTGAATTGCTTATCCCACACCTCCTGTAAAATTATATTATCACGGCAAAATCATTAATAACCCATGAACTCTATGTTCCTGGATCACGCAAATAACGCCCGTGTTTTTCAGTATATTTGAGCAGGCTGTACATAAGAATCGCAATTGTAGAGCATATTATTGTTAATAGTAAATTTGGTAAAATGCCATAGCGAAAAAATTTTCCTACTATATATATTCCAATAGCCCCAAACATCATATTGCAGAATGAGAGGACTGCACTACCAAGCCCTATACCTTTGATCGTTTCTAAAGCAGAAGTTACGTTATTGCTGATTACTAATGCAAGCCCAATATTGGCTGGAATCCAGGCAACTTGAAGAATTAATATATTTAACTTGTCCGCGAAATAAAAATATACCAATAAACTATCGGATATTATCGGTAACACCAAACCTATTATTAGCATTTTGCTCACCCCTACTTTTGGTACATACCTTCTATTAATTAAAGTTCCAATTATGTAAAATATGACTATGATCGATATGAGGTAGCCAAAATACTGTACTTCAATGCCCATTGATTCAAATATGAACGGGTAGTTAGCAACATATGCCCAAAGCCACATGAAAGTTAATCCATGAATGGCTGAAAACCCAAGGAAACGATAATTTCTAAATATTGATATGTATTGCTTACAGATATTAGTAGTTATACTGGTTTCATTTTTATTCACAGTGAGTGTTTCTTGTAACTTAAAGTAAATAAAAATAAGCATAGCAATTGCCACAAGTAACATAATAAAAAACAAAAATTTCCAACTATACCCATGTGAAATTATATAACCGCCTACCACTGGAGCTATTCCAGGTGAGAGTGCCACTACCATATTTAACTTTGAAATTACTCTCGAGTATTCACTACCCGAGTACATATCCCTTATTGCTGCATACCCAACAACACCTGCAACACCAGCCCCTGCTCCTTGTATGAAGCGAATTAGTATCAAGAGCATAATACTGTCGGCTATATAACACATGACACTTGCCAAAGTAAAAATTGTCATACCAATCAGCATCATTGGACGCCTACCATAATGGTCCGATAATGGACCATAAATTAATCCAGATACTGCAAATCCAACTAGATTCAAGCTAATTGTAAGCTGCACTACACTGCCTTCTACTTTAAAATAATTGGCAATGCTTGGTAGTGCAACTGAGTATAGGTCAGTTGCCATATCGACAATTGCTACAGACAATATCATAATAAGAGAGATGATATTTTGCGAAAGAGCTGTTTTCACTTAATGATTTACTGGATTAAATATACTTGATTATAATATATTTTTTTCATTAGTATAAGTACAATGTTACATAGTAAACGATGTCATTCGAGTAGCGGACATTGGAATCTTAAGCTAAAATCATGAAAAGCCTGAATTTCAATATCTTATCTTGGATTATTCACTTTAAGTTTTAAGTATTCAACAGAAGATGCATTTGACTCACTTACTACCTTTAGTGGTTTACCAAGGCTATGTTCTATTTTAGTCTCAAATTTAAAACCTAATTTTTCGCAAATTTTTTGAAAATATTCAACAATAATATCAAACAGATTCTTATCATTTACTTTGTAGTTTTTTAGCTCTTTAGGAATGGTAATACCAATTCCCATTACAAGGCAACCAGATGGACAATGATGGAAGAAAAGCCATAATGAAGCAAGTAAAATAGTTGAGGTATAAATGGCATTAAGATTAAAATTATTGGATGAAAAAGTAGTAGAATCAGCAAAAGAAATGCTGAAGAAAGTAAGGAACAATGCATATGTTTCAAAAAAACTAAATGCTGTAATTGCAGCAAAAAAGCACAGTATAGCGGCTGTAGCAAAAATATATTGCATTTCAAGAAGCGCACTAACTTCGTGGGTAAAACTCTTGAAATTTGGCAGAAAAGAAAAACTGTTTACTCCTCCACAACGGCGTAGAAAAACTAAATTAAATCAGGATCAACTACGGCAAATTGAAGAGTGGATAGAAGAAAATCCTAATATTACCATTAAAGAAATGAGAATAAGAATCCAGGAAAAGTTCGGATTAAATATCAGCAAATCTACAGTACACCGCTATATGCAAAAGATGAAATTCTCATATATTACACCCAGACCAGTTCATAATGGACAAGATAAAAGCAAACAAGAGGAATTCAAAAAAAAATCTCAATGGAGCTATTAGCAAGTATCCAGAAAAAGAGCTATTTTTCTTTGATGAATCAAGGTTTGGCACACATTCAAAGGTTGGACATGGGTGGTTTAAAAAGGGGATTAGAACACAGGTTAAAACAAAATTAGTTAGGCAAAATTTCTATCTCTATAGTGCGGTTAATCCTAGAAATGGAGAGAGTTCTAGCTTATTTGCACCAAATGTCAACACTGATTGCATGAACATATTTCTTGAGCAGATGTCGCAATATCTAGAAACACGAGAGGCTTTTCTCGTTATGGACTGTGCTAGTTGGCATAGGTCAAAAAATTTAAAGGTACCTAAAAATATCGACATTATATACCTACCTACATATTCACCTGAGCTAAATCTTGTTGAGAGGCTTTGGTTATATATAAAACAGAACATTTTGCGCAATAAAATATACGATACAATTGCTCTGCTTTAGGGTGCTTTGTGCAAATTTATTACTTCTCTTGCCAGCTCCACAATTAAACAACTCTGCAATTTCTCCTATTTGACTGACCAACAATGAGAATTGGTATCAGGAGGAATATGATCTAGAAGCTGAGGAAATAGAGAAGAAGTTAAAAGCAATGAGAAACCAGAAGGAAGAGGTGGTTGATGAAAAGGAACTACAGAGGGAAATAGATTTTATCATAAGTAGTATAAAAGGTTTTGCCTCTGTGGTTGAATCAGAACTTGGTCAAGCAGATTGGGAGGCTAAGCTTAATATAATTAGAGCATTAGTCAAACGCGTTGAAATTAATCACGATAATATACATATAGTGTTTCGATTTCAAGAACTTGCCCTGGCGGAAATGCAGAAAAAAAATGTTCAACATTATATCAGGAGTCCAGTATTACGTAATTGGCGTCTTATTTTTAATTTTTTGTACTATGCGCACCTTATGTCTTCACAACATTTCTAGCTATATAAGCTGAAACGCGCTTATAAAGCGTTTAAGACAGTATAGAACGCCAATTTGCAGGATTAGAGAGTGACAACTAGCTAACACGGGATTTCTTTTACCTTTTTTTCTGCTTAGTAAATTTCTTAAACATTTAAACTAAGGTGAGTTGCATTTAAAAGCAGCTGAGTCGCGGTTATTAGATGTTTAAAACATAAAAAAACGCCAATGTTTTTAAATAGATATTAACAGGGGTTTCTTTTGCCTTTCTTTTCATTTGGTAAATTTCTTAAACATTTATGGCTAAAGTAATTTAGGCCTACCGACAACCGTCATCCCGCTACTTGTTAGCGGCTAAGAGATACCGCGGCGGTATGACGTAGGGCTGTGCTAGCTATAGACCACAGTGTCAGCTACTCGGATGACACCCTTCCTAGTGGAGATTTTTCTCAAATCACAATGTTTGTGCAGTTTTTGAACTTACGTGTTCAACTTTATTTTTTTCCATTTCTCTATAGCTTGGTAATGTAGAATTTTTTATATGCAACCCGGTACATACTGCAACCAAAGCAGCTACAATACCGCAAATTGCTGCACCAGCCACAAATGGAACTATTACAGCAGCAGCAATGAATAATCCTGTAATAACAACTCCAACAGCATCTTTCGTTAATGAGGTGTAAAAATTTTCCTTGCTTTCTTTATATTTAGTTTCTCTTTCATTGCTTGGCATGGCAGCTTGACCATTATTTATTTCCTCTGTTACTACAAGCGTTTTATTTTCGTTATTATGATTATCACCATTAGTACTAACTGGAGGCACTGTTGCTACACTACTACCAATGTTTCCATTACTGCTGCAAGGTTTTGCTCTGTTTTTTTCTACATTAGGTGTTTCTGGTACAATAAAGTTTAAAAGCACCTGAGTAATTTCTTCTTGTGTATTATTCATAGCCAACTCTAAAGCTGCTTGTCTGCTTTCATCATTTACATAACCTAAAAATGCCCCAACTTCTTGGACATTACCTTGAACAATAGCAGAACGCAAAGCGTTAAATTTTTCCGTTTCATCAAACTTATCACTGCCCAAAAGTACCTTAACAACGTCAGCTTGTTTTGTTATTGCAGCTATGCCCAATATAGTTCTGGAAGCAGTATCTTTAAAATCGATTCCAATGTTTAAATTTGTGAATAACTCAACAACCTTTAGAAATATACTGCGATCGCCGGTAATACTAGGCCCTTCTGAACGAACAGCATAATAAAGCAAAGTCCAACCATTTTGATCTATTATTTCTTTATCTATTTTCTCCTTTTTGAGTTCCTTATCAAACTCCCCAGCAGTTATATCGGGGTTTTGAGTTATAATTTCCTTTATCTTTTTATATGACGTAGCAAATTGAGCATCTTTGGAGTTACTAGAATCTACTTCATTGCTGTCTGCTTTATTTTCTCCTATACCAGGTGTGTTTTGCCCCTCTTCTTCCTTGTTTATTGCTGCGGTTATTTGCTCTTGTTGAAGGGGTTTACACCCATTTTGGAGGAGAAAATCCTTAACGAGTGTGTTGTTATTTTTGGTTGCATGTTTTAGAAGTAAGTCTCCTAATGAATTGTCTCCTTCACATTTATCTTGGAAATTAACTTCTTTCCACTTTGGTTCCTTTTGCAAATATTTAAGACTAGCAATTCCCTTATCATCATATTTTACAATTGTAGCTATCTTTCGATACAACTCTCTAATATCATCATTATTATATACTATAACTAAACCTACTACTATATGTTAGTTTATTATAGCAACTTTCCCACAACCAGTCAAGACATATTGCAGTTTCAAGCAGCATGATATATATTGAATGCTTTATTTATAGTTCTTAAAGCAAATGATGGAAGATTTAGCCTATGAATTAGTTAAAGTGACCGAAGCTGCAGCACTTGCTGCATATAAACTAGCAGGCTTCGGTGACGAAAAAAAGGCTGATCAGGTTGCAGTTGATGCAATGCGTACAGTATTAAATTCAATGGAAATAAATGGTACTATCGTAATTGGTGAAGGTGAGAGAGATTCAGCACCAATGCTATATATTGGCGAGAAGGTTGGTACAGGAAATGGTCCTGAGATTGACATCGCTGTTGACCCACTTGAGGGCACTACGATTTGTGCTCACCATAAACAAGGGGCAATGTCCGTTCTTGCTGCAACGAAAAAAGGTGATTTTTTACACGCACCTGATGTTTATATGGAAAAAATAGCGGTAGGAAAAAATCTTCCAGAGGGTGTAGTCTCACTAAAAAATAGCATTGAAAAGAATCTAGACAATTTAGCCAAGGCAAAAGGATGTAAAGTAAATGATCTTACAGTAACTATACTTAAACGTGAAAGGCATGATGAATTAATGTTGAAAATCAGGAAGTTAGGAGCAAAAGTTAAACTAATAGATGATGGTGATGTTGCGGCCGTAGTTTCACTAGTAAATGGCAATCACGATATGTATATCGGAATAGGAGGGGCACCAGAAGGGGTGCTTGCGGCTGCAGCGCTGAGTTCAATCGGTGGGCAGATGGAGGGAAGATTAATATTTGACACAGATCAGTTAAGAGAAAGAGCAAAAAATTTAAATATTGATGACCCAGAAAAAATCTACACCATAAAAGATATGGCAAAAGGTGAATCAGTGTTTATTGCAACTGGAGTAACAAGCGGAGAACTTGTGGATGGAGTTGAATTTAGTCATAACGTCTGTTCAACTAGTTCTTTAATAATTCTACCTAACAAGCTGATAAAGGTGCAAGTTATAAGTTAGGTTAATTATTTTTCAATATATTATGTAAGAGTTAAAGGGAGTGTTAAAATGTTAGATTCATTTTCTCAAGAGAAACTAATTGTACAAGAAGTTCCTCAAGACGGACATAAAAAGAAGGCTGAAGCCTTTTCAAAACCTTCTATCTATTGTTTCTTAAACCACTCTGCTGAACGGAGACAGTTTAGGCTGTTATGCCTGGCGGCTTTGTTGGAATAAGTTTTTCAACATTGCTAACAATAAAATTGATTGTATCGTCAGCTACCTTATCGAATTTATCATTTATCTCTTTTCCTATTTTTTCATTTTTAACATATTCGTGTAGAGCTAAAGCAGTTATAGCTGCACATGCTGCAATTAAGCCAGTTTTTGCTATAATGAGCATTGATAATCCTCCTGCAAATATAAATGTTAATCCAATAGCTAGGTTTATAATTTTACTTTGTGTTGTTTGTTGTGCTGCCTGATTCTGATCTACTTTTTCTTTTTCAAGAGCGTTTGATATTGTTTTTGAGAAAATTTTTACCGCGATTGTTGCAATTGCGATCATAGCTAATCCTATGGCTATTTTTGCTAAGAGAAAAAATGATGGGAACACCATCGCAAAGAATAGTAAGCCAGCTCCTACAATTAGTAACTTATTTTTAGGTTGGATTTCATTTGACATAATAAACCTCCATTTCATAACTGCCGAAGTATACCTAATATAAAATACGGAGATAGTCAACATATTTTATGAAAGGGCACGTTAAAAGTTTTTTTCATGTTGTTCTTCGCCGCCTCGTGGTTAAATTTGGAATTTTAGAAAGAGTTACGTATTATTTAAAATTCTTGTATACTGTTTTGAATCAGTTAAATAGATAATGAAGTGCAAGACGCAGTTTTAATTTTACAAGATGGTAAATGCTTTTGGGGAAAATCAGTAGGTAAAAAAGGCAAGTGCATAGGTGAGGTCTGTTTTACCACTGGTATGACCGGTTATCAGCATACTATAACTGATCCTTCTTTTGCTGATCAAATTATAACGTTCACTTTTCCTCATATTGGTAACATTGGAATAAACCATAAAGATAATGAAGGAGAGAAAATTTTTGCAAGTGGTGTGGTTATGCGTGAACTTTCTTCTATGTCCCACCCTTCTTCATATATCAGTTTAAATGATTGGTTAGAGAAAAATAACGTGATTGGGATATCAGGAGTTGATACTAGAGCTTTAACGAGACATTTGAGAGAACATGGATCTCAAAATGGAATGATATGCTCATCGAGTAAGGCGCATGCGTTGGACAAATTGAAGGAATATAAATCTGTAAATGGGATAGAAATAACCAATAAAGTTAGCTTGCATAGTAATTTTAAAAGTGACCTTAATGCAAAATATAGGGTTGTAATCGTTGATTTTGGCGTAAAAATCAGTATAGTTTCACGCTTAATAGAACTTGGTTGTACAGTTGAATTAATCAGACCAAGCACAGGTTTTGCTCAAAAAGTGTTGAGTATGAATCCAGATGGTATAGTGCTTTCAAATGGTCCTGGTGATCCGCAAGAAATAGGAGAAAGTATAGTTTCAGAGATAGACATTATTATAAAATCTAAAATACCAATTTTTGGCATATGCATGGGTCATCAATTACTTGCGATTACTTTGGGAGCAAAGACCATCAAGATGGATATTGGTCACCGAGGGAGTAACCATCCAGTTTATGATGTAATTAGTGGAAAAGTTGAGATCACTAGCCAAAATCATGGTTTTGTTGTTGATTCAGCTTCTCTTCCAAGTAATGTTGAAATTACTCACATTTCTCTATTTGATAATAGTGTAGAGGGAATAATGATGAAGGATTACTCAGTCTTTTCTGTGCAATATCATCCAGAAGAAGCGCCAGGTACGCATGATTCGCATTATTTATTTAGACGTTTTATTGGCAATATTGTGTTGTATAAAATGAAATCTGCATGATTTTAATCAGGGTAGGTTTTATTGCTTGATTTTTTAATTTTAGGCGTTTAGTATTAAATACAATAAAAGCTTGAGTTAAGGTACTAAAATAGCGTTCTCTTAACAAATTTTTGTGGAGGAGTGACCGAGTGGTTAAAGGTAACAGACTGTAAATCTGTCCGCATTGCGTACGTAGGTTCGAATCCTACCTCCTCCATTGTGCGGGTATAGCTCAATGGTAGAGCTCTAGCCTTCCAAGCTAGTGACGTGGGTTCGATTCCCACTATCCGCTCTTTTTTTTGTTGTATTTTTATAAAATCAACATATTATTTATTGATGTATTTGTATTTTAGGTAGAAAAGTTTAAATTATGACAGCAGTAGTGGAAGCATTTGGAAAGCCGCATGTAAATGTGGGAACAATAGGACATGTGGATCATGGGAAGACAACGTTAACAGCGGCAATAACAAAGCATTATGGAAATTTTGTAGCGTACGATCAGATAGATAAGGCGCCAGAAGAAAGGAAAAGGGGGATAACGATAGCAACAGCGCATGTTGAGTATCAGACGGAAAAAAGGCATTATGCACACGTTGATTGTCCTGGACATGCTGACTATGTAAAGAACATGATAGTAGGTGCAGCACAGATGGATGCGGCGATATTGGTAGTGTCGGGGGTTGATGGGCCAATGCCACAAACGAGAGAGCATATATTGCTAGCGAAGCAGGTAGGTGTTGGATATATCGTGGTGTATATAAATAAAGCTGATGTTGCTGATGCTGATATGATAGATTTGGTAGAAATGGAAGTGAGGGAATTGCTGAATAAATACGGATTTCCAGGGGATGAAGTGCCTGTAGTAGTGGGGTCTGCGTTGAAAGCGCTGGAGGATGACAGTAGCGAATATGGAAAGAAATCAATAGATAAATTGATGGAAAAGTTAGATGAGTATGTGGCGGTTCCACCAAGGCCTGTGGATTTACCATTTTTATTGCCAATCGAGGATGTATTTTCGATATCGGGGCGAGGAACGGTGGTAACAGGAAGGATAGAGAAGGGAGAGATAAAGACGGGAGAAGAGATAGAAATAATAGGTCTGAAAGCGACGCAAAAGACGATATGCACAGGTGTAGAAATGTTTAAGAAGTTGCTGGATAAGGGGAGTGCAGGACTCAATGTAGGAATATTGTTAAGAGGAACAAAAAGAGAAGAAGTGGAGAGAGGGCAAGTATTAGCAAAACCGGGGACGATAACGCCGCATAGAAAGTTTAGGGCGGAGGTTTATATATTAAAGAAAGAGGAAGGAGGAAGGCATACACCATTTTTTGCGAATTACCAGCCACAGTTTTATTTAAGGACAACGGATGTAACTGGGAGCATAAAATTGCTAGATGGGAAGGAGATGGTAATGCCAGGAGATAATGTGAGTGTAGAAGTAGAATTGCAAGTACCGATAGCAATGGATAAGGGATTGCGTTTTGCGATAAGAGAAGGCGGTAGAACTGTTGGTTCTGGTGTTGTTTCTGAAATTTTGGAGTGAGTGTAGTAACTAAGATGAAGCAAGATATATATATTAACATTAAGGCTTTCGATTGTTCTTTATTGGAGGAGTGTGTTCGAAAATTTGTTGATGAATTAAAGCGGTCCAATGCAAAATTATCTGGTCCGATTGCGTTGCCAAGAAAAGATTCTAAATTTATTGTTAATAGATCTCCTCACGTTGATAAAAAATCTCGTGAACAGTTTGAAATGAGAACTTCTAGGCGTTTGATTGTTTTACATGATCTTACTCCTACTATGATGCAGATGCTTACAGGTTTATCTTTTTCTGCTGGCGTAGAAGTGGATTTAAAAGTCAAGGAAGTTAAGGTTTAGGAGAAGGAAATGAAGAGAATAAATTCACTGAGGAGAATTGGTTTATTAATGACGAATATTGGTCATACTGCTATATACTCTGACAATAGTCGCATGGCTGTAACTTTATTGCATCTCAGCGAAACTCATATTGTTGATATAAAAGGACAAGATAAATGTGGCTATAATTCAGTCATTTTAGGCACAGGAGATTTTAAAAATATAGCAAAACCTCAGTTGGAATATTTAAAGAAAAAGGGTATAAGTAATAAATGTAAGTTATACGAAAGTAGATTAAATGACCTGTCGGGAATAGAATGTGGTAAAAAAGTGGGAATCAATCATTTTGTGGTTGGTCAATATCTTGATATTACGAGTTATTCTATAGGTAAAGGATTTGCTGGTGTGATGAAGCGGCATAACTTCAGTGGGCTTAGGGCATCTCATGGTGTTTCTATTGCTCACAGATCACAAGGTTCCACTGGTCAATGTCAGGATCCTGGTAGAGTATTCAAAGGAAAGAAAATGGCTGGTCATTTAGGTAACAGCAGAATAACTGTACAAAATATGAAGATATTATCCATTGATCATGAAAATAGTATAATTGCTGTGAAGGGTAATAATGTTCCTGGGTTTAAAAATTCCTATGTTTTTGTAAGAGATGCAGTTAAAAAATCTTTACATAAAGATGTTCCTTTTCCGGTAGGTTTACTGTTAGATGTAAATGATGATGCTAGTAATTTGGTAAGTTAGTTATGGAATGTAATTTAGTTAATCTATCTAATAATAATGTAGGTACTGCTCAGCTCAATCCTTTGATATTTTCTGCTAAGCAAAAATTGAGTATTTTGCATGATATAGTGAGATGGCAATTAGCGAAGAGAAGAGCTGGTACTCATAAAACAAAAGGTATCAGTGATGTCTCTGGTACAACAGCTAAACCTTATGGTCAAAAACGTACCGGTAGGGCAAGACAAGGGAGCTTGCGATCTCCTCAATTTAGAGGTGGTGGGATTATTTTCGGCCCTGTTGTGAGGAGACATACTTATTCTCTTAATAAGAAGGTACGCAAATTTGGTTTAAAAATTGCTTTATCTCTAAAGTATTTAAATAATCAAGTGATTATTCTAGATAATTTAAATATTGATGTGAAGAAAACGTCTGAAATGTGTAAATGTATTAAAAATTTTAAATTTTCTTCCTTTTTGATAGTTGGTGATTATGGAGATGGTTTGTTGCGTGCTGTTAGAAACTTGCATTATGTAGACTTAATCAAACCTATTGGGTTAAATGTCTTTGATATATTGAATCACGAATGTGTGATGTTGACAAAGGATACTTTAAAGCATCTTGAAGGTAGATTGTTATGATCAAATATAATAATATAATAAAATCTCCTATAATTACAGAAAAGGCCTCTTTTTTGAGGGAGAAGTTTAATAAATATTCTTTGTATGTTTTTGTAAATGTAAATAAGCGTCAAATAAAGTTGGCAATAGAGTCTCTATTTGATGTTAAAATTTCTTCTATAAATGTTGTTAGAATTAAGCCTAAATATAGGCGTTTCAGGGGTGTGATTGGTTGTGAAAAACAGAAAAAGAAAGTTTATTTTTCTTTGATAGATGGTCAAAAATTAGATATAATGAGCGTTTAATATGGGTATGAAATTTTTTAATCCTGTTACTCCGTCTTCTCGTGGGACTGTGTTAGTAAGTAAAGTTGGTTTATCAAAAGATGAGCCAGAAAAGTCTCTTACATCCGGTAAAAAGTCCAGTGGTGGAAGAAATAATTATGGTAGAATTACAACTCGTCATAGGGGTGGTGGTCACAAAAAGAAGTATAGAGTTATAGATTTTAAGCGTAATAGAAGTGGTCAGGGTATAGTTGAAAAAATAGAGTATGATCCAAATAGAAGTGGGTTTTTAGCGTTAATATCATATAAGGAAGATGATATTAAGTCTTATATATTAGCTCCTCAAGGTATGAAGCCTGGTGATATTGTTACAGCTGGAAATGATGCTGATATTTTGCCAGGTAATTGTTTGCTACTCAAGTATATACCTGTTGGTTCTTTCGTTCATAATGTTGAGCTGAAGCCAGGTAATGGTGCTGCGATTGCTAGAGCTGCTGGTTGTTATGCGCAAATCGTTGGTCGTGATGGCCAATATGTTTTATTACGACTCAGGTCTGGTCAAATTAGGTTGATTTTATCTTCTTGCAAGGCTACTATTGGTGTAGTATCTAACCCTGACCATAAGAATAGAAAGCTGGGTAAAGCTGGAAGAAGTAGGTGGCTTGGAATTAGACCTACTGTGCGTGGGGTTGCAATGAATCCGGTTGACCATCCTCATGGAGGTGGGGAAGGAAAAACCTCTGGTGGTCGTCATCCTGTTACTCCTTGGGGTGTTGCAACAAAAGGAAAGAAAACTCGGAGGAAAAATAAATCTAGTGATAAGTATATAAAACAATTGAAAGGTTAGTTTATGAGTAGATCTGCGTGGAAGCCTCCTTTTTGTCATCCTTCTATATTAAAGTCGGTGAATAATGCTTTAAACAAGGGGTTTGTTAACATGGCTATAAAAATTCATTCCAGGGCTTCTGTAATTCTTCCTAATTGTTTAGGTTTAAAGTTTGCTGTTTATAATGGTAAGGATTACATTCCTGTTAATGTTAATGATCAGAATATGATAGGTCATAAGTTTGGTGAATTTTCGCCCACTCGTAAATTTACTGGGCATAGTGGTGATAAAAAGGCGACAAGAAGGTAATTGATATGAAAAACAGAGATGTAATAGTTAAAGCTGGTTCTAGGGTTTTAAAATCAACTCCTCGTAAATTGAATTTGGTTGCTGGTTTAGTACGTAATAAAAAAGTTTCTTTTGCCACTGTGCAATTAAGATTTTGTGAAAAGAAAGCTGCAGGTCTTATAAGGAAGGTATTAAATTCTGCGATTGCTAATGCTCAATATAATTATGGATTGGATATCGATAATTTATATATAAAAGAAATTTCAATAGGTAAGTCTCTTACTTTGCGTAGGGTATGTCCAAAAGCTATGGGTAGAGCTAATAGAGTTAGTAAACGTTATAGTAATATAACTGTAAAATTGGGAGAAATTATATGATTCATAAAAATAGAAAATTAATAAGGAAAGTGCAAAAGTATGGGAAACGTTAATCCTAAAGGGTTTAGGTTAAAAATAATTAATACTTGGTTGTCTGTTTGGTATGCTGAGAAGGGTTATAAACAAGGGTTGCATCAAGATTTATCTATTCGCAGTTATATAAATGAATCTTTTAAGCATGCTGGTGTTTCTAAAGTAATTATAGAGCGTACAATCGATTTGGTGTCTGTAATAATACATTCCTCTAGACCTGGAGTGATAATAGGTAAGAAAGGCTCAGATATTGAGAAGATAAAGCAAAAAATAGCTGAAAAAGTAAAAAATAATGTGGAAGTGAATGTAGTAGGAGTTAAAAGGTCTGAAATAGATGCAACTTTAATATCAAACAGCATTGCGCAACAGTTAGAAAAAAGGGTTTCATTTAGAAGAGCGATGAAAAAAGCTATTCAAAGTTGTTTGAGGATGGGTGCTAGAGGTATTAAAGTAAGTTGTTCTGGGCGCCTTGGCGGAGCTGAGATAGCTCGTACTGAATGGTATAAAGAAGGTCGTTTGCCTTTACACACTTTACGTGCTAATATAGACTATGCTTTTTGTGAAGCAAAAACTATATATGGTATTATAGGAGTTAAGGTTTGGGTTTATATTGGTAATTAAGGTATATTGAGATGTTTGTTCCCAAAAAGAGTAAATATAAGAAGGTATTTAAGGGGCGAATTAAGGGTAATACAAAAGGTGGTAGCACATTATCTTTTGGAGATTATGGCTTAAAAGCTGTAGAAGCAGGTAGGATTCAGTCTAAGCATATTGAAACTGCAAGGCGTGTAATATCTAGAACATTAAAACGCTCTGGTAAAGTGTGGATAAGAATTTTTCCTGATACCCCTGTTAGTAAAAAGCCGGCAGATGTACGTATGGGTAAGGGAAAAGGTAGTGTTGAATTTTGGGTGTTTAAAGCTAAGCCCGGTAGAATGTTGTTTGAAATTAGCAGTGATGTTCCCATGCATTTAGCAAGATTGGCGCTTGAAAAGGCAACCGCTAAGCTTCCTATGAAGTGTAAATTTGTATCTAATCATAATTAAATGGAGTTGCAATGGATATAGCTGACATTGAATCGAGGTCTTCACAAGAATTGCATGAAATTCTTGTAAATTTGAGAAAAGAGTTTGTTAATTTGGTTTTTCAAAAGAAGTTGGGGCAGTGCAACAATATTTCGCGTTTTAGCTTAATAAGAAAGAGCATAGCTCGTATTCTAACTATATTAAATAAAAGAAGAAGAGAGGAAAAGAATGCCTAAAAAGGTTTTTTGTGGTACTGTAACTAAGGCTAAGTGTGATAAGACTGTAAAGGTTTCGGTATTACAAGTGTATAAGGATGAGTTGTATAAAAAGGTTATAAAAAAATACAAGAAGTATACAGCACATGATGAGAATAATAGTTGTAAAGAAGGGGACAAGGTTTTAATACAAGAACACAAGCCTATTTCTACTACTAAAAAATGGGTTGTTGTTAATAGCTCACATTGAATAGGATATTTATATGATTCAAAAAAATACATTGTTGGAAGTAGCTGATAATTCCGGTGCGCGTGCAGTGCTTTGTATTGGTTTATTGGGTGGTAGAAAGTCTGCATCTATAGGTGACACAGTTATTGTATCTACTAAATCTATTACTCCAAGAGGGAAGGTTGAGAAGGGAAAAGTATATAGAGCAGTTGTGGTGAGGGTGAAAAGCCCTATTAGAAAATCTGATGGTTCTGTAATTCGTTTTTCTAGCAATGCTGTAGTTTTGATTAACGATCAAGGTGAACCACTTGGCACTCGGGTATTTGGTCCGGTAAAAAAGTTATCATCTGGTTCTTTTATGAAGATAATGTCATTAGCTGTTGAGGTTTTATAATGAGTGCTAAAATAAAAAGTGGTGACGACGTTATAGTTTTAACTGGTAGAGATAAGGGAAAAATTGGTAAAGTGATTAAAGTTGTGGCATGTGATGCTAAAAAGAAAGTAATTGTTTCTGGGGTAAATGTACATAAGAGACACACTAAACCAAAAGCTGGTAGTAATGGTGGTATATTAAATAAAGAGTTAGCTATTGATATATCCAACGTTGCAACATTGGACCCTAAATATAAAACTCCAACTAGAGTGGGGTTTAAGGTTATAGACGGTAGAAAAGTGCGTTTTGCAAAAGTTTCTGGAGAAGTGATAGATTAGGTTGATATGTTTAAAGAATTGTATAAAGATAGCATAGTAAAGTCCTTAAAGGACAAGTTTAACTACGGCAATATAATGCAAGTGCCTAAACTTGTCAAGGTGTGTATCAATATGGGCGTTGGAGATGCTGCTACAGATAGTAAAGCAATAAATGAACCACTTGATAGCCTATATTTGATTGCTGGGCAGAAGCCTTTATCAACTTTTGCAAAAAAATCTATTTCTGGCTTCAAGATCAGAAAAGGTGCTACAGTAGGTTGCAAAGTAACTTTGCGTAGAGATAAAATGTATGAGTTTTTAGAAAGATTGATATATATTGCTTTGCCAAGGGAAAAAGATTTTAGAGGATTTAGTGTGAAGCAATTTGACGGTAATGGTAATTTTTCCTTTGGTATAAAGGAACATATCTCGTTTTTAGAAATAGACTATGATAAAATAAGTAAAATTAGAGGTATGGATATTAATATTATAACAAGTGCAGTTAGTGATAAGGAAGCAAAGGAATTATTACTGGCTCTTAAATTTCCTTTTTTTGATTAATTGAGAGGAGAAATATATGGCAAAAAAATCTATGATAGAAAGAAATCTTCGCAGAATAAAGCTGTGCGATCAATATAAAGAAAAAAGAGAGAAATTGAAATCTATAATAAATAATAAGAATTTGTCTATTGTAGAAAGGTTTACAGCTCAAAATGAATTAATTAAAAAATTGCCTAGAAATTCTTCTAAAACCAAAATTAGAAATAGGTGTGTTTTAACTGGGAGGCCAAGAGGAGTATATAGAAAATTTGGTTTATGTAGAATTGTTTTGCGTGATTTATGTTCTTTTGGGCAAGTTCCAGGGGTTACAAAGTCTAGTTGGTAAATATAATATAAGGAGTATATTGTGGCGTTATCTGATAATATTGGTGATTTTTTAACAAGGATACGTAATGCTCAATTGGCAATGCATAGAACAACAAGAGTGTTGTTTTCTAAAGTGAATTCTTCTATACTGAAGATTTTAAAAGATGAAGGGTATATCCTTGATTATGAAAAGCAAGTTGTAGATAATTTACCTTCTTTCATTGTAAAATTGAAGTATTATGAGAAGTCACCTGTAATTAGTGACATAGTTAGGGTGTCAAAGCCTGGTTGTCGTTGTTATTCTAAGTATAAGGACATTTCTAAAGCATATAATGGTCTTGGTATTTTTATTATATCGACACCTAAAGGAGTGATGACTGATTATAATGCACATAAGTTAAAGGTTGGTGGAGAAGTTTTGTGTCGTGTGTTTTAAATAATAGGAGAAATTCATGTCTCGTATAGGTGCTGCTCCTATCAATATTCCTGCTGGTATTTCAGTTGAATATAATAATGGTAGGATGTTAATAAAGAGTGCTAAGGCTGAAAAAGAGCTTAGCTTAATCAGTGATGTTGTGTGCCGGATTGTTGATAATCAGCTACTCCTTTCTGTGGATCAAGATAAAGATGATTATGATGAAATAAAGCCTATGTGGGGCACTTATAGGAGTAATATTAATAATATTATTAACGGCATGGTTGATGGTTTTTCTGTTAATCTTGAGATTAACGGTGTTGGATATAAGGCAGAGTGTGATGGTAAGTATTTGACTTTGTATCTTGGTTATAGCCATAATGTTAAATATAAAGTGCCTAAAGATGTTGAGATTAAGTGCATAAAGCCAACTCACTTAGTAGTTAGTGGTATGGATAAGCAAAAAGTCTATATGGTGGCATCTGATATATGCAGGATTAGGAAGTACGATCCTTATAAAGGTAAGGGTATTGTAATAAAGGGTAAATTTATGTTGCGTAAAGTTGTAAGTAAAAAGAAGTAATTAAGATGAGAAGGTTATATAATTTTTTAAGTAACTATGAAAAAAGGAAGTTGCGTAATAGAGCGAAGCTTGACAAGAGCGATGAACGTTTGCGTATATCCATATTTAAATCTAATAGGCATTTTTATGTCCAGTTAGTTAATGATGTAAAAGGAGTAACTCTCACTTCAGCTTCTACTTTGGATACTAAAATTAAGGATGTATGTAAAGGAAAAGTCAATGCTGAAACTATAAAACAGGTTTCTTCTTTAATGATTGAGCGCTTATCTGGTCTGAAATTAGAACAAAAGCTAGTATTTGATCGTGGAGCGTATAAATATACAGGATTAGTTTCTCAATTTGCTGAGGCTTTAAAAAGTTCTGGATTTGAGTTTTAGAAGGTTTCGAATATGGCTATAAAGAATTTACAAAATAATAATGATTTATCAGAGCTTTTAGTTTCGGTACGAAGAGTAACAACGGTTACCAAAGGTGGCAGAAGATTTTCATTTTCAATTTTGGTTGTTGTTGGCGATGGGAAGGGTAGGGTAGGATGTGGAATAGGTAAGCACGCAGAAGTTGCTGAAGCAAGAGTCAAAGCTGTAAATGCTGCAAAGAAATCGATGATTAGAGTGTACTTGCGTGAAGGTAGAACTTTGCATCATGATATTAAAGCTAAATTTTGTTCTGGTGAGATAGTTTTAAGAACCGCAAGAGCCGGAACAGGTATTATTGCTGGTGGAGCGATTAGATCAGTTTTTGAGGTGTTAGGTATAAAGGATGTGGTAGCTAAATCCACTAGATCAAATAATCCTCATAACGTTATATGTGCGGTATTTAAGGCTTTTGATAGTATGTTATCTCCTCGTCAGATAGCAAGCAAAAGAGGCAAAAAGATTAGCGAGATAGTTGGAAACAGGTAAAGTATGAATAATGCTGTAAAATTAAACTCTATATTTACTAAGTTATCTAAGAAAAAGAAGCCTAAGTTGCTGGGTAGAGGTATCGGTTGTGGTAAAGGTAAAACATCCGGTAGAGGGCATAAAGGGCAGAAGGCTAGAAGTGGAGTTTCCATAAATGGTTTTGAGGGTGGACAACAGTCTATATATACTCGTTTGCCTAAAAGAGGTTTTAATCCTATACGTAGGAACATATATTCTATAATTAATGTTGGCGATATACAGCGCTTAATGGAAGCTAAAAAAATAGTGAAAGACTCTGTTATAGATAAGGAGAGGCTGTATAGATTAGGTTTTATAAAGTCTATTAAGGATAAAATTAAACTTCTTAATAAAGGTAAGTTGAGCGAAAAATTTGTGTTTCATGTTGATTTTGCGTCAGAAGCTGCAAAAAAATCTGTAGCTTCAGTTGGTGGTAGTGTGGAAATACTATCGTAAATCATGGGCAATAAATCCGCATTTAATAGCTTGGATCCTACGTTGTTATATAAAGGCGATTTATTAAAACGTATATTTTTTACGCTAATAGCTTTAATTTGCTATCGCTTGGGTACTTATGTGCCTATTCCTGGAATTAATCTTGATGTAATTAATGATATATTTCCCAAAGAGGGCTCAGGTGTTTTTGGAGTATTTAATTTATTTTCTGGTGGTGCATTGGCTAGAATGACAATTCTAGCATTGAACGTTATGCCATATATAATGGCTTCTATCATTATTCAGTTGCTTTCTTCTGCGATTAAAGGAATGAAGGAAGTTAAGAATGATGGAGAGTCAGGCCGTAGAAAGATGAATTCTTATATACGCTACCTGACCATAGTAATTTGTGTATTTCAATCAATTCCAATTTTGGTTGGATTGGAAGGGATGAATAGGGAAGGGGTATTGGTTGTAATCGAACCTGGTGTTATGTTTCGTACAATAGGTGTTTTCAGCCTTTTAGGTGGAACTATGCTTTTAATATGGCTTGGTGAACGAATCAGTGCTAGCGGTATAGGCAATGGTATCTCATTAATCATTTTCACGGGCATAATATCAGAGTTACACAGCGCTTTGTCATCTCTGTTAACGTTAAATAAAAACGGTAGCGTATCGTTATTTATTATCCTTTTTGTTTTGGTATTGTTTTTTTTGCTGCTAGTCTTAGTCATTTTTGTAGAGTCTTCTTATAGAAAAGTTATTGTTCAACATCCTAAAAAGCAATTTAAAAGATTACATAATGACGATTTTACTTATATTCCATTGAAGATTAATTTATCTGGTGTAGTACCAACCATTTTTGCTAATGCAATTTTATTGACACCTATTTCAATTGCAAATTTCTATAAGGGGCACGCTTTTTCTGATTTTATTTTAAATTACTTTATAGCAAATAGAGTAGTATATATTGTAGCCTATTTGGTGCTGATAGTATTTTTTAATTTTTTCTATACCAATTTTATATTTAATCCAGAGGAAAACGCAGATTTTCTTAAAAAAAATGGTGGTTTTATACCTGGTAGAAGGCCTGGGAAACATACTTCTGATTACCTTCAAGATATAGTTTTTAAGTTGACATTCATTGGCTCTGCGTATTTGGTAGTCATATGTACTGTACCTGAAGTTATGAGATATTATTATGATATACCATTTATTTTTGGTGGGACGAGTTTACTGATTATAGTGAACGTTATTACTGATACTATTATGCAAATACAATCTTATATTTTTTCGAATAGGTACGATAGCTGGATAAAGAAATATGAGTCTAAAACGAGGAAAGTAAGATGATCATTACGATTTTTGGTCCTCCAGGTTCTGGTAAAGGTACTCAGTCAAGCTTGTTAATAGCAAAATATAATTTAAAATTAATTTCAGTGGGGGATTTATTAAGGAATATTATATCTGATGGCAGTGAGTTAGGTAAAAAAATAAAGGGTACCGTGGAATCTGGTAATTTAATTCAAGATGAAATTATATGTGGATTATTGCATGACCAGCTTGCATTAATGGATGATAATTGCTTATTAGATGGTTTTCCGAGAAATTTAAACCAGGCTCATTTTTTGACTCAAGTTTTGCAAGAAAAATATAATAGGGATGTTGATATTGTAATTGAACTGCAGCTTGACGATAATATTGCAATCGATAGATTAAAAAATCGTCTCGCGTGTTTGGACTGTAAAAGCATATATAGTGTATCTTCTTTTAAGAGTACTACTTGTGCTAAATGTAAAAGTACGAGGTTAGAGAAAAGAATTGATGATGCTGATATGTCTGCAATTGATAAGAGAATAAGTGAATATCACCTTCAAATGAAAGGTTTACGCGAGTATTATAAAGGTAAATTATTAACAATTGACGCTAATTTGAGTGTTGATGAGGTAACACAAGAGATTGAAAGTAAAATTTCTTGTAATTTGGTTTGACTCTGAGTTGTTTTATGGTATAAATTAAGAGTTGTTATTAATAAAGTATCGAGGTACCAGTGGCACGTATTGCAGGCATAAATATTCCATTGAGGAAATGTGTTCCTTTTGCATTAACTTATATATATGGTATAGGTATTGCTACTGCGAATGTAATTTGTCACGCTTGTGAAGTTGATAAGCGCAAACGTGTTTCAGAATTACGAGATAAAGATATAGAAAAGATCAGCAGTTTCATTAGACAAAATTATGTTATAGAAGGTGAGCTCAGAAAAGAAGTGGCTATGAACATAAAATCTTTAGTGGAAATGGGATGCTATAGAGGAGTGAGACATAGAAAAGGTTTACCTGTGAGAGGGCAAAGGACTCATACTAATGCTAAGACTCGTAAAGGTAGATCTCGGTTGCCTATTGCTGGGAAAAAATAAAATTTATTATTATTGTGAGTTTTAATGAAAAAAGTCAAAACGGTTGGTAAGAGTACAAAGGAGTTTATTACTGGTGTTGTTCATATTCGTGCAACTTTTAATAATACTTTTGTAAATGTAACTGATGTTCATGGTAATACGCTATGTCAAACTTCTGTGGGTGCATGTGGTTTTTCAGGTTCGAGAAAATCCACACCTTATGCTGCAGGTAAGGCTGCGGAGGCTGCTGCGAAGAATGCAATGGAGAGATTTGGTATGAAGGTTGTCTCTGTAATAATTCGTGGTCCTGGCTTTGGTACCGAAGCTGCGGTTAAAGCACTTCAGAGCTGTGGGTTGACTGTGACTTCAATTGCAGATAAAACCGCAATTCCTCATAATGGGTGCAGGTTAAGAAAAAAAAGAAGAGTATAGGATATTTGAAAAGGTTGTTTTATGTATTATAATAATGATGTTTCTCTCTGTAGCAATTTAGATAAATTAATTAAACCTAGTTCAGTTAAGGTAATATCAGATGATTCAAGTGAAAAAAGTGATATAGTCCTAGAACCGTTGGAAAGTGGTTTTGCTTTAACATTAGGTAATGCATTAAGACGTGTAATGTTATCTTCTCTTAAAGGTAGTGCTGTTTATGGAATAAAAATTGAAGGTGTAACTCATGAGTTTACTTCAATTCAAGGAGTAAGAGAAGACGTAACTGATATAGTATTAAATATGGGCATGTTGAGGTGTAAATTAAAAGGTGCTTCTAATAAATGCTTAAATTTAAACGCTAAAGGGCCTTGCCAGGTATTAGCTGGGATGATAGAAACTGATGATCAATGCTCTATTGTTAATAAAGATTTGTTAATATGTACGCTGGGGCAAAATGTAGAGCTTAACATGACCATATATGTGGCTAGCGGAAAAGGTTATCTTCCTGTAACTAAGTATAAAGAAAATGAACTTTTGAAGCTTATGAGTGAACAGGATTTAATTGGTTTTATTCCAGTTAATGCTTTGTATAGCCCTATCAACAGGGTTTCGTACAGGGTAGAGAATAGTCGTGTTGGCCAAGTTACTGATAAGGATAAGCTGATATTGTCAATTGAAACTGATGGTACAATCTCTCCAAGTCAAGCTGTTGACTCTGCTGCAAGAATATTACAGGAGCAACTTCAGCCCTTTATTAGTTCTGATGTAAGTTATAAAAAATCGCAGGTTTCTTCGTCTAGTGGCGCTAAAGATTTGGGTTATGACCCTGTCTTATTGCGTAAGGTAGATGAAATGGAATTATCTGTCAGGTCTCATAACTGTCTGAAAAACGAAAACATCACTTATATAGGTGATCTTGTGCAAAAGACAGAAGGTGAAATGTTAAGAACTGCTAATTTTGGCAGGAAGTCTTTGAATGAGATTAAGGCAGTTTTGGCTAATTTTGGTTTGTCTTTGGGTATGAATGTGCTAAACTGGCCGCCTAAGGATATAGATGAGTTGGCTAAACAACATACTGATGAAGATTAGGTGATATATGAAACATGGAATAAAAAAACGTAAACTATCTCGTTGCACTGAACATAGATTATCGACGTTAAAGAATCTATCTATCTCATTAATTAACCATGAGCAGATTGTAACTACTTTACCAAAAGCTAAGGAACTTCGTCCATATGTCGAAAAGTTTATTACAATTGCTAAGAATAAGAATACTTTACATGGTAGAAGACTTTTGCTTTCACGCCTTCATAATAGTAAGTTAGCAGTTGATAAGTTATTAAACGTCTTAGCCAGCCGTTATCAAGATCGTAAAGGTGGGTATTCTAGAATAATAAAATTTAGCACTCGAAAGGGTGATTGCGCTTCAATGGCAGTGATAGAACTGGTTAATAGGGATATTGCAGCAAGAGGTAAGGTTTATAGTAAAAATAGAGAAGGAGGCAAAGTAGTTACACAAAGTTAATTGTTATCATAATTGTTCTTCTTATGGTAAGTAGGTTACGCTACTTTGTAGGTTACTTTGGCGAATTGTTAGTTTTGGCATATTTAAAGCTGAAATGGTATAATGTTATAAAACGCCGTTACCGTTGTAAGTTCGGTGAAATTGACTTAATTGTATCTAAAAAAAAGGAGCTGATTTTTATAGAAGTTAAAACAAGTTTACTTGGAAAAGAAATACCGATATCTCATCTTCAATGTTAGTCTATTATAAATTCTTCTAAGTATTTCTTAAGTACAAACCTTAGTTTTTTAGATTATTCAGTCAGATATGATTTATGTTTTCTTTCCTTAAAGAGAGGACCTGTTTATATAAAAAATGCTTGGATTGAAGAATGGAAGATTTGTAGCTGAATTAATTTAGATTTACTGGATTTAATATGAAAAAGACCCAATACAATAATTTAGTTTCATCTTACGCTAGAGTGCTGTTTCATGTCTCAGGAAGCAGGTTAGGTATTATAAGGAAAGAAGTAGAATTTTTATTGGCTTTTTTTAAGGATCAACGTGATGTTTTTGTGTACCTATCTCATCCTATGATTTCTTTTGCACACAAAAAAGAAGTGATTCTTTCTATAAATGAGCACTTGAGTGAAAATTTAGTAAAATTTATTATGGTTATATTTGCAAACAAACGCTCTAGTTTATTGATCCTTATATTAGAAAAATTCTTAAGCCTTGCAAAAGAAAATGAAAATGAATTCGAAATTACTATAAAGTCAGCAGAAGCTTTAAAGGAATCTGATATAAAAATAATTACTGAATCTTTGAGCTTTCTTGGTAAAATAATAAAAGTAAGCAATGTGGTTGACCCTTCTATACTAGGTGGCTTCATAGTTAGGTATGGTTTTAATTTGATCGATGCTTCGCTAAAAAGTTACTTAGATAGGTTAGTTGACTTAAGTAAAATGGAAATATTAAAAGTAAGGAATTTTGTATGAAGAACAGTATGAATGTTTCTGAGATAGCAAGTGTAATAAGGGAAAAAGTTGAGACGTTTGATAATCCTATAAAGCGGGAAAATATAGGTGAAGTAATTTCAGTAACAGATGGTATCGCATTGGTTTATGGGCTGGAAAAAGCAAAATTCGGTGAAAAGGTATTTTTTGCAAGCGGTGTAGAAGGAATAGTTCTTGATTTAGATCATGATACGGCTGGAATAGTTGTGCTTGGTAATGACCGTGATGTGAAAGAAGGGGACGTTGTAAAATGTAGTGGTGATGTTGTGCAGGTGCCTATAGGGCATGAATTGTTAGGGAGAGTTGTAAATGCGTTGGGCCATCCTATAGACGACGGTGGGGAAATTAGAGCCAAAAACAGAATGGATATAGAATCTAAAGCGCCAGGCATTATTGATCGTAAGTCTGTGCATGAGCCACTGCAAACAGGAATTAAAATTATAGATTTGCTAATTCCAATAGGTAGAGGGCAGCGTGAATTAATTATTGGCGATAGACAAATTGGTAAAACTACTATTGCGCTTGATACTATTATCAATCAGAAGAAGATTAACGATGAGGTAAACGAAAATCAAAAAATTTACTGTGTTTATGTTGCTATTGGACAAAAAATTTCAACAGTAGCAAAAGTGGTAAATAAGCTGAAAGAAAGCGGAGCATTAGAGTATACAACTGTAGTTGTGGCTAGTGCATCTGACTGCGCGCCTATGCAATTTTTAGCACCTTATGCTGGTTGCACTATTGGGGAATTTTTCCGTGACAATGGAATGCATTGTTTGATTATATATGATGATTTATCTAAGCATGCTGTGGCATATAGGCAGATGTCTTTATTGCTCAGACGTCCTCCTGGTCGTGAAGCTTACCCTGGAGATATATTCTATGTACATTCTCGCTTGCTTGAAAGAGCTGCTAAAATGTCTGATAAAAAAGGGCAGGGGTCTTTAACTGCTTTGCCGATTGTCGAAACTCAAGCTGGTGATGTATCTGCATATGTGCCAACAAATGTTATTTCAATTACCGATGGGCAGATCTTTCTTGAGTCTGAATTATTTTATAAAGGATTTCGACCTGCAGTAAATATAGGTTTGTCAGTTTCACGGGTTGGTTCTGCTGCACAACTAAAGTCTGTGAAGAAAGTTGCTAGTTCTATAAAGCTAAGCTTAGCTCAGTATAGAGAATTAGAAGATTTTGCAAAATTTGGTTCTGATCTTGATGCTAGTGTTCAATTATCCTTGAATAAGGGTAAATATCTTGTCGAGTTATTAAAGCAAAAACAACATTTACCTATGTCAATAGAAGAGCAAGTAGTGCTGATGTATATTTTTTCTAACCTATATAATCAGTTAAGTAAAATACAAATAAGTTACATTAATAAATTTGAACATGATCTTATTAATTATTTTCATACTGTACACCCTGGGGTTTTAAAAAAGTTGTCAAGTGACATGAGTGATGATATAAAAGGTGATATTTTTAACATTGTGAGTAATTTCGTTACTCAATTTAATTGCGTTTAGGTGGTGATTATGGCTTCATCCATTATTAATAAATTTCCTATGACGAGGGAAGGTTTTGAGAATATGCAAGCCGAACTTGAAAAATTAAAGGAAGAAAAACCTTCTGTGATACAGGCTATTTCTGATGCTCGTGATCAAGGTGATTTGTCTGAAAATGCAGAGTATCATGCAGCACGGGAAAGGTTAGGTTTTATTGAAGGCCGTATAATGGAGATAGAAAGTAAGCTCTCACATGCGGAAGTAATAGAAGTAAAAAATTTGTCTGGTGATTCAGTAATGTTTGGTGCAACTGTGACATTAAGCATGTTAAGTGATAATAACGGTGAAGTGGAATATGTTTATAAGGTTGTAGGCGAATATGAAGCTGATGTTTCAAAGCAGTTAATATCTACTAGTTCACCACTCGGGAGTGCCTTAATCGGCAAAAAAGTCGGTGAGTATGTGGAAGTGACAGTGCCAAATGGAGAGAAATTGTATAAAATAGTTAAGATTGAATTTAAGTAAATTATTATGGTACAGGCCACTTATGCTTCAATGAGTCTACCAGGTATTTCTTCTGTGGAAGATGTATTAGAGGATGCTCGTTCCGGTAAATTATTCATTTTAGTTGATGATGAAAGTAGAGAGAATGAAGGTGATTTGGTTGTCTTAGCTGAAAAAGTAAAACCAGAACATATGGCTTTTATGGTTAGGTACGGTACAGGGGTTGTGTGCTTAGCAATGACTAAATTTCACATGAAGAGGTTGGGCCTTAATTTCATGGAAAAGAAAAATATTGGTGAAAATCATACCGCATTTACTACATCAATCGATGCACGTTATGGCATTACAACCGGTGTTTCAGCAGAGGATAGAACGAAAACTATACATGCTGCTATCAACAAGGATGGCACTCAGGATGACATCATAACTCCAGGTCATGTTTTTCCTGTAATTGCACATAAAGGTGGGGTGGCACAACGTGCTGGTCATACTGAAGCGAGTGTTGAAATGGCGAAGTTAGTAGGGTTTGATCATTCAGCAGTTATTTGTGAATTAGTAAATGATGATGGCTCTATGATGCGCTTACCTCAGTTACTTAAATTTGCTGAACAACATAAAATTAAGTTAACTACCATCGACAAACTTATCAGTTACGTTAAAAATTAAACTAGCGTTTATAAATTTGTATAATTTGAGTGTTAAAATATAGAACTCCTATAAATTATATAAGCACAGAATTTCCATGTTTAGAATTGCTAAGTTTTTGACCTTATTGTTCTTTTTTGCATATTATAATAATGCTTACTCTATTAACATTATTAGAGATAGTGAAGTGGAAGCAATAGTGAAAGAGCTAGCGCAACCTTTATTTTGCGCTGCAAACATTGATAGTGACCGAATGAAAGTTTTTATAATTAATGATAATTCGATTAATGCTTTTGTAATTAACAACAACAGTATCTTCATTCATTTAGGACTTTTACAATACTCGGCTAAACCTTATGTCCTGCTTGGTATATTAGCACATGAGATTGCTCACATATCTGCTGGTCATATATTGCAAATGAGTAGTGCTATGGGTTATTTTCAATCGATAGCAATGATTAGTTATATGGTAGGATTAGTTTCTAGTATTATCATTAACCCTCAGGTTGCTGGTGCAATTTTGCTTAGTGGTGTAGCACTCAGTTCAAGGCTATTTTTTAACTATTCTCAAGAGCAAGAAAGTGTAGCAGATAGCTATGCTTTAAGGTACCTTGATGAATCTGGCTATGATAATTCAGGTATGAAAGAGATTTTTGATTATTTTAAAAGTATTGAGCATGAGAACACCGAGGAATATTTCCGCACTCACCCACTTAGTGAGAAACGCATATTTGCTGTACAAAATTATAAGGTCAAAAACAACGTAAAACCAATTTTTGCGGATAAGTTACTAAAGTTTGAGCGTGTGGTTGCAAAGCTAGACTCTTTCTTTGCTCCTATTCATGTGTTATCTAATAAATATGAAAATAATTCTGAGTATGTAAATGCTATAGTTTGCTATAGGCAAGGAAAGATAGAAGAGGCTATTGCTAAAGTTAATTCATTGGTTCAAGAGTCACGCAATGACCCATACCTATATGAATTAAAAGCAGAAATGCTATACAAGGCCGGAAATTTAAGTGAAGCAATAAAAATGTATGAGGAATCGCTTAGGTATTTATCTGAGAAAAACAGTTATTTAGTGAAACTTGCATTATCTCATACTTTATTATTACACGGTGATGCAAAAAAGGCGATTTTTTACCTGGAGCAGATTTTGAATGTAGAACCAAATAACGCTTTTGTCTGGAAATATTTAAGCATTGCATATAAATGTGAAGCTGATACGGCAATGCATTATTTTGCCTTGACAAAAAAGGCTTGTATTGAAGGTGATTTAAAGGAATTTACAAAATATGCTGACCTAGCTGTTAAAACTCTACCAAAAGATAGTCCTTATTTGTTGCAAGTTGAAGATATGAAGCGATTTAATGGATAACAAAAAAGCATTTCTGCACTTTTATGGGTTATTTTCCACACTTTTCCAACATAGCTTTTGCTTCATCACTTACGTTGGGCATAATTTTCGTTATGATAGTTTTAGCGCCAAAAAATACACCACAGAACATGCCTAGAGCAAAGAGGGCTGGCCACGGCATCCTGCCAAATATTGCAAGCAAAGCTGCACCAATTATTACTACCGTCATAAGTGGACCGCCTATTCCCCAAACGTAACCAATAATATTGCATATTACTTTAGTTGTGTCATCCATATCAGAATCAGTGGTAGCTGCATAACCTGAGAAAGAGAAAAGTAATACTACACAAAAAACACTAAAAAACCTTTTTATTATAGAGCTCATTTTCTTGCCTTTAAATAATAAATTAACGCAAACGCAAACCTACACATATTTTTATTTTAAAGTAAAAATTATAATTTGTCCATACATAAGTGTTGCTACATAAATAACCCACCATTAATGTTAAGCACATGCCCTGTTATATATTTTGCTTCATCACTTGCTAAAAATAAGACCCCTGCTGCTATTTCTTCCCCTGTTCCCATTCTTTTCATTGGAATATTATCTAATATTTTTCCCTTTTGTCCTTCATTTAAAACTTCAGTCATTTTAGTATCTATAAACCCAGGAGCAATACAATTTACTGTTATATTACGACTTGCAACTTCTTTTGCTATAGATTTGCTCATAGCTATTATTCCAGCTTTAGACGCTGCATAATTTGCTTGCCCGGCGTTTCCTGTCAGTCCTATTATTGAGGAAATATTTATAATTCTTCCCCAATTATTCTTAATTAGTCTCTTACATGCTTCTCTACTCAGCTTAAATGTAGAGCTCAAGTTAATATCAATTACTTTTTGCCATGCTTCATCTGTCATTCTCAATAATAAACTGTCTCGCGTAATGCCCGCATTGCATATAAGCCCGTCAAAGCCTTCCATCAACTCACTTGCTCTATTTACTAGTTGATTTACTTCCTCAGCATTTGATAAGTCACAAGGGAGTATGTGCATATTTTTTTCATATTGTTTAGCAACTTCTTCGAGCACTTCTTTTTTTGTGCCAGAAATACATAAAGTTGCTCCGGCTTTGTGCATAATTTTTACAATTGCTTGCCCTATTCCGCCTGATGCGCCAGTGATCAGGAACTTTCTGCTTTCCAATCTAAACATAATAACTTTATATTATCTTAATTCCTAACAGAATATTGACTGGTTGGCAATAGATTTCTTACATAATATAAGTAACTCAGATATTCACAAAATAAAGGAAAAGTTATAATAAAGTTAAACGTCAAAAAATTTTAAAAACATAGTTGATGCAGGAATTGTTACTAAATAGTTTATTCTGGTGCTCTGCAGTCTAAATGGAATGCCTAAATTATAGATTCTTTGTTTTTGTGTGTTATCTTGAGTTAACACAAATTCACAGTAGTATTATGATAAGTAAGTTGAAAAAGCTTAGCACTGGATTTTCTTTGACAGGCCTGATTGGCCATAGTGATAATATAAATATGCAAGGAGCAAAAAATAAAAAGAAGAAGTACCCAAAATTTTTGGATAAGACGTTTGCATTGATTGATGCAGTGATAAATTTTATTTTAAAACGCGAAAGTAATAACGTAAATGAAGTTCTGAGAGTAACATGGGGACCACTATTTTTTGGTCTGGTAGTAATACTCATCTTTTTTGGGATAGGTGGTATTTGGTCGGCTATAGCTCCAATTGACGGTGCGGTGCATGCAAGTGGAGAAGTTATTGTATCTTCAAATAGGAAAATAGTTCAACACTTGGGCGGAGGAATAATAAGCAAAATTTTAGTCAAAGAGAGCCAAGCAGTTAAAAAAGATGAGCCTCTAGTTTTGTTGAGTGATGTTAACGAGAAGGCGAATTTAAGTATTATCAAAGAGAAGCTCTTATCATTTTTAGCAACAGAAGCAAGGCTTATTGCAATCAGAGGAGATTTAGACACGCTCGAGTTTCCTGATGAGGTTAAAAAATTATCTCACGATGAACTTGTAAATAAAGCGATAAAGAATCAAGTAAAGTTGTTCAACTCTCAGAGAAAGAGCATATTGGGAAAAACAGACATACTGCAACAACGTATAAAGCAGTTAAATGATGAATTAGCTGGGCTAAACTTTCAACTAAATGCAGCTCATAAGCAATATGACTTGATAACTGAGGAGTTGGAAACAAAAAGACAATTACTTGATAGTGGCCATATAAGCAAACCACACATTTTAGCTTTAGAAAAACAGTTTGCTGAAATTGAAGGCAGAGTTGGACATTACCGTTCTTCAATATCTCAAGTGCAGCAAAAAATTGGAGAGAACGAATTAGAAATTATAAACGTGAGAAATGATTCTCAAGAAAGAGCAAACGCTGAACTTAAGGAAGTTAGTACGTCTATTGCAGACTTGAAAGAGAGGCTGATTGTTGCTGAAGATTCATTAGCACGTACAATAATTAAATCCCCTCAAGATGGGATAGTCACAGATATAAGATACCATACTGAAGGTGGTGTTATACAATCTGGAGTTCCAATCATGAGCGTAGTGCCATCGGATGATGACCTAATAATAGATGCTAAAATTCAGACCAGAAACATAGAAGAGGTACTGTCAGCACAAAAGAAAGATAGCAACATAGTCTCTATTGATGGGCTAGAAGGGCTAAAGGTTAAAGTCCGGCTGAGTGCTTACAGTGCACGCCGTTTAAGTTTAATTAGTGGTATAGTAAGCCATATTTCTCCTGATGCTCTTGATGATCCAAGACTAGGGCGTTATTATTCAGTGCGCGTAGTGATACCGAAGTCAGAGCTTGCTCAATTTAAAAATGTATACCTATACCCTGGTATGCCAGCAGAAGTGTACATAGTTACTCAATCCCGTACTCTTTTATCATTTTTGTTTACACCTATAATTGCAACAGTCGATAGGTCTTTTATAGAAAGGTAGCTCTATTTGGCTTCTCTAAAGATTTCGTTTACAGAATCTAGTAACTCAGCTATGCATAATGAAAAAAGTTTGTATGGTATACAAATATAGTGTGTTTTTTTATAATTATTTTCTATAATGCGTAAACCTTTGGTCCAAGCTGTAAATGCTACCATAGGCATTAAAAGTTAATTAACAAACTGCAATGTATAATAAAATAAAGAAACTTGTAAGATTTTGATCTTACAGATTATAAACTTGTCATAAAGTTTAATAGTGTCTGTTACTACTTTTAGGTGTGAGTCTAGAGGGTTATTAGCAGTAACAGACACTATTAAACTTATTATAGAATTTACTTAAAGTAAATACTTAATTTAAAATATTATAATATTTTTACTTACAATAGATTTATGTAAATGCTTTTTTACTCAAATTAGTATTGTACTATTATACTTGTTGAATGCTAAAAAATTATTAACCATCACTAATCTCTATTTGCATAGTAAGTTTATATATACTATTATACAGTATATCATTTAGTTTTATAGCAAACAAACAAAAGATATGGTGAAGTTATTTGCACTATTGATAATATTTTACTCAAATATATCTGTTGCCTCTGCTCCTACTTACTGGCAATTTGGATTTCCTGCTCCTGCAACTGAAGTAATGGAGGCTGTAGTTAGGTCACATTCGTTTGTAATGGTTGTGATGGTTGCAATAATGCTTTTTGTGTGGGCGCTGCTTGCTTATGTAGTATTTCGCTTTCGTAAAAGCAAAGTGGCAAACGTAAGCCAAACTAACCACAATGTCCTTTTAGAAATTGTTTGGTTTGTTATACCAACGATTATTGTTGGTATATTAGCCTTTGAAAACGCTAAATTACTGAAGCTACAGGAAGAAATACCGAAAGCTGATATAACACTAAAAGTTATTGGCCATCAATGGTATTGGAGTTACCAATATCCAGAATATCAAGGTGTGTCATTTAATAGTTATATTAAGGGAAAAGAAGACTTTATCGAAGGAGATTTAAAGCTATTCTCTGTTGATAACAACATCGTTTTACCCATTAATACTAACGTTCGTTTACAAGTTACAGCAGGAGATGTGATACACAGCTGGGGAGTACCGGCTTTCGGTGTAAAAATTGATGCGGTACCAGGTAGGCTGAATGAGGCGTGGTTTAATATCAAAAAGTCTGGTGTTTATTACGGGCAGTGCTACGAATTGTGTGGTCAAGGCCATGGATTTATGCCAATTGTTGTTGAAGCAGTAAGCAAAAAAGATTTTAATAAGTGGATTGAAAATAGAAAATTAGTGAGTTAAATTTGGAGTATAGATATGAGTGACATACCAAAGGGCATAAAGCGTTGGTTGTTTTCCACTAATCATAAAGACATAGGGACACTGTACATTATTTTTTCCATATTAGCTGGAATTATTGGTGGATTATTATCGGTGATCATTCGCACTCAGCTAATGCACATTAATATACTTAACAATAATTATCAATTATATAACGTAATGGTTACAGGGCATGCGTTGATAATGGTGTTTTTTATGATAATGCCAGCCCTCATGGGAGGATTTGGTAACTGGTTTGTACCTCTCATGATTGGTGCACCAGATATGGCATTTCCTCGTATGAATAATTTAAGTTTTTGGTTATTAGTGTCATCTTTTATTTTGCTCATTCTCTCAGTGTTTATTGGTGAAGGTCCAGGTACAGGTTGGACTTTATATCCACCTTTATCACAGGTAATGTCCCATCCAAGTGCAGGAGTTGACATTGCTATACTTGCACTTCATGTTGCTGGTATGTCGTCAATTGTTGGGGCGATCAACTTTATAGTTACTATATTTAACATGCGCACAAAAGGAATGTCATTAACTAAGATGCCACTGTTTGTTTGGTCTGTCTTGCTAACAGCATTTATGTTGATTGTTGCCTTACCAGTGCTTGCCGGTGCTATAACTATGCTTCTTACTGATCGCAATGTTGGTACTTCCTTTTTTGATCCTGCCGGTGGCGGAGATCCTGTGTTATTTCAACATCTATTTTGGTTTTTTGGTCATCCAGAAGTTTACGTAATTATTTTTCCTGCATTTGGCATCATAAGTCAGGTTGTATCAACTTTTTCTCACAGACCTGTATTTGGTTACATAGGGATGGTTTATGCTATGATAGGTATAGCAGTATTTGGCTTTATGGTGTGGGCTCATCATATGTTCACTGTTGGGCTTAGTGCTGACGCTGCTGCATTTTTTAGCACTACCACAATTTTTATCGGTGTTATAACTGGTGTAAAAGTCTTTAGCTGGATTGCAACTATGTGGGGTGGAGCAATTGAGTTTAAGACCCCTATGCTATTTGCACTAGGTTTTATTTTCATGTTTGTTGGCGGTGGCATAACGGGAATAATTCTTTCTCATGGTGGAATAGATAAGCTTCTGCATGATACCTACTATGTTGTTGCTCACTTCCATTATATCATGTCACTTGCTGCATTATTTGGAGCTTTTGCTGGCTTTTATTATTGGATTGGTAAAATGTCGGGTAAACAATATAATGAGCGCTTAGGTCAAATCCACTTTTGGCTTACTTTTATTAGTACCAATATCACTTTTTTACCTCAACATTTCTTAGGATTAGCTGGTATGCCAAGGCGTATACCTGATTATCCTGATGCGTTTATCCCTTGGAATTATATATCCTCAATTGGCTCATATATGTCCTTTGTTTCAGTTATGTTTTTTGTGTTTATAGTTATATATCTCTTTAAATGGGGCAAAAAAGCTGGAGATAATCCTTGGGAAGGTGACACCTTGGAATGGACGGTATCTTCACCACCACCTTTTCATACTTTCGAAAAGCCACCAGTGGTAAAATAGAATGTACACAAGTGTTTTGCTAAATGTTGAATCAACAATACTGGATTTTTGGCGTTTGCTGAAGCCAAGGATAATGTATCTTGTGGTATTTACTGCAGTTGCTGGTATGGTTACTGCACCAGGTAGTATGCACCCTTTTCTAGCACTAATATCTCTTATATGTGTTGCTCTTGGCTCAGGATCTTCAGGTGCTATAAATATGTGGTATGACAGAGACATAGATCTGCTCATGGAAAGGACAAAAAACCGCCCTATACCCTCAGGAAGAATTCTTGCAGAAAGTGCGCTTGAATTTGGTATAACTCTTGGAATATTGTCAGTATTTATCATGGCAATAGCAGTAAACTATATTTCTGCTGCTTTGCTTGCAGTTAGCATATTATTTTACGTTTTCGTATATACAATTTGGCTAAAAAGGCGTACTCCACAGAATATCGTTATCGGTGGTGCAGCAGGTGCTTTTCCTCCAATGATTGGCTGGGCAGCTGTGACTAATTCTGTCAGCTGGGAAAGTTTCATTTTATTTTTAGTAATTTTTATGTGGACTCCACCACACTTTTGGGCCCTATCTTTAAATAAGTCTGAAGACTATGCAAGAGCATCGATTCCTATGTTCAATATTGTTTATGGTCCGGAAAAAACAAGAAAATATATATTAATTTATAGTGTGTTGCTGGTATTAACCAGCTTGCTTCCAGCTCTATTTTTGAAAAAGGCTTTACTTTATCTAAGCATGGCAATTTTTGCAGGTTGCATCTTTATTTGGTACGCTATATCAATTCTCAGATTCAAGAACCACAACTCACAGAAACAAATGTTTTCTTATTCAATTTCTTATCTATTTTCCCTATTCGCCAGTATTATTTTTTGTTCTATTGATTTATTTTAGTTATGAAAGAACGGCAGAAGCATAAAAACTATTTTTTACTTTTCCTTTTGGTAATGCTCGTTGTCACACTTTTTTTTGTTTCTATAATAAAATTTAAAGGTGCAGCTTAAACTACCTTTAGAAATTGTGCTTTCATAAAAGCAACTATATACTTTAGTTAATTCATTACAGTTAAAGATGAGCAAAAAGGAAGTGACAATATACACGGATGGGGCGTGTTCTGGTAATCCTGGAGCGGGAGGATGGGCAGCTATCATATTATTTCAAGATTATAGAAAAGACATTTATGGTAGAGAAGAAAATACCACAAACAATAAAATGGAGTTAACAGCGGTGATCAATGGGCTAAAAGTATTGAAATTTTCTTGTAATATTAATTTATATACGGATAGTCTTTATATTAAGCATGGCATAACAGAGTGGATAAATAAGTGGAAAATGAATGGCTGGAAAACAAGTAATAAAAAATCAGTAAAAAATATGGAATTGTGGAAAGAGCTAGACAACGTTGCTTCACAACACGAAATTGATTGGAAGTGGGTTAAAGCACACAGTGGCAATAAATATAATGAGGAGGCTGATATTTTAGCAAGAAAAGCAATAATCGATGCTTAAAAAAATTACTATATTATTTTCCGTAGCTTTATTGTTCATATTGTGCTTCTTTATTTTTTTAAAGCCTTTAGAAATCAATATTAATTATATTAATTTTTATGTTAAACATAAAATATCAAAAGTATTTGTTGGCTCAAGCGTTAATATGGAGAATACCTCAGTTGTTTGGCAGAAAGATGGCAAAGATCCGTATTTAGTCATTACAGATTTGGCAATAGCAAACCCTAATTTTACTATAAAAGTTCCTGAGCTTTTTGTACATTTTAAGTTAAGTTCCTTATTTAAAGCTAGCACAAATCTCTCTCAGGTTTCAGCTGATAATGTGCATGTATGTATCAAGAGAGAAGAAACTAATGTTAATCCGCAAAACTCATTAGACCTTTTGGATAATCATTATTTAAATAGTAACCGCCTTCCTTCGGTGTCATTCCAGCGTGTGACGCTGGAATCTAGAAAAAAAGAAACAAGTAGTCAAGCTACTTGGATGACAAGGACGAGTGCTGGAATGACAGGGAAGAATTTCAAGATGACAGAAAGCAGTGCAAAAAATCTATTAAAAACAATAAGGGAATTTTTTTTTGACTTAAATGCGGATTCAAAAATTGAATTTACTAACATCGCTATTGATAAAAGCACAGAAGATGAATTTTTTATTGATAAATTATATATAGGGAAGGGGGAAGATTTTAATGTTTTAGATATTCATGTGAATACAAAAGATGGAAAGGGATTTTTGGATGATTTATCAATTACAATAAAAAATCGCAACAATTTGCTAAATGTATACGGGACATTTTATAATCTAAAATTGGGACTATTGAGCGAGTTTTCTACATTAGTTAAAAGCTACAATTTGGACAAAAATATAGGATTCAAAGGAAGCTTCTCAGTGAAAATTAATAAAAAGGATGAAATTGTAGATGGAAATATATACGTATTGAATACAGAAAACTATTTGAACAAAAATTTGGCCTTAACTAATATAAATATAAATTTAACATATAGTGATGGAATTATTAGTGTAAAAAACTTCCATTTTAAGTTAAATGACACGTATCTCTCTTTAATAGGTAAGATGAACTTTAGTGCAAGTCATGCTTTGCTTAGAATTAATATTAGCAAGTTTGCTGCAAAGGATTTATGTACTTATGTACCAGATGGTGTAGTGAATAGTAAATTTAGAAGCTGGTATTGTGATAATATTAATGGGGATGTTTTAAATACCATTGTAAGTTTCAATGGCAAAATTAACAATTTGGTTGATGACGATCTGCCAGACATTGTAATTGTTGCTGATATAGAAAATGGTAGCGTAAAATTTGATGAAGATTTTGAGCAAGTAAAGGAACTAAAGGGTGATTTGATCATCAAGAATAACGATCTTGAGATTACTGTAAATAGCGCTAAGTTTCAGAATTTCACTATTAATGGTGGTGATATTGAAATGAAATCTCTCAATAAGGAAAATTCAGTTCTAACCATTAATGGCCAAGCTGTAAGTGATGCGTATGGTTTATATGAGCCTATAAGATTTAAGCTGGATGATGTGGTGAAGGTTGAAAGGGATAAAGTAAGTGGAATGGCAAAATCTGTATTTAATTTTCGCATTTTTAATCTAAATGCTGATGACAAAAAAGTAGACTTCTCAGCAAATTTTCATTCTGAAATTGACAATTTGGCCGTCTATAATGCAAGTCTTGGTAAATATGACATTAAGCTTAGTTTTGGCAGTAACTTTATAGATTTAAATGGTAGTGGTATGGTGAATAACACACAGCTATTATTTGACCTGAAAAGTAGCAATAGGAATGAAAGTTTTGCCTGGAATTTGACCGGAGATTTACCCGCTCAAATACTTGATTTTGATAAAAATATAGGTGGCTATGTCAATACAAATATAGAATCGGTGATAAATCAAGATAAGACGGGACATGTTAATGGTAATATGGATTTATCAGAGCTTGAATCACGTTCAAGTTATTTTGGGTGGAAAAATCGTTTTGAAGATCACAATAAAGTTTTGTTCTCTGTAAAATTAAAAGGTGCCGATGAATTGTTAATAGACAAATTAGATGTTATAGGAAATGACCTAGATATAAAATTCAGCGGAAGAGTAGGAAATGGAAATTTATATTTAAATTCTAGTAGTTTTAAATTGCCTGATAATGATTTTAGTATAGAAATTGAATCAGGTAAGGAAAAAAATGCCATAACTATTTATGGTGAGAAAATCAATTTGAGTGATATTTTAGGCTTGCTTGGCAAAAACAATAATGGATTAAACAAAGATATAGAAATTAGTATGAATGTTGACAATGTAATTATGAAAGAAGGCGTCGTTATCAAAAATGCTAAGCTGAATGTAACCTGTACTAAAGGTAATTGCAATGGAAGTCAATTTACAGGACAGTTTCTAGAAGATAGCAGCAACATACTAGCGGAATACAGTGGAATAGGGCTCGAAATATATGCGGATAATGCAGGTATACTTTCGCGTTCCTTAGGCATTAGTAAATCAGTCAAAAATGGTAAACTTTCTCTTTATCTATCTCCTCAAAGAGAAAATGAAGAACATTATGGCATGTTATCTATTAGTAATTTTTATATTAAAGATGCTCCACTACTCACTACTTTATTATCGATGTCTTCGCTTCCTGGTATTGTAAATGCTATAAAGGATGAAGGTGTATACTTTTATAAATGTAATGTACCTTTCTCATACAAAGATGGCTCTGTCGAAATTGAAGAATCTTGGCTTGAAGGGGCGGAATTAGGCATTAGCACTAGCGGTAAGCTCGACATTAGAAATTATGAATTCCAAGTTAAAGGACAGGTAATACCAGCATATTCAATTAATAAATCTTTGTTAAAAATTCCTATAATTGGGAAACTTCTTACTGGCGGGAAAAGTAGGGGAATCGTTTCAATAGACTATAAAGCAAGTGGTGATGACAAAAACAATAACGTATCTGTTGATCTTATCTCTTCGCTAACTCCAAACCTATTAAAGAGGTTATTGGGAGTGTTTGATCGCATTATGACAAAAACTAACGAAGCTGTCATCGGTGGCTTAAAAGGTGGTGTGAAAAAGAAATTTGGTTCGACATGACCAAAAGGGAAGTTGTTTAACAAAATTATGGACAAAAATGCAAGAATTTCAGAATGATCCACCTGGTTTTTTATCTAATTATTTAAGCAATACCACTCTCTTTCTGGAAACTTGATTATGATAAAGTAAAAGTTATTTCTTTACAAAATTATAGACAAAAAATGCAAGAATTTCGGAATGATCCACCTAGTTTTTTATCTAGTTGTTTAAGTGCCATTTATCGCCTCCCATATCTGCAAAGTTATAAATACAACTAGAAGGGTAGGGGATAAAAGTTCTTTATTTTACTATATTAGGTCATCATGTTGGTGATAATCATGATTACATAGTGAGTAATTGCCTACGTAGTTTTCGTCAGCATCGTGATAAACATCAGGTTTAAGCAAAGAAAGATTGTCATCGGATTGTTCTTCTGATAAGTTAAGCAAAGAAAGGTTGTTATCAGATTGTTCTTCCTCTTTAGACCCAAATAACCATGAAAAGAATGATGAGATAGAATCAATAACGGATTTAATTGCTGAAAAATATTGGATAAGAAATTACTGGGTTGCTCTATTTCATCCACATCCACTTCAGGTTTACTTCTGCTTATAAGTGTCTTATCTAACCATTCGGACATATTCTTGTCTGGATTATGAAAATACATTTGACTTATCTCCTTATTTTCATCAATAGAAATTACTACAGTTGCATTCTGACTTAATTGCCCTTCATTTAATCTATAACGTTCACTAACGAGCGATTCATGAGAGTTCTTTATATCTTGAATCAATCGAAGTTTTTCTTCTTCTACCAAAAGATAACCTTTGTGTTCTGCTCTATAAGTTGTACCTTCGTATTTAAAACTAAACATCCATCCACGATCTTCATATTCGTCTAGTCCAGAATTCTTGACACGTTGTATAATTTGAAATTTTTCTTCTTCTGAAAGATTCTTGCGGTATATACTACCAGTTGTACCTTTGTATTTAAAACTAAACATCGATCCATGGTCTTTATATTCATCTACTAGTTCATGAATATTCTTGACATTTTGTATAGCTTTAAATTTTTCTTCTTCTGAAAGGTTCTTGTGATATTTATAAAGTGTACCTTTATATTTAAATTGAAACATCCATCCACGGTCTTCATATTCATCTACACCCATCTGCTTGCAAATAGCTTTATAATTTTTTTCTTCTACTTCTCGTCCAACAACATTTGCTATGAATTCAGTATCCTGAGTACTCAAAGCTTTGACTGTTGCCGATGGTGAAAAACGCAATTGAAATATGTGGCCTAGCTCATGACCTAGAACAAAATCCATGGCACTTTGCTTATATGTCAGAATATTCTGACAATCTGTTACTCCTCGTGTAATATATACTGGACCACCATCTTCATCTAAGCCGAGAAGATCATTATACTTTGTATAATCGCTTCTATTATTAAAAATGTGAACCGTTATAATGTAATACCAATTCTCATTGTTGGTCAGTCAAATAGGAGAAATTGCAGAGTTGTTTAATTGTGGAGCTGGCAAGAGAAGTAATAAATTTGCACAAAGCACCCTAAAGCAGAGCAATTGTATCGTATATTTTATTGCGCAAAATGTTCTGTTTTATGTATAACCAAAGCCTCTCAACAGGATTGAGTTCAGGTGAATATGGAGGTAGGTATATAATCTCAATATTTTTAGCTACCTTTAAATTTTTTGACTTATGCCAACTAGCACAGTCCATAACAAGAACAGCTTCTCTTGTCCCTAGATATTGCGACATTTGCTCAAGAAATACATTCATGCAATCAGTGTTAACATTTAGTGCAAATAAGCTAAAACTCTCTCCATTTTTAGGATTAACTGCACTGTAGAGATAAAAATTATGCCTACCTAATTTTATTTTAACCCGAGTCCTAGTGCCTTTTTTAAACCATCCATGCCCAACTTTCGAATGTGTGCCAAACCTTGATTCATCAAAGAAAAATAGCTCTTTTTCTGGATACTTGCCAATAACTTCATTGAGATTTTTTTTTGAATTCCTCTTGTTTACTTTTATCTTGTACGTTGTGTACTGGTCTTGGTGTAATATATGAAAATTTCATCTTTTGCATATGGCGGTGTACTGTAGATTTGCTGATATTTAATCCGAACTTTTCCTGGATTCTTATTCTCATTTCTTTAATGGTAATATTAGGATTTTCTTCTATACATGCTTCAATTTGCTGTAGTTGAGCCTGATTTAATTTAGTTTTTCTACGGCGTGATGGAGGAGCAAACAGTTTTTCTTCTCTGCCAAATTTCAAGAGTTTTATCCACGAAGTTAGTGCGCTTCTTGAAATTCAATATATTTTTGCTACAGCCGTTATACTATGCTTTTTTGCCGCAATTACAGCATTTAGTTTTTTTGAAACATATGCATTGTTCCTTACTTTCTTCAGCATTTCTTTTGCTGATTCTACTACTTTTTCATCCAATAATTTTGATCTTAATGCCATTTATACCTCGCTACTTCACTTACTTTAGTATGGCTTTTTTCCCATTATTGTCTATCCGTTCTTTGTATAGTGGGAATTGGTATTACTATCAAAAAAAGAAATGTCGGTATTACCAATTTTGCAATTTTGTATAGATTGCCCGCAAGTGCCATCATTTGCACAATCGTGATGATTTGGGTCAGTCTTCTTATGAAACCATGCGTTGGTGTATTTTTCCATTTTGATACCTCACTACCAAACAGCGGTATGACGATAAGCTCGTCATACCGCCACTAATCGTCATACCGCGATTCATTCGCGGTATCTCGGCATAGATTCCGCTAACTAGTAGCGGAATGACGAATTTGTCGTTTTTCAAATTGTCGGTAAATCTAAGTCAGTTTAGCTATATAAACATAGTATAAAAAGAGCTATTTAAGCAAAATTTTAAACAAATAAAATTCATTAGCTTCACAATTGGCGCTTTATGAGAAAAGTACACTTGATATACAGATTTAAAATACAAGTTAACGAATTATTATGATTTTTACCAAGATAATAATATAGCGCTACTTGTTAGCGGCTGAGAAATACCGCGGCGGTATGACGTAGGAAAACCTTTCTTGGGTTAGCTATAGTTTGCTATATTATGTGATTTTATTTTCCATAATGTATATTATGTAATTTTCAATACTAATAAAACTACTTCCCAACCTTTTAAACAGCAACTTGTCGAACCTCCAGATTAGTACTTAAGAGAAAGTGTTAAAGTATCTCTTGTAATACCACCAGCAACAAGTCCAACTGCCAGCGCAGCAGCTACAGCTATAGCTAATACTGATAATTGAACACCGGCAACACCACATCCAATACCGACTGCCAATGCAGCTATAACACTACAAGTGATACCAATTCCTATTGCTTTATTAGTTACTTGTTTAGTTTCTATCTCATGTTTCTCTTTCATTTTATCATTAAAACCTTTGGCAAAACCCTCGACAAAATCCCCAATTGCATTCTGTAATTGATTATATAATACCCGTTGTTCCTCTGTTAAACCTGACATATAGCTACCTCCATAAAAACTTAAGTTTAATTATTCCATATTTTATGTAATACCAATTCTCATTGTTGATCAGTCAAATAGGAGAAATTGCAGAGTTGTTTAATTGTGGAGCTGGCAAGAGAAGTAATAAATTTGCACAAAGCACCCTAAAGCAGAGCAATTGTATCATATATTTTATTGCGCAAAATGTTCTGTTTTATGTATAACCAAAGCCTCTCAACAGGATTGAGTTCAGGTGAATATGGAGGTAGGTATATAATCTCAATATTTTTAGCTACCTTTAAATTTTTTGACTTATGCCAACTAGCACAGTCCATAACAAGAACAGCTTCTCTTGTCCCTAGATATTGCGACATTTGCTCAAGAAATACATTCATGCAATCAGTGTTAACATTTAGTGCAAATAAGCTAAAACTCTCTCCATTTTTAGGATTAACTGCACTGTAGAGATAAAAATTATGCCTACCTAATTTTATTTTAACCCGAGTCCTAGTGCCTTTTTTAAACCATCCATGCCCAACTTTCGAATGTGTGCCAAACCTTGATTCATCAAAGAAAAATAGCTCTTTTTCTGGATACTTGCCAATAACTTCATTGAGATTTTTTTTTGAATTCCTCTTGTTTACTTTTATCTTGTACGTTGTGTACTGGTCTTGGTGTAATATATGAAAATTTCATCTTTTGCATATGGCGGTGTACTGTAGATTTGCTGATATTTAATCCGAACTTTTCCTGGATTCTTATTCTCATTTCTTTAATGGTAATATTAGGATTTTCTTCTATACATGCTTCAATTTGCTGTAGTTGAGCCTGATTTAATTTAGTTTTTCTACGGCGTGATGGAGGAGCAAACAGTTTTTCTTCTCTGCCAAATTTCAAGAGTTTTATCCACGAAGTTAGTGCGCTTCTTGAAATTCAATATATTTTTGCTACAGCCGTTATACTATGCTTTTTTGCCGCAATTACAGCATTTAGTTTTTTTGAAACATATGCATTGTTCCTTACTTTCTTCAGCATTTCTTTTGCTGATTCTACTACTTTTTCATCCAATAATTTTGATCTTAATGCCATTTATACCTCGCTACTTCACTTACTTTAGTATGGCTTTTTTCCCATTATTGTCTATCCGTTCTTTGTATAGTGGGAATTGGTATAAGATCCATTACTCTCCTGTGCTCTTCCATTTCTTGAATAACTGTTTTAAGAGCAGGTATGTCACTAAGGCCAGTTTCTCTTTGAAAGTTTTGAAAACTCTCTATTGCATGACCACACACAGAACCACGAATTTTTCGATTAGTTTTCTGCCAAATTAGTTCAATGATCCTTACGCTTTTTTCAAATTTTTCTTGATCTTCAACTACAGCGTTAAGGCGAGTAATAGCAAAATATAAAATGATATCTTTGTCACTAGTCGGAGCCCCCTTGTGTCTCAAAGCTGCTTGTATATCATCATATTCATCATTGTTAAATATGTCCTGGACCGTTTTAAGGTTGTTATTGCTGATTGCTGTAATTAATGAAGTTTGAATTTGTTGTTACGTATTAGTTAATCCAATCATATTTTACCTCTATTTTCCATAACAAGTTTAATTGTTACACATATTTACAAGTAAGTCAAGTATATTGTTAACAACTGTTAATAAAGGCCAACAAAGTGCTTGACGTTAGAGTAGCTTTTATGGTTTTGTATAGCGAGGAAATAACTCTATGAAAAATCATCAACGTTTACAAACTTTACGTTCAATTGTATTTATTGTGGGAATATTCCTATTGTTATTTAGCTTAGCAATGCTTATTCCTGCTATTACTAATAAATGTCTCAGCTACGAATGGAAAAATTTTCTCGCTGGATTCATAATTACCTGCACATCTGGCGTAACTTTTATTTTGTTCGGTAAATTAAGTAGATTACATGGCATGCCGGCAATTTTTGCGATTACTAGCTGCACCTGGATTGCCTTGTCTTTGTTTGCAGCTATTCCTTTCTATTTTGATAATCTGAGCTATGTTGATGCATTATTTGAAGCGATATCTGGCTTTACAACCACAGGGGCAACTATATTTGATGATATTGAAAAACAATCTCCAGGAATACTGCTGTGGAGGACAATGCTACATGGCATAGGTGGTTTTGGCGTAATCACTTTAGGAATTGCAGTTTTTCCTATGCTTAAGATTCTCAGCCTAAATAATTTACTTTACTCTGAATATTCAGATGCCACCAAAAGGAAGTTGCCGAATACGCGAAGCGTAGTGATTCATGTTACAGCAATATATTATAGCCTAATTTTATTATGCGTATTTTCCTATTATCTAGCTGGTATGCCACTGTTTGATGCAATATGTCACGGAATGTCCGCTGTATCAACTGGTGGATTTGCTAACTATAATGATTCTATAGGGCACTATAATAACCCTATGTTAGAAGTCATAACGATCATTTTTATGATTTTGGGTTCTCTGCCTTTTCTTAGCTATTTAAAAATTATAAGACGGTTAGACATTTGCTATGATGAACAGGTCTCTTACTTTGTTAAGATAGCTATTGTTTCATCTTTATTTGCTTGTTTTTGGTTGTATAAAAATGTTGATTTAGGAGTGTCATTATCATTTAGATGCAGCACATTTACCATCAACTCCTTGATTACGTCAACTGGTTATGCAATCTGTGATCATATAGATTGGAGCTTCATTTCAGTCTTAGCTTTTTTTCTAACCTTTGTTGGTGGATGTAGTGGTTCTTCAAGTGGTGGCATTAAAATCTTTCGTTTGATCATTTTTCTAAGGTCTATAGAAAATCACTTTCGCCTTTTATTAAACCTTAATGCAGACAATAGAGTAAAATTCAATGGAAAAACCCTGGAGAATGATGAAGTTCACTCTGTCTTTATATTTTTTGCAATTTTCATGTTAACGTTTACCATTTCATCAATAGTGATGTCTTACTTAAGCAATGCAGACTTTATAACTAGCATCAGCTCAGTCTCTGCAACGCTTACAAATTCTGGCCCGGGATTTAGTAATTTAATAGGCCCTTCAGGTAACTATTCTTCTTTCAGTAATGAAGTAAAATTATTTTTGTCGTTTTTGATGCTGCTTGGTAGACTTGAAATATTGCCAATCTATTTTTGTATAGGTAATTTATTCTTATTTAATAGAAAGAAATAGTTGGTAAAGTTGTGAAACTTGATATTGTCAACTGTTTAATAAAAAGATCGTAGCTAAACCAAGAAATATAAGAGCTGAGAGAATATCAGTTGTTGCCGATGTTAGGATTGAAGAAGAAACTGCAGGGTCAGACTTTAAACGGTGAAGCATTATAGGAATGAAAGTTCCGATGAACGTTGCAATAATTGACATCATAATCATGGAGACCACAAAAATCATCTCCACTTTGAAATTGTGAAATCTTATTGCTAATACTACGAGTGAAATGGTAGATAAAATTACCCCGTTTATAAGACCTATTAAAAATTCTTTCATCAGTACTCTTTTTGCATTTTGCTCAGTTAGATATTTTGTTGCGATTGCCCGGATGGTTAGCGTTACTGTTTGGGATCCTGCATTTCCGCTCATTGATGCAATTATCGGCATGATTATTGGCAGTACTATAGAACTTTTTATTACATCATCGAAAAAGCCAACTACTATGGAACACATTGTTGCAGCTAAGAGGTTAAACAGTAACCAAGGTAGCCTTTTAATTATAGTTTTATGTATAGGGGCATTTATATCGGCTTTAGAAGATACACCGCTTATTTTGAGTACATCCTCTTCTGTTTCTTGTTGAACAACTTTTATCACATCTTCAATTAAGATCACACCAATAATTTTACCATTCTTATTTACTACCGGAGCCGATAATAGAGAGTAATCTTTAAATATTCTTGCTACTTCCTCTTGGTCTACTCCAGTTTTAATGATTTTTATGTCATGATCCATTATCTCTTTTATTATTGTGTCTCCTGAGTGAGATATTACCTTATTTAAATTAACACTGCCTATAGGCTCTAATTTTGAGTTGATAATGAATATCTGGTGAAATCTTTCTGGTATTTTTTTATAGTTGTGCAAGAATTCCATTAGCTGATTTATCGTCCAATAATATGGAGCTATAACTATATTTTTATGTATCAACCTTCCTGCACTTTCTTCTGGGTATGATAACAATTCCTCTACTAATTTTTGAGTTGCATTGGGTAAGTAGTTAAGTATGTTTTCTATAGACTTTCTATCCAAATCTTTCACTATGGTTACTATATCTTCTACATCAAGGAGCATTAGTAACTTTGCTGTATTTTCTATTCCCAATGTTTCTATGATCTCTCTTTGTAAATCTGGCACTACATGCACTAGGGCATCACTTAACAAATGTTGATCGAGGATATTAACTAATTTCTCCCTGTGATCACTGATTGAAGTAGATAAAAAATAAGCTAACTGAACGCTATCTATCGTTTTTACAATATTACGAACATTTTCTAGCTCCTCGTTATCAAGTGACTCTATTAAGTCATCAATAGCCTTTTTGTCTAAACCATAATGAGAACTTATTTTAATATTCATTACTTTACCTTGTTTTTTAATAAATATACACACTTGATTTCCTTAAACATTAAAGTATAATGAAATTATTTTGAATTAACTATCATATGGTTAAATTTCTATTTTGTTTGCTGTTATTGTTAGTAATAGTAAATATATTAAAATCTAAAGTATAATGAAAACTTATTCAGAAATTTTCGAATACTTTCAAGGCTTAAATAAAAGTATTTCTCTTATCAGGAGGTGTCTTTGACATAGAAAAATTAAAGTTGCGTCTTGAAGAGCTGGACTACCAAGCGTCGAATGATAATCTGTGGCAAGACAATCAAAAGGCACAAGAAATTTTAAAAGAACGTTCTAAAATTAAGAATGACGTAGAGTTATTTTTAAAGCTGGAAAGCGATTACAACGATGCCATTAGCTTAATGAAGTCTGCTATTGATGAGAATGATGAAGAATTTTTCTCTGAAGTTGAAAGTGAATTAGCTAAGCTAGAGAAATTAATCAAACTTAAAGAGACAGAATCCTTATTTACTGGTGAAGCAGATAACAATAACTGCTTTTTAGAAATCCACTCAGGAGCTGGTGGAACAGAGAGCAATGATTGGGCTGAAATGCTGATGCGCATGTATACAAGATGGGCAGAAATTTATCACAACTTCAAAGTTGAAGTTGTAGAAAAATTAGAAGGAGAGTCGGTTGGTATAAAGTCTGCAATGATAAAAATCGTTGGAGAAAAAGCTTACGGGTGGGCAAAAAGTGAAAGTGGAATTCACAGGCTGGTTAGAATATCGCCGTTTGATGCAAATGGTAAACGTCATACCAGTTTTGCAAGTGTAGGAGTAACTCCAGTGATCGAAGATTCAATTGATATTGCTGTGGATGAAAAGGATCTAAAGATCGACACCTACCGTGCTTCCGGAGCAGGCGGTCAGCACGTGAACAAGACTGAAAGTGCGGTACGCATTACGCATATTCCAACTGGTGTTGTAGTTCAATGCCAAAATGGTCGTTCTCAACACAGAAATAAAGATGAGGCGTTAAAATTACTTAAAGGACGTTTATACCAAATTGAACTGGAAAAGAAAGAACAAAAGATGGCTGAAGAATATGGTAAAAAATGCGATATAGGCTGGGGTAATCAGATCAGATCGTACGTTATGCATCCGTATCAAATGGCGAAGGATTTAAGAACTGGACATGAAGTGGGTAATATAAATTCTGTTTTCGATGGTAATATAGACTGTTTCATAGTTAGTGTGCTTACTAAGCAAAATTAAGAATTTATGTGGAGTTGACTTTCTTGCCATAATATATGATAATTAAAATATTGTTAAAGTAGGAGTAAAGTTATGACAATGAGCAATGATGAGTGGAGAAAAGTATTAACTGATGTAAATGCTTACGCAGATTATTATAAAAATAATATAATTACAAAAATACAGAAGAGGTTGCAATCATATCCTGAATACAAAGAGTGGAAACAAGATAATTTTAACGTAAATCATAAATTTACTGTTTTTGACGAAACACTGTTATATTTAGCTGTTAAAAATGACTGTTTAGTATTGGTAAATGTTCTATTAGGAATAGAAGGTATAAATGTTGATGCAGTAAACAGACATAATGGATATACTCCTTTGCATTGTGCTGTTCGAGGTGGTTATACAAGGATAGTAAAGGCTCTAATAGGAAATGGAGCAGATGTTAAAGTGGTAAATAAAAATGGAAGTACCCCTTTACATTTAGCCGCTGCACGTTATCGCGATGAAGAAACTGTAAAAGCTCTAATAGAAGAAGGGGCTGATGTTAATGCGTTAGATGAAGATGGGTATACTCCTTTGCATTTGGCTTGTGCAAATGGTCAAACAGGAGTAGTAAATCTCCTATTGAAAAGAGAAGATATAGATGTTAATGCAGTAGGTAAAAATGAATGTACTCCTTTACATATTGCTGCTCTAAATGGTTGTAAAGAGGTGGTACAAACTCTAATAAGAGCAGGAGCAAATGTTAATGTAGTAAATAAATATGGAAGTATTTCCTTGCATTTTGCTATTCAAAATGGTTGTAAAGAGGTAGTACAAGCTCTAGTAGAAAATAAGGCAGATGTTAATGCATTAGATGACGACAAACGTACTCCTTTACATATAGCTACTCAATTTCGCAGTAATAAAGAGATAATAAAAATCCTAGTAGAAGCAAAAGCAGATGTTCATGCAGCAGATAAATATGGATGGACTCCTTTACATATTGCTGCTGAAAATGGTTGTAGAGAAACAACAGATATTCTGATGGCGAAAGGTGCGGATCCTTTATTGAAAAATAAGGATGGTAAAACTCCAATGGATCTTAACAAAAGCAGATATATAGCAGCAGCTATCATTACAGCAGCGGCACTAGCAGTTGGTGGTATTACATATAGCATATTAAAACCTAGTACTAAAATGGACGAAACGAAAGAAGCGCAAAACGTAAATGGGAATGTGCCAGGAGGTGGCAAGGCGGCAACTTGACATAGTTTTTTGAGCCATAGTATCAAGTTAAGCTTAAAATATGATTGAATAGTTGTTAATAATAGTGTATAATTATTAATCTTTTCTAAGCACTTTAGCTATGGCTATTTCTAAGTTTCTCGATCCTAAAAACGACTTTGCCTTTCGGCGTATTTTTGGCTCTGTAAATAATAAGGACATTCTTATTCACTTTCTTAATGATATGCTAGGCCTTACTGGTGTTGATCAGATAGAAGATGTTTCTTTCTTAAGTCCCATTCAGGACCCTGATATTGCTTCTCAAAAGCAGAGCATTGTTGATGTTCTCTGTACTGATTCTGCTGGAACCCAGCTAATTATTGAAATGCAAGTTGTTAAAACTACAGGCTTTGAGAAACGCGCTCAATACTATGCTGCTAAAGCTTATTCAAGTCAAGCTCACAAAGGTGATCAATATCAAGATCTTAAAGGAGTTATTTTTATTGCTATCGCCGATTTTATCTTATTTCCTAACAAGCTGGCTTACAAATCTGATCACGTTACTTTTGATAAAATTACCTATGAACATGATCTCAAAGATTTTAGTTTCACTTTCATCGAGCTACCAAAGTTTAATAAGACAAAAGAAGATCAGCTTTCAAATATTGTTGAAAAATGGATTTATTTTTTTAAGTACGCCGATGAAACTAGCGAAGAAGATCTACAGAAAATAATAGGTAGTGATGTTATTATTGGTAGAGCTTATGATGTGTTAAATCAATATAACTGAGTAAAGAAGAACGTTTTGCTTATGATCAAACTAAGAAACATATTGATGATTATCTTTCCTCTATTCAACAAGGAAAAATTGAAGGCATCAAAATTGGTGAAGAGAAAGGTAGGAAAGAAGGTAGAGAAGATTGATGTTAACACTATTGTCAAGTGTACTGGCCTGTCCATTAGTGATACCAATTCTCATTGTTGATCAGTCAAATAGGAGAAATTGCAGAGTTGTTTAATTGTGGAGCTGGCAAGAGAAGTAATAAATTTGCACAAAGCACCCTAAAGCAGAGCAATTGTATCGTATATTTTATTGCGCAAAATGTTCTGTTTTATGTATAACCAAAGCCTCTCAACAGGATTGAGTTCAGGTGAATATGGAGGTAGGTATATAATCTCAATATTTTTAGCTACCTTTAAATTTTTTGACTTATGCCAACTAGCACAGTCCATAACAAGAACAGCTTCTCTTGTCCCTAGATATTGCGACATTTGCTCAAGAAATACATTCATGCAATCAGTGTTAACATTTAGTGCAAATAAGCTAAAACTCTCTCCATTTTTAGGATTAACTGCACTGTAGAGATAAAAATTATGCCTACCTAATTTTATTTTAACCCGAGTCCTAGTGCCTTTTTTAAACCATCCATGCCCAACTTTCGAATGTGTGCCAAACCTTGATTCATCAAAGAAAAATAGCTCTTTTTCTGGATACTTGCCAATAACTTCATTGAGATTTTTTTTTGAATTCCTCTTGTTTACTTTTATCTTGTACGTTGTGTACTGGTCTTGGTGTAATATATGAAAATTTCATCTTTTGCATATGGCGGTGTACTGTAGATTTGCTGATATTTAATCCGAACTTTTCCTGGATTCTTATTCTCATTTCTTTAATGGTAATATTAGGATTTTCTTCTATACATGCTTCAATTTGCTGTAGTTGAGCCTGATTTAATTTAGTTTTTCTACGGCGTGATAGAGGAGCAAACAGTTTTTCTTCTCTGCCAAATTTCAAGAGTTTTATCCACGAAGTTAGTGCGCTTCTTGAAATTCAATATATTTTTGCTACAGCCGTTATACTATGCTTTTTTGCCGCAATTACAGCATTTAGTTTTTTTGAAACATATACATTGTTCCTTACTTTCTTCAGCATTTCTTTTGCTGATTCTACTACTTTTTCATCTAATAATTTTGATCTTAATGCCATTTATACCTCGCTACTTCACTTACTTTAGTATGGCTTTTTTCCCATTATTGTCTATCCGTTCTTTGTATAGTGGGAATTGGTATGAGATTGAAGAATTGCAGAATTAAGTGTGAACGGTTACGGTTTCTCGTCTCCACCATGCTGTATAGAAAAAAGTCTGGATTCCAATTTGCATGACAATGTGGAGTATCTGCTTCTGTCATCCCAGTGGGATCTCTTATTCCATTTTATCAACAGTTTGTTTTGTAGTATCAAACAATTTTAATCCTATAATCCCGAATGTAACTAAAATAAAGCATATTACTTCGAATAAATTAACTGGTTCATTAAATAGGTAAACTCCAAGTATCGAAGCTCCTATAGCACCTACTCCAGTCCAAATTGCATAGCATACTCCGATAGGTATAGAACGTATAGCGAGCGAAAGTAAATACGTACTAAGAGCCATGGAGAGTATGCTAATTATTGATGGTACGAGATAAGTAAATCCACAACTATGCTTAAGTGTTATTACCCAGAACACTTCAATTAGTGACGATAAGAGTAAATATATCCAATTCATGCATAAATTTTTAGGTTTAAATAGAGAGCTTTAGCCCTATGGTTCCTATTATAATTAAAATGATACATAAAACTTGAGATAAATTAATATTCTCTGTGAAAGCGGTTGCACCAATTATAGTTATTCCAATTGTGCATATTCCAGAGGAAACTGCATAGCATACTCTAATAGGTAGAAAGCATGCTGCAAGAGATAAAAAATAAATGCTAATGATCATAATTACCAATGTTGCAATCGAAGGCACAACCTTAGTAAAACTGTTACTAAACTTTAGCGTTACAGTCCACAGTATCTCTAGGATACTAGACAGCAACAAATATAACCAGTACATTCTCGTAACATTTCAATCTTGTATTGTAACAGAAATTGTTAGTTAAAACTACACTAAAGTGCAATAGATCTCTCTTTCGAAATTGCTTTGAAAGCCAATATATTAAACTTAAAATAACATTCTAAAAAACTTTTCTACGAAATTCAATTCCTGTACGTCATTTGCTGCATAAAGAGGTGTAGTTTGTTGCTCAATACCTGGTATTTCTACAAAAACTTTGCCCACTTCTTGACCTTTTTTAATGGGTGCAGGTATCATATCTTTATATTTAATACGCACCTTAATTTGGTCATGCAATTTGCGGTTGTAAGTTATGGTAACATCGTTTGCAACTGTAATAGGCACTTTTTTATCTTTTCCATAGAGAACATTTACTTCCTCAACTACACTGTCTTTAGCAAATATTTTCTTAGTATTAAAATGATTTAAGGAGTATTGTATCAGTCTTTTTGCTTCTTCTATTCGCTCTTTCTCAGTGTTTAAACCATTTACGACAGCAAAAATTCTCCTATCATTTCGTTTTGCAGATGCTACAATGCCATAACCACCAGCATTTGTATAACCGGTTTTTAAACCGTCAACCCCAATGTCCTGAAAAAGTAGAAGATTTTTATTCTTTTGTGCAATTTCGTTATATGTCAAATATTGTTCAGAAAATAAATCGTAATATTCAGGAAAATCAGTGAAAATCCTTTTTGCCAGCATTACCAAGTCTTTTGCGCTCATAAAATGATCTCCATCTGGCCACCCGCTTGAGTTGACAAAATGACTGTCATTCAGGTTCAAATTTTGTGCAACCTCATTCATTTCAGCCACAAAATTCTCTTCTGATCCTGCAATACCCTCGGCTAGTGTTATGCAGGCATCATTACCTGAGACTATTGTAATTCCTTCGAGTAATTCCCTCACCGTAACGTATTGACCTTCTTTCAAAAACATAGAAGAGCCTTTTCTTTCCCACGCTTTTCTGCTTACTCGAAATTTATCCTCCATATTTATTATTCCAGCTTTTAGATAATCGAAGGCTATATATAAAGTCATTAACTTGCTCATTGAAGATGGGGCCATTTTTTCATCGGAATTATGGTCAAAAATGAACGAGTCTGAAGATAAATCTAAGACTACTGCTTGCTTTGCTTTGGTTCTAAACTGGTATGAGTATGAAGAAAAAGGAAATATGGAAACTAATAGCAAAATTACCAATCTGCTTAACATATCTATAATTTTAAATTTATAGTGTACTAATTAATAGTATAATTTTACAGGGGCATTTCAATAGATCTCTTGCATAAAAATTCCTTGACAAGCTTTGCCAGCCCCCTTATTGTAGTATTAAGGGTATTTATGACTCATTGTTTTTGACCTGCAGGCTCAATGACAAAATTCAGTAAAAAACTCAGGGTATTTATTGGCGGATTACATAAAATTATAGCGGCTGCATGTCTCTTTTATTTTTTCTACATTTAGCCAAATCGCGCTTATTTTAAGCGTTAGCACATTATTACAGCGCCAGTTTAAATTATTATAGGGTCAAAACTCGCATCACGGGGCTTCTTTTGCCTTTTTTTTCGTTTGGTAAATTTCTTAAATATTTTCTTAAATTTTATAGCTAATCAGTACTGGGATGACAAGAAAGGAGCACTGGAATGATACTATTATAGAGTGAAATGAGATCCCAGTGTCAGCTACTCGGATAACATTATAGGAGTACTGGGATGACATTATAGGGGCACTGGGATGATACCCTGACAATAGTCATCCCGCTACTTGTTAGCGGGATCTGCTGAAATACCGCGAATGAATTGCGGTATAACGTAGAGCTCGCGTCAGCTACTTTGATGACACCATTTACTGTCTTTAAAAATGAATGTTCTTACAATTGTGCGTCATGCGCTTTATTAAATATTTTACTTAAAAATCTAACTTCTTATTATACAAGAGATAAGCAATTCACTAATGATGAAAAATTACGAAAAGGGGCATAGAAAGCGCCTAAGAGAGAAAATTATTTTAGATAATGGACAATCATTACTTGATTATGAAGTTTTAGAGCACATTTTATATTCAGCATACAGTAGAATTGATGTAAAGCCGATAGCAAAGAGTTTGATAGAAAATTTTGGCAGTTTGAATAAAGTTTTTAATGCTGAACTGGAAGCACTGCAAAATGTTGATGGTGTCAGCAATGCAGCAATATCTGCCATCTTTTGTGTGAAACAAGCCTTTGTTCGTTCTGCAAGAGAAGAAATAAAAGACCTGCCTATAATCGATAACTGGGAAAAATTGCTTGATTATTTAAGAATAAGCATAGGAAGCCTCAATAAGGAAAATTTTCGCGTCATCTATATGAATAAAAAGTATCGTCTAATAGTGGAAGACCTGCAAAACGTTGGTAAAGTAGATCAAACTCCTCTTTATGTCAGAGAGATCATCAAGCGCGCACTTTTGATTGGTTCAACATCCATTGTAATATCTCACAATCATCCAAGCGGAGATACACAACCTTCAAATAGCGATATATCTCTCACTAGACAACTAGCAGAAGCTTGCCAAAGTATAGGAATAGAATTAATAGACCACATTATTATTACATTCAGTAGCTATTTTAGTTTCAAGGAAAATAGGTTGTTGTGAAAGCTTGTAGATTTTGAAATCCTTTTTATTGCACTCTTGTAATCAAGTTTCGTTAAAGGTCAGATTGAATGGTTAAATCTTCCACCCGAATAACCACACACTCTACTTGCTTGTTTGGATATATTTCTTGTACTAAGGTTTTATAGGTCAGCATTTGCTTTTTTATTTCATTTAATAAGGAAACAGAAACGTTACGGTGTGATTTGTAGTCAATTATGATCGCTTTATCTTGCGTTATGCATAGCCTATCTAGTCGTACTAATACTGGTTCGCCATCGATTATTCCACTCAGTGTAATCTCTGATTTGCCTTCTAAGTCAAACAAATAGCCATATTTTTCATTAAAGGCCAATATTTTACTGTAAATTTCATCCTTATCTTCACTGGTGTTTATATTGTCAAGATATTTTCTGACCCAGTTTTTTCTCCTTTCTTTTTCTATCTTGGGCATATACTGCAATATGCTGTGAATGATTTTTCCTCGGGTAAATCCTTCTTCTTGTTTACTCTCTTCTTCAATTACAACAACTTCTCTTAAAGCTGGCGGAAGGGAAATGACTGGAACGTCAAAATAATCACGTTTTTTATAAATGTAAGGGTAGTTTGCATTCACACATAGCACTTCAACTTTTTCTTTAAATATTGGCTGTAAGTATGCTTGTTTCTTTTCATATGGTTCTCCATACTGAGTGATTAGATCATACCAAGAGCCCTTTTGCACTGGCTCTTTACTTAAGATGTATAACTCATCTTCAGCACGTGTGAGTGCTACGTATAATAAACGCAAATATTCATTATAATCCTCTAGTTTTTTCTCTCTTTTTACTTGATCACAATAAGCGTTATTGTTTTTTCCACACCAAAATGGCACTTCCGTTCCATCAAAGATAATGCTTTCACTGTTTCTTGGCACTGTGTTTGTATCAACCAAAAATACTATGGGAGCTTGCAGACCTTTTGATTTGTGAATTGTCATTATTCGCACAGCATTGCGTTCTGATTGCATATCATTCTTAATCTCCGGGTTATTCTCCTTGATCCACTGAACAAACGCTTGAAGAGATGGGTTTTCAAATTGCAACACAAGGTTCATAAATTCGTCTAGAACCTCGAAGCACTCAAGACCTAGCCTTGCAGCAAATTTCTTCTTACCTGTACGCAATATATGTGTAAATAGTGCAAGAGGAGACTCTATGCGAGATAAGTTAATGAGATAGTTTAATTCACTATAGATAACCACAGAATAATCATGAATTCTTTCCCATAGTGAATGCTCTTTACGGTCATATGCAATGTTAAATAAATCATCCTCGGTAAAATTGAATAACGGTGATTTTAAAGCATTTGCAAGAGCTAGATCATTTGCCTGGAGGAGTAAAAATTCGGCCAAAGCTATTAAGTCCTGCACGGCTATATAGTCCATAATTCTAAAATAATCTCGGCCTACAACTGGCACGTTTGCTTTTTTAAGTTCGCTTATTATGTAATCAACTAACACGTTTCGTTGCCGTACCAGAATCACAATGTCCCTCGGCTCTATATGGCGATCTTTAGCGACTAAAATCCGCCCTTCGTTTAACCAATTGTGAATTCTGTTGGCTATTGTTTGAGCAAGTAATCGATCTGTTATTATATAATTTTCCCTGCATGTCAGAGGAATTTGTAAAGCTCGCTGTTCTTTCTCTTTACACTTTGGTAACGCTGGCCAAATTTCAATATATCCTTGATCATTTTCTCTATGTGGAACATGTTTTATTTCATTATCAACAAAAGATATTTCTGTGCGGAAGTTGTTAAATATTCTATCTACAAGCATTAAAACTTCTGGAGTTGAACGAAATGACTTTTCAAGTTGGCATGATATCCAATCTCTGCTACCAGTTTTCGTATGAAAGTATTGTTGCATGTAGTTGAATAGATGGGGATTTGCTCCTTGAAATCTGTATATGGATTGTTTTACGTCACCAACTACAAATAAGGTTCGCTTTTCATCATTACCGGCAAAAAATTCATCGCAGAGATTTGTTATAATTTTCCACTGGCTGATGCTATTGTCTTGTGCCTCGTCAACAAGGATGTGATCTATTTTTTGATCCAAGTTAAACAATATCCAATCTTTGTAGTTTGGATTGCTGAGAAGATTTGTTGCTAAGCCAATTATATCATTGTAGTCAAGCAGTGCGTTTTTTGATTTTTCGCTACTGTATAGATCAACATATACTTTAAATATACCAAGTAAGCTACTGGTTCTCTTGAATATTTGATAAGAATTCATGTCTTTTATATGAGTAAACACTACATTCTGAACGCTCTCTATTATTTGCTCTGCATCTCTAAATTTTTCCAAAGTACTTTTTGTTGCAATGGATGATATGCTCTTTTTTTCGTGCGATTCTGATTTGAGAAATACCTTGGCTAAATCTTCTATTCTGGTGTCTTTCCGCTCCATTCCGGTGTCATCCCAGTGCTTGACACTGGGATCCATATTTCTTTTTTTCTGGATTCCAGCTTCACGCGCTGGAATGACAGAGAGTGGTGGAATGATAGGAGATTTTACAAGGAATCTATTACACCAATCATAGAGCATTGCACTATAACTCTGATCTCTTTTACTGCCTTCACTTAATATCTCGGCTAATCTTTTTATGTGCTCAGTCGTTTCACTCTGTAAGTCATGAATTTCATCTGGAGCACTGAGTTTATCTTTGATATATTCTGAATCATTTTCTGATATCGATCTTTTTATACATAAAGTATAAAGCAAATCGCGTAGTTTATTTTCATCAATTTCAGTTGCAATGAAGTTTATACTATCTTGCACAGCCTCATTATGGAGCGCTTTATCAAATACGATAGAATGTAATTCTTTACATTCACTCAGTGTACAATTTGGAGCGATGCCAGCTTCTATGGGAAAGTTGGAAATTAATTTGTAACAGAAAGCGTGTATGGTTTGTATAGTTAGACCAAGATTTTCCAATTCAGAGAAAAGCCTTCTTGCTCTTGTTAAATAATCTTTATTTTCTCTGGTCGAGCACTGGGATGACAAATAGGGGTGCTGGGATGACATCGGAAAGAAATCTAATTGTTCTAAATCTGCTATCAACACACTCTCTGAGCATATTGCCCACTTACTGATTATGCTGTGAACACGATTCTCCATCTCGTTTGCTGCAGCATTGGTGAACGTTAAGCAGAGAATATTTCTTTTGTTTTCTAATAAAAGTCTCAATACTCTGTCTATTAAGATTTTTGTTTTGCCTGTACCAGCGGACGCATTTACCCATACAGAGAAATTAGGATTTATGGCATTTTTTCTCATCAGAAGTGCGAAAACCTTATAGAAGTTGAATAAAATAGCATTATACATATAATGTAAAAATAATCTTAGTGAAGATATATAATGAAAAGTTTTTGTGTAAAGGCGCCTGCAAAAATCAATCTTTTTTTGCATGTTGTAAATAAGAAGGAAACAGGATATCACTTGATTGAAGGTTTATTTGTCTTTGCTAATCTTTCTAATTTTTTGGAAATAAAAGTAGGTGAGAAGTATTCTAGATACGATAACTCTACAGTTGAATTTGTAAATTCCGAACTTAGAATTAATAACAGGTACAACACCGTAATGAGAGCAGTTAATCTATTGCTTAGATATGCTCCTGCGCGAACTAAAGTCATTGTAAAGGTTGTGAAAAATATACCAATTGCTGCGGGTTTGGGCAGTGGCTCCTCAGATGCTGGAGCTGTGGTACGTACGCTAGGGAAGCTGTGGAAGATTGATAGGACGATTTTAAATGAAATAGCTTTAAGCGTTGGTGCTGATGTTCCTGCGAGTATAGATAGCAAGCCAGTTTTTGTTAGAGGTATTGGTGAAGAGTTGTATCCCATAAAAAAATTCTCTCTACCCACAAATATAGTACTGGTGAAGCCGAAAAAAAAGTTTTTGAGCACACTAGAGGTATTTTCCAAACATGAAGGAGAATTTTCTGAGCCAATTAAATGGAGCGATGACGCTGAAAAGGATTTGTTGAAGTTTCTTAAAGAGACGAGAAACGATCTTCAAGAAATAGCAATAAGCCTTGTACCTGAAATTCAGGATGTGATATCAACACTTGAGTCACAAGAAGGCTCTATACTTTCTCGCATGTCAGGCAGTGGTGTATCATGCTTTGGAATATTCGATAGTGAGGAAAATGCAAAAGCTGCTGCAGTTAATATCAGAGAAAAGCAACCAGAATGGTGGGTATGTGACACTCAATTAATAGTTTGACTTTATGGATATAACTCCCTTAATTTCCGAGAATAAAAATCTTATAAATGGTTACAGGGAAGGAAAATTTTTGGTGAATAATAGAGAATATTGCGGCTCAATTATAGTTTTTCCTGAAAAGGTGATTAAATTGAAAGAAAGTGATATAAATAGCAAGGAACATTTTAAATCTTTTTTAACAGAGGAAATAGAAATTTTGATAATAGGTACTGGTAAAACACGCAATATACCAAGTTCTTCAGTGAAGTCCTATCTTATGGAACAAAAAGGTTTAAATTTTGAATTTATGACAACCGGTGCAGCATGCAGAACCCATAACGTTTTAATATCCGAAGATAGATTTGTTGTCAGTTATCTAATAGCCATATAGCATGCTTGAAATGTTTACCCAGGACTTTTTCATCAATAGTCTAGTTGCAGTAGTCGTAATTAGCCTAGTAACAGGCGCTTTAGGATCGTTTATGATATGGCAAAGGTTATCTTATCTTGGTGATAGTTTGTCCCATTCTTCGTTGCTTGGTGTTGCACTTGCTTTAATCTTTAAGATTAGCCCATCGCTTAGCATAATGCTCATTGCAATTACATTTGCTATACTACTTTCTCTTAATTTTAACAGATTATATTCTGCTGATACGATATTGAACATTGTTACCAATGTAGTTTTATCATCGAGTTTAATACTTATGTCTTTTCTTCCATCGGGCAATAATAGTATTATTAGCTCACTGTTTGGTGATATATTAACGCTCGATCAAAGTGATATAATATTGATTTTTTTAATCTCTGTAATAGTTACTTTGATATTAATATTTAGATGGCGTTATTGGTTAATGATTTCAATTAATCAAGATTTAGCAGTAGTTGAGAAGATTAATGTTAACTTTGTTAGACTAGAATTTTTAATCACTCTTGCTATATTTATAGCAATTGCTGCCCAATTAATAGGAATATTACTCATTGCTGCATTTTTGCTAATACCAGCAGCATCTGCAAGGCTCATTTCGAAAACTCCAATGCAGATGATTATTGTTGCAACAGTTTTTTCTGTGATTTCTGGGATATCAGGTCTGATGTTATCTGCAAGTTTTGATTTGTTAACTGGACCTGCAATTATACTTGTTGCAGCCGTATATTTAATTATCGCTTATTTTATAAGGTTAGTATTAAGCAGGTTGGCTTGATTTTAGTCTCAAATGTTAATAATTTTGTAATATACTCATTATAAAACATCACCATCTTAGCACAAAACAGTCTTTGCTATATTATTGTTTATGTGCTAATGATAATCTGTTAGTTTTATGGAGTAAGCAATATGAGCGGAGAAGGATTTTTTTCTAAATATATAGTACAACCTATGAAAAATTTTTACAATAAGTGTGCTTCTTTTTGGAGGAAGGATGCATCAAATGATGTGCAGAGTACGGCAGATGATATTGTACAAGAAAGCTCAGAGTCTTTGGATACTCATATACAATCAAATGAGAATGATATCATATAGATGGCATGAGGGTCATACCATCCAAAGTTAAAAAATTCCTAGAGAAACCTGATGCTTTAAGTGGTGTGTTAATTCATGGAAGTGATAACAGTAGGGTTGGTTTTTATGTACAAGAAATAATTGCCAATTTGGATGAGTATTCAGTTCAGGTGATGGATTTTGCAATAGTGAATAAGTCACCCGGTTTACTGTTTTCTGAATTGGCAAACATTTCGATGTTTACCAGCAAAAAATTAATTAAGCTGATAAATGTGAGTGGAGGTATATCCAAAGAGTTAAAAAACGTATTAGATTATAACGCAAGTGGTCACTATGTAATGATGGTAGCAAGTGATCTTCCATATAATTCTGCGACTAAAAGTTATATGGAGAGTTCAAAAATTTTTGGTGTGATTGCTTGCTATAAGGACAGCAACAGCAATCTTTATGACATTATATCAAGTTACTTAAAACAAAATGATATAAAATGCACAAATGAGATAATCTACCATTTGCAATCTTACTTTAATCATAGCAAGCTGCCTATATGTTCAGAACTTGAGAAGTTAGTTTTGTACTTAGGGGAGAGAAAAGACCTAAAACTTACTGATATAGAATTATGCTTTTCAACTTCCGGCAACGACTATGCTACACTTGATGATCTATGCTCTGCCATAGCAAGTAAAGATATGTCGCGCTTCATTAGAATTTCTGATGCATTGATATCGCAAGAAAATTTTTCACCGATAGCGCTAATTCGCATTATATCAAATTATTTCCTACGCCTTGAAAACGTTTTGCTGTCAGTGCAAGGTGGAATGAGTGAGCAGGCTGCGATTGATCAGCTAAGCCCTCCATTGTTTTTTAAACAATTGCAGAGCTTTAAATCTCATTTGAAAAGTTTGCAACTTTCAGAACTTAAAAAGATTTTGGAAGAATTGATAAGCTTAGAAGTTACCTGTAAAAAAACTGATTTAGATCATAAAATGATTTTTCAGCAGGTGATTTGTCATATTACAAATACAATTACTTGCTATAGCTAACAAAGATAAGGTGTAACCAGACTGCATTCTGTGATTTTTAGCAAAACACGATCTTTCATTTGAGCTATCTTCAAAAATATGGTTGAATAATTGTTAATAATAGTGTATAGTTATTAATATTTTCAAGCATTTTTGCCATGGCTCTTTCAAAATTTCTCGATCCTCGCAATGATTTGTGTTTCAAAAAAATCTTTGGAACGGAAAAAAATAAGAATATCCTGATCCACTTTTTGAACGATATTTTAGGGTTTACTGAGATAAATGCAATACAAGAAGTTGAGTTTCTTAGCACTATTATGGATCCTGAGATTGCTTCTGATAAACAGAGTATTGTTGATGTCCTCTGTAAGGATTCTCACGGAAATAGATATATAGCAGAAATGCAGCTCGCTAGAGACAAGGGCTTTGAAAAACGCGCTCAATTATATGCCGCTAAAGCCTACTCAAGACAATTAGATAAATCTGGCAACTACATTGATTTAAAGAAAGTCTTCTTTATTGCTATATCAAATTGTAACTTACTTCCTGAAGAAGTTGATTATATCTCTACTCATAATATACGTGATATAAAAACCAACGGACATTACTTAAAAGATTTTCAATTTATCTTTATAGAATTGCCCAAATTTTCAAAAAGTAAAGTAGAGCAGTTAGAAAGTATAGTAGAAAGGTGGTGTTTCTTTTTTAAATACGCAGAAGAAACAACAGAAGAGGACTTAAAAGAGATAGCAGAAAAAGCGCCAATAATAAAGCTAGCATATGATGAATTAGACAAGTTTCGTTGGAACGAAAAAGATTTAGTAGCTTACGAAGAAAGAATAATGGATCTACGGAAAGAAGAAGCCATTCTTGAATACAGACTTGATCTTGCTGAAGAGAAAGGTATACAAAAAGGTATAGAGAAAGGAAAAATTGAAGGGAAAATTGAAGGGAAAATTGAAGGGAAAATTGAAGTCGCAAAAGCAATGCTGGCTAATAATGTTGATGTCAACACTATTGTCAAGTTTACAGGCCTTTCTATTAGTGAGATTGAAGAATTAAGTGAAAATCTGTGAATGGTTACACTTGGAAAACCTTTGTGGCATAATTTAAGTGGGCAGCGTAGTCTACGATTACCGCATAATTTACTATATAGATATTCCAGAACATACAGACTTCAATTGAACACAGAAAAGATTCTTATCAAAGTTAATTACCCTTATTGTCAATAACTATTAGCTACAGACCAGTTCTTGTTAAGTTACAGTAAAGAAATGAGTCATATATAGCTAAACTGAATTAGATTTACCGACAATTTGAAAAACCGTCATTCTGCTACTAGTTAGCGCCTCGGCGGTATGACGTGTTGCTTGGGTCAGCTATAGCTAAAGTAACTTAGGTTCACCGACAATCGTCATTCCGCTACTAGTTAGCGGAATCTATCCGCAACGGCATGACGTGTTGCTTGGGTCAGCTATAGAATATAGATCAGAAGTGACAGAGCTTAAAAAAAGGCCTAATATAACACAAAAAGCTTTATGAAAATCAGAGTTGGAGTAATAGGCTGCTTAGGCAGAATGGGCAAGAAAATACTCAATGAATTAATTACAAATGCCGAAGTGGAAATAGCAGGTGCTGTTGCCCGTTCAGGCGGTAAGTACATAGGCTTAGATATTGGACCAATTATAGGCTGCGGTTCCAATCTAGGAATTGAAGTTACAAGTTCTATTAGTGGCATATTTGAGTCATCTGACGTTGTAATAGATTTTACAACTAAAAAATGTATGTTAGACTGCCTTAAAGCAGCTGTAAAATTTAAAACACCGCTAGTTAGTGGCACAACTGGAATAGAAGGTGTCAATTTAAAAGAGTATGCTGCTGAAGTTCCAATATTATGGTCAGCAAATATGAGTGTTGGGGTTAATGTGTTGCTGAAATTGGTAAAAAAAGCTGCTGAGCTTTTAGGTAATGAATATGACGTTGAGATTTGGGAAATGCATCATAACTTAAAAAAGGATTCACCATCTGGAACAGCTATAGAACTTGGCAAAACAATTGCTAACGCTTCAAAAGTGGATTTTCAGTCCAATCAATATTTACATAGTGGTTCAAACATAAGAAAAAAGGGGGGAATAGGTTTTGCAGTATCTCGTGGAGGTGGAGTAATAGGAGATCACAGCGTGATGTTTGTTAATTCTGATGAACGGATAGAACTAAACCACAAAGCAATTGATCGCACAACATTTGCTAGAGGAGCTGTTCAAGCAGCGGTATGGCTATATGAAAATAAAAGAGAAATTCCGGGGCTCTATTCAATGCAGGATGTGATATGAGCAATACACGTGCCTCTGTTAAAGATTTAAATCTCTGGTATGGCTCTAAGCAAGTTTTATTCGATATAAATTTGAATATTTATAAAAGAAAAGTTACTACTTTTATCGGACCATCCGGGTGCGGTAAATCAACATTTTTGCGTTGTTTTAATCGTATGAATGACTATGTACCTGGATGCAAAACTGTTGGTGAATTAGATATCGATGGGCTGGGTGATATATATTCACGCGATATGGATGTTGTGCTACTCAGAGCAAAAGTTGGCATGGTATTTCAAAAGCCAAATCCTTTTCCAAAATCAATATATGACAATGTTGCTTATGGGCCAAAACTGCATGGTATGGTGAAGGATAAGCAAAAATTGAATGAGATGGTGGAAAATAGTTTAACTAAAGTTGGCTTATGGGAAGAATTAAAAGACAGATTGCAAGATAGTGCACTCGATTTATCCGGTGGCCAACAACAGAGGCTATGCATCGCTCGCGCAATTGCAGTGAAGCCAACTATTTTATTAATGGATGAACCGTGCTCCGCTCTTGATCCAATGGCAACCAATGCAATCGAAAATCTTATACAAGAGCTGAAATTAAGGTTTACTATAATTATGGTAACTCATTCAATGAAGCAAGCTAAAAAGTTATCTGATAGTGTAATTTTCTTTCATAATGGCAGAATTGTTGAGTCTGGAAGCACTCAAGAAATATTCGAAAATGCTCAATCTCCCTTAACAAAGGAGTATATCCTGGATCATTAAATTTCTGTCATCAAAGTAGCCTGGCTACTTTAAAAAATGTATCCGTATGCCGTATCTGTCGTTCAGCATGGTATAGCTAAACCATACGCGTCAAGTTAAGGCCCAATATAGCACCATTTAAAGTGGGTATCTTGTTTGTTACATTTATTTTTTTGGAAATTTTGATCTAAAATAAGATAATTCTTTTAGAAGAGTCTATAAATTACTAGCTTTATTACTTAATATCTAAAATAATTTTTACCACTTTTCTTTTTCCTTATGCTACTTTCCCTTAACTTGACGCGTATGGTATAGCTAAACTGACTTAGATTTACCGACAACCGTCATCCCGCTGCTTGTTAGCGGGATCTATAGCTAAAGTGGCTTAGGTTTACCTACAATTTGAAAAACAACAAATTCGTCATTCCGCTACTAGTTAGCGGATGAGATACCGCGGCGGTATGACGTAGGGAAACCTTTCTTGGGTTAGCTATAGAGATACCGCCGCGGTATGACGTACTGATACCAATTCCCACTATACAAAGAACGGATAGACAATAATGGGAAAAAAGCCATACTAAAGTAAGTGAAGTAGCGAGGTATAAATGGCATTAAGATCAAAATTATTGGATGAAAAAGTAGTAGAATCAGCAAAAGAAATGCTGAAGAAAGTAAGGAACAATGCATATGTTTCAAAAAAACTAAATGCTGTAATTGCGGCAAAAAAGCATAGTATAACGGCTGTAGCAAAAATATATTGAATTTCAAGAAGCGCACTAACTTCGTGGATAAAACTCTTGAAATTTGGCAGAGAAGAAAAACTGTTTGCTCCTCCATCACGCCGTAGAAAAACTAAATTAAATCAGGCTCAACTACAGCAAATTGAAGCATGTATAGAAGAAAATCCTAATATTACCATTAAAGAAATGAGAATAAGAATCCAGGAAAAGTTCGGATTAAATATCAGCAAATCTACAGTACACCGCCATATGCAAAAGATGAAATTTTCATATATTACACCAAGACCAGTACACAACGTACAAGATAAAAGTAAACAAGAGGAATTCAAAAAAAAATCTCAATGAAGTTATTGGCAAGTATCCAGAAAAAGAGCTATTTTTCTTTGATGAATCAAGGTTTGGCACACATTCGAAAGTTGGGCATGGATGGTTTAAAAAAGGCACTAGGACTCGGGTTAAAATAAAATTAGGTAGGCATAATTTTTATCTCTACAGTGCAGTTAATCCTAAAAATGGAGAGAGTTTTAGCTTATTTGCACTAAATGTTAACACTGATTGCATGAATGTATTTCTTGAGCAAATGTCGCAATATCTAGGGACAAGAGAAGCTGTTCTTGTTATGGACTGTGCTAGTTGGCATAAGTCAAAAAATTTAAAGGTAGCTAAAAATATTGAGATTATATACCTACCTCCATATTCACCTGAACTCAATCCTGTTGAGAGGCTTTGGTTATACATAAAACAGAACATTTTGCGCAATAAAATATATGATACAATTGCTCTGCTTTAGGGTGCTTTGTGCAAATTTATTACTTCTCTTGCCAGCTCCACAATTAAACAACTCTGCAATTTCTCCTATTTGACTGATCAACAATGAGAATTGGTATCAGCATAGATTCCGCTAACAAGTAGCGGAATGACGAATTTGTTATTTTTCAAATTATCGGTAAACCTAAGTCACTTTAGCTATAAAATTATAAGTTATTGATATTTTTGCTCTTTTTTATCCTTAATACAGAATTCGGATTAGTATGGTGTCATCCAATTCTCAATGGTAAATTAAGAAGGTTCTGCAATAACGAACGTAGCTAGGGATATAATTGTTCCACTTTCCAATTGCTTTCTTCAATAAGAGTATATCTAAACCTAGTGTGTCTCCTATATTCACCTTCTTGCCAAAATTCAATTACTTTTGGGATTACACAAAATCCCACCCAAAAATCAGGACGAGGAACTTGTGTATTGTAAAATTCCTTCTCCTTCAATTTGATGGCTTGCTCAAAATCTTGCCAATTTTTCAGAACGCTCGATTGTTTTGAGCACCATGCGCTAATTTGACTATCGCGCGCTCGAGAAGAGAAGTATTTGTCAGTTCTTTCATCGTTTAGAAGTTTAACATATCCTTCAATTCGCACTTGCCTAGCAAATTCTATCCAATGAAACACTAATGCAGCTTTGGGGTTCTCAGTCAATTCTTTCCCTTTTTTACTGTTTACGTTAGTGAAAAACACAAAACCTTCTTTACTATATTCCTTTAGTAATACTACTCTTGCAGATGGAATACAGTCTTTGCTACAAGTTGCTAGCGTCATTGCAGTTGATGAAGAATTAAGTACTGCTTTATACCACTTTGAAAACAAATCAAACGGATCTTTTTCAGGTGAGAATGTCATATCTAAAAATAAAATCTTAATTCTGGCACGCATTGCAAAAATAAGTGCTACGGCCATTTTGTCGTATAAGTGTTATGATATTGTTGCAGATCTTGCAAGGTTTTTGAACTTTACCATATACGTAAAAGTTATTTTGAAAGTATCCAGCAGATCCAGATGGCTGTGCATAATCTTTCAGTGTTGAACCGCCTGCAGCAATTGCATCACTCAGAGTATTTTTTATTTCAGCAGCAAGTTTTTCGCACTCTCTATAGGTCAAGTCTTTTGCTGACCTGAGTGGTGATATGCGGGCTCTAAACAAACTTTCAGAAGCATATATGTTGCCTACGCCAACTATTAATTTATTGTCCATTAATGCTGATTTGATATTCACTTTTTTGTTTTTCAGCAACTCCTGTAAATAGTCTCCACTGAATTCATCCGTGAGGGGCTCTATTCCGAAACCGTCAAAAAAATTTATTTCTTGTTCTTTGCTTAAAATAATAACTAATCCAAATCTTCTTGGATCATTAAAGATTATTGAAGTATTATCGGAAAATAAAAATACCACGTGATCGTGCTTATTCCGCACTTGATCGTGGTCAGCATATATAAGCTTTCCGCTCATGCCAAGATGTATGATTACAGCCATACTACCATCTGTATTCCAGATCGTATACTTACCTCTACGCTTGATGTTGCGTATGACTTTGCCCTTTAGCATATCATCAATATTTTTTGTTATTGGGGCACGTAAATTCCAATTATTAACTATAACATTACTAATTTGCTTGTTTTTAATTTTATCAAGCAAAAAGTTAGAGATTATTTCTACTTCTGGTAGTTCTGGCATCTTGTCTACTCTGTTGCTGCTTTTTTCTTTTCAAAATATTTTGCTTTAAAGCTTTCGCTAATCTTTTTTTCTCCTCTTCTTTTTCCTTATTCCTTTTTGTATTATTCATTATCATAATATATAAACTTGCCGTTGTAGCTCAGGTGATAGAGTACGTCATTGGTAATGACGAGGTCCCAAGTTCGAGTCTTGGTAACGGCACACTGATTACACTTATAATATTGCATAACTTGCAATCAAGGCTTAAAAGAAAGTTACAGAGGTAGGTTATCATGCTTTTTCCATATCCTTTCTACTTTCTTGTTTTTGAGTAGCTCTAATGCTTTGTGAAAGTGATGCCTTGTTTTACTTGGCACTATAATGTCATCAATGTATCCATGTGATGCAGCAAAAAATGGATTAGTAAATTTCTCTTTATATTCTTTGATTAACGTTTGCTGGTCTTTTTCATGCCTAAATATAATTTCAACTGCACTTTCAGGGCCCATTACAGCTATTTCAGCAGTTGGCCAAGCATAATTTACGTCACCTTTTAAATGTTTCGAGTTCATAACGATATATGCACCACCATATGCTTTTCTAGTAATAAGGCTAATTTTCGGCACAGTCGCTTCAGCGTAAGCGTAAAGCAGTTTCGCTCCGTGTTGTATTATATTATTGTATTCTTGGTTTGTACCAGGTAAAAACCCCGGAACATCAATAAGTGTGATGATCGGAATGTTAAATGCGTCACAAAACCTTACAAATCTTGCAGCTTTTCTTGAAGAATCAATATCCAAACATCCTGCAAGGTGCATAGGTTGATTTGCAACAATACCAACAGTATTTCCTCCAATCCTACTAAAACCAATTATAATATTACGAGCAAAATCAGGTTTTAGTTCAAAGAATTTCTTCTCATCGCACACCTTTTCAATAAGTTCATACATATCATAAGGAGTATTAGGATTGCTAGGAATCAGAGTATTTAAAGATTCATCAATATCATTAACTGAATCACAGGTTGATTCAGGTTTCGGTGATTCTTGATTATTTGCTGGTAAGAAAGTAAAGAATTCACGCATTTTTAGCAGCATTTCAACATCATTATTGAATGCAAAATCTGCTACTCCTGTTTTGCTTGTATGAATTTTTGCTCCACCAAGGTCTTCGAAACTTACATCTTCGTAGGTAACCTTTTTTACTACATCTGGCCCGGTTATAAACATATATGAACTGTTTTTCACCATGAAAGTAAAGTCAGTTAATGCTGGGGAATAAACTGCACCACCTGCACATGGACCCATGATTAAAGAGATTTGTGGTATAACGCCCGATGCATTTATGTTTCTTTGGAAAATTTCTCCATAACCAGCAAGGGAATTTACTCCCTCCTGAATTCTGGCTCCACCAGAGTCATTTAGTCCGATAATTGGAACCCTGGCATTAATTGCCATATCCATAATTTTGCATATTTTTTTTGCATGTGACGCACCAAGTGACCCACCAAAGACAGTAAAATCTTGCGAGTAAACGAAAACTTTTCTGCCATAAATAGTACCATGACCAATCACTACTCCATCACCTAAAAAATTAGCATTTTGCATGCCAAAATCAGCTGCGTGATGCTTCACGAATTTATCGTATTCCTCAAACGAATTTTCATCAAGCAATATACTGAGCCTTTCTCTAGCAGTTAATTTCCCTTTTTCGTGTTGTTTATTGATTCTGTTAGAACCTCCTCCTTTTTCAGCTTCTAGTGCTTTGATTTTTAGATTTTCTAGTATTTTAAAGCCTTGCATACGATAAAGTAGTTTTTAAATTGGTTGTAGACTTTATTAAGCTTACAAACTCTACTACTATACACATACACTATTGCATGTGGCAATAGTGTATGTGTATAACAATTATTAAAACTTTAACCTTGATGTTGGTGATTACAATGAGAACGCTTTGATATACTAATACCAATTCTCATTGTTGGTCAGTCAAATAGGAGAAATTGCAGAGTTGTTTAATTGTGGAGCTGGCAAGAGAAGTAATAAATTTGCACAAAGCACCCTAAAGCAGAGCAATTGTATCGTATATTTTATTGCGCAAAATGTTCTGTTTTATATATAACCAAAGCCTCTCAACAAGATTTAGCTCAGGTGAATATGTAGGTAGGTATATAATGTCGATATTTTTAGGTACCTTTAAATTTTTTGACCTATGCCAACTAGCACAGTCCATAACGAGAAAAGCCTCTCGTGTTTCTAGATATTGCGACATCTGCTCAAGAAATATGTTCATGCAATCAGTGTTGACATTTGGTGCAAATAAGCTAGAACTCTCTCCATTTCTAGGATTAACCGCACTATAGAGATAGAAATTTTGCCTAACTAATTTTGTTTTAACCTGTGTTCTAATCCCCTTTTTAAACCACCCATGTCCAACCTTTGAATGTGTGCCAAACCTTGATTCATCAAAGAAAAATAGCTCTTTTTCTGGATACTTGCTAATAGCTCCATTGAGATTTTTTTTTGAATTCCTCTTGTTTGCTTTTATCTTGTCCATTATGAACTGGTCTGGGTGTAATATATGAGAATTTCATCTTTTGCATATAGCGGTGTACTGTAGATTTGCTGATATTTAATCCGAACTTTTCCTGGATTCTTATTCTCATTTCTTTAATGGTAATATTAGGATTTTCTTCTATCCACTCTTCAATTTGCCGTAGTTGATCCTGATTTAATTTAGTTTTTCTACGCCGTTGTGGAGGAGTAAACAGTTTTTCTTCTCTGCCAAATTTCAAGAGTTTTACCCACGAAGTTAGTGCGCTTCTTGAAATACAATATATTTTTGCTACAGCCGCTATACTGTGCTTTTTTGCTGCAATTACAGCATTTAGTTTTTTTGAAACATATGCATTGTTCCTTACTTTCTTCAGCATTTCTTTTGCTGATTCTACTACTTTTTCATCCAATAATTTTGATCTTAATGCCATTTATACCTCAACTATTTTACTTGCTTCATTATGGCTTTTCTTCCATCATTGTCCATCTGTTTGCCTTGTAATGGGAATTGGTATAAGTAATATCGTTTACCCAAACTTTATTTGGCTGATCAGTGGTGAATTTTTGATCCAATGTGTTCGGAGCCACAACTCGGTTGCTTATTTGCTGTTTTTTATTTTTGAACCTTCGTCTAAGTTTGGCTTTAATGGCATTTTCTTGCATAACACTTTGTACTGTTTTGATGTTATAATTTTTGCCTAAAGCTTTTAATTCAGCGTGAATTTTAGGGATATGCATTTGGATGCTTTTTTTGAATATCTGCTAGAAGCCCATCTCTTGCTAATTCCTTACTGCTTTTTCCCTTAGCAACCCATTTATAATAACCACCAGCAGATATGTCTAAAACCCTACATAGTTCCTGTATTTTATAGCAATTTCTATATAAAAGAATACTTTACTCTTTTTGTTTGGTCAGGGCTTTTTTTTAAATGTCTCTTTCTCTTGTTACTCTTGCTAGTTCTTTTTTAGATCAAATCTCTCTTTGCCATAAGGAGCCTTTGCCTGGAAATGCGTATGCTTCTGACATTTTTCCATCATATTTTCTTACCCATTTACTTAACATACTGCCATCTATGCCTAGATCTTTTGCTATTTTTTTACTTCTGTTTCTTTAACCAGCTTAACAGCTTCTAATTTGAATCCTGCTGTATATTCCCTTCTATTTGCCATATTTTGAAAAAACGTTTTATTTTACTCCAAAAACGTCTTAACTTTCTCTCTACTTTTTCTGGGTAAGGTCAGAGTATCCGCTTTAACCTCTCTAAATTTGCTCATAACCTCTTAACTTGACGCGTATGACTCCCTACTTGGATGACAGATAGTAGTGCGAAAGCCTCTTACAACTTACTTTTAATTAGTCTAACCCATGCTTGCCAATCCCTCTCACCAAGATTGCTTTCAAAAGATAGGAGATCCTTTACAGCTTTTGAGCAAATTTCTTCACTTGGAATTGATAACTCCCTATTCATTGCTAACGTTAAACATTGAGTTTTGCACGCTCGTTCTAAATGATACGTGTAAAACATTGCTTCTTGTATAGTCCGACCACACGTTATAGATCCATGATTGCGCATTAACATGACAAAATTTTCTTTCAGATCAGCTATTAACCTCTTTCCTTCTGTATTGCTAAGTGCTAGGGAATTATAATTATGGTAAGAGATTTTATTGTAAAAGTGCAGTGCCCATTGACTTATTGGAAGTAGTCCATCTTTTAGAGAAGAAACTGCTACAATAGAAGGTATATGCAGGTGAAAAATTGCTTGAATGTCTTTCCTTGCTTGATAAACAAAACCATGAATTATATAGCCAGTTTTATTATATTGATATTCTGTACCCTCAATCACATTTCCATCTAGTGATACTCTCATCAATGAATTTTCATTCACTTCGTCAAAGCGTATACCAAATGGGTAAATATAAAACGACTTTTGATCTTCAGAACATACCGAGAGGTGAGTATATGTATGATCATCCAGTTTAAGGTAAGACAAAATCTGATAGGCATAGACTAGATCCCTTTTTACTCTGCTCTTTGTTAACAACACAATCCTCTGTTAGAATCTTCTGAAGATTTATACACGAAAAAAGGCTTGTAGTAAACTAATAAGTCTATGCCACTCTGTCTTGCTTTCTGAATACCAAACACTTCTGTGTTTTAGCTTGCTTAGAAATAGTTATCGTTATTATAGAGTTTATATACAGAATTTATGTTTCTAAATTACATAATATCTTAACTATAAAAATAATTTTCTATATAATATTTCATATGTTTTAAAGCTTTATTTTTATGTTATTATAAATGTAAGTTTCAAGATTGAAAATAATATGGTAAGTATTAACACAAAAAAACAGCCAGCAGGATTTTTCATATATCTCTCTGGTCTTTCAGGAAGTGGTAAACTTTCCACAGCAATAGAATTGTCCAATATGATAGACGCATTAATTGTAAATGGTAAGTTCTATAACAATGTTCAAGTTTGCTCTATATACAATGGTGTCTTTGAACGTGATCAAATACCTAAAGAAGTTCAAGATAGAATATATGACATTATGCAAATTATGCTTCAGGTAATAGAAAATTATCCGATTCACTCAAAAAATTACATATTTATTGATGGGTTGATGGAAAATAATGACCAGAACATGAGGATGTATGATTCAATAGTAAGGCTTAGTAAAAAAATGAACACAGAAATCCTTCCTGTGGTACTTAGGTGTGATCTACCGACATTACAAAAGCGTATTGCATTAAAAAGGCAAAGAAAAAATAGGAAGGTGACTAATGTAAATAGCATGATAGAGCAATTTAGGATTAACAATTTATTTATACCACCGAGTGCCATAGAGATAGAAAATTCAGATATGAGTATAAAAGAAGTAGCTCAAGAGATAGTAAACCAGATGCACAGGCTAATACCAATTCCCACTATACAAAGAACGGATAGACAATAATGGGAAAAAAGCCATACTAAAGTAAGTGAAGTAGCGAGGTATAAATGGCATTAAGATCAAAATTATTGGATGAAAAAGTAGTAGAATCAGCAAAAGAAATGCTGAAGAAAGTAAGGAACAATGCATATGTTTCAAAAAAACTAAATGCTGTAATTGCGGCAAAAAAGCATAGTATAACGGCTGTAGCAAAAATATATTGAATTTCAAGAAGCGCACTAACTTCGTGGATAAAACTCTTGAAATTTGGCAGAGAAGAAAAACTGTTTGCTCCTCCATCACGCCGTAGAAAAACTAAATTAAATCAGGCTCAACTACAGCAAATTGAAGCATGTATAGAAGAAAATCCTAATATTACCATTAAAGAAATGAGAATAAGAATCCAGGAAAAGTTCGGATTAAATATCAGCAAATCTACAGTACACCGCCATATGCAAAAGATGAAATTTTCATATATTACACCAAGACCAGTACACAACGTACAAGATAAAAGTAAACAAGAGGAATTCAAAAAAAAATCTCAATGAAGTTATTGGCAAGTATCCAGAAAAAGAGCTATTTTTCTTTGATGAATCAAGGTTTGGCACACATTCGAAAGTTGGGCATGGATGGTTTAAAAAAGGCACTAGGACTCGGGTTAAAATAAAATTAGGTAGGCATAATTTTTATCTCTACAGTGCAGTTAATCCTAAAAATGGAGAGAGTTTTAGCTTATTTGCACTAAATGTTAACACTGATTGCATGAATGTATTTCTTGAGCAAATGTCGCAATATCTAGGGACAAGAGAAGCTGTTCTTGTTATGGACTGTGCTAGTTGGCATAAGTCAAAAAATTTAAAGGTAGCTAAAAATATTGAGATTATATACCTACCTCCATATTCACCTGAACTCAATCCTGTTGAGAGGCTTTGGTTATACATAAAACAGAACATTTTGCGCAATAAAATATACGATACAATTGCTCTGCTTTAGGGTGCTTTGTGCAAATTTATTACTTCTCTTGCCAGCTCCACAATTAAACAACTCTGCAATTTCTCCTATTTGACTGACCAACAATGAGAATTGGTATAATATATGAGAATTTCATCTTTTGCATATAGCGGTGTACTGTAGATTTGCTGATATTTAATCCGAACTTTTCCTGGATTCTTATTCTCATTTCTTTAATGGTAATATTAGGATTTTCTTCTATCCACTCTTCAATTTGCCGTAGTTGATCCTGATTTAATTTAGTTTTTCTACGCCGCTGTGGAGGAGTAAACAGTTTTTCTTCTCTGCCAAATTTCAAGAGTTTTACCCACGAAGTTAGTGCGCTTCTTGAAATGCAATATATTTTTGCTACAGCCGCTATACTGTGCTTTTTTGCTGCAATTACAGCATTTAGTTTTTTTGAAACATATGCATTGTTCCTTACTTTCTTCAGCATTTCTTTTGCTGATTCTACTACTTTTTCATCCAATAATTTTGATCTTAATGCCATTTATACCTCAACTATTTTACTTGCTTCATTATGGCTTTTCTTTCATCATTGTCCATCTGTTTGCCTTGTAATGGGAATTAGTATAAGTAACTAGCCAACCACGGGGCTTCTTTTTCCTTTTTTTTTTATTTGGTAAATTTCTTAATGTTTGTAGCTAAAGCAATTTAAGAGACCGAAAATGGTGTCATTCCAGCGCGTGACGCTGGAATCTAGTCTTTATTATGCAGCCACTTATTTAAAGTTAAGTTTTCTGGATCCAAGTAGTCTGGGCACTGGGATGACACCCTGACAATCGTCATCCCGCTGCTTGTTAGCGGGATCTAGAGATCAACTATGTTTTTTTTAAAATTTTTTATTTGTGTAATTTTGCAACTTCATATGGGCAATACGAGAAATGCTTTTCTCTAATTTTATGTTTTTTGCAACATTGTTGACGGAGTAATAAGAAAAGCTCTGCAGAACTTTTGTCCCGATATCAATTCGGCTATTGATTTTGTTTTTCAGCACTCGGGAAAACCTTACTTGGGTTAGCTATAGACCCCAAGTGTCAGCTACTTGAACAACATCACTTTGCTTAAAAATTGCAACGTTTGTACACGGTATGACGTTAGCTATTGTGCTACACCTTTCCCCTTTCCCCTGAAACTAAAATCTATATACTTAACTTTAGAAACTTCAAAATACGATGCGATCTAATATTAGAGAGTTATTTTGCTATATAAAGCCTAATCTATCTTATTTCATCATAGCTTTTATTGCAGTTTTATTTTCAGCCTTAACGATCCTCCTCTTTGGCAGAGGCTTAAGCAACATAATTGATTCTGGCACAGAGCACGATTTTACTACCAAACTATTAGTTGCAATACTTATAGTTTTAGCCATTTCTCTCACTGCATTTACTCGGTTATATTTCATTGGCATTGGCAGCGAGAAAGTTATCGCAAGAATCAGATATGACTTATATAGCAGTATCACTGACTTGCAACCAAGTTTCTTTGAGAACACAGGCGTACAAGATGTTATCTCAGCACTCATTACTGATACCTCTGCGCTGCAATCAATAATAAATAGCAGCCTACTCACCATATTGCGAAATTTTGTAACATTAATTGGCAGTGTTGCCATGTTATTATATACAAATATACAACTAACTGCGTATGCAGCTGCAATAATACCTATACTACTCATTATCGTGACCTCACTTGGAAAAAAAGTGCGTAGACATGCACGCTTTGCCCAGGATAAATTAAGTGAGCTTGCATCACTTAGTGAGGAAAATTTTCGATCTATAGTGACTATCAAATCGTTTGTACTCGAAGAAAATGAAAAAACCCGTTTTAAGGAGTATTTAAACTCAGTATCAAAATCATACGTAAAATTAGTACTCTTGCGTGCTATTCTAGTAACTCTAGTTATCACGTGTGTGATAGGTTCACTAGTTGTTTTGCTCTTTTTTGGTATTAAAGAAGTCTTAAGCAATAATATAACTATTGGAGAACTCTCCTCATTTGTGTTTTATTCAGCGCTCGCAGCAGGAGCTATAAATAATTTGAGCGATAATATCAGTGATTTACAACGAGGTCTTGGAATAGTAGAGCGTTTATTTGAATTTAAAAATATGAAAAGCTCTATAGTAGATCCCGATGATCCTATAAAAATTTGTAGTGTTCAAAAAGGAATTTCGTTTAATGGCGTAACATTTTTTTATGAATCTCAGTCTGATAAGCCAGCGTTAAATAACGTATCATTTTCTATAGAGGCTGGTCAATCTGTCTCAATTGTTGGACCATCTGGCAGTGGTAAAAGCACCATTTTAAAGCTTCTGCTCCGTTTTCATGATCCAAGCAGAGGCAGCATTGCTATCGATGGGCACAATATTAAGTCAATTGCGCTAAATGACCTCAGATCGTTGTTTGGCTTAGTGCCACAAGATCACATGATATTTTCTTGCTCAATAATGGAAAATATACTATATGGCAAACCTGGTGCTGAATATGAGGAAGTAAGGCAAGCAGCTATCGGTGCTTATGCAATGGAATTTATTGATAGGCTGCCTGATAAATTTGATACATTTGTAGGAAAAAGAGGATTAAAACTTTCTGAAGGACAAAAACAACGTATTGTAATAGCAAGGGCCATACTCAACAATCCCCAGATTTTAATACTGGATGAAGCAACCTCTGCCCTTGATTATAAAAGTGAGAACCTCGTGCAAAAAGCATTGAGCAAGTTAATGCAAAACAGAACAACGATCGTAATTACGCACAGGCTATCAACCGCACTTAAAACTGACAAGATTATAGTAATTAATCATGGAAAAGTAGAAGAAGTAGGAACTCATGACTCTCTAATGAGTAAAGACGGGCTATATGCAAAACTGGCGAAGATACAGTGGAATTGAAAGAAAATTTAAATCATATCGTTAGTTGATATGCTAGATTCATAATCAAAGTTATTAAATTTTTAATCATTTTAATTTATAATAATCTCATAGTATTTTTTTAAGGATTATTATGACCCATAATTTTTTCATCTTCATGCACTCCTGTAGATACAGCTTGCATAACGGTAAACTTATGGGCAGCTGTGAAAACAATTCTTCATGTGTGATGCATGTGTAGAAGTAATAAACTCTTCTGTGTTAGATTTAAAAGAGGTTAAAACCTATTTTTCTCTCCATCAGTACCAGAGGGTGCGTTGATATTATATCAAAGTGATGAAGTGTGTACATTGTCAGTACACACTTTCACTTTATGGTTAATTTTTTAATAATCTCATTTACCAATGGAGGTACTTTATGCTAGTAAAAAATCTTTCTTGTCCGAATCAGGAAAATACAAATTATATGTATTGGTTGCCATTTAATACGTGCTGTACCAGTGATACATTAGGAATTAATTTTATTATAGATCCATGTGATGATACTGCCAATAGGAGTAAGGTGATCTATAATAAATGTGGTAAAGATCTTAAGTGCGAAATTGATGATGAGACTAAGAATGAATTGAAGAAAAATATTAAGGGTGAACTAGAAAAAGATCTTAAGTGTAAATGTATTGAAGAAGAAGTTACTGAGGAAATTACTAAAGAAGTTGACGAGAGTGGGTGTAATCGAAGGGGATGTGAGAATGCTAGAGAAGATGGTGAATATGTTAATGTAGGTAGTGATGCTAAGCTTTACATAAGAAAAGCATTGGATAAATTTTATCCTGACTTAAGCGCAGAAATTATTGACAAAATTAAAGCTGGGGATTATTATGTAGAACAATTTGGTATAAAAGTAACTAACTGTGATAAGAATGGCACAGACTCCAGTTATATCACTACTAGAGGAAGTATGGATTCACGGTGCGTTACTATTCCTCTGGGTGATCTTTGCAAAGAATCTTATGATATACGGCAAGATGTTGAAGGTGATTGGTATGAGGATTGTAAAAATCGTATTTTTGATGATAACGCTCATGTAGTAAGCGCAAAAGTATATCACAAAGGTGGAAGCATCGACAAAAATAAGCCAGCGGTAGTGCTTTTTCAAAATCAACCACTGATTATTGCTGACAAGAAAACGCATAAACTTGTAAAAAAAGATGGGACAATAAGTGATAAAACACTTGATGAATGCAAAGAATTTTTTTGATAGTGATAAAAGAATAACTAGTTGTGCAGAAGAAAAAGGAGATTGTGAAGTTTGCAAAGAAACAATTTGGGATTTTCATGATGTAGTACCAGCGTTTTTTATATAAGTGATATTTTGAATCAGGTGTCAGTAATGTTATAGGCTTATGCGGCTTCACATAATATATGCCATAAAAGAAAAGACTGTTGGGTCTGCTGCACAACATAAGACCTAGTACATAAAGGTAAAGGGAATCAAGATCTTGCATAACCATATGAAAAACCAATAGCCCATTCTTCTTTGTCATTCCAGCGTTACGCGTTGGAATGACAGGGCTATAGGTGTCATCCAAGTAGCTGACACGGAGCAACACGTCATACCACCGCGGCCGCTAACGAGTAGCGGAATGACAGTTCTTCAAATTGTCGGTAAACCTAAGTCACTTTAGCTATAGATTACATCAGATAAACCTTCAACTAGCACAACTTATTCGCTATACTGCTCTAGGTTTTCATAGTTTTTCTAGTTGATGAACATTTTCAAACAGGTTTCCTCTCTAATTTCCAGCAAATTAAATGAGTTGAAGCAAAGGGGTGTCATAAATACAAGTACGGTAAATTTTATTGTAGAGCCTCCAAGCAATAGAGCACATGGTGATATCTATACAAATGTTGCTATGGTGCTTGCAAAGCATGAAAAGAAGAATTCAGTCGAGATTGCAGGGATGTTAGCAAGAGAATTTAAACCTTTTGATGAAGTTGCAAAAGTGGAAATAGCAGGCCCTGGTTTCATCAACATGCACTTAAAAATAGAAGTATGGCATGAAATTTTAAAACAAATAAATGAGCTGAAAACAGAGTTTGGCACCCTAGATATAGGGAACAATCAGGCCATCAATGTTGAGTTTGTATCTGCAAATCCAACTGGTCCACTGCATATTGGTCATGCAAGAGGGGCAGTATTTGGTAACGTTCTGGCAAATTTATTGAAAAAAGTTGGTTATAAAGTTACTAAGGAATACTATATTAATGATGCTGGAGCGCAGATAGATACACTAATAAAGTCAGTATATTTGCGGTATAAGGAAGCTCTGGGAGAAAAAATCAGCATCGAAAAAGGTTTATACCCAGGTGAATATTTAAAACCGATAGGGAATGGGCTGGCCAAAAAATATGGCAAGGAGCTTCTAGAAAAGCAAGATAATCAGGTGATTAGGGAATATACTTTAAGTTCTATCTTAGAATTCATAAAGGAAGACATGAACTTACTTGGGGTAAGTCATGATGTTTTTACTTCAGAGTATGAGCTACAAAAAAGTGGCAAAATTGAAGAGAGTATAAAGATATTGTCTGACAAGGGTTTGGTGTATGAAGGGTACCTGGAGAAACCAAAAGGCAAAGAAAGTGAAAATTGGACTCCCAGAAAAGAGATGTTATTTCGCTCTACAAAATTTGGTGATGACGTTGACCGCGCATTGAAGAAAGAGGACGGCAGTTGGACTTATTTTGCCTCAGATATCGCTTATCATTTTGATAAGATATCACGTGGTTTTAATAATATGATAGTAGCAGTCGGTAGTGATCATAGTGGTTATATCAAAAGGCTCAAAGCAGTCGTCTCTGCGCTGAGTGATGATCAAGCAAAAATAGAGGTAAAACTGCATAATATTGTGAATTTTTTCAAGAATGGCAAACCTGTTAAGATGTCCAAAAGATCAGGAAACTTCCTCACAGCAAGAGATGTAGTGGAAGAAGTTGGCAGGGACATAACTCGTTTTATAATGTTAACACGCAAGAATGATATGGTCTTGGACTTTGATTTTGCTAAAGTTAAAGAACAGTCAAAAGACAACCCTATTTTTTACGTGCAATATGCGCATGCTCGTGCTCACTCATTAATGCGTAATGCTCCAAAAGAGCTCCCAACAGCAGATCCTTCACTTTTAAAGACCGATGGGGAGCTCTTCCTCATAAAAACCTTAGCAAAGTGGCTAGATGTGGTAGAAACTGCAGCAAGGCTTTATGAGCCACACAGAATTACTTTCTACTTACTTGAAGTTGCAGAAGCGTTTCACGTTTTATGGGGGTATGGCAAGAGTGATTTAAACACGCGGTTCATACTGGAAGACAACTTAAACCTCACCGCTGCAAGAATGTTCCTTGTACAAGCCTTAGCACACGTCATCGCTTCTGGACTTTCCATCTTTAATATAGAACCGTTAGAAGAAATGAGTTGACTTTTTTTGTGCAAGATTGTTTTTTCAACGAATAGAGAAATTGACAAAATTAAGTAAAAATGTTATAGTTTATAGTAGTATTTTTTGGTTAATATATGGCTCACAGTCAAAAAAAGCTCAATGTTAATGTAAGTTTTGACAGTAAATTGGCTCAGTATCTTACAGAAATGGCAGAGATTCAAAATAAAACTATCCCTGAAGTTTTAGTAGATTTAGTGGAAGAAGAGTTCGAAGAAGATGTAGAGCTATCCAAAATAGCTGACGATCGCCTCTCTGAAGGTGAAGAAGAAGTAGAGGATGATGAAAACATCTGGAAATAAAACTTACACTATAAAATTCTTAAAAAATGTTATTGAAAAAGAAATTCCAGCTCTTCCGGCAAAGATTAAATTAATGGTTCAGGAGGCCATAAAGAAACGCCTTACAGTTGATCCTTTTAATCTAGGAAAGCCTTTATGTCATAGCTTTAGAGGGCAATATAGGATAAGGGTTAGCAACTACCATATAATTTACATCATAAATCATTCAGAACGTAAAGTACTTATTACTGCAGTGGGGCATAGAAAAAACATTTACAAACACAGAAGATTACACAATTAAAAATATAAGAAAGACCTCACCGCTGCAACTCGTACAAACCTTAGATCGCTTCTGGACTTTCTATCTTCAATATAGAGCCTTTGGAAGAAATGAGTTGATTTTTTTGCCATAATACATGATAATTAAAATATTCTTGAAGTAGGGGTAAAATTATGACAATGAACTATGAGCAGTGGAAAAGAATGTTAAGCGCAGTTGATAAGGAGGAAGGCTTAAGTAAGGATAACGTAATTGAAAAAATAAAAGAGAAATTAAAAGCAGAAAATGGAGAAGATGAGTATAAAAAGTGGGAAGAGGCTGGTTTTGATGTAAATCACCCACTTGAAGACGATGAATTCACATTATTACATTTAGCTGCTAGATATAACAGCGAAAAGGTAGTAGATGTTTTATTAAAGGCAGAGGGAATCAATGTTAATGCAAATGCAAAAGATCCTAAATATACCCCTTTGCATATAGCTGCCCTTCATAACAGCGGAAAGGCAGCAGGTGCTCTGTTAAAAGCAAAAGAAATTGATGTCAATGTTGCAACATTTTTTTTACCTCCTTTACATTTAGCTATTAAGTCTTACAGCCATAAGGTAGTAGAAGTTCTATGTAAGGAAAGACCAGATATTATCAATGCAAAAAATAAGGATGGCGATACTCCTTTACATCAGGCTATCTTTCCACCCAATGAACAAGCCATATGTATTTTGCTAAAAAATGGAGCAGATGTTAATGCAGTAAATGAATATAGAAATACTCCTTTACATGAGGCTGCTTGCAGAAGAGACACAAATATATTGAATATTCTCATAAAAAATGGAGCAAGTATCGATGCAGTAAACAAGCTTGGAGATACTCCTTTACATTGAGCTGTTAATCACAAACGTGAAAAGGTAGTAAACATTCTAATAGAAAATGGAGCAAATGTTAATGCAATAGGGAGAGATGGTTATGCTCCTTTATATTTGGCTGTTAAGAATAATCATGTGGGAATAGTGAATTCTTTATTAAAGAGAGAAGACATAAAGGTTAATATAGTGGATGGGGATGGGGACGGCGACACTCCTCTATATAAGGCTGCTTCCAAGGGTTACATAAAGGTGGTAGATACTCTATTAAAAGCAAAAGGAATCAATGTTAATGTAATGAATAGGGACGGCGAAACTCCTTTATATGAGGCTGTTTCCAATGGTCACATAGAGGTGGTAGATGCTCTATTAAAAGCAGAAGGAATCAATATTAATGCAGTATATAAACCATATTTGTGGACTCCTTTGCATTTGGCTGCTTATCATGGCCATAAAGATGTAGTAAAAGCTTTGGTAGAAAAAAAAGCAAATCCTTTATTAAAGAATAAAGATGGTAAAACTCCGAGAGATTTAGCTAAAGATGATAGCATAAAGAATCTTCTGAAAGAGGCAGAAGAAAAACAACTGAAGCAGCAAGCACTTAATAAAAGTATTTCTGCCAGTGGTGCAGTCGCAGTATTAGGCACTGCTGTAGCAGTGGCACTTTTTGTAACCGGAACAGTTGCAGTTGAGTTGATATCTATAGTAATAGCAGTGGCTGCAATTGCAGCAGCAGCACTAGCAGTTGGTGGTATCACATATATGATGTTAAAACCTAGTACTGAAATGGATGAAGTGGAAAAAGAACAAGGCATAACTGGGGATGAGCGGAAAGCTTGATCTGCTGGATTCCAGTGTCAGCTACTTTCATGACATCATCCTTTTTTCTTGATCCCAGTATCGGCTACTTGGATGACAGGAGAAGGTACTAGCCTGACAACCGTCATCCCGCTACGTGTTAGCGCCGCTGCGGTATAGCTATACTTAAAAATATGGTTGAATAGTTGTTAATAATAGTGTATAATTATTAATCTTTTTTCAGTATTTTTACTATGGCTCTTTCTAAATTTCTCGATCCAAAGTTAGATTTAACATTTAAGAAAATCTTTGGCACTGAAAAAAATAAGAATATTCTTATCCACTTTTTGAACGATATTTTAGGATGTACTGAAGTCAATACTATACAAGAAGTAGAATTCTTAAGCACCATTATGGACCCTGAAATTGCTTCTGACAAACAAAGCATTGTTGATGTTCTTTGCAGGGATTCTAGTGGGAACAGGTATATAATTGAGATGCATCTCACTCGTGATAAAGGCTTTGAAAAACGTGCACAACTTTATGCTGCTAAGGCTTACTCAAGACAAGCTGATAAATCTGGTAAATACGTTGATTTAAAGAAGATTTTCTTTATCGCGATTTCAAATTGCACCTTATTCCCTGATAAGCTTGACTATATATCTAGCCATACCATAAGAGATGAGAAAACCAATGAGCATGACTTAAAAGATTTTCAATTTATCTTCATAGAGCTGCTAAAATTTCCTAAGAGTAGAGAAGAACAACTAGAAAGTGTAGTAGACCGTTGGCTATTTTTTTTCAAATATGCAGATGAAACAACGGACGAAGATCTCAGAAAAATTGCGGAAAAATCACCAATAATAAAGCTAGCATATGATGAATTAGATAAGTTTCACTGGAATGAAAAAGATCTAGTAGCTTATGAAGAAAGAATAATGGATCTGCGCAAAGAAGAAGCCATTCTTGAATACAGACTTGATCTTGCTAAAGAGGAAGGTAGAAAAGAAAGGGAAATTGAAGTTGCAAAAGCAATGCTGGCTAGTAATGTTGATGTCAACACTATTGTCAAGTGTACTGGCCTTTCCATGAAAGAATTGCAGAATTAAGTGTGAACGGTTACGAAAAATATAAGTTTTTGCGATAAACGACATAGTGATGTATTTGTTGTTCAGCATGTCAGTGGAATATTTTCTGAAAAATTTCCACATAACTCTTTCAGATTTCATAATATCTCTTGCCACTCATCTGAACAGATACCCATTTTGGAGGGATACCAATAATAGTTGTGAGCGGGTGACCACTAGTCCACAAGCATAACACGCTCACGAAACTTTAATGCGATAGCTTGATTTCTACTGAAAGACAGCATTATGCCAAGTGCGATGCTCGAAGATAAAAGAGAAGAACCACCATAGCTAAGTAGTGGCAGGGTTATGCCGGTGGTGGGAAAAACACTCAATGTTACCCCTGTGTTTATCATGAATTGTGTGATGAATTGAATTGAGATACCAAGAATCACCAATAGATTGAATAATTCATTTTCTCTATATGCAACGTAAAGCAAGCGGGCGGAAATGATGCCAAATAACATCAATGTGGCTAAGCACGTAATCAAACCAAATTCTTCTGCTAAAACAGAAAACACAAAATCTGTATGACAATCAGGAAGAGAGGTTTTTACGCTACCTTCACCAGGTCCAACTCCAGTTAATTGACCTCTTTTGAATGCTTCTAATGATTTTGTGACTTGAAAGTTATCGTGTTGTGTAAAAAAGACAAAATTGTAAATCCTTTGCTTTATATGTGGGAGGCATAAGTAAGCTATTGTAGTTCCAGTTGTGGCCATTCCTATTATGCATAGAAAGTATAAAAGTGGTATACATGCAATAAACATTTGACCAATAAAAGAATATGTTAAAAGCATGGACATACTGAAATCAGGTTGCAAAAGTAACAACACAAAAACTAACAGAAATATTATGATTGATATGTGCATTTTAAACTTCATTCCGCTGGCTAAGACACTAGCTATAACAACAGAAAAAAATGGCCTTACGAACTCAGATGGTTGAACTGAAATTTTGACAATATGTAACCATCGTTTTGCACCTTTTACCTCTATACCAAGTATTATCGCAGCTGCCACTAAAATAGTAAATAAAATGAAACCTGCGAATGAGAGGTTAAGTATAGTTCTTGTGTTGAGAAAAGAAAATGTCACCAGGGTAATTAGTGACAGGACTATATAAATTGTATGGCGCCGTATAAAATAATCTTGTGGTAAAGAAAGACGCTGCGCAATTACAGGGCTTGCTGAATAAACAAGAATGAAGCTTATAGTGAGCAAAAAAAACACTGGAAGGATGAGATAATAATCCAGCGTTCTATACCAGAATTTAATATTCATTTTGTTCCAATGTGTAATGCCACTATTCCATAGCTCATATTATGAAACTCAACATTCTTAAAGCCTACCTCTTCAATTTCCATTTTAAAATCAGCCTGAGTTGGAAACTCTCTAATGCTCTTCACTAAATATTCATAAGAACTCCTGTCTTTAGCAACTATGCTGCCAATTTTAGGAATTACTTTAAATGAATATAAGTCATAAAGTTTGGTAAATATCTCATTTTGATAGTGCATAGGGGCAAATTCTAAGCAGATAAATTTCCCATGTGGTTTTAATACCCTGTGCGCCTCATTTAAAGCCTTCTTGCGGTCAGAAACGTTTCGAATGCCAAAAGCTATTGTGCAATAATCAAATTCGGAGTCTTCAAATGGTAAACTTTCTGCATTCGCACATACCCAATCAAAATTAATTTGGTTTGAATTTATAGCTTTATCACGTCCTCTGCTTAGCATATTTTGATTTATGTCACATACTGTAACCTTAGCACTTGGCTCTTTTCTTACTATTCTTATTGCTATATCTCCAGTTCCTCCAGCAACATCTAAAATCTTAGAGTTTTTTGTAAAATGCACACTATTTACTATCTTATCTTTCCATAATCTATGCATTCCGAGGCTCATTATATCATTCATGGTGTCGTAGCGACTTGCCACGGAATCGAATACCTCTTTAACTAATTGTGATTTCTTCTCGATTTTTATAGTAGACATTACGTAAAGTCGCTCAACTCCTTTATAATTAGTAAAAATTAATTTGAATTAACACAAATGTCAACGACAGGCCTTGAGCCTGTTGAAATCTTCTTCAGCGTGGTATGATGACCGAGTTAGTGGGCTTGATGCAACCACTAAGAAACCTTTGGAGTAAGCAACGTATTTATAATGCTCAAATTCCTCTGGGGTAACATACCTATCAAGTTTTGCATGTTTTGGAGTTGGTTGTAGATATTGACCAATTGTAATAAAATCAACCTCAGCACTGCGCAAATCGTCCATAACCTGAAGTATTTCCTCTTTTGTTTCTCCAAGACCAACCATAAGCCCTGACTTTGTGAAAACTTTAGGATTAATCTGCTTTACCATCTTCAACAAATATAGTGAATGAAAATAGCGAGCTCGTGGTCTTATTTTTGCATACAATCTCGGCACTGTTTCAATATTGTGGTTATAGACATCAGGTGATGCAACAGCAATTGCTTCAAATGCTCCTTTCTTATTTAAAAAATCAGGAGTTAAAATCTCTATTGTTGTTTCTGAAGTTATCTTTCTAATTTCTTCTATGCACTGTATAAACTGATTTGCGCCACCATCTGGTAAATCATCACGATCAACGGAGGTAATGACAACATGTTTTAAGTTTAACTTTTTTATCGCTTTTGCTAAATTTTCTGGCTCATGAGGGTCTAGTTTATCAGGAATGCCAGTTGCAACGTTGCAAAATGCACAAGCACGAGTGCAAACAGAACCAAGAATCATCACAGTAGCATGACGTTTATTCCAACATTCACCAATATTTGGACATGCAGCTTCTTCACATACCGTATGTAAGTTATGCAGTTTAACGATGTTTAAAGTTTCATTGAATACTTCACCGGTAGGAGCTTTTGCTCTGAGCCATTGAGGTTTGCTATGCATCTGAAACGGCTAACTCTACCTCTTGCTTTACTAAAACTTTTTTCAACCTTCTTTTTATCTTCTGCGCTTTTTCACTTAGTTTAATCGTTCTTGTGTTGAGCAAAAAAGCATCTAAATCACCTTTGTAATCTATAGTTCTCAAAGTTCTTGTTGCCACACGAAATCTAAACTTTTTATTCAATATATCACTTGCCAACGTAACCTTATGTAAATTTAAAAGAAAGGTACGCTTTGTTTTACGATTCGAATGTGATACCTTATTACCAAAAGATTTTTTTCTATTTGTTAATTCACAAACTCTACTCACTTCAATATACCAAATTATTCTATGTACTTAGATTACCTTATATAGTCAAATAGTCAATACTCTCTTGCTTAATTTTTATACCATATACTGCTTTGTAGCCAAAAAATATCGTAATTTTTTCTATTATAAGAGAAATCATATGCTGAATTTCTAATGCTTTACTGCCATTTGTTACTACTAGATGCAATACACCAGAATTTACATTCTGTGCATATGAGATCTTTTTCGGTTTTGTACACTCTGCTATTTCTTTCCCTACTATATTTCGCCAGTTTAAAATCAGACGTATTTCATTTTTGCTAATCTTATTTTTCATGCATTTTAATGCGTAATTTTCAATTATAGACTTTAATTTTTTTGGACCGCTACGTTTGAGCATTTTTCTGTTTTTTTAGTAGGTAGATAATATAAAAGCATACATATAACTTGAGATTTTGTCATTACTGCTACATGTTTGTGAGATACCGTGACGGTATGACGACAAATACATAATCGTCACTCCGCAACGCATACCGCATAGTCGTCACTCCGCGGTGTGTTCGCGGCCATGTCACGCTACTTAGATGACAACCTTCTAACTGCTTTACAAAGACTCTACCCTCTGGCCTCACACCGTAAAAAGCAGTATTTTTATGTAAAATTTATCTCAACGTAGCACTTGTCAGGCAAGTCGTAATCACGTTCCATCCAAAAATTTTTGTGCTGCCATCTTTGCCTCATAATTAACCTTATAGCTGTTTTAATTGTAATTGGTTAAATTATTATTAACTTGCCAGGCTAGATCCAAAAAATAGCATAATCAATATGCAAACTGCAATAGAAATCACATTTGCGTATGGTTTATTGCTATGTGGTCAATCTTTCCTCAATCCAAGCTGCTTGAATGGCCTCGAGTATTTTCTCGTTACAGCGTTTTTCATCATCATCAAATTCCTCTAAACTCAAGACCTTTTTTTTAAGCTCAGTGAATCTGATATTAATTATATTCTCATCTGGAAATTTTTCCTCCAGAGCTTCTACAATATCTTCTATATCAAGCCATTTCATACTTTTTTGTATTTATCTGCTAAGTTAAATTGGTGCCCATGGGGAGACTTGAACTCCCAAGGTCGCAAAACCCACGGATTTTAAGTCCGCTGCGTCTACCGATTCCGCCACACGGGCTTTTTTTTATCTATCTAGAGTAAAACTCTACTACTAAATTGACTTCCATGTCTGCTGAATAAGGAACCTCAGAATATTGAGGTGACCTCAAATACTTCACTGAATGCTCTTTACTATCTGTCTTTAAATAATCCGGAGCCTTGCGCTCTTGTTTTTGTTCAGCCTCTACTACTACAGGGATTTTTGCTGCCCTTTCTCTTATTTTTATTATATCGCCTGGTTTCACTCGATAACTCGATATGTTGACCACCTTATCATTAACTGTAACGTGCTTATGAGATATGAGCTGCTTCGCTGCATAAATTGTTGGCACAAGACTAGAGTGGTATAAAACAGAACTGAGCCTTGATTCTAAAATACCGATAAAATTATCAGCCGTATAACCTCTTCTGTTATAAGCATCTAAAAATGTACGTCTGAGCTGCTTACTTGAAATCGCATAGTAAAACTTAAATTTCTTATGCGCAGCAAACTGCTTACCAAAGTCGGATAACTTCTTGAATCCAAGAATACCATGTTGACCTGGAGGGTATTTCCTTTTGTTTACTGGGTCTTTAGCTCTACCCCATAAATTCACACCAAGTCTACGGCTAATCCTATACTTTCTAGTGATAACAGTTGTCATATAAAAACTCTCACGATTTAACTTTAGATTATTAAGGATTTTAGCACTCAGTGTCAACTTGTTTTTGCTGGTATAATCTTTTATACTTTATTTTTAAGTTTTTCTATGAATCATCTACCTTTGGAATCTATGGCAAACGCCATCCGTTTTTTATCAATTGATGCAGTACAAAAAGCAAACTCTGGACACCCAGGTATGCCACTTGGCATGGCAGATGTTGCAACTGTTTTGTTTGCTAAATACCTGAATCATAATCCTGATGATTCTAAATGGTTCAATAGAGATCGCTTTGTTTTATCAAACGGTCATGGGTCAATGTTACTATACTCAATATTATATTTGACAGGTTATACTAGCATAGATGAGCTAAAAAACTTCAGGCAAATGGGATCCAAGACCCCAGGTCATCCAGAGTTTGGCTTGACTTCCGGGGTAGAGGCAACAACAGGCCCGCTCGGTCAGGGATTTGCCGCTGCTGTTGGCATGGCACTTGCTGAATCAATCCTTAAAAAGCAATTCAGAATCAATCACTACACTTACGTAATGCTAGGGGATGGCTGTCTTATGGAAGGAATAAGCCATGAAGCAGCATCACTTGCTGGGCACCTTAAATTGAATAAATTAATAGCCCTTTTTGATGATAATGATATCTCTATAGATGGCGCTACTTGCCTTTCCTGCTCTGATGATGTAGAGAAACGCTTCTTAGCGTATGGATGGAATGTTGACAAAATTGATGGCCATGATTTTAATGCCATATCCCTTGCAATAGAGCAAGCAAAAAAGTCTGATAAACCTACAATGATCTGCTGCAAAACTATTATCGGAAAATTTTCAAGCCGTGCTGGCACATCCTCTGCTCACAGTGGTGCTTTTTCGGAGGAAGACATCAAACAGATGAGAGAGAAATTAAACTGGAATTATGAACCATTTCATGTGCCAGATGATGTAAAAAATGCCTGGATGAAAACAGTTGAAAGAGCAAGGCAAAATTACAGTTCGGTGTCCTTGACTAGTGAGAATAAAGAACTTCACAGAAGACTCGATGAGCGTTCACCAGACTCGGTGTCATTCCAGTGCTTGACACTGGAATCTAGGAAAGAAGGAAAAGAATGGATCCCAGTGTCAAGCACTGGGATGACAGAAGAGAATGCTGGGATGACAGGGTATCATGCAGAACTTCAAAGGCGACTAGATGAGCGTCTGCCGGATAACATCAATTCGGTGTCATTCCAGTGCGTGACACTGGAATCCAGAGAAAAAAATGAAGAACTAAAAAGAAGACTTGATAAGCGTTTGCCGGATAATATCGATAGTGTTTTAGCTGACCTGAAGAAACAAATATGTGAGCTAATGCCAAATGAAGCTACACGTTCTTCTTTCGGCATGGTAATGGAACTTTTAACACAACATATGCCGGAATTAATCGGCGGTTCTGCTGATCTTACTGGGTCAAATTGCACTAAATATAAGCACATGCAGGTAATAGATAGTAATAATTATAGTGGTTCTTATGTCCACTATGGAGTGAGAGAACACGCTATGGCAGCATGTATGAATGGTATGGCTCTTCACGGCGCGATTCTTCCTTATAGTGGCACTTTTTTGGTATTTTCCGACTACTGTCGTCCTGCTATACGTCTTTCAGCTCTGATGAAACAGCAGGTTATCTATGTGATGACTCATGACTCAATTGGAGTGGGAGAAGATGGCCCAACTCACCAACCAATAGAGCATTTAGCTTCTTTGCGTGCTATACCAAATCTATATGTTTTTAGGCCAGCCGATGCAGTTGAAACTCTAGAGTGTGTTAGCATTGCACTCGAAAAAAAAGAGTCACCTGCACTGTTTGCGCTCTCAAGGCAAAATGTCAATTACATGCGCAAACTCTATTCTGATATCGATCAATCTGCTAATCTATCGAAGTTTGGTGCATATATTTTGTGTGAATGTTCAAAAGAATTAAAAGTGACAATATTTGCTACGGGGTCCGAGGTTGAAATTGCAATTGAAGCAAGGGAGAAATTGCAGGAAAAGGGTATAGATACAAGGGTTGTTTCTATGCCATGCTGGAGACTTTTTGATGAGCAAAGTGATGTATATAAAGCAGCAATATTAAATAATGACAGCATTAAAGTTGCAATTGAAGCCGGAAGTGAAATGGGTTGGCATAAATATATAGGTTCAAACGGTATATTTATTGGCATGAAAAGCTTCGGAGAATCAGCACCTTATAAAGCACTCTATAAGCATTTTAATATCAGCGCCGATCATGTAGTAAAATGTGTGTGTGAATTTTATCATTCCACTGTATATATTCAATAGAAACTACTTGACAAGCTTCGCCAGCCCCCTTATCATGATATGTATAACAATGTTACAAAAAATAATATCATAGAATTCAACAGGATCATTCCTAGAAAATCCCTACATACTAAAAAAAGCAAAATGCTGTTAAAATGAGCTTAAGAATAAATAGCAAACATCTAACATAACAATTTCTATTTGTAAATCAGGTGAGGCTTATCCTATAGAAAGCTTTCAAACTATGCAAGCGTATCTTTTTGCCTTTACTATTTCTTTATTGTTTTAAGGCAACTGTCTGAGCTCCTCTGCCTTAGCATTATATCTCCACTTTCTGCAAGTTATTCCATTAAGTAGTAAAAATATTAGACTTGCTGCAAAACTAAGAAAAAAAGACCAAAGATAGAGCAGATTGAACTTACAGTAAAAATAGAACAAAAAAACTCCAACAATAAATTATACAAACTTCATCAGGTTAACTTTAACTTAAGAAAACATAAATCAAATTTTCTTGCTCAAAGACCTTGCTTTTTCTCCAACCTTACTCAAACGTACTCTAGAGCTTAATGCATAATTTTACCCATAAACAACCTTATCTTTGGTACTTTTATTAGTTACAAAGTCATCTAGAAAACCCAGATGCTCTACGAAGCCCACCAATCAATATCAGATCCTGCTCTTGTCCTACAGCATTCAATATAGCGTATAACAAAACCATCGCATCTCCCCCAGTAATACGCTTGCATCCTCCACAAAATTCGTATTCACTTAACTGTCGATTTGCCTCCACCCTTTTTCGTTCAACTTGTTCTGCGGTGTTAGCATACTTCAACTCTATTCCAATTGGATGAGTATCATCATTTTCCGCAGATTTTGATAATACTAGGTCTATTTTCCTTCCTCTCTGTAGCTGGAACTCAATAATTACCTTGGCAGGATTATCGCAACTTTGAAATATCCCACGCAACAAAGCCTGAAATTTAGCTTCATTGTTCACAAGTAGACGGTTTCCATTTAATAACGGAGACAACAGACGAGAAATCTCATTAAATAAAACTTTATACCTAGCCCTGTACTCACCATTCACATTACCATCATTACCAAAATTAGGCTCAGCACTCATCAACTGATCTGCAAATTGATGTAAGTTCCTAACATTACCCATTTGTTCTGAGAACCTCCCCTCGAAATAACCTTCACTATGAGAACGTGAGTAAGCACGTAGTGATTCGAATTTCTTTGCAGAAGCCACTTCCAGATGACCCTGGACATCTACTTCACAAAGTACTTGACGCACCTTAGCATCATCTGTGGCTTGAGGTAGTAACGACAGGTTCAATGCCTTATCTGGTAAAGTCTGCTACTTTAAACGACGAAAAATGTGAAGCACAACAAAACCAATATTTGATAAAAATAGAGCTAAAGTTAACGCATGGCTTACAATATCTGCTGCATCTCCCCTACCACCTGTACGTTTCATTTTCTCTCTCTGAGAGTGGTTAAATAGATACTTGGTAACCCTTACCTCCCGCCCATCATCTGTTTCTAAGTCCCTCCTTGTAGATAAAACATTTCCAAAAACAAACGATGAGATACAGGAAAAAGTATTACAATGAGGCGATTGAGTGAACTCTGGTGCTATGGGTTGTAAAAAACGTTTTACATTTCCCCTAACTCCATTTCCATGAGGATGTAGTAAACCCGGTATTAAGGAAAGACCGCCTTCTGAAAAGGCCTGCACAGAAGTTCGGAGACCAGCACCTCCACGCAATTGAAAATTTAACGCTACACAAACAGCACTTGGTGATGAGGTATGAATAGGCAAAGACGAAACAGAACAACTTTTAGCATAATCTTTAGCTTGCTCTAACCCTTCCTCATCACCAACCTTCAACTCAATTATAATTGGAACCGAATCATTTGCCTGATCAACACCACGAACAAGCAAAACAACATCTGCATAACCTTTTCCTATAAGTAGCTCTGGGTAGAAATCAGCCACAGCTCGGTATCTAAAATTTACTAAAAGACCACACAGAAAACCGTGGTAATCAGACTCTGCACGAAACACTAAGCTATCTTCATGTTCATCATGGATATCAATAATATATTCCAAAATTCTTTTAACATTAGTACGCACTTCTCCTGCATCATCATTTGCCAACTCATTCATCAGGTCTAACAATTCACCTTGTTCTCTGATTGGGTTAATTTCATGAAAAATTGGAGCTCCAGGTTCATCACGTTGAGGAAATCTATCTATTTCATGAATAAACCTACATTCTTCTCCAAACCGAAATATTTTATACTCTTCCCAGTCCAGATCCTCATCTTCCTGTAATTCTTGTGGAAGATTCTCTTCTACCTGCTGCTTCTCTTCTGCACTAAACCTTGACCCAGGGCTGTTCTCATTATCAGCAATAGTATAACACCTTACTATTCTTCTATCTTCTTCATTAGTAAGAACTGCAACTTTCAGATTTCCACAACCGTCAAAACGAAAATAAATTCTTTCATCATTTGGATCTGCAATACCAGAATCATGTGCAGTAGCAAACATGCCAAAGAAGAATGCAGGAAAAAAGCCGTGCTTATTAGCAGAATGCAAAAAAGATGGACAATTGTTTAAAAAATCCCCAAACTTCCTACTGAATTCAGTACAATTTCCATTTAATAAATCCCTAACTAATTCATGATCTTCACCATTACCATGCATAAACACTCCTACTTGTTAATAACTACAACAGGCGAACCACTAACACTAGTGCCTGCTAACGTGGATTGAGGACCTTCAGTGCTAGCAGAGGATAAATTCAAATTTCTCGCCGACTTACACAACTCTTCTATTAAATTGCAGGAGCTAGTTGCATCTATCATCTTAGAATTCCTTGTTTTATCTAAACTATTTGCTATCCTCTCTTTTAATGATTTAAAGCTTTTGTCTGAACAACAATCTTTAGCAAACTTTAAAATACTCAAGACCAAATCAACTTTTTCACCATCGCCAGCACTTTGAGTATCCTTACTGTTCTCCTGATCTACAATCAAATTTGAAATTGCATTCTCCATTGCAACAAAAGCAATCCTATCTTTAAAAGGATCGACAACATTTATTTTATTTTGGTCAAATACACTAGATCTCCAAAGACTGCTAATAGCTGACCTTGCTTCATTCCTGTTATCCAAGTCATAATCTTTAGAAACTGCAACAAATGAAAGCGATGAGAGAAGATGTGCATATCCTCTAGGTGAAAGCATTTCCTCTACTTCAGATCTCGAACATCCCTCGCTCAAGTACTGTATAACATACTTAGTTGTGCAAAGAAAACCATGCTCTACTAAGCAACTAAGAGGACGATAGATCACACCCCTATCTTTCTTATTCGGTAGCCCGAGTAGTGACTTATGATCTACTTTTGTGCTTATGACTTTACCTAGAAGGGAATTTAAGGTAGAAGCAAGTTTATAGCTAGATTGCAATGGAGATAATTTTGCAATAGCAGAAACTAGCAATTTTTCTCGCCCTTCTTTCCCTAATTTTTCTTCAGAACACAGACGATTATAGAAGTGTTCCACTCCCTTACTCCACTTGAAGTCTACAGCCTTATTAAATCCATCTTCTGCTTCTATATTTTCTCTAAGGTTACCTGATTCTTGATCAATCCAGAAATTGAAAACAGGATCACGTCTTCCCATGGAACTTAACAATTCAACTCTTGCAAGCTCATCACTGCAAGCTAAATTCCTATCTTCCTCACATGCGCCTTTATGAGATAAATCAGATCTAAAAGACTCTAACGCCTTGTCAAATAATTGCTTAATTTCACTCTCCACACACTCAATACATGCTATTTTATATATAGCAAATGGATTCAACACACCTGATTTAGCTAATTCTCCTACCAATTTAGCAACATCTAGTATCGCACCTGACCAACAAGATTCATCACGAAACGCATTACATAAGAGGTCCGATTGCTCAACTGTTAGACCCTCTACTGTTACAGGGTGAGCCTTGACCCATTGCTCAATAGCTGGAGTTCTATGACCTTTAACAACATCCTTCAGCTTATTTATTACTTTACCAGAGCTGACCTCTTTATCTTTTTTAGGATCAGAACTGAGACGAGATCTTTTGCTTGGGCCTGCATTACCCTTCAAATCTTCTGTTCCACGTTTAGTTTTACTTTTTGGCATCTTATTACCTCAAAATCAAATATTCAATGAAGGCATTATATAAGCATTAGAATAATATGCAAATCGAAAAATTAGTGTGCACCTAAATTTAAGCAGCAAGTATAGACCTGCTGCAAAAGAGGAGATATAAAGAGAGATGTAGCAAGAGGGAAGATGAGCTTAAATTATCAAATCAACGTTATTCTACTTTACCTCACTACCATTTTCCTTACCTTGAACCTTACTATTACTCACAAATATAAACATTCGTTACATAGCTCTTAATATGTCTACAGAGACGAAATTTCCCGAATTATTTATAATTAACACTCAAGATCACATTCTGGGACCATACATCAGAAAACTTTTATATTATTAGTTTTGTAGTAAAATTATATGAGTACATCGTATCTATTAAATCAGAAGCTTTATGGATTACAGACTGAGAGCTTATTTGTTTGGGGTTATCTGGTTTATACTTAGCTGATACCAATTCTCATTGTTGATCAGTCAAATAGGAGAAATTGCAGAGTTGTTTAATTGTGGAGCTGGCAAGAGAAGTAATAAATTTGCACAAAGCACCCTAAAGCAGAGCAATTGTATCGTATATTTTATTGCGCAAAATGTTCTGTTTTATGTATAACCAAAGCCTCTCAACAGGATTGAGTTCAGGTGAATATGGAGGTAGGTATATAATCTCAATATTTTTAGCTACCTTTAAATTTTTTGACTTATGCCAACTAGCACAGTCCATAACAAGAACAGCTTCTCTTGTCCCTAGATATTGCGACATTTGCTCAAGAAATACATTCATGCAATCAGTGTTAACATTTAGTGCAAATAAGCTAAAACTCTCTCCATTTTTAGGATTAACTGCACTGTAGAGATAAAAATTATGCCTACCTAATTTTATTTTAACCCGAGTCCTAGTGCCTTTTTTAAACCATCCATGCCCAACTTTCGAATGTGTGCCAAACCTTGATTCATCAAAGAAAAATAGCTCTTTTTCTGGATACTTGCCAATAACTTCATTGAGATTTTTTTTTGAATTCCTCTTGTTTACTTTTATCTTGTACGTTGTGTACTGGTCTTGGTGTAATATATGAAAATTTCATCTTTTGCATATGGCGGTGTACTGTAGATTTGCTGATATTTAATCCGAACTTTTCCTGGATTCTTATTCTCATTTCTTTAATGGTAATATTAGGATTTTCTTCTATACATGCTTCAATTTGCTGTAGTTGAGCCTGATTTAATTTAGTTTTTCTACGGCGTGATGGAGGAGCAAACAGTTTTTCTTCTCTGCCAAATTTCAAGAGTTTTATCCACGAAGTTAGTGCGCTTCTTGAAATTCAATATATTTTTGCTACAGCCGTTATACTATGCTTTTTTGCCGCAATTACAGCATTTAGTTTTTTTGAAACATATGCATTGTTCCTTACTTTCTTCAGCATTTCTTTTGCTGATTCTACTACTTTTTCATCCAATAATTTTGATCTTAATGCCATTTATACCTCGCTACTTCACTTACTTTAGTATGGCTTTTTTCCCATTATTGTCTATCCGTTCTTTGTATAGTGGGAATTGGTACCAGTTACCAGGGAAAACAGATGATAAACCTAGAACCTGTTTAAAGGATCCAACAGTGAACAAGCAGCTACAAAGATCATGTCAGACAATTTCTTCCTGAAGTTGTTTGATTTCGTCAAGGGAAAGTCCGGTGATTTCAGCTATAACATCTATAGAGACAACGGCCTTAAGTGAATTTTTTGCCACTGCTATTTTAGCTTTCATTTCACCTTTTTCTTCGCCGATTAGGATGCCTTTTTCATGTTCGATTTGGATGGCTTCTCTATTTATGAGCTGTATTAGCTGTGGTATTACGTAGCAGGATTTCCTATTATCCAATCTGGTGCTCCTCTGCCATTTTCCCACTTAGCAAATCTCATCTTTTCCTTGAGATAATATCTCCTATAAGCTTCCACAGCACTGCTGCATTTATACTGATCCGGCAGTGCTTGTATAAAAGCTTGCATATCAGTTGATCGAAAAATGAGTAAATCCTTATTACTATCACACCAATTTATTACTTCCTCTGGTTTATGCTTTCTTTTGTATCGCCAAGTGTACTCTTTACATAATTCTCTTCCGTACTCTATCAACCAACAAAAATTCCCTTTCGATTGCCTAGCCCACAAAGAACAAGGATGATTGTTGTGAGTCAGTTTATATGGGACTTCTATATTCTGATTTATGATACTGACAAAAGGATTTGGCACTTTCAATGCTGTTGAAAAAACATTACTCAATAATTGAGCAGTTTCTAATGGCATTTTTACTATATGCTTATCACATAACATTTGAGCCGCAATTGCTGGGTTTTCATCTAGTATAAAGATGTTCATCTAGACACCCAAAGATAGAATTAGCTTAAGTCTTTGACTTCGTTAACTGTAAGACCAGTAGTTTGAGCTATAATATCAATAGAAACACCTGCTTTAAGTAGATTCTTTGCAACTGCTATTTTAGCTTGCTTTTCACCCTCTTTTCTGCCTTTTTCATGACCGATTTGGATGCCTTCTTGCCTACCTTCTTGTTTAGCATCATCGAGTTTTTGAGCGAGTACAGCCTGTTCATCACGAATACGCTTGATCTCTTGTTCATAGGCAATAAATTCTTTTTCAGACCAGTTGAACCTATTTAGTTCTTCATAAGCTCTTTTAATTATTAGATCACTTCCTATTATTCTTTCTAGCTCTTCTTCACTAGTTTCATCTGCATATCTAAAGAAGTAGATCCATTTCTCAACAATACTTGAAAGCTGATCCTCTTTGGTTTTTGGAAATTTAGGCAACTCAATAAAGATAAAGTAGAAATCTTTTAGGTCATGTTCATTAGTATCTTCATCGCGAATAGTGTGTTTTGATTTATACTCAGACTTATCAGGAAATAAAATACAATCTGCTATAGCAATAAAGATAATTTCCTTAAGGTCATGGTATTGATCGCCCTTGTCAGCCTGTCTTGAATAGGCTTTGGCAGCATAGTATTTGGCACGTTTTTCAAATCCTTTAGTTTTAGCGACCTGCATCTCAATTATGCATTGCACTCCTGTGGAATCCCTACACAACACATCAACAATGCTTTGCTTTTTAGAGGCAATATCAGGGTCTTGAATAGTACTTAAAAACTCTATATCCTGTATTGCATTTTTGCCAGTAAAGCCCAGAATATCGTTGAGAAAGTAAATGAGGATATCTTTATTCTTTTCAGTACCAAAGATACGGCGAAAGGCGACATCATTCTTTGGATCGAGAAACTTCGAAAGAGCCATAACGAACTAACCTAAAAAGCATTAACAATTATACACAATTCTGAAGAAATGTTCAAGTTTTTTATTTTTTTAAGTTTTGAATGCGTTGATGAAAAAAATGTCTCCCATGGATGGCTTTAGAATGCTACTACGCACCTTAGAGGTCCAAACGCACACAAATTTTCAAAGAAATATATCTATCTTTAGGTAATACAATAAGCCTGTTTATTGACTGCTTTAATTCTTTCCAAAAATGCGAAACTATCATAGCTAGGTGCACTAGTATGTATCTAAAATAGGATAAAAATAGACTAAAATGTTGGATTTAGGTTACTTAAAGGAATAAAGCTTTTGCATATGCTGATAGGATTAAGAACACACTGGTGATTTATTGTACCCAGTAGTCCATACACTAGAAAGGACGCTCTTAACAGCATCCCACGTATCTATATCGGGATCTTCTTGCTTCTCTTCACTAACTTTTTCACAAAATTTGCCAATACCATAACCTACCAATGCACCAACTACTGCAGCTGCAAGAAACACCGCAACAGCACCAACAGGAGTTAGAGCAGCAGCTCCTGCAAAATATGCTATGCTCAAACCTAAAAATAAACCAATTACTCTCCCGCCACAAGCATAGTATTTGTTGTCTTTAGGTTTAACTTGTGGTTTTTTATTACATAAAGATATAGTAAAATTTTTAGATTTATCTCCTAACTCTTTTACAACCTCATCACTAATATTGTTGTGTGCTAAACTAAGCAGGCCGAGCTCTGCAAATTTACATTAGCTAAAGCTTTTGTACCTTTACCGCCAATTCTATTACCCGATAACTTAAGCCATTTGAGATTTGTAAGCTTACCGTTAGCTAGAGCTTCTGCACCTTCATCACCAACCTTATTCTTCTCTAAATTAAGTTCAATAAGCTTGGTAAGATTAGCCAAAGCTTTTGCACCTTCAGCGCCAGTCTGGTTGCTTTCTAAATTAAGTTCAGTAAGCTTTGTGAGCTTAGCTAACCCTTTCGCACCTTCAGTACCAATATTATTACGTTCTAAACCAAGTGCAGTAAGATTTGTAAGACTAGCTAAAGCTTTTGCACCTTCATCACCAATATTGTTATATGTCAAATCAAGTGTAGTAAGGTTTGTAAGATTAGCTAATTCTTTTGCACCTTCATTGCCAATTTCTGCTCCGTACAAACTAAGTTTTGTAACGTCTGTTCTATTTTGTAAAAAGCTTACTAGTTCACTTACGTTTACGGCGCAATGACAATAAAGGACACCGTCCTTAATATGTTCATTAAAATCCATTCTTTTCCCTACTAAACATTATCATATAAATATTTTAGCCAGTATTTCAGTGATTGTCAATTATGTAAAAACTTATAGAAAATACCAGACTCTGTAGCGTCACAAAAGATTTGATTATTTACTTTCTTCAAAAACGTGAAAATAGTACGTATATTTGTGAGAACAATTTAAATAAAAGCGGCGTTGTGAAAATAAAAACGTAAAATTGTTCCAATAAAGTTAGGTACGTTAATTCGTATATAAACATAGTGAAAGTAGGCTAATATAGCTGACTTTGCGGTATAGTAGAACTATTATATAGAAAAGTTCGAACGTGTCATTTGGTAAAGAAGATCATTAGAGGGAAAAGAGGAGCTTGATGATTTGGGAGAGTGCTTAATTGATGAAAGATAGCGAAGTAAGCTAGGAATTTCTACAGATGTAGATAGTTTTCATTTCTAAATTTTACATAAAAGCTAATACCAATTCCCACTATACAAAGAACGGATAGACAATAATGGGAAAAAAGCCATACTAAAGTAAGTGAAGTAGCGAGGTATAAATGGCATTAAGATCAAAATTATTGGATGAAAAAGTAGTAGAATCAGCAAAAGAAATGCTGAAGAAAGTAAGGAACAATGCATATGTTTCAAAAAAACTAAATGCTGTAATTGCGGCAAAAAAGCATAGTATAACGGCTGTAGCAAAAATATATTGAATTTCAAGAAGCGCACTAACTTCGTGGATAAAACTCTTGAAATTTGGCAGAGAAGAAAAACTGTTTGCTCCTCCATCACGCCGTAGAAAAACTAAATTAAATCAGGCTCAACTACAGCAAATTGAAGCATGTATAGAAGAAAATCCTAATATTACCATTAAAGAAATGAGAATAAGAATCCAGGAAAAGTTCGGATTAAATATCAGCAAATCTACAGTACACCGCCATATGCAAAAGATGAAATTTTCATATATTACACCAAGACCAGTACACAACGTACAAGATAAAAGTAAACAAGAGGAATTCAAAAAAAAATCTCAATGAAGTTATTGGCAAGTATCCAGAAAAAGAGCTATTTTTCTTTGATGAATCAAGGTTTGGCACACATTCGAAAGTTGGGCATGGATGGTTTAAAAAAGGCACTAGGACTCGGGTTAAAATAAAATTAGGTAGGCATAATTTTTATCTCTACAGTGCAGTTAATCCTAAAAATGGAGAGAGTTTTAGCTTATTTGCACTAAATGTTAACACTGATTGCATGAATGTATTTCTTGAGCAAATGTCGCAATATCTAGGGACAAGAGAAGCTGTTCTTGTTATGGACTGTGCTAGTTGGCATAAGTCAAAAAATTTAAAGGTAGCTAAAAATATTGAGATTATATACCTACCTCCATATTCACCTGAACTCAATCCTGTTGAGAGGCTTTGGTTATACATAAAACAGAACATTTTGCGCAATAAAATATACGATACAATTGCTCTGCTTTAGGGTGCTTTGTGCAAATTTATTACTTCTCTTGCCAGCTCCACAATTAAACAACTCTGCAATTTCTCCTATTTGACTGATCAACAATGAGAATTGGTATGACTTGCACTAGCTATAGATCTAAAGTGAAACTTGAGTGAGAAATATTTAAGTAATAATTTTCCGCCACAAACAATACTTTCTTTGTTTGCTAGTGCAATAGAAGTCTAATCTACTTTCAATTCCCCAGTATGTAAACTGCGCGGTAAGGACTCTAATTTCTTTGCAGCACTTAAACTTTTATTTTTTGCATGTATACCAAGCTTATTGAATTCTCGGGCAGCAGGAAACACCCTTGCTTCAAGCGAACCAGCAGTTTTATTATAATGATCGACAGCACTTTTTAAGCTCCTGCGCAAATTATCAAAGTTTTCGCCCATTGTGCAAATGCGCTCATATAAAATATGACCTAGTTCACTGATTTTCTTTGCATTTTCAGCTATCATCTCTTGCTTCCATCCATATGCTATTGCTCTCAGCAACGCAATTAGAGTGATCGGTGTTGCAATGATCACTTTTTTTTCCACTCCAATCTCTATCAAAGCAGGCTCATATTCCAGTGCTGCGCTAAAAACCCCTTCCCCTGTTAAGAAAAGCACCACAAGTTCTGGCGTATTTTCAAATTGATTCCAATACTCTTTTTTACCCAAGTCATTTATGTGTTTTTTTATTGCCAGGGAATGATTCTTTAATTTCTCCTTTTGTATTTGCAAATCATTTTGTGATATAGCATCCATGTAAGAATCAAGCGGCACTTTAGCATCTATTATTATTTGCTTTCCAGATGGCATTTTGATTATTAAATCAGGACGCAATAAATTATCCTCGTTTTTATCAACCACTGACGGCTGAGTAAAAAAATCGCAATATTCAATCATTCCCGCCATTTCTACCACTCTCTTTAACTGCATTTCACCCCACTTTCCTCTGATGTGGGGCTTTCTCAAGGCATTAGCAAGGCTAGAAGTTTGGTTCATCAGCGCTCCAATTTGCTCCTTTAAACCTTCATAGGCCCCTACCCTCTCCTTTTCTAGCTCACGTATTTCATTATCGAATTTTTCTAATTTTTCTTTTATCGGAGTTACAACTTCGTTAATCGTTGCTTGTCTTTTTTTAAAATCGCTTTCCGTTTCTTTTAATTTACTATCGATTACTTCCTTCGCTAAGTTCAGAAAATTATTGTTATTTGTCTGCAAAGCATCAAGAGAGAGCGCTTTAAAAGTGTTTGTTAATCTCTCCTCTGCTTTTGTTAGTAATTCTATTTCCTTTTTCTTTTCCTCACGTTCTTTTTGCAGAGTTACTTCAAGCTCTGCTTTTTTGATCTTTAAATCAACTATTTCTTCATTCTTCGTAAGCAAACTTTGTTTTATCTCTTGAAGTTCTTGCTCTAATTTACATAAATTACCCTCAAGGTTTGCTTTCTTTTCGCTCATTTTTTTTACGATAATGTAGAAAAATAGTAATAGAGAGACAACCAGAGCTATAGAATTGAAAAGCATCATAATAAAAGAACTGTGTTTACAATTCTATATGATTTTTGTGTGTATAAGAAAGAAAAAAAGAGCACCTCTTTAGGTGCTCTTTTTTATAAAGGGTTGCTATGCATTAACTGATAGATCAGTATCAACAGTGTGTTGTTCTGCTTCTGGACTAGTAGTTTCTGAACTTGGTACGCCATTATTTGTGGGCACTTCAAGTTTAGGACTTTCAACAGATTGATATTTACATATAAAATCTATTGCAACAGATGTCAACCGTCTCTCCAAGCCTAAGGACTTTTTAATTTTACTTGTATCACTAAGTACTTGTTTATCATCTGTTTTTTGCAGCGTGTTAATAAGTAGAGATAAGGAACCATCCTTATCTTTCTTACTAAAATTAATGTTAAAATCATTTTTATTGCAGTATATTCTCATACGATATTTACCATTATTTTTTGGGTGTTTATAATCTTCTAGCTTTTGTTGAATATCATCTGCAAGACGTAGTTCTAATACCAATTCTCATTGTTGGTCAGTCAAATAGGAGAAATTGCAGAGTTGTTTAATTGTGGAGCTGGCAAGAGAAGTAATAAATTTGCACAAAGCACCCTAAAGCAGAGCAATTGTATCGTATATTTTATTGCGCAAAATGTTCTGTTTTATGTATAACCAAAGCCTCTCAACAGGATTGAGTTCAGGTGAATATGGAGGTAGGTATATAATCTCAATATTTTTAGCTACCTTTAAATTTTTTGACTTATGCCAACTAGCACAGTCCATAACAAGAACAGCTTCTCTTGTCCCTAGATATTGCGACATTTGCTCAAGAAATACATTCATGCAATCAGTGTTAACATTTAGTGCAAATAAGCTAAAACTCTCTCCATTTTTAGGATTAACTGCACTGTAGAGATAAAAATTATGCCTACCTAATTTTATTTTAACCCGAGTCCTAGTGCCTTTTTTAAACCATCCATGCCCAACTTTCGAATGTGTGCCAAACCTTGATTCATCAAAGAAAAATAGCTCTTTTTCTGGATACTTGCTAATAGCTCCATTGAGATTTTTTTTTGAATTCCTCTTGTTTACTTTTATCTTGTACGTTGTGTACTGGTCTTGGTGTAATATATGAAAATTTCATCTTTTGCATATGGCGGTGTACTGTAGATTTGCTGATATTTAATCCGAACTTTTCCTGGATTCTTATTCTCATTTCTTTAATGGTAATATTAGGATTTTCTTCTATACATGCTTCAATTTGCTGTAGTTGAGCCTGATTTAATTTAGTTTTTCTACGGCGTGATGGAGGAGCAAACAGTTTTTCTTCTCTGCCAAATTTCAAGAGTTTTATCCACGAAGTTAGTGCGCTTCTTGAAATTCAATATATTTTTGCTACAGCCGTTATACTATGCTTTTTTGCCGCAATTACAGCATTTAGTTTTTTTGAAACATATGCATTGTTCCTTACTTTCTTCAGCATTTCTTTTGCTGATTCTACTACTTTTTCATCCAATAATTTTGATCTTAATGCCATTTATACCTCGCTACTTCACTTACTTTAGTATGGCTTTTTTCCCATTATTGTCTATCCGTTCTTTGTATAGTGGGAATTGGTATGAGATTTACGTTGCACATGTATTCTTGGTGAAGTAGATCTTATTGACATAATAACCCTCCTTTTTTGTATATAGCTAGAATAAGTAAGGTTTACCTCGTTTATCGTGACAGCGTGGGGCAAATCTTACTTACTTTAGCTATGCAGCTTGCATTCAATATTAAGTTGAATTGGCGCAGCAATACTTATACAACTCTGAGTGCTTGAATTCTTTATCGTATGAATATATTAAGAAGAGAACGTATTAAAGCTGTTTCTCCTTTTTTATTGATAAAATTTGAACTTATAGCATATTCAACTAGGCTGGATTTTAGTAGATTAACATTTTGAGAATGAATATTATTGAAGATGGAGTTTAACTCTTTAGCAAGCAGACTGCGAAATTTTTGCACACTGTCATATGCGATATTTTCAAGTTCATGTGCAAATTTATCTTGAGCTATAGTTGTTATATCTTCAATTTCCTTATTAAACTCCTCTAGCTTTTTTTCGTTATTTTTAAAATTTTTCGTAAAAGTTTTCATATCAATTAAACTCAACTACTATTATGAGTATAATGATAATGAAAAACTACCGAAGTAAAAAATTCACACTACTGTGTAACTTGCAAATACTTTTTACTAGTCACGCGCTAGGGCTATAGGTGTTATCCCAGCTCGTCATGCAAGTAGCCCCTTTCTTGTCATGCAAGTAGCCTCCTTTTCCTGTCATCCTTTTTTTGGGATTCCAGTGTCAGCTACTTTCATGACATCGTTTACTATGTACCATATTGCAATGCTCGTACAATTATGGGTGCTGTACAAATCAAGTTTTACAAACACCATGTTGTGCTGAACCTTGAATATTCACTTCTTTCAATTCAGTGGTAGGTTTTGGTTCAGCGATGGGTCTTGATATTGTGTATGTAATACCACCAGCTATAAGTGCAGATACCACAGAAGCTGCAACTATTAATAGAGCAGACAATCCGGAAGCAATACTAAGAGCAGCACCTACTACTAACATAGCTGCAAGGCTCGCATAGGCAACTTTTGGGGAAAATTGTCTTTTTCCTACTTTTTCTAGCGACACTTCATTTGTTTTAGTTTTGCCCAGTTCACTCTTAAGTGGTGTGTTTTCATTTTTCAGATTTTTTATTTCTTGTCTTAGTGATTCATTCTCTTTATTGAATTCTTTCAACTTAGTCTCATGTCCAGCTATGCAACTTTTTGATTCTTCTAGTTCCTTTTGCGTTTTTTCTAACAACGCTTCTGCTTTAGAATACTGACTTTCTGTTTTGTCTAATTTATCCTTAAGCTTTGTGTTTTCATTTCCTAGATCTTGTATTTTTTGTTTTAGTGATTGATTTTCTTCCTTTTGAGATCGCAGTGCGTTTTCCAGAGTCTGATTATCAACATTTTTCTCAACATGATTTGCCCCATCATGATTTATTTTGGAGTGGGAAGAGGTATTAGATGCAGTCTCAAGTCCTAATTCTAGACCGCTGTCCTCACTATCACTTTCATCAGTAAGAATCCGTTTATCACTATATGTAGCATTTGGTTTTTTCGGTGGCTCAATTTCTTCTATCCTACTCTTAACACTAACACATGGGTATTGCTCATCTACTGTACTGTCACTACTTTCACCCGCAACAGAAGTCTGTTTATCATTACGTGTAGCATTTGGTTTTTTCGGTGGCTCAATTTCTTCTATCCTACTCTTAACACTAACACATGGGTATTGCTCATCTACTGTACTGTCACTACTTTCACCCGCAACAGAAGTCTGTTTATCATTACGTGTAGCATTTGGTTTTTTCGGTGACTCAATTTCTTCTATCCTACTCTTAACACTAACACATGGGTATTGCTCATCTACTGTACTTTCACTACTTTCACCCGTAACAGAAGTCTGTTTATCATTACGTGTGGCATTTGGTTTTTTCGGTGACTCAATTTCTTCTATCCTACTCTTAACACTAACACATGGGTATTGCTCAACTACTGTACTGTCACTACTTTCACCCGTAACAGAAGTCTGTTTATCATTACGTGTAGCATTTGGTTTTTTCGGTGACTCAATTTCTTCTATCCTACTCTTAACACTAACACATGGGTATTGCTCAACTACTGTACTGTCACTACTTTCACCCGTAACAGAAGTCTGTTTATCATTACGTGTAGCATCGTGTTGTTTCAAGTAAGGACTTATAACATTTGCTGGCTCAGCAGCTGCATTATTCCCGTTCACAACTAAACCTTCTGGAGTTTTGTCTTTATTCTTTTCTAATTGAGGATTTGCTTTTCGTAAAAGCTGTATTATCTCTTGATCATTATTCGAAATAGCAATGCCCAAAGCAGTTCGTCCATCATTAGATCCATCTTTGACTCGAGTTTTAACACTTGCTTTCTTTTTTAGCAGAAGTTTTACTGTCAATTTATTGTCACATGCCACAGCAAGATGTAATAATGTCCAATTTTCTATTTTGTCTGAAATTTTTATACTGAACTGATGCTCCTTACCAAAATTACGTTTAAACTTGTCGTATTCTGCATAATCTTTTTTATGTAACTCATCTTTTATTTTTTGGAGCAAATTATCCTCATTCAAATCTTTACTCTCACTCACATTGCGTATTATTTCAAAAAACTTTTCCTTTTCTATTGCCATAACCTTTACACTTAATTTATTTATTATTGCTGAACCATCTCACAAAAAAGTTAAGTTTGTCGAAATTCCATGTTTGATCTAAAAATTAGTCATAAACATTTTCTTGTCTGTCATCCAAGTAGCTGACACTGGTTCACTCTATAATGGTATAATCTAATACCAATTCTCATTGTTGGTCAGTCAAATAGGAGAAATTGCAGAGTTGTTTAATTGTGGAGCTGGCAAGAGAAGTAATAAATTTGCACAAAGCACCCTAAAGCAGAGCAATTGTATCGTATATTTTATTGCGCAAAATGTTCTGTTTTATATATAACCAAAGCCTCTCAACAGGATTGAGTTCAGGTGAATATGGAGGTAGGTATATAATCTCAATATTTTTAGCTACCTTTAAATTTTTTGACTTATGCCAACTAGCACAGTCCATAACAAGAACAGCTTCTCTTGTCCCTAGATATTGCGACATTTGCTCAAGAAATACATTCATGCAATCAGTGTTAACATTTAGTGCAAATAAGCTAAAACTCTCTCCATTTTTAGGATTAACTGCACTGTAGAGATAAAAATTATGCCTACCTAATTTTATTTTAACCCGAGTCCTAGTGCCTTTTTTAAACCATCCATGCCCAACTTTCGAATGTGTGCCAAACCTTGATTCATCAAAGAAAAATAGCTCTTTTTCTGGATACTTGCCAATAACTTCATTGAGATTTTTTTTTGAATTCCTCTTGTTTACTTTTATCTTGTACGTTGTGTACTGGTCTTGGTGTAATATATGAAAATTTCATCTTTTGCATATGGCGGTGTACTGTAGATTTGCTGATATTTAATCCGAACTTTTCCTGGATTCTTATTCTCATTTCTTTAATGGTAATATTAGGATTTTCTTCTATACATGCTTCAATTTGCTGTAGTTGAGCCTGATTTAATTTAGTTTTTCTACGGCGTGATGGAGGAGCAAACAGTTTTTCTTCTCTGCCAAATTTCAAGAGTTTTATCCACGAAGTTAGTGCGCTTCTTGAAATTCAATATATTTTTGCTACAGCCGTTATACTATGCTTTTTTGCCGCAATTACAGCATTTAGTTTTTTTGAAACATATGCATTGTTCCTTACTTTCTTCAGCATTTCTTTTGCTGATTCTACTACTTTTTCATCCAATAATTTTGATCTTAATGCCATTTATACCTCGCTACTTCACTTACTTTAGTATGGCTTTTTTCCCATTATTGTCTATCCGTTCTTTGTATAGTGGGAATTGGTATTAGGACTAGCCCCTTCCTTGAACAATCCCTTGCATTTGTTGAGAGTCTTGTCTTTCCCAACTTCTGGGTGTAGGTGTTTGTGCTTTCCTTTTGTTACTTTTTTCGTTATAATGCTCAATAATTCATTGTTGTGTACTAACTCACTAGATGTAGAATTTTCTTTTGTCATACCAAAGCCTCACTAAAAATTAACCATTTGTATATTTTTGTAGTTGTATGTGTTAACAATTTTAGATTGAGAACTAACAACTAAGAAGCTAGATTTAAATTTTAAAATGTTGTATATGTAATCGAAATACAGGCAGAAGAGCGTTTCTGCTAGGAAATTTGTCATCATAGTTAAACCTCACTTTAACAATTATCTACTCTATTTTGAACGTTTAGTTTTAAGAAAGGATAAATATTGGTATATAGCTAAAGTGAACAGGTGCAAAATATGCTATACCGCGGCGCTAACGAGTAGCGGAATGACGGCATATCAAATTGTAGAACTTAGGCTAGCTATAGAACGTTCCCTACTAGCTTATTCATGAATTGACGTAGTATTGATACATCGCTCATTTTAGTAGCTGGGTTTTCTGTATGCTCTGATTGATTTTGTTGTCTTTTTGCTGCTAGGTCTTCAGAATCATTTCCTAGATTCTGTTGATCATTGTCAATAGGGTTCTTCGAAGCTTGATTCTGCTCTGTTGTTGAATTAGAGCGATTTTTGTCGTTAAATGTGTCCTGTGCTTTGTTGGTCGATTTTTCAAAAAGTTTCTTAATACCATCAAACCCTAAAGTGATAGTAAGACATATAACTCCAGCAGTAGCTATGATAGGAATGGCTGCTCCAATTGCCATTTGACCCTGAAAGAAAGCAAATGTTACCATTGCAATAACAGTAATCGTTATCGTGATTGCTAACAGTTCGCGGGTCCTTTTTGCTGGATCTATGAATCCTGCTACAACAGATACTCCTTTTCTTATACCAGAACCTGCTTCTTTAATGTCAGACTTGCATTTTTTTGAAGCAGTTTTACAGTGGTATTTTTCCTCAAGCTTCTCTTTTAGTTCTTTAGCTTTCTCCTGTGCTTTCTGTGGAGTCCCTGAATAATCTTTTAGATCTCGTAAAGTTAAATAGTACTTTTTAGTATGGAATTTTGGATCTTTCAGCTCCAGAGAACAGGGATCAGCGCCTATTTCTAGCAGCATTGTACAAAATTTTGTTGTATTGTCATAAGCAGCTGCTGTATCAAAAATTGTTCCTTGCGGTAAGTATTCGATACTTCTTTTTTCTGCTTTTTTCTTTAATGCCAATTCTAGGGGTGTGTTCTCTTCTCCATTAGGTGCATTCACAGCCTCTCTTAATTGATCTTCAGATATTTTTCTTTCTTTTATTAAACCTAAAATCAATTCCAAACATGCAACTTTTTGTCTTCCTTTGAATGAAGCAATATAGTGAAGAGCATTTTTTCCATCTTTATCTTGCACAGTAATATCTGCACCATTTTGTAGAAATAACTCTAAGGCTTTAAACCTGCCAGTATCCTTAAATTCTTTTTTTACTACATTTTTTATTTTATTTTTCAATGAAGGTTCTTTATTCTTTTCTTGTATGCGCTGGAGTACCAGATGGAGCGGTATTTGTTCTTCCTTGTTAGTAGTATTTACAGCATTACTAAATCCATCTTTATTTGAAATCAACTCTAAACATGTAACTTTTTGTTCTCCTTTTAGTAAAGCAATATAGTGCAGAGCATTTTTTCCATCTTTATCTTGCACAGTAATATCTGCACCATTTTGTAGAAATAACTCTAAGGCTTTATACCTATTTGTTTTTTCAAATTTTCTATCTGTACATGATCGATCCTCATTCTTTTCTTTTATATGCTGAAGCAACTGATGAAGAGGTGTTTGTTCTTCCTGATTTTTACTATTAATGAGTTGTGCTAAATCTTCCTCGGTGACCGTTTTTATTAGGGCACCTAGAAACTTGCATTTCTGTTTCTTTTCCAACGACGCGATAAGGTGTAAAATATTTTTCCCTTCTTCAGCTTTTATGCTGCTAATATCTGCGCAACCTTTTAGATATTTTTTAAATTTCCTGTTATTTCCATTTTTGATCGCTTTTAGTAATAGAGCATTGCTATTTGTTATTTCGTTGCTTTTCTCTATTTCTTGATCTTCATTTGCTGCATTAGGGTTACTGATTGAATGTTTCTCATAATCATCACCAGCATCGCTACTGTAGTCACTTTCAATTCCACTGTCTTCACTATTTCTACGATCATTTTGGTTGTGGGTAAAACAATATTTGCTATTATAAGTAATTTCTGAAATTACTTGTCCTATTTCCTCTTTTTCTATAGGGTCTAGTTCTTTCGATATTTTTCTATTCAATACCGGAAGAAAGCACTGGACATAGTACCTATAATATTTTTCTTGTTCTCTAAGTGATTCTTCTAATTTAGTTAATACTTCAGGACTAGCACCTTCCTTGAATAACCTTTTACACTTCTTGAGGGTTCCATCTCGACTTCTTGGTTTTTCACGCTTATGCTCTTCTTTTTTTACCTTTCTCTCTATAATGTCATACAATTGCTCGTCTTTTCTATCCTGCTCTCGCTTTTCATTTTTATCTATGTATTTATCTAATTTTTTTGCATTAGTAGCTAGTGCACTTAGATCTGTACTCATACTAAAACCTCAATATTAAAAGCTATTTAAGTTGTCAGCACTAAACTAACAACCAAGAAGTTTGACTTTTAATTTGAGCTAAACGTTGTATATGTGATCGAAATATAGGTGGAAAGGCAGAAAATTAATTTCTGTAAGAAAGTTTGCCGTCATAGTTAAACCTCACTTGAACAGTTGTCTACTATTTTAACCATTTTGTCTTAAAAAATAATAAATATAGCTAAAGTGAGTAACTGCAAAACGTGCTATTGGCTAAAATAGGATAAGAAATTATAGCTGCAAATTGATGTTTTTACAGACTTGGTTTTTCTTTTAGTTTTTTAAGTCTTTCTTTATTTAGTATGGAGCTTATCTCTTCTACACTTTTATCAATATCATCATTGATTATTACATAATCATATTTATCACGTTTGCTTATCTCTTTTTGAGCTTCGGCTAATCTGCGCTCTATTTCGCTTGCATCATCACTATTACGCTTTTGCAAACGCAACCTAAGCTCTTCCATTGAAGGGGGAAGTATAAAAACACTCACAACTTTTTTTTTCATGAGCTTGAATAAGTGAAATGCTCCTTGCCAGTCTATGCTTAGTAAAACGCTTATTCCACTGCTTAAGTTTTGCTCTATAAAATCTCTTGGTATACCATAAAAATTCTCAAAAACTTTGGCGTATTCAAGCATCTGACCAGCTTCGCATAACTCGTGAAATTTTTCTTCGGTAACGAAAAAATAGTCTTTTCCATTTATTTCGCCAGAGCGAGGCTTGCGCGTAGTTGTAGAAACAGACCTAACTAAATTAGTTGATCGCTCAAGTAATTTTTCTGATATAGTAGTTTTTCCAGCTCCAGAAGGAGAGGATAGAACCAATAATATGCCCTCACTTTTTATGGTCATTTTTCTTTGCATTTTTTAACATGGCGCTTTTTTGATCAGAGTTTAAAAAGCTAGAACCTTTTAAATTAGAATTTGATAAGTTGGTGCCAATGAGAGAAGAGTTATCAAAGACAGTATAGCGCAAATCGGTTTTTTCAAGATTTGCCTTATTCAAATTAACGTTTACAAACTTTGCTCTACTCAATGTTGAATTAGAAAAATCAGCATTTTCTAAATTCATATTCTTAAATTCAAAGTAAGAATAATTTACATTAAATTTTTCACCCTGTGATATTTTCTCTTGCAAATCTCCAATTGAAGTTATAGCATTTTCTAACCCTGCAAGTTTTTTCTGCCCTTGATTGTCAATCAAAATTGAATTATCAAACTTGCAATCTGTTAAATGAGCATCAGCAACTGAACTTTTATATATGCTTGAAGAGTGAAAAGACATATCACTAATTGTTGAATTGCTCAAATTGCTAAGAAAAAAGCTAGTTTTCCTAAAGGCATTAGTGTGAAGCAAAGAAGATCTGAAATCGCTTTCAATAAAATTTGAATTAGTTACTTTTAAATTGGACCAGCTCGAATTATCAGCTAATAAATTAAAGAATGTTGAATTTTCTATTTCACTGGAATCAATATTATAGTGAAAAAGTGTACTGTTATAAACTTGAGAGTCTTGGATTTTTATCTTATACATTGAAGTTGTAGAAAGGTCTGAATCTTCTATCTTCGTAGAGGTGAATAGTGAATGGTCAAAAAATGAGCCATTCATGTTAGAATTCGCAACTTTAGTATTATGAAACTTTCCGTGACGAATGTCAGCATTAGAGACATTAACTTGATGCAGTTCACTAAAACTAAAATCAATATTGGATAAATCAGCATCCTGAAGACTTGCTCCAGAAACATATACATGTTTTATCTTGGAACCATTTAGTATAGATTGAACAAAACTTGAATTATCGTCATTCACATAGGAAATTTGTGTGTTGCTTAAATTAGCTTCGTCGAAGTTACTGTTAATTATGATAGAAGAATTAAGGCAGGCATCGGAAAGATTGCTACCTGTAAAGTCTGATTCTTTTAACTCTGCACCATATATGTTAGCATTTTTTAATGAAGAAAATTGTATCTTTAATTTATATGCATCCACTCCAAAGAAACTTGCATTATCAAGGTTATTTTTCTGCATAACAGTATCGTTTATTTCACTATCATTAAAATTTACGTAGCTAACATTCGAGTTTGATAAGTTGGAGAGATTCATTTTCACATTCGAGTAATTAGTATGCAAACCAATTACGTTGTGCATACTTACTTTTTTGAGATCGGAACTGATAAAATCAGCATAACTAACATTAGACTGATCAAATACGATATCTGTTAAGTTTGCAGAAACAAATTTTGTAAAACTCAAATTTGTACCTTTTATTTTAATGCCATGTAAATTAGCATTGGAGAAATTAGCACCACGTAAATCAACATCAATGAAAGACACGTCGGATAAATCAGTATTAGAAAAATCAGCACCAATCAGACTTACTCCATCAAAAACAGATCCACTTAGGTACAATTGGCTAAAATTAGCTCCATTTAAGTTAGAGCCAAAACCTTTCTTAAAATCTTCTGGCACGCCCTCTTTGTGGCACTGCACCAAAAATTCAGCAAAGTCTTTTTTACTGTAAGATACGTATTTTACATCATGCAGAGCATTTAAAAAATCACTAATCTGATTTTTTTCATCATTTGTTTCGTTTCCATAACATAAATGACCAACTAAAATTAATATCAAAAATCTAATCATCTTGCTTATCGCACTGCGACTCATTGTTTTCTTTCGTTTTCACAGCCCAATCGTACATTGCTGAGCTTTCTTTATTGTCTATTTTTCTATCCTCCAAAAGATGTGGCATCATTTCGGCAATCGCATTTATTATATTGATCTGCTTTTTTTCGATTGCTATATCAATTGGGGATTGAAAATTATTATTAACTACTCTAAGATCAGCGCCTTGTAATAAGAGAAAGCGCACTATGTCTACCTCACCTTGTTTAACTGAATAAATGAGAGGAGTATCACCCAATTTATTTCTAAACCTTAGTATCTCTTGAGTTGTTAATCCAATTTTTTCTAGCTTACTCATTATTCCTCTTAAGCAAGGTAAGTTATTTTTCTTAATACAGTAAAAAAATTGCTTACTGTAATCATCAATAAATACAGTTGTAGGAAGATGCTCATTAAGGCTATCATATTGTCGTTTATATATTGACTTGCTTTGTATATCTTTATGACCCCATTCTTTTATTGGTTCTCTGTTTAGCTTTGTCCATTTTTGTAAATTTTTCTTTTCACTTTGCTCTTCTTCATCTTTTTTAGTTATAGGTTTTACTCTATTGCGGTACTTAGAATTATTGTTTGTTTCTTTCACTTTTTTTTCTTCAAACTGATTCTCTACTTTTTCTTTTTTTCCCTCTAATAATTGACTCGCATCACTTTTTGAAAGTTCATTATCTTTTATATCAATCTTCTGATCAGCTTGTAGATTTTTTTGCGGGGCAGTTGTATTCTCATTTAAATCAGCACTTAAAGGCAAAGGCTCTGGTTTCAAATCTTTATTCACTTCTTTATTGGCCACATTTGGTAAATTTCGAGCAAATTCGCCTGTACTTTCTTCTAGCTGGTCATTTGGCAAATCTTTATCAATCCTTTCACCTTCACTTTGTGTTTGTTTAGCATCGAAGTTGCTTTTCAACTCATCTTTTTGATTTGTGCTATCTTGCTTCCTTACAACTACATTTTCGTTTTTATGAACTGATTCGATTTTCTTTTCTTCAAATTGCTCTACAGCAAATAGGCTCAGTGATCCAAATACAACAACTAATAATACAAAGTATAAAATACTCTTCATAAATATTCCAAGCATAAGCTTAATTAAGATGATACTATAATCAAATGATTAATCTACAGTAAAAAATGCCTTAGGATTTTATTTATAAAAAACCAATAGATTTTTTGCATTACTTTTTCTGGGTAAGGTCAATTGTTTCTTAAACCTCTCCCCTAAACGAATACACTGTAGAAGGAGGAGTTTCTTCTCCCCAGAAAGCTACACATTAAACCTAAAGTGCATTATATCACCATCTTGTACGATATAATCTCTGCCTTCAAAGCAAATTTTTCCTGCGTCTTTGCAAGCTGATTTACTTCCATACTTTATGTAGTCTGCAAAGCTTATAGTTTCTGCTTTTATGAAGCCTTTCTCAAAATCAGTGTGGATTACACCTGCTGCCTTATCAGCTGTTGATCCTATTTTTACTGGCCATGCCCGTGCTTCTTTGGGGCCCACAGTAAAGAAAGTTATCATACTCAGCACTTCATACATAATACGCGCTACTCCATCAAGGCCTGATTCTTGTAAGCCAAATTCTGACAAGAAACTCTGTTTTTCCTCTTCACTATCAAGATTTGCAATATCTGCTTCAAGTTTTGCTGAAATGCAATAAAATTTGCTTTTATTTTCCTCCGCCATTCTCTCTACCTTTTGAGATAATTCATTGCCAGTTATAACATTTGTATCTTCAACATTGCAAACGTACATAACGGGCTTTGTTGTCAGCAATTGAAGTGACTTCATTTCGGCTTCGTCCATGTTTTCCAAACTTCTTGCAGGTTTACCGAGTTTTAAAGTAGCTAATACCTCTTGCATTAATTCAAGTTGTCTCTTTAGCTCTTTATCACCTTGTTTTGCTTTCTTTTCCAATTGAGGAAGCCTTTTTTCTATGCTATCAATATCAGCTAGAATTAACTCCATTTCCACCACTTCAGCATCTGATATTGGATCTATTTCATTGTGTACATGGTTAATATCATCATTTATAAAGCACCTGAGTAGATGCACGATGGCATCAACTTCTCTGATATAACTCAAAAATTTGTTTCCGAGTCCTTCACCTTTGCTTGCGCCCTTTACAAGACCTGCAATATCCACAACTTCTAATTGATTATAAATTATCTTCTCTGAACCGGCAATTGCTGCGATTTGTTTCAAACGCTGATCTTTTATCGAAATCTTGCCTATATTTGGCTCGATTGTGCAAAAAGGATAATTTGCAGCTTCGGCTGCACTTGACTCTGTAAGTGCATTAAATAAAGTTGATTTTCCTATGTTTGGTAACCCAACTATACCACAGTTAAAGCTCATATTTGCTATTTAAAGCCATAATTATTGCACAATTTAAGAATTTCTGCTATACTTAATTAGTTACTTATTGACAGTTTTGTTGGTATAGTAATATATAGCTTAAATTAAGGTAAAAACTATGCTTCAATCTAGGGAACGGAAATTACCAACTAATAGCCAAGTAGTTAAGTATAATACTGCGGGCGATGGCAATTGTTTTTTTCATGCTGTGTTTGGTGATAATAGCTCTGGTCCATATAAAGCTGAAAGAGCGCAAGATATGAGAATGGAATGGCACAAATTTTTAAGTCAATTTACATCTTTAGATGATGTAAGTATGCCAGCTCCTTTAAGAGCTCAGCTAGAAAAGGTTTTTAATATGTTTTTAAACAAGCCAGGGGATTTAACTGGTAAGTCTGATAGAATAAAGGAGTTGGTTGAGCAAACAAATAGGAAAATTAAAAATGCTGAAGGTAATGTGAAGAGGTTAGTAAGTAAAGCTGTTAGCAAATTTAATATATCGCATGATCAAGCTATGCGTGATTTAAGAGAATATGCAGAGGCCCTTGGTGAAAATGAGTACGATGTCCAATATAACAGTGAATTTATTACACGCTCATTTCTTGACAAACCTGAACTCTATCAAGCCTATCTAGAAGCAATAGAAAGTAAAAGTTATTTTCCTTTCATTGAAGAAGTTCAGACATTAGCTTCTTTAGCTAATATTGAAATTAATGTCCATTGTGAAGTTAGCGGTAGAGAGAAGCAACAAAAGTTTGAGCCAGATCCACAAATGATAAATAATGATGATCAGTTAAATCAGGTATTTAATCGTGAGAGTTATAAATTAAATGACGAGTTATGGGGTAGTAAAGAGCGAGAAACAATATATCTTGGAGGGAATCATTACTCTAGAGTTGAAATTGTAACTCAAGAATTAATAAGACAGCAGCAAGAGCAAGAAGACCTTCTATTAGCAAAAAAACTGCAGTTAGATGAGATCTTAGAATATTGTAACCTTTCAAAGGATATCTCTGATAGAGCAGAGGTTGAAAAGAGATTTGATGAGTTATTGGCAGAAAATGCTAATGGAAAAATTTGTGATGTTGTAGAGCAGTGCGTTAGTGATATAAAGCAGCGCATAGAGCGCTCTGAAGAGCAAAACCCTTCAAGTTTACTAAGTTCAAGATGTGGTACGGAATCGATGGCAGAACAACCATTTCATCAGCAGCAACCAATACTTGTAAAGTAAATCTTCATAGCCCTGTATATTTTTATATAGGGCTTTTGCAAGCATTTCATATAATATGCACTTGCAGTACGTACTAACCTAAATGCAAGTTGACCATGAAGCTAGTTTAATCATCGATGCCATAGAGAAATTTGGTGGTGAGGCTAGGCTTGTCGGCGGGTGTGTGAGAGACTCAATTTTGCAGCGTGATGTCCATGATATTGATCTCTCTACCAATTTGCTTCCTGATCAGGTGATGAAAGCGCTAAAACTCCGTAATATAAAAACTATTCCAACTGGCTTAAAACATGGGACTATAACTGCGGTTCTAAATCAAAGATCTTTTGAGATCACAACACTAAGGCATGATGTGAAATGTGATGGCAGGCATGCGAAAGTAGAATTTACTAATAATTGGCAAGCTGATGCTTCAAGGCGTGACTTTACATTTAACGCTCTATATGCAGATAAGCATGGCCATATATATGATTACTTTGGTGGTATAGAGGACTTAAAGGCGCGAAGGTTAAACTTTATAGGCAACGCTGAAGATAGAATTGAAGAAGACTATCTACGTATTTTAAGAGCATTTCGTTTTCATGCAAAAATATGCGTCGGAGATTTGAGTGATGAAATACTAAGCGTATGCAAAAAGCATTCGCATATGATCCAAAACCTCTCTGGAGAGAGAATAAGAGATGAAATACTTAAATTGCTGGAGTGCAATGATCCTTTTCCAACACTTAAGAGCATGCAAGAATCTGATGTTTTGCAAAAGATTATCCCAAAAGAAGTAAAATGCGAAATTCTGTCTTCGTCACTTCTTTTCGGCACTGATGCACTAGTAAAATTAGCGTTACTCCTTAGGACCACCAAAAATGACAGGCTAAGTCTTGGAGAATATGTAAGTAAGTTTCTACGTCTTTCAAACAAGCAAAAGAAAAAGCTGTTATTTTTATTATCCAACGATATCAAAACAGAACTCTCAGAAAAAGAGCAAAAAAAATACATATCTTTATTTGGTAGAGAATTATATTGTGATTTAGTAAAAATTTGTGGTGTTGAGTCTGGAGAAAATGTTGATAAATACATTTCGTTTGCTAATACATTCAATATTCCAAAATTTCCTTTATCTGGCGATGATTTAATAAGTATAGGTCACCATCCAGGAAAAAGTTTAGGTAGGAGCTTGGAGTTGCTAAAACAACATTGGGAAGACAGCTCCTACACTTTAACAAAAGAGGAGCTGGTGCTTTATGCTAAGGGTCTACTTTAGGCTACTCTCTGAGCATTCAATAAATGTACGCTTACAGTATTAGTGTGACTCATCGAGGAATTAGGTGTGTATTCTTTTTTAGCTTTTTCTGTTAATTGGTATTCGTTTACTCCTCCTTGAGTTTGATTACACATTCCCTGATCTGGAGATAAAAGTTTATCTCTTATACTTGATGCCAGTTGTAACTCTTGAATCTTATCTGAAAAAAATCTCATTCTATCTTCTACTAGCTCTTTCACAACAATTTCTTTAAGTAATTCTCCCCGAGTCGTTATTATTATTATTTCTGTTATTAAAGCTGTGCAAGATAGAGTCTACAATCTTATTTACCCCTTCTTCTTGTTTGTTAAATTCTAATTTTTTTACGCATTTTCTAACAGAAGATGACAACTTGGCTTTTAACGTGCCATCTCGTAGTTCTTTACCTACATTTTTTCCAATGTTACAATGTTCGTTGACAACTTCTTTAACCTTGGCTTCTATGATCTCCCAAGCTTATTGGTCAAGTTCTGCAATTTTGAAAGGGTTGATTTACTAGAGCCTGTAGTTGATTTTGCAGTAGATACTGTACTCACTGTATCTGGCTTGTGAGCTTTTGTTTGTCCTTGTGATTTTTTAGTTTCTCCATCAATATCTTCTAACCTTTTATAACACCCTTTAACTTTTCTTCCAACTTTCGTTGTTCTTGGTAATTTAACAGTTGTTGTTGTATTATTTTTAATTGTTCTTCCATGTTTTCTTTTTCTTTCTGTAGTTTCTTAATATCAGCTTTTGATTGATCTTCTGCTTGCTTCTGTTCCTTTTTTAGCTGCTCAATCAACTTCTCTTGTTCTGCAAGCTTTTCTCTGGTTTCTTGTAATGCTTCATCTGATTCTTTCTTTAATTCTGCCTTTAGTCTTTCTATTAATACCAATTCCCACTATACAAAGAACGGATAGACAATAATGGGAAAAAAGCCATACTAAAGTAAGTGAAGTAGCGAGGTATAAATGGCATTAAGATCAAAATTATTGGATGAAAAAGTAGTAGAATCAGCAAAAGAAATGCTGAAGAAAGTAAGGAACAATGCATATGTTTCAAAAAAACTAAATGCTGTAATTGCGGCAAAAAAGCATAGTATAACGGCTGTAGCAAAAATATATTGAATTTCAAGAAGCGCACTAACTTCGTGGATAAAACTCTTGAAATTTGGCAGAGAAGAAAAACTGTTTGCTCCTCCATCACGCCGTAGAAAAACTAAATTAAATCAGGCTCAACTACAGCAAATTGAAGCATGTATAGAAGAAAATCCTAATATTACCATTAAAGAAATGAGAATAAGAATCCAGGAAAAGTTCGGATTAAATATCAGCAAATCTACAGTACACCGCCATATGCAAAAGATGAAATTTTCATATATTACACCAAGACCAGTACACAACGTACAAGATAAAAGTAAACAAGAGGAATTCAAAAAAAAATCTCAATGAAGTTATTGGCAAGTATCCAGAAAAAGAGCTATTTTTCTTTGATGAATCAAGGTTTGGCACACATTCGAAAGTTGGGCATGGATGGTTTAAAAAAGGCACTAGGACTCGGGTTAAAATAAAATTAGGTAGGCATAATTTTTATCTCTACAGTGCAGTTAATCCTAAAAATGGAGAGAGTTTTAGCTTATTTGCACTAAATGTTAACACTGATTGCATGAATGTATTTCTTGAGCAAATGTCGCAATATCTAGGGACAAGAGAAGCTGTTCTTGTTATGGACTGTGCTAGTTGGCATAAGTCAAAAAATTTAAAGGTAGCTAAAAATATTGAGATTATATACCTACCTCCATATTCACCTGAACTCAATCCTGTTGAGAGGCTTTGGTTATATATAAAACAGAACATTTTGCGCAATAAAATATACGATACAATTGCTCTGCTTTAGGGTGCTTTGTGCAAATTTATTACTTCTCTTGCCAGCTCCACAATTAAACAACTCTGCAATTTCTCCTATTTGACTGACCAACAATGAGAATTGGTATTATTACCTTAAATCCACAGGAAAATCTCGCTTGAGTAAGGCTATATATACACACTACGTTTTCTTTATTTTGCTTATAACTTCCACAAGCAGTGCAAACATAAATGAAGAATACAAATATCCTTTTGGTAATTCTATATGAAATCCATGAAGTATGAGGTACACACCGACAAGTAAAACAAATAAGATAGCAATTACTTTTAAACCTGGATTAGATTTGATTAACTGGGCGGTATAACTTGATAAAAACAGCATTGCTAGCATGGAAAATGTAAACGCTGTGGCAATTATTATCATGTTATAAGTTAGTGCTACAGCAGTTAATATCGAATCAACTGAAAAAACTAAATCTATTAATATAATTTGTAGCACAACTAAAAAAAATTTTGATTTAACGTTTGCTTTCTTTTTATTTTTCTTACATACGAAGATGTCATCTCGTAACTCCATAGAGCTTTTAACAATAAGGAATAATCCCCCTGCAATCATAAGTAAATCCCTTGCTGAAATATTTAGCGATGCAGTGTGAAATATAGGTTTTTGCATTGACAATATAGATGATGTAAAAAATAGTATTACAAAACGCATTAATAGCGCTAATCCAAGGCCCATAAGGCGCACTCTTTCTCTCAGCACATTTGGTACCTTATCTATTGCTAGAGAAATAAAGATTAAATTGTCTACACTAAGTATAGTTTCAAGTAGTGTAAGTGTCAGTAAAGTCCAAGCATCAGCTAGCATTTTTGTCCCAAATTCAGCTCTTCTTACTCTACAATAGATGTGTAAAAATTAAGTGACTTCACTCAGAAGTTTTATAGCAGCTCTCCAGAAAAACAGGATAACTGCTAATATAAAGTTCAGCAGCTTCTTCTATTTTCGTTTTTAAGTAAAATCAATAATAAGAGAGTTTCTTATTTTCATACACGCAAATAAGATAAAGCCTTATTTTCATTTTTGACTTTATTTGAAAATAATATATACTATAAAAATAGTGTGCTAGGTTGAATGAATGTATATTAAAGGATCACCATCAGGCAAAGTTGTTAGAGCATTCGCTGGTTATCAGGCATTTATACCTAACCCCTTGCCACCAAAATTTGAATGGGACAATTATTTAGTTAATAGTCTTTCCAGAGCAGATCATATTTTGGGTATGTTATCCAGGGAAGGAGCTAAATTGCCTAACCCTCATCTTCTCATACGACCCTTTATAGCACGTGAAGCAGTTCTTTCAAGTAGAATCGAGGGAACTCAAGCAACTCTTGGTGAAATTTTGGCTCAAGAAGCAGGTGCTAATGTAGATCGCAATCCCGATGATTTACAAGAAGTACGCAATTATATATCAGCGCTCGATTATGGACTAAAACGTTTACAATCTTTTCCACTGTCGCTTCAGTTGGTTAAAGAAATTCACGGAAAACTTATGCAAGGTGTAAGAGGTTCTCACGCAACTCCAGGAGAATTTCGCCGAGTGCAAAATTGGATTGGAAGCCCAGGATGTACAATAGACACAGCAAAATATGTGCCACCAATGCCAGGTGAATTGATGGGTTGCTTGGACTCTTTTGAAAAATTTTTACATGATAGAACATTACCCCCACTTATACATATAGCTCTATGTCATTATCAATTTGAAGCGATTCACCCATTCTTGGACGGTAATGGACGTATTGGACGTTTATTAATAACGTTACTTCTGATCGAAAGAAAATTATTATCATCACCTCTGTTATACTTAAGTGCATTTTTTGAAGCTACAAGAAGTGAGTATTATGACCAACTTTACAATATAAGCAACAGAGGCACGTGGCATGATTGGTTCTCTTATTTCTTAAATGGTGTAGTACTGCAATCATTGGATGCATTGTCAAGAGCAGAACGAATTAACATTTTGATTGCAAATTGGCAAACTGAAGTTAGTTCTAAAACTGAAGGAGTTGCGAGTGGTATTGTAAGGTATCTCGCTGTAAACCCTTACTTTACTATAAGGAAAGTGGTTGAAAACTTAGGTGTCGTATTTACAACGGCCCAAAGAGCAATCGTAAAGCTTGAAGATTTAGGCATCGTTTCACAAACTTCTCAAGGAAAGAGAGATCGGGTTTATTGTGCAACTGATATTTTGAATATTCTAGAAGAACCAACTAAGATTACAGAGAACTTCGATAGCACATTATAGCTATAAAAGCACTTAAATCGGTGAAGAAAAAGGTAGAAAGACACAGAAATTGCTCAATTTGTTTTTGTATCATAAAAATACCCTCCACCTATTTAAAATTTATGTTATTCACATGTGCAATATAATCTATAATAACATTGAATTTATTACCAATACAATATATTAAAAAATATTATGAGCTTTGTGAAAGAAAGAAACACTCCTGTGATTGAGCAATATTTGAACCTGAAAGCTCAATACAAGGATCATCTGCTATTTTATAGGCTAGGAGATTTTTATGAGTTGTTTTTCGATGATGCTATTAAAGCTGCGAAATTGCTGAATATAGTGCTAACCAAGAGGGGCAATTCAAATGGGCAAGAAATACCAATGTGTGGAGTGCCAGCACACAGTAGCGAATCTTACCTACACAAGCTAATAGATTTAGGATTCAAAGTAGCAATCTGTGACCAATTAGAAACTGTTGATGAAGCAAAAAAGAGGGGCTATAAATCCATAGTAAAACGTGATGTAGTACGAGTTGTAACTCCAGGTACAATTATAGAAGATTCGCTACTGGAGGATAAAAGCAATAATTATCTCGCATCCATAGTTGAACAAAATGACGAATATGCTATTAGTTGGCTTGAATTATCAACGGGAAAATTTTTTCACACTTTAACGAATTTGAAAGCTCTAGATAGTGATTTATTGCGTATATCACCAAGAGAATTATTAATTTCTGAAAAATTCACTGAGGACGAAAAAATTAGATCGATTTTAAAAAATTATAAAATATCAATTACACAACACGCACAGAGTTTTTTTGAGTATAGTAAATCTCACAGAACGTTATGCGAGTTTTATAAAATCAGGGAACTTGGGAGTATAGGAAATTTCAGCAAAGTAGAAATCATGGCGTGCGGTGCACTGCTTGAATATGTCAGAGTAACACAAAGGGGCTCCATTCCAAGGCTTGAATTCCCAAAAACCTATAAGCAACAAAATTTCATGCTTATTGATGCTTCAGCAAGGAGAAATCTTGAGTTGTTTTCAACTCAATTTGGTGAAAAGAAAGGTTCACTAATTTCAGTTATTGATCACACAGTTACAGCCTCTGGTGGACGCCTGCTCAAACAAATGCTCGCTTCACCACTTGCTTGCTCCAAGGCAATCAATTTGAGGCTCAGCACCGCTCAATTTTTTGTAAATAATCATGAGCCACGCAGAAAAATACGAGAGATATTATCTAACATTCCGGATATTGAGAGGTCTTTATCGCGCTTAATACTAGGACGTGGTTCACCAAAGGATATGAACCTATTAAAAATAGGCCTAGGAAAAACTTTAGAGTTATCTGAGTTTCTGTCTACCTTGCATAATTATTGTTTAAGTGAAAAACCAGCAATTAACTCTCAGATGTCATTCCAGTGCTTGACTAGAGAAAAGGAACCAGTGTTTACTACTCAGGTGATAAGTAGTGACGAGAGTGAACTAAGCACAATACATAAAAGTCTTGGTAATCATAAAGATCTATTCGAGCTTCTAAACAGCGCTGTACTTGATAATAACCTCAGTTCCGTGAAAGAAGGAGGATTTATCAATCCAAAATACAACTCAGAATTATCTGAGTTATCTTATATATTGAACAACAGTAACAAGTTGGTAACTAAGCTCCGTGAGTCTTATCGCGACCTAACTGGCATTGCCGCACTCAAAATATTACACAACAATATACTTGGTTATTACGTTGAAGTGTCAGCAAATCACAAAATAACTTCGGACATATTTATTCATAGGCAAAGCTTAGCAAATAGCATGCGCTACACTACTAATGAATTGAAAGAACTAGAAAATAAAATTCTTACGGCACGTGATGCTGCAATCGGCTTAGAAGTGAAAATTTTTAGTGAACTGTGTAGTGAAGTCGCTAAAGAATCTGAAAAAATTGCTCTTGCTGCAAATGCTTTGGCAAAACTTGATATTAGAGCCACTTTTGCGGAGCTTGCAGTGCAAAATGATTACGTAAAACCCATTATCGATGACAGTAAAGAGTTCAATATTCGCAATGGAAGACATCCAGTGGTTGAAGTTAACGATAAATTCATTGCAAATAGCATCAATTTAGCTGGTATACATCTAATTACTGGTCCTAATATGGCTGGAAAAAGCACTTTCTTGAGGCAAAACGCTCTCATTGCAGTTTTAGCTCACATGGGGTCATTTGTGCCAGCAGAGAGTGCGCATATTGGAGTGATTGACAAGATATTTAGCAGGGTTGGTGCAACAGATAATATAACAGCTGGTTATTCTACCTTCATGGTAGAGATGATCGAAACAGCAACGATAGTAAATCAGGCAACAGATCGTTCCTTGGTGATACTTGATGAAATTGGTAGGGGCACAGGAGTGTATGATGGATTATCTATTGCACAGGCAGTGATTGAACATATTCACAATGTAAATAAGTGCCGCGCCATTTTTGCAACTCATTATCATGAATTAACTAAAGTAAGTAAATACTTGAAGAACGTGAAATGTTTTTGTGTAAAAATAAGAGAGTGGAACGGAGAGGTTATCTTTCTACATGAAGTAATTGAAGGCATTGCAGATGAGTCATATGGAATACATGTAGCAAAACTTGCTGGTTTTCCTGATTCTGTTTTAAATAGAGCAAGTGAAGTATTTGAGGAGCTAAAGGCTTAAGAGGAAATTCTGACCTTACCCAGAAAAAGTAGAGAGAACCCTATGATATTATTTTTTGTAACATTGTTATACACGTCATGATAAGGGGGCTGGCAAAATGTGTCAAGTAAGTTTTTCGTTTCTATGTTATCCGCTACTTGGATGACAGGAGGCAATGTAACCTCATTAAAAACTTAATTTCAGTCCAGTCAAGAGCACATAACCAGAGTTGCTATTTTCTACTTCAGGCTCTTTGGTACTAAATTTTACAATATCGAAATAGTATGAAGTGCCCATAAAAAATGGATATTCAAGGCTTAAAGCATATGATGTTAACTCGTTTGCTGCAATATCCCTACCACTATTGAAATATGTTAAGCTCAATTTACGAGAATCAGAATGGTAAGCAATACCTGCATTCATATAATATGTATTATTTATTTCAGGATTACGCTTCTCACCAGATTTACCGCCATTACCATACGAAAAAATGCAATCAAGATCAAACAATTTTAGCTTCAAACCAAAATTCCAGTGCAGTAATTGATTACGACATTCATAATTTTTAGAAGTTCCATCTGAGCAATCAGTTAAATTTTCTCTTGCAACTTCACCAGTTAAGGCAGTAGTAAAATTTATATCATCTGATAGGCCATTTTTATAGGAAAGGCCAGCAGCAATTAAATTGCTGTACTGTAAGTTATTTTTTCCTGGGACATAACTGAACCCGAGTTGAAAGTTATAGATTTCAGGGGAGATGTAGTTAATTGATGATTGTTTTAACCCTAGTTCGAGTCCATTATAATTACTGTAAATGTTGGGTTTTACCCAAAATACCTTGTCTTTATCATATCCAGGGCCATTATTTCTGTTTTCGTTACCACGCAAATTTGCATAGTTTGTCCAATGACCATTTACTCCTCCAGCAGCTGTATAAATTTTTGAAGTGTTAATTAACATGCCCTGACTAACTAAACTTCTTTTACCATATTCAATTGATCCAAGCACCTGATTTTTAATGATGAAATACCATTCCTCCATGTCTAACTTTTCTATGTCTAACGCTTTTAGGTTTGCAATACCAGAAACTCCTGCCTTAACATTAAACCCCATTTGAGTATTTGGATAAACTTGCTGTAAATAAAGAAAGCGCAAGTATGAATAACTTGAAGTTTTATCCTTAGCCTTAGCATTGAAAGAACCTCTGTTGAAGGCGTAGCCGAATCTCAAATCTATTTTTCCGTCTAGTTCTACATAAAATATTTCCTTATCCAAAATTGTTCTAGAGCTAGCACTACTCTGCAAAAATAATGATGAAAGCAGTGCTACCAGGTAGTACCTTAATTTCATAAATAAACTTAAATTTTTATAAAAATTTAAGTTTAAACTCAATATAAATAAAAAACAACTTTTCAGAAGGCGCCGCTGGTAGATTTTGCTGCCCGTTTTTGAGCTATATTCCCATAAATTATTGATACACTTGGTAATTTTCGCTTTAATAACTGCTTATTAATGGCAGAATGTAAACGATTAATTATTTTAGACGTGCTTTTTACATCGCAGTTAATCAAAACAAAAAGCACTTTATTCTCATCAATATACCCTAGAAAATCATCACTACGGCAATTTTTATAAAAATGTTCTATGATAACTTTCAGTGCATCATTTGTCTCACTACAGCTACTATTTAAGCCAATCACTCCTATAGCTGCATTAATTTGATGTTGAAAGGCAAAATTTAATATAACGTATAACTCTAGAATAGTAGACTCATTGTTTGGTATATCGAATAAGTCATGGTTTTTATATTTTTTACCCATTAGATATTCATCTCTAAAGATTCCTAATTTATGAGACAAGCTGATATCACGTATCAATAGCTCATAATTTATTTTATTACTAGCAAATTGTGCAGTGCGGAAAACTTTTACTTTTGTCTTTATATCTTCTCCTTTAGCATCAGTTAAGGAAAAACCTATCACTTTAGGTAATACATCAAGTAAATCGTGTCCATTTTCGGTATACTCTAAATAATTCTTCATGTCGTCAGCTGCTCTTGCACTTAAAATATTGATTAACGGCTTATTAAGTAAATTCCCTTCCTCGTATTTTAACAAATTCCTTGCGGCTTGATTGAGCCCTAAAATTAATACGTTTTTTTTCTTATTATCCTGACAAACAGAAACCACATCATCATCTTTCCTTCTTGCAGTTAAGATTATATTAAAATTTACTTACTTATTAATATGCTTGATTAGATATAGATAAAATGTCATACGAGATGGCTTTGTTAGCTATTTTAGGTGGTAATAAATGGATAGTCAAGCAAAATTACATTTGTAACTTTGCTTGACTTATCCGTTTTTTTTATATCTTTATTACAATCATAACCTCTAGCTCTGAGTTATACCCCTTTGTTACATTGTTACCCCAGAAGGGATAAAAAGGTATAAAATGGCTTTAGATAAGGTAGAATGATGCCAAAGTAAGAATCTGAGGGGACGTGTTTTGAAAGTAGGTAGCTTGTGCTGTTTACCCAGTCTTACCAGTGTGGGGTTTAGCTATCCTTGGCGTTAATTCTCTTGTATGTTTTGCTGGTGGTTTAGCTTTTCATATGAAGCATGAGAAAGAATCAGACAATATTGAGGAGGCTGAAGAAGCAGTTAGGAATTATGGACCACCTCCTCCTTACTCTCCTCCAAGCGCTCCTCCTTATAGTGAATTTAATAATTCTAATGCGGAACAGCAGTTTGGGAATTGTGAGGGGTTCTAAACCCACAACTATACGAACATTGCAATTTGGGCCTACCAGATCCCAGTGCCTTGACTACAAATGTTCGTATAGTTGTGAGCTTGACCATAAAATGATTCTTAAGAAAACAAATGCAATTTTTTGCAGGTTTCACGTATGATAAAAATTAACAGTTTTATTTTTAGCCAAATTAATTGAATCAAGCTACAAAACCTGCTAAAGTTAACTTTATGAAAGCACCCTTAGCTCAGTTGGATTAGAGCATTTGACTACGGATCAAAAGGTCGGGCGTTCAAGTCGCTCAGGGTGCACCACATTTTATAGGAAACAGAAGTCACACTTGAAATTAATGTATGCAATACCTATCTTTAAAGGTTAAACAATAAACTATTATATATGAGCAAAAAAGACTACTATGATCTGCTGGAAGTAGGAAGAAATGCCAGTATTGATGAGATAAAAAAAGCGTATAAAAAATTAGCGTTAAAATATCATCCTGATAGAAATCCTGGCAATCAAGAAGCAGAGGAAAAATTTAAAGAAGTAACAGCTGCATATGAAGTTCTATCTGACTCTGAGAAAAGGGCAAGCTATGACCGTTATGGCCACGAAGGTGCTTCTGGTGGGTTTCAAGGCTTTAGCTCTGCAGGAGATTTTAGCGACATATTCAATGACTTCTTTGGTGGAGGATTCGGTGGTGGTGCAAGTAGATCAGGAGCAAAGAGGAGCACAACAGGAGTGTCTGGAGCAGACCTACGTTATGATCTTAAAATTACCTTAGAAGATGCATTTAAAGGAATACAAGCGCCTATACATTATGTGACAAATGTAAAATGTGACACATGCCAAGGCACAGGTAGCGAAGGAGCAATTAAACCAGTTCAGTGCCCCACATGCCAGGGAAGCGGTAGGATTAGAACTCAACAAGGCTTTTTTACCATCGAAAGAACATGTACTACATGCTATGGGGAAGGAGAAATAATACAAAATAAATGTAAGAAATGTGATGGAAGTGGACGTAGAAGAGATGAAGTAAATATATCCGTTTCAATTCCAAAAGGCATAGAAGAAGGAGCTAAGGTAAGGATAAGTGATAAAGGAGAAGCTGGAACAAGAGGTGGAAAAAGTGGAGATTTATACGTATACGTGAAAATAATTTCCCATAAAATCTTTGCTAGAAATAAAGCAGATTTACACTGTAAAGTGCCTATAAGAATGACACTAGCAGTGCTTGGTGGCGAAATCGATGTCCAATCAATTGATGGAGCTAAAATAAAAGTAAAGGTCCCTGAAGGCACTCAAACTGGTACCAAACTACGTTGTAGGGAAAAGGGTATGCCATATATGAACTCACATGTTCGTGGTGATTTATATGTACAGGTAATAGTTGAGACTTTAAATCCAAAAAATTTAACTAAAAAGCAAATTGAACTATTAAAAGCACTTGAAGAAGAGGAAAATGCAAGTGTACAACAGCAATCTGAAGGGTTTTTTAGTAAAGTAAAAAAAAAATAAGAAATCTGCTAAATGACATGAAGGAGTAACTGTTTACGGGTTTTCATTTAATCCTGCAATTCTTTGACCTTATTAATGGAAAACTTAACAATAGTGTTGATATCAACATTATTAGCCAACAGAAACTTCTTAGTTCCTTAAAACTATGTAAAAGCAATAAATTTCTTTATTTAAGGTCGAAGTTTTGCTATTCTCAGGTTTTAATAATTTAAATTTAATGAATATAAACAAAAATGAGTTTTTATTTCTTCCGCTTGGGGGAGTAGGAAGAATCGGGATGAATGTTAGCCTATATCATTATCAAGGTAAGTGGATTATGATTGACCTTGGTGTTGGTTTTGCAGATGAAACTATGCCAGGTGTTGAGCTGCTCATTGCTGATGTAGATTTTATTGCTCAAAGAAAAAAAGATTTGCTTGGAATAATAATTACACATGCACATGAGGACCACTGCGGTGCAGTGCCCCACTTGTGGGAAGAGTTGCAGTGCCCCATATATACAACAAAGTTTACGGTTAATTTTCTTAAGGAGAAACTAAAGGAGTTTCGATTAGAAGGTACAGTACCTGTGAAAGAGGTGGACATAAATGGCAGCACAAATTTGGGTCCTTTTACCGTCGAGTTTATAAATATAACTCATTCAATTCCTGAGGCAAATTCAATATTAATTAGCACTGAAATGGGTAGTGCACTCCATACCGGAGACTGGAAATTTGATCCAAAACCTGTTGTTGGATTAACTTCTAATATAGAGCGTCTAAAAGAAATTGGCGATAAAGGTGACCTGCTTGCAGCAATTTGCGATTCAACCAATATATTAAGCAAGCATCACCCTGAGTCAGAAGGTGAAATTTATAATAACATTTATAACATAATAAAGCGGTCTAAAAAATTAGTTGCTGTTTCGCTATTTGCTTCAAATGTGGCACGAATTGAAACGATAAGCCAAGCTGCAAAAGCACTAAATAGAAAAGTAGTTTTACTTGGTAGATCTTTATGGAGAATAGTGAAAGTTGCTCAAGATAGTGGTTATTTAACTGATTCTTCTCAGTTTCTTGAAGCAAAGGAAGCAGTAAATTTTCCAAGGGAAAAACTGGTGCTACTTTGCACAGGTTGTCAAGGTGAGCCACTGGCAGCAACTTCAAGGCTTGCTAATAAGAGTCATCAAGCATTTAAAATGCAGCAAGGTGATACCATGATCTTTTCGTCAAAAATCATTCCTGGAAATGAAACTCGTGCGCACAACATGCTCAATGCCTTTATTGAGATGGGGGTAGAAGTTGTTACTGAAAAAACAGAGCATGTTCATGCTTCTGGGCATCCAACAAGAGAAGAGTTAAAGGAAATGTATTCTTTAATAAAACCGAAGATGTCTATTCCAGTTCACGGCGAATATATTCACACGCATGCACATGTAAAATTTGCTAAAGAGTGCGGTGTGGAAAAAGCAATAATGATTGCACCAGGTGATATTGTTAATTTGGAGAACGGAGAAAAAGTTGATTCAATCAGTGTTGACTACTTTGGTATTGATGGTATGCTGCTACGCCATCCGGAGAGCAGTGTTATAAAAATGCGTAAAAGAATGAGAGATGCCGGAGTTATTGTGGTAACAGCAGTTGTAAACAAGAAAAATAAATTGCTTACTAAACCGAAAGTATTTGTACCTGGTGTTTTTGAAGTGCTAGAAGATGCAGCTATTATACAGAAAATTGTCAAGAAAGTTGAGTCGTTGTTTAGTTTGCAGCCAACAAAAAAAATTAAAAATAAGATTGGAAGTTCAATATTGAGTATCTTAAAGGAATATTTACTAAAAAGACCTATAATTGAAGTCCAGATAGAACAGGTATGAAATGAAAGAATGAAGTTATTCGTTCAATTAGTATTGCTTGTTTCGTTATTTATTCCTTATTTTACAAAAGCTGCTTTATATGTTGATATAAAAAAAAGCAGTGTTGGTAACATTGGTCTTGTTGTATCTAAATGTACATGTAAAACAGCGCTGGAAAGCGAATTAAGCGAAAATATTGCAAAGGTAATAGAAACAAATTTATCTAATTGTGGCTTATTTAATGTAAAACGTGGCGCGGAAGCTGAATTTAAATCTTGGAAAAGTGATACTGTAGTCACAGTAAGTTTAAGCGAAGTATCTGGTAGTGCATTAGAGCTATCATTTCGTTTATTTGACATTTTTGCAAAAAGAGAATTACTTACTCAGTCAGTTGTTTTTCCAGCAAAAGACTGGAGAAAAATTGGTCACCTCGTTTCGGATGTGATACATGATAGATTGATTGGTGAGAAAGGGCACTTCAACACAAAAATCACGTATATTGCTGAAGAAAAAGATAGCAATTATAAATCCGTACGTAAAATTGCTGTGATGAATCAAGATGGAAGTAATATAAAATACTTAACAAATGGCGATAGATTTGTGTCAACACCGAGATTCTCACCAAATGGAAAGGGTATTGTTTATATCTCATATGCAAATGGTAAAAGTTATATAGTATTAAAAAATTTAAAAGACCACACTGAATCAATAATCAGCGCATTTGAAGGAGTTATTTCTGCACCAAGATTTTCTCCTGATGGTAAATCTCTTTTAATTTCCCACTCATTGGGTGGTGAAACGAATATATTATCTTTGGATTTAAGTAGTAAACGGACAAAAAAAATTACTAAAGGTTCAGCTATAAGCACTTCTCCCTCTTTTTCTCCAGATCAAAAGTATATGGTTTTTAGTTCCGATATGAGTGGAAGTCAGCAGCTGTATGTTATCGATTTTACTAACAAAAGTAAAAAACCTAAAAGAATTAGTTTTGGAAGTGGAAGATATGCTACGCCTGTTTGGTCGCCAAAAGGAGATCTGATAGCTTTCACAAAGATTCAGTCAGGAAAATTTTACATAGGAGTTATGAAGCCAGATGGCAAAGAAGAACGTCTACTTTCAGAAGGGCATAAAATTGAATCTCCGGCATGGCTACCAAATGGTAGAGAAATCATTTTCACAAGAACAGAATCACCAAGCAACTCTAAACTATATTTAGTAGACTTAGTAAAGAAAAATCAAAAAATGGTTTCCACTCCCACAAATGCTTCTTTACCGGATTGGTCTTATTCTTGAACTACTGAGCTGCATGCTCCACAGCATTGATTTATTGCCACATTAACAAGATATCCAGCTACACCACCTACTATAGTACCAGCGATTCCTGACAACACAACAGTTGCAATTACTCCAATAGCAGCAATTTCAGGTATAATTCCCATTGTAGCCAGTGTGGCTCCTATAGCGCCAAACAATAATGCTGAGCTTATAATTATCCAGCTCCTCCCTGAAGTTTGTTTTTGTGGAGAATTATGTATTAAGATGTATATGAACAAGTAGAGAGAGCAAGCAAAGTTTTGCATATTGATGAAACTAGCCATTATTCTAAAGGTAAACTTGGCTGGTGCTGGGTGTTTGCTAATAATGAAGCAAGCCTTATTAAATTAGCAGACACAAGAGGAGTTAAGTTTCTAGAGAGTAGTACATTTTCTAGTTATAAGAATTTGGTTGTTACCGATAGGTATGCGGTTTACAACTACTTCAGTGACGAAAAAAGACAGATTTGTTGGGCACACTTGTTAAGGGATTTCGAAAGGCTATCTAATAGTTGGAACAATGAAATTAAGTGTCTTGGGAGTTGTTTAAAAGATGCAGCTGCTGGATTATTTATACTCAATAAAGACCTGCGCAAGAATGAAATGGATGTTTCAAAGTTTATTAGTCGAGCCAAAGAATTGCGAAGATATATACAGTCATACGTGTCAAGTTAAGGGAAAGTAGCATAAGGAAAAAGAAAAGTGGTAAAAATTATTTTAGATATTAAGTAATAAAGCTAGTAATTTATAGACTTTTCTAAAAGAATTATCTTATTTTAGATCAAAATTTCCCAAAAAATAAATGTAACAAACAAGTTTAAATGGTGCTATATTGGGCCTTAACTTGACGCGTATGGTTTATTTAACACTCCCGGTTAAAATAATTACTTAGCAAACAATAGGTTTCATGTAATGGTAACCCTATAACGGAAGAGTAGGAGCCGCGTAAGAACAATACGAACATCCCAGCTAGGCCTTGTATATTGCATCCCCCTGCCCTATTTTTCCACTCTTCTGATGCTAAATAATACTTAATTTCTTGTTCACTGAGACGTTTAAATTTCACTATCGTAACCACAGTTCTAATATGTTGTTTAGATTGATCGGGAGTTAATAGACACACACTGGTATATACTCTATGCCTTCTTCCTGATAACAAGCGGATGCATTTTTCTGCTTGCTCAACGTTTTCAGCTTTAAGCAATATCCTTCTACCACAAGCAACAACTGTATCAACACCAAGCACAAAGTAATTTGGATTTGAACTTTGTATTTTCTCAGCTTTACTTTTTGCCATACGGATTGAGTAATCCTTCGGAAGTTCCTTTTTCAAAGGAGTTTCGTCTATATCTGCTGGCAAAATCAAGCCTGGTTTAATATTTATTTGTTTTAGTAAAGCTACACGTCTTTCTGATGATGAAGCAAGAATAAGATTATTTAGAGATCGTTCTGTCACTTGTACCTTTAAGCCTTCTAATGATCCGACCTTTTTTCGCATTCCTATCGTAAATGCTCATCTCAACTAACACCCTATCCCCGATAATGATACGTATTTTACTTCTTCTCACTTTCCCTGATACATGACAGATAATCTCATGTTCATTGTCCAGTTTCACTCTAAATTCTGCTGCAGGTAGTAAAGCAGTTACTGCCCCTTCCACTTCAAAAATTGTTTTCGATTTCTCGTCTTTTATCATATGTTATATTATAATTTAATAATCTTTTTCAGTCTACTATAGATTTTAAATTATTATCAACACAAAAGACCTTTTGCACCCCACTTAAGTATTTCTCTTGCTACTTAACCCCAACCATCTTCACAATAATGCTTTCGAACCTGCATTTTTCACTTTCTCTAACCTAACCGAGCTTTATGGCACCCAATTCCTAACAGAGAGGAGGCGAGCTACCTACGTTTCTACTCTTTGTCACCTTCTCAATAGAAATATCAGAACCTATGCTGGAAGGTAAATTATTACCATAATTTTCCTCATTGCTATTATATCCTTCATCAAAGCTTGAAGATCTGAGTAACTTTCTCTGTTGTAGTGGAGCATTATCAGGCTCATTAGAAATGTCTCCCGTTATAGTATAAAGTTTTTGTACGTAATCATTGGGGATCTCGCTCATTCTTTGCTCATGAGTAACTTGACCTTCTAAGTATTTCACTTGATTGTTTAAGTTTTCTATTTTTTCTTTCATTTCTTCAATTATCTGAATTTCATCTGCAATGATTTCACCCCGTTCATTAAATTCCTCTTTCAATCCATCAACATGATCTTCATGCTCTCTAGCCATGGATTCAAATATTGATGCTACATACTCTTTAAACTTATTATGCATGTTTTCTAACTTTCCTCTCTCTTGTTCAGAAGATTCCAGTTGTGCTTTATGCTCATTTTCCAACCCTTGCATTTGACGTTTTAAATTGCTTATAAACTGCTCCTTTTCCTCCATTATTTGTGCTTCTTGGTCTATCTCTTTTTCACATTCTTTTAATTTTTCTTCTAATTCCTTCTTTTCTGTATTAACACCTTTCAGCTTGTCCTCTAGCTTTCTTTTTTCTTCATGCACACTTTTAAATTCTTCCTCATTCCTCTTCAGGTTTTCTTTAAGCTGAGTTAACTCCTTACGCATTGCATCTATTTCTGCCTTGGATCCTCGCTCCTTTTTTTCAAGTTTATCTTGTAAATCACTATTCTTTCTTTCTAAGGCTTCAATTCTTTGCTCAGCTTCTGCAAGTTCCTGATTCGCTTCTTTTTTTTCTGCTTCAGCACTTTTTAACTTATTGATTAATTCTTGGGTTACCTCTTCCGAGCATGATAATTTTTTTTGCAGATCTAATACTTGTTCTGAAAGCTGTTCTTGGTTTCCATCCATCTTCTTATTCAAGTGTTCTAAATGGTCAAACTTGTCCTCTAAATCAGACTTTTCTTTCTGCACATGATATAGTTCTTCTTGCGATTTCTTTAATTCACTTTTTAGCTCCTCCTTTTTTGCATTAGCAACTCCCAGCTCTTGCCTTAGCTTTCCTTTTTCTTCATATAAACTTTTAAGTTCTTGTGCTTTCCCTTGTAGCTCTGCTAACGCGCTTGCTAACTCTTCATCTTTTTGTGCCAGTTCAGTTTGCAATTTTGTGTTTTTTTGCTCTTCTTTTCCAAACCTGTTTTGTAAATCAGTTATTTGTTGTGAAGCAACTTCTGGTTGAGTTTCAGTGTGCTGTAAATTGACTTCTGTTTGAATTAATGCATTGCTATTAATAGAAGGAGAAGAAGGAAGGCTATTGTCATCATCAACTTTAGGGTCTGGACCTTTTGATTCCCCCCCTGGTTCCTTATCTTGATAGGCCACTATAGATTCATTTTGAAAATTATTATTAGCAGTAGGTACAACATCAGCAGCCTTACCCTTTTCTAGTGATTTCATTACAGCATCATGTAAGACGAGGCCTTGAATATATAATTCATCGTTTTGCTTTATTAATTCTAGGATCTCCTCCGATGACACAAAATCTTCACCATCAAATTTTAGTACTTCAGTTATGCCGCTACTACTCACATTCATAATCATGGTACACATTCTGGATCCATTCTCTACAGGCCAAGTGCTTGTCATTTCATAATATGCGCCTTCTTTAAATTCATAATATCTTTTCTTATCTTCTTGATGAGCGTATATTTCATGTTTTTTATTGCAATAGATATTCAATTCTTTAATATCTTTCTCTTGCTGTAAAATGTCACTAATTCTTGTTGGCTCACTTCTATTGTAATTAATAAGGTTAACATTCAAAACTCTATGGGCGTTATCAGTTTCTGTGTAATAAGCTTGAAGCTCTACGTCTTTCCTCTCAAAATATTTACTTGCAGCTTTTTTTCCCTGCTCTGCCAACTCTATGCATTTATTTATATCTTCCTTAAAGCTCTTATTAGCAGACTCTGTTACTGCTTTATCTATGTACGTTTGTTTAAAATCTCTATCGTTTATTAGGTCATAAAAACTCCACTCATCCCTATAAGCCTTTTGTATAGCAGTGAAGTCACTTTCTTCTTTCAAAAGTACTAAGAAGCCTACCTTGTCTTCTAGATCTTTTAGTTTAAAACCTGTTATTATCTTCTCTAATTGAGAATCAAATTCTTTATTGGCAAAATTTTCAGCAAGATTATTTAAATTTCTTAATTCTTTGCATAATTTATCATTTTCTGCAATTGAGCGGCAGAACTTTATTGTAGCAGAGTCCTTAGTGGAAGGATTTTCTTTTTCCACTTCATCGATACGGTCCTTGAGGGATGCAAAACGTAGTGTAAGCCGTGACGAATATAGATCGCGTTCATAAGATGCCAACAAGCGATTTATTGCACTCCAAGCACATGATGCGATTGATCTAATACCAGAATCCTCTCCTGCCTCTGCTGTTTTTTCTTCCTTAGTCAAAACTTCAATCATAACACACCTCCTTTAACTATATTTACATTATACCAATTAACATATATTCAAAAAAATCAAACTGTATAACCACGTTCTACACTAACTTTTATTATTAACTTAATTGTGTTGAAAATAACTGCAAGTGTTAACCTTAAGCTTTTGTCTTTCATTATGCACTACTCACTATAAGTTTACAATAATATCTTATATAATAGACTTGGTATTTGGAATTATGCAAGTATTTTTTTTTGGATAAGAGTTAATAAGATACAAAGACGTTTTCAGAAATCTTTAAGCTTAATAACATCCTCTCTCTTTGGACTAGTTGAAATTAGATGAATTGTTACACCTATTAATTTTTCTAACCCTTCTATATATTTTATTAAATTGATAGGCAATGCTTCAATCGACCTTTTACCTTGAGTGTTTTCTTTCCAGCCAGGAAACTCTTCATATATTGGCTCTAATTCCTCTTGTATTGAATGCGATGCGGGTAAATAATCATACATTTTCCCGCTATACTTGTAACCAGTGCATATTTTAATTGTATCAAAAGAATCAAGCACATCTAATTTGGTTAATACAATGCTTGAAACTCCAGAAAGTTGCACAGCCTGGCGCACTAAAACTGCGTCAAACCATCCGCAGCGCCTTCTTCTATTGCTCACTGTTCCAAGCTCCTTGCCTATAGTAAATAAGCTATCTCCAATCTCGTTCTTTTGCTTAGTAGGGAATGGACCATTGCCCACTCTTGTTGTATAAGCTTTTACCACACCAATAATGTAAGCATTGGAGGCTAATCCTGAGCCTGTTATTGCTTGCGACGCTACAGTATTACTTGAAGTAACAAAAGGGTAAGTTCCGTGGTCGATATCTAAAAATGTGCCTTGGGCGCCTTCAAATATTATTTTCTTACCTTCTTTCACAAAGTCATTTAATATCCTCCACACAGGTTTTTTATATGAAAGAATTTTTTTTGAAATCCCTTGAATTTCTTTTAATATTTCTTCTTTTTTAACCACCTGGTAGTTAAGGCCTTTTCTGATAGCATTGTGGTAATTCAGAAGAGTATCCACTCTTTTATTGAGCTCATCTGCGTTTTCTAAATCACAAAGGCGTATAGCTCTCCTTCCAACTTTATCTTCATAACATGGTCCTATCCCTTTGTTTGTTGTACCAATTTTGTGATTTCCGTTTAAATCTTCAAATAGCTTTTCCTTGTCCTTATGTACGCTAAGTATTAATGGACAGCTCTCGGATACCATCAAGTTGTTATAGTTTACGTCCACTCCTTTAACTTTCAATGACTCTATTTCTGAGATTAGAGCATGTGAATCAAGAGCAACACCGTTTCCTATGATGGATATTTTGCCCGTTCTCAAAACAGCAGAGGGCAGTAAATTTAATTTATAAACCTCATCATCTATTACTATAGTGTGCCCTGCATTATTTCCTCCCTGAAATCTCACAACTACATCTGCATTCTCAGAAAGATAATCTACTATTTTACCCTTGCCTTCGTCACCCCATTGCAGACCAACAATTACAATGTTATTCATCATTATTTTCTAAATCAATACATAAATATTAATGCAGTACGCTACAAATGGAAAGAGAAATCTGCGCCTTTCCTGCACCTCTTAAATAAAGAAATATACTGTCGATTTTCTTAATATATTACCAAATTATTCATCATTATATGATACAACTTACAGCATATTTACAGTAAGGTGTTATTTATGAAAGAGGCAAAAGGAAAAAATAATAAGAGTCCAGTAGTTAGATTAAAGGCCACAGCTAAAGAGTTCAATTTTAGTAAATTAAGAGCAGATCAAGATAACGAATTAGCAAATTCTGGTGAAACAATGTTCTTAGATTTTCAAAGGATGAATTTTATTATTAACGGAAAAGAAATAGATAAAAATCTTATTATTGCATTTAAGGAAGGAGCTAAGCACCGCAAAAGCGAACTTTTTAATAGTGATGATATATATAATGACGAAATATTTAACAAAAAAGGAACAAGAGAAATAGATACGGATCATGGCAAAGCATTTGTTGCTTCAGTACTTGAAGATATTGAGAAAGAGCTTGTAAGTGATACATTGGATGAGCTATACTGCAAAGATCCCAAAACTGCCAATCATCAAAAAACCGATTCATATAAGAAAGAATTTGAAGAATTTTACAATGCTGGCCACGGGTATATCCATCTATTACCTACAGAGAGAGATGAAAACAAGGATTACCGTTCCTTTGCAAAAGAAGTTTTCAAAAAAATGTTTAGATACACTGGGGCAGAAGTTCCAAGTGATGCTATTTTAGAAGAGCTAGTCACCAATTGTAATCAAGCAGGGTATGAGGCTGCTCCATTTATACAAACCCAACTTGCACTTGGACAATCGTTCATAGTAGAAAATCCTAAAAAAGTAATAAACATTGATTGTGCTAACCAAAATAATGTGAGAATTAGATCTGATATGAGGCTACCAATACTCTCTGTTAAAAATCAAGTTATGCATGGTGATAAGATATGTGATCTGTCTAACTCATTAGAATTTACACTTGAGTCTCAAGATGGTAAAGACTTTGTAACATACAGAGATGGTAAATTGTCACTTACTATTCCTAAAGAGTTAAAAAATTATAAAGATAATGGCAAGAGCTTATTTGACATTATTAAAGAATATTTTCAGAAATTCTGTGCAAAATTAGGATTTAAACCTGAGACAAAAATACAAATAGAGCATAGCTTAGGTACTCAAAGTAACTATTTAGATGGTACAATATCTACTACAGGATCGGATGCAAATGAAGAGTTTATCAATCTTTTAAGCGAAAATCTCAGAGAGAGGTTCTTGGGGTTAGGACTTGCTCTAGAAGATGTTAATGATCTTGTTGAAGTCAGAGTATCTACAGTTATGGATCTATTGAGTGATTATGCTAAATTGGAAGATAATAAAGAAAACAGAGAGTTATTAATAAGTGAAGTAGCAGATAATTTAGGGCTTTCCTTTCAAGGTAAAATAGCATCAGAAGTATTGAAAGAGTTTGATGATGAAATGTTAATGCATACAGAAAGTATAGATAATAACATAGGTCAACATATAATGGAATTAGGCTCTTTACCTTCTTTGATAAGAGGCCATATTAATCATAATCAAGTGCAGTCCGTTGTAAATACTTTTATTAAGTTAATTATTGAAGGGAAAAGCGAAGTATACAAAGAAAAAAATGCAATTAATGCAATTTATCAGAAGGTAGATAAGGCAATTGTTGAACAAGAAAAAAAAGCAACTAATAAACAAGATAATGATAAATGGACAGATAGAATAAAAAAACAGAAATTATCTGTGGAATCACATGAACATTTACTTTAAAAATACTAGTAGGCTCTTTAAATATTTTAGAGTTCATGGTTGTAATGGTTGCTATTTTACAGTGCATCTCACGACCATAATCATGCACTTTTTCCATAAGTTGCCTCCCGAAACCTTTTCCCCTATAATCAGAATGCACCCAAAGCAGATCAGTATAAATTGATCCATACATCACAGAACCACTACAGCCCGCAATAATTTGTTCAGTATCATCGCGAATAAAAAAAGCAAATGGGTCACACGTACCTTTATCAGCGGTTTCTTCATTAATCTTTTTGGAGAGAAATTCAATATCTCTATTGTTTGGAGACGTGGTGTATTCTATTTTCATCTCTTGGCCTAATACCGCACACTAATTTCTCTCTTTATCTTATATAAATTAATTAAGTAAAGCAAATACATTATCCACACTACTAAAAAAAATGTGGCACAAAACATAAACATTACAACAAGTGGCAACAGCAAAGAACTTTCTATTGCTACTCCACCTCTTCTCAAAATGCTTGCTGGCTGATGGAGAGTAGACCATAAATTCACAGAAAATTTTACTACGGGAATATTTATAGCACTAAAAATGGCAAATACTGCTGCTGATTTTTCTGCCCTCGCTTCATTATCAAAAGCGCTCCACAATGAAAGGTAGCCAACATATAGGAAAAATAAAATTAGCATTGAAGTAAGCCTTGCATCCCATACCCACCAAGTGCCCCAGGTTCCTTTTCCCCAGATGCTACCTGTGATTAAGCATATTGCAGAAAAGACTGTCCCTGCAGGAGCAGCAGCATGTGCCAAGACACTAGCAATGCTATTGTTCCACACCAATGAAATGAAACTAAGTGATGCAATGAGTCCATATATTCCAAGAGCAAGCCATGCGGAAGGCACATGAATGTACATAATTCGTACAATTTCTCCTTGTTTATAATCCTCTGGGGAGAAGAGTAACGCCAAAAACATTCCAATTAAAAAACATGCGAAACAAATAACCCCAAGCCAAGGTAGTGCTTTTTTAGAAAAAGAAGTGAAATTTGTAGGCTTTAATAAAAACATTCGTTTTGAGAATAATTGCGTTAAGAATTTACCAATTAGTTTGAGTTTTATCAACAGGATAGTTTTTCTGCATTGACATAGATTAACAAATTAGCACAATTTCAGTAGCAGATTGCTTGCTATTATTTTTAGTATATGACCCTTAAAAAGCTTAATCTACATTTAGTATCAGATTCAAGTGGTGAAACTGTTATATCAGTTGCAAAATCAGCCCTGAAACACTTTCGTTCTATAGAAACGATCGAATATGTTTGGTCTTTTGTAAAAGGAGAAGAGCAGATTGACAAAATTCTGGAGGAAATTAATAGGAAAAGTGATGAGCATAATTTTGTTATATGCACTATTACTGATGATGAGCTAAGAAAATATCTAAAAGATAACTGTATAAAGTTGAAAATTCCCTATAGAGCAATATTATCACATATTATTAGAGAAATTTCGTCCTATCTTGAAATTGAAAAAGACGAAAAGCTTGACTTGCATACTGAGATAAATAACGAATATTTTCAGCGCATTGAGGCAATAAACTACACTATTAATCATGATGATGGGCAAAATATTCAAGATATTGATAAAGCAGATATAATTTTGGTTGGAGTTTCACGTACATCAAAATCTCCCACCAGTACGTATTTAGCTTACCGAGGCTATAAAGTTGCAAATATTCCTTTTGTTAGTGGAGTACCCTTTTATGTCGACTTGGTAAAATTAAAAAATAAACTAACGATAGGGGTAACAATAGACGTAAGTAGGCTAATAGAAATACGCAAAAATAGACTTACTTCAATTAACAACGAAGATAATAATATATATGCTAACCCTGAAAAAGTAGAAAAGGAAATTAAAGAAGCAGAGGAACTATTTAAGCAGAATAACTGGCCAATTATTGATGTCACGCAAAAGTCAATCGAAGAAGTATCAGCAACAATTATACAGTATTTTAATAAAATGTGAAAAATTTATCAATTGACTAACTCTCTGTAAGTGATCATAATGTAAGGTAATTTAATTCTTACTATAGATATGAAAGTCAAAGGGTCGCTAAAATCTCATCGTAACAGAGATAAAAATTGTAAAGTTGTGAAAAGGGCTGGTAAGATTTACATTATAAACAAGGTAAAGCCAAGGTGTAAAGCGCGTCAAGGTTCTTAGCTTTTTGTTCACCTTTTCATGTTATACATTTCTTGTATGTGAAAGTACGGTGTTTATACCTAAAAAGAAGCAAAAGTTACTGTGTTTAAGCGCAGCCTTATTCATTTCTTCTCTTACATTATATTTTAGCATTAGCACAATTACAGGTAAACGTGGCTTATTGACGTTAATCGACTTAAAAAAAGAGATTGAGTACAATAAGCTTTTGCTAAAGGATGTCTCTTCTGAAAAGGAAAAGTTGGACAATAAAGTATTTGGCTTATATGAAAAAAGCTTAGATTTAGACCTGCTTGATGAGCAAGCAAAAAATGCTTTAGGTTATGTGAACCCTAATGAACTTATGGTTGTTCTTGACGTGGAATAGCAGTAGACTTCTTGCGTTACCTCCTGTCATTCAAGCCCCTTTCTTGTCATCCCAGTGCCCTATGATGTCATTCCAGTGTCAAGCACTGGAATGACATCATTATAGAGTGAACCAGTGTCAGCTACTTTCATGACACCATCATAAAGTGAAACTAGATTCCAGCGTCACGCGCTGGAATGACAAAGAAGAGTGGGCTATTGGTTTTTCATATGGTTATGCAAGCGCTTAAATTTTTGATCAAAAAGGAACAAGTTTAGAGAAAAATAATGATATTATTAGTGGAACATAAAATAGTCCTACTGCAGTACTAATTAGAAGCAGCAGAGTAGCTTTATCTGGTTGATAATTCAAAATATTAGCAAGTATTATACTGGACCCAGAAACTGGAATAATAGCCAGCAACATCAGTGCTTTATATATACTCTCGTCGTATACACCTATAACATGTTTGTCTAGAAGGACAATTCCTAAAACAAACAGTGGCCAGAATACGTACTTTGCTGTAATAGTGATCAAAGCAAGCTTCCAATCTACTTTAAAGCTTGTAATATTTGCAATGCTCACTCCAAGTAGCATCATCCCTAATGTGACAAATGTACTTCTAATATTCATCATAACATCTGTTAAAAAAGTAGGTATTTGTATATCATATATACTTAAAAAGAAGCCCAGAACCATCGCATAAAGCGAAGGAAGTTTGAACAACTTTAATATGCATTCTTTTGCGGTATAAATACCATTTGCAGCTATGTAAAATCCTAAGCTATTTTCAAACAACGCCATTCCTATATAACAAACAACATATACAGAGACTGAATCTTCATCAAACAAAGCCATGGCAATCGGCAGGCCAAAATAACCCATACTTGTGCTGCCCGAGCTAAACGCTAATATGTTTCTCGTGTTATCCTTAAATAAAAAAGAAGAAAGATAATACACTGATAAGGACATAGTGCTACCTATAAACCATATCAAAATCGGCAGAGAAATTACTTTTAAATTAACTTCTGTATGAGAGACTCCATATAAAATCACTATTGGATTAGCTATATAAAAGAGTATTTGAGATATAGTGTTTCTGTCAATTTTAAGACATTTTCCTGCTAAATAACCAATAAATATTGTAATATAAATAGGTAATATTTTTAGGAAAAGAGTAAGGAACATACTAGCCTATTGTGATACTTTTGACTGATAAAGTGATATTAGATCTTAAGGTATTATAAAAGTAAACAAAATTTATTTTCCAATTTATCCAGCTCATAGTTAATTAAAAAAGATTCACTTAGTGCCAAAATTCGTTTTTACATAGGACTTAAAGATGACATTTTTATGATAAAATTATGTTAAGTTTCTATAAAGCTTCTTGCATATTTTTATAAACCACTTGTAGTAATTTAGGTGGACTGTTGAAAAAACACTCATCTTGCATGGTTCTCAGGAATTCTTGCCTTGATCATTAAGATTGTACCATTACTTTCCCTAATTTTTTTTAAATCCAACTTTTTCGTAAACACGGATTGCACGAACATTTGCTGTATCTGGGTCAACAAAAGCATTTTCAGAAACTTTAAAGACAAATTCATTTAAAAATATATTCAAAGCTTGTGGACCAATGCCTTTGCCCACATAATCCAGCTCTCCGATATACCAGTCTATAGCAGCACAGCTTTCTGGAAGCTCAGAAGTATCGTAGCCCTGCTCAGGTGGAAAATCATGTTTGTTATAGTATTGAATATAACCAATATCAACTCCGTCACAATTAATAATGAATGCATGCATTGGTTTTTCAATAATTTGTGTCTTAAGTTTCAAACGTTTGAATCCTTTGATATAATTGCTATATTTTTTCTCAATTAACTCTGGTGTCCAATTTATATCCGCATCCCACCACTTCTTTACGTGAGGTGTTTCTAACCATTTTAATAACAGTAAAAAATGTTCTTCTTTCAACGCTTTAAATATGATATTCTTATTCATTAATTAAAAATCTCAAATGTTACTACCATTTCTGTTAATCCTGTCTCTAATTGCCAAGTTCATTGAAATTGACATTTCCGTACCTAGTTTTCCTGATATGGTGCACTATTTAACGTATCAGAAGGCACAATTCAATTAACTATTGCTTATAATTTCCTAGGCTTTTGCATAGGAGGGTTATTTTTCGGTCCATTGTCTGAATGCTATGGCAGAAGGAGAATTATGATCATAGGTAACACTTTGCTATTAATCGGTGCTGTTGGTTGTGTTTTTGCACCGTCGGTTTTTTGGCTTTTAATTTCTCGCTTTGTTCAGGGCATTGGTGTTAGCACGTCTGTAGTTGTATTTGCCATAATTGCAGATAGCTATCAAGGCGACAAAGCGGTGAAATTTATTGGAATCATGAATTCTATTCTAACAGTTGTCATGGCAATTGCACCTATTTTAGGAAGCTTTATTAACGAAGCTGTAGGGTGGCGTGGTAATTATGCAACTGTTGCAATACTTTGTTGATCTCTTGGGTTTTGCTGCTTTTTCTGTTACCAGAAACAAAAAAGGACCGCGATATTTTTTAGTTTGAAAAAAATGACGAAAGATTACAGAAAACTACTATCTAGTCCGAGGTTTGTTACGTTGTCTTTAATGTCAAGCCTCTTTTCTGCCGCTTATATGTCATTCATCACTTGTGGACCTTTTTTGTATATGGAGACTTTTGGTTTATCTAGCACTATTTATGCACTACATCAAGGTGCAATAGTTGGGTGCTTCTCACTCATTAGTCTATTTGCTGGCAAAATCTTACAGAAACTTGGAGCAATATGGTGTGTAATTTCTGGTACGAGCGTGGGTGCTATTGGGTCTCTATTGCTTGTAATATTCAGTATAATTGTACCCCACTCTTTCTACTTAGTAACACTGTCTATGATTATTTTTTCTATCGATTGTGCAATTTGCCAGCCAGTGATTTTTAATGCATCAATAAATGTTTTCCCTGAAATTAAAGGCACAGCTTCTTCTCCAGTCTCGTTCATTAGAGCTTTTATCATGGCTATTTTTATCGGCTTAACAAGCTACGTTTACAATGGTCAAGCAATTAGTGTAGCTGTTCTTGTTCTATCTGCGATAGTACTAGAACTTGTTTTTACTGCCTGTTTATTGTTTTTAAAAGATCCGGTATAATTAATGATCTTTTTACAGATGTGAGCGATTAACTTTCCCCGGCCAATCTTTCTGCTTCATTACGTGAAATTAATGCCTCAATAAATTCATCTAGTTCACCTTCTTTTATAATCTGCTCTAGCCGATGTGAAGTTAGATTAATTCTGTGGTCTGTTATTCTTGATTGTGGAAAATTATATGTTCTTATGCGCTCGGAACGATCACCAGAGCCAATCTGACTTTTTCTCATTGTTGACCTTTCCATTTCTTTTTTTTGTCTTTCAATTTCGTATAGCCTTGCCCTCAATACTTTAAGCGCTTTAGCTTTATTTTTGTGCTGCGATTTTTCATCTTGCTGTATTACAATTATCCCTGTTGGCAAGTGGGTGACCCTTACTGCGCTGTCAGTTGTATTCACTGATTGCCCTCCAGGACCACTGGATCTATAAACATCTATTCGTAAGTCTTTTTCTTCTATTTTAAAGTCAACTTCTTCTACTTCAGGTAATATCGCAACAGTAGCGGCAGAGGTATGTAACCTTCCTGAGGATTCAGTTTCTGGCACTCTCTGTACTCTGTGTGCTCCTGATTCAAATTTCAACCTTGCAAAAACTTCTGTTCCATTAATGAGTGCAGAAGCTTCCTTATAGCCACCTATACCTGTATTAGAAATGCTTATTGGCTCGAACTTCCAATTTCTTCTTTCTGCATATTTTTGATACATACGAAATAACATTGCTGCAAATAATGCTGCTTCTTCTCCTCCTGTACCTGCTCTGATTTCCAATATTGCATTTCTTGAGTCATCTTCATCTTTAGGCAATAATGCTAACTTTAGTTTTGCTTTTACTTTTGGTAATAATACCTTGTGCTTTTCGAAAAATTCTTCTTTTGCTAACTCTTTTATATCACCTTCGCTGTTTTCATCTTTCATTATTTCCTCTAAGTCTGAAATTTCCTCTTTCAGCGTGTTATATTCATCAATTATCTTGATTATTGGCCTAAGCTCAGAGTATTCCTTTGAAAGGGTAATGAATTCTTTTTGACTTAAATTGGCAGGGTTTTCCAAGTTCCTTTCTATATCACTAAATTTTTTCTTTAAGTCTTGTAAATTATTCTCTATATTCATATAGCACAGGTCTAGTATTTTAACTAAGTAATATATACTGAAATAAAAAATTTCTTATATCAAGCAATAACACTATAATATATCTACTACCTTCTACTTGAATATAATGGCAAGACAGATAACATCAAGCTGCAATTTCATATTTGGAGCTTCGGACATGAAATCATTACCAGATGAGTCGGCTCCAGAGATTGCGTTTGCTGGTAGATCAAATGTAGGAAAATCCAGTCTGATCAACTTACTGATAAACAGCAAAAAAGCTGCCAGAGTTTCCTCTAAACCTGGATGCACTAGACAAATAAATTTTTATTCTATGTACAATGATAAGTTCAGACTTGCTGACCTACCAGGGTATGGTTATTCTCATGCAGGTAAGGAGGAAATTATACAATATTTAAACTTAATTGAGTATTATCTAATTCAAAGAAAAAATCTAAGAAGAGTGTTTGTGTTGATAGATAGCAAGGTAGGATTAAAAGAAATAGACAAAGACTTCATTTATTGGTTAATATATAATAATATTAACTTTAACGTTGTGCTAACAAAAATAGATAAAGTGAGTCAAAAAAGCCTAGATGCCATTCTAGAAGATACTCAAAAATGGATTAATAATGAGAATGTGTCAATTCATCAAATAAGCATCCGTGTTAAGCATAAAATAATCAAGGTAAGAGATGAGTTTTTCAAGTTTACAAGATAAAAAAATGAAAAGTAGTGAATTTTTAAAGGGTGAAGTATCATTTGAACAAAAAGCAGAAATATTACTTGAAGTGCTGTCTAGCATACCTAGCTTTGTGGGTGAAACTTTTGTCATTAAATGTGGCAGCGTAACGATCTCAGATGAAACACTATTCTATACTTTTGTGCATAATGTTGTCTTATTAAAGCAGCTTGGTATAAATCCGGTGATAGTTCATGACGGAGAATATGAAATTAACTCAGTGTTAAAAATGCTGGGTATGGACAGTAAGTTTGTGAATGGTATCAGACTTACAGACAAAGACACTATGAAAATCATTGAAATGGCACTGTGTGGTTCAGTTAATAAAAAAATTGTTCAGCATATAAATTCTGCTGGTGGTTCAGCTATTGGATTATGTGGAAAAGACGGCAACTTAATAAAAGCTGAAAAGATAAGCGCTACGCTTAAGGAAGACAGATCAAATAACATCGAAAAAATACTAGACATGGGATTCATCGGTAGGCCCACTGAAATCAATCCTGATATATTATTTTTTATTGAAGAATCAGATTTTATACCAGTTATTGCACCTATCGGTCATGGAAAAAATGGGGAAACATATCATATTGATGCCGATAGCACTGCAAGCACAATTGCAATTGCAGTTTCTGCATCTAAAATGATAACCTTTAGCGATACAGGTGAAGAAATAGATAAAATTGGTGGCAGGAAGATATCTGTTAAAAATTTAAATGCATCGATTGATTGTGGCAAAATTCAAGGAGAAAAATTTATTGGAAGGCTTATGGCATATACTAAAATGGTAGAGGAATGTGCTGGAGTTGTTCACATAGTTGATGGTAGAATACCTAACATTATGCTTGATTTATTTACTGAGAATAATTCAAGCATATCAATTGTGAGTGATTTATAACTAGGCTGCTCACAACTACACGAATAGACTTCTTGCATAACCATATGACGAACTTTTCTTGGGAATAGAAACGAAAAAACTTACTTTACAAACTCCGCCAGCCCCCTTATCATAACACTGAAGCTATTTATTTATCTTCGCAATCTCTGCAGTAGATTAATGACAAAAAAACTTAATGTATTTGGCGTAAATCATGCTTAATTTTTTGCACTATGTGCACCTCATGTCTTTATAAAACTTTAGGTTTCTGCCTATAAAAGCCGAAACGCGCTTATAAAGCGTTTAAGACAGTAAAAGACATCAAATAGACAAGGGAGAATTTGAATACTAGCTACCCTGGGGTTTCTTTGCCTTTTTTTTTCACTTAGTAAATTTCTTAACGTTTATAATTTAGGTTAGTTGCGTTTAAAAGCAGCTGAGTCGTGGTTATTAGACGTTTGGAATAAAAAAACGCCATACTTGAAAGTATAATGTAATACCAATTCTCATTGTTGGTCAGTCAAATAGGAGAAATTGCAGAGTTGTTTAATTGTGGAGCTGGCAAGAGAAGTAATAAATTTGCACAAAGCACCCTAAAGCAGAGCAATTGTATCGTATATTTTATTGCGCAAAATGTTCTGTTTTATGTATAACCAAAGCCTCTCAACAGGATTGAGTTCAGGTGAATATGGAGGTAGGTATATAATCTCAATATTTTTAGCTACCTTTAAATTTTTTGACTTATGCCAACTAGCACAGTCCATAACAAGAACAGCTTCTCTTGTCCCTAGATATTGCGACATTTGCTCAAGAAATACATTCATGCAATCAGTGTTAACATTTAGTGCAAATAAGCTAAAACTCTCTCCATTTTTAGGATTAACTGCACTGTAGAGATAAAAATTATGCCTACCTAATTTTATTTTAACCCGAGTCCTAGTGCCTTTTTTAAACCATCCATGCCCAACTTTCGAATGTGTGCCAAACCTTGATTCATCAAAGAAAAATAGCTCTTTTTCTGGATACTTGCTAATAGCTCCATTGAGATTTTTTTTTGAATTCCTCTTGTTTACTTTTATCTTGTACGTTGTGTACTGGTCTTGGTGTAATATATGAAAATTTCATCTTTTGCATATGGCGGTGTACTGTAGATTTGCTGATATTTAATCCGAACTTTTCCTGGATTCTTATTCTCATTTCTTTAATGGTAATATTAGGATTTTCTTCTATACATGCTTCAATTTGCTGTAGTTGAGCCTGATTTAATTTAGTTTTTCTACGGCGTGATGGAGGAGCAAACAGTTTTTCTTCTCTGCCAAATTTCAAGAGTTTTATCCACGAAGTTAGTGCGCTTCTTGAAATTCAATATATTTTTGCTACAGCCGTTATACTATGCTTTTTTGCCGCAATTACAGCATTTAGTTTTTTTGAAACATATGCATTGTTCCTTACTTTCTTCAGCATTTCTTTTGCTGATTCTACTACTTTTTCATCCAATAATTTTGATCTTAATGCCATTTATACCTCGCTACTTCACTTACTTTAGTATGGCTTTTTTCCCATTATTGTCTATCCGTTCTTTGTATAGTGGGAATTGGTATCAATATCAACAAAACCCTCTGCCACTTTCAAGTGGTATAATTAAACGAGAGTGGCTGAAGCGCTATAGAAATTTTCCTGATAGTCTCTCATATGTCACTCAGAGCTGGGACACTGCAGTTTCAACAAGCAGCATGAGCAACTTTAGCGTCTGCACTACCTGGGCAAAAATAGACAACAAATTCTATTTACTTGATGTATATCGCGCAAAGCTTGAGTATCCAAAGCTTAAAGAGCAAGTTTTGTCCTTAGCAGCAAGATGGACACCACACGCAATTTTAATCGAAGCAAAAACAAGTGGTCAGCAATTGGTGCAAGAGCTAAAGACAAACAGTGATTTACCAATTATCGAAATAGTACCACATGATGACAAACTCACTCGATTTTATCAAATTGTTCCGATTATAGAGTCTGGCAAGGTTTTTCTGCCGCACCAAGCAGTATGGCTCAATGACTTTGAGTATGAGATTTTAATGTTCCCAGAAACTCGCCACGACGACCAAGTGGATAGTACCGTGCAATATCTGCAGTGGATGAGAAAAACTAACACCAGCGTTTTCAGGGTCAGGGATTTTACCTCCGACCCTGTTTGAGTGAACCAGTGTCAAGCTACTTGGCTTGTGTTCTAGGCAAAACCTGCTATAACATTTAACATACTGTTTCCGAAACAAATGTTCGTACAGTACGCACTGGTATCTGCTATGTAAGAGGTCTAATGATCAACGAAGAAATTGTAAGAGAGAACTTAAAAAAAGTTATAGAGCAAAAAAGCGGTAAAGATGTGATCGCTCTTGGCATAATATCCTCAATCATTATTAAAGGCGGGGACATTGGTTTTGCGCTTGAAGTTGCCGGTAACACGCAAGCAAACGAAGAATTAAGAAGAAATTGCGAGCAAGCTGTTAAAGCTATACCGGGGGTGAAAAAAGTGATCGTGGTTGCTACTTGTCAAAAACAAACTGGGCAACAAAAAGCTAAATTACATATCGAAGGAGTGAAAAATATAATCGTTGTAGCCTCTGGTAAAGGCGGTGTGGGCAAGTCCACAGTTGCGCTAAATCTTGCTCTCTCATTAGCAAAGTTGAAACATAAAGTTGCGCTGGTTGATGCAGATATATATGGTCCTTCAATTCCTAAAATGCTTAGCACTGAAAAATTAAAGCCAGAAATACAGGGTGGAAAAGCAATACCTATAGAAAAGTATGGACTGCATACTATCTCAATCGGCTATTTTGTTGACAAGGATCGTGCAGCAATATGGCGCGGACCTATGATCACAAAAGCACTTTATAATCTGCTCATGGGAACAAAATGGTCCGATATAGAGTATTTGATAGTTGATACACCACCTGGAACTGGCGATGTGCATTTAAGTCTTATGGAAAATTTTAACTTAACCGGGGCGATAATAGTTTCAACTCCACAGGAGCTCTCTTTAATCGATGCTCGCAAAATTTATGATATGTTTACAAAGCTCAGTATACCGATTATTGGCATTGTGGAAAACATGAGCTATTTTACTCAAAGCGGCTCAGAAATATACATATTTGGAAAAGACGGCGCAAAAAGAATGTCTGAGGAGCTGAGCATCAAACTATTAGGCAGGATTCCTCTGGATCCACAAATATGTCATGCTTCTGATTGTGGAAATCCTTTAATGCTAAGTGAAGATTTGGCAGAGATTTATGAAGACATTGCTAAAGATGTTATAGCTAAAGTGGCTTAGGTTTACCTACAATTTGAAAAACCGTCATTCCGCTACTCGTTAGCGGAATTTATACCGCGAATGAATCCACAACTGTACGAACATTGTGATTTGGACCTACCAGAAGGGTGTCATCCCAGTGCGTGACACTGGGATCCAGGAATTTTATTAAGTTGGCGAGCATAAAAATAGCTGTTTTATGTTAAAATACAACGTTTTAATGATTATGGAAAGGCTGGATTCCAGTGTCAAGCACTGGAATGACATCATCCTTTTTTCTGAATTCCAGTGTCAGCTACTTCCATGACATCGCTTACTATGTGATATAGTACCATATTGCAATGTTCGTACAGTTGTGGAATGAATCGCGGTATGACGTAGGGAAACCTTTCTTGGGTTAGCTATAGGTCTTTGTCTATAAAGTTTGTTTAAACTATTTTCAAAATAGATAAAATATAATTTTACAATTAGCGTGAATAAAATGAATTATGATGTAATCATTTCAGGTGGTGGGTTGCTTGGTCTTATTACTGCAATTGGCCTCAGTTGTGACTCTGTGTCTGTAGCTGTGATTGAAAAAAATAGTCTACCATGTGTAGTAGATGACAACCGAGCATTTGCTATTTCTCAAGGCTCGAAAAAAATATTGGAAAAATTAGGGATTTGGCAGTTTATAGAAAGCGAAGCTGAGCCAATACTTGATATATGCATATTAGATGCGGTTACTGTGCATTACAATCATAAAATGGTTGGTGAAGAACCAATGGGTTATGTTATTAACAATGCTACTATATGGAATGCAATCAACAATAATTTTCTGAATAAACTAAATATATACTCTCCACATTCCTATAAAACAATTGCTTGTGATTCAGGATATGTGGAAGTTATTCTTGATAATAACCAGGAATTAATATCATCGCTACTTATCTGCGCTGAAGGCAAAAACTCTAAACTACCAGAGTTATTTTCTATACCGACAGTGAAATTTGATTATAAACAAAGTAGCATAGTATTTAATGTAAAGCATGAACTGCATCACCAAAACTTAGCTGCAGAGCGTTTTTTTCCTGGCGGTCCATTTGCAATTCTGCCGATGAAGGGTGGCTATACTTCTTCGATAGTTTGGACAGAAAAATCTGGAATTTCAAAAATGCTAATGGATCTGTCTGAAGAAGAATTTATTATAGAGCTCAAAAAAAGATTTGGTTCTTATTTAGGAGAGATAAAATTAGAGGGTGAAAGAAAACTTTATCCTTTAAGTTTTGTTTTCGCAAAAAAGTTATATAAGGGTAGAGTTTTGCTTATCGGCGATGCAGCACATTCAATTCATCCTGTTGCAGGTCAAGGGCTTAATCTTGGAATTAGAGATGTAGAAAGTGTTATAAAGCACATAGTTGCTGCAAAAGCATCTGGTATTGATGTTGGCAGTAGTTATTTATTAAAGAAAATTTCACGTAACAGATACTTTGATAATTTTACAATGGCGCTTGCAACTGATGGATTAAATAGGATGTTCTCCAACAGAATATTCTGCGCTAAAGCACTAAGAAATCTTGGCTTGATTGCAGTTGAAAATTCAAATTTTCTCAAAAAAAGCTTCATTCGGCATGCTATGGGATTTATATAAACTACTATTTTATAGCTAATGCAAGTCAGTACGTCATACCGCCACGGTATCTCTAGATCCCGCTAACAAGCAGCGGGATGACGAATTTGTCGGTATCTGTTCAGATGCATGGCTAATGTACAAATATTGAAGCAAAGTGCGTAACACACAGCTGTACGAACATTTGTTTGCAAAGGCAGTATGTTAAGTGTTATAGCCGATTTTGCCTCAAACACAAAGGTGTCAAGCATTGGGATGACACCATTTATTGTAAGGACTTACCTCACATTTACTCTATGGTTATACTACCTTGCCGCTATCCTGAACGGATCATGACGAATTTGTCGTTTATCAAATCGTTGGTAAATCTAAAGCTATAGGTACATATCCATTAAGCACGATAAAGAAAATCATTTATAATCGCTATAGCAACTAGTGTAGACACTTGACGTTCCTTGTGATTTGATAAATAGAGGTTTTTATATGATTTTACAACAAGGGCTTCTGGATGACATTGAAAGTAAATGTTACCGTGCTTATCTTCAATAGCCTCTATTACCCCATCACTGGAAAATGCTGCAACTTTATATCCAAGTAACTCCAATTTTCTTCTATTTTCTGGTGTATTACTTACTGCCCCTGAATGAGCATCTGGAAAATATGTTGAAAACCAGCCATTTTCATTAGGTATTAAGAATTTAGCTACTAATTCCGCTAAACGACTGTTTGGAACGATCTTTATCTGCTGGAGAGGTGCATCCTCTTTATGTGGATTAGGTGCTGATTTTAAATGAGATCTTCGCTTCTCTTCATCACTCACAACACTCACTACTTCAATTCCCTTTGCATTCATTATGCCTTCACATATGCCAAGTAAATGAATTGCAGGGTTATCATCCACTATTTTTGCAATTGCTTCAGTAACAAGCTGGCGACAAGGAGTGGGGGGAAACGGTTCTGAATGAAAATTGTCTGGAATAAATATTCTATTTATTTTGTGCTCTTTAATAAACTTTGCAACTTTAACTTTTATTCGGTCTAATGTCAGCTTCTTTGCCAATGTTTCATCTTGTTTTGCGAGATTAAGTGACTCTGTCTGAATTTTTTTAAGGCTAATTATCTTATTATAATCAATCAGTACAGTCTTAACCCCAAAGTTATTAAACATCTCGTAGATATTTTGAGATAGCCCAAGCTCACATGGGTATGCCTCTTCTTCCGTTTTCAACAAACCAACAACTATGTCATTATTTACTGTATTTTCTGCCGTCAAGACAGTTGACGCTGGTTCTTCTTTTCTGGTTATATGTTGAGATGCCGGTTTTTCGCTAACATCAGCATAAGTAATATTGCTTAATAATAGAACTATAATTAATAAGATATTAAAGATTCTACTATAACATTTATACATATAGTTTACCTTCTCAACACTTATATTAATATCATAACATATTATAGAACGTTTTACAACAAAAAGGTAAGTTTGGTAAGAAAGAGAAGTGGCCTGAGCAGGAATCGAACCAGCGACACAAGGATTTTCAGTCCTTTGCTCTACCAACTGAGCTATCAGGCCAACTGTATACTTTCATTTTTAGATAAAAAATGTTATTATGTCTATCAAAAGTTTTTAAAGTAGTTTATATAAAAATAAAGGATGAACATTAATAACAGAATAGGAATCTACCCTGGCACATTTGACCCTATAACTTTTGGGCATATTGACATAATCAAAAGAGCGTGTAAACTAGTCGATAAATTAATAATAGGAGTTGCAGAAAACGTTAATAAGCATATTGCCTTTGACACAAAGCTACGCACAAGCATGGCTGAAAGTGAAATCAAAGGGCTAGGAATTGATGCAGATGTTATATCTTTTAATGGGTTGCTAGTGAAGTTTGCCAAAGGGCAGAATGCTTCTGTTATTATTAGAGGATTAAGAGCAGTATCGGATTTTGATTACGAGTTTCAAATGAGTTGGGTAAATTATAAACTTCTTCCTGAAATCGAAACCATATTTCTTCCTGCTTCTGAAGATACTCAATTTATCTCATCAAGTTTTGTAAAGGAAATAGCAAGATTAGGAGAAGATGTTAGCAAATTTGTATCAAAAGGCGTTCAAAACGAATTAATTAACCTGAATAGGATAAAAAATGGAGAATAGTGCTTGTTGTTTTTTATTTCTGAATGGGTATATTCAATATATAAAATGTTATAAGCTAAAGGAGTAGCATGTCAAAAGTGAGGGTTAATAATAGAAAAGTTTGTTGTCATGGTGATGAGAATGATGAGGGTTCCGGCCATCCATTAATATATTTAGATATGGGAGAAGAAGAGGAAATAGCCTGCCCTTATTGTGAAAAGACGTTTGTCCATGACTGTACTGTAGAAGCGGTTGGGGAGCTGACTAGGGATGAACTCTAATGGCACTTTATTTCTTCTGCAGACTTAGCTTATGTAAATAGCAATAAGAGGGGCAGTAAAAATGAAACTATCCATACGATCGAGCACTCCTCCATGGCCAGGTATCATACTTCCACTATCTTTAACACCGTAAGCTCTTTTAACAAGCGACTCAGTGAAATCGCCAAGTTGCGCTAGAATAGCGATTGCAAGGCCAATGATTGGAGAATAAAAAATTGAAAATAGACCAAAAAATATTGATCCAAAAATTGTGCACACTACTCCAGCTAAAATCGCACCAAGAAGTCCTGTCCAAGTTTTTCCAGGGCTAAGAATTGGGCAAATTTTAGCTCCACCAAAATTCTTACCAAATAGGTAGGCAGTAATGTCAATTCCCCAAATGGTTAAGACGAACCATACTAATGCGTATTTTCCCTGTGGTAGATTATATAAATATATTAATGAGGCGCTTGGTAGTGCAATCAATAATAATGCGAAAACGTATAAAATTTTGTTTCCTTGGGTTAGATTATACCATTCAAAAGAAGATAAAACTGCTATTGAAAAAATCAATAGGTAAAACGATAAATCACTGAAATATGTAGCAAAAGAAAATATGAATAATATTACTATTGAGGACAATATTCTAATTATAAAATTATTATCTACCATATTTTTTCTCTCTTTTTGTATAATCTTCTAATGCTTTGCTCAAATCTTGACAAGAAAAATCAGGCCATAAAGTATCACAAAAATATAATTCAGCATAAGCTGCTTGCCATAATAAAAAGTTGCTTAACCTTTTTTCGCCGCCAGTGCGAATTAATAAATCCAATTTTGGTAGATCTTTAGTATATAGAAATTTTTCAAATTCCTCTTCTGATACATAAGCAATATTTTCTTTTATAATATTGCTTATAGCTTGTGTAATTTCTTGCTTTGCTCCGTAACTGACTGCCACAGTGAGTAATAAACCATCGTTCTTATGTGTCATTTCTTCTGCTTTTTTAATTTGATCCAATATTTTACTGGATAACAGACTTAAATTGCCAATAAAATTCAACTTAATGTTACAGTTGCAAATGAAATTGACTTTATCTTCATTAGTTAAAACGGAGTAAAATAAATCAAATAGACAGTCAGTTTCGTTTTTGGGTCTAAGCCAATTCTCCATAGAGAATGCATACAAAGTTAAGTAGGGTATGGTTAGGTCCGTACAATACTTGGCAATATCGTATGCAACTTCACTGCCCTTTTTATAACCATCAATTTTTACCTTTCCTTGATTGTTCGCCCATCTACCATTACCATCCATAATAATTGCTAAATGTTTCGGTAAAGATTCTTGATTCAACATTTAAAGTTCACCTAAACCACCCGCCAACACTCTCTTCTGTAACCCCAGTACTCTCTTCTGTCATCCGAGTAGCTGACACTGGGATCCAGAAAAGTTTGCTTGTAGACAAGCAAACTAGCACAGAAAGTAGCTAATCTTGTACTAAATAAACGTTTTTGATGAGGTTGGATAAGAAGTTGGATCCCAGTGTCACGCACTGGGATGACGCCCTTCTTGGTGGAATTTGCTCTCAAATCACAACGTTCATATTCACTACTGAAGGTTTCTTTCATATTACCTTAGTGATGCAATATATCCTTTTCTTTGATGGACAATTCACCATCAATCTTTTTTATATTATCATCAGTAATATTTTGTATTTCCTTCTTAGCACCATGAAAATCATCTTCTGAGATCTCCTTATTTCCCTTCATTTTCTCTATTTCTTCCATAACATCTCTGCGTATATTTCTGATGGCAATCCGCGCATTTTCAGAAAACTGATGCAATAATTTTACTAATTTTTCACGGGTTTCTTGTGTTAAATCCGGAAGAGCTATACGTATGGTATTGCCCTCAACAACAGGATTTAAATTCAAGTTGGCATTTAATATAGCATTTTTCACTTCACCTACAACATTAATATCCCAAACTTTAATTGATAGGGTTTTGTTATCTATAACTGAAACGCCTGCAACCTGATTTAACTTTTGATGTCCACCATAGATATTTACAACTATACCATCAAGCAACGATGCGCTAGCTCTACCAGTGCGTACGCCTTTAATATCATTATGAAAGGACTGAATAGTTTTTAGCATTCTTTCTTTTGTTTTAGCTTTTATTTCATTTAACATAAATTACCTACTGTTTACAATCTGAAACTATAGTATAAGTACCTTGACCCTTAATAATATTGACTATTTTTTCTCCCTTCAAAGAAAAAACTATAATTGGAATAGAATTCTCACGAGCAAGTGAAATTGCTGATGCATCCATAACTTTTAAATCACGAGTCAATAAATCCGTGTAAGAAAGCCTATCATACATTACAGCATCCTCATTTTTTTTCGGATCAGCGGAGTATACACCATTTACTTGTGTACCCTTTAGAATAACATCACAATTCATTTCAACAGCACGTAAGGCTGCAGCTGTATCTGTAGTAAAAAATGGGTTGCCTGTGCCTGCTGCAAAAATTACCACTCTACCTTTTTCTAAATGACGAATAGCTTTCCTTCTTATGTAAGGTTCACATACAGTGGCCATGGGTATTGCAGATAATACCCTAGAAGCTACTAAATTTTTTTCTAAAAAGTTTTGTAAAATTAAAGCATTGATTATAGTTGCAAGCATTCCAATATAATCACTGCTTGCTCTTTCACAGCCACTTAAAGACGCAGATGCGCCACGAAAGATATTACCACCACCAACAACAATACATACCTGAACTCCAAGCCTGTTAACATCAGCTATATCTTTGCATAATTGGCTTATTATTCCCATATCATGGCCAAAAGACTGTGACCCCATCAAAGCTTCACCAGAGATCTTCAATAACACTATAGAGTATTTTACTTTATCTGCTAAGGAAGACATTTCTTGCCATTTAGTTTGCACTGCCCAAAACAAGTAACTTGTAATCAGATAATTTAATAGCACTCACCTCGCTTGATTTTATAAAATCAGAAACCTTCATTTTATCATCTTTTATGAACTTTTGTTCTAGTAAAACAACTTCTTCATAGTACTTAGCCATTCGTCCATCTACTATTTTTTTTGCTACTTCTTCAGGTTTATTTAAGCTCCTTACTTGCTCTTCAATTATAGAACATTCATTTTTCAACTTTATTTGATCTAAATCATCTATAGACAAAGCTTCAGGCTTCATAGCAACTATGTGCATCGCTATTTGTTTTCCAATTTCCTGTAACTTTGCCTTATCACCGGGTGATTGCAATGCAACTAAAGCGCCAGTTTTACCTAAACCACGTACATCACCGTGTACATAACCAGCAACAACTCCATCCTTAGTCTCTAGGTAACAAAGCTTGCTCAACTCTAACTTTTCACCAAGAACTGACGTACCATTCATAATAGCTTCCTGCACTGTGCCAATGCTTTCATACTTGGCATTTTTTAACTCATCAACGCTGATACAGCGTTCTTGATGAGCAATTGATGCTAAATTTGAAACTAACTCTATAAATTTCTCATTCCTTGCAACAAAATCGGTTTCGCAATTGAGTTCAACCAATGCACCATAATTTTCAGTCAAACACATAGCAACGAGCCCATCTGAAGCTACTCTATCAGATTTTTTGTCAGCTTTAGCAAGACCTATTGTACGCAACTTATCAACGGCTTTCTTGATGTCACCATCACATTCTTCTAATGCTTTTTTACAGTCACTTAAGCCAAGCCCTGTCCTATCACGTAATTCCCTTATATTATCTGGATTCATCTTCATTTGTTACTACCTCCCTTTCTTCTTCTTTGTAAACTTTACTACGTTTCCTTTTAGTTTGCACAATACTATCTTCTTTTTCTTGAATAAACTCATCACCTTTTATATTATCAATCTTAACTCCAGATCTTGCTAGACTAGACTCTATTCCAGCTAATATAGAGTCGGTAGCTAATTTACAATAGAGCTCTATTGATTTTCTTGAGTCATCATTTCCAGGTATTAGATAAGTAATATCATCTGGATCAGAATTAGTATCAAGTATTGCAACTATTGGAATTCCTAACTTTTTAGCCTCCTTAACCGCAATATGCTCTTTATTAGTATCAATGATGAATAAGATATCAGGAATTGCTCCCATTTCTCTAATACCACCAAGCGCCTTATCAAGCTTTTGCTTTTTCTTTTCAATGTTCCCCAATTCTTTCTTTGTTAAAATGCTATCCTCGTCATTTAATATTTTCTCATATTGCATCAAGGTTTTTATCGAAGAAGAAACAGTGCCCCAATTAGTAAGCATACCACCAAGCCATCGATGATTCACATAATATTGACCACAACGAATCGCTTCACTTGCAATAATATCAAAAGCTTGAAACTTTGTACCAACAAATAGAATGCGACCACCTTGAGATGCAACGTCATATAAAGCCTTCATGGCCACCTGTAGCAATGGTAATGTTTTTCGCAAGTCAATTATATGTATACGATTTTCTTGATGTACCCCATATATATATGGAGCCATTTTTGCGTTCCAGCGACTAATTTTGTGACCAAAATGTACACCAGACCCGGCTAAATCACGCACAGTGACTTCAGGCAAACTTGCCATATTTATTCCTCCAAATAGTTTATCTTCCATGGCATTGCCCTAAAGGGACTACTTGTACAAGCCATGTGTGAAATTAAATTATTTATATAGTAATAGAAAAGACAGCAAAGCGCAAACAAAAAATATTGACAAAGGGCAACATGTTTATTAGCTTTAAAGTCGAAGCCCGAAAACGCTAAAAAGAAATTAGGGGGGTGTAGCTCAGTTGGTTAGAGCGCATGCCTGTCACGCATGAGGTCGTGAGTTCAAGTCTCATCACTCCCGCCATACTGGTTTTAGCATAATCTAAAATCCGCAATATTATTGCCGGTATTTAGAAACGTTTTCACCAGACTTGACATGGCATGGTATTGTAATTAATACTTAAATAGGTTTGTTTTTATCATTAACAATTAGGATTAAATATGCTCATTTCTGAAGTTTTTGCAGCAGATGCAACTAGCAATGCATCAAGTATCGGCGCATCTTTTGCTAGTTTTATTCCATTGATTTTAATATTTGTGGTATTTTATTTTCTCATTATTCGCCCAAACCACAAAAAACTAAAAGAACATAGAAAAATTATAGATCAAATAAAACGTGGTGATACAGTCATTACTTCTGGCGGGATAATAGGTGAAGTTAATAAAGTTGATGAGGCAAATGCACAATTTATAATAGAAATAGCACCAAAAGTTGAGGTGAAAGTCCTAAAGTCCGCTATATCTGAAGTTTTAAACAAAGAAACTCAAAAAGTGGCAGCTAAACCAATTGAAAAAGGCAAAATCGAAAAGAGTGATAAAAAGAATAAAAATCAACCACCAGAGGAAAGTAAAAAGGGAAAAGATGATAAAGGCAAAAATGCTGCATAACTTTAAAAGAAAGTTCATTTGGTGATCCATTTATGTGCGGAATATTTGGTGTAGTAAGTAGCGGTGATTCAGTAATACCAACTTTACTAACTGGGTTGCAAAAATTGGAATATAGGGGATATGATTCCTCAGGTATAGCAATCATAAATAACGAAGGCGAGATAGAAGTCAAAAAATCAGAAGGTAAAGTTAAAAGATTGTATGAAGTTGTTGATGAAAGCAAGATGTCTCACAGTACAGTTGGTATAGCACATACTCGCTGGGCTACACATGGAGTTCCAGGCCTTAAAAATGCTCATCCCATTCATACAAATAATGTTGTTGTTGCTCATAACGGCATAATTGAGAATTACAATCTGCTAAAAAATGGTCTAGAAGAAAGGGGAATGTTATTCCATACTGATACTGACACAGAGATCATACCAAATATGCTAACCTTATATCTTGATGAAGGATTGTCGCCAGTTGATTCTCTATTTAAGTGTTTAAACAACTTACATGGCTCATTTGCCTTGGTCTTATTATTTGCAGAATATCCAGATGCCTTATTTGTTGCGAAGAGAAATTTGCCTTTAGCAATAGGCTATAACTGTAACACAGTGTTTGCTGCATCTGACTCTAATGCTTTAAGTGCATTTGTGGAAAGAATATCGTATTTGGAAGATGGTGACATTGCAGTGATAAAATCTAGTGGAGTTAGTATATACAACAATGGTACACAAGTTAAACGTAGTATAGAAAATAGTAGTCCAAGTGATTTTCTAATTAGCAAAAATGGGTATCCTAGCTTCATGTTAAAAGAGATTTTTGAGCAACCGCGTGCATTAAACAAAACAATAAATCAATTTTACAAGCAATATAAAGAGTTCAACAAAAAATTGTTTTCTGAGCGGAGTTACATTACTATAGTTGGATGCGGGTCATCTTATTTTGCCGGGCTAATAGCAAAATATTGGCTGGAAAGTGTCGCTCAAGTTCGAGTATATCTAGAAATCTCATCAGAATTTAGGTATAGCAGCGTCAAGCTAGAAGAAGGCAGCATTGGGTTATTCATCTCTCAATCTGGCGAAACTGCAGATACCATAGAAGCGCTGCGTTATGCGAAATCACAGAAGCAAACAATCATTAGTATAACTAACACATTTAACAGCAGCATTGAAAAGATCTCAGATATTGTGTTACATACTCTTGCTGGGCCAGAAATTGGTGTTGCTTCAACAAAAACCTTTTCTGCGCAACTTGCAACTTTAGCATGCTTTGCCGTAGAGCTTGGAAAAATAAAAGGTATACTGGGTGGAGAGAGAATAAAACAGCTAAGCAGTGCTATCAATTCTATTCCCGAGTATGTTGAGCACGTTTTGAATGTGATGAAAATACAACATATATCAGGCAGTATATTAGAACACAATAACGTTATTTTAATCGGCAGAGGAAGTTCATACGGAGTTGCAATGGAAGGCGCATTGAAGATAAAAGAGCTTTCATACATTAATACCATTGGTATTGCAGCAGGGGAAATGAAGCATGGTTCTATTGCTTTAATAGACTCTACTGTGCTTGTTATAGCAATTATCCCTTATGATAGTTTATTCTTTAAAACGCTATCTAATATACAAGAGATTATTACAAGAAAAGGCAAAGTAATTGCCTTCAGTGATAAGCAAGGAGCGCCATTCCTAAGGGGAGTTTGCGCAGATGTGGTGCAACTTCCAGACACTGATAATTTTATCTCTCCAATCATCTACAGTGTTGCTATGCAATTCCTTGCTTACTTTACTGCAGCAAAAAAAGGGTTAGATGCCGATTGTCCAAGAAATTTAGCTAAGTCTGTCACGGTTGAGTAGTCCATTTAAAGTTAAAGCTAGACTTCTAATTAAGGTAACCGTTCACTCAATGGCGTCAACTTAAGGAAAAATGTCTGCGATTGTGTGTAAAATTTCTCTCTAAATTTTTTCACATTAAATTATCTAAAGAGTGAAGAAAAAACGCTGTTGTTTCTGTAAAAAAGTTTAAAATGTGTCCTTTTTAGGTGAAACATGCAAAAAGGGAAAAATCTTATTTTACAAATTAAAAATACAATATACTCGAAAACTTTTCAGAAGATCCATTGTGTTGGAAAAAAAGTTTCACACGCACAAGAAAACTTCCTTTTACGACAGTATTAGACTTCCTGCATAACCAATAACGAACTTTTATTGGGAATAGAGACGAAAAAACCTACTTAACAAACTCCGCCAGCCCCCCTTATCATGGTATTGAAGGTATTCATTTATTTTCAATCTGTGCAGATTAAACGACAACAGACTCTTGTTTCAATGTTAAACAAAATACCATAGAACCCGAGGTTTTAGAGCAATAAACCTATCATACGAAGGTAGTTTGGGAAAGTCTGACCTATTTCGCAACTTTAAGTAACATATGTAAAATGATTTAAAGTTTTCATATCTAGATTGCTGATATAATAAGATTATTGTTATAATTTCAGAATACGTTATTTCAGGTACTCTTCTAGGTTTTTTACCATTGGGTAGTAATCTACTTGCAAAATTCTCATCTATTATTTTGCAATAATCATCTACAAAACAAAATAATTCTGTTATATTTTTATTCATTGGGTAACCTCCTATTATTGCTAAAATACTGGATTTTACCCTATTTCTCTTCCTCTCTCTACTCTCTTTCTAATCCATAGTTAGCGTTCTTATGGCTGGTTTTATGGGTTCAAACTACATATGGTAATCAATGAAAAGGGTGAAATTCAAGGGGTAAAAGGTAATGTTGACGATAGAAAACCAGTTCCGAATCTGACCAAAAAGCTAGTAGGTTTATTACTTGGGGATAAAGGTTATATCCAAAAAGATTTATTTCTACAATTACTTGATAGAAATTTAAAGCTTGTTACCAAGATAAAAAAAGGTATGAAAAACGCATTAATCTCGCTAAATGAGAAGATTCTCCTGAGGAAAAGATCTATCATCGAAACGTTTTTTGGTTACCTGAAAAACAGATTAGATACTCGCCATAGATCCCCTGTTAACTTCCTAGTTCACATTTTTTCTACACTCATTTCATATTCCATGCAACCCAAAAAGCCCTCTATCTCCAGCTCTTTCTTTATCGGCTAATCCATAGTTAGCGTTATTAGCTGATATGTTGCTGGCCAAGAGAGGTAAAAGACAAATGTATACTTCTTCAGCAGATAAACAGATTTCTTTGCAAGAGGCACAAGGCTATTCATTAAATATCGTAGATAAGTTTGAAGCAGAACTAAAACAAGCAGCTTTTCGTTGTGGTATATCGGTACAACAATTAAAAATTAATTTTCAAGAAGTACAATTAAGTGTACTTAAGAAAGTCATAGCGGGAAACTATCATGAAATCTCAGGTATGCTGTACTCATATGCAGAAAAAGCTTGTCCAGCATTAGAGCAAAAGGAGAAATTCTCAATGTCTTTTAAAGGTAAAATCGAGCAAATGTTGCAGAAAGAAATGATGCCTTTACTGGACAAAGCAAATGTTGATCCTTCATCAGTAATACCAATTCCCATTACAAGGCAAACAGATGGACAATGATGGAAGAAAAGCCATAATGAAGCAAGTAAAATAGTTGAGGTATAAATGGCATTAAGATTAAAATTATTGGATGAAAAAGTAGTAGAATCAGCAAAAGAAATGCTGAAGAAAGTAAGGAACAATGCATATGTTTCAAAAAAACTAAATGCTGTAATTGTGGCAAAAAAGCATAGTATAACGGCTGTAGCAAAAATATATTGAATTTCAAGAAGCGCACTAACTTCGTGGATAAAACTCTTGAAATTTGGCAGAGAAGAAAAACTGTTTGCTCCTCCATCACGCCGTAGAAAAACTAAATTAAATCAGGCTCAACTACAGCAAATTGAAGCATGTATAGAAGAAAATCCTAATATTACCATTAAAGAAATGAGAATAAGAATCCAGGAAAAGTTCGGATTAAATATCAGCAAATCTACAGTACACCGCCATATGCAAAAGATGAAATTTTCATATATTACACCAAGACCAGTACACAACGTACAAGATAAAAGTAAACAAGAGGAATTCAAAAAAAAATCTCAATGAAGTTATTGGCAAGTATCCAGAAAAAGAGCTATTTTTCTTTGATGAATCAAGGTTTGGCACACATTCGAAAGTTGGGCATGGATGGTTTAAAAAAGGCACTAGGACTCGGGTTAAAATAAAATTAGGTAGGCATAATTTTTATCTCTACAGTGCAGTTAATCCTAAAAATGGAGAGAGTTTTAGCTTATTTGCACTAAATGTTAACACTGATTGCATGAATGTATTTCTTGAGCAAATGTCGCAATATCTAGGGACAAGAGAAGCTGTTCTTGTTATGGACTGTGCTAGTTGGCATAAGTCAAAAAATTTAAAGGTAGCTAAAAATATTGAGATTATATACCTACCTCCATATTCACCTGAACTCAATCCTGTTGAGAGGCTTTGGTTATACATAAAACAGAACATTTTGCGCAATAAAATATACGATACAATTGCTCTGCTTTAGGGTGCTTTGTGCAAATTTATTACTTCTCTTGCCAGCTCCACTATCTCTCCTTGTCCCTGCACTTGCACCATGGCTTATGTTTACATCACTTAGCGAAGTACCCTGATTCAATAAACTTCTTATACCTGCCTCAATTACTCCAACACTTACTTTTCCTTCTTTTATTATTTGCTCTCTATTAATCTTTATTTCCTCTATTATTGCATTAATTACCTGTTCTGGAGATCCACTTGTACAACCTACAGCTGCTTCTACAATTTTGTCTTCACTTTCCTCATTTACTGCACTTTGTAGTTCTTCATCAAGACCTGCTAATTTACTAGCACAAACCTTAATTGCTATCCTCTCTAAGCTTTTTTCTTCTAATGCCTGCTCTAGCTGTTTTACTCTTTGAGCCTCTCGTTCTGCCCTTTGAGCCTCTTGTTCTGCCCTTTGTTCTGCCTCTTGCCTTGCCTGCACATCCTGCTCAATCCTTTTCTGCAACTCTCTTAATTTTTCTTCCCTCTTTTCCCTCTCTGCTTCTATTCTTTCTTCTTCTCTTTCCATTAACGTCTTCCTTTCCTTAAATTTCTCTTCCAACAACTTTGCCCCACGCTCCAACTTAAATAAAACTTTTCCTAGTTCTTTTGTTCTGCTCTCTCTTCCCTGATTTGATAACTCTACCCTCTTATCTCTCGTTAACTTGCCTGCTAACTCATTGCAACTATCTGATGCAGACTCCAACAACTCTTGATATGAAAGCTTTTCTATATTCTGCTTCTCTTCTTCACTAATTGAATTCTTCCCCCTATAGCATTCGTCTATACCCTTTCCACCTGTAACGTTGAAAAAAGTAAAATATAATTCATTAAATTATAATACTCTAATATTGGCTCTATAAACACTCTATCCGCCTTTCCTTCCAATAATCTTTGATTTCCTCCTAATATTTCATACTGTTCCTTGCTCTCCTTTAACAACATATCTATATCACCTTTCACTATCTCTAGTTCTTTTACCCCTATGCACCTTTTGCTTAGCTCTTCCAGATTCTTTATCCACTTCTCTCGATATAAATTTCTGTATCTTTTATAACTTTCATAAAATTCCTTCCTCACATCATTTACTACATTTCCATCTTTTGGCAGTTTGCTCAATACTTCCAAACAACTCCTTGCACTACTTAAATACTCATTTCTTCCCCTCATTAATATTTCACCTTCCCAAAAAGCTATGCTACTTAATTCACTTTTTGCCACTATGTTCACTACTTGTAAAGCATCGCGATCTATTACATTTTTTATTGGTGCATCCTCAAACAACCTATACACAACAAGGTTTTTAACCATGCTTGTATCCTTCGTAATATAATCGTGTATATTCCTTAGTGCCTGAGTCACATTGTTAATTAAAATCTGTTCACTATTTTTATTAACTTCTTGTCCTTGCTTGTCTGGATGGTAGACTTTCGATAACTTCAATATCTCTCTAACTTGTTCATTAAAGTATTTATTATGATCTTCCATAGTTTTTGTTCCATCTCTTACAGCTGCTAAACTCCTATCTAAATATAGCGGCAACCACTCCATTTTAAATGACTCAAGTCCTCTTTTAACCGTAACAGTAGTTTCATCCCCTACGCTGAAGATTCTCCTTATTAGGTTACTTGACCTTGCTTCCAGCTCATCTGTAATTTCTTCATTTTTGACTGTAGAAGAAATAATTGAACCTACACCACTTTCAGCTTTATTCAGGCCATCACTAATCGCACTGTAGGCTTCTTGAGATTTATTTTTAGCTTTTTTAAATCCATCCTTAACAGGTTTTGGAATAGAAATATTAGGCATTTTTCCCTCCATTAATTCTTGATAATTGTAAATATAACCATACTTTGCAATATAAAGTTGGTGTAGTTTTACATTCGTAAACAGTGAATACATCACTCGTGCAATAAATGAATTATCACTATAGCTTAAAGCCCTTTCTACTTTCTCCTCAGTTACTTCAATATCTTTTACCTTCTTACCCCACGGCCACCACCAATACTTTGGTACTTCATCAAGTCCTTCCAGTAATCTAAGGCAACATTCTTGACTTGCTACTCCGCCAGTATCTTTTCTTTTCGTCTTCTGATAATCAATAGCAACTGTAATTAGCACCCCAAATAATATTACCCCAAGAGTTGCCGCAGCAGTAAATGTTGCTCTACGTGTCGATGCAAATGAAATTATTGCCACAACAGGAGTAATACTGTAAGTTATAATCAATCCATTTTTTGCATAATCTGGCTGCTTATTTTCTCTTACTCTGTACAGATAATCTAACAAAGTAGGACCAAACTCCCACCCAAATATCCGATACTTTCTATGGTTTGATAAAAACTTAACAACATCTTTTTGCCACTCAGGTAAATTAGATGCATACTTCATCAATTTCTCCCCATTCCTGCATTTACACCATGACTTACGTTTACATCACTTAGTGAAGTACCCTGATTTGAGAAACTTCTTATACCTGCTTCAATTACTCCAACACTTACTTTCCCTTCTCTTATTATTTGCTCTCTATTAATCTTTATTTCCTCTATTATTGCATCAATTACCTGTTCTGGAGATCCCCTCGTACAACCTACGGCTGCTTCTACAATTTTGTCTTCACTTTCTTTACTTACTGCATCTTGTAGCTCTTCATCAAGTTTTGCTAATTTTCTACAACAAGCTCTAATTGCTATTTTCTCTGAGTTCTTTTGTTCCAATTCCTGCTCTAACTGTTTTGCTTTTTGCTCTGCACTTTGTCTTGCTCGTGCCTCCCGTTCAACCTTTTCAGTTTTCTCTTGTAATTTACGCTTCCTTAACTCATCTGCCATTCTACCAGTATCCTCTAAAAAGCTACCAAATGTATACTGTCCTTTTGCTTCCCCCCAGCCTTGATTTGCAATCCCATATAAACGTTCTATATACTTCTTTACCTCTTTATCACTTGTTACATCTCCTTCTCTCGTTTTTTTTACATGATCATACATAATTCCTTCATCAGCAAACTGATCTGCATACAATGCCCTTCTATGTAACTCTACAGCTTGGCTATCTATCACTGAATATTGTCCTTTGCTCAGACCTTGATAAATCAAATCGTAAACCATAAAAGATGGTTTAAAAATCCGCCATTCATTTCGATTCTTTTTATTTTCCCATATCTTCCTCTTCTCTTCTAATTCATCCTTTAATCTTTTTAGCTCCTTAACTATATCCTTGTATTTCTTTCCACCTATTTGTTCCAGCATAATCTTATCTTCACTGCCTCTTTTGTCAAAATTACCCTCTTTTGTTGGAAATACCGATACTAAATTTACTAACTTATCATCAAAATCAAATAAACTATCGTGCACATCTATCATTATTGTGTTATTTGACTTTTTGCTTAAATTCCTTACTTCTTCATTTTGACATATTTCTATATGACTCTTACAAAGATCCCCAGCATGAGCAAGATTGAGCAGCAACACACTGACTACTTTTACACTAGCTTCCCGCTTTTTATCCAATGCATATTTTAATAGATCATGAGTAGTGTCAACATTCACCTCCTTAGTTTGGTTGAGAATTTTCCTTTTTACCTCATCTACACCATTGTTTTTTATATCACTGTATAACACATTCTCTTGATCTCCCCTCGCTTTCATTAGATAGTAATCTAACAATTTTTCATACATCGTATGTACAAATTCTTTATCAAATAACTTCCCGTCTGTCATTCTATCAACTGCTTTTTCCTTTACTTCTTGCCTTGCTTCCAATAGCCTCTTTTTCAATCCACTCTTTTCTGCTGCAATACTACTGAGCTTACTGTTTACTTCACTTACTTCCTTTATTTTACTGTCTACACAACTTATATTTTGTAAATTATTATTCATGTAGTTGTTTACCACTTGCATTCCATTAACTAATGGCCTAAACACTGCTAAACATCCTCTAATTAGATCAGAGTACCTGTTGTTTGGTATGTAATTTACAGCTTCATCTAAAACCTGACCATTTTCGCCACCTATATAATTACTTATTTCATTTAAATAGTCCCCAACCTTAGTAGAGAAATTAGTTTGTTCCCATACTTTGCTTACAATCATCTTTTCCATTTCATCAATGATAACATTACACCCTTCTACAAAATGTAACTGAGTGAATGCTCTTACATTACGTAATGAATGAGCTGTGTACTCTGGAATACCTACTTCATTGCCTCCAACTGCACCGGTGCTATTGCTTTCGCTCATGATAGCCTCATTCTGAGTACAGTATAGAAAATTTGTACCTGGTACATTTTCTTGCTCTATAATTCTTTTATGATCCTCAGCTATTTGACGTGCATCTCTAAATAGCTTAGAAATCAAATCTTGCATATCAGTTAAGCGTCTTTCTTCCTCTCGTAACGGAACAACTTGCCCACCTTCGTCTAACGCTCACTTTCTACTTCTAAGTAATTCCAACGACCCTTCTAAACTCTCTCTTTGCCTTTCGATAATTTTTAAAGGTAAATTACACTGTGTATCTCGTTCTATCGCTAACATGTTATACGAAATCATTGCATGTGCTCACCAATATTGCCAAAGCTGACAAAATTCCGATCCCAAGAGAATCTGGACTAACTTATGATCATCTTCATAAATTGCTAGTTCTATCTGTTTCTTTACCGAATTATCAAAAAAACTTGGCATACTACCCTCTCATCATTAATCAGTATACCTTAGTTATCATAAGATCACAAGTCAATATCTTTTTTTACACAAAATTCTAACACTTTGAGTAAAATTTGATACTTGCTAAAAACTTCTAAACTACACCTGCATGACTTAAACTTCTCCAGTGTTGCCTATTGTGAGATATTAAGGCGAAGGTTACTTTGGCAGAAATTCAATTCCACTAACGAAACTTATTCATTAGTAGTATAACGAGGCTTATTATAAAGCTTATCAAAATTGCAGTAGTGATCGGAAAATAAAACACCTTTTTCAATATAGATATCGCCTGGCAAGTTACCTACGCCAAGTCTTTGTATTAGAGGATAAACAAGACCTATCCCTGTAATCAGTAAACCAAGTATTACTAAAAAGCGTGACATCAATTTAGTTTTAGAAAATCTCGTCCACGTTTATTTTAACTATATCACACAGTATTGAAACTAGTGAATAGAATGATTATATAATGCACAAGTAACGATAAGGAGGTGTAACATGAGTAATCTAGTTCATTCAAATAAAAACAATAATCGCGATAATTTTAGCTTAAGAGGTCTGCAAAAAGCTGTTGGTCAATAGCTTCTTTATGGTAGCTAGCCCTGGACTTCTCAGAAGAGATGGTAGTGTATTGCCAGCTTGTGACTTGTATGAAACAGAGCAAAACTATCGCCTATCTTTAGAATTGCCAGGTATCTCTAAAGAAAATGTAGATATTAGTGTCTCTGGCGATAATCTCATAGTGAAAGGTGAAAAGAAATGCGAAAAAGAGTCAGAAGATAAACAATATTACCATCGTGAGAGGTATCATGGTTCTTTCTATAGGTCTTTTCAACTTCCAGCTAATGTAGACCAAGATAAAATATCTGCTAATTTCTCAGACGGAGTATTACATATAAGTGTACCTAAGTCGGAAAAACATATTAAGAAAATTGATGTAAAGTAGTGTACATGAGGTGGTGAGCTTCCAGTTTTAGGCTCGCTGTCTTATCGCTCTTCTCAAAGTAATTTGATAGCTCCCTCTTGCTTGCACTATCACAGTGGATACGTATCTAATTCTGATTGAGTTATTATGAAAATAGATATACCTTTAACTTCGTACAGAGAATAGCAGAAGCAAAATACTGGTGATTGTTTTAAATAGCTTAGTCTGGTATACTTCTAAATTGTTTAACTATGATAAGTGGCTGCATTTCTTCCTCTAATTATCTTTCTAGTCTTATACCTTGGAAGTGGTATTTATTTTTCTTTTATCGGACTTGATAATCCTTTTCATCAAATTTCACCGTTAGTTTGCTTATTATCAGCATTATTTTTCGCTGTTCTACTCAATAAAAACAAAATTCAGCACAATATTGATACTCTTATAAAAGGTATGGGTAATAAAACTACTCTTACCGTGTGTTTGATTTTTCTATTTGCTGGATCATTCTCCACTGTTACTGAATCACTTGGTAGTATAAATGTTATTACTAACTTAACTCTTTGCTTTCTTCCAGTACGATTATTACTTCCTGGAATGTTTGTGGTTTCTGCTTTTATTTCAAGTGCAATTGGCACATCAATCGGAGTTGTTGCACTTATAACACCAATAGCTGTGAATCTAGCACAAAATGGAGCTTTTGATTGTGCGGTAGGCGTTGGAGCCGTTATAGGTGGTTCTATGTTTGGCAGCAATCTTTCAATGATATCTGACACTACTATTGCGGCTACTTCTTCACAAGGAGCTTCAGTAAAGGATAAACTAAAACTGACCCTCAAGACAGGATCTGTTACAGGTGTTATAATACTTATTTATCTAGTAATAATTTCAAATAGTACAGAAGTTGTTTCTATCTCAAGTCTGAATTACTTATCCGTAATCAAAATTGTACCTTATATATCTTTAATAATTATGGGTTTATTTGAAATAAACACTCTGGTAACATTAGCTGTTAATATGGTTATTGCCGGGATATTAGGAACAGCTTTTTTTGATTATTCTCTTATTGAATATTCTCATGACATATGTAGGGGTTTTAATAAGATGAATGAAGTAATGATATTTATTCTCTTCAGTAGTGGATTAAGCCACTTAATGTACGAATACAGTCAGAAAAAGATAGATAAATTCACCGATGAGGTGAATCTTACGAAAAGTCAAGCTGAACTTATGATTGCAGGAATATCATCTATGTTTACTATTTTAGTTTCCAGCAATGTTGTTGCTATTTTATTAACTAGTAATATTGCAAAAAGACTTGCACAAAGATATAACATTGCACCACACCGTAGTGCGTACTTATTAGAGGTATTTACTTCGATTACAAAAAGTATCTTACCTTATGGTTCTCAAGTATTACTAGCAAGCAGCATTGCTTCTCTGTCACCCATTATCGTACTAACAAAAGTATATTATTGTTTTGTTTTTGCAGCAGTTGCGATAGGTGAAATAGTTATTAACGGCAGACGTGATACGATCGTAACTTGACAAGCTCTTAGTTAATTATAACAAAATTATCCGCTCAAATTCCCCGCTTCGATTGGATAAAATATGAATTTTTGCGATAAATGACTTTTATTACATAATTAAGTGTAAATTTCTGTAGCACTGGTTTACCCAAACTTCTTTTCATCAACCTGCATACCATAGATTCTTTGTTTTGAAATATCGGTTTTCTAGCTTTTTGATCTCCTGTTGCTTTTATAAATTAAGACGCCAGTCCGTAGAACTTCTCCAACTGCTCACTCCATAACATTGGTATTTCCCTTAAATCAGCTAATCTTAAACCTCTCGGTTGTCTCCCATTTACTATGTCTTCTTTAATCTTTGGAGCTAAATAATTTAACCTTAAAATTTGTTGTATACGTCTTGTACCTATATTAATTTTAACGCTCAGCTCTTTCACATTTCTATATTTTCCTTCTTCTAGCTGCCGTTTCCACAGATGGGCTCTTACCACTGCTTTCAGTAGTGCATTATCTGTTTTGCATTCTGGTTCGATTACTGTGCATTTATTTCCTTTCTTTTTTAAACTCATTGGTATAAATTTTTCCTCTGACTCAGAACAGACATCTATTCCATCCTCTCTCATCCATACTGTCTTTATTAATTTCTTCACCACTTCTTTCTGTTTTTCAAAACTTAAATTTTTCCACTCTTCCGCTTTTTCTTCCAAATTTTCATATAGGCGTTCTGCTCTCTTCATCACTTCTTTTTCTACTTCTCCCGCTACTACTGTTCGGTTCACTGATCCACAATCTTTTCCTCTTAAATGGTTATTGCATATATAGTATCGATACCTCTTATTATCCTTTTTCGCATACGTCAGTGTCATATTCACATCACAGCTCTTGCACTTGATTATTCCCTTTAGTAGTGCCTCTTCATATTTTTTCCCTTGATACGGTTGATTCTTTATTAATTCTTGCGCTTTTTGCCATTTTTTTTCTTCTATTATCGCTTCATGCTTTCCTTCATATTGTTTCTCATAATGCCTTATTTTTCCCATATATATTGGATTTGTTATTATTCTCCTTACCGTTGCTTTTTTAAAGATTTCTCCTCCATCAGACTTTGCTTCAAATCTCTTTGTTCGGTATCCTTCTCTGTTTAACTCCCTTGCCAATTCTGCCATTGACTTCAGCTCCAAATATCTTTCAAATATATGCTTCACTGTCTTTGCTTCTTTCTCATTTATTATTAATTCTTTATCTTTTACATCATACCCAAGCGGTAAAGTTCCTCCCATCCATAATCCTTGTTCTTTTGATGTTGCTATTTTGTTTTTTACTCTCTCTACGATCATTTCTCTTTCTAGTTGTGCTGCCCCTGATAACACTGTTTGTACGAACTTTCCCATTGGCGTATTATTGTCAAATATCTGCGTTACTGCTACAAAATTTACTCTGTGCCTTCTAAAAAATGATGTCACTTCTATACTATCTTTTGTTTCCCTTGATAGCCTGTCTAATGTATATACTACTACACAATCTACTTCTCCTGCCTTTACATCTTCAAACAACTCCTTTATCGCTGGTCTTTCTAAATTTTTTCCTGAATATCCTCCATCATCGTATCTTTTTGCCAATACTACCCAGCCTTCTCGGCTTTTTATGTACTTTTCACATGCTACTCGTTGCGCGTCCAAGCTGTTGAACTTTTGCTCTAGACCGTCTTCATTTGATTTTCGCGTATATATTGCACATCTTACCTCTTTTAACATTCTCAACTTCCACTTTTATCACGCATTCCAAACAATAAAGGTCCGTTGTAACTCATTCCCATTATTTTCCCTGCTACTGCTGACAATGACGTATAAAACTCTTCTCTGTAGATTAAACCCCTATCTGTTACCATTACCGCATGCATCTCTTCTCCTCTTTCTAATATTAGCTCTGTTCCTGCTACCGGAAGTTTGTCACTACTTATTCTTTTTCCCTTCTCTAGCCGATCTGCCAGATACTCTAGTCTTTTTGCTCCTTTTCTTGATATTTCTCCATACTCCTCCTCTTGCAACCTATATGCTAATCTTGGTACCAGATATTTCTTTGAGTATCTAGGCGCTTCTTCCCCAAATACCTTCTTCCACATTCTCCTCAGCTCTTCTAACGTTTTTTTCTCTAAATTCATTACTTTCTTTTCTGTTTCTTCCTCCATATTTTTAGCCTCTCACAAATTCTCAAATAACTTTTCAATTCTGTCTGTTTCTTTCTTCAATATCTCGGTTATCTCTTTGCTATTTTTTGCATAATCCATTGCTTTCATCCCACATTCATCCCCTTGCTCTATTTCTCCTCCAGCTTTCACTAGTTCCTCCACTATTTCTTTTTCATCTACCATACATCCAAGGTGTAGCGGTATGCATTCATTTCCATATTCTTCCGCATTTACATTCCCTCCTGATTTTATCAATTCTCTCACGGTTTCTAGACATTTCTCCGTTACCGCTAGGTGCAGTGCTGTATATCCTCCTACATCCGCTGCATTCACATTCGCTCCTTTTTCAACTAATAACCTCACTGTTTTTGCGTCTACTGCATAATGTAGAACTGTTCTTCCATTTTCGTCTCTTTCATAAACACTTTTAAATGAGTTCTCTAATAGAGATTTATTAAATGCCTCTTTCTTACCAAGCTTTATCATAATCTACCCCACCTTTCTTTAAAATTAAGTCCCTTTTTTAAGCTTTCCTTCTCACCACCTCATCAATCATTTCGTTCACTTTGCACATTATCTTGCTTGCTAAATTTTTACACTCTTCCCTTATTAGCGCCTTATCTCTCTTTCTTATTTCTTTTATCTCTATTATTTTTAACTCTGGTAAATAGCTTCTATCCAACATATATGCTATTTCTTCCACTAAATTCTCTATTTCATAGCATGTCACTTTTCTACTTTTTGTTATTCCACCTTGTTCTCTCATGAATTTTCTCGCCTTTTCATTCTCTCCATTATCCCATAGGCAATACCTTTCACTCTCCCATATATAATACATTGGTGTTGCACCATATTTATCCAGTTGATTAATGGCAGCTCCTGCTTTTACTAGCTCTTTTATTATTGCAATTCCTGCCCCTATCCTACATGCAGAGTGCAGTGGCGCACATCCGCTGATATATTGAGTGGCATTTATTTCTGCTCCTCCCCTTATCAGCACTTTTACATTTTCTAAATTTCTCGCAAATACTGCCCAGTGCAATGGTGTAAAACCTTTGTTATCTCTTGCATTGATGTCCGCTCCTTTCTTGACTAGAAAACTTACTTTTTCTCTTGTCGACATTCTTGCTGCCTTATGTAGTATCGTTTCTCCTTTTTCATCTTTTTCATTAATATTCTTAAACGAGTTCTCTAATAATTCATAAAATGACTTATTAAAAGCTTCTCTCTTTTCCTTGCTAAACCTCATTTCATACTTCACTATAAAAACATACATAAAATGGCCAATTTGGCTCACTTCAGTGCAAGATCAATTTGTTATGTTTACCTACACCTACCTAATTTATAGCTGTCTTGGCATGGAAAAGCAACTTCTTTTTTTCAAAAAACACACACTTTTACCGAATATTAATGCATTATGTGAAGATGTAAATATATGTATTTAACTCATTAAGCATATAGGTTGTTTTTCTTCCCAGGACCTGTTCAAATGTCGATGTTCGTGCCACGTTAGTACACCTGGGTAAAACACCAAAATGTAACTTTCTAATTCATGTATTGCATCCTTTTGTTTTAAATCTAAATCGCTTTCATAATGAACATAGTGCTCTGCTATACCAAATCTTATAACTTTTTGGTTGGTAAAATCTTCTACCTTGTAATGATGAGTAACGCTAAACCTTTCTAAAATTGGCTTGTATTTTAAATTCCACAGTTGTTCAGATAGTTTGCTACTTCCTAGTAAAAATTTATCCCCTTCCTCTTCTACGCTCGTAACCGGAAAACATGCGTTTATTTCTCCCAAATTCCAACTATCCGACAATACTATCTGCGCTTTAGCAAACTTAATTGCCGGTAATAAGCTCTGTGGTAGCGGATATAGCGCTTTGAAGTTATACCACACATGATTTCTTTCATAGATGCCTCTGTAATTCTTCATGTGGGACTCGGTTTCTCCAAGTATTGCTACATCTAGGCGATATATATCATTGCTTAAAGCTCGTTCATAATGATCGCGTAGATAGTTTTCTATAATCCTAATAACTGGACCACTAGACCTGAAAAAATTTACTCTCCCAAATGATAACACTGGTCCATCTTTTTCTATTTTTACCCCCGAATAGTCAGAAAGAAGATCTCCAAATAAACTCTCATCCAATATAAATCTCTGCGCATTATAATAATCGTTAAAAATCCTCATCAATCTGGATCTTACAGGCAGTGATAGTTTTGCCAGCTCTACTACTGCATCAACAAAAAAATCATTTGGTACGTCTCTTATCCCTATCTGTAATTCAAAGAAATGTTTACCAGGTGGCTCTTCAATAATCGTAATATCTTCTATACTTGCCCATTTTAATGCTATTTTCAGTGACGCTGGTGTTCCTCTTAAACGCTGAAATTTTATTCCTTCTTTTATCGCTCTTCTTTTCTCTTTTGCCCAACGCAGAATCTCTTCTAACCCATATTCCTCTATTATCCATGGCAATATTTCATTTTTAGGATTAAACTTAAATCCTCTTATCCTGCTTGGTTCTACTTTGTAGTCTATTGCATCAACCAGCGCTTTTTCTTGCTTTGTTGCGTTTGGGGGTAATAACATTAACTTTTACCCATTAGTTCAATATTTAAGCTTTGCAAAATAGCACACTCATTCCCCAGTACCACAACATCCTCTCTTGGCTCGATTAATTCTACGTTTTCTACCCCATCCACAAACAGGTTGGCTATAATCCATGATTTCGTTACTTTCCATCCTAATCTTTTCGTTGTTTCAAATTTTTCGATAAATTTCTTCTTCACCGTTTCAATGATGTCTGGTCTGTTAATGCTAATTTTACTGTGGATATCTACTTCTATAATATTGCAACTTACCACTTCTATTGTATCTGTTAAAATCCTCACATCCTCCCTGTTTAGTTGATTTCTGACAATTTCTAGTAATTCTTCTTGGGGTATGCCAGTTGTGGATAATTGTGTTGATAAGATCGAAACTTGTACTTTTCCTGGTACAGGTGATTCTACTAATGCATCTTTTACTCTCGTATCTGCTGATAATGCATAATACCGATAATTTCCTCCAGTACTCCAGCCTACTATTTTTGCTTTAATCCTTTTCCTAAAATTTTCATCTTTTTCTTCTTTTTCCCTTGCAACTCCGTAAAATTCAGCTAAATTATCAAGATCATTTCCCGTCGCAAACTTCAGTAAATTACTTTTTACCGCTTCTTTTATTCTTTCTCTCAGCAAAAGTTCTCGCCATGCTGCTACTTCTAATACCTTCATCGCTGGGTCACTTTCTACTAATGCTGTAAAACTTGAGTCTCGACGTATCAACTCCTCCTTCATACGTGAAAAGATTTCTTCGAAGTTCAGTGGCTCAATAATGTTAGGCTGCTCCATCTTTATACCACAACTCTATCAAAGCGAATCTTTTCCCCCATTGGTAAGTACAATCCTTCTAGGTCAAGCGTTACTTTTCCTTCTTTCACTTCTGTTATTTTTACTTTTTCTAACTTAAATCTCTTTTCCCATTTTTGTAGTGCTTCTGCTGTTGCTGTGTAAATTTCTAGTGTAAAATCACGATTTACTGGCTTATCTACTAATTCAAATAATCTTGATCCATACTCTCTTCTCATAATACGTGATCCAATAGGAGTGGTTAAAATATCAGTAATTGATTGTTTTAAATGCTCCAAACCTTCTAATGCCTTACCTGTTTTAGCATCCATTCCCTTCATTTCTATTTTGCAAAGACGCTTTCACTGCCTTTTATTACTTTAAACCCACATGAAACTATATCTCCTACTCTTCCTACACTAAGACCATTTGCAAATACTGTTTTTGATCCTTCAGTTAATGCTCTTCCTTCACTAAAACTGTCTCCCTGTCTGCACATTGGCTTACCATTTACAAAAACATTGTTACTGCCGCTAATGCAGAAATGCGGTGTTGCTTCTACACAATAATCTCCTACTCGCACAACTGATTTTTTCATTCCTTTTCTATTTAATTTAGATTTATTCTTTTTGCTTTTAGGTTTATTTCGCTCTTTGTCATCTCTATATTTGATTCTCCAGCTTTTAGTGTTATTTTGTCCACTACCTCAATCTCTAAATGATGCTTCTCTTTATCATATAACAATTTTGTTCCATCTTGAAATTTTACACTATTCATTTCTTTTTTATTCTCTGGTTCAGGGTATTTTTCCTGATATATTCCTGGCAATACTACTCCTAATGATAGTTCTCCAAGAGGAGAAAATACTATTACTTGTTCATCGATATCTGGAGGAGACCAATCTCTATCTTTTCCTGCTTTGCTCGTTATCCACGGTAAATAATCTGTTAAAAATTCTCCTATTTTCACTCTTACTTTTGCTTTTTCATAATCTATTTCTTTTACAAGCCCTATACGAATGATATTCGCTAATTTTCTATTTAGCTCTGAAATTGCAAAATTATGGTCTAACATTTTCGCCAACACTTATTGTATGTGGTATGATACCAGTTCCTGACCATATTGATTTTCCTAAGTGTAGCTCATGCACCCAGTCTACCATCCATACTAAATATGCATCCAATTCTGGCCTAAATCCATCTGTTTCCGCAGATATAAATTCTCCTGGCGAAATTTTTTCCGTTTCCCAAGTATTCTTATTTACTACTCTTGCAACTTCCGCTGATAATTCTCTCACAATTATCGGTGCACTTTCTATTGTACTATCAACTATCACTCTTGCTTCAAATCTACCTCTCAGCGCCAATTCCTCCGTTCCTGAATCTTTTCCCGATTCTAAACTCACAAGCTCTACAAATAACGCTGGTGCTATCAATTCTTTCCTTATTGCTGGATAAACCTCACAAGTTTGAATTGCTGGTATTTCTCTCTTCAGCGTAGTGCAGATTGCATTATGCAAATCTTTAAAATTCATACATTTCTTGTAATATAACTCAATTCACTTTCAAAGAACTTTTCAAACACTTCCTCAACTTCATAATTAACAAAATTCTCTATTATCCTTGAAGCTTCAGGTTCCAATGGCAATTTAACTTCCTTTATTGGTAATGCTGTTTTTCCCTCGCGTTTGAAAGCTCCTTTATAACCTCTTGGCATCGTTGCTATAAATGCTCCTGTAATCTGATATTTTCCAATTTCTGCCCCTTTTTTTCCTTGCTTCATTCTTCCAATTGATGATACCTTTACATCATAGAGGTTTGCTCTAACTAAAGCTGTCAATGTATTTCTATTAGCCTTAACAACCCTTAGTCTTTTCCTTATTACCGTTAATTTTATTCTCTTTTCCTCACTGATTTCCTTAGTTGCTTGCGCTTTTAACCATGATGCCGTTTTGTTTAGTGCTATTACCGCTGCCAATTCTATTTTGGCTTTGTTAGCATCAATGTTGTGAATAATCCTCTCAATATTTTCATTAACCTCAATGTTAAACATCCTTCTCTCCAAGTACTGTACATTTTATATTCCATACTATTCCTGAATTATCTCGCAGCGGTGGAGAATATACTTTATATTTACGACCATCAATAACAAAAATATCTCCCACCATCGGCCTCAGTACATCAAAAACGTTTACCTCAAGAAAAAGCATCTCTTCCACAAATTGTCCTTCACCAATCTCGTATAATTTATCTGGCTCTTGCTTTAATACTTGTACCATATATGACTTATCCTTCGACTCATACAAGGCTGTCTTCCCTAAATGGGCAAAACAATCTTTCAACAATCGCTTAATATTTTCTTGCATTCTTTCATAAGTATGCTAATAAGGTATATGCTGATAGGGTAGTCTTACGCCTCACTGCTTTTTAGTTAGTATTGTTATGTTGTAGCGACTTTTACCAAAAAGGCCGGACGATGGCACATTGGCAGAGGATTTGACTGTGTATGTAAATCTGTTCCTCTATCAAATCTTCTTGGTTCTTGTTTTGCATATAGTGGCTGTCCAAGAGTATTTACTGTTTCATTAAAATCTGCTGGTGCAAAATATGTTGTAAATGTGCTTGCTGTTCCTAGTGGAAAACAGTGTCCCGTATCTCTTTCTATAAATCTTCTTACGGTTCCTTCAGGGTCAGTTGCTTGCCCTCTATATTCCTCAAATGTGATTCCACAGAACGTAAATCCTGACCTCATATCATTCCTTAGCGCTGCTCCTTCTTGCCATCTCTCATATGCTTCTTTTACTTTAGCATGAGAAGTTAGTGCATCAAAAAACTCAGGGCTTACCAAGGCATGAATTCCAGTCATGTATTCACCACTTAGGTTATCTTCTATGTGCCTCAATACTTCCAGACACTTACGTTTTACATCTGTTGTTGCTGTTCCTAGTGCAAAATTTACTACTTTTGGCGTGATTTCAAATTCGTTGTACAGATTTAATAATTCACTGCCATCAGCATCTAAAATTATTCCTTTCAGCGCTCCCATTCGCAAATGCTCTAACGTTATTGCATGTTTGTTTCTCATTAGCTGTAAATGATCGGTTATTACATCTGCCAGCGCTTTAAGTTCACTCTCTGATCCAAATGCCCTTATTCCCTGTATTTCCTCTGGCAGAACTACATCATCATGCGGAATATGCGGAATTGTAAACGTTCTTACCTTTCTTTTTCCTCTTTTTCCTACTGTTGCTGGTGCTCCGGGTACTTGCGTTGGTAGTAAACTTAACACTCCGTTGTGCTCTTCTATTGTAATATGTCTAAATCTTACTGACCTACTTGGAAATAAATTTAAATTTTCAACACGTCCATAATTTACCGGCAATATATTCATCGCATTTGTTAGTGCCGTCATGCTAAATGCTGTATTTGTAAATGGATTTTGCATTCTTTTTCCCCCTTATTAATTTAAGTTACACTCCCTTGCGGACAATGATCCCTCGTGCTTCAAGTTGCTTTATTGCTGCAGCTTTTTGCTCTTCAGTGATATTTGTTGGCCACACAATTGCATGATCTGCTAGCATTGCACCACGAGCAATAATTACTCCTTTACTATTTTCCTTTGCGTTTGCATCGCTTGCTATTACACCTATCGCTGTTTGTGTACCATCTGTGGCAGTTGGATTTATTATCTTAACCATGCTATCTTTATCGAGAGCCACTACTGTACCAAGCTTTAGGTTCTGCCCTTTGGCTACTGTTATCTGATCTCTTGAATATAGACTTGATGCCTCATACTTTAATAGTTCACCCAGATTATTTTGTTCGCTTATACAACTCATAAATTTCTCTCCTTAACTGCTTACCGCCGCTTTTATCAATGCTATATACGGCGGTTATAAAAAAACTTAAATACTTGATTGTGCTCTAGCTTTAGCTACCTGCATCATCAACTCTTCTCCTGAATTCTGTGGTATTGCACTCAGTATCTCTGTCTTCTTCGTTCGCTCTGCTAGCAGTTCCATTAAAACTTCCCTAGCTTGCTCAACACTTACGCCCTGCTCAATAAATTCTCCTATTTTCTCTGGCATTCGTGATAAGTTACATAAACGTATTAATTAAAGAACTTCAGTACGATACTTAGTTAAATTATCAGTTTCTAGGTCAGTTGTAGTTTGTTCATTCATAGTAATACTCCTGTTTTTATTAATAGATTTTAACTCCGAAAGAATTGTAATTCCGTCTGCAAGGCCTATCTCTACTGCATTTTCACCAAAATAAAGCCCTGCTTCTGTTGATCGAATCTTTTCAATTGAAAGACCTCTGTTTCTTGCTATTAGCTGCACAAACATTTCATATAGTCGGTCTACTTCTTTTTGTAAGCTTTCCAGACTTTCAGACGTCATTGGCTCATGTGGATTTAAATCATTTTTTCTACTTCCTGCAAATACTGTCGTATATTTTACTCCCTGTTTTTCATCAAATTCACTTTGATCTATATGACTTGCTATTACTCCAATACTGCCAACACCAGAAGTTCTGCTCACAAATACCTTCTCAGCGCTAGAAGCTATAGCATATGCAGCAGAATATGCATCATCATTTGCTATCGCTATTATCCTCTTTTTTCCTCTTGCACTATAGATAAAATCAGCTAAGTCAAATACTCCATTTACCTCTCCTCCTGGGCTATCTATGTCCAGTAAAATAGTCTCTATACTACTATCTGCTAATTCTTGCTTTACTTGCGCTTCTATTTGCTCATATGATGTCATCCCGAGCATTTCATCAAACGCACCTGGTTTTTTCGTCAAGATTCCATGAATTGGTATAATTGCAGTTCTTTCTACGTTACTTTTGATGGAGTGCTTGAGATTTTTGAAAATTGGCTGTTTTTCTTTGTATAGCGATAGTAGCTCAAAACTCCTTGGCTCAAGCATTAATGGTTTTCCTAAGAGCATCATAACCCTTTACAATCAGAGTCAAACATTAAATTGAGACTATTTGCACGCTTTTGATCTTCTGCTATTTCTTGATCAATTTCTTCTACATCGTAACCCATTTCTGATACTACCTCTGCTCGACTCTTAAATCCATTTCTTACTGCCACTTGCTGTGCTTGCTGGTCTTTAAGTGGATCCACCCAATCAAATCCCTGTGGTATCCATTTTACATCTTTAAATATTTGATTATCTGTTGTAGAAAGTTCTCCAGATAAAGTTGCAAGTTCTAACCATCTACTCCATACTGGTCTACAAAATTGGAATACCATAATGTTATGTTGCAGCATAGCGCATCTACGACGAAACTCTATTAATCCTGCTCTGATTGATGAATAATTAACACCTGTTAAATCTCCTGTTAGCTGCTCGTATGTTATCCCTGTGCCTATTGCTATTGCCCTTAGCTGCTGTCTCATGAATGCTTCATAACTTCCTCCTACATCTGATGGTTCTGAAAATTTTATGTCCTCACCTGGGTCTAAAAGCTGCATTGTTCCAGGTTCTAGGCCAGATAGTGCTACTCCTTGCTCATTTGCTTCGCCTTCTCCTAAAATATTTGCTTCAGGATCAAGTCTTGTAATAAATCCTGCAAACATCGCTGCTGTCTTTTTTCTCACTAATTCTGCATCATCGTATTGATCAAGCTCATAAAGCTTTAGCAGTATATTAGAAAGCCATGGCTCTCCTCGAATCTGACCAGGTCTTAATGGTCTATAGATATGTAAAACATCGTTTGCTGGTACTCTCACTGATTCTCCAAACGAGCCTTCTCCTGGATGTTCTCTAAATAAGTAATATGCCTCTCTTTGCCCAAGTCTATTGAACTCAATCCCGTTTCTTATTACATTACCATTGGCTAGTGTTTGATTGCTCTTATTGTCCAAATGCTCTGATTCTAGTACTTGCAGTTGTAATGGTACAGAAAATCTATCCTCTAGCTTTCTCGTTCTTAAACGTACAAAACATTCTCCTCCCTCTATCATACTTCTGCATACTAGAGCTTGTAATCCATAAAAATCACTTACTCCACTACTGTCTGCTTCATCTGTCCATTTTAGCCATAATTCTTGCACCTTCTTTCGAAATTCCCCATCTCTTGCTTTTGATTGTGGTTTTATTCCTGTTCCAATAGAGTTACTTACTATTGTATCAATAATATTTGCTGCATATGGATTTTTTCTTACCATATCACGAGAGCTGCTACGCAAGTGCTCAAGGCTTTGAGAAAGCAAATTATTTATGCTTCCCGCTTCTCCTTGCCAATACATTACCCTTCTTCCTGAGCCTGCTGCATACCATGCAGAACTTTTGATTTTTGGCTTACTAAATAGTTGTTTTAAGGTCTTTAACATCCTGATAACCAAAAATTCTTTAATTCTTCTATTGTTCCATTAAATTTACTTCTATCACATGGTCCTATTCCTCTTACTGAACGCGGTTCAGGTCCCATTTGACCATTAGTGTATTGCCACAAAACCCACTTACTCCATCCTTTTGGTAGTTTAGACCATCTTATTTTCCACAGTGGACACTCAGTTTAAATTGGTATAGCAAAATCTTTTAGAAAATAAGCTCCTCCGCAAATCAATGGTAAGCGATTAGTTCTTTCTTGAACTCTATTCACAAAATCTTCTGCTTGTTTTGGTGTTATATCTTTCTCATTCTGATTTTTCTGAATATCAAGTGCAAGCAGAGTTTGAGCATTATCACCTACTTTATCCAGAAAATAGTCAGCTTGATCTTTACCATTTCCCCAGACTCCAAGATGATATGCACCCCAGAGAAGTCCTTCATTTTCAGCAGCTTTTCTCCTTTTAGCATATTTCGGATCTACATATTTTAGTCCTTGTGTTACTTTATGAACTACACCAGCTATGCTGTCTTCCTTAGCTAATTTGAAGTCTACATTTTCATCACAGTAAGATAAATCTACTACTGCGTTTGTTATATTCCTTCTATTTTCAGAATATTCTTCTTCTACAACTTTTTTCATATCATTTCCTTAAATAATTCCCTTATTCGTTGAAAAAACAATTTTCCTCTTTGGCTTCATTCCAGCAATCTTCAGCTCAGCTTTAATACGTTGTCTTAAGCTCAGTAGATCCTTTATCTGAACTTCAGCATATCTCACAACATGATCACCATATGCAATTGATACTACTCGCTCTCCGCTTTGCAGTTTTTTTATCGCTTCTTCGACTTGACTTAAATATTCTTGATTGTACATTTTACTTCTCATTCAACCATTTACTTTGTCTCACTTTTTTAGGTTTTTTGCTTTCTGGTTTTTCACTCAAACTATTCCATTTACTCTCTGGCCATCTGTCTATTCCCAGTGCTATCGATGCTGCTCTTGCGTAAATTCGGCAATCTAGTACTTCATTTCTTTCTCTTACCTTTTGCCACTCCTGTTTGGTGTATCCTTTTACTACCTTGCTGACTAATTGCTTTGCCGTTAGCTGCTTAAAATATTCAGGTGCATACTCGGGAAAATGACAATACCCTGCTGGCACTTTCTCTTCTTCTTTTAAAACATTAAGTAATTGAAAAAGTTCTGACTTTAATATTGATACTCCTACTGGCCAGAGCTTTATTCCTCTTTTCAGCTTTTGACCACCAACTGTTATATCTACTCTGCTTGGACTGCTAAGTGGTACTAGAGCTTTATTTACACCTTTGACTGCCATTACTCTTCCAGATCCTTGATGACCTCTTACCCAGTTGTATACTTCTTGCGTTGCATATCCAGCATCAACTGCCATCATGCTTATCATGTATTCAAGCCCATTTTCACCGATAAAATGATGATTAAGTAACTCCGAAAGTTTTTTCCATACTTCTCCTCCTCCTGTATCTCCTTCAAATACTCGGTAGTCTATTGACCAATTCTCACGGCTTTTTCCCCATGCTACGACTTCTACTTCTAAACGATCTTTTTGTACATCTACTCCTGCGGTAAGTACCACTTCTCTCCTCGGTACTGTGCCTACGGGAAAAAATTCTCTCCTGTTAAATAATTGCTTCCAGTCTGGTACTTCTCCTTTATCTACCCAAGTTTCTCCTAGCGTGGTATTTATCCAAACTTTCAGTAATTGTTCACTCTCTTTTGCATGGAGAAAGTCCTCTACTGCTTGTTGCCAACTATACCACCCAACTGGACTATAAAGACTTGAAAGATGAAATCCTTTTTTCTCCCCTTTTATTGGATTAGTAGCCCTCCATTCTCCACGGTCAAGCATCTCTGTCTTTTGATGATTTTCTATCTTTTCACCACATTCTATACATATATAGTGTGCTGTATTTGGATTTTTATCTTCTCATTTTATTTGTGACCATTTTAGAACTTGATAGTAATTACAATATGGACATGGTACAAAAAAATATCTCTTATCTGTTGCTTCAAATTCTTTCTCAATTCTGCTTATTCCATGAATCGTTGGTGTTGATACTAAAAAAATCTTTCGCCGTGCAAATGTATTAGTTCGAGCAATACTGAGCAGTACTGGATCTCCTTCACCTCCCGAATCTCCTGGATAGGCATCTATTTCATCAAGAAAGAGGTATTTTACTGGCATAGAACGAAGTCCTACACTACTATTCGCTCCGGTTATTACTACTATTCCACCTGGAAATTCCTTACTTTGTACAGTATTGCCTGAATCTCTTGACCTTGGGTCTTTTACTTTATTTTTTAAACATGGTGTACTCTCTATTAACGGTGCAAATCTTCCCTTCGACCAACGTTTTCCCATTTCAACTGTTGGCTGCACAACTAACATTGGCCCTGGTGTTTGATCTATGATATAGCCTATCCAATTGTTACCTGCTTCTGTTCCTCCAATCTGCGCTCCCTTCATAAATACTACTTTTTCAGCCTGTGAAGAAGGAGATAGTGAATCCATGATTTCTTTAAGGTATGGCGTTCTCTCTGTTCTCCATTTTCCTGGCTCTGATGCTGCAGTTGGCGCTAAAACTCGATACCCATTCGCCCACTCTGATACTTTAAGCTGCGGATCTGGTTTTAAACCTTCAGAAAAAGATGTGGCGTATATCATTGTCTGCATCTACTCACAACTGGTTCTAACTCAATATCATTAACAGTAGAACTACACTCCTCCAATTCCATAAACATCTTTTTCTGAAATTCGTTTTCTATATATCTTTTGCTCATCTCACTTATCATCATTGCTATAACAAGCGCAAATATCCCTGTTACTGTTGCAAAAATGATTGCATTGCCTATTGTTGTTATTAACCCTATATATACTGCTACTGCGCTGACTGTAATACAGATGCAGATAATATTATTATGCTTTTTCATCCTTTTATCTGCTATTTCTCTCTGTGCTATATATTTATTATGAAGGGTTGGAAAATTAACAATGGTATCTCTGCAGAGCAATGCCCCATTTTTTTCAGTAAACAAAACTTTTTGTAACTCTAAATTGTTTGATTTGATTACTAAATGCAAAACAGGTGTATAATTTGCTCCTTTTTTCAGCAATAACTTCACTACATGTAAATGTCCTTTTTCTGCAGCAAGGTAAATTGCTGATAGACCTTTATTATTTGAAATATCAATATCGATTTCTTCTTTTAAAATTGCATCTACAAGCTCAATTTCTCCTCTTTGTGCAGCTAAATGCAATAGACTATTCTTTTCAGAACCGTATTTATTATTCATCAAAGCCTTCTTTATCTCAGGTCTATTTTTAGCGTAATCAAATGGTGTCTTGCCGCTATCGTCTTTTACCAGAGGATCTATATCTTCTCGCGTTAGTAAGACCTCTATTGTTTTAAGTCTTTCAGCGTAATGTAGAGGTGTTTTATTTTCGTAGTCTTGTAGATTCACTTGAGCATTAGGCTCCTTTATTAAGCATTTGAGGATATCAAGACATAAGTCTCTTTCATCGTAATTAGTATTACTTACAGCTATATGAATAGGTGATAATTTCATCGAGTTTTGTCCTACACGTGCGCTATTTACATCTGCTCCTAGCTCCAGTAATAACTTTACTATCTCCAACTTTTTGTTATTAACTGCATAGTGCATTGGTGTCTGATTTCGTGCATCAAAAACCTCGATTTCAGCATTTCCTTCTTCCACTAAAATTTTGACAATATTTTCATGTCCTATGCCTGCTGCTAGATGTAATGGAGTATGATGCAAAGCATTTCGTAAATTAACGTCAATACCTTTTCCTATCAAATATCTAACTGCATTAACTTCACCTATCATTGCAGCTAAATGAAGTAAGCTATCTTGCTCTGATCCGTATTTGTTATTAATTAGTGCTTGTAATATTTCTGCTTTTTTCCCTTCTTTTGCGTAATCAAGAGATGTTTTACCATCATTATCTTCTACAAAAGGATTGATATTCTTTTTTGTGAGCAGCAGATCCACCATGCTTAACTCGTCAAACTCTATAGCACAATGTAATGGGGTTTTTCCGTTTAACCCTCTAACATTTACATCCACTTCTGGCTGATTAATGAGGCACTTTATTAACTCTAAACTTAAGTTATCAGCCATTTTATATTCAAAATCTTTTTTATATTTGAAATTTAGTATTAGATAATTCTTGGAGTGAGTTTGTAATCTCTTCAGTGAGCGTCTTATGAATCTTTTCAGTTTCACTCAGTGATGCAAGCAGCGCTGAAACCCTATTTGGAATATTAAGCAAATTATTACGTACAACTCTTGCTACGTTAAATGCATCGCGCTTTACTTCCTCTACTGCTACAAGTTCTCCTATCTCAGCCTTAGCTTTAGCCTCAAGCAGTTTACCACGTTCCATTTCATTTTTTATTCGCGTTTTTAGCAACATCGTGGAAAGTTTTTCTCCATTTTCTGAATAGTTTTTTCTTCTCAATGGCTGACTTGGATCTCTTATTGCTGCTACTGCTTCATTTGCTTGTTCTCTGTTGATCAAACCATCCTCCAACTCGACTATTCCTTTCTTTACTAAATAACAGACATATTGCTTTGATACTCCTATCTCTCTTGCCCATTCTGTTTGTGTGATTTTCACTTTTTTTGCTTCTTTTTTACGAATTTTCTTCTTGAATCTCTGAAAAGGTTTTGCCAGTATCAGCAATTCCCTACCTGTTTATACTTGCCAATATTTTAGAGATATTTTACTAACATAAAGCGAAGTACTCCGGTTATTACTACTATAGCTGCTTTCTTTTTATATAGTGAAATTTGGCTATAAAAGTTCTTTCAACTAATACTATAAATTACATCTTTGTAGTTATGAGATTCAACCACTACTTGCTCTAGCGTTAAACTGCTGCATTTAGCATCTTTACTGTGGTTTTCTTCAAGCACTTTTGTCCTTGCTTCCTTTATTTCCTCAATGAACTTTCCATTAACTTTTTCTGGTTCAATTCTTTCCTCACAATATACAAGATTTGTGCAATTTGTTTTTCTGTAGTAATGTACTCCAAGGCATATCATTGATAGTGCAAGTATACTCGAGCCTACAAGTACTGATAGCCCTACGTTATTAATCAAAGCGTTCTGGTAAAACTTCTGTACACTACTAATACCACCTTCCACATACAGTAATAAAGGCCATACTATATTTGCAGCAACCAAACTGCTTAATAATGCTGTAAATAATGGCCTATCTTTGATTACTGATTCTACTTTATTCCTTCTACTAATGACTTTGTCGTCAATATTAATGAAGTTGTTCTTACTCTTCCAAGCGTTAAGTGTAAAATGTGAATGAGTACTATTGCTGTATTCCAGTCTGACTGATTTTATTACTTTACCTTTTGGTTGATACTCTAGCACCTGATTCAAAGTTTCATTCGCATTCTTTCCCCCTATTTGACACTCTTCAGTATATCTAAATTGCTTTATTCCACAAAATATCGGACTAATTGCAACCAATAATGCAACAGCTAGAATTGGTATAGTCACATAGATGGCACTGTTTGCAAAAAATGCAATAAATTGTGCTTTATCCTGTAAATATACCAAAGCTGCAGAAACGCTAAGTGCAACAGCAGCTATACCGAAAATTATAAATTCCTTCTGCTGCACTGCATATTTTACTCTTGGCAAAATTCTATTTGTTTTCTTTTCTTTTTTAATTAACGGGGTTTCTTCATTATCACTTTTTTCTGATGAGCTAGTTGAAAGTGTAACTGGACTATCATGTTTTAATGACATATTCTCCCATCCTTGACTGCCACAAGACTCACTCATTTCTGTTACTTGAGAATTTGATCTTGTCATCTCTGCACTTCTATTGTCTATTCCACTATCGCTTCCTTCCAAACTCTTTTTTAAAAATTTTGTATTCAGATCTACAGGTTCATCAATTATATCTTCTGACCCTTTCTTAATTGATGTTTCTTCAGAATTTGACTTTTCTATCTTTGGACTTTGATCATTTATTTCACCATCTAAACCTCTTTTCGAGAATTTTTTACTTTGGTCTATAGCTGCATACATAGGTTCTCCTATAGCTTCTTGCTCATCACATTTTTCTCCATCTAATTGGAAAGAAGAATGTGGTAGCTTTGGTGGTGCAATATTCTGAATAATACTCAACCGATGATTTTCTGCTGTTCTAGGTGAAGGTGGAGCCACACTCCTACTATTGTCCTGCTGTACGATTTTAGGTGATGACTTTGGCTTATCCCATGATTTTCTATCCTCTTCATGCACATCTATTGTGTTATATGTTTGGTAGTTGGAAGATGTGCTGAATGCCACATTAAACTGATCAGGAGAATACCCACCGTTATATCCTATTCCATTTGCCTCACAAACTGCATTAAATTCGTCCTCTATGTCTTTACCATCATCCAACACTAAAGAAGAACAACTCACTGAAAAATCAGAACCTGCTTCGTCTATTTTTGGTGTAATACTGCTATCGCTACCATTGGTAATTACATTTAAAGAAGCCAGTTTGCATTCAGTGTTCAAGTCAGGTTCTTGCTTCGTACCTTTTTCAAACAATTCAATTCTCTCCTTAACAGATAGTGTAGAATCTGAAACATTATTTTCTACTTCTTCAGAAAACGATGTTTCATTATTTGTTTGCGACGTTACTACTCCAGCTAACGTCTTTGCTTGATTCATTGAGTACATCTTATTTAATTTAAAATTGATTTACATGTACTACATTAAACTAATTAAAATACGGTATATACCAGTAAATTAATATTACAACTACTAAGGCTTACTAAATTTCTGTTTGCGTTATCTTTTCCACTTTTTTCTTACTGTTTTTCTTCTTGAATCTCTGAAAAAGTTTTACCAGTACCAGAAAGAATTGCCTCCCTACCTGTGTATACTTGCCAACGTTTTATCGTTACATCCACAAATTTTGAATCTAGCTCTATTGTTCTGCAGATTCTTCCTGTTCTCTCACATGCAATCAGTGTGCTGCCAGAGCCACTAAATGGATCAAGTACAGTATCCCCAGGTCTGCTGCTGTTTACTATCGCTCTCTCCATTAGCTCTACTGGCTTCATTGTTGGGTGTAGTGTATTGTGTGTTGGCTTATCATAAAACCACAGATCACTTTGATTTCTACCACCATGCCACTCACGTTTATTACCGCTTTTCCATCCATAGAGCATTGCTTCGTATTGTCTTTGATAATCTGATCTGCCTAGCGTAAAGTGATTCTTTGCCCAAATGATAAATGTTGACCATTTCCCTCCCGCTTCCTCAAATACTTTTTGTAACGTTGAAAACTCTGATGATGATACGCAGATGTAAATTGCACCTTTCGTATATGCTAAAATATGAGTGCAAATATCATAGAGAAAAAGCTCATACTTTTCACCTTGATTATCGTTTAATATCTTTTTGTCTTCTCTTTCTTGGCTACTACCATAGTCAACGTTATATGGAGAATCACAAACAGTAATATCTGCCATTTTATCGTCTAATACTGCTTTAAATGATTCAACTACAGAGCTATCACCACAATAGATTCGATGATCACCTAAAATCCATAGATCACCTGGTTTTGTTACTTCTTTGTCATCAACAGCTAAGTTAGAAAAATCTTCACCATTGTCTCCATCAAAATCATCGAGAAATCGTTGAACTTTTTCCAATTCAAATCCTGTCATTTTAAGATCAAACTGTAAATCTTCTAGCTCTTGAATTTCCACCTTCAAAAGATCATCATCCCACTTTGCCCAGTTAGCTGATTGATTAGCAAGTAGTCGAAAAGCTTTGGTTTGTGGTTCATTCAAATTATCACTTAAGACCACTGGAATACTCTCCATACCAAGTTTTCTTGCTGCTTTAAGTCTTAAATGACCATCAACCACAGTGCCATCGCTTTTTGCAACTATTGGAATACGAAAGCCGAATTCCCTGATTGAAGCACACATTCTGTTCACTACGTCATCATTTTTACGTGGGTTACGCTCGTATTCGACAAGATCTCGAGTAGGATAGTAGTGGATTGCTAAATTCATATAATTACTATGTTTAATAGTTAATTAAAAAGTTAATATTCAAAATATCTCTGACGCTAAAGAAGGCCTGGGGTCGTACCCACCAAACCCGCCATCCTGGCCGAAAGGACCCACTTTCTATGGGATTTTTAATGTGTTAAAATCTTTACTAAGATTCATAGCATAAAACATTAATGCCAAAGCATCAGATTCATTATCATCTCTAGGTGAAAAACCTTTGTCCTTTACAGCTTCAATAACTCCACCCTTGCTCGCATTACCTTTGCCTGCTATAAAGCGTTTTATAGTTTTAACATTAACACCTTGGTAGGGAATATTGTTCTCCTCACACCAAGCAGATAGAACGGCAAGAAAACCACCGTAGCAATGAGCTGCATCAGTTCCTAGATGTCTTCTCACTTCCTCAAAATACACTGCTTCAATGTTTGAGAACTTTTCCTTCATTTCATTTAGCCAGCTACGAAAATTTAAGAAGTGTATGCCACCACCACTGAAACGACTACCATGAAAACTTTTGCTTCCACTTTCAATTACTTCATCTGTAAGAATTGCCCAGCCTGTTTGTTTGCCGAGGTCAAGTGTTAAAATTGACATTATCGGAAGTTGTTGTATAGTATATATACACGGTTGCTTGCAATTTCGTCCAAAAAATGTTGAAATTTTTTAAAGTTTTTTTATATAGTTGCTAACTATTTGAGTGGATACCCTGCTAACGTAAAAATTTTATAACGAGTGTGATACAGCTTAGCAGGCTGCTATTTCTTTGCAAAAAATGTTTTAAGTTTGTTAAAAGGTTTGTCTCATAGCAATCAAATTACTACAGATCCTTTCTACTGCTTGAGCAGCTAAAGAAGTAATACACCGGAAAATCCAGATAACTCAATTTGTTTTCATCTATCTGTGTTAAAGGTGCTACAAGTGTACCTAACGGGCTTTTCCTTTCTTTCCTTAAGTTTTTTCCTTTGTAATTTTTTTAGTATTTTATATACTTTCCATTCTTATTCATTTATTATTATTTATATTATATGTATATATAATATTTACATATATTATATAATATATAAGGTTTTCGGAAATTGGAAATCAGCCATTATAGAGGGTTTCATCTCTTTCCAATTGACTCAATTTTTAAAAATGGAAATGCAGGATTTTTGTATATAAAGCAGCCAAAAAAGGATAGAATTTTAATAACTTAGCTGTACTACATTTTACGTTTCCAAATTTCAGCAATTCACTGGAAACGGTAAGATCTCACAAAACTGGAAATCAAATTTTCTCTCGTTCAATTTCCATATCAGCAGTCTATCTTATTTAATTTCATAGATGTCTTATTTTATTTATTAATAAAACAACAATTGTCTTATTTAATTTTTCATAATAGCCAAATTGTTCTTATTTAAATTCTGCAGAATCTTGAAAGAAGAATTAGTAATAAACCTTTGATTATTCGAGGTTTTTATGCAATCTAGAAATTCTTTTTCAGGTATTGATCCAATAGTTATTAAATATATAAAGTATTACGCTCATTGTCTTAAATATGTTGACTGCTTTATTCATGAGAGTCTTGAAGACATAGAGCTGGAACTTTTTTGTGAGGTTTGGCCTTGCCTTAGTCTGTATGATGAAACAAGAAGTAGCTTTAATACTTTTGTTGCTAATTTAACCAGACATCGTGCTCGTAACCTCTTACGTAATCAACTGTGCACCAAACGTCAGATCAACTTTGGTATTGATGATAACATACCAGATTGTAAATATCTTGAAAATGATATAATGGTATACATTGACGTAAAAAATATAATCTCAAAACTACCGGAATCTCATAGAAAACTATGTGAGCTGCTTAAGGTTTCTACTATTACTGAAGCTTCGAAAATAACAGGCATACCAAAAACAACTGTCTACAGCATTTTAAGGCAAATACGCGATAAATTTTCATCTCTAAAATGAGATTTGCTTAAACTTTTTTTTGCAAATTTTGGACGAATTGCATAGGTCACCGTGTATATATATCTGAGTGATCAAACCAGGAGAAAAATGAAAATAATTAGTAGAGATGAACGACTGAAGACGCAAACAGGAACGAAAATTGTGATCTTTGGTCCTTATGGAATCGGTAAAACTAGCCTGCTTAAAACTCTTGGTGAATCAACAACACTTTGTCTTGATTTTGAAGCAGGACTTTTAGCTGTGCAAGACTGGAAGGGAGATTCAATCAGCATTCGTACTTGGAATGAGGCAAGAGATATTGCTTGTCTTATCGGCGGACCTAATCCTGCATTAAAGTCTGATCAAGCATATAGTCAAAGGCACTATGAGCATGTATCTGGTAAGTATAAAGATCTTCTTTCTGAAGTTTCTAAATACCGATGCATCTTTGTGGATAGTATAACCGTTGCTTCACGTTTATGTCTATTATGGGCAAAAATGCAACCTGAAGCTTTTTCTGAGAGATCGGGAAAACAGGATATGAGAGCTGCCTATGGATTACTTGCTCAAGAAATGATGGCCTGGCTCAATCAGTTTCAACACATTAGAGATAAGGACATCATCATAGTTGGCACTTTAGGTCAATATCTCGATGACTGCAATCGTTCAACGTGGCTGCCTCAATGTGAAGGGGCTAAAACTGCCAGTGAAATTCCTGGAATTGTTGATGAAGTAATCAGCATGGTTGGAATCAAGAAAGATGATGGTACAGAGGTGCGTTCTTTTGTCTGTCAGACGATTAATTCTTGGGGATATCCAGCTAAAGATCGAAGTGGCTGCCTTGATATGGTTGAAGAACCGCATCTTGGTAAATTACTTGCGAAAATTAAAGCCAAAACCTTGGCTTCTGTTGCCTTAGTTTAATTTTAAAATTGGAGTAATATGGAACAAAACTTTTTCAATATCAGTCAAAAAATTCCCTTTTTCAGTGTGAAAGAATACTTAGATGATCAATCACCAACACCAGAAGATATTATCCACCCTAGAATTTTAACAAAAAGAGGCTTATTGGTACTAGGTGGCCCACCTAAAATCGGCAAAAGTGACTTTTTGATCTCTTGGCTTATCTACATGGCTGCTGGAGTTTCATTTCTTGGTATGACACCAAATAGACCTTTGAAAATTTTTTACATGCAAACTGAAATTGAATATGAATATATGAAAGAACGGTTGCAACAACTTCAACTTGATAACGAACTTTTGAATGTAGCTGCTAACAACTTAATCATTACGCCAAAAGTGCACTTATCATTTAATCATGATGAAATAAGTGAAATCAAGGAAATTGTGAAAGAACGCTTTAAACCTGATGTTTTGGCCATAGATCCATTGCGTAACATCTTTAGCAGTGAGTATGGAAATGAAAATGATAACAGTGCTATGCTGTTTTTTCTGCAAAAGACTCTTGAAAAGCTACGCAGTGCTGTCAATCCAGATGCTTGCATTGTATTAACTCATCATACAAAAAAATTATCAAAAAAGATGCTGGAAGAAGACCCATTTCAGGGTTTGAGCGGAGCTGGTTCTTTGAGGGGATTTTACAGTACGGGAATGGTGATGTTTTCTCAAGATGATGAAAGCACTGTACGTCAGATAGTATTTGAACTGCGTAATGGTGAACGTGTGGCAAGTAAGCTTGTCGATAAGATAAATGGTCGTTGGAAGATTGTAGACCAATGGAGTTGATTCTTTTTTTTCACTTTGCAATTAATCTATAGGAGGACAATATGCTATCAGATTTTTTAACTGATTTTAATACTGCAAAATCACAAAGTAATTTAATACCAAAAGGTACAGCGGTAAAAGTCAAAATGGCCATTAAGCCTGGAGGTTATGAAAATTGGTTCACTAAAAGCTATACTACTGGCAGCATCTATTTAAACGCTGAATTTACTGTCACTGAAGGGCCATATGCAAAACGTAAGATTTATCAAGTAATTGGTATTAAAAGTGGCAAAGCAAGCGTTGAAGGAGAAGATACTTGGGGAGAATCTGGTCGTTCTATGTTGCGAAGTATTTTAGAGTCAGCACGGAACATTCATCCACATGACACTTCAGAAAAGGCAACTCTTGCTCGTAAGCTGAACTCTATTGCAGATTTAAATGGCCTAGAATTTACCGCAAAAGTTGGCATTGAGACCGATAGTAGATATGGAGACAGGAATAGAATTGCTACGGTTATTACTCCGGAACAATCTGAAGTTGATTGGTTACCATTTTGAAGTACGACGAGGAGAAGCTCTGGATTGCTGTAATTGAGAGAGCTATCAAAGATGCAGCAGGAAAAAATCTAGAGCTAAAGAAGGAAGCAACTGAGTGGTTAAATTCGAAATCTTTTGAAACTGTTTGTGAGCTAGCTAATCTCAGCTCTAAACGTATGAAAAGTATGTATGGGAGTTTTATGCAGAGAAAGGAAATAAAAGGATTATTAATTGATAATATTAAGGAGTGTGTACCTTACCTAATTCCAAGCGGTAATTTTTATCGAGAGAGGACTTATGTTGGCAATTGTGATGGGGATACGATTACAGTTAAAATAGTGGGTAAAGAAGCTGGAAATTGGCGTAATTTTACTAAAGGAATCAGTGGTGATATTATTGATCTTTGGACTTTAGTTACAGGTGATATAAATTCTGCCAAGAAGTGGTTAAATACTAAAAATACTGAGAAATTACAAAATAAAGAAGAAATAAAAAAGTGGACAAAGGGGAAAGGAGCGTTTTCTCTGAGACAGTATTTAAGCGATCAATCTCCAATGCCAAAAGACGTCATAGGACCAAGAATTCTGACATCAGGGGGGCTTTTAGTTATAGGCGGTACTCCAAAGGTTGGCAAAACCAGTTTTCTACTCTCTCTATTAGCACATATGGCAGCCGGAATATCCTTTCTTAATATGAAGCCTGCAAAGCCACTAAAGATACTATATTTACAGGACCAAATGAATCGTGAAGGTGTGAGAAGGCGCGTGCAGGAGCTCAAAAAGCTTATGAGTTTGGTAAAAGAAAACTTGGTCATTACTTCAGAAATAAAAATAACGTTAAATGACGAAGGAATAGAGAGAATCAAAGACATTATTGTGGAAAAATTTGGGACAAAGATGATCGATCTTATTGCAATAGACTCTCTGACAACGCATCTGATGCCACTTTCTCTTTTACGGAGTGGGATTGAAAAATTGCGCTCTATCGGCATTGGAATAATCATGACCCATCACACTAAAAAAGTATCCACAGCTACACTGGAAAAAGAACCGTTTCAGGCCTTAGTTGGAGCTAATGCACTCAGAAGCTTCTATACATCTGGTATAATAATGTTTCAACCCAGTAGAAGCAAAAATATCCTGCAGATAGCGTATGAACTTGGAAACGGAAAACCTATACAAGCAAAATTTATTAGCAGGGCTAACGGATGTTGGAAAGCTTCTAAGGTTGTGGCATAGCAAAGTTGAAATTGTTAAATCTATTGTGATTTTACACTACAGAAAAACGGGCATATTGATTGAAAAAGAAGAGCTTAAAACTCAGCTTTTACAAAACATCAGATCTTGTCTTTCGTACTTACTACCTAATGGCACTTTTTGCAAAAATGAGTTTCAAGTAGGCGATGTCTGGGGTAATAGAGGAAAAAGTTTAAGAGTAGAGCTAAGTGGCAGTAAAACCGGGTTATGGAACGATTTCGCAACCGGGGATAGTGGTGACATTATCGATCTCTGGGCAGTCATACACGGGAAGAACGCGAGGACAGAGTTTTCTGAAGTAATGGCTTCTATAGGTGAATGGCTTGGCAAACAACACACTAGAGAAAAAAAGAGTATCAAAGATCTAGAACAGTACATGACTTGTAGCTGGAATTATTACGATGAAAACAACCAAGTTATTGTTATAGTTTACCGTTATGACCCTCCTGAAAGAAGGAATATCGTCCATTTGATGTTAAAAAGCTAAGTTTTGGTGAACCAGATATAAGGCCACTCTATAACATTCCAGGTATCTTAAAGTCTGATAAAATTATTCTTGTGGAAGGAGAAAAATGTGCTGAGGCACTTATAGAACAGGGGATTACTGCAACAACAGCGATGTTTGGAGCAAATGCACCTATTGATAAAACAGACTGGAGTCCACTTAAGGGAAAACATATTATCATTTGGCCAGATAATGATGAATCTGGGAAAAAGTATGCTGAAAAAGCTGCAAAAAAGCTTTCAGATCTTGGAGTCGCGTCACTTTCTATTCTAAAGATTCCACAAAACAAGCCAAAGAGTTGGGATGCTGCAGACGGTGTGTTAGAAGGAATGAACGTTGAAGAATTTATCGAAAAAAATTCTGCAAAACAGTCGCTTAACATTTTAGATTGGAGTGTGAGTCGTTATTTAGGTCAAGCACCAGTACAAAGATTTCTTGTTGAAGGGTTATTTCCTTTAGGCGTAACTTCAATAGTAGCTGCTATGGGAGACACAGGCAAAGGTATGCTTCTTCTTGACCTAGCGCTTAAGGTTGCAAGTGATACAGATCAAGTATGTGGTTTTGGCCCACTTGTTACTGAGCATGGATCAGTGGTGATTTTTTCAGCAGAGGATGATGCAGATGAAATACATCGTCGCCTTGATCGTCTTGATCCTGAAGGTAAAAGAGCAGAATATCATGATCGGTTATTTATTATACCTATGCCAAATATGGGAGGACCTTTCTCTATGCTAAAAACCAACATGCGCGGTAAATGTCCTGAAATTTCAGAAAAGTTTGAAAATATTAGTAGACAGTTAAGTACAATCAAAAATTTAAAACTAATCATCTTTGATCCATTAATATCATTTGTCCATGCTGATATAAATTCAGATCCAGAGCTTGGTTGGTTTTCTACAGGATTACTTGCAAGTTTAGCAACTGAAACGGGAGCTAGTGTAATTACTGCACATCATATGAGAAAACCTAAAATTTCAACCGTAGAACAAGCAAGAGAAGCAATAAGAGGCACTACTGCACTTGTTGATGGAGTTAGGTGTTCTTTTGCACTATGGCCTGCGTCTACAGAACATCAAAATTCAGTATTTAATGATCTGAAAATCGCAAAAGTTAACAATGCAATTTATCAAGGAGCTATAGTCAAATCCAATGGGTTAGCAGACAGAAGTACAAGGACTTACTTGCGTTCACCAATTGGCTTACTTGAAGATATATCCGAGCAGCTTAAACTTAATACATTGTCTGATGAATATCTAAAAAAGATACTTACGCAAGCCATTGCCATTTCAGCACAAGCAGGACATCCATTTACCCATACAGGCGGACCAGGAGTGTTTAAACAAAGGCACAGATTACCAGCTATATTTCATAATATCAGTAGGCATAAGCTTGAGCACTTAATACAGGTCTTATTAAACGAACATAAGGTAGTGAAAGGTATGGCTGCAAACTCAAAAGAAGATAAATGGCTTGATGTTCCAAATGGTCCAATTGCAAGAGGTGAAGGTAAATTTAAGTTAGGTGCTGGAATTTTTAACTTCAAATAAGATTTCCATTTTTTAAAGGCAACTCAAAGAACGTTCTGTAGACTTAGCAGCACCTAAAGAAAGTATAAAGGGATTGAGACGGTAACCATGGTCTTTGCAAGAGTATCCTGGCCAGCCGACATTCTCGATAATATCGTTACAATCAATGCCAAGCTTCTCGAATAAATTTTCTTTTATTGCTTTGATCATTCTATTTAGGGGTCTTCTAATCTTGTACTCTAAGTTGTGAATTTCTGAATTAAAACCCAAACGCTCTCCTAGTTGATTAATATTAAGGAATTTATATTTTTCTGCTGGCAATCCGTTTTTGAAATCCTGCCAAAACTGAGCTAATAACACATGCATAATATCAAGACATGCTACTGAATACTTACTGATAACTTCGATGTTATTTATGTAGATTGAGTTATTTATAATATGCAAATGCAGTATCTTAGGCTGAGATAGCTCAGTAGATGGAGTTAGCGACATTTATTAATTTATTACGTTCAATAAAGTCATTGTAGTATATTTTTAATAAAAAAGTAGAAATTTTTTGGACGAATTTTGAAGCTACCGTGTATATATACTATAGGGGTCAAACTTTCGAATGTCAATACTCACACAATCAGGTCGAGCAGCAATAGCAGCAAGTATAAAAGAGCAAGTTATACATCTTGCCTGGGGAAATGGTGATGCAGGCTGGGAAAGTAGCCATAGAGCTGAAAAAATTTCTTTCACCGATGATGACGAAATAACCTTAGATCACCAACCTGTTAAAAACGTAAAAGTTTTTACCGGGCAAACAATTTATCAGCCAAGTATTGATTATATAGTTGATAGCAGTACTGGTGTTATTAAGCGCATAGAAAACAGCTCCATTGCAGAGGTGACCATAGAGTATACTCAAGACACACCACCGGAATTCATTACTTCTGCAACATTAATTAAGGAAGTTGGACGTCGTGTTGTTGATGAGATGCTCTTCTGCGTGGGTGATGAAAATGGAGAGCTTGTTACTCCCTCCGGAAGGTTTAAACCATCAAATGTACCAACCAATAACTTGTACCTTAAATTTACTTTCGATTTCACGGACGCAGCAAATCAAGTGATAAGGGAGCTCGGGGTTATGGTTGGTACTAAAGTAAAAGAAGGATTACCTACAGGACAGAGATATTTTGAACCAAAAGACGTGGAAAATCCTGGAATTTTGTTAGTTTTAGAACATACAGTACCACTTATCAGAACAGCTGCCACAAGAAAGACTTTTTCATTTGTGGTTACATTTTGAAAAATTTATGAAAGGAAAAAAAGAAATGACAAAAGATGCGCTTACTCGTTTGCAGAAGATAGGACTTGATGATTCCACTGCTGAGCAGCTACTGAGTTTTAAAGATAACGGAAATTTTCTATATGACTCAGCGTTTAAGATTACTGACTTATCTGAAGATAGGTTTGTTGAAGCAGTAAAAGATACATTTTTAGAAAGCACAGCACGGGATATCTATCAAAAAGCTGTGGCCAGGAAAAAGTTTATCTCAGTTTATGTAGCAAATGCTAAGGAAATTTCTGAGCCTCATTATCGAGCTCAACGCTGCTGCAACATACATTAAAATTTATAGGGGAAAACATGCATATACCAAAAATCTTTAATACTGATGATTACAATCAGTGTGAAAGTTGCCAATCAGTACTAAGTCCTGCAGCTTATCTGGTTAAGTTATTGGAAATAGTTGGTAAATATATCACAACACAACCAACTAAATCACTTGAAAAACGTCGTCCAGATCTCTACTGCATAAAACTAGATTGCAATAATACTAACAAAGAGAAGTTATATCTTGAAATCGTAAATGAGATAATGGAGGAAAAGCTAAAGCATGATCTTGGAGATGATGTTCTAAGTAAACTTGCAACTGCCAAATATCCTTTTAACCTTCCAGCAAATTTTCCACTAATGAGTATACGTGCTTATCTTAAGAAGCATAAGACAAGCTTAGCAGAGATATATAAAATACTCATTGCAAATGCTGACACTGATGCAGAATTTTTAAGCCTTTCCCCAGAAGAGCATGAAGTAATTACGTCTGATAATGAAACAGAAGCTTATTTAAAAGAGGTATATGGAATAAAAGACGGGAAAATAGATCAATTGAAAAATGTTGATAAATTCATTGCACAAACAGGTATAGATCACGATAAGCTTCAACCGTTGCTTGATAGCTATAAAGGTGCAAAAAAACTTACTATTACAGAACAAACTATAAATAATCTTGATAATCAAGCACTGAGCTTTCTACATCGCTTCATTCGTTTAGCAAACAAACTTAATTGGTCATTTGCTGAATTAACTCAAGCACTAAATGGGAGTAAAATTGATCAGAAAAAAATAGCAAAGATTAAAAATCTACAAGAAAGATTTAAGCAACCTTTAGCTAAGATATTTGCATTGTATGCTGATAGTTTACCAGAGAGTATATCGAGTAAAATTGACAGTCTACCAGAATTTAAAGCACTTTTAAGTCAAAAAAACCTCAAAGATTTAGCTGCTACAGCAAGTAATTATAGCGCATTGCAAAATATTTTAGAAGTAAACAGTAATGAATTAACTGCTTTGATTAACTACCACAATGATCAAGAGGTATTCGGAGAAAAAATTTTAAAAGTATATAAACAAGTTCTGCTTGCAAGATTAGTAAACATACCAATAGCAGAGCTCTTATCACAATTAAGCGTAGAAGGAATAAATCTGGAAAATGTGGTTGAATTTAATGATTGGTTAAAGAAGCATTCAATTACGACAGAGCAAATACGCAGACTGATTGATCCTGCTTCAAGTAAGCAACTTGCGAAACAATTGCACAATTCAGTACAAGGGATAAAAGATCTGCAGAGTTTCTATAATGAAGTATATAAGAGCATAGGTAATATTCAACCTGAGATACTCGATGCTATTTATACGTTTACTGCTGATTCAAACAATCCACAACCATTTTTAGACAAAGGATTTTTAGAAAAGCTCATTCATAACATAGATGTATTTACAACGCTAAAGTTTGAAGCAGAGGGTATTACAAGTTACAAAAGTGCCTATAGAGGACAAGAAAAATGGTCAATTGAGCAAATCAAGACTTTAGCAAACTATAAAACACTAAAGGGATTATATTCTACGCTACCAGAATACATAAGCTGGTTATACGGCAATGACTACAGCAGTGATAAAGTAACAGAGAAAATGGCTCAGCTAACTGGTTGGAGTAAAGATACACTCGAAGCTATTAAAAAAGTCAAAATATTTAAGCAATGTTTTGGCAAGCAAGATTCGGTGAATTCTTTAATGAAGATAAAATCTCTTATGGATATAGCTGGAATCAATGTCAAAGTTCTACTGAAGCTTCAGGATTTATACAATTTAAAAGCAAGTGAAGGATGGAAAAAATATACCGATACTGAAAAAGATTTAGAACTGATCACTGAAAAAGACGAAGGATATTTAGCAAGAGAAAAGCGGGATATTCTCGCAAGGTACATGATACATACTAATCCGAATCTGAAAAATATGAGAGATCTTTATGGGTTTTTATTGATCGATGTTGAAATGAGTGAATGTTCAAAGATTTCGCCGATTAAAGCAGCACTAAATAGTGTCCAACTTTACATTCATCGCGCTATGATGAAGATAGAAGAGGGTGTAAAGGTTGATGAGAAATTCACTGAAGAAAAATGGAAATGGTTGTCTAGCTATCGTGAATGGGAAGCAAGTAATAAGATAAAATTATATCCAGAAAATTACTTAAATCCAACTTTACGTAAAATTGTTACTCCAGAGTATAAGAAACTACAAAACACGCTCATGCAAGGAAATATCACCGATGAAGGAGTAAGTGATGCATACATGAAGTATTTTGAAGATTTTGAACAAGTAACTAGTTTAAAAATAGTTGATAGTTGTTATGAAAAAGTAGAAGGAAAAAATACTTTATATGTTATTGGTCGCACCCTTGCACAACCCTATGATTATTATTACCGCACAGCAATATTTGATGAAGAAAACCAAAAGATACTTTACTGGACTGCATGGGAGAAAATAGAAGCATCGATTTCAGTTGAAACGGTGACGCCAATACATGCATTCAACAGATTATTTATATTTTGGGTGCAACAAATTGAAAAATGGAAAGATAACGAAAAAAGAATCGATGCAACGATTAATTACATCTTTCAAAAACCAAGCGGAAGTTGGACAGCACCACAGAAGCTTGCAAGTGATATTAAAATAGATCCAGTTGATGAAGCAAAAAAATTATACTGGAAGAAAGTGGCAGCTTTTTACCTTCAAGAAGAGAACGGAAAAGAAAAACGGATAGTAATTGTTATCGGCAAAACAAAGTTTGATAGTGTAAGTTTATCTAATCTATTTACTCTTGATGAAGATTTAGTTGCTAGTGAAAACCAGAAGGGAATATTTATTAATAGCCTTACTTATGAGACTCGTACTATCAATTTAAACAAAAAACTTCCTGACACACACAGTGTTGTGGTTGGCAATAGAGTTCTTTTTTTTAGAAGTATGGTTCGTGGCTATCCTGATTTTCAATATTCTTCTCAAGTTGATATTTATGATAATGACAATGAAACCTGGACAACTCATCCCACTGTAGAATCACGCAGTGAAGTAGCAGTGGCAGTAGTAGGAAAGAGGGCTATTTTCTTTTGGGGCAGCATAAAAAGTAAATCCTCTTCAGAGAGAGACACCTACGATCTGACTGAATTCTCTTCAAAGATAGATATCTACGACGATGAAACGGGAAATTGGACAACTCACACCGCTAGTGAAGCTAGACAATCTGCAAAGGTAGCGGTAGTAGGAAAGAAGGCTATTTTTTTTGGTGGTTATAAAGAGAGCCCAAACCGATACTCTGCAAAAATAGATATTTATGATGATAAAACCAAAAAATGGACGTCTCATACTGCTAGTGAAGCACGATTATATCCAGGAGTAGCAGTAATAGACAAAAAGGTCATTTTCTTTGGTGGTGTAGGTGAAGAATGCTTTGGAAAAATAGATATTTATGATGATAAAACAGGAATATGGACAACTCATACCACTAGTGAAGCTCGATACCTTGAAAAGACAACAGTACCAGTGTTAGGTAAGAAAGCTATTCTCTTTGGGGGAAATAAAGGTAATGATCAGTACTCATTACAAATAGATATTTATGATGATGAAGCAGGAAGATGGTCAACTCATACTTCTAGTGAAGCACGTTTGGTTCCAGCAGTAGTAGTAGTAGGAAAGAAGGCTATTTTCTTTGGTGGTTACATTCCTGAAAGAGGTCGTTATTCTGCAAAAATAGATATTTACGATAGTGAAAAAGGAGAATGGAAAACTCATGAAGCTAATAGGGCAGTAGGTGATGTGTCAACAGTAGTAGTAGGCAAAAGGGCTATTTTCTTTGCAGGTGATGGAGCTTCTCAACAAATCAATATCTATGATGACGAAACTAACAAATGGACATCTATGACTACTACTGGTGTAAGTCATGTTGTCCACTCTATTCAAGATAACAAAGTAACGTTTTTTGGTAATGATATACGTGGTAACATATTAAAATGTGAAATACGGTTAAATAAATTTCAACATCCATCTTATGATGCAATTAACTATGACGATAAGCTTCTTTTTGGGGAAACTAAAAACATCTTTGAGACCAATATTACCAATAAAGAAGGTAATGCTAAACTTTTATATGAAAACGATCCCTCAAAACAATTAGCATTATTAGGTAATTTTAAAAAATCCCTATCGCAACAAGTAATCAATAAACCTGGATGGCTTATTGTTGAAGGTAACTTAGAGCGTGAAAATATTCGTGAGTCGTTTTTGGTTTTACCCAAAGATTACGATCTACCTGCAATTAGTGAGAAATCAACTTACAAGATAAACAAAAGTGAAAATAAGCTTGAGTTTAAATATATTAGCGAAACCCCAAAATCTAACTTTAAAGATATAAAATTCTCTTTTACGAGGTTAAACATCACTGGCAATGTTCGCTATTTACGTCAAAAAGCTTATGCTGGTGGGCCAAAAAGTATTTTAACCTTAGAATCGCAATCAGGTCCAAAAAATGAAGAAAAACTTTTATTTGCGAGATTTAAGCCACAAGATAGCGTAATTGAGCGTCCAAGTGATGCTTTGGAATTCAGTGGTGCCTATGGTCTTTATCTGTGGGAGATATTCTTCCACATTCCAATGCTGGTTGCTTGGCATTTGCACAAAGAGCAAGATTTTGCTACAGCAAGAAAATGGTATCCATATATCTTCAACCCTACCAATAATAAAGCATGGCAGTTTTTGCCTTTTGAAGAGCATAATAGCGATAATATCGTTGCATCACTGAGTGATACGCAAACTACTACAGAATTAGCAATTGATCCATTTGACCCATACACCATTGCAAAACAACATGTAACTTCATTTGAAAAGTACATCATCATATCTTATGTAAACAATCTCATCGATTGGGGAGATATGCTCTTTGCTAAGGGATCTTGGGAAGCATTAAATCAAGCTACGATGCTGTATATCAGAGCTTGGGATTTACTTGGCCCAAAACCTATTAAAAAAGGAAATTTTTCAGTTCAGCCTCAATCCTTCAATGAATTAAAACAGCATGATTTATTGCAACTGGAAACAGAACTACCAGATGGATCACAACTCGCAGTTCAATCTGATGAAGCTTATGATCTTATCAAATACAGCAATTACTTCTGCACGCCTGAAAACAAGAGCTTTATTGGTCTTTGGAATAAAGTTGAAGATCGTTTATACAAGATAAGACATTGTTTAGATATGGGAGGCAAAAAAGCAGTACCGCCTTTATTCCAGCCACCGCTTAATCCTGAGCAACTATCAGCAGTAACTGGAGGCTATTCTGTAGAATTACCACAAATACAACTACCACACTATCGCTTTAGCCAGGTGGTAAGTTATGCAAAATCAATAGTTGAAACTGTAATGCGGTTTGGCTTAGAATTGCTTGATGTTCTAGAAAAGAGAGATGCTGAGTCACTGACTATTCTGTACAACAAACAAGAAAGTATAATCAGTAACTTAATCTCATCAGTTAAAGAAAAAACCATAGAGTCCTTAAAGAAAGAACAGAATGCACTAAATGTGAGTTTAAACAATGCTGAGGAGCGCGGATCGCATTACGAAAATTTAATCAATGCTGGACTTTTAGGTCATGAAACAGAAGGCATTTTAGCGTATTCTCTAGCAACTTTAGCAAGACAGGGAGCTTGTGGTATATTTGGGGCTGCAGCATTAGCACATTGGTCACCGACAATATTTGGTTTTTCTTTTGGTGGTATTAAACCTGGCTTTGCTGTAGCGACAGGAGCAGAATTTCTTACTACTTTAGCAGATATTAAGAAAGAAGGTGCAGAGTTATCCAATATCATAGCAAGTTACCAAAGACGTGCAGAAGACTGGGATTTACAGAAAAAGTTAGCTACCTGTGATGCTAAGCAGATTAGCCATACAATAGAAGCTAATAAAATTAATCAAGCCATTGCTGAACAAGAACTAAAAGTACATAAAGAGTCAATCAAGCAAAACCAGGAAAAAAGGGAATTCTTTGAAAGTAAGTTTACAAGTAAAGAGCTCTATGACTGGATGAAAGGGCAAATAGCAATAATATATTTCCAAGCTTATAAGATGGCTTTAGAAATGGTAAAACAGGTGGAAAAAACTTATCAGTATGAGTTGAATAACGATAGAGTATTTGTTACAGCTAGCTCTTGGAACAGTTTAAAAGAAGGATTACTTGCAGGTCATAGTTTAAAATTTGCTCTTGAGCAAATGGCTAAAGAGTATCTTGATAACAATAAAAGAGCTCTAGAAATTACTAAGACCATACCTTTAAACCCTATTGCAATTAATGACTTAAAAACTAAAGGAAGTTGTAAATTTTCATTAACAGAAAAAATGTTTGATCTTGATTTTCCAGGTCATTATTGCCGTAAGATTAAAAGTATAAGAATTACTATTAAAGCAGCTCATGAAGACATTCATGCTACCTTGCAGCAAATAAGCAACAGAGTGGTACTTAAACCTGATATTGAGGCAATAAAATCATTACTTGGTGAAAGTGATGAATCAAATGAGTCAATAAGGGTAAATTGGAAAACAGGTCAACAGATAGCAATATCAAAAGGAAACCAAGCAGATAGTGGATTATTTGAATTAAACTTCAATGATGAACGTTATTTACCATTTGAAGGCACGGGGGCGGTATCTGATTGGATATTGAAACTGCGAAATGCTACGAAAGTTTCTGATGTAATTGTTCATCTTGATTATACTGCGTTTGATGGTGGCGAGGAGCTCTGCGATAAGGTAAAAGCTCTGCCAAAACTGAAGTACTATTATGACATGCTGGCAGTAAAGTTAAGCGAGTTTGATCAAGAAGAGTGGCAAAGATTTAAACGATCATCAGAGCTTAAGTTTAAACCTACTTTTCCCGCTGAGATCAAAAACCCAGAAATTGATTTAAGTTACAACGGTATTTACCTCATACCAAAGATCTCAGATGAAAGTCAGGTGGATATAAAACTTGGTAGTAATGTTTGGGATAGAAATACCCATAAAGTAACCGTAACTCAGCTAGAAAGTGATTGGGTTATAAAAGCAACTAATGCAGATAAAATAGAGGAGATTATGGTGATAATACCTTGTAAGGCAGAGGTTAATTAATGACCTCAAGCAGCTATTACAACCGCTTTAATCCTGATAAAGAATACGAAAAAAGCTTATTCCTGGCAGGAAGAGGTCTACAGTCAGCAGAACTAAACGAGACTCAGGAGTATGCTCTCTCTAAGCTTAAAGGCATAGGCGATGCAATATTTCGTGATGGTGATGTTATAACAGGAAGCAATTGTATTATAGATAGAGAAACTGGTAAAGTTACACTTGAAGGAGGAAAAATCTATCTTCGTGGAGCGGTTAGAAAAGTCGAAAAAGAAGAGTTTGTTATTCCTCTTAATACTATAGTTCGTATAGGTGTTTATTATGTAGAATCTACCATTACAGAACTTGAGGATGAAAATCTTCGTGATCCTGCGGTTGGTACACGTAATTATCAAGAAGTAGGGGCAGCAAGGCTTAGAGCTACTATCACTTGGGGTTATCAAGCTGAAGGTGTTTCTTCCCCTTTTTCTGTAAATGGAGAATTTTATCCAATTTACAATATTGAAAATGGAGTATTAATAGAACATTCACCGCCACCACAAGCAAATATAGTAACTACTGCTCTTGCTCGTTATGACAAAGAGGCCAATGGATCTTACGTAGTAAATGGCCTTGAAGTAATGTTTTTGCAAAGGGGCGAAAAAGGTGGAGAAATATTTGTGATTAATGAGGGAAAAGCTCATGTTGATGGTTATGAAATTGAGTTACCTCATAGTATTCGTGTTTCTTTTGATCAAGATCCGAATATAAAATCAGTTGAATCAGAACCACATACTTTTCAGCCAAATAGCCAAAGAGTAATGGAACTAAAAGTTAATGATTTTCCAATAAGTGAAATTAAAAAAGTAGATATCACTGTTCAAAAAACCATTACTGTTACTCACGGTTCATACTCTGGAGCTGTTGATCCGATACCTGATTCTGCAGTACTTGAGATTATTCAAATTAAACAAGGCAATGTTATTTACGAAAATAGTATAGATTACAAAATAAACGCAGGAAACGTTGATTGGTCACTACCAGGAAAAGAACCTGCGCCTGGAAGTAGTTACCTGATAACCTACCGCTGTCGCACTCATGTAAGCCCTGAAGATATAAATGAAGAGGGATGCAAAGTAAAAGGAGCAGTTGATAACAGCTTGGTTTTGATTGATTACACCTGGAAAATGCCCCGCTTTGATTTAATTACTATAGATGCAAAAGGCGCAATAAGAAGGATAAAAGGCATAGCTCACCCTTGGCGACCATCAATGCCAAAAGCACCTAGCGGACAACTTTTGCTTTGCTACATTCATCAGACGTGGAAAAAAGGCAAAAAGTGAAAGTAGTGAATGATGCTATTCACGCAGTACCAATGAATGAGCTTGAAGCAATGAAAAAAGGAATAAATGATCTTTATGCGCTGGTTGCACAGGAGCGTTTACGTAGTGATGCAAATTCAAGAGAACCTACCACCAAAAAAGGAGTATTTGTTGACCCATTCTTTGATGATGATATGCGTGATCAAGGAATTTCGCAGTCTGCAGCGATAGTAAACAAGGAATTAATTTTACCTATAGACGTGGAAATTATTGATGTTGAAAAGGGCACAAAACCTTATCTTTTACCATATGAACTTGAGCCGGTATTGGAACAGCTTTTACAGACTAAAAGTGAAAAAATTAATCCGTATCAAGCTTTTGATAGAGTAACCGCAAAAGTTACCATAAATAAAAATATTGACCACTGGACGGAGGTTACTACGAATTGGAAAAGTCCAGTGACAAGAGTTTTTAGTATTACGGAAACAACAGAGCTGCTGTCAAGTACTTCATACGAAGCTGAATTTATGAGAGAAGCAGTACAGAATTTTGAAATTGAAGGTTTTGAGCCAGGTGAGAAGCTTAGAGAGATAAAATTTGACGGAATAACTATTCAACCTACAGCGTAAAAAAAGATGTTAACAGCTAACAACCAGGGAAAATTAAAGGGAAAGATAAAAATTCCAGCAAATATTCCAGCAGGTACTAAATTAGTACAGTTTTATGGAGATAAAGGAAGCTACGGAGAAACAACTTATACTGGCAAAAAAACTATTACCATAGAAGAAAGAAGAAGAGTTATCGTAGCAAGACGAGTTGATCCTTTAGCCCAGACATTTACACTAAATGAAAGTAGGCACATAGGAGGCATAGATCTATGGTTCACAAATAAAGGCAAAAAACGTGTTGTTGTGCAGATTAGAGAAACAGCAGTGGGAATGCCCTCACAAACTGTTATCGCTGAAAGCTATATTGAGCCAAAAGATATAAAGGTAGATGGTACAGCAACACGTATTACTTGCTCTCCTGTCTGGTGTGAAGCTGGCAGAGAATATACAATAGTTTTACTTACCGATGATGCAGATACTGCAGTAAAAATAGCAGAACTTGGTAAATATGATGCAGTAAATAATAGGTGGGTAACAAGTCAGCCATATCAAGTAGGAGTATTACTCTCATCAAGCAACGCAAGTACGTGGACTCCACACCAGAACTTAGATTTAACGTTTCGATTACTAGCTGCAAAATTTAGTGAAAATTCTCATGTTATTGATCTTGGTAAAATTACTGCAAATAATGTATCAGATTTAATTGTTTTGACGAACGTCGAAAAAGTAGCATTTGATACCAATGTGGAATTTATCTTAACAGATGAAGAGGGAAAAGAAAACTTTTTGTCTGATAATTTGCCGCTCGCGCTACGTGAAAGAATAAATGGAGAATTAACGGTAAAAGCAAGCCTAAAAGGAGGGCGAGAAAAAAGTCCAGTGCTATATCCTGGGTTACAGCTAGTTCTAGGTAATCTTTCAGAGTCTGGAGATTATGTAACGAGAAGCATTACAGCAGGGGCTAACACTAAGATTACCATAACATATGATGCGCTGATACCTGGCACTGCAGATGTAAAATCATATGTGGAACAAAGCGCCAAAGGATGGCAATTAGTAAATTTAACATCAGGAAAACCAATAGGGGAAAGTTGGGTGGAGAGAACTCATGTGCTATCAAATTTTAATGGCAATGAGACAAGGATAAAATTAGTTTTAAGTGGTACGGTTATTTATCGGCCAAAAGTGAAAAATTTGCGAATCATTGTTACATAGAAGAATGTCAGATGATAAAACAAGCAGAGGATGTCCACTGCCTCATCCAGAAAACATTGCTGTGCAGGATGTTGTTCGTATCCGTACTACAATTAAGAAAATAGATGAAGATATCGCTAAAAGAGAAAATGAGCACAATCAGCTTAAAAAAGCATTTGAACGACTGAATTTTGAAACTTTTTTAAATTTTTGGAGTAATAACAGATGACTATCGCCAAAGAAGTAGTTTATGCATTACATCAGAGACTGAAAGATCTATCTGTAAATGCTACCCCTGATCAACTTGCCTATCTTGCAAAATCTCTAGAGTCTATTGCTGGGCAAAGTACAGTACTTGATATTGTACAGATGACTGATGCAAAATTAAAAGAGCTTCTTGACAGTAGCACAAGTCATTTAAATAAATTAGATAGTAGTAAAAACAATGCATTAGCGGCAATCTCTGAATTGGAGGGAAAGTCGTTAAAGAAAATAGATGAAAAAGGAATTACAAATTTATCACTACTTGATAGCAGAAAAGATTCACATGTTGCCACCATCAATAATGCCGGAGATCTAAATAGCATAAGAAACACATTAAATAGCCTTAAAGCCATAAGCGATATACCAACTGGTTCATCAGTTATGAAAGAAATAAAAACTAGAGAAGAACAATTAAAAACCCTTACAACTAAATTTAACTCGATTAATGATGTGCCAAATGGGTCATCAATTATAAAAGAGATAAGAAAGCGCAATATGGTTGAACCTGAATCATTACCTTTTCTGTTCGGCATTCTTAATCGATATAATGACTATGGTTGGTCTGATGATAATGGCTATTTCAAAACAGAATTAGAGCAGTGGTATAAAGATACAGCAAAAACCGACTATATGCTGCATCTCCTTGCAGGTAGTAATACTTATGATTGTACGTATTCTAGTTTTTATCATCCACCACAGTTGTACTTCTTACAAGGAAGTAACGGTAAATTTCTGTACAGAAAAGCATTTTTACGTCGTAGTCACAGCTCAGATCAATACAGTTACCCATATGCACTACTTGGAGTAATATTTGTAAAAAACACTACAAACAGCGATAAAACACGAACGCTTCATTTTAGTGGTTCATCACGTTGGAGTTCAGGATATGAAGGAGCAGGGTTATTCGTAGGAACACCTAGTCACGTTAATACTAATAAATCGGCAATCTCAGGAATAACTTGGACAAATATTTACAACTACTCAACTAATTCTGCAGTATTTAGTAGTTCAAATAATATTACTGTGGCAGCAAATAAGACAGTAGCAATTTTATTTTACGCATCGCCATATTTTTACACATCAGATTATCACCATTACAGTTGGTTTATGAGGTGGAGTATTTATAACTTTCGGAGCAATTTTTTAACTACAGGGCTTGAGATAGATGTAGAGAGAACGCTAAGGGCTTGGCAATGTCCTGGATTATCTAACACGCATGAGATTTGGAGGTAACAAACAATGTCTATCTACATTAGATTTGAAAATGATAAACAAGTAGAAACAACAATACTTGAAAGCAAGCCAAAAGGTAAAAATTGGTATGAAGCGCCAAAAGATTTTGATTGGCAAAAAAGCTATTGTTTAACAGAAGGAGGCAAAATTGCTCAGCGGAATCAAGAAGATATTGAATTGGAATTACTGCAAAATGCGAAGTTTTCTGCACTTTCTAATCTTCGTGCTTATTATGATAACTATACTAACCAATACACAGGAGTATCTCATCAAAAGTCTAAATCTTATCAAATACAAGAAAAAGCCGCAAAAAGTATTCTAGCAGCACCAGAATCTATGAATGAAAAAGATGCAGAAATTATAGAACCTTTAGCAAAAGTCCGTGGTATTACGGTTATTGAAATGGCAAGAATAATTGAGGAAAAAGTAAAGAAAGCAGTAAAAGTGATAATGAAATGCGAAGAGCTTGAAGATTTGACCAAGAAGAAAATTGCAGAAGCCAAAAGCGAAGGAGAGCTAGAGGCTTTGCTCAACGATTTTAAACAAAGAATGCAAGAAAGTTAAAAAGAAAAAATGTCAGAAGAATTTTTACATGGTATAAATGTTATTGAGGTAACCTCAGGGGCAAAAACAGTACGTACAGCTAAATCATCAGTGATAGGTGTAATTGGTACTGCGCCTGAAGCAGATGGGCAAAAATTTCCACTAAATAAACCAGTATTAATAGCGGGAAGCTTAAAAGAAGCAACAAGACTTGGAAAGAGTGGAACTCTCCCTTTCGCAGTAAATGGAATATTTTCCCAGGTTGGTGCAACAGTAGTGGTTATTCGAGTTGAAGAAAGTGAAAACAGTGATACAAAGGTAAAAGAAGAAGAAACAACGGCAAATATTATTGGAGGAGTGAATGAAGAAAGCGGAGAATACCAAGGGATTCAAGCATTCCTCAGTAGTGAAAGCATAGTTCATGTTGCCCCAAGAATACTAATTGCACCTCAGTTTACTCACCAACTACCAGAAGCTGAAGATGGCAAAAATCCAGTGGTTGCAGCATTAATTTCTATAGCAGAAAAATTAAGAGCTATAATAGTTGCAGATGGACCAAATACTAATGATGAAGAAGCAGTCAAATGGCGAAAGAGCATTGGCAGCTCAAGAGTTTACCTAGTTGATCCATGGGTTAAGGTCTTTGAAGGAGAAGAAAAACCGGCAAGCCCACTTGTAGCTGGTTTGATAGCCAAAGTAGATAGCGAGCAAGGATTTTGGCACTCACCTTCAAATAAAGAGATAAACGGTATTGTTGGAACAAGTAGGCCTATTGATTTTACCCTTGGCGATAGAAGCTCTCGAGCAAACCACTTAAATGAAAATGAAGTAACAACGATAATTCATCAAAATGGATATAAGCTTTGGGGAAATAGAACATGTTCAAATGACTCACAATGGGCTTTTTTGTCAGTGAGAAGGACTGCAGATTTAATTAATGATAGTTTACTTCGAGCTCATCTATGGGCAGTTGATCGCAATATTACCAAAACTTATATAGATGATGTGATTGAGGGGGTGAATTCTTATTTGGCCAATTTAAAAGCTCAAGGAGCGATTATCAGTGGAAAATGTTATGCAACACCAGAACTCAATACACCGGCAAATATTACAAGTGGAAAAGTATATTTTGACTTTGAATTTACACCACCATATCCGGCTGAGCAAATAACATTCAAATCTCATCTCGTAAATATAAGTTAGGAGAAAGCAAAGTGTTACCCAAAATACTGAGGAATTTTAACGTATTTGTTGATGGTAGAGGCTATGCAGGGAAAATAGATGAAATAACCTTGCCGAAGCTTACCATAAAAACCGAAGAATACAGAGCTGGTGGTATGGATATTCCAGTAAATATCGATATGGGGATGGAGAAACTTGAAGCAGATTTTACTTTTGCTGAGTATGATACAGAGCTCTTTCGGCTATTTGGGTTGATAAATGGAAACTCAGTTTCTTTGACACTCAGAGGTGGAATGCAAGGGAGTGGTAGTAACGATATTGAAGCAGTAATAATCAATTTAAGGGGCATATTCAAAGAATTTGATTTTGGTAGCTGGAAACCTGCTGAAAAAGCAACGCTGAAGTGTACTGTAGCTGCTCATTATTACAAACTTACTATAAGTGGTAATGAGCTGATAGAGATCGACGCTGAAAATATGATTAGAAAGATAAATGGTGTTGATCAGATGGCCTTTCTACAAACGGTTTTAGGGATTTGATATGGTTGATAAAATTAAACAAAAATGCTAAAATATAAAGCATATATTTTGAACGCTTTTTTTATTGAAAAGTTTAGAAAAACATTATAAAATAATCATAGTGGTGGATTTTAGTAAAGTATATGGCAAATCTTGGAACTAATGTAGCTCTTAGCAAAGAAACTTCACAGCATCTTGCTGAACTAGCCAAGCTCACTAAGCAGCCTGCTCAAGAACTGGCAGAAAGGTTAATCAGGGAAGCAATTGAGCTTGAAGAGGAGGACATTTTATTATCTGCAGTTGCTGATGAGTATGATATTGAAGGTGCAAAAAAGACTAAAAGTGAGGACGTAGATTGGGATACACTATTATCTTCCTAGACAGTGCTCTCGAAAGAGATCTCCCAAGTCTTCCGAAAACAGTAAGATCAAGGGTTATAAGTGCAATAAAAGAGCGGCTTACAGCTGATCCTATTAATCTTGGTGAAGTGCTACACCATAGTCTTAAGGGATGCAGAAGACTAAGGGTTGGTGATTACCGTACTATATATCATGTCAACACTGCAAAATATGAAGTAACCATAGTTACAATAGGACATAGAGATACAATTTACGAGAAGGCTAGAAAGATACTGCGTAGACATTAAATATATTTAAACTTTTTTATTGAAAAAATTTAGAAAAATGGACTTCAATAAAGCACAAGCGTAATAGAACCACAATCATAATAAAAAAATTAGTTATGTAAAAGCCAAGCAGACTTTTATTTAATTAACTTTTTAAGGAGAAATATGGAAGCTATAACACTTAATAACCCAATAACAGTTGATGGAATTTCTGTTTCAGAACTTACCGTTAGACGTCCAAAAGTTAGAGACTATCTTGCTATTGAGAGACTTAATGGTAGTGATCTGAGTAAGGAAGTAACTTTGACTGCCAATCTGACATCAGTTGCAAAAGAAGCCATCGAAGAGTTAGATATTGCAGACTATGTGAAAGTGCAAGAAGTATTAAAAGATTTTTTTTCACCAATTATCCAAAAGACTTGAGGTCAGAAGTAATCACGCTTAGTTCTATTATTGGTAGTGGAATTGAGCCTTTGCTTGATATGGAAATTAGTGATTTTATCTTGTGGCATGAAGCAGCGGGGAAAGTAAAATGTCAACTTTATCTATAAAAATAGGAGCTGTTTTAGATGGTAGCTTTAATACTGTAATAAAAGGAAGTAGTAGTCAACTTACTCGTCTTGGTGAGAATATAAGAAAGCTTGATTCATCTTTAAAATCAGTATCAAAGTTTAAGCAGTTGGGTAGTGATGTTTTGACTAGCAGGAGATCATGGAAGGGCTTTGAAGATCAAGTAAAATCTTTAGCTAAACAAATGAAAGCGATAGAGAAACCGAGCAAAACTTTAAAAGCTGAGTTTGATAAGGCTAAAGCATCAGCAATAAAAGCAAAAGAAGCATATTTGAAAAAGAGAGATGCCTTGCATTCATTCAATGAAGAAGTAAGGAAAAGTGGAAGAAATATTAAGTCATTAGTAAGTGATCAATATAAACTTGGTTCTTCTATTGAAGTACTAAAAGGTAAGTATGGTAAGCTTGGATCTGCAATACGTAGTCACCAAAATGTTTTAGCAAGTAAAGCACATTTTAAGTTACAAATTATAGAGACTATTGGACTAGGGCTAACGCTTGCAGCGCCAATTAAAGTTGCTATTGATTTTGAATCGGCTATGGCTGATGTTACAAAAGTAGTTGATTTTGATGAAAAGACAAAGGAAGCTGATAAATTTGCCAAGAAGTTGAAAGAGATGTCACATACTATACCATTATCAGCCGCAGAACTGGCACAAATAGCTGCAAGCGGTGGTCAACTTGGTATCAAAAAAGAAGATCTTTTTCAGTTCACAGAAACAGTGGCAAAAATGTCTACAGCATTTGATATGTCTGCAGAACAAGCAGGTGATTCCATAGCTAAACTCTCTAACGTTTATGGAATTAATATTAGTGAAATGGAGCACGTTGGTAATGTGATCAACCACTTGTCAGATAACACTGCTGCTAAAGCAAGAGATATGGTTGAAGCTCTAGCAATAGTTGGTGGTACTGCAAAGCAGTTTGGATTAAAGTTTGAACAAACAAGCAGCTTAGTAAATACTTTTATTAGTTTAGGCAAACAACCAGCAAAAGCTGCAACTGCAATCAATGCTCTACTTAGCAAACTTCAAACTGCTGAAGGTCAAGGAAAAGAGCTCAAGGCAGCACTAGAAGAAATGGGCATAACTGCAGAAGAAATGGTACAAAGGATCAGTGAAAACGGGGAAGAAGCACTACTTCACTTTTTTCAAACTCTAAAGAAAATGGATAACCAGGAACGCTCTACAATCCTGATGAAACTTTTCGGTCAGGAATATCAAGATGATATTGCATTATTAGCTGGAAGTTTTAATAAATACAAAGATGCAATAAAGTTATTGGCTAATACAGAAAAGTATGGAAGCTCTCTGCAAAAAGAATTTAAAAATCGTGCAGACACTACAGCCAATAAATTACGACTTCTTCGAAATGCAATAGCTGAAGTTGGTATGAATCTGGGTTCAGTAATGCTGCCTACTTTAAAATCTATAGCCGAATTTTTACAAGAAAAAACTAGGAGCATAGCTTTATTTGCAGAAAAATATCCAACCTTAACTACAGCAATCATGGGAACTATAGCAGCTTTAATAAGTTTGAAAATCTTAGTAGTGGGCTTAGGTTATGGATTTACTTTTTTAGCAAGTACAGTTCTCGGGTTAAGAGCAAAAATAATTGCAACATTTTCATTTTTATCAGCTACAGTTTTTCCTGCAGTAATAACAGGGCTAAGAGCAGTAACGCTTGCTGTAATGAGTAACCCAATTGGACTTTTAATAGCAAGTCTTGTCACTGGTGCAGCTCTTGTTATCACTAACTGGCAAAAGGTAAAAGACTTTTTCTCTAGCTTTTGGGAGTACATAAAATCACTCATTAAACCTATAGGAGAAGCTTTTTCATGGATAGGAAATACAGTTAGTAGCATATTTGGAAAAATCTCTGAAAATAGTCCACTGAAAGAATTTGAAAAAAGAAAAAGTATTGTTACTGAAATAAAAGCAGTACATACTCCCCTAAAGAGTAATATTTTCCACAGTGGAAATCCTTTGCTAGGTAGCAGTATAATTAAAGAATTTTCCAATAGAAATCAGAATAGCTTTAGAATCAAAAGCCTTATTGAGGAGAAAAAGTCCACAGAAAACGATAAGATACTTGCTAACTTTGCAAGGAGTAAATTTGCAAATAAAGAACAAAATAAAACTCAGAACATCACTAATAATTACACTATCAGCATTAAAGCAGAGCCAAATCAAGATACCCGTAGCCTTGCAGATGAAGTAATAAAAAGGATAAGAGAAAAGTCACGTGATGTTTTATTTGATACGGTAGAGACATTTTATTGATGTTATCTCTTGGTCCGTATAAATTTGCTCCCACAAGTTTAAAGTATAACAGAGAAAATCGTTGGAGCACGATTGAGTGTATTGAAAATACGCCACTATTACAAAATATCGGCCAAGGTATAGAAAATATAGATTTAGAAGGAATGATTTATCTTCATAATTTTAATGGCTTAAATCAATTAAAGAGTATGAAAGAAGCTGAAAAACCACATGTTTTAGTAGATAGTCTAGGTAATATTTTAGGACAATTTGTAATTACTAGGTTAGAAGAAAAGCAGATGTATTTTTTACCTAATGGACTACTAAGAAAAGTTGAGTTTAGCTTGAGTTTGAAGAGCTATAGATGACTATATATTACTTAACCAAAGAAGGAGAAATGTTAGATCTGATTTGCTGGAAACATTACGGATTTACGGATGGAGTAGTGGAATTAGCACTAGCAGAGAACTTAGGTTTGGCAGAATATGGAAGCTTTTTGCCAGTAGGATTAAAGATAAAGCTTTCTGCTATTCAGAAAACAGTACAAAAGTCAAAATTAAAGGTGTGGGAATAAATGCAGCCAGATTTTGTAATAGATAAATGTGAATCAATTAGAGATAGAGTTATATCGTTACGCCTTACCGATGAATCTGGAACTATAGATGATATAGTTGAAATACATGTTGATTACAGGGATGAAAACTTAAATGTTCCGAATGAATTAAATATCGCTTTGGGTTACAGAGAAACTGGAGTAGTACCTATGGGTATATATACAGTTAATGAAATTGCGGTGCAGAGTCCACCTAAAACCTTACTAATAAAGGCTCACACAACAAATTTAAGATTATCATTAAAAGAAAAGGTATCTAAAGAATGGCATCAAATTACTCTGGGTAACTTGGTTAAGGAAATAGCAGAAAAACACGGATATGGGTACAGAGTTGCAGAAGAATTTGAAAATGTGTTGATTTCACATATTAATCAAACTGAAGAAAGCGATATTAGTTTGCTAACCAAAATAGCAATAGAACGCGAAGCAATCACAAAACTAGCTGGCGGATATATACTCTTTATTCCAAAAGGCAAAGCAAAATCAGCAACAGGAAAAGTTCTAGGAACAACAACTATTACACCACAAGACACGATAAATTGGAAAGTGCATTTTACCGTAAGCAGGTACAACTCAGTGATTGCAAAATGGCATAGCTATGAAAAAGGTGAAACTATATCAGAAACAGTTGGCTCTGGTAGTCCAAGTTATACTATACAGACGCTTTACTCTAATGTAGAATCAGCACTAAGTGCAGCAAATGCTAAGTTAAAACAACTTAAGCGAAATAATGCAGTGTTGGATATCACTATGCCTGGTAATCCAGAACTATTTGCAGAGGCGAAACTTAGCTTATTAGAATTTCATCAAGATATAGACGGTGAATGGATAATTGACAGAACAGAACATGTGTTAGATGGTTCAGGTTATCGAACTGCATTATCAGCATCTATCAGTAAATGTTAAACGAAAATCAGTAAAATAAATGTTCAATGTTAAGAAAAGTGTTAAACATGAGCAAGAAATAAGCTACACTTTTGGTGGTTTATAGCAACGGTAGTATATTACCTATTGCTATACGAAAGCAAAAGCTACAGACAATTATGAAACAATACTGCGGATTGCATCTGAAAATTGTAACTTAGAGACTGTAAAATTCTCAGTAAAAAATTTATTGGACATTGATACACACATGCCTATGTTAACTGCGTTACATTATGCTGCAGAAGGAGGATGTTTAGAAGTTGTCAAGTTTTTGATAGACGAAGGAATTAATGTAAATATTATCAACGGGTATGGAAGTATAGCACTTCACAATGCTGCATATCGAGGAGATTTAGAAATCATAAGGTTTTTATTGGAGAAAGGTGCAAATCCTACAATCAGAAATAAAGATGGAAAAAATCCAAGGGATGTAGCTGTATTAAGGTCAAGGCACAATAAAGATAAACCTTACAGGGAAATCATTAAGCTACTTGCAGAAGCAGAGGATCAGAATAAATCCGAAAAATAAGCTATTATCGACAATATAAACATGCAAAATCAAAAAATCCCAATTACGGTAATTATTACCATGTTAATCCAAACCGTAGCAGTAATCTGGTGGCTGGCCAAGCTCGATTTACGGGTGCACATCCATGATAAATTTATAGAAAAAAACCAAGGACTAATAGAAATAGTCTATCGACTTGAAGAGAGAGTGAAAAACCTCACTGAAGAAGTCAATGAACTTGAAGCCATTCACAAACACAAATAAATTCCACAATGATTAAATATATCTTATCCGTTGACGGCGGAGGCATAAGAGGCATAATACCAGCCATAATATTAGCAGAAATAGAAAAGAGAGCAAAGAAACCGATTGCTGAAATCTTTGATCTTATGGCAGGAACCTCAACAGGTGGGATTGTTGCAGCAGGTTTATGTACACAAAAATACTCAGCTAACGATTTAGTTGAACTCTACGAAAAGTATGGACCATATATCTTTGAATCATCATTCTGGAGAAGATCAATTGCTTCTTGGCTAAATGGAGCTCAATACTCATATAAAAACATAGAATTCATTCTCGATAAATACTTCGGCAAAAGTACTATTGCTGATGTTTCAAGTAATCTACTGCTTACCAGTTATGACATTCACAATAATTGCCCATTTTTCTTCAAAAGCTGGAGAGAAGACAGAAACTTTATTAAACTAAAAGACGCGCTCAGAGCTACAACAGCTGCACCAACGTATTTCATACCAAAACGTCTAAAAATTAACCAGACAGACAGAGTATTAGTGGATGGCGGGGTATTTGCCAATAATCCATCTGCTTGTGCATATGCAAGTGGCAAGAGGTTGTTTCCAAATGATGATATTGTACTGGTATCAATAGGTACTGGAAGAACAAATAGAAGTATAAAGTATGCTAATTCAAGGATATTTGGAAGAATAGGGTGGATAAAACCACTACTACATGTGATGTTTGCTTCAAGTTTAGATGCAATAAACTATCAGCTCGATCAAGTAATAGGCGACAAATATATAAGAATACAATCACAACTGAAAGTAGCATCAGCTGAGATGGATAATATTACATTCAAAAATATTAAATATCTGCAGCAAGAGGCAAATACAATGATAGAGGACAACCAGGAATTAATAGATAAATTCTGCGATATCGTATCTTAATTCACGTAAAAATGCCAAGCAAGATAAAGAACTTATATAAAAAAGCGAAAAAGGGCTTAAAGAATATAGCTTTGCCAAAAAAACATAAAAAAGTTCAAGAAGCTAACGATAAGCCGAAACCGCTAAGCCCTGAAATTGTGATGAAACCTACGCTATGGCAGAAAAAAGTTGAATTAACCTCTAAAGCAGAAAATATCGAAAAAGATAACAAGTGGAAAATAAAAGTATTCAAAACTAAACACATAGAGAAGGATTCAAAAAGGGGAAAAATGTTCAAAAATGGTCTCAAAAAGCTAAAAGGTAAGCTAAAAAGTCTGAATCCCATAAAAGCTAAGAAAAACAAGATCATTGGAAGCAAGAAGTTAGCATTTTTACTCACAGCTGGAACGATTGTAGCAATTTTACCAATGTTCAATTTGACCCCTTTTCCAGCACTTGCAATAACTTCTGCATGTGTTTTCAGTATCAATTTTATCGCAGTCAAGACACTAAAGAAAGCTATCACACAACGCAAAGCAAAATCCAAAACGGTAGCTGAGCCAGAAAAGTTGGAAAATGTTTCAGTTGAGCCAGCAAAAGAAGAATCTAAACAAGTTTCCAAAGATCTCCACTAATATATTTATTAAATACCTTTCTATTTCTATTTAAATATTATTTTTTCAACGAAATGCACTAGCAACACGAATATTTTGCCAAAAAAAATACGCAGGTTATGAAATTTTTGCTATCAAATTACGCAAATTCCTTAGCAGTCAGGCCTGTTATTTGGGAAATGACATCAATAGAAACACCCATTCTAATTAAATTATTTGCGACTTTAATTCCCTCGATTTTATTAATTTTTTCCTCATAAATTTGTCTCCTTTGGAATAAAAACTCTATCCATACATCCAGTTCATCTCGTGATTCTTGATTACTGATTTTTTTAGACTCTCTCGCCCAACTTAATAGCTCTTTTTCTCCTTAACCATCCTTATCTTTATAGCATTCTTCTTCCGTTACCAGATCTTCAGCATTCACTGATAATTTCCCCCTATTTCCCATAACCTCTCACCGAACATGGTGCTCCCTTGTTCATAGTAATGTATCTGTGGATCTCCTATACCAAGCTCCTTCGCTAATTCCTCTTGCGTATACCCTTGTATTATTCTCCACTTTTTCATCTCTTGTCTTTTGCTTCGATGCTTAGAACTTTTTTCTTCTTTATTTTCATATTCATCAGCTGATAAGCCTGTTGCTCGGTAGATTATATCATTAGCAAATCCTGCTTTGACATCACTTTCCTCTTCAGCTCGAATAGATTGGGTTAATGCATAAATTGCCTTGCGTAATTCTCGACCTCTTGTTTTTGTGTATTTTTCTATAAAATTGTACATCCATTGTTTATCAAAATAATGTTTTTCTCCTAGCGCTTTTCGTCTAGGAAAGAGATTCCTAACATCGATTGATAACGCTTTTGCTATGACTTTTAACTTTTTAATTGGAATGCCACATATTCCTTGTTCATACCTTAGCAGCGTATGACATTTTATACCTGTTTTGTCTACTAAATCCTTTAGGGTGTATTTTCTTTTTAACCTCCAATTCCTTACATTTTGCGCTATTTTATATCTTGCAGGGTTAGTGCTAGCCGTTACTTTTTTCATGAAAATTAATATATATCATTATATCTACCATGGTTTCTAGCCTATCCTTATACCTTCTTCTTGTCCACACTGACAGCTTTAACATGAATTTTCCACTAAATGTTGATACTAAGCATGTAAAGGCTGTGGTGGCTCATGATGTTAGTTTTAGCTTCTATTACGAGATCACACCAAAAAAGCATTAAAAATGACAGCTGCTAAATTCATGGCATCCATTTAATACGATTTTAAAGCACTTATAGAGGAGATTATCAAAAAGCATCTGAAGTATGAAATACTATTCTAAGCCCGCGTGTGGACAACACTTTTTTTGATGAATACTTTTGAAGATCGAAATAAGACACAAAAATAAAAGAAGTTGAACATTCCTTCACAATTGTGTATAATTACTAGTACTTTTTAGTTTTTTTTCTCATGGCTCTTTCGAAGTTTCTCGATCCCAAAAACGACCTCAGTTTTAAGAAAATCTTTGGCTCTGAAAAGAATAAAAACATCCTAATTCACTTCCTCAACGATATCTTAGGCTTTTCTAGTGATAACCAAATAAAAGAAATTGAATTTCTCAGTACTATCATGGATCCTGAAATTGCTTCTGACAAACAAAGCATTGTTGATGTTCTTTGCAAAGACTCTATTGGCAATAGATTTGTTATTGAGATGCAGCTCGCTCGTGATAAAGGCTTTGAAAAACGTGCTCAACTTTATGCCGCTAAAGCTTACTCAAGGCAATTAGATAAATCTGGTAATTACATTGATCTTCAGAAAGTCTTCTTTATTGCTATTTCCAATTGTAACCTTCTGCCTGAAGAAGTTGACTATATTTCTACTCATAATATACGTGATATTAAAACCAATGGTCATTACTTAAAAGATCTACAATTTGTCTTTATTGAGTTGCCTAAATTTACAAAAAATAGAGTAGAGCAGCTAGAGAACACTACAGAGAGATGGTGTTTCTTTTTTAAATACGCAGAAGAAACAACTGAAGAAGATCTGAAAAAGATAGCAGCAGAAGCCCCAATAATAAAGCTAGCATATGATGAATTAGACAGGTTTCGCTGGAATGAAAAAGATTTGATAGCATATGAAGAAAGAATATTAAGTGTACAGAAAGAAAAGGCTGTTTTAGAACAAAAACTCGATGATGCTACTCAAAAAGGTAGACTAGAAGGCATCCAAATCGGCCAGGAAAAAGGGAGAAAAGAAAGAGAAATTGAAGTTGCAAAAAACTTGCTAAAAGCTGGTATTTCTATTGATATTATAGCTCAAACTACTGGTCTTACAGCTGATGAAATCAAAAACTTAAGCTAATTCGATGCCTAGATGAATATCTTTGTATTAGATGAAAGCTCAGTGATTGCAGCACAAATGTTGTGTGATAAGCATATAGTGAAAATGCCATTAGAGACTGCTCAATTGTTGAGTAATGTTTTTTCAACAGCATTAAAAGTGCCAAATCCTTTTGTCGGTATTACAGATCAGAATATAGAAGTTCCGTATAAACTTACTCATACCAATTTTCATTATTAAAGCACCAAATAAGAAGCATTGCAGAGTTGTTTAATTGTGGAGCTGGCAAGAGAAGTAATAAATTTGCACAAAGCACCCTAAAGCAGAGCAATTGTATCGTATATTTTATTGCGCAAAATGTTCTGTTTTATGTATAACCAAAGCCTCTCAACAGGATTGAGTTCAGGTGAATATGGAGGTAGGTATATAATCTCAATATTTTTAGCTACCTTTAAATTTTTTGACTTATGCCAACTAGCACAGTCCATAACAAGAACAGCTTCTCTTGTCCCTAGATATTGCGACATTTGCTCAAGAAATACATTCATGCAATCAGTGTTAACATTTAGTGCAAATAAGCTAAAACTCTCTCCATTTTTAGGATTAACTGCACTGTAGAGATAAAAATTATGCCTACCTAATTTTATTTTAACCCGAGTCCTAGTGCCTTTTTTAAACCATCCATGCCCAACTTTCGAATGTGTGCCAAACCTTGATTCATCAAAGAAAAATAGCTCTTTTTCTGGATACTTGCCAATAACTTCATTGAGATTTTTTTTTAAACTCCTCTTGCTTATTTTTATCTTGTCCGTTATGCACTGGTCTTGGTGTGATATATGAGAATTTCATTCTTTGCATATTACGATGTATTGTGGACTTGCTGATATTCAAACCAAATCTTTGTTGGATTCTTATTCTCACTTCTTTAATAGTAATATTAGGGTTTTCCTCTATCCACACCTCAATTTGTTCAAGTTGACTTTGGTTCAATATAGTTTTTCTACGGCGTTGAGGTGGAGCAAATAATTTTTCTTCTCTTCCAAATTTTATGTGCTTTATCCATGTAGTAATTGCCTTTCTTGAAATGCAACATATTTTTGCTACAGCTGTTATACTGTGCTTTTTTGCTGCAATTACAGCATTTAGTTTTTTTGCAACATACGCATTATTTCTTACTTCCTTCAGTATCTCTTTTGCTCATTTTTTCATCCAATAATTTTGATCTTAATGCCATCTAAAACTCGCTATTTTACTTACTTTAGCATGGCCTTTTTCCATTATTGTCTATTCGTTACTTATATAGCTGGAATTGGTATAAGAACCGGATATGAAGTGGGGAATATAAATTCCGTCTTTGATGGTAATATAGACTGTTTCATAGTTAGTGTGCTGACTAATAAAAATTAAGTGAAGTTGACTTTTGCCGTAATATGTTATAATATAAATATTATTTAAGGCCATAGGTAGAGTGATGACAATGCAATATGAACAGTGGAAAAGAATATTAAGTGCAATCGATAAAGAAACAAATTTAAGTAAAGATAATGTAATTGAAAAAATAAAGAAGAGGTTAGAGGAAGAAAGCAAATATGAGCATAAAAAGTGGGGTGAAACTAATTTTAATGTAAATTGCTCATTTATAAGAAAAAATGGATTATTGCATTTAGCTGTTCAAAATAATCTAAAAGGTGTGGTAAATGCTCTATTGGGGGTAGGAGGAATTGATGTTAATTCAGTAAATGAAGATAAACGTACTCCTTTGCATTCGGCTATCCAATATGTTTGTAAAGAGACAGTAAAAACTCTAATAGGAGCAGGGGCAAGTGTTAATGCACAAGATAAAGAAGGAAAAACTCCTTTGCATTATGCTGCTGAGCATGGACACACACAAATAGCAAAGGTTCTATTAAAAAGAGGGGCAAATGTTAATTCAGCAGATAAAGATAAATGTACTCCTTTGTATTCGGCTATCCAATATGGTTGTGAAGAGACAGTAAAAACTCTAATAGGAGCAGGGGCAAGTGTTAATTCAGCAGATGAAGATGAACGCACTCCCTTGCATATAGCTACTCACTTTCCCCGTAAAAAGATAGTAAAAATTCTAGTAGAAGCAGGAGCAGATGTTAATGCAACAGATAAATATGGAAGGAGCCCTTTACATTTTGCTAAGGGGGTAGAGACAGTAGAAGCTCTAATAAGAGCTGGAGCAAATGTTAATGCACAAGATAAAGAAGGAAAAACTCCTTTGCATTATGGTAGAGATCAAGAGACAGTAAAAACTCTAATAGGAGCAGGAGCAGATGTTAATGCAGTGGATAAAGATAAATGTACTCCTTTACATATGGCTGCTCGACGTGGCTGTAAAGAGGTAATTGAGACTTTAATAGAAAAAAGAGCAGATCTTTTATCGAATAATAATGATAATAAAATTCCGATCGATTTTGACAAAAATCACTATATAATTCGGCATGTGGAATCACTTTGGTCTGAAGAGAGGATGAAGCGACTTGACCAAAATAATAAAATAGCTTTTGTTATCTTCTGTTCAACGATATTATTTGGCACTGCTGTAGCAACAACGCTTTTTGTAACAGAAAAAATCGCATTTGGGCTATATCCTATAATAGGAGCAGTAGTTATAGTTGCGGCGGCAGCATGGGCGGTATCTTGTGCTACAGCTAAAATATTAGAACCTAACACCAAAGTAGAGGAAACGAAAGAAGTGCAAGTAAATGGAGATGTGCCAGCACCTTCCCGCATATAGTTCATAAAACCTCACTATCACTACAAGACCACAGATCCTATTTTCGTCGTGCGCTACTTTGTTGCTCCATAGACAATATGCCACCATCGCTAGGCTCTGTGGACAAAAAATATAAAGAGGGAGAAAAAAGTGGTAGTTTAACCAAATGAATATAAGAATGGAGAAATTACCGAATGGAATATTATATAAAAGAAGGAAATTGGAAACAATTTCAGAGTTCATAAAAAGTGTAAAAGGAATGCACAGCAAAGACGAAAAACGTTTAAGAATATTCATAGAAGCGGTGTGGTATGTTGCGCGAAGTGGTTGCCAGTGGAGGATCTTGCCGAAAATCTATGGCCATTACAGAAGCGTACATAAACGATTTAAGAGGTGGTGCGAAAGGGATATTTGGAAGAATTTATTGGAGTACACTAAACAAGAGCCAGATTTAGAAGCTGTCATAATCGATGGTACGATCGTTAGAGCCCACCAATGTTCAGCTGGTTATACAAAAAACTCCAAGGATCAAGAGGCTTTAGGGCGAAGTAAAGGCGGCTTTACAACAAAGATACATGCATCTTGTTGATGCACTTGGAAATCCACTGAAATTTACTTTAAACGCGAATTCTGGATTAAGGAAGGAAGAAAGTATAGGAAATAGAAGGCTTTGTGGATTTGATGGAATAGGAAATGAGAGTAGAAAAGATATGAACCAAAAAATTAACAGGGGATCTATGGCGAGAGTGTGTTCAATTTCTAGTCTATTTTTTAGGTAACCAAAAACAGTCTCAATGATAGACCTTTTTCTCAGTAAAATCTTCTCATTTAGCGAAATCAATGTATTTTTCATACCTTTTTTCACCTTGGTAACAAGTTTCAAACCTCGGTCAAACAGCTTCTGAAAAAGCTCTTTTGCAATATAACCTTTGTCACCAAACAAAAGGCCGATTAATTTTTCCGTCAGATTTGGCACAGGTATCCTATCATTAACATTGCCTTTTGTTAGCGTAAGTGCATGAATTTCACCATTTTCATTGATTAGCATATGTAATTTGAAACCAAAAAACCAGCCGTAAGTGCTCTTGCTTAATTTTGCAATTCCAGCAAAAACTTTGTTTTTGGATATTCTTTTTCCATGACAAACTGCAATGGGAGTTGTGTCTATATATGAAATTCCAGTGTTTTCTGACTGTCCACAAAGCCAATGCAACAACATTGCTAAATGCCACAAAACCCTAGGCTTGAGAGCAACAAACCTGGTATATGAAGGCAACTTTGGAAACTCTGATTTGTAGAGCAACGTTAGGTAATGTAGATAGAAAGTTTTGAAATTTTTACACGGAGATTGTTGATATAGCAGGATTATTGTCATGATTTCGTAGTGCTCAATTTCCGTTGTTCTTGTGGGTTTTTTACCATTTGGCAGTAGTTTATCTGCAAAATTTTTCTCTATATCTCTGCAAAAATCATCGACCAAACAAAACAGTTTTGTTATATCTTCCATGGGTAACCTCATCTATTTTTTTATCACTGCTGAGTTTACCCTGTTTTCTTGCCTTTTCTATTCTCCTTTAATCCAGAATTCACGTGAAAAGGGTAGAGAAGCACCAGATTGGATAACAGAAAATTTCACTGTACAATGTTACAACAATACAGCTCATGGGTAAAAAAGCCATCCAAATCGGCCAGGAAAAAGGGAAAAAAAGAAGGCGAAAAATAGGCTAAAATAGCAGCAGCTAAAAATTCACTCAAGGCCGGTGTCTCTGTAGATGTTATCGCTCGGATTGCCGGTCTTTCGGTGGATGAAATAAAACAACTTCAGGAAGAAATAGCTTAAAATCTGGTGATCTCTTTAATTGGTTATTCACTGTTACACCACTTAAACAAGATTCAGGTTTGTCATCTGTCCCGCAAGTAGTTCCTGGTAACTGATTCTTTAATCGAGTAGCGCTAGCAGGATAAACAGTATTAAGATTACCAGTTATAAATTAATTGCTCCTTTAACCAACTCTTCTAAGAGCTATGACTATTGTTAATGATAATTATCTTACTTCTCTAGATGTACTTGGCTCATTAACACCTAGCTTAGCTACCCCTAATGTTATTTCCGATGCTGATGTAGATAATTGACCACCCATAATCTCTATCGAGCTGTGCGGAACACCAGCCACAATAAACTTTTCGCTTACTAGTATCAAATTATCTCTTTTATCAGCATTGCTGTTGAAAACAACTCCAATAAACGCTACCTTGTCACCTTCTGTTATTGATTTGATATTTTGAGATCTTGCATATCCCTCTATCTGATTATTTGCTTCTTTTAACTTTTCACTAGCTACCTCCTTTGTTGTTTCAGAGTACTTCAATTCAAACCCCACAGATACAGATTCTTTTAGCTCTTCCATCTTTTTCTTTTCATCAGGATTTTCGTTATCTACAACTTGTACCATAATATCAACTCTACCTCCTTCTCCAACTTGAAATTCTGTAAGTACAGCAATTACTCTATCTTTATCCAAATCACTTAATCCAGTGAATAGCCCATCTAAAAAAGCTTTAAACCTGTTTTCACTACTAATTATTGATACAAGACTTTGTTTTGGTTTCCCATTTTCATCACACATTAACTCTTTAACTGCATCAAACAAGTTTTTATATGCACCTAACTCAAATTTATTGTCATTTCTTCCTAACTCTTTCTCTTTTCCTTTAATTTCTTCCCTTAATCCTTTTTGTTGATAATTTATTGCTTCTCTAAATTTATCAATTAATTTAGGTGCAGGATTGATTAGTTGCACCTCTCCTTTGAACTTATTCTTAGATGTGATAGATCTTGTTTGTCTCCCTTGAGAAGAAAAAGTTCCTTCAAAGTATTCCCTTGAATCTTTATTTTCAACCTTTACTAAGTTTTTATTTTGATAAAAAGTGCCAGGTGAAGGTGCTGATTGACTAGGTCCGGTTTCTCCATAACCCATTACATATACCTGAGTGACTTGTCTAATTTCTCCTTGTTTGAGGCCAATTTTATTTAATATTTCTTCAGTAAATGAATACTTGTTATACTTAAATTTTTCACTACCAGCTTCCTGTACATGAAAAATAAATATCTTGCTTTTATTGATTTGTTCCTTAATAACAATCATGTACGTAGTAAGACGGTCCTGTATATCTGCTTCTGAGTGGTTAAATAAGCATACTTTTATATCTTTTGCCTTTTTAGGCTTTTTTACTAAAGGCAACTGTCCAAGTAAGAACCTACTTAAGTAATCTCTTGTATATTGCTCTGAAGGAAACGTGTAGTATACTTGGCCTAATAGATTTTCCATTCTATTTTGAGTATCTTCATTACTATAAACCGTATTAAACAAGGATTGCATAATAGGTTCTTCATTTCTTTTTATCTTAGATGCTACTTCAGAAATTTTATATGATTTTTTCTGCTCATTAAGGTTAATACTTACACAAATAGCTTTATCAGCATTTGTTAATAAGCGCATCTTATTACGACGCAATCCCCTAGCATAACTTTCTGCTTCTGTTAATGCATTATTTACATTACCCTCTGCCTTTAATTCCATTACCAAAGGAACAGCTGACCAAGATCGCTCTTTTCCTCTTACAAGCAACATAATATCACTATACCCCTCCCTGTTAATAACTCTAAGTATAACTCCAAGTTGTAGCGATAACGAAAGTTTATCAACATACCACTGATAAAGCCATGTTGTGCTGCTTCTTTGCTACTATTTTGTACGAGATTTTTTCCTTTGAGGTCAGAGTAAAGTTTTTTAGCTTCTTGAATTATCTTTTCAATAACATCTATACTATCTTGAAAGTCACCTGTAGCTAACTTAACTATACTGCCTTCTAAATTTTCATCTGCTTTGCAATCTACTTTTTTAAAATATTTGACTTCAGGGTTCTTACTTGTTGTATGTTCTACTAAGACTTTAAACTTCCACCTCTGATCCTCTTTTTTCTTTTTTTCTTCTCCTTCAAGTATTTCTCTACCTATTAGAACCTTAGTTCCTACATTTTTGCCTATATTCTCGCCTATATTCTTTATTTCTTCCTCCAAATTGGCACTGGACTTTTTGCCTTTGCTTTCTGAGAAAACAAAAAGATGTTTTTTCTTATCTTCTCCAAATTCTGCAATAACATGTAAATCTTTTCTAATTACCTGAACTTCCCGAAAATGCAAATTTTGTAGCTCAAGTTTTGCAGCAAGTTCTGTGCTCTTTAAACTAGCGAACATGCCAAGAAAGAAGTTTATAAAGAACCCTTCCTTTTCTGGTGCAGCAGAAGCTCCACTTGGTTTTGGTATTTGATCCAAGAATGACTGAAATCTTTCTTGAAATTTTTTATTAGCAGTGCTCGCCTCGAAAAGATGCTGTATTAACTCCTTTTTATCATCTGGCATATTACCACTCCTTAATGTGTTCTATACTTAGATACGTCTGCTTGAATAGAAGCGGTAGACTTCAGATCATTTAAAGATGATGATACATCGCCACCAGCCTGACTAGCTTGCTCGAACTCATTTATTTTCTTATCTATAATATCACTTAACCCGTAGTCCAATAGTAATTCCAAGATTTTTGTCATAGATTCTTTTATTCTAAATTCCTTATGTAGGTTGCACGCGCAATCCAATTTTTGTTTGTAAGCAGGATTTTGTTTTAGAATTTCCTCTATAGCCCTTACAAAATTATTACTATATTTAGTATCATCAAGAACTTTATCCAACAGATCTTTTCTGCCTTGAATGTATAAAGCACAACAAGGTTCCTGTAACATACGAAATGACTCGGCTATCTCCTTACGCCCTGCTTTAGTTGCAGAGTCTAATATCTTCTCTAAAGGCTCAAATGCACCAGCTTTGGAAAGTTCTGATAACATATTAATTAATCCAGGATCACCTTTACTTAATTTATTGAGACAGTATTCCCTATGTTTTGCAAAACCTTCTTTATCCCATATACACGTTAAAAAATCACCTCTTACCTGCATTAATTTCTTATCAGGCGCCACACATACTTGACGTCCTATCCCAGAAATCAAGTGAATAGAATATTTCTCAAATGAGATATTCTCAGGCTCCAAACAACTAATTAACTCTTTTACATACCCGAACAAATACCTACCTTCTAACTCGTCTAATATAGAGTAATTGCCACGAACCTCAAAATCTTTCTGCAGAAGCATCTTATACTTATCAGCACCTAGATTAGCAAGACAAAAGTCTATGACATTAGCATTGCTATGCCTGAGATTGAAACTACCCGAGGAAGTAGCATACAGTGCTGTGTCAATTAAAATTCCATCACGTTCATCTTGTGTTATTCTCCCTTCTAATTTACCTAAAAAGAATTCAAGAGCTTCTATACACCCTTCTTTTTTTGCACATTCAAACCCATATTTCCATAAGTCAACTTGGGTGTTATAGTCTAAGTTTTTATGATAGTTCTTATTATATTTTGCTATTAATTCTTTGAAGTTATTTAGGATTTCCTCATTAGGATTTGAAATAAGGTCACCATTTTTATCCATTATCTGAATATAGTGTGACCAGAACTCCATCAGCCTAGAATACCTACTCAGTGTGTCTGTAACAAACTCCCCTTCTGACTCTGAATCGCCTTGATATTGCTTTAGAGATGGAAAATTTTTACGTATACTTTCCTCTGAGCAAAGCCAACAAACAACTTGATACCTGTCGTAGTCATCTAATAGATCTTCATCGTCTGTTCTCTTTATGCCAAGTAATTCATTTACAACAGAGGCTCTATTGAGAATAAAATCACCAGATTGCCTGTGCATCCAATATTTAGCATCTGAGAAATTATTTAGCTTTTCAGCAACATAAGAAAGATCTGCACTCATTAAGACTTTTTCCCCAAATGGCTCATACCATTCCTTAATCTGAAAGCGCTTTACAGCATGATCTGGGTCACTTTCTGGAACTGAATTTTATAAACTTTTTTTCATTTTCTTCCACGACTATCTTACCTCCACCAAGTTAATAGTAGCATCATTTTTTATGAAAGCATATATTAGCCAGAATTGTAAGATTTTTAATGAAGAAAGAGTAGGGTTAAGGAAGGCTATAAAAAATTAATTAAAAAGAATGTTTAAGGCTTACGATGCTAGGGGTAATATTGGCCTCAAGTTGTATTGTTTCTATAAATTTGCCTTAATTCTTCTTCGTTATTCTTAAATAAATTAATATTAATTTATTATTGTATATTATTAACAATCTAAACAATTCAACCATTTCCAGTGCTAAAAACCAATGGCCGTGAGAAGAGTTTATTTTGGGATGAGTTGGTCTACCGCTTGTTCTGTGCGAACTTTTCTATATAATAATTTACTATATCGCAAAACCAGCTATATTAGCCTACTTTTGCTACATTTAGATATGAACTAACGTACCTAACTTTGTTGCAAAAATTTTGCGTTTTTATTTTCACAACGCCGCTTTTACGTAAAAAGCTCTCACAAATATACGTACTTTTTGCGATTTTTGAGAGAGTCAATAATTAAAATCTTTATGACGCTAATTGATAGCACATTAGCAGACAAAAAGAGCTTTTTTTGTTTTATGAACTCTAAAATTTGTTTCCAATTTCTTTCTTTTATATAATATTCCATTCGGTAGTTTCTCCATTTTTATGTTCATTTGATTAAACTACCACTTTTTTCTCCCTCTTCATATTTTTTGTCCACAGAGCCTAGGAATTATCCTATTGAATTCTATGATATTATTTTTTGTAACATTGTCTAAAGTGCCCAGTGTCAAGCACTGGAATGATAAGAAGAGGGCTACTCGGATGATACTATTATAGAGTGAACCAGTGTCACACACTGGGATCTAGCTAAGCTGGTGAGTGTAAAAGTAGCCGTTTTATGTTAAAATACAACGTTTTGATGATTATGAAAAGGCTGGATTCCAGTGTCACGCACTGGAATGACAAAAAAAGGAGGCTACTCGGATGACAGGAGAAGGGGCTACTTGGATGACAAGAGGGGGTACTGGAATGGTTGTAAGTTGAGGCCCTTCTCCCGCTTTTTTTTTCCAAAATCACTTGCCTGTTTCAATTAATCTAATTATAATAATAGAGAGATTTTAAAAGCTTACAAAAAAATTAATTAAGGGGGTTGTATAGACAAGAAGAGACTTTAATATTTGCGATTGGAGCATCATTAATAGGCACTGCAATAGGGGCACTTACAGGTTTGGGATTAAGTGTCACAGCTTTTTCACCTTTAGCCATAGGTGGAATTGTTGGTTCTATAATTCCAGCAGCGGCTATATTTTTTTTGCAGGATGTTTGCTGTGCAAATCTGATGTAGTAGATTCTAAAAAAGGTTGTACAGTTTTCAGTATTGCAGCACCCATAAGCGCTGCAATTGGAGTTGGTCTTGCTGCAGCTGCAACTGCTATTTCTCCTGGTATAATGCTTAGAGCCGGATCTGCAGTTTTAGCAGGTGCAACAATAGGAGCAATAGCAGTAATAGCGCCAATTGCAGGGTACTTTGTAGCTGACAAAGTGAACGATTATATTATCTCTCCTATAGTTGAGCGCTTTTCTTCAAAAGGGAAGGAAGAAAGTTTAAGCTAATCAAGTAAGGTTTCTGTTATTCCAGTGTGTAACATTGGAATAACAAGATTTGACATTAACCGTTGATAATCGGAATATTAGTAGAGTAGAATTACTCAAAAAAGCATGCATAAATATGACGTAGTAGTAGTAGGTGGTGGTCATGCAGGGTGCGAAGCGGCTGCTGCGGCAGCTCGCCTTGGTGCAAACACGATGCTTATAACTCATAAAATTTCAACTATAGGAGAAATGTCCTGCAATCCAGCAATTGGAGGAGTTGCAAAGGGTGTTGTAGTCAGGGAAGTTGACGCTCTTGATGGAATAATGGGAAGAGCAATCGATCAAGCAAGCATACACTCAGTCATTTTAAATAGCAGCAGAGGTGCAGCAGTATGGGGACCACGTGCACAGGCAGACCGAAAATTATACAAGCAAGTAATACAGGAAATTATTCTAAATTATAACAATTTGACGGTAAAAGAAGAGTCGGTTGACGATTTCCTTATAGAGAGTAATAACAATGGAGAATTATACATTAAAGCTGTAATAACAAGCTCAGGAGAACATATACTAACAAGCAAAGTTGTTTTAACCACAGGAACTTTTCTGCAAGGTGTGATTCATATAGGAGAACAAACAACCCCTTCAGGGAGAATGGGAGATAAGTCTGCAGTGGAACTTGCAAATACATTAAAAAGATATAATTTCAGGCTTGAAAGATTAAACACTGGTACTCCGCCTAGGATTGATGGTAGCACCATAAACTGGAGTATATTACAAGAACAGCAAGGAGATAATCCCCCTATTCCTTTTTCTTATTTATCAAGCAAAGTCAATACACAACAAATATCATGCTATATTACGCACACAAATGAAAATACACACAGAATAATTAGAGAGAGTCTTGATAAGTCTATAAATTATTCAAGTGATGTTAAAGGACCAAGATACTGCCCTTCTATTGAAACAAAAGTAAGGAGATTTCCTGAGCGTCTGAGTCATCAAATATTTCTGGAGCCTGAGGGGCTTAGTGATTTTACAGTTTATCCAAATGGTATAGCCAATGCGTTACCAATTGCAGTGCAGCACGACCTAGTAAGAAGTATAAAAGGTTTAGAAAATGCTTTAATGCTAAAGCCTGGTTATACAATAGAATATGATTATATCGATCCGAGGGAATTATATCACACTCTTGAAACCAAGAAAGTCAAAGGTCTATATTTTGCCGGCCAAATTAATGGCACTACTGGATATGAAGAAGCAGCAGGGCAAGGAATTATTGCCGGCACTAACGCAGCACTCTCCTCATCTGGCAAAAAAGAAAGTTTTGTTCTTCACCGCACAGATTCGTATATTGGCGTAATGATAGACGACCTGGTCACCAAAGGGGTGATCGAGCCTTATAGATTATTTACCTCCCGTGCAGAATATAGGCTGTCAATCAGGTCAGATAATGCTGACAGAAGGTTAACACAAAAAGGTTATGATATTTCCCTTGTTTCGCATGAGAGATACTCTGTTTTACAGAATAAACTTAAATCCATTAAGCAGCTTGAAGAGAAGTTAGGGAGTCTGACGATTACTCCTGAGCAGCTTAGGTCTTATGGTATTAAAATATCTTATGATGGGATAAGAAAAACGGCACTAGATTTACTCAGCTATCCAAACATCGACTGGAATAAATTACAAGAAATATGGCCGGAGTTAAGCAGCATCACGCGCTGCACAACGGATACTGGATCCTCTTCCGTCATCTCAGGACACTCTCATGTCATCCGAGTAGCTGACACTAGGATCCAGGAAAAAAGCAGCGTTACGCACTGGAATGACGCCGCAATGGGTAGCATAACTAAGAATGAAATATGCGAAGCAGTTGAAATTGAAGCAAAATACAAACCTTATCTAATAAGACAAGAAGCAGATATGAAGTTTTTACGAGAGGAAATTAACACTCAAATTCCAATTGATTTTAACTATTCACAAGTTAAAGGCCTGTCAAGTGAGGTAATAGAAAAGTTGCAGACGATAAAACCAGCGACGATTGGCATTGCAAAGCAAATACAAGGCATCACTCCCGCAGCGATAGTGAGCATATTAGTGTACCTTAGGAATAAGAAAACGAAAGTAGCTGCTAGTTTTGCGTGAGGTATATGTCAAAAATCGAAGAATTTCGTTCTTTTATGTGTGAAACAAATGTTGACGCATTTATGTTGCATACTAAAGATGAATATTTAAATGAGTATTCAGAGGAGCTAACAAAGCTGTGTGGCTTTACAGGAACAAATGGGCTACTTATCATTACAAAAGACAACAAGTGCCCATTTTTTACGGATGGACGCTATATCACACAAGCTCGCAATCAGCTCGATCGGGGCAATTTTCAAGTATATAATATACAAGAAGAGGATCCACGCGAATGGGTAAAAGCAAACTTAACATTGACCACCTCACTAGGTTACTATTTGCAATATTTTACCATAGAAGATATAAGAAAGTATGAGAATATCTGTAAATTAATACCCTGTTTAGCTGGAAAAAAAAGTGACTATCGAAAACAAGCAGTGGTTTTACATTCTATTAAATATGCTGGTGAAAGTAGCAAGAATAAATGTGAAAAAGTTGCTAAAAGCATAGATAAAGAAGCTGAAGCAGTGCTTTTAACTGATCCAAATTCAATTTCATGGCTATTAAATTTAAGAAATGAAAATGCCAAATATACTCCATGTATATTTGGCCGTGCTATATTGTATAAAAGCGGTAATGTTGATTTGTTTATTCAAGATAAAGAACATTCAACTATAGAAGCAAATTTAGGCAATCATATAAATATTTTTGATATTAGTGAGCTAGAAAATTCGCTGCACAAGCTAAATTCAATAGTTATAGATCCAAACACAACTCCAATGAGTATCATGGCTGTAATAAAAGATAAGCAGGTAGCTGAAAGAGAAGATCCTTGTCTAATTTATAAAGCAGTAAAAAATCAAACTGAAATAGCTGGGGCTATAAATGCGCACATCAGAGATGGAGTGACAGTTACAAACTTTCTACATTGGCTTGAAAATAATGTTGGTACAGAACTTGAAGCTGAAGAAAAGATTTTAGAATACAGAAAAGAACAGAATTTGTTTAAACAATTGAGCTTTCCAACAATTTCTGCATTTAATGGAAATGGAGCAATTATTCATTACCGTGCAAGCAGTAAAACGAATAAAGCAATTCAGAAAGATGGACTATATTTGATTGACTCTGGTGGCCAATACCTTAATGGCACAACTGATGTGACAAGAACTGTAGTGGTTGGTAATCCGACCAATGAGCAAATAACCCACTATACAATAGTGTTGAAAGCTCACATTGCTATAGCAAGTGTCATCTTTCCTTCTGGCACTACTGGTGGAGAATTGGATATATTGGCACGTACACATTTATGGAAATTTGGAATGGACTATATGCATGGTACAGGGCATGGAGTAGGAAGTTACCTATCAGTACACGAAGGACCACAAGCAATATCAAAGGGCAATAAAGTGAAACTCACACCAGGAATGATACTTTCCAACGAACCTGGTTATTACATTCCGGGAGAGTATGGAATAAGAATTGAAAATCTGATGTATGTCGACAGACAAGAAAATAGCTTTTTACATTTCAAACAACTGACCTTCATTCCATATGATAGAAGGCTAATAGATGTGCAAATGCTTACTAAAGATGAAATTGAATGGATAAATAGCTATCATCAATTTGTCTATGAAAACTTAGAAAATAGCGTAAAAGATAAGGAATGGTTAAAGAAGGTATGTGACCATTTGTAAGCAAAGGAGCATTTTTTATTGTTCAAAAAGTATTAATGCAATTGTGATAGGTATTTTGTATTGTTTTTAATTTAAAAACGATATATAATAAAGAATACGTATTTTTAGGTAGACATATTATGATAAACAAAGGGCAAGAAGATGAATTTATGAAGCAGTATATGGATACTTGCAAAGAGCAAATAGAAAAATTAGCCAAGGATCCTGAATTGCTTAATCAGACTTTAAAACCATTTATGCAAATGTCCCAGCAGCTTATGGCTGGCGGTATGTTAGAAGAGGCTATGCCTGGCATGGTACCTGATCTGGGTAGTATGGATGTTAACAAGATGATTGCTCAGATGAAGAAAATGATTGACTACATAAGAGGTAACTATAAGGAACTAATGAAAGAGCATAGCTCGCAGATTCAAGAGCTTGATGAATCCAGTAAAAAGCTAAGAGGCTTAGTTAAAAAATTGATAGAAAAGATCGAAAGTAAATAAACAATATCTAACGCAAGTCTCTTCTGTCATTCTATGCACAGCTGCATAAGTGTCTAGTGACCTTACCCAGAAAAAGTAGAGAGAAAGTTAAGACGTTTTTGGAGTAAAATAAAACGTTTTTTCAAAATATGGCAAATAGAAGGGAATATACAGCAGGATTCAAATTAGAAGCTGCTAAGCTGGTTAAAGAAACAGAAGTACAAAAATAGCAAAAGATCTAGGCATAGATGGCAGTATGTTAAGTAAATGGGTAAGAAAATATGATGGAAAAATGTCAGAAGCATACGCATTTCCAGTCAAAGGCCCCTTATGACAAAGAGAGATTTGATTTACAGAAAGAGTTAGCAAAAGTAACAAGAGGAAGAGACATTTTAAAAAAAGCCCTGGCCAGTAAAAAAGAGTAAAATATTTTTTCATAAAAGAGCATAGTAAACACTATAAAGTGCAGTAATTATGTAGGGTTTTGAATGTATCTGCTAGTTGCTACTATAAGTGGACTACAAGGAAAATAAGCAGTAGAGAATCAGCAAATAAAAGCAGATATTCAAAAAAAGCTTCTAAATGTAGATATGGAGCTCCTAAAATTCATGCTGAATTGAAGGCTTTAGGTAAAAGTTGCAACTTGAAAACAGTGCAAATTATTATGCAGAAAAATGGTATTCGGGCTATATTGAGAAGAAAATTTAAAACTAATACCAATTCCCACTATACAAAGAACGGATAGACAATAATGGGAAAAAAGCCATACTAAAGTAAGTGAAGTAGCGAGGTATAAATGGCATTAAGATCAAAATTATTGGATGAAAAAGTAGTAGAATCAGCAAAAGAAATGCTGAAGAAAGTAAGGAACAATGTATATGTTTCAAAAAAACTAAATGCTGTAATTGCGGCAAAAAAGCATAGTATAACGGCTGTAGCAAAAATATATTGAATTTCAAGAAGCGCACTAACTTCGTGGATAAAACTCTTGAAATTTGGCAGAGAAGAAAAACTGTTTGCTCCTCCATCACGCCGTAGAAAAACTAAATTAAATCAGGCTCAACTACAGCAAATTGAAGCATGTATAGAAGAAAATCCTAATATTACCATTAAAGAAATGAGAATAAGAATCCAGGAAAAGTTCGGATTAAATATCAGCAAATCTACAGTACACCGCCATATGCAAAAGATGAAATTTTCATATATTACACCAAGACCAGTACACAACGTACAAGATAAAAGTAAACAAGAGGAATTCAAAAAAAAATCTCAATGAAGTTATTGGCAAGTATCCAGAAAAAGAGCTATTTTTCTTTGATGAATCAAGGTTTGGCACACATTCGAAAGTTGGGCATGGATGGTTTAAAAAAGGCACTAGGACTCGGGTTAAAATAAAATTAGGTAGGCATAATTTTTATCTCTACAGTGCAGTTAATCCTAAAAATGGAGAGAGTTTTAGCTTATTTGCACTAAATGTTAACACTGATTGCATGAATGTATTTCTTGAGCAAATGTCGCAATATCTAGGGACAAGAGAAGCTGTTCTTGTTATGGACTGTGCTAGTTGGCATAAGTCAAAAAATTTAAAGGTAGCTAAAAATATTGAGATTATATACCTACCTCCATATTCACCTGAACTCAATCCTGTTGAGAGGCTTTGGTTATACATAAAACAGAACATTTTGCGCAATAAAATATACGATACAATTGCTCTGCTTTAGGGTGCTTTGTGCAAATTTATTACTTCTCTTGCCAGCTCCACAATTAAACAACTCTGCAATTTCTCCTATTTGACTGACCAACAATGAGAATTGGTATTAATATTACATTAAGACTTGCAATAAAAAGTCTTAATGTTAATCAAGTTAAAGCAGCATTAGAGAATTGTGGTACAGATGCAGCAAGGGTTTTAGAGCAAGAGGTATATTGGAATAATGGAAGAGTAGATGCCTTTTTAGTTTATCCTCTGAAAGTTAAATATAGTAAAGAATTGAACCAAGAAGATGTGGAAAAGATAAAAGAGATCACTAAACTTCTTTGGGATAAAGCTTCCCCTGATGTTCGTGACTTCTGGCTTGAAAGTTGCATAACTAATGAAGAAGGTCAAGGTACAGGAGATAACTATATAATAGATTCTCTTGAAGAGCAACAAGAAGTGCATGCTGGTATGGCTGGTGAGGGATGGCTTGAAGACTTTATTCAAGAAGTTAAGGATTATAGACGGCAAAGAGACATAAAACTTAATGACCATATTCTTGAGGAAGAAGATAAGCAAGCGCTTGAGCTAGCAAAGCAAGAAAGTTTGCTTACTGCTTCTATCTGGAGTAAACACAAAGGGAAGATTGCTCTAGGTGTTACTGGACTATGCGTAGCTGGTGCTGTTGCAGCCTATGTGCTAGCGTATCCTGCAGTTGCACTGGCTTTAGCAGTTTTGGCAGCAGTTATATTAATGTGTGCTGGTATTGCTAAGGTTTTAGAAGATCCAAGTGTAGAAAGAACGTTTACAGAAGTACAACGTTAATAATGTCATCCCAGCGCGGCGCGCTGGGACGCTAGAACAAAGAATATAAAAGAAGTGTTGCCGTCACGTTATATCATAAACCTTTGCTGAAGCTTTCTTTATATCTTCACTTGAAAGTGGAATTAGACCAAGCCTAGATAGGTACCCATCTTCAATGCCGATCGAATCTATAATTTCTTTTATGAATTCTCTTAATCCATCAACAGTATCCAGGTGTTCTTTCTTTATATAAAGGTATAGAGGTCTTGCTAATATATATTTTCCCGATGATATATTTTCGTAAGTTGGCTCAATTCCTGCAATTGTGCTCCCTTGTATTTTATCTTGATTCCTCATTAAAAAGCTAAAACTAAATATCCCTAAAGCGTTCTTGTTACTTTTCAATTTTTGTATTATTATGTTTTCATTAATTCCAACTTCTATATACCTTCCGTCATCCCTTATATTACCACATGCTTTCTTTCTTTCTTCCTGATCTTTATAATTCTCTTTGAAAATTCTCGAGTTCATGCATGAATATTGATTGAACATAATAGAATTAACCAAAGTTTCGTATGTGCCTGTATTTTGATGTGGACCATAAATTTCAATTTCTGTTTTTGGTAAGGCTTGATTTACATCAGACCAAAACTTCTTATTATTTTTTACTAATTTATCATTTTCTTGAGAATATGCAGATAAAGTTTCAAATAAGTCCTTCTTTGTGAAATCAAATCTATGGCTTTGATTTGAATTTGCAATGACAATTCCATCATAGCCAATGATGATCTCTATCACTTCATTAATTTTATTCCTTTTACATAGTTCTCTTTCTACTTCCTTCATAGGGCGAGATGAAGTGGTGATGTCTGGCGTGTCTTCCCCTATTCCTGAGCAAAACATTTTGAACCCTGATCCACTTCCTATCGATTCCACAACTGGAGTCTTAAAAGAGAATACACGATTGAACTCCTCGGCTACAAATGAGATAAAAGGAAAAACGGTTGAAGATCCAACAATTCTGATGTATTTCCTGGCATCAGCATTTGACAGCGGCGTGAATAATACGAATACAAAAATCAGGAAAAAGTTTCTAAGCATTATTTTTAGTTAAGAACATAAATCTAATTATTGTAATAAAAAATCAAACTGAAAAGCTTTAATTGCATGACAAAAGCTACAGTTTACATTTAAATTTTATTTTATATTATTGTAAGTATTACACAACTTTAAGGGGCAATTATGGCAGTTATGCCAGATAAATGGATAAGAGAAAAAGCTGAAAATTTTGGAATGATAGAGCCTTTTGTGGATCACAAAAGCAGCAAAGGTGTTATATCTTTCGGACTATCGTCTTATGGGTATGATGCAAGAGTGGATAATAAATTTAAAATTTTTACTAACGTTAATTCAGCCATCGTGGACCCTAAAAATTTCTCTGAGAATAGTTTTATAGATAAAGAAACAGACATATGCATAATTCCACCAAATAGCTTTGTGCTTGCAAGCACAGTGGAATATTTTCGTATACCAAGAAATGTACTGGTCATTTGTGTTGGTAAATCAACTTATGCAAGGTGTGGAATTATAGTAAACGTTACTCCCTTAGAACCTGGATGGGAAGGTCATGTCACACTCGAATTCTCAAACACCACCCCACTTCCTGCAAAAATTTACGCTAATGAAGGCGCATGCCAATTCGTATTTTTAAGCGGCGAAAGTGAGTGTGAAAAATCATATGATGATATGAAAGGAAAATATATGAATCAGCATGGTATCACTTTGCCGCTGGTGAAATAATTACTACTTTCGTTGTGAGCTACCAAGCTGCTCTATAGATAATATGCCACCATCACTAGATAGCAAAGTGCGTACTGATTCACTTTGTCTAAGACGTTCAATTGCCTGCCCTTTGTCATCTCCTGTGCGCATACTGCAGCCAAATTGCATATCTATTCCATTCTCAACAATGTTACATGATAACTTCATAGCAGTAGCGAAGCTTTCTTGTCGGTTAGTAGCATCTCCAGTAACAACACTACAAACAGTGAAGTTACGATCATTTCCAACTGTTCGCATCATCATTTCACCATCTCGTATACTATCATTATTTATACGCTTTGCTATAACAGTCTCATCTACACCTTCTACTACTCGAGATATTACCTCTATATTTGGTTGATTATGTAGCTGACCACTTCTTGTTAATGATTAACGTAAATCAGTATTTAATTGATCCTGCTCCGTATCATCCTGTTGCCCTAACTTATTAGCTTCTTCTTCAACACGCTTATTATATTCTTCGCCATTATTTGCCTCAACTTTATTTACTGTTTGACCTCCATCGTTTTCTATATTTTTTTGACTAAACATATCTTTATTGATAGCTCGAAAAATAAGAAATGGTATCAGTGAAATTACTAGATTTAATATAATGCACGGAATTAAAACCACAGCAGCAGCTATATAGATTAGAGATCTAACTATAAACTTTATTACTTTAGATAATTTAGAATCATCTCTTTGAGCATTAACGGCATTCAAAAATAGGTAGGTAAGACCAATTAATGATGCTGTTATAGCAGTGGGTATGATGATTGGAACAAGTAAAAAAGCGTTGATTAATTTTTTTCCAGAACTAGTTGGTTTAGTGCTATTGTTCAGTGATGCAAGATAGTTTTGACCAACATTAGCAATCCATTTTATACCAGACAAAACTCTTTTACTATTTTCTTCCGACATTTCAAGTTTCATTAGCGCCACCAGTTTTTATGATAATGCTAAATTATACTAATACCAATTCCCATTACAAGGCAAACAGATGGACAATGATGGAAGAAAAGCCATAATGAAGCAAGTAAAATAGTTGAGGTATAAATGGCATTAAGATTAAAATTATTGGATGAAAAAGTAGTAGAATCAGCAAAAGAAATGCTGAAGAAAGTAAGGAACAATGCATATGTTTCAAAAAAACTAAATGCTGTAATTGTGGCAAAAAAGCATAGTATAACGGCTGTAGCAAAAATATATTGAATTTCAAGAAGCGCACTAACTTCGTGGATAAAACTCTTGAAATTTGGCAGAGAAGAAAAACTGTTTGCTCCTCCATCACGCCGTAGAAAAACTAAATTAAATCAGGCTCAACTACAGCAAATTGAAGCATGTATAGAAGAAAATCCTAATATTACCATTAAAGAAATGAGAATAAGAATCCAGGAAAAGTTCGGATTAAATATCAGCAAATCTACAGTACACCGCCATATGCAAAAGATGAAATTTTCATATATTACACCAAGACCAGTACACAACGTACAAGATAAAAGTAAACAAGAGGAATTCAAAAAAAAATCTCAATGGAGCTATTAGCAAGTATCCAGAAAAAGAGCTATTTTTCTTTGATGAATCAAGGTTTGGCACACATTCGAAAGTTGGGCATGGATGGTTTAAAAAAGGCACTAGGACTCGGGTTAAAATAAAATTAGGTAGGCATAATTTTTATCTCTACAGTGCAGTTAATCCTAAAAATGGAGAGAGTTTTAGCTTATTTGCACTAAATGTTAACACTGATTGCATGAATGTATTTCTTGAGCAAATGTCGCAATATCTAGGGACAAGAGAAGCTGTTCTTGTTATGGACTGTGCTAGTTGGCATAAGTCAAAAAATTTAAAGGTAGCTAAAAATATTGAGATTATATACCTACCTCCATATTCACCTGAACTCAATCCTGTTGAGAGGCTTTGGTTATACATAAAACAGAACATTTTGCGCAATAAAATATACGATACAATTGCTCTGCTTTAGGGTGCTTTGTGCAAATTTATTACTTCTCTTGCCAGCTCCACAATTAAACAACTCTGCAATTTCTCCTATTTGACTGACCAACAATGAGAATTGGTATAAGAATTAATATACAATCAACTCAAATTTCTACTTCCGCACTTTTTCATTGTTGCTTACAATAATTATAGCTACATCATGTGCTTTTCTTAATTAAAAACTTTAACTATTCATTATAAGCTATTGAATTTTTTATTATAGTATCTGTCATCCGAGTAGCCCCTTTCTTGTCATCCCAGTGCCCAGACACTTGGATCTAGCAAGCTTTGCTTGCAAATAAGTCTAATACGCGTCGCGTTTTATGCCAAAACACAATTGGAGTTACATGCAAAATAGATCCCAGTGTCACGCTACTTGGATGACACTAATAAAGGAGGATCATTATGTCCACAATAATTTTATCATCAATTTTTGGTCAAGCAGGCAGCATTTTTGGTCCAATTGGCCAGATTATCGGCTCATACCAATTCCCACTATACAAAGAACGGATAGACAATAATGGGAAAAAAGCCATACTAAAGTAAGTGAAGTAGCGAGGTATAAATGGCATTAAGATCAAAATTATTGGATGAAAAAGTAGTAGAATCAGCAAAAGAAATGCTGAAGAAAGTAAGGAACAATGCATATGTTTCAAAAAAACTAAATGCTGTAATTGCGGCAAAAAAGCATAGTATAACGGCTGTAGCAAAAATATATTGAATTTCAAGAAGCGCACTAACTTCGTGGATAAAACTCTTGAAATTTGGCAGAGAAGAAAAACTGTTTGCTCCTCCATCACGCCGTAGAAAAACTAAATTAAATCAGGCTCAACTACAGCAAATTGAAGCATGTATAGAAGAAAATCCTAATATTACCATTAAAGAAATGAGAATAAGAATCCAGGAAAAGTTCGGATTAAATATCAGCAAATCTACAGTACACCGCCATATGCAAAAGATGAAATTTTCATATATTACACCAAGACCAGTACACAACGTACAAGATAAAAGTAAACAAGAGGAATTCAAAAAAAAATCTCAATGAAGTTATTGGTAAGTATCCAGAAAAAGAGCTATTTTTCTTTGATGAATCAAGGTTTGGCACACATTCGAAAGTTGGGCATGGATGGTTTAAAAAAGGCACTAGGACTCGGGTTAAAATAAAATTAGTTAGGCAAAATTTCTATCTCTATAGTGCGGTTAATCCTAGAAATGGAGAGAGTTCTAGCTTATTTGCACCAAATGTCAACACTGATTGCATGAACATATTTCTTGAGCAGATGTCGCAATATCTAGAAACACGAGAGGCTTTTCTCGTTATGGACTGTGCTAGTTGGCATAGGTCAAAAAATTTAAAGGTACCTAAAAATATCGACATTATATACCTACCTACATATTCACCTGAGCTAAATCTTGTTGAGAGGCTTTGGTTATATATAAAACAGAACATTTTGCGCAATAAAATATACGATACAATTGCTCTGCTTTAGGGTGCTTTGTGCAAATTTATTACTTCTCTTGCCAGCTCCACAATTAAACAACTCTGCAATTTCTCCTATTTGACTGACCAACAATGAGAATTGGTATGAGCATTAGACTTCTTTTGAATTCTGCAGGCAACTGTGTTGTAATTTGAAGACAGCAAATGGTATAACTATACGAACATTTGTTTTTGTTAAGGTGCCACACAACAGATGATGTCATTCCAGTCTGGAATCCAGGAATTTTAATTATAAGAAAGCACACTAATTAATAAGTATAAAAGTAGCTGGAAAATAAACATTTTTGATATGGAAAGCTGGATTCCGGACTGGAATGACACCGAAGGGGCTACTCGGATGACACCGTCTTGGATGGAAAACTGGGTTCCAACGCCACGCGCTGGAATGGCATCATTTTTTATCTGTTAAAAATATAAACCGGAAAATAGCGTGGCACTTTGTACCACGCTTAGTACTGTAAGCTTAATTCAGTAATTAAATTAAGCGAGATAAAATAAAAGATAATAACACTATATAACGTTCGTTTTTTTGTGTCAAGCACTTTTTTTTATCTGCTTCAATTAGTAAGGGATTTCAATATTAATTCCGCACTACTTGCAGTTTTTGTAATGGGTCTGCCAATGACGATATAATCAGCTCCTAAATTTATTGCTTCTCTTGGTGTTGCTGTTCTTTTTTGGTCGTCATGACCTGGATCTATACGAATTCCTGGAGTAATAATTTTCAAGTCTTCACCGCATTCCCGGCGCACTTCTTGAGCTTCCAATGCAGAACAGACTATTCCATGGAGTCCAATCTTTTTTGCAAGCTTTGCAAGCAAAATTACCTGTGATTTTACCTCTCTTGCTACTCCAAGCTCGTTTAAATCCTCATTGCTCATACTAGTTAGCATTGTTACTCCAATCAGCTTTATTTTTGTGCCTTGCACCACACTTAGCGCTTCTTCAAGCATTTTTGTTCCACCGCTAATGTGCAGAGTTAACATTTCAATGCTCAGAACTTTTATTACTTCAACTGTTTTAGTTACAGTGTTTGGAATGTCATGCAATTTCAGATCTAAAAAAATTGGTACATTGCATTTTGCAACTTCTTGCACTCCAGAGAGACCATGAGCAGCAAAAAATTCTAATCCCAGCTTTACCATGCCAACTTTACCACGCAGAGTATTAGCTAGAGAAATAGCCTTATTTAAGTCTTGTGTATCCAGTGCGCATATTATTGGGTTCATTATATACCTCCTTGCATGATTTATTTTATAATAAGACTCATTGTTGTGTTTTGCAAATACTTTCACTCTGATTGAACTGACTACGTTCATAAGATTCTGTCAATAGTGAATTTGGCAATTTGATCGGAGTGGATGAGCGACTGTTATATCCAGAATCTTCCTCAGACTCATATCCATGATCTCCTGCATGTAAAGGAACAGATGTTTCACCTGGCGATGATGCATATCCAGAATCTTTCCCAGATGTTTTGCCTCGCAAATCTTGTACAACTTCTTCCAGTACAGACTTCATTACTGGAATCTCCTGTAATATTACTGTTTTATCATCATTTTTGATCACTTTACTTCTCTTTATTGATTCTTCTAACTTGCGTAACATATATTCTGTTATCCTTTCCACATAAGACATTTTTTCTTCCTTCTCTCTCAACAAATCTTTTTCAAGTTGTTCTATTTGACTGTCTTGCTCTAAAAGTGAATCTTGTAACTCCTTTACCTTATTGTCATAATCTTTTCTTATTCCGTCTAACTCACAACATTGACTATTAATGCAATCATTTGCATCACGTAACTCTTCAGATTTCTCTTTTAATTCTTGAGATAAGTTTTTATTTTTCTGATTAATTTCTTTAAATCTACATTGTAACTCATCTAATTCTACATAAAGTTCTTCTTGTCTTTTATACAATTCTTCTTTTTTATTATATAATATATGTTTTTCTTTACATAATTTTTCTATTTCTTTATTTTGTAATTCTTCATATTTATTATTGTCTACTTTCCTTTTCAATTCCATTATGCGTTTTTCTTTTTCAGCTAATACCAATTCCCACTATACAAAGAACGGATAGACAATAATGGGAAAAAAGCCATACTAAAGTAAGTGAAGTAGCGAGGTATAAATGGCATTAAGATCAAAATTATTGGATGAAAAAGTAGTAGAATCAGCAAAAGAAATGCTGAAGAAAGTAAGGAACAATGCATATGTTTCAAAAAAACTAAATGCTGTAATTGCGGCAAAAAAGCATAGTATAACGGCTGTAGCAAAAATATATTGAATTTCAAGAAGCGCACTAACTTCGTGGATAAAACTCTTGAAATTTGGCAGAGAAGAAAAACTGTTTGCTCCTCCATCACGCCGTAGAAAAACTAAATTAAATCAGGCTCAACTACGGTAAATTGAAGAGTGGATAGAAGAAAATCCTAATATTACCATTAAAGAAATGAGAATAAGAATCCAGGAAAAGTTCGGATTAAATATCAGCAAATCTACAGTACACCGCCATATGCAAAAGATGAAATTTTCATATATTACACCAAGACCAGTACACAACGTACAAGATAAAAGTAAACAAGAGGAATTCAAAAAAAAATCTCAATGAAGTTATTGGCAAGTATCCAGAAAAAGAGCTATTTTTCTTTGATGAATCAAGGTTTGGCACACATTCGAAAGTTGGGCATGGATGGTTTAAAAAAGGCACTAGGACTCGGGTTAAAATAAAATTAGGTAGGCATAATTTTTATCTCTACAGTGCAGTTAATCCTAAAAATGGAGAGAGTTTTAGCTTATTTGCACTAAATGTTAACACTGATTGCATGAATGTATTTCTTGAGCAAATGTCGCAATATCTAGGGACAAGAGAAGCTGTTCTTGTTATGGACTGTGCTAGTTGGCATAAGTCAAAAAATTTAAAGGTAGCTAAAAATATTGAGATTATATACCTACCTCCATATTCACCTGAACTCAATCCTGTTGAGAGGCTTTGGTTATACATAAAACAGAACATTTTGCGCAATAAAATATACGATACAATTGCTCTGCTTTAGGGTGCTTTGTGCAAATTTATTACTTCTCTTGCCAGCTCCACAATTAAACAACTCTGCAATTTCTCCTATTTGACTGATCAACAATGAGAATTGGTATCAGCAATCAAGATCAGTCTAAAGCTATTATTGATGCATTAAAAGGGAAACTTGACGAGCAGAGTAAACAGAACGAGGAAATGATTGAGATGCTCAAGCAAATCAAGGACGATATGCCAGACATTGGACAGGCTCCAGACTTTACAACAGTAGACATTAATAATGACTCACTGTTATTTGTATAGTAGTGATTTATAAAGATAAGTAGTTTTTTTATAGGAGGTAACTATTATGAATAAAAATATAAAATTATATTCTAGTGAAGAAGTTGAATCAAATAATACATTACAACTTCCGAAGCCGGAGTTTGATAAACCAAGCTTTGAAAAGCCAGTAATAAAGAAGATTGTCAGTGGTAAAACAAAGAAAGAATTTGATATAACTAAAGATATGACACAAGAAGAGATTGATGAGATGCCACAAATTACATTGACCATAAAGCACCTTAAAAATTTTTATGATGGCTTGATAAACAGCATTAATAAGTATAACGAAAATATGGATAGTGCAATTCAAAGTGGTATAATAAAACAATTATCATCAACCATAGATAGTATAGGCAGCAAGACAAGTAGTATAGACAGTGAACTTGAAGATCTTAGGAATTCGATTCCAGATATTGGAGAAGCTCCTCCATTACTCCATATTACTGGTGAAGAGAACGGATTGCTTTAATAAAAAAGGTAATAGCCTGATATCAGGCTGTTGCTTTCTTTCACATACCATTTCAAGGTAACTAGTTAGTTTCAAAATTCTAATTTTTTATAGGAGTTAGCATGAATAATAGTAAACAAGAAAGCAAAAACGAACTTAAAGTAATAAGCAAAATAGAAGTTAACACCAAACCTAAAGGTTATGATGAAACAGTTGCGCGAAATCCAGCGCAGCTTGGTTATGTCCACAAAGCTTTAGATAAATTAATCGCAGAGCTGAACACGAAATTCGTTCCTGAATTGGATGATGTATTGCATAACAATAGCAACTCTATCAGTCAATTAAATGACATGCTAACAGAAGAAAGGAGTAAGCTTGACGAGCTAATAAAAGATCTCAGTGATTTAAAACAAGCTTTAGACGATATTGCTCCTCCACCAGCAGCTCCTCCATTATTCCATGTTACTGGCGAAGAGAACGGATTGCTTTAATAAAAAAGGTAACAGCTTGCTAGCAGGCTGTTACTCTCTCTACATATCGTTTCAATACAGCTGAATTAGGGAATCTATTTTAAAACTTTCGGCATATAGTTCTCATCATGTTTTGCAAACACTGTATCTGCAAGAAAAGTACTATTATCAAACATTTTACCTTGCACAACAACACCACTTTTTTCTGAAAACATTGGTGGAAGTATTCCCTGATATTTCACCATAACGCTCTTATTAAAATCTGTCATTTGAAAAATCACTTCACTTTCGTTGCGTATCACGCTATTTTCAACGACCATTCCACCAACACGGATTGGCTTTTGATTATTTGGTAAAACTATTGCCTCACTTACTGTATAGAAAAATGAGATATTTTCTTTGAGCGTCGTTAAAATAAAAAAGACTATGCAGCTTAAAAAGCAGAAAATTCCTGAAGTTATAAGTAATCGCTTATGTTTCTTCTTCATTATTATCTTTCAGGCTTTCTAGAATTTTTTTACTTTTAGTATAGCAAAAAATGGTAAAAATCAGTTCTCCGGTAATCAACGTAAAACTAATAAGGTAAGCAAAAATTACATATGTATTCATAATGCATTATCAATAAATAACTCACCTGCATCAAAATAAATTAAGCTTCCATCCTTTTGCTGCAACACCAATTTACCACTTTTATCTATATCAGCAAAAATTCCTTCATACAATTTGTCAGCTAACTTTACACTGATTTGCTCATTCATTTTGAATGCTTTTTTTAACCACATTTTTCTTATAGCATAAAACCCATCAAATAGCCATTGCTTTCTTAGCTTATTAAAATTTATTATTAATTCCTTTAACAGATCCATGTTAGACACAGATTCACCGTAATTGCTAATGCACGTTGTTCCTGGAAGTGGTGCATGATTGACATTAAGTCCAATTCCTATAATGAGCCAATTCGAATTGGACTTTCTTTCAAGCAATATTCCACTGATTTTTTTACTATCAACTAGGACATCATTTGGCCATTTATATTGAATGTTACTATCATTCATAAATGACAGTAAAGTATTTCCTACAGCAAGAGCAGTCACAAAAGTCAATTCTGTTAATTTACTGATGTCTTTAACTTGACTCGTTAAGCCTACTGTTATCCCAGTACCATCCGATGTCATCCCAGTGCTTGACACTGGGATCCATGCTTCTTGATTCCTAGATTCCAGCGTCACGCGCTGGAATGACACCGAAAACTGATTTTCACTTAGATAATCGTTAAAGAGGTTTACTATCAAACTTGCATAGAAATTACCTTCTGGAGAAACCCAACTTTTTCCAGTACGCCCTCTACCTTCTGTTTGTTTATCGGCAATAATAATAGTTTCATTAGATATCCCTCTCTCAATTAAATCCAACGCTTTTTCGTTAGTGCTTGAAACTTCTTTGTAATGATGAATATGAAAGCCCTCAAATGTTTCAGGGATCATTTTCTTAATTGTATCAAAAAACTCTCTTATCCAGAAAAACTGTTGCCACGGCTAGCAGAACTTGATAATATAGGTGATTGCATACTGCTATATGGAGCCCTATTTCCATTTACGTCATAGGGCATTTCTTCAGGACCACTTTCCACACCTTCAATTATTGAGGTTAAAGATGGTGCATATTGGTAAGCTAGTGATGGTGTAATTGAATCATCACAATTAGTACCCCAAGAATTACAATTATCAGTCATTACAGAATTATATTCCGTCTGAAGTTCTTGTGCACCAAATCCTTCTTCCGCATTTTGTTGTTCAACCGTGATAGTTTTTGTTAGGTTAAACAATGATTGAGATCGGCTTAAATTGCTTGGATATGGTGGTATGATTTGACTAACAGGAAGCGATTGATACCCCTGATTTTCCTCGTCAATAGAATTAGATGGCAAATTAATTAATGGAATTAAGGCACACATCATCATTTTTTTATCTTGATCTTGCCCAACTTTTACACCACTTATAAATGCAGGAACCGCAATTCTTAATTTATCCGCAAGTGGTATTCTGGTTTGTGGCTCATGATTTTGAACACAATTGCTATCATCTTCCAAACTGTTACACGTGTCCATAACGTTTTCAGATTGCTGTATCTCTATCCCTTCTGTTAAATTATTATCTGATTGCTGTTGAGCAGTACTAATCGACTCATCTTTTTCTTCTTGTACTAAACTTTTTCCTTCATCCTTACTTTCACTTCTTGATTTTTCATTAGCCTCATTAGATTTACCTTTAGCATCCTTACTGCGTATGGCGGAAACAGTAAATACTGCTAATGTAATTACCGAAGCTAATGCAGCAACTACAGAAATGGCAAAAATTACCAGAGGAGCTGTAGAAATTACAATACCAAATTTAATTGCTAAAGCAACATAAGGAAAATATAAAACAGCTACAGTGCTCGATCCTCCTAGCAAGAGAGCGGCAATTGAAAATTTCAAAACAGTTTTTCTTTTACTCATTTTTCACCACAAAATATTAATTAATCACTAATTATAAACACTAAATTGTTAATTTGTCAATGAACTAATCAATGAGTAAAGATCTTCTGCGTATAAGAAAAGAACGAGGTTGATCAGTGAAGCCACTGAAGTGATAATGAATAGACCCTTAGAATAAGCAACCTTATTACCACTAGCTTTATCAAAATACATAACTTTCATGATATTTAAATAATAGTAGCATGATATCACACTCGCTATTACAAGGATCAAAGACAGGCTGATAAAGCCAGAATTTATTAAACTTTTGAATATAAAAAATTTAGCGATAAAACCTGCAAGTGGAGGTATTCCCGACATCGAGAGTAATAGTATAGAAAGATGGAATGCTAAAATTGGTTGCTTTTTTCCTATACCAGATAAATTTGCAATATCACAATCGTCATCGTCAATTTGTACGAGATATGAGAATAGCCCTATGCTTGTGATTATATATACCACCAGATACATTAAGGCACTATCTGTTCCTGCTTGTGTAAAAATAGAAAGTGAAGCAAATATAAAACCAATGTGACCAATTGAACTGTAAGCAAGCAGCCTTTTTAAGTTTTGCTGACGCAAGGCCCCAAAAGCTGAGATAAGCACAGACAATGCTGAAACGTATAAGAAAATAGGCTGAACATAACTTTTTACATTTACTAACTCTTCATTCATCAATCGAATTAAAAATGTTACAAGTGCAGCTTTTGGGGCCGTAGAAAAAAACGCAGTTACTATGGTAGGTGCACCTTGATAGACATCTGGAGCCCACATATGAAAAGGAGCAATAGCAAGCTTGAAACACAAACCAATAAGGATAAAAACTAACCCAAAAACTATTCCATAAGTTATCTGATGGTTTTGCAAGAATGAACCGAGCTCAGAGAAATTGACTTGTCCTGTATATCCATAAAGCAGCGACATTCCATATAGCATAATGCAGGAAGATAGTGCACTAAGTGTAAAATATTTCACTCCTGCTTCACATGAATAAGCTGAATCTTTATTAAAGCTCGCAAGAACATACAAAGATACACTCATCAACTCAAAAGCTAAATAAAAAGAAATCAGACTATTTGCTGAAACCAAAGTTATCATGCCAAATAGCGCAAAAAGAATCAGTATTGAAAATTCATATTTATAGTCATATTTTGATAAATTCAGCATCAAAAGTATTAAAATTCCTGTGCTGAGAATTAACCCTTGGGCTGACCTGATGTATAAATTGAGTTTTAACAACGAATTAAAGAGAAAAATTTCATTGTTTTCTGCCGAAATAATTAAAATAATCAAAGTTACCACTGTGCAGCCAAGTGCTAATAAGTTGATAGTTCGGCGGTTAAATATAATTCCAAGCAGTAGCAACACTAACGAGGAGATAATAGAGAACGTTTCCGGCAATATCTGTATATAATTCATAGCGCATTATATTTGACTAACAAATTTGCCATACATGGCTTCAAATAATTCAGTGCAAGGGTTGGGTAGAATCCAAGCAAAATAATAAACACTGCAAGCAGAATTAAGACAGAAAATTCTATGCTATCCAAGCGATTATTTAATAATTTAGAATAGCTAACCCCCCATATTATTTGCTTACATAAATTCAGCATATAAACTGCGCTTAAAATGGTGCCAAGTGCGATAAATCCTGTAAAAAACCCTATGCTCTTAAACATTCCAACCATAGCCAAAAACTCACCTATGAATCCAGATGTTCCAGGTAGCCCTATTGAAGCCATTGAAAATAAAATGAACATAAAACCAAATTTTGGCATTGTGTTTACTATGCCAAAGTACTTTGCAATCTCCAAAGTTCCAGTTCGAGTATATAGCATTCCAACACACAAAAATAAAGCAGCAGAAATAAGGCCATGACTAATCATTTGAAATATGCTACCCAGTACTCCTTCCTCACAAAATGAAAAGAGGCCAGCGGTAACGATCCCCATATGTGCTATTGAAGAATAAGCTATTAACTTCTTTATATCATCTTGAGCAAACGCAACTAGAGAAGCATATATCACCGCAATAATGCTCAGCACAACAACGAAATTTGAAAAATACAAACTTGCCTGAGGAAGCATTGGAATAGAAAACCTTAAAAATCCATACCCCCCCATTTTAATAAGCAAGCCAGCTAAAATCACAGATCCAGAAGTTGGTGATTGCACATGCGCATCAGGAAGCCAGGTGTGAAATGGAAACATAGGTACTTTTATTGCAAAAGAAATAAAAAATGCAATCCACAGCAATGACTGCACTTCAAGATCAAGGCTTGGCACTAATGTAGCTAATTTTTGTATACTAAACGTTCCAAAAACACTATAGATGTATACCAACCCAAGTAGAAATAATAATGAGCCAGTTAATGTATAAAGAAATAACTTAAACGTCGCATATATCCTTTGCTTCCCTCCCCAAATGCCAATAATAAAGAACATTGGTATTAAGACAGCTTCAAAAAACACATAAAAGCTTATAGCATTCAGTGAAACGAAAAAACCGACTACAAAACTCTCAAGCAGTAGAAATAATGCCATATATGGCTTGAGGGTCGTATAACTCATTTTGCAATTATAGAGCATACAAATAACAAACAAGAAGGTCGTAAGTAGAAGGAAAAGCAACGATATTCCATCCACCCCTATTCCAATATCTCTCACTGGATAGCTGACAAACTGAAAGTCCGCATTGTTATAATCAAATTCTATACAAGCTACAATGCTAAGCAAGAATGGAAGTACAGCAAAAAATAGGGCAAGGAATCTTAGGTGTATAGATTGATGATTAATCCTGATCGAGGATAAAATCAACGCTCCTATCAGTGGAAGCAAGAATATACTAAGTAACAACACCTTCTATTTAATTCCAATAATATATAAAGCACCGATTATTAAAGTAACAAACATAATAAATGCATAATCAAATATATAACCAGTTTGTAACTTTATAGAACTTTTTGAACATTCATTAACCAACCTTACAACACCATTTGGTCCAAATGAATCAATAGCCTTAACATCAAACTTCCATAGAAGCCTAGATATAAACCTTATCGGTGCAATTATAACAAACTCATACACCTCATCAAAGTACCATTTATTCTGCAAAAACTTAAGTAAAAATTTACTCTTAATTTGCCTAATTACTTGATATTGGTAAATTAGGTACGCAAGTGCTATTCCACTTAGGCTTGCCAAGGTTGGTAGTAATTTTATAAAGAAATTATGAACTCCATGCTCATCAATCACCATTAAACTTGATTTCCAAAACGCATTACTAGTTATGTTCAAAATATTTGCTCCCCACACTCCAGAAAATACCGATCCAAAAGCAAGTATCAGTAATGGTATAAGCATAATCTTCGGTGCTTCATGTATATTAATTTTACTTTGTTTTTGGCTATGGAACACAAGAAGCAATAACCTCCAAGAGTAAAACGCTGTGAAGAATGCAACAACTAAGCTTATTACAAAAGCAAAGCTATCCGTGCTATAAGCATGTTCAATTATCAAATCCTTTGAGTAAAAACCTGCAAATGGAAATATTCCAGAAAGCGCAAGAGACCCAATCCACATGAGAGTGTAAGTGCAAGGGATTTTCTTCCAGCAATTTCCCATTTTCTGAATGTTTTGCTCATGATGCATTGCATGAATTACATTGCCAGCACCAAGAAATAGTAGAGCTTTAAAAAAAGCGTGTGTCATTAAATGAAAAATAGCAACATTGTAAGCAGAAAGCCCACATGCCATGAACATATAACCAAGTTGGCTGCAGGTTGAATAAGCAATTATTTTTTTTATATCGTTCTGAGTAATCGCAACCGTAGCTGCAAAAAAAGCAGTAAGTGCCCCAACAATAACTATTAATTCTCGTGCCACATTTGATAGCTCAAACAATGGAGAACATTTTGCTACTAAAAATATACCTGCCGTTACCATCGTTGCTGCGTGAATGAGTGCAGAAACAGGGGTTGGCCCTTCCATTGCATCTGGCAACCAAACATGTAAACCAAGCTGTGCAGATTTACCCATACAGCCAATAAAAAGTAATATGCATATTATATGAATTATTTTAAATTCACAGCAGAATGCCCTAATGTTCTGTGCGCCAAGAAGATCATCTGTGTCAAAAACTTCAGTAAATTTCAAAGAGTGAAATGTATAATAAATGAGAAAGATCCCAATCAATAGTGCAAAGTCTCCTACCCTATTCACAACAAATGCTTTAATTGCTGCATTATTTGCAGAATATTTTTGGAACCAAAATCCTATGAGTAAATAAGAACATAGGCCAACCCCTTCCCAGCCAAAAAAAAGCTGCACGAAATTATCGCTTACAACCAGCACAATCATGCAAAACGTAAATAGCGATAGGTAAGAAAAAAACCTCGACTTCCCTTTGTCATGCTCCATATAACCGATAGAATAGAGGTGGACTACTAGTGAAACGGTGGTAATAACAATAAGCATTAAGGATGAGAGAGCATCCACACTAATTGCCCAATTTACTTTTAATACACTTAATGAAAATAGAGGAAATAAACTCAAGTGATAATTTTCAGAGAAGGTGAGAAAAACATACCAAGATAAAACTGCAGATATTCCAATCCCTGCCGTTGTAACTAACTGACTTTTTCTAAAAAGTGCTGCAAATAGCGAACCAAAGAGTGGCAAAAATACTATTAATTTCAGTATATCCATCATACTTTCATTCTTTCATTAAGTTCGCTTGTTCAACATCTATATTGCCACGGCTTCTATAATATACAACCAATATTGCAAGCCCAACTCCTGACTCTGCTGCCGCAACAGTCAACACAAACATCACAAAAATTTGCCCAACTATATCGTTCATAAAGGCAGAAAAAGCAACTAGATTGATATTAATTGCCAGCAATAATATTTCTATTGATAACAGTATATTGATTATGCTCTTACGGTTAATGAAAATACCGCACACCCCAATAGTGAACAAAATAGCAGCAACTATCAAAAAATGATTTAATCCTATTTCCATTCTACTCCTTTTCCAAATTTAGCCTTAATCAATTTTACAGATGAAGATTGTGTCAATTGCTTTAATACATTCTGTTTTTTAACTCCTTTTTTCTTGTCCTGCAAAGTAAGAGCAATTGCACCGACAATTGCAACAAGCAGCAGAATACCAGAAAGATGAAAAGCGTACATGTAGTCAGTGTAGAGCAAATTACCAATAGCTTTCACGTTATTGGCATTATAGTTTATAACATTACTTATATTCAGCGTTGAGCTGCGGATTACAAAACTGATAATCAGAAAAAACACAACACATAATATAGCACCAGGAGTGAAATGCTTCGCAAAACCCTGGCGCAACCTTATGTAGTCAATATCGAGCATCATAACTACAAAGAGGAACAACACTGCAACCGCACCGATGTATACTATCAGCACCATCATAGCGATGAATTCAGCTCCAAGGAGAATAAAAAGAACTGCAGAATTAACGAAGGTGAAAATTAAAAATAATACTGCATGCACAGGATTTCTTACACTAATCACACAAACAGCAGATAAAATGCTAAGAATTGCAAAAAAATAAAAGAAAAAAGGCATTGATACTTTAACTGCAACAATAATTACTAATTTAAAGTGACTATTGTTGTAAAGTCAATATTATATTAAACATTTAAAACACTGTACTACAAAGCCATTTTAAATTATTATAAAGCTGAAGAAATAGAAATGAAGGCGTACATATGCCATTCCAAACTCCACCTATTCACCCAACAAGCAGAAATTCTGGTGCCAATACCTCAAATCAAGTTGTTGCTATTCGACATACACCTGAAACTACTAAAACAAAATAGATGTAAAACCTTACATTTAAATATGTAGTACTTGAGTGAAGCATTCTTTAACTGTTCTATTCAATAAAACCTTTACAATATTTCGATCATAGGTTTAACTTTACGAAGTTATAATCTATAGAGCTGCAATGAACGATTATCTCTCACTGCTAAATCCAGAACAACAATCAGCTGTAACTAACATAGATGGACCAGTTTTGATACTGGCAGGAGCCGGAACCGGAAAAACAAGAACGATCACTTCAAGAATAGCGCACATAATTAGGAACGGTCACGCTTATTCTGATGAAATATTAGCAGTGACATTCACAAACAAAGCAGCAAATGAGATGGTATCAAGGGTACTTGAGCTAACAGGCACAAACATACCATGGCTTGGCACTTTCCATGCAATTGCAGCAAAAATTCTACGTTATCATGCTGAAGTCGTGGGGCTAAATTCCAATTTTACAATTATTGGTGTGGATGACCAATTACAGGTAATAAAAAACATCATGAATGAAATCAGCCCTGATTACCTATCAGAAAAATGTAAGACCATTATGAATATTATTCAGCAATGGAAAGAGAAGTGCTTATTGCCATCTGAAGTGGAAGATATTCAATCATTTAGGCCAGTGTACGTAACTGCACTCAAAGTCTATCACCAGTATCAGGAAAGGTTAAAATTCCTTAACTCTGTCGATTTTGGTGACTTATTGCTACACAACATACAACTCTTTAATCAAAAGACCGAAGTTCTGTCCTACTACCAAAACAAGTTTAAATATGTCATGGTAGATGAATATCAAGATACAAATGCGATACAATATCTTTGGCTAAAATACCTTGCAAAAAAGCACTCAAATATTTGCTGTGTGGGAGATGACGATCAGTCAATATACAGTTGGCGTGGTGCAGAAGTTGAAAACATTTTAAAATTTTCTGATGATTTTAAAAATGCAAAAACTGTCAAACTAGAGTGTAACTATAGATCAACATCTCACATACTTGCAACTGCGTCATATGTTATCAATCACAATAAAACTCGGCTAGAAAAAAAATTGTGGACAACAAACATTGAAGGGGAAAAGGTAAATCTAATAAAATTATGGGACGGAAAAGCTGAAGCAAGGTTCATAAGCGAACAGATATTAAAGCTCAATAAATACAGATTTAGTGACATTGCAGTGCTGGTAAGGGCCACTTTTCAAACTAGAGTTCTCGAAGAGTATTTTATAAAATATTCAATTCCCTACAAGATTATAAGTGGCGTAAAATTCTACGAACGTCAGGAAGTCAGGGATATAATTGCACATTTAAGACTTGTTACAAACAATAACGATGACTTAGCTTTCGAAAGGATAGTAAACCGGCCAAAAAGAAGTATAGGAGCTACAACTCTAAAGAAAATATACACGACTGCTCAGGATAACAAAATTTCTTTTTTTGAGGCAGCAAAAATATTAGTTAATAGTAATCAAGTAACCGAAAGAATTAAACTCTCACTAAATGATTTTTTAAATAAAATTAAAGCTTGGGAAGAAATAGTAAGCGTAAAACCACTGCATGAATTCGTTAAAATCGTAGCAAACCAATCAGGGTATATTGAAATGCTTGAAAATGAGGAGGTAACAGGCTTAGCACGAATAGAAAATGTCAAGGAGCTCATCTCATCTTTAAAAAATTTCGATAATGCCACAACTTTCTTGGAGCATATAAGTCTAGTGATGGAAGTGGATAATATGAATAACGATGACACCGTATATGTTATGACTCTTCATGCAGCCAAAGGACTTGAATTCCCGTGCGTGTTTCTACCTGGTTGGGAAGAGGGATTATTTCCTCATCAAAGATCTTTTGAAGATAAAAGTGGTAAAGCTTTAGAAGAAGAAAGGAGACTTGCATATGTTGGCATAACCAGGGCAAAGGAAAGGTTAATCATTTCATGTGCAGATAGGAGGGAAATTAACAACCAGTGGCAACCGATGCGCACTTCTCGGTTCATTAAAGAATTGCCAAGAGAAAATGTTGAGGTAATCAAGAGTAACGCCTACTGTTGAAGCTATAACTGCAGATAAACATATCTTACAAATCTGAATTACTTCAACTATGTGTGTAACCAGACTGCATTCTGTGATTTTTAGCAAAGCACGGTCTTTCATTTGAGCTTTCTTCAATTTAAAATAAATACAGAAAATTGCTGCCTATAGCTAAACTGACTTAGATTTACCGACAATTTGAAAAACCGTTATTCCGCTACTTGTTAGCGGATGAGATACCGCGGCGGTATGACGGTTCGCGGCGGTATGACGATAACCTCGTCATACCGCTACTTGTTAGCGGGATCTATGCTAAGAGATACCGCGGCAGCATGACGTGTTAGCTATAGCTATCTTCAAAAATATGGTTGAATAATTGTTAATAATAGTGTATAGTTATTAATATTTTCAAGCATTTTTGCCATGGCTCTTTCAAAATTTCTCGATCCTCGCAATGATTTGTGTTTCAAAAAAATCTTTGGAACGGAAAAAAATAAGAATATCCTGATCCACTTTTTGAACGATATTTTAGGGTTTACTGAGATAAATGCAATACAAGAAGTTGAGTTTCTTAGCACTATTATGGATCCTGAGATTGCTTCTGATAAACAGAGTATTGTTGATGTCCTCTGTAAGGATTCTCACGGAAATAGATATATAGCAGAAATGCAGCTCGCTAGAGACAAGGGCTTTGAAAAACGCGCTCAATTATATGCCGCTAAAGCCTACTCAAGACAATTAGATAAATCTGGCAACTACATTGATTTAAAGAAAGTCTTCTTTATTGCTATATCAAATTGTAACTTACTTCCTGAAGAAGTTGATTATATCTCTACTCATAATATACGTGATATAAAAACCAACGGACATTACTTAAAAGATTTTCAATTTATCTTTATAGAATTGCCCAAATTTTCAAAAAGTAAAGTAGAGCAGTTAGAAAGTATAGTAGAAAGGTGGTGTTTCTTTTTTAAATACGCAGAAGAAACAACAGAAGAGGACTTAAAAGAGATAGCAGAAAAAGCGCCAATAATAAAGCTAGCATATGATGAATTAGACAAGTTTCGTTGGAACGAAAAAGATTTAGTAGCTTACGAAGAAAGAATAATGGATCTACGGAAAGAAGAAGCCATTCTTGAATACAGACTTGATCTTGCTGAAGAGAAAGGTATACAAAAAGGTATAGAGAAAGGAAAAATTGAAGGAAAAATTGAAGGGAAAATTGAAGGGAAAATTGAAGGGAAAATTGAAGGGAAAATTGAAGGGAAAATTGAAGGGAAAATTGAAGTCGCAAAAGCAATGCTGGCTAATAATGTTGATGTCAACACTATTGTCAAGTTTACAGGCCTTTCTATTAGTGAGATTGAAGAATTAAGTGGAAATCTGTGAACGGTTACCTATATGTTTTTGCTGGCAAAAATTCTCTAATGGTCTTAAATAAAACTTTCAGTGAGTGATTGTCAGACATGTTGTGCTCTGCTGATTTCATCAAGTATACTTCAACATCGGTTGACTTAATTTTTTCAGCTAAATTCAATGAAGTTTGATAAGGAACATCTTTATCATTAATGCTATGCAATAAGCGCACAGGACAGTTTATATCTATTGCTTCTCTGTTTAAAAGAAGGTTCTTTCTGCCATCTTCGATCAAATTTTTAGTTATTTTATATGTACAATGCTCTGAAGTAAAATCTATTACACCTTTAGAACCTAGTTCTTCTTTTTGCTTGCCTGACAATTGCTTGAATATCAAATCTTCAGTAAAATCAGGAGCAGACGATATGCCGATTAATGCTGCAATTTTTTCTGGAAATTGAAGGGCAATGAGCAGCATCAGCCATCCTCCCATACTTGAACCTATAATTATTTGTTTATCGCTAGTTAATTCACTTATCACTTTAGCACAATTTTCTTGCCAATCACTTATCGTGTAATCAATAAAATCACCACTTGAATGACCGTGACCAAAATAATCAAATAGCACAAGTGCTATATCGTTTTCTTGGCAAAATTTGTAAATAGCAGTTGCTTTAGTTCCATCCATATTAGATGCAAATCCACCGAAAAAAACTACAGAAGCTTTCTTTCCTTGTAGCTTTCGATATGCTATGTGACCATTATTTCCATCATTACAATAATCCATACTACTTTGGCAAAGCAACCGGGTTATCACTCAATTGACGCAAATAACTAACTAGATCTGCAATTTCTTGTGGATTGGAAATACCTGCAAATGCCATACGCGTACCTTTTATATAGGCTTTTGGGTTCTTTAAGAAAGCAAATAGCTCCTCATACCCCCATTTTCCATCTCTTTCAAGCACTGCTTTTGAGTAATTGAATGAGTTACCAAGATGAGCCTTTTTGTTTCCAACTACGTTCCATAAGTTTGGTCCTACTTTATTCATTCCACCTTTCTCAAAACTATGGCAGGCTATACATTTCTTCGCTGCTGACTTGCCTTTTTCAAAGCTAGCATTCTGCATGAGCGCTCCAATATCGAGCGCCACTTGCTCGATTTTTTGCTGGGACTCATTGTTACCAGCAGCTACTATCGTTTGGTGTTCAATCTTATATTCCTCTGGACTATACAGCATATCAACTACGTTGCTGACTATCATAATGATTAGCCCAGAAAGTAAAATCGATGCTGCAATCTTATTAAGCTCCATAGTTAATTTTTATCAATTAATGTTGCTTAAATTATGCAAATATTTTCGCAAATAGCAACCAATTACCCTGAAGCTCGCTAAATGTGAGAGTCTCTAGCTACAAATATTAAGAAATTTACCAAATAAAAAAAAAGGCAAAAGAAACCCTGGGGTTATTATCCGCTTTAAAATATTGGCGTTTTTTATGTTTTAAACGCTTGACAAGCGAAATTCAGCTGCTTTTAATTGCAACTAACCTACACTGCAAATGTTTAAGAAATTTACTAAGCAGAAAAAAAGACAAAGAATCTCCGAGTTAGCTAGTCTTTTACTATCTCTGTCGAGTATTGGTATTTTTTGATGTCTTGTAACGCTTTATAAGCGCGTTCAGCTTATTTAGATAAAAATCTAGATGTAGATGAAGTTTTGTAAAGACATACAGTATCTATATACTGCAAAAAATTAAACATAAGACGCCGATACATTAAGTAATCCTTACCTTTTAATCTGCAGATTGGCGAAAGCAAATACAATAGCTTCAGTTTCATGATAAGGGGACTGGCGAAGTTTGTCAAGTGGTTTTTGTAGCTCTCATGGTTTTTGGATTCTAACGTCACACGCTGGGATGATACCAGTTGTTACTCAAACAACAGTTATGCAAGAGATCTGATTACATCTAAGCTAACAATGGACCACTAGATATATTACTAACTACGTTGACCTGACTCAATATTTTATTAGTGGGATTGAAATAATTTTCTATAAATTCCTTATATATAGATGTTAATTTGTGTATATCATTTACTAATACGCATTCGTTTATCTGATGTGCGGTTTTGTTGATTATACCAAATTCAATCACTGGACAAACATCTTTGATAAATGCAGCGTCAGATGTGCCACCACTTGTGCTCAGCACAGCATCAATACTGGTAACTTTATTTATCGCATCAAGCATAATATCAGTATTTCTATCAGGAGTAGAGAGGAAAACGTCCCTGCTGCTATGCATAGAAAGTTTATAATCGTTAGTTACACTGGAGCATATTTCATCAATCAGCTTATATAAGCCGTCAGGTGTTTGTGTATCGTTATATCGAATGTTAAAACGTGTAGTTGCTGAACTAGGTATTAGATTGCTAGTATTATTTCCAACATCGATAGTAGTAACTTCGCAATGTGAAGGCTGAAAATATTTATTACCATGATCAAAAGTAGTATTTTTTACCTTACTCAATATCGATATTACCTTATATATTGGATTATCTGCTAGGTCTGGATAGGCAACGTGTCCTTGTTTTCCATGGCAAATTAATTCAAATGTTACAGAACCTCTTCTGCCTATTTTTATGGTATCACCTAATTTCTCACTACTGGTTGGTTCGGCAACTACACAAAAATCTATCTTTTTTTGCTTACTTTTCATCCATTCCAAAACTGCCTTTGTTCCATATTCTTCCGTGCTTTCTTCAGCACTGGTAATCAATGCACTTATCGAACCATTAAATTGAAACTTTTCTGCAATTAAATTTGCCATAGCAGCAATAAATGCAGCTATTCCGCTTTTCATATCAGCTGCTCCTCTTCCATATAGCATTCCATCTCTAACTTCTGGATTAAATGGACCAAATGCCCAATTTTTTAACTGACCCGGTGGTACAACATCAACATGCCCAGCAAAGCACAAATTTGGTACTCCATTTATATATTTCGCATAAAGATTTTTAACTTTAGTTCCATCATCACCAAATTCTAAAATCTCACAGTCAAAGCCACTTTTCTTGAAGATTGTTGCTATATGCTCTATTGCCCCGCCGTCCCTTGGTGTTATACTCTCAAAAGAGATCAATTTCTTAGTTAGCTCTACAGGGTCAATTTTCATGTCAATCTTAAAATACTTATATTGCTATATTGTAAACACTCTATGCACTATTTAAAACAAATATTACAACAAGCCGAACAAACTTTTCTAAGAGAAGTAATAACAGATTACCACCTTGCTGATGATATCTATAAAATATGCACACGACACGGAAATGACATCTTTCTAGTTGCAGATGAAAATACAGCAAAACTTTTAAACAAAAACGTATTTAATAAAATTTCTCACTTAATTATCCCGAGCAATACCATTAGGCCTCTTGCAAAACCTCATATCATTTCGGATGCTCCCTACATTTTATCATCCCAGTCCTCCGAGACTGGGATCCAGGAAAAAAAATCAGCGTCACGCGCTGGAATGACACCAACCATGGGTACTAATCTTTCACTTGCCTCTCTTGAAACCATAAATCTAGTTAGAAACAAAGCAAAAGACAGTGACTTAATAGTTGCATTTGGTAGCGGCACCGTTAACGACATCTGCAAATATGCAAGCTACCTCGAGAAAAAAGATTATATATCGTTCCCAACAGCCGCTTCCATGAATGGATATACATCCGCAAATGCTTCAATATTAGTAAATGGATACAAAAAATCGTTCAAAGCACATCTTCCAAGAGCGATATATATAGATATAGACATACTTACCAATGCACCACTGCGCCTCACATTAAGCGGATTTGCAGATTTCATTTGCCGTTCGACAGTTCAGGCTGACTGGCTACTATCTCATTTGTTGCTTGGCACAGAATACAATGAATTACCTTTTACACTTGTTCGCGATTTGGAGCAAATTTTGCTAAGAGAGTATACGGCGCTTACTAAAGGAAGTAGAAAAGTGGTCCTATTACTTATGGAAGTTCTACTAATTTCAGGACTTGGAATGGTAATATCAAAAGGCAGCTATTCTGCAAGCCAAGGAGAGCATATGTTAGCTCACGCAATGAAAATGGTAACAAGAGATTATTCCTCATTACATGGCGAAAAAATTGCTGTTACGACGATTACCATGGCTAATTTGCAGGAAAAGATATTATCAATACAAAACCCGATTATCAACCCGACCACTTTAGATGTAAAACATATAACTCAGTGCTTTGATAATATCGAATTTGTAAGAACTTTTGAACAGAAGCAAATTATGCAGCAAAAAATCCAAGAGATTATTTGTAAAGAATGGACTAATATTTCCAATTTAATTAAGCAAAATTTACTACCTGCAAAATACCTGCAAAAAATATTTGAAGATCTATCAATTCCGCACTTACCAGAGCACCTCAGTTGGAATAAAGAACAATATTGTAAAGTGGTCGATCTTGCGTTTGCAACAAGAGATAGATTCACCTTTCTTGACTTAGCTAATTGCATAGAAGAAAGTTAAGTTTTGTAGTGAAATTCTGTCATTTAAAGAGATCATAGGCCAAAAGCTAAACCCTTTTCACAATCTCTTATCCATTGTCCTCTAAACTGTACACCTAAGTGGATATACAACTGAACGTAACCATTCCAAGTAGCTGACACTGGGTCGCACTACTTCACCAATAGCACTATCTTGCTAAACATAGTTTAGTTCGAGTGGCTGAGGAGGGACTTGAACCCCCGACCAAGAGATTATGATCCTCCTGCTCTACCAACTGAGCTACTCAGCCTAATTGAAAACCTTGCTATATATGTGACCTACATGCTTTGTATAATATTTCAAATCAAACAAAGATTCAAGTTTTTCCGAGTTAATAACCTTAAGTAAAGGTTTATCTTGTTTCAATTCGGCCAGAAAATCACTGTTGTTTTGTTTCACTTTCATTGCATTGCTCTGAACAATTTGATACGCCTCTTCCCTCGCCAAACCACTATTTACTAACTCAAGCAATACACGCTGTGAGAAAACTAAACCTTTTGAAGAATTTAAGTTCTTTTCAATGTTTTCCTTATTGATTACCAATTTACCTATCAAATCTGTTAATCGCACTAAAGCAAAATCCATTGTTATACAAGCATCAGGAGCAATGCATCTTTCCACAGACGAGTGTGATATATCACGTTCGTGCCACAATGCAACATTTTCTAATGCAGGAAAAACATAACTGCGTATTAAACGTGAGAGTCCCGTCAGATTTTCACTTAAAATAGGATTACATTTGTGTGGCATAGCAGAGCTTCCCTTCTGCCCAATGGAAAAATGCTCAGAAATTTCGCCGATTTCAGTTCTTTGCAAATGACGAATTTCAATTGCAATATTTTCTATTGAGCTTGCAATCACTCCCAAAACCGAAAAGAACATGGCATGTCTATCACGAGGAATGACTTGAGACGATATGGTTTCAGGTATGAGTCCCATTTCTTTCGCTACATACTCTTCAACAAACGGATCAACATTTGCAAAATTACCTACTGCACCTGATATTTTACAAATTGAGATCTCTTTTTGCGCGCTAATTAATCTCTGATAATTGCGTTTAAATTCAGCATAAAATCTAGCAAATTTTAATCCAAGAGTTGTTGGTTCTGCATGCATTCCATGACTGCGCCCAACACAAACAATATCTTTATAGTCCTCAGCTTTTTTTTTCAATACTGCAAGTAAATTTTTTAGATTCCCGAGTAAAATATCACATGACTCTTTCAACTGCACCGCAAGGCATGTATCCAAAACATCAGAACTTGTCATTCCATAGTGGAGATAACGAACATCAACTCCCGCTTTTTCAGCAACATATGTCAGAAAAGCTATAACATCATGTTTTACAATGGATTCAATTTCGTTGATACGTTCAATATCAAATTCAATAGCACCAGAAAGCTTCTGAGCAACACTATTTGGAATCACTCCTAACTCTGCTTGAGCCTCACACGCTAATTTTTCTATTTTGAGCCATATATTAAATTTATTATTTTCCTCCCAAATGGAAGACATTTCTTTTCGGCTATAACGAGGAATCATTAGTGGTCTCCTATTAACAAACTCTTCTTTAGATAGTAGCGTTTGTGGCCTTTAGCAGGGCAATCATCTAAAACAGCAAATATTTCATACCCTAATTTTAGGTAGAAATCAGGTGCCTGAAAGTCAAATGTATTTAAACTAGCAAGGCATGCTCCTTTGAATTTTGCTTCTTCTTCAATCTTTTGCAAAAGCTGCTTGCCGTAACCTTTTTTTCTTTCGCTCTCTTTAACACACAATGTGGATATACTAAGAACATTATCCATAATCAAGCTGCCATAAACACCTGCTACCAACTCATTATCTGAATTTCTAATAACATAACACATATCTTCCGAAGGAGGATTCTTATAACATGGTATTTGTGTGAGATTAAATTCAACAAGTACCTTATCTAGAGATTCTTGCTCTTCTTTACCACCAGGAATGATCTGCACTTCTCTTTTCCTTTAATTATAAATCTTTTTCCCTGTCATTCCAGCAATTCATAGGGTGTCATTCGAGTAGCTGACACTGGAATCCAGATATTTGCAAATTATTCAATGGACAACGGATTCTAGAAGCATAAAATAATGTCCATGATGAAATAAACTGGATTCCAGTGTCAAGCACTGGGATGATAGGAACAGTTGACATATTTTATTCACTCCTATTCGTTATTTGTATCTTCCTGCTCTGCAATTTTACCTTCTTGTTGCTCAGACTTCTGATTTTGCAATTTTACTTGCCTTAGCTCATTTGCATCTGTTTCGGATTTCACGACGTATATAGTAATTGGTACTACTACTTCACTATGTAATTCTACGTTTACTTGGTACTCGCCCAAGTTTTTGATACTTATTCCACCAAAAGATAAACTACGATGATCTATCACATGTCCTTCTTGTAGTAAAACTTTCGCAATTTCACGTGTTGTCACAGAACCAAAAATTTTACCATCCTCTGAAGCTTGCTTTATCAATACCACAAACTTATCATGTAGTGACAATGCAAGCTCTTTTGCTACATTTAATCTTTTTATATTCTCTTTTTCCAGTAATAAACGTTGCTCCTCTAGCTTTGTTAAATTTTCCTTGGTAGCTTTCACCGCTTTTCTTTGTGGAAAAAGAAAATTACGTGCATAACCTGGTTTAACTTTGACAACTTCACCAAGCTTACCTAAAGTCCTTATATTTTCCTTTAAAATTATCAACATAAATTACCTAAACTTTTTTAGTACAGTAAGGAACAAGAGCTAAAAAACGTGCCCTTATGACTGCTAAGCGTAACTTCCTTTGTTTTTTTGCACATATGCCTGTTAACCTTCTAGGTAATATCCTACCATAGTCAGAGGTAAACTTGGATAATAAATCTGTATTCTTATAATCTATGTCTTCATCTTTAGACGCAGCAAGAGGGCAAACTTTAGAACGCCTAAAGCCAGTCCTATTATTTACAGATACGTAAGAATTATTAAAACTATTTCGTCTTTTCATCATTATGTGCTTTGCTCCTCAATTTGTTTATTCATCATATAAGATTTACCTTCAAAAAATTTATCAACCTGCACAGACAAGTGGCGAATAACGTTCTCATTAAGTTTCATTCTACGCACAAATTCATCCAGAATGCTTGCAGTAGAACTTATACACATTATACAATAATGACCGCTCTTCATCTTATTTATTGGATATGCAAAATCCAAAAGACCCCAATGTTCATACTTGATTAATCCTGATGCTTCAATGTTTTCCAAAAGCATTTCCAATGCTTTGCTCGATTGAGTTGGACTGTTTATTCTAAAATCTTTCAAAATATCTTGAAAAATCTTTATTAGATGTTCTGAAATATTTCTCTTCAAAGCATTTACTGCATTATGGATAAACGCACTTTTAGTAATTTGCTCACTGCCTCCTAGAAATTTTGTAAAATCCTGCGTTATTCCTAAATCTTTTAGGTCATCTTTCAACTCTTTATCGATTTTTGACTTCACTTCTTTCAAATTTGAAAGATCTTCTTCCAATTCAACCCATAAAATTTTTGTAAGATCTTCCAAGAAATCAGAGTAAGCAACTAGACCTTCTTTAATGTTTTCAGCACGCGTTTCTAACTCTTGTTTTGTAAGCGTACTATTTTGCCTTTCCATAAGACTCTTGATCTTCTGGAAAATAACATCTGCTTTAATATTTTTCAATGAAACAGCTAGCTCTTGGACCATCTCCTCTACTTCTTGCTGTAACAATCCTTGTTGTGCTATAAAAGTAAATTCATAGAGATTCACTATATCTTCCTTTAATAACGATTAAATACTTCATTATATAAAGCTTTTTTATATAAGCAAGTTATTTGTATTAATTTCTACGCCTTTAATCCAGCTTAAGTTAGATATTTCATAAATAACTTGAGGAGCAATTGAGTATGCACCTGGTAATAAGATGCTCACTTTATGTGTTTCGAGAAGAAGTTTTAGCATTATTTTGGTTCTGCCTTCATCTTTCAATATTGTGTTTAATTCCATAGCGGCTTTTTGCGAATCCGTGCACTCAGTGGTGAGAACTAATTCTTTTATTGTAGAAGTGATTCTTTTTGTAAACTCAGATATATCCTTGCCTGCTAATCTTGTTGTATTTTCCGAAGCTTCAAGATCAATTATCACAAATGTTCCTGGTGAAAATAAATCTCTTTTTCCTTCTATTATTTCATTATTATAAAATGCTATTTCAGAAACGTTATGGGGATCAGAAAGTGTGAGTATAACAAACCTTCCACGCTCTGAAGTTCTCATACGTGCATTTAATATTACCCCAGCAGTTTTTGCTGTTCTATTTTCTCCGATAAACCCAATATTTAACTTTTCCAGAAGAATTCTAAATTTTTCAAGTGGATGATTAGTTAAATAAAATCCTAGTGAAAATAACTCATGCTCTAATTTTTCCTCTTCATCAAAATCTTCCACATTCTCAAATTTCGGTTTGAGGACATCAAGACTACCAAACAAAGCAGCTTGACTTGATTCCCTATCCTGTTTGTTTTTATTTGCAAAGTAAATCAGCATGTCCATTGACTCATATAGCTGCTTTCTGTTCTTATGCACGCTATCGAATGCTCCGGATTTAATCAGGCTTTCTAGCGCTCTCTTATTTATTATATGACCTGAATTTTGAATGAATTCCCATATGTCCTTATAAGCGCTTGAACGTGTGTTCACTATTCCCTCTGCTATAGAAAAACCAACATTCCTCAAGGCAGCAATACCATAACGTATGCACTCACCCTCTATTGAGAATTCAGCTTGAGACTTATTTATATCAGGTGGAAGAACGGTAACGCCACTAAACTTTGCTGCATGATAAAATAAATTCAGTTTATCTCTATCATCAATATTTAGATTCATTAGTGCTGTAAAAAATTCTAATGGATAATTAGCTTTAAGGTAAGCCGTTTGATAAGATATAACCGCATATGCAGCTGCGTGAGATTTATTAAATCCATAACCAGCAAATTTTGCAACAAGGTCAAAGATATAACTTGCCCTGTCATAATCAACGCCATTCTTTGTTGCCCCTTGGATGAAAAGTTCACGTTGTTTATCCATCTCTTCCTTAATTTTCTTACCCATGGCACGTCTCAGCAGATCTGCTTCCGCTAAGCTATACCCGGAAAGAATACGGGCTATTTCCATCACCTGCTCCTGGTAGATTATTACCCCAAATGTTTCTTTTAACACTCCTTCAAGTAACGGATGAATATAATCTGGCTTTTCAAGTCCATGCTTTCTTGCAACATAAGTTGGAATGTTATCCATAGGTCCTGGACGATAAAGGGAAATTAAAGCGATAATATCTTCAATGCAATCTGGCTTTAATTTGATTAAAGCTTCTCTCATTCCCGAACTTTCAAGCTGGAACACTCCAATTGAATCACCGCTAGAGAGCATCTCATAGGTTTTTTGATCATTCAAAGGAACTGAAGAAATATCGATCTTTTTTTCATCACGATTAATTAAACGACATACATGATCTATTAGTGTTAGCGTACCAAGTCCAAGAAAATCAAATTTTATTAGCCCAGCTTTCTCTACATATTTCATGCTGTATTGAGTGATTGGCAGAGCCGAATTTGGATCATAATAGACGGGAACAAAATTTTCTAATTTTTGATCGCATATTACAATTCCAGCAGCATGAGTTGAAACGTGACGATATATTCCTTCGAGCTTTAGTGATATATCAAGAAGCTTTGCAATTACCTCATCACTATCTCGTTCTTTCTGCAGGTTTTGATCAAGCTCTATCGCTTGCGATAAAGTTACAGGATTTACTGGATTAAATGGAACCATTTTAGATATTTTATCCACTTGAGAGTAAGGCATTTGCAATACTCTACCAACATCACGTAATACTGCCCTTGCTTGCAATTTTCCAAAAGTGATTATTTGAGCAACATAACCGTACTTTTTCTGAACATAATCAATAACCAGGTCCCTTTTCTCTTGGCAGAAATCGATATCAAAGTCAGGCATCGATACACGATCAGGATTCAAAAATCTTTCAAATATTAGGCCAAACTTTATTGGGTCAAGGTCTGTAATCTGTAAGCCCCAAGCAACAATTGATCCAGCACCAGAGCCTCTTCCTGGACCAACTGGAATGCCATTTGCTTTGCTCCAACGAATGAAATCAGAAACTATCAAAAAGTAGCCAGCGTAGTTCATCGAAGTTATTACGCTTAGTTCGTAATTCAGCCGATCGTAGTATTGTTTAAGGTCTATATCTGTCTCATTCGCAATGCGGAATTCTAATCCTGCAACTGCCTGCTCCCTCAGTTCTTCATTCTCAGTTTTATTTTCTCGACAAGGAAATTTAGGCAAGATAGGCTGCCTGCTTCTTGGCATGTAAGAGCACCGCTTAGCTATCACTAAAGTGTTATGAATTGCTTCGGGAATGTCGCTGAACAGTTTCTCCATTTCTGCCACAGATTTGAAGTAATGCTCGGTAGTTAACTTCTTTCTGTTATTCTCCAGGGCATAACTCCCCTCCGATATGCACGTTAATATGTCATAAGCCTCATAATCAGACCTATTTGGAAAAAACACATCGTTCGTTGCAACCAGTGGTACATTGCGCTGATAAGCAAAATCTATTAAAGCTTCTTCAAGCTCTAGCTCTTTATTCAGCCCATGACGCTGCAATTCAACATATAAATGACCATCGAATGCTGAAAGCAGTTTTTCAACCGTTTCTTTATCTTGCCCCAACAATAGTTGAGCCAAACATCCACCGGTTAAAGCGATCAGACCCATACTTAAATTCAATAGCTCATCAAAATCAACGTAAGGAATATCGCTGTTATTCTTGCGCTTTTTAAAAGACTCACTCACCAAAGTGACTAAATTAGTGTACCCTTGCTCATTTTTTGCAAGCAATAATATAGGTAAATTTTGTTCTGAATGTTTAACTATAATATTGCATCCTATTATTAGCTGTATTCCCCTACTTGCTGCATATTCTGAAAATTCGAGCGAGCCAAACAAGTTGCCTGAATCAGTAATTGCAACCGCTGGCATTTTATTTCGCAAACAAAGGCCTATCAGCTCCTCAATTTTAACCGAGCTTTCAAGCAGCGAATAAACACTATGAACACGTAAGTGTATGAACATAAAAAACTTTAGATCAACAAAAAAGGATAACATTAATTTACTCATGAGAACATAATTTTCATGAGAACAAAAACCTATAAGATTTCTCAAATCTAAGGTTAAGATACAAAAAACTTCCTTGACAAACTCCGCCAGCCCCCTTATCATGAAACTGAAGGTATTCAGTTATCTTCATCTGTGCAGATTAAACAGCAAAAAAACAACGTAGTTGGCGTCTTATTTTTAATTTTTTGCACTATGTGCACCTTATGTCTTCACAACATTTCTGGGTTTTTACCTATATAAGCTGAAACGCGCTTATAAGTCGTTTAAGACAGTATAGTACGCCAATTTGCAGGATTAGAGAGTGACAACTAGCTAACACGGGATTTCTTTTGCCTTTTTTTCTGCTTAGTAAATTTCTTAAACATTTGCAGCGTAGGTTAGTTGCAATTAAAAGCAGCTAAATTGCAGTGTTTAAGACTTAAAAAACGCCAAATACTGAAAATAGACAATGACTAGGGCTTCTTTTGCCTTTTTTTTGTTTGGTAAATTTCTTAATGTTTATAGCTGAACGACAACCGTCATCCCTGTAAAGGTCAAGTAATTTGTCATTCCGCTACTTGTTAGCGTGATCTATGCTAAGAGATACCGCGGCGGTATGACGGTTCGCGGTGGCATGACTTAGGACTGCTGTCATTCCAGTCTGGAATCTAGTTCTTATTGTACATTTACTTGGTGTAGAGTTAAGTTTCCTGGATCTAAGTAGTCAAGGTACTGGAATGACATCATAGGGGCGCTGGAATGACACCATCACAGAGTGAACCAGCGTCATACACACAACTCGTCATCCCTTTGGTGAAAATGTTTGTTGATGCAAGATTATACCTTGAAAAAATTAAGTTTTAGTGCTATTAAATAGTTGTAAATTTTGTCTCTGTGGTAGCTTTATGAATGTTGAAAGTAAGAAAATACATGATACTAAAATAAAATTACCAATATTTCTTGATTATCAATCTACTACTAAAGTGGATCCCCGTGTTTTGGAGGTAATGATACCTTATTTTGGTGAGTTCAGTAATGCACACTCTCGCAGCCATTCATTTGGTTGGACTGCTGAAGAAGCAGTGGAAAAAGCAAGGAAACACATCGCTGATCTGGTGAACGCAGATAGCAAAGAAATTATCTTTACCTCAGGTGCAACTGAGTCAAATAATACAGCAATCAAGGGCGTTGCTCACTTTTACAAAAATAAAGGAAATCATATAATAACTGTCTGCACGGAGCATAAGTGTGTTCTGGATTCTTGTCGGCATCTAGAAAATGAAGGCTTTAAAGTTACATATTTGCCTGTTAAGCAAAATGGAATTATAGATTTATTAAAGCTTGAGGAAGCAATTACTGATAAAACAATCCTGGTTTCAGTGATGATGGTAAATAATGAAATCGGAGTAATTCAGCCTGTAAAGGAGATTGGTAAAATATGCAGAAAGCATAATATATTTTTCCATACAGATGCAGCTCAAAGCTTTGGAAAAGTTCCAATTGATGTTAATAAGATGTGCATTGATCTTATGAGTCTCTCTAGCCACAAAATTTATGGACCTATGGGAATAGGCGCATTATATGTCCGTAGAAAGAATCCTCGTGTTAGGCTGATACCATTGATTAGTGGTGGTGGACAAGAAAGAGGTATACGTTCTGGAACAGTTCCAACACCTCTTGCAGTTGGTTTTGGTGAAGCGACACGTATTGCTAAAGAAGAAATGGAAACAGAAGCAAGCAAATTGGAAGGACTGAGAGATATTTTGTACAATAAGATAAAAGAAGCATTTCCTGATATCGTTTTAAATGGTGATTATGAAAATAGAATTCCTGGCAACCTAAACTTGAGCTTTCCCTATGTTGAGGGTGAGTCTCTCATCATGGCAATCAAGGATTTAGCAGTAAGTTCTGGTTCTGCGTGCACGTCTGCGTCTCTTGAGCCTTCCTATGTCATACGGTCGCTAAATAATGGCCACGACCTTGAGCATTCATCAATTAGATTTGGCCTAGGCCGATTTACAACTAAAGAAGAAGTTTTGTACGCAGCAGATCTTGTTGCTAAAAATATTGGCCGACTGAGAGAAATGAGCCCACTTTGGGAGATGGTACAAGAAGGAGTAGATTTGAACACCGTGAAATGGGACTTTCATTAAATATATCCATTCAGCCAGTCCAACTGCAAATGCACTTTGAAATTACTCTGTAACCATTCACACTTAATTCTGCAATTCTTTGATCTCACTCATGGAGAGGCCAGTAAACTTAACAATAGTGTTGATATCAACATTATTAGCCAGCATTGCTTTTGCGACTTCAATTTTCCCTTCCTCTTTACCAATTCTTTTACCTTTTTCAGTAGCAAGATCAAGTCTGTATTCAAGAATGGCTTCTTCTTTGCGTAGATCCATTATTCTTTCTTCGTAAGCTACTAAATCTTTTTCGTTCCAACGAAACTTATCAACATATACATTAACTATAATCTGTATACCGCTACACAGGATATGAATAGGAAGTACTTTTTGATTTTACAATACAGCTTGAGATTCAATTTTTATAATTTTCTTGTTGACTAGCGAGACGGTATCTTTTTTTTCGTTTGGTGAATTTCTTAAACATTTATGGCTAAATGACAATCGTCATCCCGCTACGTGTTAGCGGGATCTAGAGATACCGCGGCAGCATGACGTAGAGCTCGCATTAGCTATAAGATTAGCTAACATTCTGCACATCCATAAAAAACAAACCTTCTTTTTCGTCTTGAACGCTAATAATAGCGTGAGTGTTAAGAGGTAAAGGGTCATTTGTATATCCATGGCCTACCCCTTTCATTGTAAATACAGGAAAGTTAACACTTTTTGCAAACCTTTCTTTTACAACTTCAACAAGATTATCATTATAACAGTTAACGAAATCCCCAAAGATTACTGCATGCACTCCATCAAAAATGTGAGCTTGTTTTAGGTGATCTAAACTGCGCTCTATTGCGTATGGGTAAACTCTTATGTCCTCTAAAAATAGAATTTTACCTTTCGCATTTATTTGCCAAGCGGTTCCTATACTATTTTCAACTAAAGTCATATTACCACCGATGACTTTAGACTCTAATCTGCCATCTTTTAGTCTAATGCCATTGTTTATCATCTTTAGGTTATCAAATCTGATAGAATCCCGCTTGTTAAGAATTAACTCTTTCAATTTTTCAACAGAGCTTTCAGAAACGGAGCTATTTACTATCATTTCCAACATGGTGCCGTGAAGAGTTTGCCAATCATATTTAGCTTGTAGATAGATGTGCAAGGCAGTTATATCGCTATAGCCTATGAGGATTTTTTTGTTTTGAGCAATCCTTTCTTTTTTATCATTGGGTAACTTTTCTAGATAGGGAATTAACCGAGAAGCCCCTTCTCCTCCTCTGATACACCAAATTATTTTACTATCATTAGTTAGTGCACTAACCAAATCATTTGCTCTGAATTCATCAGAGTTGGAATAAAATGGATTGTCATTACTATATATTTTTTCCGAAATATGGGGATTAAAATCTGAAGCTTCTACATATTCTTTTATAGTAGTCAGATCTGATTCTTTTCCCTTGGAAGAAGGAGCAATAATATCAACTCGGTCGATTGCATGAATACCTGTGTTAGCACATAAAGTGAAAATAAAATATAAAAGGTAAATGATCATTAAAATATCTTATAAAACTCTTTTTTTAGTATATCATCCAATTCAGAGAGTGGAACTTTCACTCCTAGTTCTTCCATTGATGTGACGCCATAACCTTGCAGTCCACAAGGAATAATACCCTTATAGTGAGAGAGATCTGGAAAGACGTTAAGCGCTATGCCATGATAAGTTACCCATTTTCTTAAGCGAATACCAAAAGCTGCAATTTTTTTTTCTACTCCATTGTTATTCACCCAAACACCTATTCTATCCTCTTTAAATTCTCCAAGTATATTAAATTGCTTTAAAACATTTATTATCCACTTACTTAGGTCTCTAATATATAGCTTTATGTCGCATTTATTTCTTTTTTTAAGGTTTAACATTAAATATATGATGCGCTGTCCTGGACCATGATATGTGTGTTTACCACCCCTTCCTGTTTTATATATAGGAAATAGTTTTTCAACAATGTCATCATCTGTTGCACTGATTCCTGCAGTATAAAGTGGAGGGTGCTGGAGTAGCCATACCAATTCGTCTGCTGAATTATTGTAAATTTGTTGAATTTTTTCTTCCATAGATTTTACGGCACAGTTATAATCAATAAGCTGATTAGATATTAGCCATTCTGTCATGTTCAATTTCTTTTCTTTTTAGTATAGCAGTGCATTCTTTTCCTGTCATCCAAGTGCCCTCTTTTTGTCATTCCAGTGCGTGACACTGGGATCTATGTCTTAGTTTAACTACAGAATCTAAAACACTTTTAACTTTTAAACATCTTTCATGAGGCACATATGAATTTCAACATTTTTCAAAGAAAGAAAAGCAGTGAATATTCTGCTTTGCAGCTAATGATGGAACCAAGTTGGAGTAAGCGTGATTATGTAAGTTTTGCTGAGGAAGGTTACATAAAAAATGTTATTGCCTTTCGAGCAATTAATATGATTGCAAGTGCTGCATCTTCGGTACCTTTTACTCTCTGCCAGCTTACTGAACAGGGAAAATCGCAACTAAAAGCCCATCCATTACTGAAATTACTTTATTCTCCTAATCCAATGACATCAAAATCGGAATTTATTGAGGGGATTGTAACTTATCGGTTAGTTAACGGCAATTCTTATATATTGATGGTTGAGTCGCAGAACAATAGAAAACCACCAACAGAGCTTTATCTTCTGCGCCCTGATAGGGTTGAAATTGTTCCAGGGAAAAATAACGTTCCTTATATCTATCGTTATACCATAAATAACAACGGTTATGACTTTAAAGTTGATAAACTAACCGGACGTTCAGCAGTGTTGCACCTAAAGACCTTTAACCCTTTGAATGATTGGTATGGATTATCACCAATTGAGGCAGCTGCATACAGTATAGATCAGCATAATCAGGCGGGTGCTTGGAATCAAGCGATGTTGCAAAATGGGGCAAGACCAAGTGGTGCAATAGTTGTGAAATCAGCGAAGGACGGGAGTGGTGGAAGTTTAAGTCAAGAGCAGTACCAACGCTTAAAAGAGCAAATAAATGATCATTATTCAGGTTCTGTCAATGCTGGAAGACCGATATTGCTTGAAGGAGGCTTGGAGTGGAAAGAAATGAGCTAATACCAATTCCCACTATACAAAGAACGGATAGACAATAATGGAAAAAAAGCCATACTAAAGTAAGTGAAGTAGCGAGGTATAAATGGCATTAAGATCAAAATTATTGGATGAAAAAGTAGTAGAATCAGCAAAAGAAATGCTGAAGAAAGTAAGGAACAATGCATATGTTTCAAAAAAACTAAATGCTGTAATTGCGGCAAAAAAGCATAGTATAACGGCTGTAGCAAAAATATATTGAATTTCAAGAAGCGCACTAACTTCGTGGATAAAACTCTTGAAATTTGGCAGAGAAGAAAAACTGTTTGCTCCTCCATCACGCCGTAGAAAAACTAAATTAAATCAGGCTCAACTACAGCAAATTGAAGCATGTATAGAAGAAAATCCTAATATTACCATTAAAGAAATGAGAATAAGAATCCAGGAAAAGTTCGGATTAAATATCAGCAAATCTACAGTACACCGCCATATGCAAAAGATGAAATTTTCATATATTACACCAAGACCAGTACACAACGTACAAGATAAAAGTAAACAAGAGGAATTCAAAAAAAAATCTCAATGAAGTTATTGGCAAGTATCCAGAAAAAGAGCTATTTTTCTTTGATGAATCAAGGTTTGGCACACATTCGAAAGTTGGGCATGGATGGTTTAAAAAAGGCACTAGGACTCGGGTTAAAATAAAATTAGGTAGGCATAATTTTTATCTCTACAGTGCAGTTAATCCTAAAAATGGAGAGAGTTTTAGCTTATTTGCACTAAATGTTAACACTGATTGCATGAATGTATTTCTTGAGCAAATGTCGCAATATCTAGGGACAAGAGAAGCTGTTCTTGTTATGGACTGTGCTAGTTGGCATAAGTCAAAAAATTTAAAGGTAGCTAAAAATATTGAGATTATATACCTACCTCCATATTCACCTGAACTCAATCCTGTTGAGAGGCTTTGGTTATACATAAAACAGAACATTTTGCGCAATAAAATATACGATACAATTGCTCTGCTTTAGGGTGCTTTGTGCAAATTTATTACTTCTCTTGCCAGCTCCACAATTAAACAACTCTGCAATTTCTCCTATTTGACTGACCAACAATGAGAATTGGTATCACTATCTGCAATAGCAACTGAAATTGCAGGAACAAGATGGAATGGATTAGTTTTTTTTGGAGTGAAACAATGTTAAAACAAATTAGATGTGCAGTATATACACGTAAATCGTGTGAAGATAAAGTTGAACAAGAATTTAATAGTCTAGATGCACAGAGGATGTCTGGAGAACATTATATAAAAAGCCGACAACAAGAGGGATGGGTTACAGTGGATAAACGATATGATGATGAAGGATATTCTGGAGGGAATTTAAAGAGGCCAGCACTACAGAAGTTATTTGGAGATATCAAAGCAGGCACAATAGATTGTGTGGTGATTTATAAAATAGATCGCTTATCAAGGTCATTACTTGACTTTGCAGAAATAGTGGATTTATTTGATAAACATAAAGTTACGTTTGTGTCAGTTACACAATCATTCAATACAGCAGACCCTATAGGTAGATTAATGCTAAACATCATACTGAGCTTTGCGCAATATGAAAGGGAGTTAGCAGCGGAAAGAATAAGAGATAAAATAGCATCATCACGTAAGAATGGTTTATGGACAGGAGGTCTGCCACCACTTGGCTTTGATGTAAAAGATAAAAAGCTGGTTGTGAACGAAAAAGAAGCAGAGTTAGTAAAGAATATATTTGAGAGTTTTGTAGAGACAAAGTCTGTGATTAAAACCCTTAGGGAATTAAATGAGGAAGGACATTGTACAAAGAAGTATAAAAAGAAATCTGGCCAAACTTTCGGAGGAGATTCATTTCAAAAGTATTATTTGTATCGCGTTCTGACTAACCCAATCTACAATGGTCGTATAAAATATAAAGAAAATCTATATCCTGGGCAGCATGAAGCAATAATTGATGATGAACTATGGCAAAAAGTGCAAGCTACTTTTAAAAATCCCGAGAGTAGGAAAAGTCCAACAGCAACAAATCATTTATTAAAGGGGATAATAAGTTGTAGCTGCGGAGCATCAATGAAGTCATGTTATACTCAGAAGAAAAGGAGAAATTATTGTTACTACGTCTGTAGAAATCATCAACAGGGAATAGAATGTACATTTAGCCAGCGTCATATTGCAGCAGGTGAGATAGAACAAACAGTAATAAAATATATGCCACAGATACTGAGTAATCCACTTAATTGTGAGAAGAGTATAAGTGAAGAAACGTGGAATAATCTATCCCCGATAGAGCAAGAGAAAATAATTCGTCAGGTAATTAAAAACTTAAAGGTATGTGAAGATGATATTGAATTCTGCATGAACAAAAATGAAGAAACAATTTTCATGCCAGTAAAATTTAAAAAACGTGGAGGAAGAACAATGATAATAGATCCTGAAGGGAAAGATAAGGAAGTAGATAATCCATTACTAAAAGCATTGGTGAGAGCAGATTTGTGGCAGAGGAAACTAAGTAGCGGAAAATTTGCAACTATAAACGAGCTCTGTGCCCATGAGAAGCTTGGATTAGACTATGTAAAACGCATTTTACGTCTAAATTATCTAGCACCGAAGATAAAAGAAGACATATTGAATGGAACACAACCCCGTCACCTAAAATTGATAGACTTCAAAAAAACCAAGATACCGATATTATGGAGTGAGCAGCTGGAGAAATTTTACGGCTCAACAGAAAAAGTTGCTTAGGAGAATTTATACAAAATGCTGCAAAAAGTGCACAGCTGGGCAACAACAGGTTCAAGCTGCTGCTAATATGCAGTAGGTTGGATGAAGTACAGCCAATACCGGTCTAGGGATAGTAGCAAGCCACACAGTCGTTAATTTGGCAGGCTCTGTTGCATAGCTGATTATTATGTGGCTGGATATAGAACGCAGGTCGCAGCTACACTTTTTGAGTGTTCAGCGTCACTATGAGGGGCTCTTCACACCCCTTCAATTAAACAAACAGGAGTAGCTAAAATCTATTTTTTCTTACGTTTAATATTGAAAGAAGCTATAAACTATGTTCATGGAGAAAACAGGTCCTCTTTAGCGTCACGCGAAATTCATTTATTTACTCATTTACTTTTCTCAAAATAGCAAGAAAGTACCTACCTTTTTGAGAAAAATAGTAGAAAATTAACAGATTACGGAAAGAAAACAGGAATTTTGGGGCAAATAATTAGACAAAAAGGCTGTATGTATAGGTGGTTAAAACAGGCTACTGTGGCGGGTTTTATGTTGTGGTAAATTACTATAGAGAGAAGTTCGTAAAACACGACTGGTGATCCCGACGCGATTCGAACGCGTGACCCACTGATTAAAAGTCAGTTGCTCTACCGGCTGAGCTACGGGATCATTTCATTTTTCAGCTATACTAAACATCAATACAGTTTTTATCCGTTTTAATCAAACTAAAATTTTCATGTGTGGTTAAATAAATTATATAATATACTGCGTTAGTGATAATTTAGTTAAAAAATCTATGGATAATTTAAAAAATTTTTAAAGGAAAACTTCTTGTTAATTTTCAGTTCACAGATTTATTTGGATGGTGTGAAGTATAACGCTAAGGAGACAAGAAAAATAGAAAACTGTATATACCCTGCAGAATTTGTGCACTATTATAATGCTTATACCAATTCTCATTGTTGGTCAGTCAAATAGGAGAAATTGCAGAGTTGTTTAATTGTGGAGCTGGCAAGAGAAGTAATAAATTTGCACAAAGCACCCTAAAGCAGAGCAATTGTATCGTATATTTTATTGCGCAAAATGTTCTGTTTTATGTATAACCAAAGCCTCTCAACAGGATTGAGTTCAGGTGAATATGGAGGTAGGTATATAATCTCAATATTTTTAGCTACCTTTAAATTTTTTGACTTATGCCAACTAGCACAGTCCATAACAAGAACAGCTTCTCTTGTCCCTAGATATTGCGACATTTGCTCAAGAAATACATTCATGCAATCAGTGTTAACATTTAGTGCAAATAAGCTAAAACTCTCTCCATTTTTAGGATTAACTGCACTGTAGAGATAAAAATTATGCCTACCTAATTTTATTTTAACCCGAGTCCTAGTGCCTTTTTTAAACCATCCATGCCCAACTTTCGAATGTGTGCCAAACCTTGATTCATCAAAGAAAAATAGCTCTTTTTCTGGATACTTGCCAATAACTTCATTGAGATTTTTTTTTGAATTCCTCTTGTTTACTTTTATCTTGTACGTTGTGTACTGGTCTTGGTGTAATATATGAAAATTTCATCTTTTGCATATGGCGGTGTACTGTAGATTTGCTGATATTTAATCCGAACTTTTCCTGGATTCTTATTCTCATTTCTTTAATGGTAATATTAGGATTTTCTTCTATACATGCTTCAATTTGCTGTAGTTGAGCCTGATTTAATTTAGTTTTTCTACGGCGTGATGGAGGAGCAAACAGTTTTTCTTCTCTGCCAAATTTCAAGAGTTTTATCCACGAAGTTAGTGCGCTTCTTGAAATTCAATATATTTTTGCTACAGCCGTTATACTATGCTTTTTTGCCACAATTACAGCATTTAGTTTTTTTGAAACATATGCATTGTTCCTTACTTTCTTCAGCATTTCTTTTGCTGATTCTACTACTTTTTCATCCAATAATTTTAATCTTAATGCCATTTATACCTCAACTATTTTACTTGCTTCATTATGGCTTTTCTTCCATCATTGTCCATCTGTTTGCCTTGTAATGGGAATTGGTATTAGCAATAGCCTATAGCTAACACGTCACACTGCTGCAGATAGATTCCGCTAACACGTAGCGGAATGACGGTTTTTCAAATTGTCAGTAAATCTAAGTCAGTTTAGCTATAACAGATAAATATTTCTTGCATTTCAGCTTGAGTGATTTATGCTTTAAGCAAGAATTACCTGGGGGTATAGCTCAGCTGGTAGAGCATCTGTTTTGCACGCAGAAGGTCAGCGGTTCGATCCCGCTTGCCTCCACCAGTCTATATTAGCTCTAGCACGCCACAAAACCTGTCAAAACAGCTTATTTTAATCTACTCTCCTAAAAATCCCTATTTCTTTTCATAATTTTTCTCTGTACAAGTAATGTTTGTTATTATAATTCTAATATATATTAATTTAACAATAAATTAATCAATAAATGTTAGAATACTAACAATTAATTTATTGGTAATGCCTATGAGTGGAAAAAAACATGTTTTTAAGATGGTGCCTGGGAAACCTTTTAGTGATACTAACGGTATTCCTATTTTTGAAGGCACTCCAAGATTATTTCCCGGCGATAGAGGGTATAGAAAACATTCTGAATATAAGCTTGCCAAAGTGAATTTTGAAGCACTGGATGATGAAAGTAAAATAGAACTAATACCAATTCCCACTATACAAAGAACGGATAGACAATAATGGGAAAAAAGCCATACTAAAGTAAGTGAAGTAGCGAGGTATAAATGGCATTAAGATCAAAATTATTGGATGAAAAAGTAGTAGAATCAGCAAAAGAAATGCTGAAGAAAGTAAGGAACAATGCATATGTTTCAAAAAAACTAAATGCTGTAATTGCGGCAAAAAAGCATAGTATAACGGCTGTAGCAAAAATATATTGAATTTCAAGAAGCGCACTAACTTCGTGGATAAAACTCTTGAAATTTGGCAGAGAAGAAAAACTGTTTGCTCCTCCATCACGCCGTAGAAAAACTAAATTAAATCAGGCTCAACTACAGCAAATTGAAGCATGTATAGAAGAAAATCCTAATATTACCATTAAAGAAATGAGAATAAGAATCCAGGAAAAGTTCGGATTAAATATCAGCAAATCTACAGTACACCGCCATATGCAAAAGATGAAATTTTCATATATTACACCAAGACCAGTACACAACGTACAAGATAAAAGTAAACAAGAGGAATTCAAAAAAAAATCTCAATGAAGTTATTGGCAAGTATCCAGAAAAAGAGCTATTTTTCTTTGATGAATCAAGGTTTGGCACACATTCGAAAGTTGGGCATGGATGGTTTAAAAAAGGCACTAGGACTCGGGTTAAAATAAAATTAGGTAGGCATAATTTTTATCTCTACAGTGCAGTTAATCCTAAAAATGGAGAGAGTTTTAGCTTATTTGCACTAAATGTTAACACTGATTGCATGAATGTATTTCTTGAGCAAATGTCGCAATATCTAGGGACAAGAGAAGCTGTTCTTGTTATGGACTGTGCTAGTTGGCATAAGTCAAAAAATTTAAAGGTAGCTAAAAATATTGAGATTATATACCTACCTCCATATTCACCTGAACTCAATCCTGTTGAGAGGCTTTGGTTATACATAAAACAGAACATTTTGCGCAATAAAATATACGATACAATTGCTCTGCTTTAGGGTGCTTTGTGCAAATTTATTACTTCTCTTGCCAGCTCCACAATTAAACAACTCTGCAATTTCTCCTATTTGACTGACCAACAATGAGAATTGGTATTATCACCAAGTGATATGGATTTTATTGAGTCCAAACACAGTTCAGCTCGTGATATTGCCCTGGCTTTTGGCGTCCCGCCGCAGTTGCTTGGCATACCAGGTGATAACACTTATAGCAATTTAGTCGAAGCACGCTTATCCCTCTGGGAACAGACGGTTTTACCAACGCTAGAAAATATTATCTGTCATCTGAATTCTTGGCTAACACCAAAATTTGGCGAGGATCTGTGCTTGTCGTACGACAAAGATGCAATAGAAATTCTCATGGAAAAGAGGCAAAAGTTGTGGAAATACGTAGAAAACGCAAGCTTTATGACACTCAATGAAAAAAGGGAAGCATTTGGCTTGCCACCACTGCCAAGTGGTGATGAGTGAGGTTAAGTTTGATCCGTTCAGTTGTGCGGCTAAAAGACAACTTAAAAGAGTTTAAGTTTTTGCTTTGTACTTTGTAAAATATTAAAAAAATCAGCCAAATTACACCATATTTAGTCTATTTTATCCTATAGTTTTGGGTTTACCGAGGGTTCGTCATTCTGCTACATGTTAGCGGAATCTATCCGCGGCGGTATGACGTAGGGTTGCACTAGCTATAGCAACTTTGTCTGCACAACCATTTTCTACCGCACCATTGAACAGATATGCTTGAAGATATCCGTTCAGATGAGTTTATTGTCTCCTAAACCGTACACGCCTAACAAGCTACCGCTAGAGCTTGTGAAAAATTCTCTATTTTTATTCCCTTTAATTTACTGGATAAGTTGTCTACAAACAAATCTGATTTAGTGCAGATCTGCTCTATTTTTTTAGGAGATAAAGAGGAATCTAATTGATTCGCTATACCAGACACTCCATTTAAAACTACTCCAGCACCATATGGTACATATGACACAGTATATATAGCACCTGACGTAAGATCTAGCAAATTCTGAGAAGCAGTGATCATCTTGTATCCTACTGTATTTTTATCTTTTTCTTTAATCTCCTCAAGTATCTTTGATGCACTATAGGGAATATAAGACATACCAGCTATACCATATGAAGCCCCATTTAAGGCGTACGATACAACTACTGTTGTTGCTGATAGTGCTTTGGCTCCATATTTTGCAGTATAAAGCAATGGCTTAAGGGCATAAGAAATAGTTTTACCTTGTGATTCAGATTCAAGCAACGAATTTAGTTCTTCTTGTGTTGCTGTACATTCGAAAAATTCTTCCTCATCGATTTCTGCAAGATCAATCTCTTCAAAACCCTCATCAATATCTACAGGAGTCACTGTTTCTTTTATAGGGCTAACTTCTACATCACTTCCAATAATACTTGGATTATTAGAACTTCTGCCAAAAAGATTCGAAAACATGCTAAACATTTTTTTTACCTACAACTTAACGCTCATATCAATATATTAACCTAATATTAGCCAGGTGTCAAGCACATATGACTCTTATAAACAGATGTTAGTAAATTAACTATTCCTCTTGCCAACCAGAGCGATGAAGATTTGGTCTACATCAAAACTCATCTTAGGACGCCAAATAGGGCCATCCAAATGCATATCGATATAGATTGGATTACTATAGTTTGGTGGTATGAAAAAGAACCTAAATATAGAAGCTAAAGCGAAGTTAGATAAGGTTAAATTAAAAGAGATCGACCCTGATGCTTGATCAATCCCGAATTGTAAACTAGTTGAACATATACCACTCTTAATACTTGCTTTTCCGCTAATATTTTCAAAAAATGTACTGCCATTATATATATCAACATAAGCAAATGTGGAAATTTCAGATTTATTCTTACTGCTTAATAAATTAGTGATAAATGAATTAAAATCTACATTAGTAACTTCTATTCCCTGCACTTGTAAATTTACATCTCCTGATAAGTTACTAGCCCAATCACGAAAACTTTTTCCTTGAGTTTTGATTTCACCATTTAAGCTTACCTGACCATTTACATTGTCAATTCCTATAACCTTACCAATCTTTTTAGTGTCCAAATTTACAATAGAAAATCTTGTATTCATTGAGTCTGATCTTAAATAACCCTGAAAAAACACTTGCCCGTGTTCTAATACGTAACTTGCCTGCCTGATAGTGATAACGTTGTTTCTCATTACCGCATTCAAATTAAAATCTTTCAAAATATTCTGCTCGGTTTTAAATTCTGCAGTATTGATTTGCACATTTGCATCAAAGCCTTCTTTGTCATCCAAAAAATCAAGCTGCTTTGTTGACCATTGAATTTGATCTATCTCATTTCTTGAATTTCTTTTTACCTCTACTAAATTCGGTAATTTAAAGATATTTCCATTAAATTTATTGCCCGTAAGGTTCACATCTAATAAAGGTTTGGCGTATTTTTGATCTACTAATATTTTTGCATTACCGGTAATATCGAAATCTTCTCCAGATAGTTTTATTTTATCTGCAACTAGCTTACCTTTTTCCATTTTCAGCAAAAAATCCAAATTTTTAATTTTCGTATCATTCAATGTAAGGTTATTAACACTGGCCTTTATATTCGCATCATACTGAAAATTTTTCAGCCGTTGCATTTTAGATAAACTGCTAAATAATGAATGATCATATTTATCTGCATCAAGATTATGCATGCTAAATTCACCATCAATCACACTGCGTTTTTTTGTGTGGCTTACTCTAATTGACCCTTGCAAGGATTCCTTATTATTTAGCAGTCTAATGTCTGAGATAGATAATATTCTTGGTGCAAGGTGCAGTTTAGAACTTAGTGTAAATTGATTTTTCTGGTTTTCTTTCATCTTTATAGAAGGAAAAAAACATGAAATGAATGACTCAAAATCATTTCCTTCTACTAACAAATCACCGTCGAATTCAGATAGGGCATTATTATTTGAGATCTCTCCTGATAAGTAGGATATATTATTGATTACAGGGAATTTAAGAAGCGTATTAACTTTTACTTTGCCATCAGTGAATTTTAGTACAGCACGAAAATTGTCCAATATTTTGTTTTGATATTGAATGTTAGAAGCTTCCATATTAAAATTTAAGCTCAAGTTCTTTGGGACAACTGCTCTAAAGCATTCCAGAAGGTCTTTCATATTCGTTGTTCTTTGTGAATCATTTTGTATGGAATCTAAGTCAACTTTGCTGAAGCTAATATTGAGATTAGTGTGATCGCCTTTTCTATCATTTTGTATTGTACCACTGGCTTGCATGCTTTTGGAATCAATTTTCAAGTCAGTTACCGTAAACTCATTTTCATCGAGGTTGATATTAGATGATATCTCAATATTTTCGCTAGGAATAACACAAGAGAGAAAGCTAAGATTAATGATTTTTGCTAAATCACTCACAGAACCGGAACTATTATTAATCGTTAGTGTTAAATTACCCTGGAGTTCTTCTTGATTTCTATTACCTGTAAATAGCAAATTTACAAAATTTGATTCAACACTAATGTATGCATTCTTTTTTGTGATATTAACCTTTCCTGAAAAATCGTAATTATTATCACCTACCTTTACTTTACCAAAGAATTGCCTATTTTTTTTTACAGCAACTTCCTTTATATTAACAATGCTGCTATAATTAGCGAAATCATTCTTAAAACTTACTTGGCTGTCTTTTATTACTATATCGACTGTGTTACCACTGGCTTTTGTATTTATAATATTAATTAAATTTTCTTTATTGCTTTTCATGCCAAACAATGTGATTGACTTTGGTTGCAACGAGAATAAAAGCAACGATAGGAACGATGGCCTTACTTCAATTTTTCTTACACTAATTAAATCTGATAGCTTTTGCTCTTTATTTTTGTTGTATTGTATATATACATTATGAATAGTGAGCTTTGGAGTAATGAGTGAAACTTCAACTTTCCCTCCAATATGCACTTTAGCATCATACTTCTCCTCTAACTCTTTTATGATATATTCCCTGTAGTCACTCCAATCCTTAAAAACTGCGGCAACATGAAGAAGGACTAATACTAAAGAAATTGATAATATGGCGTATAAAGAAAGTTTCATAGTAGACCTCTCATTCCGGCATCTCTTCGTCTTGTCATCCCAGTGCGTGACAATGGGATCCATCTTATTTTCATCATGAGCATTATTTCAGCGTATGCTCCTAGAATCTGTTGTCTATTGCATAATTTGCAAATATTTTTATATCTGGATCCCAGTGTCAAGCACTGGGATGACACCGTTTGCTGTTCCTTTAGCAAAAGATCTAGTTTATACATATTTCAAATTATTCAAATTTCCTCTAAACATTAAATAGAGAATACCAAAATAAACAATAACACTCAAAGCTATTAAAGTCGTTAAATAAACAATACGAGCCAATATTTTATCAAAAAATAATCCTGCCAACAAAGAATTAAAAATATAAAGGGCTATTGACATGACTACCGTTGCTACAAAAATTTTCATGATATTTAACAATAACGCTTGGCTAACCTTATACATTTTATTTATTGTTAAATAACTAATTAATAGAATGGAGTTTATCCAAGTGGAAATGGAAGTAGCGATAGCAATCCCCGTGTGCTGATACTCGTTCATTAACAAAAGGTTTAGCACTACATTAATTCCAAGACACATTAGTGAGAACATAGTTGGTATTTTTAGATTGCCTTTAGCAAAAAACGTGGGTAGCAATACTTTATTTATAATAAATGCAGGTAAAGAAAGAGAAAATGCTATTAACGTGGGAGCAGTTTGCTGCACTGCATAATGATCAAACCGGCCGTAAGAAAAAAGCGTAAGTAAAATTATGTCGGGAATAGTAATAAAGGCAGCAGTTGTTGGCATAATTAACATTAATCCTATGTTGAGAGCCTTGTTCTGTATTTTGACTATATTTTCAGTGTCATTCATTTGTTTTGAAATTAAAGGAAGAAGCACTGTACCGATTGCAGTACCGATTATTCCCTGCGGTAGTTGATTTAGTCTATCGGCATAATATATATAGGACACCGCATTTGGTATAAAACTCGCCATGATTGTGTCAATCCATACACTTATTTGAGTTACACAATTGTTGATAATTGCAGTTATCATACGCTTAAAAAACAACCTTACTTCATTGCTTAATTCAAGGCTAAAAGAAAAAGCTGCCTTTAACTTGTATGCACTAAATAGTATCAAAAGTAGCTGGAAAATTCCTCCTATAAGGACAGCTATAGAAAGGTTGTGCGCTGGAGTTTTTACGTAAGGCACAAACAAACTGATGATTAAACAGAGATTCAAAACGATTGGTGCAATAGCTGTTGAAGCAAAATGCTGCTTTACTTGCAGCATTCCACCAATAAGTGATGCAATTGACACAAAGATTATGTAGGGCATCATAATTCTTGATAAAGTAACAGTAAGGGTAAACTTACTTTGGTCAAATCCAGGAGCAAAAATTTGAATCATATAAGGGGAGAAAGTTTGCATGATAAGACAAAAAATTACTAAGATAATAAACGTAATGGATATTACACTACTTGCAAAATTAAATGCCTTTTTATTATCATATGATTCTGCCGAGTATAACGGTATGAATGAGGTAGTGAACGCTCCTTCTGCAAAAAATGCTCGAAATAGATTGGCAAAGCGAAATGAAGAAAAAAATATGTCTGCAAGAGAGTTTGCACCAATAACCGTAGCAATCAATACATCTCTTATTAACCCTGAGATCCTTGAAATAGCCGTAAAAAAACTAAATGTGAAAATACTTTTAAACATACCACTACTTCATTAGTATCAATACAATTAACTATAATAGTAAAAGTATCAATGAAAATATTTATTGGCTAAACTTAAAACCCTCTACAAAAGGAGAGTTAAATAATCAATTGACTATTTGCGCTCGTATGTTAGATATTTTATATCTTGGCGGGCGTAGCTCAGTTGGTAGAGCGTCAGTTTGTGGTACTGAATGTCGCCAGTTCGATCCTGGTCGCTCGCCCCACTAAAATTTTCTGCTTGACGGAGATATGAACAAATGGTAATATATCAATTAATTAGCGAGAGTATATGGGTGACAACACTAAAGGTTTTTTAATATTGTGCGGTGCAGCATCAGTAACAGGTGCACTTACAGGTTTGGGATTGAGTTTCACAGCTTTGTCACCTTGGTTATAGGCGGAATTGTTGCTGCCGTTCCTGTAATATTATTGGCTGCATGTGATATATGCGAAGGAGAATGCTCCAAGAAAGATCTTTTCGATATAGCCGTTTTATACGTTGCAAGCGCTGCAATTGGAGTTGGCCTTGCTGCAGCCGCAACTGCTATTTTTCCTGGTGCAATGCTTGGAATGGGCTCTGCAGCTTTAGTAGGTGCAACAATAGGAGTAATAGCGCCAATTGCAGGGATATTTGCAATCATAGCTACATCATTTGCTGCTAAAAAAGTGAATGAATATATTATTTCTCCTATAGTTGAGTGTTTTTCTTCGAAAGGGGAGGGGTACGAATCACTTTAAACCAATTAAGTAAGGTTTCTGCTTTCTGTTATTCTAGTGTGCAGCATATAGCTGTACGAACATTTGTTTGCAAAGGCAGTGTGTTAAGTGTTATAGCCGGTTTTGCCTCAAACACAAAGGCAGTGCCTGGACTCTTGCTTCAATGTTAAACAAAATACCATAGAATTCAAAATGCAAAAAAAATGTTCAACATTGTATCAGGAGTCTAGAAATATATGTATCCGTTCAGAGGTGTAGCTTAAGAGACAATAGATAGAAGGTTTTGAAAGGGATTAAGATTCTTTTGTTTCCAAGTCAGGTATAACGAGATTATCGGGAGTGTTAAATAAACCATACGCGTCAAGTTAAGGCCCAATATAGCACCATTTAAAGTGGGTATCTTGTTTGTTACATTTATTTTTTGGGAAATTTTGATCTAAAATAAGATAATTCTTTTAGAAGAGTCTATAAATTACTAGCTTTATTACTTAATATCTAAAATAATCTTTACCACTTTTCTTTTTCCTTATGCTACTTTCCCTTAACTTGACGCGTATGGTTAAATAAACCATACGCGTCAAGTTAAGAAGCAAGGGTAAGAAAATTCAATGAACTTAAGGTGGATACTCTAGTTTTTCTATATCTGTCTTTCACAGAAAATTGTGACCAGTCTGTGGTAAGTTTTTTCAGGAAAATTCTCAAATTATTAATTTTACTGCTTAACGCTAAAAACAACTTCCTAATCCTTCTTTTTAATTCAATGAATGCCTTTGTTAAACTCAGCTCTGTATTATCTTTCAGTTTTATACAACCAACTATTCCATGAAATATAAGAATTGCACACAATTTAGCGTATAGTTCACATAATACTCTGTATGGTTTTCCTTTAAGTTCGTCAAGCCTGATGTGACTCTTATACAATTTAAATAATAATTCAATCTGCCATCTTACCCTGTAAACTGTTAATACTTGTTCAGCGCTGATTTTACTCTCTGGAACGTTAGTTATGAATATCGACCAATCCAGCAATTTTTGATTCTTTTGAGAAGATGTATATCCATGTGATTTTGCTAACTTATTAGCCCTTCTTCTTCTAATTATAGACTGTTCTTCAGTTAATTTTTGACATATAATTCTCACTTTAATTTTTACTTCTTTTCCTAATAGCACTTCCATCTCTAGAAGGGATTGACCTTCTAAACATTCCAACAACTCTATTTTTTGATTTGTTTCTATATCATATATATTGGTATCAGACTTATAACGACTAACAAAATATGCACCTGCTTCATCAATCTGTTTAAAAGAACTAGGCACAAAGTAGCCCAAATCAAATATTAGCAAATCATTGGCTGATAAACCGTTCAGATAATCCCTATAACCTTGATCCGACCTTATTCCTTCCATTAAATTTAACTTATCTAGCGCTTGGTTCAGGTAATCAAAGACTAACTGCAGCTTTATTCCTGATTTGGTATTACTCTCACAATCTCTATAGCTACTGCCATATCCTTTGTACATATCTTCCATGCTACTGGGCAGGCTAATATAGCTACTATCCAATAGCTTAATGCTTCTAAATTGCTTCAAAATTCTGCAATCAACCTGTAAGCTGTGTTTAAATAAAACTAAAGATTCATTATACATTCTTTTCATAAATTCCACTGCTTCTTCAGTAAATCTAAAATCCAAACCCTGTTTTGTAATTTCTATCGAGTCTTCATTTAGCAATTGGCACATTGTTTCTATGCTGCAATCACCAACTCCTATGTTACCAAAAACCATAGCTTTTATGAATGATGAGCCATTAAGTTTTCTCTTTCTTTTTATAAAACCTACTGCAATTGATATTTCGTCTGCTTTTTCATTAAAGAATTCATTGAGGTCTTTTGATAAGCAAGCTATTCTGTCCATTGTAAGTTCTCTCATTCACATATCCAAGAGAACTTATACCTTATTATTTTCCTTCACTCTATCAATTTTACTTACACTTTTCCTTAACTTGACGCGTATGGTTAAATAAACCATACGCGTCAAGTTAAGGGAAGTAGCATAAGGAAAAAGAAAAGTGGTAAAAATTATTTTAGATATTAAGTAATAAAGCTAGTAATTTATAGACTCTTCTAAAAGAATTATCTTATTTTAGATCAAAATTTCCCAAAAAATAAATGTAACAAACAAGATACCCACTTTAAATGGTGCTATATTGGGCCTTAACTTGACGCGTATGGTTTATTTAACACTCCCACTATGGCTATACCTAATTGGGCTTTAACTATATCTCAACTTGATATTTTCTTTCCTGGTAGATTGAAAATTGAGTTGAGTTAAAAATGCGGTTTGACACACTTTTTTGAACATTCCCTAACCTCAATTTACATTAAAATACTTTTATTAATATCTTTTTCTTGTGACTCAGCAATACGTTTAGCCCAATCCAGTGGCCTTTTATTTCTGTTACCTAATGCAATTCTATTGCGATCATAACTATCAGTGTGTTCCGTTAAAGTATCTTTTCTTTCTTCTTCTATTACTCCAATTTTCAGTTGTGCTTCATCTTTCTCTAGTAATTTATATAGATTACTATTTTTATCTACAATTGAATTAGTGTCATTGTTTTCTTGTTCTGCCACTGTTTTTATGTCTGTTGAACTGTCTTTTAACAATCCGGCTGCTAATAAATGTTCTTTGGCTTGTTCGCTCATTTCTTTCTGATCCACTGGTTTTAGTGGGAACTTCTGAGTTTCTTTATCCAACTTACTGGTAAATTCCGTAAGTAGAGTGTCATCTCTTTGTTCAACATTCATTAGGCTCGCTTTTAACTGTCCAGAATTTACTCGAGATTGTTCATGATTAGCATGAGTTGGAGATGAATAGCCCGAATCGTTTGTTTTTATGTCTGTTGAGCTGTCTTTTAGCAACCCGACTTCTCTCAAGCGTTTTTTAGTTTCTTCGCTAATCTGACTCTGATCAGCCGGTTTTAACCCGAGATTTTCTTGACCTAATGTATTTTTAAGTTCTTCAAATGGAGTTAGATTAATATGTTCTTCTAATTTCCTTCCTACCTGTTTTAAATCTGTTTGAGATTTACTATCACCATTAGTTGGAGATATATAGCCTGAATCACTTATACTATTTGGTGTTGAAGCAGAGACACTAACAGTTGGACCTTCTACTGTTTTTACATCTGCTAAATCGTCTTTTTGCAACCCATCTTCTTTATCTTGTGACAGTTTATCAGTAGGATCAACTTGCCTTAATCCTCTATTATCTTGCTGTGATCTATCTCTGATTTCTTTAAGAAGATTTTCAGGTGGAGTTTGGTCACTTTGTTCAATGTTCTCTAAGCTCCTCTTTGGCTGCTCAGGATCTACTTGAGGTTGAGCATGAATTTGAGGTGAATAGCCCGAGTCACTTTTGCTATTGGGTTTTGGAACAGAAAGTGGCTGTTTACTTTCTTCCCACTCAGCATCACTAGCACCACGGTTATCACTGTCATGTTCATGTATATTTGAATAAGGCAAGTAAGGAACTTTGTCCTTTAATGTTTCTAATATAGAAAACGTTGATTCATTTTTCCTGCCTCCTTCCATTGATGCTCCGCTACCATCAACAACACCAGTGTGCCGTAAGCTGTTTCTCTTGAAATTTCTGATGTCTTGTAATAGATCGCCTTTGCTATTTCCTTCTTTTTGCTGGGTTTTAGGTTGTTGCTGATTATTAGGTGTTTGCTCATTTCTATCTGGTTTTTGGCTTCCAGGTACAGCATGTCCAAATGTAGGATTGTCATACCGTTCATCTTTTTGCCTATTATCTTGATTGTGGCTTACAGACTTGGTGAAAGTAGAACTGTCCGAAGGATCAGAAGTTGCACCTTTTTGCTGATTATTAGGTGTTGGATTATTCTGTTTATCTCTTTGCTCACCATCTTGGCTCACAGGCTTGGCAGAGGCATTCCTCCCTTGCTCATTGACAACATTTTCTTTAGATGGAAGTGAACTAGTTCTAAGTGGTGGCAGCGGAGGGGTCTGAGACCCAATTTCTCGATTCATATGAGTAGCTTGGTGTTTTTGAACAGGTTTTTTGACCTCTTGCTCAATATCTCTACTGTTACTTTTTATTGCGATTTCAGATGATTTGTTAAGGACTTGATTGTCTTTTCCGTCATGTTGCACCTCATTCACTTTTCCTTTTTCCCTGAATTTTATTTCATGCAAGAATAAACCACCTATTTTTACGTCTTTGTTTACTTCTAATTGCTTCTTTAATTGCTCCGTAACACTGTTAGGTTCAATAAGGTCTACACCTTCTTTATCAATATTGACTTTAATAGTACACTTTTCCCCATTCACATACCAATTTAGCGTCATTTCATATGAACCATCGGTTACAACATAATGTCTTATTTTTTTCCCTCCTTCCTCGGCAACAAAACCATGCATTCCGCTCTTTCCATCACTGTGCAACGTTGAAAATCCCGAGATTCCATTCTTCTGACAAAAATCACTGTTTAAAAATTCGCTGATTTTGAACTCTTTCTTGTTATCCTCCAGTGTAATACTGGCATGATTACCGTATATTGAAACTTTTTTATCTTTAACATTATCATTAATGTTATTAGCATTAGTAATATATTTATTCAACTCTTCTTTAGCTTTATCTTCAAGCTCTTGTCTAGCTGTCTTGTCGCATTCCTGAAGAATAACTCCACATGCTTTATTTTTGTCTTTATCTTCGTTCCAATCCCAATCGGCGCGTTCTGTTAAAAACTTTACTGTGTTAAAATCAACTCTAGCATTATAAATTGGGTCGTCCTTTTTATCAAATAAAGGAAAAAATTCTTGAATGCGCTCATTATAAATGTGTTCTTGTTTTGTATCGTTAGTGTTCATACACCCCTCACTAATAACCCTCTGCCTTTTAGCCTTAGCTAATATAATTATCACGAGAATTGGTTGAATTTTTATTAAGGAAGGTTGTGTTGTTACTCAGATGGCAACTTTTAGTTGGCGCCTAATTTTAAATATCTGTTGCTCATAGTAAACACTTCTGGGTCTTGAAAGGTTAGCTTGAGTATAGCGAGTATGTTGATAAATAACAAAGCAGCAATCGAGATATCAGCGACATCCCATAGCAACCGGACTTTACCCATCGCACCAAGCGGAATGATCACGGTAAAAATTACAATCCAGATTTTAGTGTATTTATTATCCATAGACACATAGCGTATTGTCTGTTTTGAGCAAAAAAACCAAGTAAAAATAGTAGTAAAGGCAAAACAAAACATTATGGCCATAATTAAATAGTCAATATAGGGCCAATTCATAGCTTTTCTAAAAGCAAATATGCACATGTTAGTACTCTCTAAATCAGTGATCCAAGAATCTGTGACAAGCAGTACCATTGTTGTAATAAACACTATAAATGCAACTATAAAAGGCGATATTATTGTGATTAGGCTCTGTTCAATAATAAATTTATTATTATTTTTCTTAGGAACAATTGAAGAGTGCACGATTCCTTCAAGGCCAAGCCCTATATCTGTTGCAAAAATACCTCGCAAAGTTCCGACTTGAATAATAGTCAACATTTCTAAAATCAAACCTAGAGATAAACCAGAGTTAAAGCTACTAGTTGTAAAAAAACTGCTTGTTATTAATTTTAGAGAAGGAAGGATATTTTCACTAAACTTAAATAATATGATACCGCAAAGTATGAGGTAACTTACCGTCATTATTGGTATCATAGCCGATATAAAAATTTTAATTTTTTTTAAGCTGAGAACTGCAACAACAAAAAATATTATGGCCATTACAATGCCACCAATGACTACAGGCACATCTATCATGTTAAGTGGTATTGATAGAGAATTTACCTGAACAAGGTTACCAACTGTTATTGAAACCATCATCATAACAACCAGAAACACAATTGTAGCTTTTCTAGAATTAAATGAATCAGCCATGTAGGCTACAGGGCCACCTATAAACCGTCCGTTCTTTTCCTTTCTGGTTTTTATACTTAGATAACAAGTGACATATTTTATCACAGAAGTGATAACAATAATTATTGCCATCCATAAAATAGAGCCCGGTCCTCCGGTTTTTAGAGCAACAGCAGTTCCTGAAATGTTTCCTACTCCTAAATTTCCCCCTAAGATTGTAAACAGGGCGGCTATAGAAGAAAATTTATTTTCCCCTCTTTTAACTCCAATGAGTGAAAGGGCGTACGGCAATCTAAATATCTGTAGCCATTTTAGTTTAATCGATAGGTAAACACCAGCAACTAGCATGAGTAATATTGTTGGCAGTAATAAAACAAACTTTACTATACCCATTTACATACTAAAAGTGAGTGTTTTGATTTAAGTATACATACAAAAATTGAAAATACCTAACCTATTTTCTATGTATGACTTCGTTTCCGTCATTCTAGAAACCTTTTCTTGTCATCCCAGTGCGTGACACATAACTGTACGAACATTGTAATATGGTACAATGTTAAGACGATGTCATTCCAGTGCTTGACACTGGAATCCAGCTTTTAATGCAACCCCTCACCAAAAATATTGTGTTTTAACATAAGGTTGGCTACTTTTATACTCACCAACTTAGTGTCCAATCTAGATCCCAGTGTCTGGGCACTGGGATGACATCTTTTTTCTTGGTACAAATTACTCTTATATCTCAATGTTCGTACAGTTAGTGCGTGACACTGGGATCTAAATTTTTTTATTATAGATCCCAGTGTCAGCTACTTGGATGACGCCATTTTAGAGGAATTCCCTTATACCACAAGTTCGTACAGATGTGGGTTTGACCATAGCTAGATTCCAGCGTCACGCGCTGGAATGACACCTACCCCATGAGAACTCTATTTTCCATACCATTCATTTATAAGTTTATTGATATCAGAATCTATAAAATCCTTTAGTGGTTGCCTGGTTTTTATCTCAACATTTTTAGGGATGCACCTATCTTTACATATTGCATAATTTATATGGAAGTTAAGGTCAATATACCCTTGATTTGAAAACACATTCATCTTAAAGGGAAATAATACCATATCCTTATATACGTTACTGATAAATATCTCTCTTCCTACTTTATCTCTATGTTCCTTTGAAGTAGGCCAGTAAATATCTATGTTTAATGTGTTACCCTTACAATCAAAAGAAGTGGGAAGACCGAAATCTCCAGAATCTTTATAATATATGTGCCAGCCTGGTTCTATTGTAACCTTTATTGCACCTTTAAGAGTGAGGTTTGCTTCATTTATCTTGCCAATAAGTAAATCAAATTTTGCAATTTCCTCGTCAGCATATAGTTGGGTGCAAGAAAAAAATAAAAACAATATTAAATATATATGTATTTTCATTAAGGCAAATTTCTCCTTTTATAGAGAAAGTGATTTAGATTTTAAGTGTTATATTTAATAGCATTATATAGATTATTTATTAATATAGCATTATGCTAGTATAAATACACCAGGGGTTATAGTTTTCTTATGCTGCCTTTTTGTTATTAGACAACCACAATATAAAGGGGTGAAACGGATGTAAACAGTAGTGCCTTTCTGCACCAAACGTATTATCTTTAACGAATAGTAAAATGTGAGATTTTTTGGAACTACCGTGGAGCAATTGCTCCACGGCTTCACTCTACTCAGAATCCACCCATGCCACCCATTTCTCCTGCGCCCATAGGAGATGAAGCATTTTCTTTGCTTGGTACATCAACTATCATAGATTCAGTAGTAATCAGCACACTCGCAACAGATATCGCTGTTTCAAAAGCAATACGCACCACTTTTGCTGGATCAATCACACCAGCTGTAAATGCATTAGCGTAATTCATAGCCTCAACATTGTATATAAGCTCTTTATCATTCTGCTTAATCAAATAGTCAATGATAACAGCAGATTCAAGACCAGCATTTTTAACTAACCTTCTAATTGGAGCACTGAGAACTTTCTTGATAATGTTTATGCCTATTTGCTCTTCGTCACTTGCACCTTTTAATTTTTCGAGAACAGATGAAGCATAAAGAAGTGCAACTCCACCACCTGGAACTATGCCTTCTTCAATTGCAGCTCTTGTTGCATGCAGCGCATCTTCAACTCTATCTCTACGTTCTTTAACTTCCACTTCAGTTGCTCCACCAACTTTTAGCACAGCAACACCACCTGATAATTTCGCTAAACGTTCTCTTAGCTTTTCTTTATCATAATCAGAAGTTGAAGTTTCAATTTGAGATTTGATCTGCTCGATTCTAGCTTTCACACTGTCAGAATCGCTATTTTCGCTGACAACTGTGGTATTATCTTTAGTAATTTTAACATTTTTAGCAGTACCAAGATCATCAAGTGTCAGATCTTCCATCTTGATTCCAAGTTCATCTTTTATGACGTACTTAGCACCAGTCAAAGTTGCTATATCTTCGAGCATTTCCTTTCTTCTGTCACCAAAACCTGGAGCTTTTACTGCAGCAACTTTTAAACCACCACGCAATTTATTGATAACTAAAGTGCTTAATGCTTCACCTTCGATATCCTCTGCAATAATAACCAAAGGTTTACCAGATTTAACAACAGCTTCAAGAATAGGAAGTAAAGGTTGAATAATATTTAATTTTTTCTCTGTAATTAATAGATAAGGATTATCAAGCTCCACGATCATTTTTTCATTATTTGTAATAAAATACGGAGAGAGATAACCGCGATCAAATTGCATGCCAGTAGTCAGCTCAACTTCTAACTCTTTTGAACCTTTACTTTCTTCAACAGTGATTACACCCTCTTTTCCAACTTTTTTCACGGAATCAGCGATACTGTTACCTATATCCTTATCACCATTTGCAGAGATTATCGCAACTTGCGCTACTTCATCCATTTTCTCTAGAGAAATTGTACGAGACATTGATGCAATTTCCTTTAATATTACATCTTTTGCCTTCTGTATTCCGTTTTTAATACCAACACGATCGTTTCCAGCAGCAATTGATTTTGAAGCTTCCATTATCATGTTGCTAGTTAATATTGAGCACGTTGTTGTACCATCACCAACTTTGTCGTTACATTGAGAACAACTTTGGGCAAAGATGCTTGCTATTGCAGCATTTAGTGGTTTTTCAGGCTTGATACCCTTCATCACCTTATAACCATCTTTTGTAATTTCTGGTGCTCCATAGGGCTTATTAATCCCTACTGTTTTTCCTCTAGGTCCCGCAGTTATTGCTACCGTTGAATCCACTATTGCTGCGACTTCACGAAAGGCTTCTTGTAACTGCTCACCTGATACTACTACATTAGTCATTTTTATCACCTCTTGTTAATAAAAAATTTAGAAAACTATAATAAAACCATTTACAATGCGCTATGTTGCGCTTTGTTTCAGTTTAGTAAAATAAAGACTGCTATTTAATGACAGCAAGTATATCGGACTCTTTCATCACGATAAGCTTTTCATCATTATGTTCTATTTCTGTACCAGCCCATTGACGATAGAACACTTTATCACCAGCCTTTACAGTTAAAGCTATGCGTTCGCCATTTGAGTTGCGTGAACCTTCACCAGTTGCTACAATTTCACCTTTAGTAGGTTTCTTTTCAGCACTTGATGGAAGCATAATTCCACCCTGCTTTTCCTCGCTAATAGGCTTGATCAGCACGCTATCATCCAATACATTTAAACTTATACTTGACATTTGCTTTTCCTTTCAACAAATTAACCTATAACTTTATATATATACTCGTAAGTTAGATTTCAAGGGCTGGAGCTTGTAAAATATGCACCCCAAAAGCATTTTCTAAAAAAGCTTAATGTTATATAATAAATTTTAGGTTTATTTATAGAGATTTCATGAGTTATATACCATTCTTAAGTCGTGGTGTGATAGTGCTATATGGGCCTGACACTAGAGATTTTCTGCAGGGCATTATAACCAATGATATTAATAAGCTGGATAGCCAAAAAGCTATTTACTCTTTATTGCTTAGCCCTCAGGGAAAATACCTATATGATTTTTTTCTTATTGAATATGGTAGATATATTTTCTTAGAGTGCGAAAATGTGCACTTACAGCAAATAATCGAGAAACTAGATTTACTTAAAACTTATTTGAGAGTGAAAATTAAAGACATTAGTGCACTATATAAGGTTGGAGTTTTGTTTGATACTAAGTTGGCGGAGTGTAGTAGTAAGTCACAAGTTATTTTTCAAGATCCAAGGCACAAGCTGCTAGGAATGAGGATCATACATAAAGATGAAATAAAAGAACCGGTTGGAGATTTTATTCAGTATGAAAAAGTTAGAATTAAAAACCTTGTCCCAGATGGAGCAAAAGATATGGTACAAAATTCATCGTTCCCATTGCAATATTTAATCGATAAGGCAAACGGTATAAGCTTTAATAAGGGGTGTTACGTAGGTCAGGAAGTCGTAAATCGAATGAGCAGACAAGAAATATTCAGAAGAAAACTTTATCTTGTTGAGGGGGATAACGCACTTCCAGATATTGGCACTAAAGTGACAAATGAAAATAATGAGGAAATAGGGGAACTGCGCTCTAGTGTAGACAACATTGGACTTGCATTGCTGAATACTCAAAAAAGTCATGCAAATTTATATGTTGATGGGGTTAAGTGCGTTAAGACGTTGTATAATTAAAGTCTTAAGGTAGCGCATATAGAAACGAAAAACTTATTTTATGGCCTAGCGTCAAGCACTAGAATGACATCATTTACGATGTAACATTTATTACTTTTGCAGATACAATTTACATGCTATAATTAAATCTTCATAGTTGGTAAATTGGAGTGCAAAAAATTAAAGTAGAAATAAAAAGATTATCACACGGAGAAGACTTGTCTCTTCCATGTTATGCAACTATGCAGAGTGCTGGTATGGATCTTTATGCTGCTTTGAATGACTCTGCTGTTTTAAATCCACTTGAGAGATTACTTGTTCCAACTGGAATTGTGATTGCAATACCAAACGGTTTTGAGGGGCAAATCCGCCCACGTTCTGGTCTTGCTGCAAAACATGGAATCACTGTCTTAAATTCTCCGGGCACTATAGACTCTGATTATCGAGGTGAGGTGAAGATTTGCCTAATTAATTTAAGTAATCAGTCGTATGAGATAAAAAGAGGAGATAGAATTGCACAAATCCTTATTTCTCCTGTATCTCAGGTAATTTGGGATGACAGAGAAGAATTCTGCACAGAAGAAACCGGTCGCAATGCAGGGGGCTTTGGCTCAAGTGGCAGGTAATTTGCGAAAGAGCTTGACTATGACAGTTCTTTTATACACAATTTAAGCATATTAATATTTTATTAAATGAGGTCGTTTATACTAACTTTCAAAAATCATCGTGGTCAGTTCCACAAAACAAACACTGCACTTGCAACGCTTACTGTTCTGTATTTCGTAGGCGCAGCAGTAGCACTTTCAGCACCATATTGGGTGTCTTCAACTTCCATGCTAGCTCCACTTGCAGCTTTTGCAGCTACACCACTTGGAATGGGTATATTAGCAACTGTTACTATTGCACTGGTTAGTTTAGCAATGTATGCCATCAGCAAAAATAACGAAATATCTGAGTTGAAAGCTTCGAAGCTCAGTGTTAGTAGTGATGATGCACATCTAGTGCTACGAGTATCAAGCGAAGATAGTAAGTTTATTGAAGAGAATTATAAAGTAGGTGACAAATATCGTATAGATTGTGCCAACTCAAAAGGTGAAGTATATCGTATTACCCTTGTTGATCACGTCAAGTACAGAGATCATAAAAATCTGATTTTGCTTGGCAGCACTTATCTCTTCCATGTGTCTTCACTAGAAGTGAAAGATGGTGAGGGTAAATATGTTCCAATAAATGATAGAAGTAAGCAATTGGAAACATTAGGTTTAGGCTTAAGGGATCAGTATCCTAAGGAATTAAGCATTACATTTATGCCAAGCACAGTTGTGCAAAAACCAGCAGCTGAGCAAGGGAAGAACGGAAGAAATAAATAGTTAAGCGAAATAAAAATGGTAGACTAAGTCTACCGTTTTTTTAATGTCAGTTACTTAAATTTATTATGGAAAATTTCCTTAAAAAATAAACTTTTATATAGTTGTGAGAAGCTGCTAAGGATTTTTATTTAATTTAACTGCATCTTTTGCCTTATCCAATAACCCATTAATAAAACCAATTTCGCTTGGTTTATCAAGTAAATCAGATGCAATGTTAGTATATTCATTAATGACAACTGGAACTGGCGCATCACAATTAGCTAACTCACATATTGCAACACGCAAAATAGATAAGCTTATAAGATTTAACCGTGAAAGGGACCAGCTTGGGTGTAAGTAAGACTCTATTATTTTATCATATTCTTCACTGCTTTTTATAACCTTATATAACAAGTTTTCTAAGAACTGATGTTCAAATTCTTCACATTCAAATATATCTTTCAACTTACTTATGTAGTTCTTAAGCTCACAATTTTCCAGTTTAAAAGTGCTTTTGTTGTAACCTACGAAAATATTTGAATAAGCAATTTGTACAGCAAGAAATCTTGCCGTACTTCTTTTTATGCGCCACTTTTTATCTACTGGTTTTTCCTCCATTACTTTAATTTGTTGTATAAATCTATCATATGCAAAACAGTTGAGGCTGCATGGCCTCCAACGTTCTTTTTATTTTTGTCAGCTCTAACTAGTGCTTTATCTTTGCTGTCAGCGGTAATTACGCCCATACCAAGGGGCATTACATAATGCATAATAACTTCATTTAAGCCTTCGATTACTCCTTTACAAACATATTGATAGTGATCGGTTTCACCGCGAATCACGCACCCAAGAGCTAAATAACCGTCATAATTAGCATTCTTGCTTTTGACTGCAAAGAGAATTGTAGCTGGTATCTCAAATGCACCAGGAACTTCAATTATGTCATAGCTTGCATGACTTTCTTTTAATCTATCGACTGCACCTTCAAGCAAAAGGTTCGCTATTTCAGTGTGGTAAATTGAATTAACTATTAGTATTTTCGACATTCATCCCCACTTTTCTTGTTAAAAGCAACTTTATTAATGATTGTTGAATTAGAGTTATAATATTACTAAATATCCAATATATTACCAGGCCGGCAGGAAAAGAAGAAAAAATAAAGACAGAAATGTAAGGTAAAAACTTCATAACATTTACTTGAATATCATCTTTACTGGTTTGATCTTTCTCACTTAGCTTCTGCTGAATTATCATGGTGGCACCGAAAATTATAGGTAAAATGCCTATAGAAATAGGAAAGTTATAATTAAACAACCCAAATAATGTAAAGATGTTCGTTGGGTCAGGAGCTGAAAGATCCTTAATCCATAAAAAAAAAGGAGCATGTCTCATCTCTATAGTAACAAATAATACTTTATATAGAGCAAAAAATACCGGTATTTGTATTAGCATGGGAAAAATGCTCGACATTGGGTTTACATTGTTTCTCTTGAACAACGCAATTGTCTCTTTGTGCTGCTTTAAGCTGTCATTTTTATACAACTCTTTTATACGAGTTAATTCAGGCTGCAGGCTTTTCACCTTGAACATCGAAATATATGATCTATTAGATAAGGGAAGCATCAAAAGTTTGATTACTAAAGTCAGCAATAATATTGCTAAGCCAAAATTTTTTAAAATGAAGTTAAAATATTCAAGCAGTAAAAACACTGGCTTGGTTATAAAATAAAGAACACCAAAATCTACAGCTTTATCAAACAAAGGTATATTGAGAGTATCCTTATAAGAATCCAGTAAATTCAACTTTTTTGCTCCAGCAAAAAAATAATTCACATTAGAAACACTTGCGCCAGGAAGTATGCTCTTGTAAGGTTTGACAAAATCTACTTGGAATTTATCAGTATTATTAACGTTCGTGTGTTTAATGCTTACATTTATTTTATCGGATTTCTCAGGTATGATGGCTGTAAGCCAGTATTTATCAGCAAAACCAAACCAATTTTTTTCACTTGAGCTTGCTTTTATTAAATGTTTCTTAGAGATATCCTTATATGTCCACTCCTCCAGTTTATTATCAAATGCACCCAGTACTCCTTCATGGGATATCCAATAAGATTCGTTGATATTGTCACGTTTACGGTTAATTCTACCATAATGAACCAAAACTACATTATCTTTTGTATTGTTTTCAATAATTTGCTCAACTTTAAACATGTAATTATCGTCAAGGCTAATTTTCATTCTAAATAAAATGCCATTTTCATTATCCCAAAATAAATTGACCTCTTTTTGATTGAGTTTATCTGCTTGCCAGACTGTTTTAGAATCTGGAACTTTAATCTTTTCATTCGGATCGAGCCACCCAAATTCTGCGAAATATACATCTTTTGATTCTGCAGGTGACAGTAACACCACTTGTGGAGAAGAAGAACTCGGTTCTAAGTAGTAGTTAGTTAAGATTAAGTCATCAAACCTTGCACCTTTCAAAGAAATTGATCCTTTAATCATGTTATTGATTAAACTAACCCTCTGTTCTCGAGTGGAATTAATAATTTCAGAACGATTTTGGTGTATTATAGGAGTAAGGTCGTTAAAAGATTCGATATGTTCAATATTTTCAATCAATGGCTGGTTTTGGTTTGCACTAAAAAAATTATCATAAATAATGCGCCAAGATACCATGATCAACATGGAAAGGATAGCTGCTAAAATTAAACTTTTTGCTTCTGACATGAAATTAAATCGAACATATCTTCTTAAAGTGTATATTAAATATTGTACTAAAACAATAAAATTTACTTATTTTTAATAATAACTTTTAACGCTAATCTTCAAATTTTAACAATATGAACGCGGTGAAAAATCTAGTTATTTGGTTACTAATAATAGCCGCCACTTCAATGCTTATTGATTCACAAAGGGACAAACTAAGCGACAGATTTCTCAGTACTTTTTTACCATATAAAGGGAGAATTCAGAATAGTGGTCAGAATAGTGGAAGTATCGAATTTACGAAATCATACGATGGACACTTTTATATTCAGGCTCAGGTCAATGATCGCAATATAACGTTTTTGCTTGATACCGGAGCAACCGATATTGTTCTATCACAAAAAGACGCATTACATGTTGGTATTAACTTACAAAACGTTCAGGATTTTAAAATATATGAAACTGCGAAAGGTCAAATAAAAGCTAGTGTTGTTCACATCCCTCAGGTTAAAATAGGGAATTTTTTAGTTAATGATGTACAGGCGAGCGTTAACGCTCATTCTATGTCTCATTCACTACTTGGAATGAGCTTTTTAAGGTATTTTCATTTCACTATAAGAGATAATAAGTTGATATTATACCGCGACTAAACACTTCTACAATCTACTTATCAAAGCTCTGTAGGTTAATATAGGAGCAGAAATAAATATTGCAGAACAAGTACCAATCAAAATACCAAAAAAAATGATCAAGCTGAAGTCTCTCACTGCATCTGTGCAGATTAATGTCAAAGGAAGAGCAGCAAGAAGGGTTGTACCCGAGGTTAATATAGTGCGAAATAATGTAGCGTTGATACTTGCATCTACCATCTCACTCATCCGCCCACTTTTACCACTCTTGCAATACTCTCGAATCCGATCGTATATAATTACTGAGTTATTGATTGAATAACCAATGACAGTGAGGAGAGCTGCAACTGATGAAATATTAAACTCAATGCCAGTTAGGCTAATAAAACCAATAGTTAAAACCACGTCATGAATCAGTGCTGTTATTCCACTGAATCCACATTGCCAATTAAATCTAAACCAAACGTAAAAAAATATTCCAACAATTGCGATCAACATGGATAACATTCCTTCAAATATTTGTGTTGAGCTTATTTGTGGGCCAACATAGTCTATTTTACGATAGCTTATTGAGCTTCCCAGCTTTTTTTCTAGTATGCTTTTTATCTTTTTGATTTTATCTTCATCTCCTTCATCTTTAAAACGCATGACTAAATTATCACCCGCTTTTGAACTCTGCACTGTAAAACCATTTTCTTTTAATGCATCAAGAATAGAGTGATTCTCATCTGAAGATTTTATCTCTATCAAAATTCCGCCTGAAAAGTCTATGCCTAAGTTCACTCCACGTAACACAACAATGAGCATTGAAAAGATGATAAAAATAATGCTAATTAATGCAGTCAAATCCCTATATTTACTAAACTTGATATTGAGGTTATCTGGAATGAGTCTAAGTGCCATGCTATTTACTTAAAATAATCACTTGAATTTTATATACTTTTTAAAAAATTCACTAGTTTATTCTGTGATTGGAGTCATGCAATTTCATCAGTTGATAAACCAGTTATTTGGGAGATAACATCGATAGAAACGCCCAATATAAGTAGATTATTAGCAACTTGGATCCTCTCTGCTTTGTTAACCTTTTCTTTGGTAACCTTAATGCCTTCGCAAAAAGATTCGGCTAACACATTGAATCTATCCCGTGCTGCTTGGCCCTTAATCTTTTGATATTCTCTTATTAAACTTGATAGTTCTTTTTCTGTCTTATACCAATTCTCATTGTTGGTCAGTCAAATAGGAGAAATTGCAGAGTTGTTTAATTGTGGAGCTGGCAAGAGAAGTAATAAATTTGCACAAAGCACCCTAAAGCAGAGCAATTGTATCGTATATTTTATTGCGCAAAATGTTCTGTTTTATGTATAACCAAAGCCTCTCAACAGGATTGAGTTCAGGTGAATATGGAGGTAGGTATATAATCTCAATATTTTTAGCTACCTTTAAATTTTTTGACTTATGCCAACTAGCACAGTCCATAACAAGAACAGCTTCTCTTGTCCCTAGATATTGCGACATTTGCTCAAGAAATACATTCATGCAATCAGTGTTAACATTTAGTGCAAATAAGCTAAAACTCTCTCCATTTTTAGGATTAACTGCACTGTAGAGATAAAAATTATGCCTACCTAATTTTATTTTAACCCGAGTCCTAGTGCCTTTTTTAAACCATCCATGCCCAACTTTCGAATGTGTGCCAAACCTTGATTCATCAAAGAAAAATAGCTCTTTTTCTGGATACTTGCCAATAACTTCATTGAGATTTTTTTTTGAATTCCTCTTGTTTACTTTTATCTTGTACGTTGTGTACTGGTCTTGGTGTAATATATGAAAATTTCATCTTTTGCATATGGCGGTGTACTGTAGATTTGCTGATATTTAATCCGAACTTTTCCTGGATTCTTATTCTCATTTCTTTAATGGTAATATTAGGATTTTCTTCTATACATGCTTCAATTTGCTGTAGTTGAGCCTGATTTAATTTAGTTTTTCTACGGCGTGATGGAGGAGCAAACAGTTTTTCTTCTCTGCCAAATTTCAAGAGTTTTATCCACGAAGTTAGTGCGCTTCTTGAAATTCAATATATTTTTGCTACAGCCGTTATACTATGCTTTTTTGCCGCAATTACAGCATTTAGTTTTTTTGAAACATATGCATTGTTCCTTACTTTCTTCAGCATTTCTTTTGCTGATTCTACTACTTTTTCATCCAATAATTTTGATCTTAATGCCATTTATACCTCGCTACTTCACTTACTTTAGTATGGCTTTTTTCCCATTATTGTTTATCCGTTCTTTGTATAGTGGGAATTGGTATTATTTTTTGTTTTCCTCGTTTTCCCACTGTTGCTGGTGCTCTCGGAACTTGCGTTGGTAATAAACTCAATACTCCGTTTTGCTCTTCTATCTTAATATGTCGAAATCTTACCGATCTACTTGGAAATAAATTTAAATTTTCGACGCGACCATAATTTATCGGCAATATATTTATTGCTTTAGTTAATTCCGTCATACTAAATGCTGGATTTGTAAATGGATTTTGCATTCTTTCCCCCTTTCCCTTTAATGCTGTGTGTTTTAAGTTGTTTGGTAGCTCTGCTCTTCAGTTAGGCAGTTGGCGTTTAAACTCCCTTGCGGATGATGATTCCTCGTGCTTCAAGTTGCTTTATTGCTGCAGCTTTTTGCTCTTCAGTTATATTTGTTAACTGTAGCCTTTTATCCTCTCTTAGTTCTTTTGATAATATTTGCTGTTCTGTTTTTTGCTCTGCAGCTTGCATAAAACACCTTATCTTGACAATTAATGCCATTTATATTGAACAATTACATAATGTGCAAACATTTTTTTACATAATTTAATTTGTAGAAAGTTTTGCCTCAAATGCTTTTTAATTGACTCTCTTCTACAGGATAGTCATAATATATTATTTAGTCACAAGATTTAAGGGGGGAATAATATGGGTCTGCTACATGAAATATTAGAAACATTAAATAATGACCAGAATTTAGACTCGAGTAATATAGTTGAAAAAATAAAACAAGAGTTTGAAAGGAAAATGGATGAGCTGTACTCACAATGGGATACTTGCAAGTATGAATATAAACTATATGAGAAAGAATATCAATTATGGGAGGGTAATAATTTTTCATTGGATTGTCAATTTGATAGCTATCATCTAGGAACAATGCTGCACATTGCTGCTGAAAATGGCTATGAGAGAATCGTGAAGCACCTAAAAGACAGAGGTGCAGCTGTCAATTTACTTAATAAGTATAAGTATACACCTTTGCATTATGCAGTAAAAAGAGATGACAAAGATATGCTCAAATATCTACTAGGAAAAGGTGTTGACATAAATTGTGGATGTGGAATTTTATGTGTTGCTGTTGAAGTTGGTAATAAAGACATGGCCAAGTTCTTATTGGACAATGGAGCAAATATCAATGCAAAAACTGAGGTACGTGAAGAAACTTCTCTACACATTGCCATCAAAAAAGCTCGTGTTGCTCTTCAACAGGGTAATATTCCCGATTACGAAAAGTATGTAGAGATAATAAAATTCCTCATAGAGAGAAAAGCAGATGTTAATGCAGTAAGTCAACATGGGTCTACACCTTTAGGTTATGCGATCGGCAGTAGAGGTATAGCAGAGCTATTGATCAAAAATGGTTCTAACATTGATTTTCAAGATGAAGATGGCGATACTCTTTTGCATAATGCTGCCCATAATGGCAATATAGAAGAAATAGAATTTCTGACGGAAAACAGTGCAAATACTGATATCAAAAATGCACAAGGAGTTACTCCTCTACATAGAGCTGCTATAAGATTCCAAGTAGATACAATAAAGCTTTTGGCAGCAAAAGGAGCAAAAATCGATATAATAGATAATCTTGGACAGACTCCATTACATATAGCTGCCCATCTAGGTTCAGAGAAAACAATATTAGCCTTAATAGAACTTGGCGCAGATCCTTGGTTAGAGGATAACAATGGTGCAACTCCAATAGACCATTATGTGTATGAAAGGCAAGCTTGGCAAAGCCGTGTTGATTGGGGTTTCACACAAGACCGTCCTCGTGAAACTGGGTACTTAATGAAGTTAAAACAAGCATACAATAAAGATCTCTTTGTTCGTTATTCAACACTGTTACTGGGTGCTGTAGCAGCAATAACACTTTTCACAACTGGTAATATTACACCCGATGCACCACGTATGATAGGCGCAGCAGCTATAGTTACAGTAGCAGCACTTGCAGCTGGTCGTATTACATATGAAGCGTTTAAACCCAGTACTAAAATGGCAAAAGTAGAATATGAGCGTTTTGTAGCAGCACAGCAATCACCGCAGTAGTCTATTTCTAAATAAAAAAACTGTTGCATTATATCTCATATTATGGTAAGCCTAGCGTTAGGTGGTTCATATGAGGTAAAAATGAAAAACATTATCATCGCAGGCTCTGGTCCTGTTGGTTTATCTGTCCATCTCAGCCATAATTCTTGCACTTTTTTCCGAAACTCTGCATCTTTCGCTTTTGATTGCGGTTTTATTCCTGTTCCAACGCAATTACTCACTATCGTATCGATGATGTTTGCTGCATAGGAGTTCTTTCTTACCATATCTCGAGAGCGGCTACGTAAGTGCTCAAGGCTGTGAGAGAGTAAGCTATTTATGCTTCCTACTTCTGGTTGAAAGTGCAATAATCTCCTTCCTGAGCCTGACGCATCCCATGCTGAACCTTTAGGCTTTGGTGGTTTGCGGAATAATTGTTTAAATGATTTCAATAACATTACTTTTCCTTGTCTGAAACTTTAGATAACTCAGCTTCTAACTCTTCTATTGTTGGCAAAGCTGTTTTGATGTTTTCTGGTAGATTTTCAGTGATTTGATATTCTGCAAGACCTATTGGTTTGGTCATGTCTCGGAGTGCATATTCAGCAAGTACATTATCTTTAGATTTGCATAAAATTAATCCTATTGAAGGGTTATCTGTTGAGTGTTTTATCAAGTCATCAACCATTGATAAGTAAAAATTCATCTTTCCAGAATGTTCTGGTTCAAACTCAACTGCTTTAATTTCTATTACTACAAAACACCTAAGCTTTAAGTGATAAAATAGGAGATCTAAGTAGTAATCCTTTTGTCTAACTGTTAAATGGTATTGGCGCCCAACAAAAGAAAAACCAGCGCCGAGTTCCAGTAGGAATTTCTCAATATGTGCCACTAACCCTTTTTCTATTTCTCTTTCATGAGCGTCTTTGCCTATACTTAAAAAATCAAAAATATATGGATCCTTAAGAGTTTGATTTGCTAGATCTGATGTTGGATAAGGCAGTTTTTCTTTAAAATTTGTAATTGCTTTACCTTGCCGTTTATGAAGGCCAAGTTCTATTTGATGTATCATTATAGCACGTGACCAACCATACTCTGAAGCATTTCTTATATAAAATAGCCTTGCTTCGTGATCTTTTACTCGCTCCATTAAAACGACATGATGATACCATGGTAATATTCCAGCAACTTGCTGGAGAAATTCAGGATTAGGATAAATCTCCGCAAAACGCCTCATATTATGCAAGTTAGCAATACCAAATCCTTTCATTTCAGGGAATTCAGCCTTTAAGTCTCTACTTAACTGCTCAATTACTTTAGATCCCCAACCCTGACTCTTTTGTTTTTCTAGAATCCGCGTTCCAATATAATGATAAAGCAGTAGCAGTTCCTTATTTACTGTTCTTGCTGCCTTATAACGACTAGTAGCAATATGTTCTTTCAACTGCTCTAAAAATTCTGTATATCCTTTTCCTATAATTTTTGTCATAGTGTTCCTTTCAACGATTTTTATCATTATATGATCCCTTTATTCGTTGAAATAACAATCTTTCTCTTCGGCTTCACACCTGCGATTTTCAATTCAGATTTAATTCGTTGTCTTAAGTCCAATAGATCTTTTATCTGTACTTCTCCGTACCGAACCACATGGTCACCATATGCAATTGAGACAACCCTTTCCCCCCTCTGTAGCTTCCTTATCGCTTCTTCTACTTGTGCTAAACTATACATTTTTCTCGCTTAGCCACTTGCTCTTTCTCACTCTTTTTGACATTTTAGCTTTTTTACCTGTTAAACTTTCCCATTTACTTTCTGGCCAACGATCAATCCCCAGGGCAATAGACGCAGCTCTTGCGTAAACTCTGCAATCTAGTACTTCATTTCGGTCTCTTATCTTTTGCCACTCTTGCTTGGTATACCCTTTTACTACCTTGGTAATTAGTTGTTCTGCAGTAAGTTGCTTAAAATATTCAGGTGGATATTCGGGAAAATGACAATACCCCGGCGCCCCTTCTGTTAAAACATTAAGTAGCTGAAAAAGCTCGGACTTTAATATCGATACTCCAACTGGCCACAGCTTCATTCCTCTCTTTAGCTTTTGTCCACTAACTGTGACATCAACTCTACTTGGGCTGCTCAGTGGCACTAGCGCTTTGTTTGCCCCTTTTACTGCCATTACTCTCCCTGACCCTTGGTGACCTCTTACCCAGTTGTATACTTCTTGTGTTGCATACCCAGCATCTACCGCCATCATGCTTATCATGTATTCAAGCCCATTTTCACCGATAAAATGATGATTTAATAATTCCGAAAGTTTTCCCCATACTTCTTCTCCTCCCGGATCTCCTTCAAATACCTGGTAGTCTATTGACCAACTTTCTCGGTTTTTTCCCCATGCTACTACTTCTACTTCTAACCGATCTTTTTGCACATCAACCCCTGCCGTTAACACTATTTTTCCACCTTTTGGCACCGTACCTATCGGAAAATTTTCTCGACGCTCAAATAGTTGCTTCCAGTCTGGTACTTCTCCTTTGTCTACCCAGGTTTCTCCGAGTGTTGTATTTATCCAAACTTTCAGTAATTGCTCATTTTCCTTTGCATGAAGATAATCTTCCACTGCTTGTTTCCAACTATACCAGCCAACTGGGCTATACAAGCTCGATAAATGAAACCCTTTTTTTTCACCTTTTATTGGATTAGTAGGCCTCCATTCACCTCTAGCTAGCATCTCTGTTTTCTGATGATTTTTTATTTCTCCCCTACACTCTATGCAAACGTAGTGGGCTGTTGAGGGTTCTTTATCTTCCCACTTTATCTGTGGCCATTTCAGCACCTGATAGTGATCACAATGTGGATAAGGTACAAAAAAGTAACGTTTGTCTGAACTCTCAAATTCCTTCTCTATTCTGCTGATTCCATGAACTGTTGGTGTTGAAACCAAAAAGATTTTTCTCCGTGTAAAAGTATTAGTTCGGGCTATACTGATACCAATTCCCACTATACAAAGAACGGATAGACAATAATGGAAAAAAAGCCATACTAAAGTAAGTGAAGTAGCGAGGTATAAATGGCATTAAGATCAAAATTATTGGATGAAAAAGTAGTAGAATCAGCAAAAGAAATGCTGAAGAAAGTAAGGAACAATGCATATGTTTCAAAAAAACTAAATGCTGTAATTGCGGCAAAAAAGCATAGTATAACGGCTGTAGCAAAAATATATTGAATTTCAAGAAGCGCACTAACTTCGTGGATAAAACTCTTGAAATTTGGCAGAGAAGAAAAACTGTTTGCTCCTCCATCACGCCGTAGAAAAACTAAATTAAATCAGGCTCAACTACAGCAAATTGAAGCATGTATAGAAGAAAATCCTAATATTACCATTAAAGAAATGAGAATAAGAATCCAGGAAAAGTTCGGATTAAATATCAGCAAATCTACAGTACACCGCCATATGCAAAAGATGAAATTTTCATATATTACACCAAGACCAGTACACAACGTACAAGATAAAAGTAAACAAGAGGAATTCAAAAAAAAATCTCAATGAAGTTATTGGCAAGTATCCAGAAAAAGAGCTATTTTTCTTTGATGAATCAAGGTTTGGCACACATTCGAAAGTTGGGCATGGATGGTTTAAAAAAGGCACTAGGACTCGGGTTAAAATAAAATTAGGTAGGCATAATTTTTATCTCTACAGTGCAGTTAATCCTAAAAATGGAGAGAGTTTTAGCTTATTTGCACTAAATGTTAACACTGATTGCATGAATGTATTTCTTGAGCAAATGTCGCAATATCTAGGGACAAGAGAAGCTGTTCTTGTTATGGACTGTGCTAGTTGGCATAAGTCAAAAAATTTAAAGGTAGCTAAAAATATTGAGATTATATACCTACCTCCATATTCACCTGAACTCAATCCTGTTGAGAGGCTTTGGTTATACATAAAACAGAACATTTTGCGCAATAAAATATACGATACAATTGCTCTGCTTTAGGGTGCTTTGTGCAAATTTATTACTTCTCTTGCCAGCTCCACAATTAAACAACTCTGCAATTTCTCCTATTTGACTGACCAACAATGAGAATTGGTATAAGACAGAAAAAGCATAGCTCCCAAGTTCAACCTTTATCATCTCAATTTCTTCTTTTCCTCCATCTAGGGGATATAACAACTGATCTTCTTCTCTTGAAAATAATATTATTGCAGGTGCAGCGCATAATGCTGTTGTATTATACAACCGCCTGGTTGCAGTTACTTGGACGACAGGAACAGGAGGCGCTGGCTTTTTGATTGAATAAGTAATCTCCTTATTTTTAGCTATTATTGGCAAACAAACATGGTGCCATATGTTTTTTGGTTTGGAGAGAAGGTGCCCGGTCAAATCTTCCTGATGTAGCCTATTCATCACAAGAACGATTACTCCTTTTTTTCTGTCGTTAAGCCTGGTTACTAAAGTCTGATCGAACCAGTTTGTAACACGCTTTCTAAACGTTTCACTCAAAGCTTGAGCGGGACTCAGTGGATCATCCACGATGATGAAATCTCCACCTTCACCGGTTAATGTTCCTCCAACGGACGTTGCGATTCTAAATCCTCTCTGCAATGTTTGGAATTTGTATTTGGTATTCTGATCTTTGGATAGTTCTACTTCTGGAAATAGCTTTCTATACCAACTAGATTGTATTATACACCTTGTATCGAGCGAGTGTTTTTCGCTGAGCAGCCGAGAGTAACTTGCAACTATTATTCTTGCAGTTGGCTGATTTCCCAGTATCCACGCGGGCCACGCAACGCTTATGCACATGGACTTCATTGAACGCGGAGGCATATTGAATATTATTCGCCTCATTTTGCCAACGTTTGCCGCTTCAAGTCTGTCTGCTATGACTTTTATATACTGATAATCATTATACTCACACCCCGGCACTACCGTTTGAAAGCATAACTTAATGAATTTTAGAAAGTTCATGTGTGTATTTTAGTGAGCTGCCACCCCAGCATCCTCTCCCTATCATCCCAGTGCCCAGACACTGGGATCCAGTTTAGCTATAAAATTTAAGAAAATATTTAAGCAAACGAAAAAAAAGGCAAAAGAAGCCCTGGTCATTGTCTATTTTCAGTATTGGCGTTTTTTTATGTTTTAAACGTTTAATAACCGCGACTCAGCTGCTTTTTAATGCAACTAACCTTTAGTCATAAATGTTTAAGAAATTTACTAAGCAGAAAAAAAGGCAAAAGAAATCCCGTGTTAGCTAGTTGTCACTCTCTAATCCTGCAAATTGGCGTACTATACTGTCTTAAACGACTTATAAGCGCGTTTCAGCTTATATAGGTAAAAACCCAGAAATGTTGTGAAGACATAAGGTGCACATAGTGCAAAAAATTAAAAATAAGACGCCAACTACGTTGTTTTCTTGCTGTTTAATCTGCACAGATGAAGATAAATGAATACCTTCAGTTTTATGATAAGGGGGCTGGCAAAATGTGTCAAGCAAGTTTTTCGTTTCTGCGGGCTACTTGAATAACGGCTACAATGTTTGTACAATTGTGCGTCATGCGCTGACCCATTTGTTGTGCTTAACAAAAGCAAATGTTCGTACAGTACGAACTGGAATCTGTTACGAAAATTACCTGCAAAAAGAAACCTCTACTCCTTATTCTTTGCCCTTCCTGCACGCTTACGTTCATTTGGATCAAGGAATTTTTTGCGTAAACGTATAGATTTTGGAGTTACTTCCACCAATTCATCATCATCTATATACGCTATCATATCCTCCAGTGTCATTATCTTTGGAGGAGTGAGTTTTATGGCTTCATCACTACCTGAAGCTCTTACGTTTGTTAATTGCTTACCTTTTAGCACGTTTATCTCCAAATCATTGTCACGGCTATGCTGGCCGACAACCATGCCACAATATACCTTATCCTGTGGCTTGATAAACATAATTCCCCTGTCTTGCAAATTGAAAATTGCATACGCCACAGCCTCACCCTTATCTGTAGAAATTAAAACTCCATTGCGCCTTCCAGAAATTGGACCTTTATGTGGAGCATAACTATGAAATAAACGGTTAATTATGCCTGTGCCCCGAGAATCAGTTAAAAACTCTCCTTGATAACCAATTAATCCTCTTGATGGCACTAAAAACGTTAATCTTGTCCTGCCATTGCCAGAAGGTCTCATGTCAGTCACTTCACCTTTTCGAAAGCTGAGTTTTTCCATGATGATTCCACTATATTCATCATCTACATCAATTACTACTTCCTCTATAGGTTCAAGTTTTTTGCCATCCTCCTCTTTGAATAGCACTCGAGGGCGTGAAACAGAAAGCTCAAAACCTTCTCTTCTCATATTTTCAATCAGCACTCCAAGCTGCAACTCACCACGTCCACCCACTTCAAATGCTTCGCCACTTGGTGCCAAAGTTACAGTAATTGCAACGTTTGTTTCTGCTTCTGCATATAAACGATCTTTTATAACAGTTGAGGTAAGTTTTGTTCCCTCTTGCCCAGCAAAAGGTGAGTCATTAACGCTTATAGTAATTGCCATTGTTGGCGGATCAACTGGAGTTGAGCTGACTGCAGTTGTAACTCCTGGTGCTGCTATAGTGTCTGAAACTGAAGCTTTCTCAAGTCCTGCAATGGCAATTATGTCACCTGCTACAGCTTGCTCTACCGGAATACGTTTCAAGCCAGAAAATGAGAGTAACTTAGTTAATCTCCCTCGTTCAATTACTTTACCGTCCAGATCAAGTACCTTAAGATCTGAATTGACTTTTGCAACGCCCTGATAAACCTTTCCTGTCAATATTCTGCCAAGAAACTTATCAGACTCAAGTAGAGTGACCAACATAGCAAAAGGGGCATTTTGATCATAAACAGAAGGTTTTATATAATATATAACCGTTGAAAATAATGGGCTTAAATCTTTTCTTTCATCAGAAAGCTCCTTAGCACACCAACCATTTCTACCTGAAGCATACAACACTGGAAAATCTAGCTGCTCGTTGGTTGCATCAAGGTTAAAAAATAACTCATATATTTCATTTAATACTTCATCAATTCTGCTGTCTGGTCGGTCGACCTTATTGATTATCACAATTGGCTTCAAATTTGCTTTTAGTGCTTTTGACAACACAAATTTAGTTTGTGGCATGGGACCTTCTGCAGCGTCAACCAGCAGCAACACGCCATCTGCCATGCACAATACCCTTTCTACTTCTCCACCAAAGTCCGCGTGCCCTGGCGTATCAATAATATTGATCTTTTCATCGCCCCACATTATTGACGTGCATTTTGCAAGTATTGTAATCCCACGTTCACGTTCTTGATCACCACTATCCATCACTCGTTCTTGAACTTCTTGATTCTCACGAAACGTGCCACTTTGTTTTAACATGTTATCAAGTAAAGTAGTTTTACCGTGGTCAACGTGTGCGATTATTGCTATATTACGGATCGATTTAAATTCGTTCATTTTCTATCATTTCAAAATTAATTTAGTAATAAGTATACATAAAATACACTTGGAGTAAATAACTAAAGCTGTGTATAAGTGCTGTGTTTCCAAGATATTATAGGATTACTTTGTTAAATATTCTCTACTCCCAGGTTTTGTTATGGGTAGTTGTTTTAATTCACTTGGAAGTTCTTCCTCGCTGTAGTTTTTGATGTTCAGTTCAATCAAAGATATGACAGGAAAAGGCAGTTTCGTTTCACTATTCCTCTTTATTAGAGAAGCTTCAGCAATGACTTTACCTCCCTCCCCTTCTGCACATTTCACTGCTTCAAGTGAAGATTTGCCTGTGGTTATCACATCCTCGATAAGTAATATTTTCTCACCCTTTTTGATCTTAAATCCACGGCGTAATTCAAACTTGCCATTAACGCGCTCGCAAAACATTGTCTTTATTCCAAGCTGCCTGCCAATCTCATAACCTACAACTATTCCGCCAATTGCAGGAGATAATATTAAATCTATGGAGCTATTTAATTCTTTTTTTATTTTATCTGCTAATAATGCACAAACTTTCATGGCTCTGCTTGGATTTTCAAAAATCTTCGCACACTGTATGTATGTGTCACTATGCAGTCCGGATGATAAAACAAAATGCCCATGCAAAATTGCTTCTGCTTCTTTAAATTCTTTTATTATTAGGTTGTTTTCGTCTAATATCATTTTTTAAGTTTCACTATTACATTCTTTATTAATTATCCGAGTGATACAAATATCAGACCACACGTTTATTGCAGTTTCAAACATATCGATGATTGTATAAATAGGCAAAATCAGTCCCATAATATGCAGAGGAACATTCATCGACATGAGATAACTGGTTGCCATAAAATAGCACCCCATCGGCACTCCAGCGTTACCAATTGCTGCACTAGTTGCTAAAAAAATCCATATAAACATTTCGCTTAAGGAAAATGCGCATCCATTCATCTCTGCAACAAACATTACAGTGATTAGTATAAATGCAGCACACGCATTCATATTAATTGTTGTGCATATTGGTAAAATAAAGGACGATAATTTCTTTGGCACCTTTAGCTTATTTTGCACACAGTCTATAGTTGTTGGCAATGTTGCACTGGATGATTTAGAAAAAAACGCAAGTGTGAGTGCCGGCATAACCCCTTTCAGCGTTTGAATTGGTGATATGCCTTTATACCACATAAGTAGCGGTAAAATCAGAAATGCCTGCACAAAATTTGCAGACATTATGCAAACAAAATACCATAAAAGACTGTAGAACTCGCTACCACCTTTTAATTCGTGCAAAAAACATGTAATAAAAGACCACACAGCAAGTGGAACAAGCTTTAGTAACCCCTGAGCAATTTTAAGTAACGTATCGAAAAGTGCAGAGAATATTTGATGTAATATGTCCTGCTTTTCTTTTGAAAGTGAAACAATAGCTCCACCCATCAAAAAAGCGATCAATATGCTACCAATAACGTTATTTTCAAGAAAAACTTGCACAAAATTCGAAGGAATGAGTGATTTTAAGTATGAAAAGTAACTGTAATTGTTATTATCCAAACTTCCTATCGTGTTACATATGAAATTTTTTTTCACTGGGTCTATTAGCAGGTAAAACAATAATGCAACAAACGCAGCTATAATAGTTGTAAGCAGCGTATAAAATAGTGTTTTCTTAACTAAGGTTTTAATTTCGATTGAGTCTTTAAGTCCTAAAATTGTGGAAACTATTGATAGAAAAACTAAAGGTAAACTTATTAATTTCAACAAACTAACAAATATGTCACTAAACAGCTTTGCTATTTCAAATATAATCTCACTGTTTAAATAGTAAGCAACTATTGCAAACAGTATAGAAAAGAGTATTGCAAACTTGTGCATTGAAAATAAAACTTCAAAGTAACATTATACAACAATTTTGCTGTTTTGGAATCAGATTGATAGACAAAATAACTTAACAAATAATGAGAAAATAGGCTATACTTTATTATGAAACATTCCAAGGAGAATCATGAGTATAGAAACACTTGAGATAATAACATTGGTTGCGGGAGCAACATTAGTAGCAGGTGGTACAATAGGGTATATTACAGGTCTTATTGGTTCTGCGCTAGGTTTTACAGCTTTTTTGCCCATTGTTTTAGGCAGTGCCATTATCGCTTCTGCAGCATTATCCTCTACATTAATTTTTTGGTCACTTTATACGTTATATCAGGCAGGCCACGAAGAGCTACTTGAGTTATGGAACTTATCATATATTTCTGGCATAGCAATTGGAGTTGGTCTTGCTGCATCTGTGAATACTGTTTCCCTTGGTGGGTTGTCAGCAACTGGAATAGGTATAATAGTAGGAATTAGTACACCACTTTTAGCAGGTATTGCAGGGGAATGTATAAAGTTTACAGCTAAGAAAGTAAATAACTATATTATACAGCCTATAGTTGAAAAAGTAAGAGGATGCATTCATTCGGAAACAGTGGAATTGGCTAATATTTCTTAATTTAAATTTAGGTGCACTTAGCCCATTCTGGTGATAACAAATTGGAATAGATAAGGTATGATAACTAAATTTTCTGTGAGTATATAGTTTTGCCAGACACAACAGTACGTACCACGTGCCCTTTTACTTTGCGCCCATCGAAAGGGGAATTCTTTGATTTACCAGCAAAGTTGTCAGTTTTAATTTCCCATTCATGATTGAGGTCAACTAAAATTAAGTCTGCAGCAAGGTTTTTTTGTATACGACCACGTGATACGTGTATTATATCTGCAGGCTTATATGTCAATTTTGCAAGCACATCAAATAGACCCATTTGCCCACTGTGGTAAAGTTCAAGTGAAAGGGGCAGCATTGTTTCAAGGCCAACAATACCAAATGCAGCATTTTCAAGTGGAAGATCTTTAGAATTACGATCATGCGGAGCGTGATCAGTTGCAATGCAATCAATCACACCTGTCTTTAAACCTTCAATCATAGCTAAACGATCTTCTTCAGTGCGAAGCGGCGGGTTCATTTTTGCAATTGCTCCATGTTGTTTTACTATATTTTCAGTCAAAGTGAAGTGATGAGGGGTTACTTCGCACGTAACATTTAATCCCAAATCTTTTGCACATTTAATAGCATCAAGTGAATCTTTTGAAGAGATATGTAAAATATGGTAGTGCACATTTTCCATATCTTTCATGAGCAGTATATCGCGACTTACTATAACCGATTCTGACGCACTCAAGATTCCCTTGACTCCCAATTCTTCAGAAATTTTACCTTCGTTGATTGCACCACCTGCTGATAAATTTAAATCTTCTGCATGTTGAGCAATAGGAACACCCAGCATACTTGAATAAAGCAGCGCTTGTCTCATAATCATTGGGTTCATAACTGGCATGCCATCATCAGTGAACCCAACCGCACCTGCTTCCTTTAAAAGTGCCATTTCAGTCAACTTTTCTTCCGAAGTGGTGATTTTAGCGTAAAATTCAACGTTTACATGCGAAGTTTCAAGTGCTCTATATTTCAAATATTTAGCCAAAACAACGCTATCAATTGCTGGAACAGTGTTCGGCTGACAAACTACAGTTGTAACGCCTCCCGCAGCTGCAGATTTGCTGCCTGTATATATAGTTTCTTTATGTTCTTGGCCTGGTTCACGAAAATGTACGTGAATGTCAATAAGGCCTGGCATTAGAACAAGCCCTTTACAGTCTATTGTTTCATCGACCCCACTTGTTGAAAATAATGATTCACCAAAGTCAATAATTTTATCCCCTTCAGTCAATAATGAACCTTTTATATCAAGTTTAGTTTCCGGGTCGATAATACGAGCATTAGTATACGCAATTTTATAGCCTTCCTTTTGCCCTGTTTGCAACAAATTCCAAGTTTGAGTCATTATATTTGAGTATCGATTATGCAATAAATCTAAAGTTTTTTTAACAAAACACAACCAAATTAAAACACAGACTAAGAGCTGTCTTGAATTAAAATTGTCCCAAAAATTTGGCTCTTATAACCGAGTTACTTCAGTTTTAACGTTAATATGAAAAACTCTTAGCTCTGTTGAAGGATTTTCCAGTTGAATATCTAGCTCATTCTGTATGTTCGATAAACAAATCAAAGCTGAGTCAAAATTTTCATCACACTGCTTTGCTTCATGCATACCATCGATTATTTCCTCTAATTCTTCCACATCATACATTTCTTGCGGCGCACTTTTTAATATCGCTTTTATTTGGCTTAAGTTTTGACAAATTTTCTCCTGATATCCAGCAATTCTCTCTTGATATATATCAATCATTTTTTGACATGCGTTGCCTCTAAATGGATGTTCTTTTTTCTCTTTTATATAAGAACTTTGAAAGTCTTTACAGTTAAGGATTGCTTCTCTATGTTTTTTTATGTCATTAATTGCGCTGACTATCGACTTATCTATTTTCTTCAAATTTTCTTCCCGTTCTTCTCTTTTAATTATACTTTTGGATTCATTTTTCATTTGGTTCATTTTGTCATACAGGTTTCTGCATTCTTTGTAAGATACCATTGGTTGTAATATTCCTTCTTCTACACCTTTATTGTAAAAATTTTTCAACTCATTACTTGATAGTATTGTTATAGCATCTTCCCTTTTGCCTTGTGATTTAGGATACTTTTTATTCAATGAACTAACATGATTTAACAAGAAATCTTTAACTAGCTCTTCCTTTTTAACTTCAGCTAATTTTTCTAGTGTTTCTATATATTTTAGAACTTCCGCAAAGAGCTGTCCACCAGATGGAGCAAATCCTTGAAGTGGTTTACTCTGAGCTTTATAAAAATCGGTTTGTAAAAAATCTTCAGCTTGTTTTTTTATTACTGAAAGTTCATTAAAGGCTTTTTCTGGATTGATTTTTCTCAAAATACTAATAGTTTTTCTAATCGCTTTTTCTCTCTTTTTATTATCTTGCTTTTCATTTAATATCAGATGTTCAGTTTTGATAAAAGCATTACCTTGATCACTCTTTGCAATGTTACAAACGATGTTTTTTACAACTTTTTCAGTTGCTGCATAATCTATTTCTTTTGCAAAGCAGTCAACAAATGATTGCCAAACTTTTTTATTAACAAGCTTACTTGTCTTATTTTCAAAATCTTCTCTACTTTTGAATCCTAAAATAGTATAGAGATTTTTTTCAACTATTGGTTCGGCATGTTGTTTTGCCACTTTACCTTTTATATTGAATGGAAATTTACTAATCTTAGTTGTACCCACAATGTTACCTCAATATTAACGCTATCTATAAAAGTATAAAGATTTAATATTTAATTTTTAATTAATGCCAGCATTACTAGCACAGCTAACTACGGGGGCATTATGCTAGCATCAATAGCAAGCGTCAATTAACACTTTAACTTCTAACTTGTCATCAGTAATATTGTTTATATAAAAACTATAATTTTTTATGCCTGAACTTGGGAATATATTGCTATTGGTAGCCTGCTTATTGTCTTTGACATATTTGTTTTTACCGCTTAGTTCTTGTCGGTTTATTACCACTGCCATATTTTTTTGTGTATCAACATCAATGGCTATTTTGATCTACTGCCACATTACAAATGATTTCTCACTCGAAAACGTATATTACCACTCACACACAACAAAACCTTTGATCTATAAGATTTGTGGAGTTTGGGGAAATAAAGAAGGGTCTATGTTGCTTTGGACATTAGTGCTTACCTTTTACCTATTTCTGATGGGTATTTTTACTGATAACGACAGTAAATTGAAGAAAGTATCCTTGATCACCCAAGGCTTGATTTGCTTTTGTTTTTTACTGTTCACTTTACTTGAATCCAGCCCCTTCACTAAAATGCCAAGCGTTGAAAAAGATGGATTGGGTTTTAATCCGATATTGCAAGATATAGGCCTTGCTATTCATCCACCGATATTATATTTGGGGTACCTTGGATTTAGCGTTCCTTTTTCGCTCTCTATAGCTGGATTAATTGCAAATACTGAAGGAAATGTTTGGGCTAAAATTGTCAGGCCTTGGGTACTTATTTCTTGGTCGCTGCTCACTTTGGGCATCAGCTTGGGTAGCTGGTGGGCATATCGCGAACTTGGGTGGGGTGGATTTTGGTTTTGGGATCCAGTGGAAAACGTTTCTTTGATGCCGTGGCTAACTGCAGTGGCGCTGACACATTTGTTGCTCGTTGTACGAAATTTCAATACTTTAAGGAATTTCGCTATTTTACTTACGCTTACAACTTTTATATTGAGTGTAACTGGAACATTTCTAGTCCGCTCAGGAATACTCACCTCAGTGCACACGTTTGCAGATGACTCAAGGTATGGACTATATATATTAGCTCTACTTGGTGTAATTACAGTCAGTAGCTTAGTAATATTTGTAGTGTTTACGAGAAAAAATCGCACATCTTTCCAGTGCTCGACATTGGAATCCAGAAAGAAATCTGCTACTCAAGTGACAGAGGGCAGAAGATTCTTTTCACGCCTTACGATGATGCTGATGAACAATTTATTATTCATCACTGCCTTTTTCATCGTGTTCGTTGGCACTTTATACCCTACAGTGCTTGAGTATTTAACCGGTGAATTAATTTCAGTTGGAGCACCATATTACAATTCTTTATTTAATCCTATTGCACTGGCTATTCTAGTGCTCACCATGATCGGGCAATACTGCCGTTGGCAGGGAAATAGTCTATTGCCAATATTCCGTGAATATAGATTTTCATTCTGCAGTGCTGCAGCTATTTTGCCGTTTATCTTTCACATGGAGCTAATAATTGTGCTATCAATTACTATCTCCATAGCATTATTAATCTTTGTTTTAGAAGCATACAGTAAAAGAATTCGTTTATTTAAGAGCGAATCAATTTTATTAGCAAGAAGAGTTTCTAAATCCTACTATACAATGATGCTTGCTCATGCTGGAGTGGCAATTCTAGTGCTTGGTATAGCTTATTCAGTTGGTTGGCAGGAGAAAAAAGAAAATTACTTAAAAATAGGGGATAGCATAACAGTCAATAAATTTAAAGTTACTTTGCAAAATATTGAGCTAATAAAAGAAAAAAATTTCCATGCAGTGAGAGGTACAATGGATATCAGGAATTTGCTGAATAACAAGATATTGGGTGAAGTAACTCCTGAATATAGATTTTACCTTGCGGAAGGTCAGAAAAATGTTGAAAGCAGTATCTACCACAATTTGCTTTCTGATATTTATGTTGTAATTGGAGAGATTGATAAGAGTAAGAGCAAAATTGCAGCTAAAGTGCACTATAAACCTGGAATGTCTATAATCTGGCTTGGATCCTTTCTCATCGCTTTTGGTTCGCTCCTTGCCGCTTTTCCTTCTAGTGGACGAATAAAGGTTGTCTAGCTGTGGGTTATCACGGTATTTAGGAAGGGTTATATTAAATCTCATTAAGAAAGAGAGGCATCTTATAAAAGCTCACAACAAAAATTTCATATAGTTATTACTATAGATAGCTATCTTATGAATATATGAAAAAAAAGTTATAAAAAATAATATACTATCATAAAACCTTATGGTAAAGCATATGTTTGTTTATATAAAGAAAGTAATATGAGCAACTCCAACGATAGCGATGACAAAAAGCACACTGACTCTATAAATTACAAAATAGGGCAAAAGATAAAATACTGGAGGTTAAAGCTAAAATATACTCAGGAGAATTTGGCAAATAAAATTGGAGTACCAAAACAGCAAATACTGAGACAAGAACAAGGGGTAGATGACATTTATCCACACGAACTCTATGCCATAGCAAAAGCGTTATCAGTTAATATCGGAGCTCTACTCCCTAAAAGTGAACATAGTTGTTGGGATAAAGATAGGATGAAAGTGTTGAAAAATCTTGTCGGAATACATGAAGAAATTGAAAATCATGGATTAGACGAGGCATTTTATTTACTAGCCAGGTCTATCCAGGTTAACGAAAAGAGTACTGTAAAAGCAACCAAAGTAGAATTGGCAAAGAGTCTAGCTAAAGCAGAAGTTTCTGTTGGTATTATCTCTCAAGCAACTGGCTTATCTGCTGACGAATATGATAACACAGAAGAAGAAATTCGTACTGATTCTGCGGATTACAAAGTTGGACAAAGGATAAAAGAGGTACGGTTAATACGAAGATATACTCAAGAGGATTTAGCAAATAAAATCGGGATATCACAACAGCAAATACAAAGGTATGAACAAGGGGTGAATCGTACTCTAACTGAGAAATTATATGCAATAGCTAAGGCATTGTCAGTGAAGGTAGAAGTTCTACTACCTGAGATAGAAGAAGGTTGTTGTGAAGGTGAGGATAGTAATACCAATTCCCACTATACAAAGAACGGATAAACAATAATGGGAAAAAAGCCATACTAAAGTAAGTGAAGTAGCGAGGTATAAATGGCATTAAGATCAAAATTATTGGATGAAAAAGTAGTAGAATCAGCAAAAGAAATGCTGAAGAAAGTAAGGAACAATGCATATGTTTCAAAAAAACTAAATGCTGTAATTGCGGCAAAAAAGCATAGTATAACGGCTGTAGCAAAAATATATTGAATTTCAAGAAGCGCACTAACTTCGTGGATAAAACTCTTGAAATTTGGCAGAGAAGAAAAACTGTTTGCTCCTCCATCACGCCGTAGAAAAACTAAATTAAATCAGGCTCAACTACAGCAAATTGAAGCATGTATAGAAGAAAATCCTAATATTACCATTAAAGAAATGAGAATAAGAATCCAGGAAAAGTTCGGATTAAATATCAGCAAATCTACAGTACACCGCCATATGCAAAAGATGAAATTTTCATATATTACACCAAGACCAGTACACAACGTACAAGATAAAAGTAAACAAGAGGAATTCAAAAAAAAATCTCAATGAAGTTATTGGCAAGTATCCAGAAAAAGAGCTATTTTTCTTTGATGAATCAAGGTTTGGCACACATTCGAAAGTTGGGCATGGATGGTTTAAAAAAGGCACTAGGACTCGGGTTAAAATAAAATTAGGTAGGCATAATTTTTATCTCTACAGTGCAGTTAATCCTAAAAATGGAGAGAGTTTTAGCTTATTTGCACTAAATGTTAACACTGATTGCATGAATGTATTTCTTGAGCAAATGTCGCAATATCTAGGGACAAGAGAAGCTGTTCTTGTTATGGACTGTGCTAGTTGGCATAAGTCAAAAAATTTAAAGGTAGCTAAAAATATTGAGATTATATACCTACCTCCATATTCACCTGAACTCAATCCTGTTGAGAGGCTTTGGTTATACATAAAACAGAACATTTTGCGCAATAAAATATACGATACAATTGCTCTGCTTTAGGGTGCTTTGTGCAAATTTATTACTTCTCTTGCCAGCTCCACAATTAAACAACTCTGCAATTTCTCCTATTTGACTGACCAACAATGAGAATTGGTATTAGATGAGGTACCGCCAATATCACTCAGTCAGTCAATGAACTCTTTACATTCTAGCGATAGTGATGTTGAAATAATCAGCAGATCACAATGTCGTTAATCTGACAGGAGTAGCAAGTTAAGCGGAAATGGCACAAGTGTGAAAGGAGGTAATGTTAGGTTAATGGTTTAAGAGATTTTCTAAAGAAATTATCTTGACGTTTATGTTTTTTCAAGCATGCCACTAGCTTTAAGGTTTTGTAGGCCAGTTGTTTGGTTAATAGAAACACTGCTTCAATTTAGTTAAAGTTCCTTGTATGCTCTCTAACGAAACCTATTAATTAGTAACATGATTAGACTTACTATACAACTTATCAAAAGTGAGGTAGTGATCGAAAAATAAAGTTTAAAATTACCTTTTTCAATATAGATATCGCCTGCTATACCAAGTTTTTGTATTAGAGAACAAAGAAGTCCTATTCCTGTAATGAGTAAACCAATTATACTAAAAAGCGTAGTATTAATTCTGTATTCAATTGTCGATTATCTAGAAAACCTTATCGATAACATACATGTATTTTAACTATAGTACAAAGTATTGAAATTAGTAAGTGAAATGACTATATAGGAAAGCATAAGAGTAATAAGGAGGTGTAACATGAGTAATCTAGTTCATTCAAATAAAAACGATAGTCTCAGCCTGAGAGGGCTGCAAAAAGCTGTTGATGACATGTTCAATAGCTTCTTTACGGGGTTTGGTCCGGAACTTAACAGAAAGGGTGTACCAGCTTGCGACTTTTATGAAACAAAAGAAAGCTATTGCCTGTCGTTAGATTTACCAGGTATCTCCAAAGAAAATATAGATATTAGCATATCTGGTGATAACTTAATAGTGAAGGGTGAAAAAACGTGTGATAATGAGTTGAAAGATAAGCAGTTTTACCATCGAGAAAGGTACTACGGCTCTTTCTATAGATCTATTCCGCTTCCAGTAAATGTAGAGCAAGATAAGGTATCTGCTAATTTTTCAGACGGAGTATTACATTTAACTATACCTAAGTCGGAAAAACATATTAAGAAAATTGATATAAAGTAACTGATAGAAAATAGCAGGTCTCTGGCTCGGGCTTGCTATTTTATCAAGGTGATCTTAAGGATGATATTATTAAGGTTAAAATATTTTTGTTGAGCAGTAATGCAGGTAAAAGATTGTAGAATATGATCTCAAAATTCTACTTTACGCCTTATAAATTGTTCCAGTTGTACGGAAATGGGGCTTTGCTTTGGAATGCTATAAAAGGTTTTGACGAAATGTCTACTAAAGAATTATGGTCCGTTTAAGTTGCTAATCTACAACAGGAATCACATGCTTTAGAAAAATTGTGCTTGCAATAGCTTTTATTCTTGCTATTTATCATACATAATATCTTTACAGGCTGGATGTTAATTGAAGATATTTTTAAGCCTGGGCAAGTTTTTAATAAGGCAGAAGTAAACGAAACAATCAAAAAAGCCAGAGAAGGGCAATGGTTTTAATGTGGTTAGCTAAGGGGCTTTTATTATGGCATCCGTTTATATAATGTTAGGCGTGCTCTTTATTGTTATTCTCGATAGTTCATTAAACTCTTAATAAACAGGGTGAAAAGCTCCGTAAGCTCAAGTTAAGGAGAAATGGCGGAAGTGTGGAGAAAGGTAATCTTTAATTAATGATTTAAGATCTCTTCTAAATAAGTTATCTTATTTTACTCTCTTGATGCTTATGCTCTTTCAAGCATACCACTAGCTTTAAGATCCTGTAGCCTGATGTACTACATTGATAGGAACACCTACCTCAAGTAGATTCTTTGCCACTTCTATTTCCCCTATTTTTTTACCCTTTTCTTTATCAATCTGTATTCTTTTAGATACTGACATAATTAATGAATAAAATTTATCACGTATTTCTTGATCATCAATTTTTTCATACTCTCTCACTAAATCTAGTACCCCATTTTCTCCCTCTCTATCCTCATTACTTCTTTCAATTTCAACATTGCCTTTTTCTATTAGTTCACTAATTTTCGGCAGTAGAGTTTGAGCGTGCGTTGATAATTCGTCTGCTATGTTACGTAGTTTTCCTATTGTCATGATATGGGTTCCTTGCTCATAGCGTCGTATTTGACCACCTGTTAAACCGACTTCATTTCCTAAATCCTCCTGAGAACGTCCTCTTGCTAGCCTCCAGTCTTTCATATTTTCCCCTGTTTTATAGGCTATAAAATTAACTATCTCTGTTTTATCATGTTTCTTAAGTTCATCTTTAGACAAGCCTGTTGTTTGGAGGATGACATCAACAGAAATACCCGCTTTAAGTAGATTCTTTGCTACTTTAATCTTTCCTGCTTCTCTACCCTCTTCTTCTCCCATCTGGATAGATTTATTTAATGCAGAGGCTATCTTACATAATTCCTGGTTCCTAAATTTTTTACATTCTCTAACTAGATTTAATGTTTTTTCTACCTCACCTTTCTCTGATGCCATCGATTCAGGCAGTAGTTTTGCCATATCAATCATTAGTTCCACTACTATCATACAGAATATAATGATTGAAATCGGATTTTCCCCTCGCTCATATCTGGACATTTGCTTCTCTAATACTCCGACTTTACTTCCTAGACCTGCCTGAGTATATCTTTTCTTTTCCCTCTCATGTTTTAATTTTTTCCCTACTTCGTAGTCTGTTAACTTTGTGTCAGTAGTCATGTCTCTTTAATATACCTTGAGACACATATATACTCTTTAATCTAAGATTCTATTAACTCTCCTACCTTACACTAGAAATAGGAGAAAAGAGGTTTCTGCTTTCTCTAAATATGTGCACCACGACTGATAAGGTACTCCTTCACGTCCTCTTTAATATCTTTATCTTGATATTCATACCAATTCTCATTGTTGGTCAGTCAAATAGGAGAAATTGCAGAGTTGTTTAATTGTGAAGCTGGCAAGAGAAGTAATAAATTTGCACAAAGCACCCTAAAGCAGAGCAATTGTATCGTATATTTTATTGCGCAAAATGTTCTGTTTTATATATAACCAAAGCCTCTCAACAAGATTTAGCTCAGGTGAATATGTAGGTAGGTATATAATGTCGATATTTTTAGGTACCTTTAAATTTTTTGACCTATGCCAACTAGCACAGTCCATAACGAGAAAAGCCTCTCGTGTTTCTAGATATTGCGACATCTGCTCAAGAAATATGTTCATGCAATCAGTGTTGACATTTGGTGCAAATAAGCTAGAACTCTCTCCATTTCTAGGATTAACCGCACTATAGAGATAGAAATTTTGCCTAACTAATTTTGTTTTAACCTGTGTTCTAATCCCCTTTTTAAACCACCCATGTCCAACCTTTGAATGTGTGCCAAACCTTGATTCATCAAAGAAAAATAGCTCTTTTTCTGGATACTTGCTAATAGCTCCATTGAGATTTTTTTTTGAATTCCTCTTGTTTGCTTTTATCTTGTCCATTATGAACTGGTCTGGGTGTAATATATGAGAATTTCATCTTTTGCATATAGCGGTGTACTGTAGATTTGCTGATATTTAATCCGAACTTTTCCTGGATTCTTATTCTCATTTCTTTAATGGTAATATTAGGATTTTCTTCTATCCACTCTTCAATTTGCCGTAGTTGATCCTGATTTAATTTAGTTTTTCTACGCCGTTGTGGAGGAGTAAACAGTTTTTCTTTTCTGCCAAATTTCAAGAGTTTTACCCACGAAGTTAGTGCGCTTCTTGAAATGCAATATATTTTTGCTACAGCCGCTATACTGTGCTTTTTTGCTGCAATTACAGCATTTAGTTTTTTTGAAACATATGCATTGTTCCTTACTTTCTTCAGCATTTCTTTTGCTGATTCTACTACTTTTTCATCCAATAATTTTAATCTTAATGCCATTTATACCTCGCTACTTCACTTACTTTAGTATGGCTTTTTTTCCATTATTGTCTATCCGTTCTTTGTATAGTGGGAATTGGTATAAGTCATTTCCTTGCCATTTGAATGTTTTATCGTTATTCTCTTTTTTAGAATATCTTTCAAAATACCATTTTCCTCAGAGATTTTTAACACTACTCTCATAATGTCATTGTCTCTACGTGATATAGCATCTGTAAGTATTGTATGAGTTTCTTCCCGACCATCCGAATGTTTTGTGGTCATTTCTTCATTCAGAACTTCCTTTAATAGTTTTTGTTTTTTGGCTTCTTCCAAAAGATCTTTTACAGCTTGATTATTCTTATGACTTATAGCATAATGTAGTAGTGACAATGTCTCCTCTCTACCCTGATATTTGTAAGCTATTTTCGCTAAAAGAATCGTGCTTGCGTTATAGCTGGATTTTTTAAATATTCCATTTCTGAACCTTCCAGCAATACCTTTCCCTTCCTCTATTTCTCTTGCTAGCTTTTGAATATTCTTTCCATCTTTATTTGTTAACTCATATATATCACATACTAATGTCAGTTTTGACGTTTTCATAATGTTTTTCCCCTATTAAGATTTATTGATTAGTGGTAGTAGTTGAAATAGCGCAGTTGCTCGCTCCATAGCTTCGGTATCTTCAATAAGCTATGTTTTATTGTTTAAAGTATCTTCGGCTTTGTTGCATATGAAGAAGCGTAGATGGCAAATTCGAAGATAGGCAGAATTTTAAGTTAAGCAAAGTAAGATTGAAGGAAGCTATAAAAATTAGAAAACTTGGTTGAAATTAGTAACAACAAAAAATCTTTTATTGACTCAATTCTATTTTATTCTACAAATTTGCTTTAATTTTTCTTGTAAGTTCTCAACTGGGTGTGTATCCTTACGTGAGTGAAGATTAATAAAACGCATTCTATATCGCTAATTTTGTCAAATTGACAAGTAAGCGTGAGAGGAGTTCTTTTTTAGTGTTACTCCTTCACTCACAAATTTTGAAAAACATGCTAAAAGAACAAGACAAAATATTCACCAACCTAAATGGTAAAGAAACTCCACTACTTAAGGGTGCAAAAAAACGTGGTAGCTGGCAAAAAACAAAGGAGTTACTAGATTTAGGATCAGAAAAGATCATTGATGAAGTAAAGAAATCTGGTTTGAGAGGTCGAGGGGGTGCAGGATTTTCCACCGGCCTTAAGTGGAGCTTTATGCCCAAAAATCTCCCAAAAGCATATTTAGTAGTCAATGCAGATGAGTCAGAACCTGGTACATGTAAAGATAGAGATATATTGCGATATGAGCCACATAAGTTACTTGAGGGAATTCTCCTAGCCGGCAAAGCGATCAGCGCATCAGTTGCGTATATTTATATCAGGGGTGAATTTTATAATGAATATTTAGTTCTAAAAAAAGCACTTGAGGAAGCCTATAAAGAAAACTTAATTGGAAAAAATGCCTGCAAATCAGGTTATGATCTTGATGTGTTTATCCATAGGGGTGCAGGAGCTTACATATGTGGGGAAGAAACAGCTCAACTCGAATCAATTGAAGGAAAAAAGGGCTTTCCTCGCATGAAACCTCCATTTCCCGCAGGTGTTGGACTTTTTGGCTGTCCAACCACAATAAACAACGTTGAAACTATAGCCATGGTTCCAGATATTCTAAATCGCGGAGGAGAATGGTTTGCATCTCTTGGTAAACCAAATAATACTGGTACTAAGATTTTTTGTATTTCAGGACATGTAAACAACCCGTGTAATGTTGAAGAAGAGCTCGGAATTCCACTACGTGAATTGATTGAAAAATACGCAGGTGGAGTGCAAGGGGGTTGGGATAATTTACTTGCTGTAATACCTGGTGGGTCTTCAGTGCCATTAATTCCAAAATCTATATGCGATACTATTGAAATGGATTTTGATTCATTAAGAACCGCACAATCAGGGCTTGGTACTGCTGCTGTAATAGTGATGGATAAATCAACTGATATAATAGCTGCAATAGAGAGGTTATCACACTTTTACATGCATGAGTCCTGTGGACAATGCACACCATGCCGTGAAGGTACTGGATGGATGTGGAGGATTATGAAGAGGATGGTGGCAGGAGATATTAAGCCTGATGAAATAGATAAGCTGCTTGACCTTACAACTCAAATAGAAGGACATACAATTTGCGCGCTTGGTGATGCTGCAGCTTGGCCGATTCAAGGATTAATAAGACATTTTCGCCATGTTATCAAAGAGAGAGCGATAGTTTAACTCTACTTATACTTCTTAAGCCGTTTTGCTACTTAGCAACCAGAGCTAAAAAATATTGATTCCCTTCCCTTTTAGGTGCCAATTCTACCTTTGCAATATCTTCAGTGTCTCTAATTAGCCGTTCTAATTTTTCCAGTCCGACTTCAGTGTTTATAAGCTCTCTGCCCTTAAATCTCATTGTAACTTTGATTTTATGTCCGTGGGCAAGTAAGTCTCTTGCTTGACGCAATTTTGTTTCGTAGTCATGATCACCAATATTAGGACCCAGTTTAATTTCTTTTATAGTTAATGTTTTTTGTTTCTTTTTTGCTTCACTTGCTTTCTTTTTTATATCATACTTTTGTTTGCTATAATCCAGAATTTTACATACTGGAGGGGTTGAATCAGGTGCAATTTCCACCAAGTCTAAACCAACACCCTGTGCAAATTCCAAAGCTCGTTCTATTGGCACGATTCCGACCATTTCACCACTATGATCAACTAAGCGTACCTCCTTAGCTGTGATGAATCCATTAATTCTGTTTTTATTGTTCTTTTTAACTTGCAAACTTTAACTCCCTTAATTCAAATTAATACTTTTTAACAGCGATTCAGTAGCCTTTTCCAAAGAAAAAGACTCCTGTCTTTCCGATCCTAAATTTCTTACTGACATAGTTTTACTTGTAACTTCATTTTTGCCTACAATCCACAATATAGGAACCTTGTTTGAACTATGCAAACGTATCTTATAACTAATTTTTTCATTGGTCAAATCAGTCTTGACTCTCACACCTTGTTCTTTTAAAATATTGCTAATTTCTGTGGCGTAACCTTCAGCTTCATTTGTAATGGTCAGAATAGCAAGTTGCGTTGGAGCAAGCCAAACTGGAAATTTTCCTGCATAATTTTCTATCAAAATTCCGATAAAACGCTCAAAAGTCCCAAGAATTGCCCTATGTAACATGACAGGGTGATGTTTGTGCCCATCTGCCCCTATATAAAAAGCTCCCAGACGTTCTGGTAAAATGAAATCAACTTGTAATGTTCCACATTGCCAATTTCTGCCTATTGCGTCTTTCAAAACGAACTCTAACTTTGGACCATAAAATGCACCTTCACCAGGGTTAAGTTTATAACTCAAGCCCGCTTCTTTAACGGCTTCAAGCAGCGCTTTTTCAGCTCTATCCCACACTTCATCATTACCTACTCTAATATCTGGACGGTCTGAAAATTTCACAGAAATTTCATTGAATCCAAGCTCTGAATATACTTCTTTTAAAAGGTCACAAAACTTTACAGTTTCAGAATTTACTTGTTCTTCCATACAAAAAATGTGTGCATCGTCTTGCGTAAAACCACGCACTCGCATCAGTCCGTGCAATGAGCCTGAGCTTTCATTTCTATGGCATGTGCCAAACTCTGCCATACGTATTGGTAGATCGCGATAGCTTCTGGTGTGAGAATTAAAAATCTGCACATGACAAGGGCAATTCATAGGTTTTATTGCTAGCTTTTTGCTTTCAGATTCATCAACAATAAACATATTTTCACGAAATTTATCCCAATGTCCCGACTTTTCCCACAGTTCCTTGCTTACTAAAATAGGGGTTTTTACCTCAAAATAGCCATTATTTATTAGCTTCTTTCTGATGTAAGACTCAAGAACATTATATAAAATATATCCTTGTTCATGCCAAAAAACCTGCCCGACAGCTTCCTCTTGGATGTGAAATAAATCCATATCCTTGGCAATTTTGCGGTGATCACGTTTCTCTGCTTCTTTGAGACACTCAAGATAAGCGTTTAATTCATCCTTATTTCTCCATGCTGTGCCATATATTCGCTGCAACATTGGGCCCTTTGCATCACCTCGCCAGTATGCACCCGCTACTTTCATAAGTTTAAACGCTTTAACTCTGCCGGTTGATGGTGAGTGCGGACCACGGCATAGGTCTACAAAATCGCCTTGTCTATAAACAGTTAGGTTTTCACTCTCTGATATAGAGGATATAATTTCAACCTTATATTTTTCGCCTATACCACTAAAGAAATCAACTGCCTGCTTGCGAGTCCAAACCTCTCGAACAAATCTGTGATTACTTTTTACAATCTCTTTCATTTTCTTTTCTATTGCAGCAAGATCATCCGTAGTGAAGGTACGATCTGTAGCAAAATCATAGTAAAAACCGTCCTGAATTGTTGGGCCAATAGTAATCTGAGTATTAGGAAATAGCTCTTTCACTGCCTGCGCCATTATATGAGCAGCATCATGCCTTATTATATCTAAACCCGCTTCTTCACTCAGTTGTATCACCTCTATCTCTGCATCAGATTCAATTTCACGTGAGAGATCATACAACTCACCGTTTACTTTCAATGCAACTGCTTCTTTCAAAGCATCCGGTTGTAATATATCAAAGCCAGTGACTCTACCACTGTATTCTTTTACTTTTTGTTCGGTTGAAAAGGTAACTTTTATCATTCATCAGACCTTTTGTCATCCCAGTGCGTGACACTGGGATCCATGTTTCTTTTTTTTCTAGATTCCAGCGTCACGCGCTGGAATGACACCAAAAGGTGAGCTACTGATCTTTCACTTAAATAACAGTTGTACAAGAGATCTATTACATACTTGCTGTAAGAAATTTTAATTGTTGACATACCTAGTTAATAATACGGTCTATTCTTTTTTAACCTGAGTGCAATTGCGTCTTCCCAAACTTCACCATTACGCAATAACTTTTCTTTATTGTACATTAGCTCCTCTCTTGTTTCAGTAGCAAATTCAAAGTTAGGACCCTCCACAATTGCATCAACTGGACATGCCTCTTGGCAAAGTCCGCAGTATATGCATTTTGTCATATCAATATCATAGCGCGTGGTGCGACGACTACCGTCTTCTCTTTCCTCTGCTTCAATAACTATTGCTTGAGCAGGGCAGACAACTTCGCATAATTTACAAGCTATGCATCGTTCTTCACCGTTTGGATACCTACGCAACGCATGCTCACCACGAAACCTTGGACTTAAAGGGCCCTTCTCCATAGGATACCTCAAAGTAACCTTTGGCTTAAACATATATTTTAATGTAATAACAAACCCTTTAATTAACTCTACAAAAGACCAATACCAAGCTAATTTCTTGAGCATAAAATATTTAAAACCTATGTTGATAATTATAAATCATATTATCAGTTTTCAAAATAAATATTTTCACCTGAGTGACCTTTGCAGTTTTTTATATAATGTATTTATTAATATGATATTACTATAAACTAGCAAGATAGATAAAAATTTTGAATATTTTCAAATTAGGTATTTTGGTTTCTTAAGTGTAATATTGCTAAGTAGTTTATATAAATAATGACAAACACAAATGAAACTATTTTCGCTTTATCGACCGTATTGGGTAAGTCAGGAGTTGCAGTAATCAGAATTTCAGGCAACTACGCGCTTAAAGCTTTAAATCATTTTCATATTAAGAAAGAAATTAAACCAAGATTTGCTACTTTAGTTGATCTATATGATGATTCCAATCAATTGATAGATAATGGAATAATCATCTATTTCCCTGCTCCAAACAGTTTCACTGGCGAGAACGTTATAGAGTTACAAGTGCATGGAAGCAAGGCAGTCATAAAAATCATCTTGGAGGAATTATCAAAAATTTTTGTTATGGCCAGGCCTGGAGAATTCTCACTTAGGGCTTTTCTAAATGGTAAATTTGACTTAACGCAAATAGAAGGGATTGCAGACTTAATTGATGCTGAAACGAAAATGCAAGCTAAACAAGCGATTAAGCAGATATCAGGAGAATTGGAGAGACTATACAGCAATTGGAGGCAAAGATTAATAACGATACAATCCAAAATCGAAGCATATATAGACTTTCCAGAGGACATTTGGGCAGAAAAAAGTGAATTGAAAAAAATTAATAATGAAGTGCAATCTCTCGTGCAGTTGATACAAGAGCATTTAAATGATAATAGACGGGGCGAAAGGTTGCGTGAGGGTTTACATATTGTAATAACTGGTGAACCAAATGTCGGTAAATCAACTCTGTTTAATTTCTTAGCCAAGCGTGATATTGCTATTGTTTCTGAATATGCAGGCACAACAAGAGACGTGCTTGAAGCTCATATTGACATTGGCGGATACCCAATCATTCTCTCTGATACTGCTGGAATTCGTGAGAGTTCAGACCCGATAGAATTAGAAGGCATAAGTCGAGCAAAAAAGAGGTCTTTTGAAGCTGATCTAAGAATAGAACTATTTCCTTTTGAACAACGTTATAATATCAATTGCAACGTTGTAAATAGCGATACTATTTATGTATTGAGCAAAGCTGACGATGCAATTAATGACAGAAATATACTGATTGGCGGTGTAGATTTTCTACCTATTTCTATTTTAAAGGGAATAGGTACAAACAAGTTGATCTCTCTCATAAAAAAGAAGGCAGAGGAAAAATTTGGGCATGATAGAGACACTCCTGTGATTACTCGGCAAAGACATAGGAGTCACATGCAGAAAGCACTGGAACATTTACAACGTTTTAATATCGATAATCCAATTGAGTTGATATCTGAAGATTTGAGGCTTGCTGCATTTGAACTTGGTGCGGTGATTGGAATTATTAATGTTGAGGAAATATTGAGTAGTGTGTTTAGCAACTTTTGCGTGGGCAAGTAAAGCTTTTATAGATTGCTTAAAATCAAATGTTGTGATAGAAAAGAAATGGACGGATGGCCGAGCGGTTTAAGGCACCAGTCTTGAAAACTGACGTACGTGATGAGCGTACCATGGGTTCGAATCCCATTCCGTCCGCACGCTACTTTTAGCATCCCGCTATGTTAGCTGATTTTTAGAGCTTATTTGGACTATGTGGTTCATAACGCTGGAAATCTTATCTAATCTAGCCACATCTTTTAAAAATACATCCCTTTGTAAATTGACCTTATTAGCGAAGAAAGCTAATATCTATGAATAGATTACCATCTGAATATGAAAACCGATATAGTAATAATAGGTGCAGGGCCTATTGGAATATTCACTGCTTTTCAAGCGGGAATGCTTGATATGAGATGTCATATAATAGATGTTTTGGATCAAGCAGGAGGACAATGCACAGCTCTTTACCCAGAAAAGCCAATATATGATATACCTGGTTATCCTGTAATTACTGCCCAAAAATTAATTGAGCAATTAATGGAGCAAGCTTCACCATTTGAGCCTGTTTATTATTTAAGTCAAAAAGTGGAAAAGATTTCGAATAACTGTGATCAAAGCTTTACTATCATAACTAACACAGGTACAGAGGTAAAATGTAAAGCTGTTATTGTTGCTGCAGGTAACGGAATGTTTGAACCTAACCGTCCACCCTTAAGTGGTATATTAGAATATGAAAATCAATATGTATTTTACAGTGTAAATAAAATTTCTGATTTTCAGGACAAAACTATAGTCATTGCAGGGGGGGGTGATTCTGCAGCTGATTGGACTGTAGAACTTTCTAAAGTTGCAAAGAAAATTTATGTGATACATAGAAGAAAGGAATTTCGCTGCACTCCTGAAACTAGAAATAAATTAGAATCACTTGAAAATGATGGAAAGATAGAACTGGTAGTGCCATATCAATTACACGAACTAGCAGGAGTTAATGGGCAGTTGAGCGCAGTGATAGTAAAAAACATTGCCTCTAAGGAAGAAAAAGAAATATCCGCTGATTTTTTGCTGCCATTTTTTGGATTATCAATGAATCTTGGTCCAATAAACAGTTGGTGTATAGAGTTAGAACATGGCCGCATAATTGTCGACCCAGCTACACTTAGAACCAGTAGAGATAGAATATATGCAATCGGAGATATAGCTACTTATCCAGGCAAACTCAAGTTGATACTAAGTGGTTTTGCCGAGAGTGCCATGGCTTGTTATGACATATACAAAGTAATCCACAACTCTCCAGTCAATTTTCAATACTCGACTTCAAAGGGAATTCACGGGAAAGAAAGTGAGTGAATCTGGAATAACCCGGGGCATCTGTTTTCGAAGGCAGTTGCCTAAAACACAAAGATGTTACCCAAGTAGAAACGAAAAAACTTGCTTGACAAACTCCGCCAGGCCCCTTATTATGATAATAAGCGTATTTATGACTCAAAACTTGTTTTTGACCTGCAGGCTCAATGACAAAATTCAGTAAAAAACTTAGGGTATTTTTTGGCGGATTACATAAAATTATAGCGGCTGCATGTCTTTTAAATTTTTTCTGCATTCAGCCAAAACGCGCTTAAACTAAGCGTCAGCACATTATTACAGCGCCAATTAAAGTATTAGAGAGTCAAAACTCGCACCACGGGAGTTCTTTGCCTTTTTTTTCGTTTGGTAAATTTCTTAATGTTTGTAGCTAAAGCAATTTAAGAGACCGAAAATGGTGTCATTCCAGCGCGTGACGCTGGAATCTAGTCTTTATTATGCAGCCACTTATTTAAAGTTAAGTTTTCTGGATCCAAGTAGTCTGGGCACTGGGATGACAGGGGAAGGTACTACCCTGAAAACCGTCATCCCGCTACGTGTTAGCGGGATCTAGAGATACCGTAACGGTATGACGGTTCACGGTGGCATGACGATAACCTCGTCATCCCGCTGCTTGTTAGCGGATGAGATACCGTGACGGTATGACGTAGGACTGCTGTCATTCTAGTGTCAGCTACTTTCATGACATCATTATAAAGTGTCACGCGCTGGGATGACGAAGAAAGAGCATAAGGCATTGTGTTTTACGTTGTGCATTTTATTAACCGACACTATAAACAACATCCTTACAATTATGAGATTGGACTACAACTTGCTCAAGCGTTAAGCTGCTGCGTTTAGCATCTTTACTGTGGTTTTCTCCAAGAACCTCTGTTCTTTCTTGTTTTATTTCTTCAATGAATTTCTTGTTAACGCTTTCAGTGTTAATCTTTTCCTGAGAATATATAAGGTTAGTGCAATTTGTTTTTCTATAATAATGCACGCCAAGACATATAATTGATAATGCAAGTATACCAGAACCTATAAGTAATGATAACCCTATGTTATTAATCAAAGGGTTTTGGTAAAATTTTTGTATATTATTAACACCGCCTTCCGCATACAGCAATAAAGGAAGTGCTATATTTGCAGCAACTACACCGGTCAGTAATGCAGTAAATAGTGGCCTATTGTTAATTACTGATTCTATTTTATTAGTTCTACCAACTACTTTTTCGTCAATGTTAATGAAGTTGTTTTTAGCTTCCCAAGCATTAAGTACAAAATTTGAATGAGTGCCATTGCTATATTCCAGTCTTACAGATTTTATAGCTTTATTTTTTGGCTGATGCTCCAACACATCAGCTAAAATTTCATTCGCATCTTCTTTTTGAATGTGATGTTCTTCAGTATTTCTAAACTGTTTTATTGCAAAAAATATTGGACTAATTGCAAGCAACGCAGCAAGTGCGATAACTGGTATAGTGATATATTTTGGGCTGTTTGTAAAAAATGCAATAAATTTTGCTTTATCTTGTAAATATACTAAAGCTGCAGATGTGCTGAGTATAATAGCACTTGCACCAAAAATTACAAAACCCTTCTGCTGCATGGCATACTTTGCTCTTGGCCAGATTCTGTTTACTTTCTTTTGTGAATTGATTAAGGAAGTTTTTGAATTCATTTCACCTGTACTATATTGTGTACTGAACTCTTCTTTTAGGTTTTCGAGAGTTTTATCAGAATCCCAAGGGTTACTAAATTCCGTTTCTTGTGAAACTGATCTTTTCATTCCATAGCTTATTCCACTGTCTAAACTCTCTTTGGAAGCTTCGTTACTGAAACCTATATCTGTATAAGGAGTCCTTTCTGATTCACCGTGGACTGATCCTTCTGAAGGAGGTAAATTCAACTCTGCATAAGGAGATTCTTCTAATTCATTACCAGGTGATTTTTCTAAACCTAGCATTTGCGGCATATCAAGTTGTAAAGCTCGATTTTTTGGCGGTACAGGAAGTGGTGTTTCGTCTGTTTTTTGTTCTGTGTTTCGAGGTGCTGGTGTCGGTGGGATTTCTGGTGTTATCCCGCCATTTTCATCTATTGGTGTATGAGAAGTTAATGTGACTTTACCCTTATCTGTGTTTGCTGATCCTAGCATATTCACTCCAAAATTAATTACTATGTTGCGTTAATTACGCTATAGTTATTAAGATATAGTAAATACCAGTTTATGGATAACTCTAGAAAAGCTTAATATAGGAATTGTCTATCAAAGATCCTTTCATTGAGTGAGTCATCTTTGTCAAAAAGCAGAGTGATTGTGTTCTCATGGTCTTTTTGTATTTTTATCTGTGATATATTATGAAACTCTTTGTAATCTGATACTACAAGCGCTGGACGATTTTTTGTGTCGTTAATGTCAATTTGTACTACCCTATCATTTGAAATTAACGCTCCATTCCAATGCCTTGGGTAGTAGCTATTGATAGAGGTCAGTGCAAATAAATTTGAATTAAGTGGTAAGATCGGCCCACCAGCAGAGAAGTTATATGCAGTGCTGCCTGTAGGGGTGGACAATATTATTCCATCTCCTCTGAATTTTTCTACTTTTAGTTTATCATTAATAGTAATATTCATCTCTACTATTTGGTTTGCTTTCCTAAAAACATATACTTCGTTTACCGCTATATAGTGGTATTTCTTGCCACTTGTGTCTGTTGCTTCCATTTTTAGTAAAGTTAACTGAGTTGAAGTTGCGTGCTCTATATGATCAATTAAATCTTCACTGCGGCTAAAGCATTTATTCATCAAAAACCCAACATTGCCAGTGTTTACTCCGTATACGTGTGTGTTTTTGTTTTCTATAACGTAATTATGCAAGGTGCGTAGCATAAAGCCATCACCGCCAACAACTATCAATAGATCGATTTCGGACTTATTTTCTTCTGTTATATTGATAAAATTAAGTTTCTTTAATAGTTTAGATACTTCCTGCGATTTTGGTGATTGAGAAGCAACATAGCCTATATTTTTGTATTTATGCATGCTTCAGTAAACTCTCTAAAACTTAAAGAGGAGGAAAATTAGAAAATGCTTCCATATTTATCGTTAAACTTAGCTAATTTGCTAGTTTTACTTGCTGACCCGCTTGTCAAACTTCCAGTCCATGCAGGGTGAGTGAGAGGATCCCTATCAAGTTTTATCTTATCACCTTCCTTTCCATAAGTGGAACGAGTTTCAAACTCTTGACCATCTGTCATGACTATAGTAACCTTATGATAATCAATTTCTGCCATTGTTGCTTATAAACTTTTAGTCAGTTAATATTCTAGTGAACTTAATTCACTAAGTCAATCATTATTCTAAAATATTGACAAAAAATAAATAAAGTAGTATATTTAATAAGGAATAAATAATAACTATCATGATTTTTGCTTTCCCTGGTCAGGGCTCTCAGTTTGTAGGAATGGGAAAGAGCTTATATAGTGAGTTTTCCGTTGCAAGACAAGTATTTAATGAAGTGGATAGCATATTGGGTAGAAAGCTGTCTCATTTAATCTTCAATGGTCCTATTGAAGAATTAACCATTACAGAAAACGCTCAGCCAGCTATAATGGCAGTGTCAATCGCGACACTACGCGTTATCGAGCATGTGTTTGGTGAATCTCTTTTTTCTAATTATGAAATTAAATATGTTTGTGGACATTCAGTCGGTGAATATACAGCGCTATGTGCTGCAGGGGCATTGACTCTTGAGTCTGCAATCAAGCTGCTGAAAGTTCGCAGCGAAGCAATGCATGAAGCTTCTTTGAAATGTGAAGGGGGAATGGTTGCATTGCTTGGAGCGGAGCTAAACGAAGTGGAAGATGTTTTAAAATCAGTCCAGATTGATAGAGTTTGTGAAATTGCAAATGATAACGGTGGTGGGCAAATAGTTATAAGTGGTACTAGAGAGGGTCTTGAAATATTACCCGATTTGCTCAAGAACTTGAACATCAAGAGATTAGTTAAGTTACAGGTTAGTGGACCTTTTCACTCATCTCTTATGAAACCTGCTGATGAAAAAGTTTTGGAATTTTTGGAGGGTATTAAAATAACCCGTCCTATAGTTCCTTTGATATCAAATGTTACAGCTAAAGAGGAGAGTGATCCCAAAGTTATAAAAGCTTTACTTGCTAAACAAGTCATAAGCAGAGTGAAATGGAGAGAAATGGTTTTGTATATGGCAAGCCGTGGCATTAACAAATTTGTTGAAATTGGACCTAATAAAGTTTTATCCAATCTAGTTAAAAGAATTGACCAATCTATCAGTACAAAAAGTATAGGTAATATTGGTGATATAGACAGCTTCTTTAATGAATCATTAGTACTAACAGCGAAAAATTTAAAAGTTGGGTTAAGTTAAAACACATCTATTTGCCAGCGCATGACGCTGCCTAGCTGGAATGACAGAGGGTAATGCAAGAAATCAACGAACTACCTGTCATTTCGTTTGGTTTCTTAATTCCGAGTAGCTGTAAAATAGTGGGAGCGATATCAGATAATCTTCCGTCTCTTAGTTTTAGATTATCGCAAGACACAATAAATGGCACTTTATTTAGAGTGTGTGCTGTATGAGGTGTATTATTTTCTTCATCGAACATACATTCCACATTACCATGGTCTGCAGTAACAATTAATGCGGTGTTGCTTGACTTTTTAACAGCACTCAGCACTCTTGCAAGACAATCATCTACAGCTAGCACAGCTTTCTCGGCTGCTTTTATATTACCTGTATGTCCCACCATATCAGGGTTAGCGTAATTTACAACTATCAGTGCAAATTCTTGGGAGTGAATTTTTTCTACAAGCTTTTCTGTGAGCTCAAAGGCTGACATTTCTGGCTGCAAATCGTAAGTTTGAACTTTCGGTGAGGGAATGAGTATTCTTTCTTCACCAGAGAAAGGTTCTTCTTTTCCACAATTGAAAAAGAAAGTCACATGGGCATATTTTTCGGTTTCGGCGATGCGTAATTGTTGCAATTTATTGTCTGCTATTACCTGTCCTAAAGTGTTAGCAAAAGATATAGGAGGAAAAATATAAGGAATTTTAAGATCTTCTTTATACTTCATCATACTTAGAATTGAAGAGAATTTTGCTATTTCAGTATAGTTTGTTTTACCTAGCAAAATACTTGCTAATTGTATCATTCGATCAGCACGAAAGTTAGCCAATAGCACTCCATCTTCTGGTTTTATACCTTGATAATCACCTATTACTGCGGGCCTGACAAACTCATCAGTTATGTTATTTTGATAATTTTCATCAATCAACGATACTGCATTATCATGACGAGGTGCCTTTGCAAATGCGATAGCCCCATAAGCTTCAATTGTTCTCTCCCACCTGTTATCACGGTCCATAGCATAGTAACGCCCAGAAACAGTAGCAATTCTTATATCATTTCCCTTTATACTCTTTATAAATTCTTGAATGCATTTTTTTCCTGAATTTGGTAATGTGTCTCTGCCATCTAAAAATGCATGTATCACCACTTTGATTCCGCGCTGTGATATTTTATTTGCTAAAATCGAAATATGCTTTTGATGCGAATGAACACCGCCATATGACACTAATCCCACCAGATGGCATACTCCGTTCTTACTTTTTAGATTACTAATAAAGCTTTGTAGATTTGCATTGTTTTCTATTGTTCCAATTTCTTGATTAATGCGCTTAAGGCTTTGCATTACTACTCTACCACTGCCAATATTCATATGGCCAACTTCTGAATTACCTATTTGACCACCAGGTAACCCAACATCAGTTCCACAGGCGGACAAACTGCATTTTGGATAATTAGAGTTAATATATTGCCAGCAAGGTGGACTTGCATTGCTAATAGCATTGTATTTACTGCTTTCTATTCCATTTCCCCAACCATCTAGTATACATAAGACAACTGATTTAATGCCCATATAAGATCAACACTAGAATTTCACAGAGAAGAGCTCCCCGGGCCGGATTCGAACCAGCGACCAATTGGTTAACAGCCAACTGCTCTACCACTGAGCTACCGAGGAATAAACCGTCTTTAATTTATCACGTTGAACGTTGATTGTAAACGTTTTTTGTATACTTTGTAAGAGCCTGTTCATAATCTTTTCAGAAGCAAAGCAGTGAAAGCCAGAACGACCATTTGTAGGCTAGTATTGAGTTTTCGCTCACAATTTTTCCACAATCTTCTACATTTTTCTAACCAAGCAAAAGATTTCTCAACAACCCATCTTTTTGGCAATACAGCAAAGGAATGCAATTCACTTCGCTTTATTACTTCAACAGTTGCACCAATAATATCTTTTATTTGAGTTGCAAAATTCTCTCCTGTATAGCCCGCATCAACCAGTATATTTTTAACTCCAGAAAGGTTTTCTTTTGCATTGTTGACCATTCTCACAGCACTGCTGCAGTCAGTTGTTCCTGCAGTTGTTACATAAATTGCATGTGGTAAACCTTGAGTATCAACTGCGATATGGCCCTGAGATTTTTTTACCAGCGTCATAGCCTTTTTCTTCAGCAGTATCTGCGTTCTTTACACTCTGAGCATCAATTATGTACAGGTTCTTAGCTATATTTCTAGCTGTAACTATAAATGTATGGATTTTTTATCGTGCCATGTTATAATTAACGTCTTGCTAAAAATTAAATATTGATGAATGAACTAAAAAAGTTAAGTATTACACAAATGCATGACGGGCTCAAAAAAAGGAGTTTTTCCGCTGTTGAACTCGTGGAGGCGCACATCAGTGCGGTTGAAAATGAGAAATTAAATGCATTTATAACAAAAACCCCAGAGATAGCAATGAAAGCTGCTAAAGCTGCAGATGAACATTTCTCTAGGCAAAAGGATGATTTAATCTCGCCGCTCATGGGTATACCAGTTGGCATCAAAGATCTATTCTGTACAAAAGGAATAAAAACAACAGCATGCTCAAAAATGCTGGAAAATTTCGTTCCGACTTACGAATCTACGGTGTCTGACTTGCTTTTAAAAAGTGGAGCAGCCATACTCGGTAAGCTTAATATGGATGAATTTGCTATGGGTTCTGCGAACACAAACAGCTATTTTGGCCCTGTTGAAAATGTGTGGATTAGAAAAAGTGATGGGGAAAAAGTTGTTCCTGGTGGATCATCTGGTGGATCTGCAGCATCGGTTGCTGGATTTTTATGCGCTGGAGCGTTAGGAAGCGACACCGGTGGATCTGTACGCCAACCAGCAGCTTATTGTGGAGTAGTTGGAATAAAGCCAACTTATGGAAGATGCTCGCGTTTTGGTATGATTGCATTTGCGAGTTCTCTGGACCAAGCAGGAGTCATTACTCGTTCTGTCTCTGATTCAGCATTAATGCTGGAAGTAATTTGTGGCTATGATAAAAAAGATTCAATATCGAGCGAAAAGTCAGTACCTGAATTTTCTAGCTTTATAAATGGTGATGTCAAGGGTAAGTGTATTGGTATACCAAAAGAATATAGGATGGATGGAATTTCAGAGGAAATAGTTCATAATTGGGAAAGAGTTGCTTCCTATTTAAAAGAAAATGGCGCTGAAGTTGTTGACATTACTCTGCCACATACTAAATATGCAATACCGGTCTATTATTTAATCTGTTCTGCTGAAACTTCATCCAATCTTGCTCGTTACGATGGCGTGCGTTATGGATTAAGGGTTGATGCTGATACCCTTGAAGAAATGTATTCACTAACAAGAGCAGAAGGTTTTGGTAAAGAGGTGAAAAGAAGAATTTTAATTGGCGCTTATGCGCTTTCTTCAGGTCATTATAATGAATATTACGAAAAAGCGCAGTGCATTAGAGCATTAATCAGAAATGATTTTATAAAAGCATTTGAAAAAATAGATTACATACTTGTGCCATCTGCTCCAACAGAAGCTTTTGGCTTAAATGAAAAGCCAGATCCGCTAATTATGTGCATCAATGATGTGTTTACCGTGCCAGCAAGTCTTGCAGGATTGCCTGCTATTTCTGTTCCTGTTGGGCTTTCCAATGAGGGTTTACCACTTGCCTTACAAGTGATTGGAAATTATTATGACGAAGCTGGAATATTAAATGTGGCAAGTGTGATAGAGCAAAATTGCGGCAGAATAATTAGACCTCTTGCATAATCTATTTTCTGATAGTAATTTTTGCATTAAAATTTGCTTATGCTCATCAACGTACTCTATGGTTCCATTTTTAGATGAATAGCAAAAACAGGGCATATTAATCTGTTTACAAAATTTTCGTGTAACAGTTCACACTTAATTAAACAGACTAAATTCTGTAATTTTGGATGTTGAAAAATTTACCTTACGTTGTCATTCCAGCGCATAACGCTGAAATCTGGATTTATAGAAACGGATTAAACGAAAAAACTTGCTTGACATCCTTCGCCAGCCCCCTTATTATGACAATAAGGGTATTTATGACTCAAAACTTGTTTTTGACCTGCAGGTTCAATGACAAAATTCAGTAAAAAACTTAGGGTATTTTTTGGCGGATTACATAAAATTATAGCGGCTACATGTCTTTTTTATTTTTTCTACATTCAGCTAAATCGCGCTTATTTTAAGCGTTAGCACATTATTACAGCGCCAGTTTAAATTATTATAGGGTCAAAACTCGCACCACGGGGCTTCTTTTGCCTTTTTTTTCACTCGGTAAATTTCTTAATGTTTGTAGCTAAAGCAATTTAAGAGACCGAAAATGGTGTCATTCCAGCGCGTGACGCTGGAATCTAGTCTTTATTATGCAGCCACTTATTTAAAGTTAAGTTTTCTGGATCCAAGTAGTCTGGGCACTGGGATAACACCCTCTTGGATGGAAACCAGTGTCAGCTACTTTCATGACACCATGACAACCGTCATTCCGCTGCTTGTTAGCGGATGAGATACCGCGGCAGTATGACGGTCTGCGGCGGTATGACGTAGAGTGTATTAGTCCTTAGAAGCGGTTATTTTGCTATAAATGGCTGTAATAGCATCATCTATTTTATTGCTATCACAGCCTGTTTGTGCAAGTTCAGCATTCCCACCACAGTTCTTTTCAGCTGCTATTGATATTAGTTCTTTTGCGCTAATCTTATTGATTAAGTCTTTACTTACTTTAATAATCAAGACTGTTTTATCTTTTTCTGTTGCCGTGAAAGCTATTACCGTTTTTGGTTTTTGTTGCTGCAAAACAAACTCTCTTATTACATTTGCTGGAATATCAGTGAAAGTGTGGCTTATAAAATTTATTCCATTTATTTCAGTGCTTTTTATATTCTCTGCACTCACAAGCTTTTTATATAGGTTTCTTATTTTGGTTTCGGATTTTTTGTGTTCTTGACTTAAAACACTTAATCTGCTTGTTATTTCACTTACTGGCACTTTTACGAATTCTGCAACTTTTTTTAAGTTAATTTCATTATCACGTACATAATTGATTGCTTCCTGACCAGTTAAAGCTTCAATTCTCCTCACTCCAAAAGCAACAGAACTTTCTGTTACTATCTTAAATAAACCGATTTCTCCAGTATGTTCAACGTGCGTGCCACCACATAGCTCTTTCGAATCTCCAATATTTACAACTCTAACCTGATCACCATATTTTTCACCAAACAACGCCATGGCTCCTTCATCTATTGCCTGATTCATGCTTTGAATTTTTGTAGATGCAGAAAGATTTTCTCTGATTAGAGAGTTTACCATATCCTCTACCCAGAATAACTGATCTTGAGTCACTTGAGTGTTATGGCTGAAGTCGAATCTCAGTCTATCTGGTGCAACTAGGGAACCTTTTTGAGTGACATGATCACCCAAGATTTTCCTCAATGCAAAGTGCAGAAGATGCGTAGCCGAATGATTTCTTCTTAAGGTTTGCCTTCTTTCCTTGTCGATGTTTGCTGTAACTACATCACCTTTACAAATTGAGCCGAATTTAACTATGCATCTGTGCAAACATAGGTCATTAATCTTATTGGTATTTTCCACTATAACCATACTTCCAGCAATGCGATCTGTCGTCATTCCAGCGCGTGACCACGTGTTTTCTTCTTTCTGGATCCCAGTGTCCGCTACTTGGATGACAGAAGGGACAATGAAACTTCCAGTATCCCCCACCTGTCCACCTGACTCGCCATAAAAAGGTGTTTTATCAAGTATAATGGTTATCTTTTCTCCCTCCTTTGCAGAATCAATTACTTCATTTTTAGAGGAAACTATAGCTAGTATTTTCGCATCACTTACTTCATTGAACTCATAACCAACAAATTTTGTTTTGCCAAATTTATTGATAAAATCAAACCATACTTGCTCAACAGATTTTTCACCAGATCCAGCCCATTTAGCACGTGCTCTCTCTTTTTGTTCTCCCATTGCATCATCAAAACCCTTCTGGTCAAAATTTATTTTTTTCTCTTTTAAAACATCAAGTGTAATATCCAAAGGAAACCCATAGGTGTCATATAGCTTAAATGCTGATTCTCCAGGTAAAGTATCGCCCGATTTTAAATCTGTAGTGAATTTCTCCAGAAGATTGATACCTTTCATCAAAGTGTCTTTAAAGTTTTCTTCCTCTGATTTTAACGTCGTTTCTATTAAGCTTTTGGCTCTGACTAATTCAGGATAAACATCTCCCATATAAGCCGAACTCGTGCTATCTATCAGCGCAAGAAAAATGCGATGGAGTAGAGAATCATTATATCCAAGCAGGTGGATATAACGCGCGGCTCTCCTAATTAATCTGCGTAATACGTAATTCCTGCCCTCATTTCCAGGAAGCACTCCTTCTGCGATGAGAAATGCAGCCGCGCGAAGATGATCTGCTACGATCTTATGCGCTATTTTATTTTCCGTTCTTCCACAGTACTCTTGAGATTTATTGATCAGAGCAGAAAATAGATCAATATCATAGTTATCATGGACATTTTGCATTACAGTAGCTATTCTCTCAAGACCCATTCCAGTATCGATGCATTTTTTTGGCAATTTGTGTAAATTACCTTCTTCATCTTTGTTAAACTCCATGAATACTAGATTCCAGATTTCAACAATTCTATCGTCGTCTTGTAAATTAGGACTCCCATGGTCATAAAAAATTTCAGAACATGGACCGCATGGACCAGTGCTTCCCATACTCCAAAAGTTATCATCCGTTGTAATTCTTATGATTTTATCACTTGAAAAGCCACTTATCTTACGCCAAATCTCGTACGCCTCATCATCAGTATGGTAGACGGTTATGGATAGTCTGTTTTTATCAAGAGATAACTCCTTAGTGATAAATTTCCACGCAAATTCTATCGCAGTTTCCTTAAAGTAATCACCGAAGCTAAAATTTCCGAGCATTTCAAAAAATGTGTGATGCCGAGTTGTATAGCCAACATTTTCAAGATCGTTGTGTTTACCGCCTGCTCTTAGGCACTTTTGACTTGAGACAGCACGTTTCATTTCAGTTTTTTGAGCACCAGTAAAAATATTTTTAAACTGCACCATACCAGCATTTGTAAACATGAGCGTTGGGTCATGTTCTGGAATCAAAGGAGAAGAAGAAACCTGCTCGTGGTCATTACTTAAAAAAAATTTTATAAATCTTTCTCTGATTTCACTTAACTTCATTATTTTTATTGAGATTATTCATGAATAATAAGCTGCAATGGAAATAAAATCAATTACAATACCACCACTCTCTAGATCTCAGAACTTCTAGTGATATGCACCTTGTGGTAAGGAAAAATCAATATATTCACGATAAATTCACCTCATATCTGTGTTTTATATGTGGAAATTGGAATGGAAATTTATGTAGGCAAAGAAAAAAGAATAGCAAATGTGGTAACTCAACACTGGAGTGACATAAAAGGACCAGACAGAGATTGGCCAGAAAGGCACGAAATAGACACTGCAGAAATAATGGAGTCATGGCAGCATTGTTTTATCATTGAAGTCAAGGATCAAGGTTATATTTGTGAAAATGCAGGAGAAAAGGCTGTTGAATTCTATGGTTTTGAGAAAAAGGCGCGCATTGATAATAAGTATGCAATTGATGCACCATTTTTGCGACTATATAAAATAGATGCAGTTATTGATAAACTTGATGCTGTAATAGAGAGTAAATGCCCAATCAATGAAGAGGAAGAAAGTGAAAGTGTTAAAATGAGGCAAGTATTGTTGCCACTTGGGAATAAAGAAGGTATAACACACATATTGGGCGTAATTACTTTTAAACTCCTTTAATATACAATTTTAATTTGATTCTTTAATAAAATTATTTATACTAATGCTTAATTACTATTAAAGAACTCAATAGTAGTGTTTGTAAATTTATTTGGAATATGAAGAGAATAAAATTAAAAACCAAATCTTCTGTTAAAAAGCGCTTTCACCTTACAGCTAAGGGTAAAGTCATTTCTACTCAGTCAGGCAAAAGGCATGGCATGGTAAAGAGAAGTAAATCTAATATTCGTAATCAGCGCGGTACAACGATTCTTGGTAAATCTGACTCGCGTATAGTTAAGCTTTATATGCCTTATGGTATTTAACAAAATGGAGGTAAAATAAAATGGCTCGAGTAAAACGTGGAGTCACTACTCACGCTCGTCATAAAAAAATATTGAAACTGGCAAAGGGTTATAGAGGACGTGCAAAAAGCTGTTATAGAATTGCATTACAAAGAGTTGAAAAAGCACTGCAATATGCTTACAGAGACAGAAGAACCCGTAAACGTGATTTCCGTAGCTTATGGATAATACGTATTAATGCAGCAGCAAGAGAGCATGGGCTTACTTATGGTAGGTTTATGCATGGTCTTACACTTGCCGGCATTGATTTAAATAGAAAAATTCTTGCTGAGATGGCCGTTAATTATAAGGATGATTTTGCCAAATTAGTAGAAGCTGTAAGTGGTAAATTAGCGGAGAATTCTTAAAGCAAAAACACTTGAAAGCATGAGAATTATTTTCATGGGATCACCAGGATTTGCTGTTAATTCTCTGAGCTTGTTACTGAAATCAAAGAGCGAAGTGGTAGCAGTATACACCAAGGCTCCAAAACCTTCAGGACGTGGACAGAAGCCAACGAAATCTCCAGTACATGTTATCGCTGAAGAAAGTAACATAGAGGTATGTACTCCTATCTCTCTAAAGTTTTTGGCAGAGCAAGAAAAATTTAGAAATTTCAAACCAGACGTTGCAGTTGTTGCTGCGTATGGATTGATACTTCCAAGAAAAATTTTGAATATTCCTAAATATGGTTGTATTAATATTCATCCTTCATTACTACCAAGGTGGCGTGGTGCAGCTCCGATACAGCACACAATTTTAGCAGGAGATCAAGAAACCGGGGTTAGCATTATGCAATTGGATAAAGGATTAGATTCCGGCCCTATTTTAAAACAGGAAAAATTTCTTATCGAAAAGAACGATAACTACAAGACATTGCATGATAAATTGTCTGAATTAGGCAGTGATTTACTGCTGAAAGTGCTAAACGAAATTGAAAAACAGGTTCCCTTAAAACAGAACGATAATGATTCATGTTACGCTGACAAAGTGGAAGACTATAAAATTTATGCAAGTGATGCTTGTGAGGTTGCTTATAGAAAGGTTAAAGCGTTTTACCCAAAAGCGTTCATCAAGATAGAGAATAAACGTATCAGGATACTTGATGCTGACTTTGAAGCTCTCGCTTCAGAACAAGGTAAGATTGTTAACGATAATATGCACATAAGTTTAAAAGGTGGCACTTTAATTCCTAAAGTTGTACAAATGGAAGGGAGAAATCCTTGCAGTATTGAAGATTTTATTCGTGGCTTGAAATCAAGCATGGTAAAAAAATTTATAGAATAGTCTGCTTTAAATTAGTGTAGAAATATAATAGCTAAATTTCCTTTTCTTAGATATAATCTTAAAAAACTTTCTGTACAAAAATGAAAATAAAAAGAGCTTTAATATCAGTATACGACAAAACGAATATAATTGATCTTGCATCGTTTTTAATGCAGCAACAAATAGAAATTCTCTCAACGGGAAATACTTATAAAGCACTATCTGATGCCGGAATAAAAACACAAGAGGTCTCAGATTACACACAATTTCCAGAGATACTGGGTGGTAGAGTAAAAACTTTACACCCTAAAATTCATGGAGGAATACTTTGCAATAGAGAAAAGCACAAAACGGAAATGCAAAATCTAGGTGTTGAGCCAATAGACCTGCTTATAACTAACCTATACCCATTTTGGGAGACAGTAAGTAGCGGCTCAAATGAAGATCAAATTATAGAACAAATTGATATCGGCGGAGTGGCGTTAATTAGAGCTGCAGCAAAAAACTTTTGTTTTACCTCAGTTATTTCTAGCATTCAAGACTATGAAGCACTAAAAGCTGAGATGATAAAAAATAACAATGAAACAACATTGGAATATAGAAAACATTTAGCAACCAAAGCATTTGCTCTCACTGCACACTATGATTCTAATATTCACAGTTGGTTTTTATCCCAGAGTAAAAATAATGAGTTGCCAGAGTTTTTTGCACTATATGGACATAAAGTACAAGAACTCAGGTATGGTGAAAATCCCCATCAAAAAGCTGCATTTTATAGTAATCAATTTACCAAATATCCGCTAGAAAAAATACATGGGAAAGAGTTGAGTTATAATAATATAGTAGATATAGAGTCCGCACTTAACATAATTTCTGAGTTTAAAGAGCCTGCAGCAGTGATAATAAAGCACAATAACCCATGTTGCACTGCTGTTGGTGATAATGCTTTGGAGGCATATGAAAAGGCCCTATCGTGTGATGAAGTAAGCAGTTTTGGTGGTATAGTAGCTTTAAATCGGGAGATAGATTTAAAGCTAGCAGAAAAATTAAACGAGATATTTTTGGAAGTAGTGATAGCACCTTCAGTCAGCAATGAAGCACTAAAAATTTTGCAAAGAAAGAAAAATTTAAGAGTGATTATTCATAAATCTTTCCAACAAAATGTGAAATACCAAACTAAAAATGTTGTTGGTGGGTTTTTGGTGCAAGAAAATAATGACCACACAATAAAAGCAGAACAAGTAACAGAATGCACTACAACAGAAAAAGAAAAGGAAGATCTTATTTTTGCCTGGAAAATATGTAAACATGTGAAATCCAACGCAATAGTTATAGCAAAAGATGGTTGTGCTATTGGCATCGGTTCAGGGCAAACAAGCAGAATAGATAGTGTGAACATTGCAGTAAAAAAAGCAGGTGAAAAATGTAAAGGTGCAGTGCTTGCTTCAGATGCATTTTTTCCATTCCCAGATAGCATAGTAGAAAGTGCAAAACATGGAATTACAGCTATAATTCAGCCTGGTGGCTCGCTGAAAGATCAAGATGTGATAAAAGCTGCAAATGAAAATAAAATTGCTATGTTTTTCACTGGCGTTCGCAGTTTTTTCCATTAGGTTTTGTGTCTTATGGCTAGAGATTTTTCCATATCATACCACCATAACTGTACGAACGTTGTGATTTGAGTCCACAAGGGAGGATGTCATTCAAGTAGCCTACTTCCCCTGTCATCCCAGTGCCCAGACACTGGGATCCAGGAAAGTTTGCTTGTAAGCAAGCAAACTATCATAGAAAGTGGTTGTTAAAACACAACGTTTTCGATTAGATTATATGGAAAACTAGATTCCAGCGTCACGCGCTGGAATGACACCACTTTCGGTCTCTTAAATTGCTTCAGCTACAAACATTAAGAAATTTACCAAACGAAAAAAAAGGCAAAAGAAATCCTGTGTTAGCTAGTTGTCACTCTCTAATCCTGCAAATTGGCGTACTATACTGTCTTAAACGACTTATAAGCGCGTTTCAGCTTGTGTAGGTAAAAACCTAGAAATATTGTGAAGACATAAGGTGCACATAGTGCAAAAAATTAAAAATAAGACGCCAACTACCTTGTTTTCTTGCTGTTTAATCTGCACAGATGAAGATAACTGAATACCTTCAGTTTCATGATAAGGGGGCTGGCTAGGCTTGTCAAGGAATTTTCTTATTTCATTTAAATTGCTTGTAACCTTCTTATACACTCGTCTTTACCAAGAATCACCATGATATCGATGATTCCAGGTGCATCCATTACTCCAGTTATAGGGGCACGTAATGAGTGGTATACACCGCTTATTTTCATATCATGTGATTTTGCACATTCCTTGATCTGAGAAGATAAAAAACCCTTATTCCAATTTTCATCACCGATCTTTGACAGAAATGATGCGAGTAACTTAATTATATTGAGGTTAGATTTGACAATTTGACAAGCTTCTTCACTTAAATCAAGTGGCGGATCTTGAATATAAAATTTTGCTAAATCCAATAATTCGGTCAGGTAGTTTGCTCTTTTTTTCAGCTCTGTCAGTCCCTGCAGTAAATAGCCCTTTTTTTTGTCAGTTAGAGTATTTTCTCTAAGCATTAGAGTCAGAATATCTTCATTGCTCATATTACTAATATAGTGGTTATTCAAATGCTCCAGTTTTTTGAAATCGAGCCGTGCAGGTGAACGACCAATACTTTCTAAATTAAACCACTCTATTGCTTGCTCATCGCTAATAATCTCATCGTTGCCGTGACTCCAGCCAAGTCTCAGCAAGTAATTACGCATCGCTTTTGGCAATATTCCCATCTTTTCATAATCGCAAACGCTTGTGGCACCATGCCTTTTGGATAGCTTATTCCCATCTTCCCCATGGATAAGCGGCACATGTGCAAAGCGTGGAATGTCAAAATCAAGAGCCTGGTATATTAGCAGCTGTTTAAAGGTATTAGTGAGATGGTCAGAGCCACGTATTACATCAGTTATTCCAGCATCATGATCGTCAACCACTACGGCAAAAATATATGTTGGAGTGTTATCAGAGCGTAAGATCACTATATCATCAAGCTGCTCACTACTTACTTTGATTTGGCCGTATATTTTATCATCAATGACGATCTCTTGCGAGTCTGGCACTTTGAAACGGATAACTGACCTCACACCCGATGTCATTCCAGCGCGTGACGCTGGAATCCACATATTTTTTTCTGGATCCCAGTGTCGAGCACTGGGATGACAAGAAGGAGGTTTTGTAGTACATTTATGCTTGTATATCTTGCCCTCTTCTCTTGCTTTTATTTTCTTTTCTGCAACTTCATCCTCAGGGCAATAACAGTGATACGCCCTACCCTTCTCAACTAAAAGGTTTGCTACTTCTTTATGCCGCTCTATTCTTTTTGACTGATATACTATTTCTCCATCATAACTCACACAGAGCCATTTTAGCCCTTCTATAATTGCATCAATTGCTTCTTGTGTTAAACGTTTTCTGTCGGTGTCCTCAATCCTTAGCAAAAACCTGCCACCATGGTGCCTCGCGTAGAGCCAATTAAATAACGCAGTACGAGCCCCTCCAATGTGCAAAAACCCTGTTGGTGATGGAGCGAATCTCGTGACTACGTCTGGCATGTTATTGTTACAGTAAAGTATAGGCTATGATACCTAAAATCCACGTTTGTAACAACGCGTAATTACTGTAATTTACTTATTCTTAAAAGATAAAATTTTATTGATTTTGCATAAATTGTGTTGTATACCTAGTGTTGGTTGAATATAGTTATACTAATTCTCATTGTTGGTCAGTCAAATAGGAGAAATTGCAGAGTTGTTTAATTGTGGAGCTGGCAAGAGAAGTAATAAATTTGCACAAAGCACCCTAAAGCAGAGCAATTGTATCGTATATTTTATTGCGCAAAATGTTCTGTTTTATATATAACCAAAGCCTCTCAACAAGATTTAGCTCAGGTGAATATGTAGGTAGGTATATAATGTCGATATTTTTAGCTACCTTTAAATTTTTTGACCTATGCCAACTAGCACAGTCCATAACGAGAAAAGCCTCTCGTGTTTCTAGATATTGCGACATCTGCTCAAGAAATATGTTCATGCAATCAGTGTTGACATTTGGTGCAAATAAGCTAGAACTCTCTCCATTTCTAGGATTAACCGCACTATAGAGATAGAAATTTTGCCTAACTAATTTTGTTTTAACCTGTGTTCTAATCCCCTTTTTAAACCACCCATGTCCAACCTTTGAATGTGTGCCAAACCTTGATTCATCAAAGAAAAATAGCTCTTTTTCTGGATACTTGCCAATAACTTCATTGAGATTTTTTTTTGAATTCCTCTTGTTTACTTTTATCTTGTACGTTGTGTACTGGTCTTGGTGTAATATATGAAAATTTCATCTTTTGCATATGGCGGTGTACTGTAGATTTGCTGATATTTAATCCGAACTTTTCCTGGATTCTTATTCTCATTTCTTTAATGGTAATATTAGGATTTTCTTCTATACATGCTTCAATTTGCTGTAGTTGAGCCTGATTTAATTTAGTTTTTCTACGGCGTGATGGAGGAGCAAACAGTTTTTCTTCTCTGCCAAATTTCAAGAGTTTTATCCACGAAGTTAGTGCGCTTCTTGAAATTCAATATATTTTTGCTACAGCCGTTATACTATGCTTTTTTGCCGCAATTACAGCATTTAGTTTTTTTGAAACATATGCATTGTTCCTTACTTTCTTCAGCATTTCTTTTGCTGATTCTACTACTTTTTCATCCAATAATTTTGATCTTAATGCCATTTATACCTCGCTACTTCACTTACTTTAGTATGGCTTTTTTTCCATTATTGTCTATCCGTTCTTTGTATAGTGGGAATTGGTATGAGTTGGTGAGTATAAAAGTATAGCTAACGCGAGCTCTGCGTCATACCGTGATTCATTCGCGGTATCTCAGCCGCTAACACATAGCGGGATGACAGCAATCCTACGTCATACCGCCGCGTTATCTCTAGATCCCGCTAACACGTAGCGGGATGACGGTTTTCAGGGTAGTACCTTCCCCTGTCATCCCAGTGCCCAGACTACTTGGATCCAGAAAACTTAACTTTAAATAAGTGGCTGCATAATAAAGACTAGATTCCAGCGTCACGCGCTGGAATGACACCATTTTCGGTCTCTTAAATTGCTTTAGCTACAAACATTAAGAAATTTACCAAACGAAAAAAAAGGCAAAGAACTCCCGTGGTGCGAGTTTTGACTCTCTAATACTTTAATTGGCGCTGTAATAATGTGCTGACGCTTAGTTTAAGCGCGTTTTGGCTGAATGCAGAAAAAATTTAAAAGACATGCAGCCGCTATAATTTTATGTAATCCGCCAAAAAATACCCTAAGTTTTTTACTGAATTTTGTCATTGAGCCTGCAGGTCAAAAACAAGTTTTGAGTCATAAATACCCTTATTGTCATAATAAGGGGCCTGGCGGAGTTTGTCAAGGAAGTTTTTCGTTTCTGCGGGCTACTTGAATAACGGCTACAATGTTTGTACAATTGTGCGTCATGCGCTGGAACCCGTTTTAGCCCTTATCTATATCTCAGTTCCACCAACAGTTATTGCGTCGACTTTGAGTGTTGGTTGACCAACTCCAACGGGCACATTTTGTCCATCTTTTGAGCATGTGCCAACACCGGGGTCCAACTTTAAGTCGTTGCCAACCATTGATACTTTTTTTAGCACTGTTGGCCCATCACCAATTAGTGTTGCTCCTTTGACTGGCTGTGTAATTTTACCATTTTCTATTAAGTAAGCTTCTGAAGATGAAAAAACAAATTTCCCTGACGTTATATCAACTTGCCCACCACCGAAATTTACTGCATACAGACCTTTCTTTACGCTAGATATTATTTCTTCCGGCGTATGTTTCCCTGGTAACATATAGGTGTTTGTCATGCGCGGCATAGTAACTTCTTTATAACTTTCTCTTCTACCATTACCAGTTGGATTCACACCCATGAGTTTAGCATTCATATGATCCTGCATGTAGCCTTTGAGAATTCCATCCTTTATCAATACATTATAACTGGGTGGAGTACCTTCATCATCTATGCTAATAGAACCACGCAAATTATGCAGAGTTCCATCATCAACTACTGTGATGCCACTAGCTGCTACTTGTTTACCAATAGAATTTGAAAATGCTGAGACTCCTTTACGATTAAAATCGCCTTCGAGTCCATGACCCACAGCTTCATGCAACAATACTCCCGGCCAGCCCGGACCTAGAATAACTGCCATTTCTCCGGCCGGAGTTGGAATTGCTTCAAGATTTACCAGTGCTTGTTCCAAAGCCTGGTTTGCAACTTCTTTCCACTTTTTCTTAGAAATAAACTTACTATAAGAATCCCTTCCACCGTGTCCTGCGGAGCCTCTCTCGGTTCGACCATCTTTCTCTACGATGACTAACACATTAAAACGTACCAGAGGCCTGATATCGCTTAATCTGTGATCACCCTTTATTATTTGTACGACTTGCCATTCTCCACTTAGAGTTATTTTTACTTGCTTCACGCAGTTATTCTTGGACCTTACATACTCATTAACCTCATTGAGTAGTTTAATCTTTGAATTCAGATCCATTTCATTTGTAGGGTTAATCCTCGAATATAGGCTTTTTGTCTCTTCATTTAAATTTATTGAATTTGTCTTGTTTAAAGACACTGAGCTTTTTACCATAGAAGCAGCATTACTAATTTCTTTTTCGCTAATCTCAGAAGAACAAACGAAAGATGTACTATCCTCACAAAAAGACCTTAAACCAAATCCCCTTCTGGTATTCAAATCCACGTGTTTTAATATATTGTCATCAAAAACTAGGGACTCCGACTGGAAAAATTCTAGAAACAGCTCACCACCATCGCTATTGCTCAAAGCGTTATTGACTATTTTATATACGTTATTAATATTAACATTGTTTTGAGCGAAAAATATTTGATCTAGATTTGGCATTACCTTTGAACTAAAAATTGTTTAAGTATATTATTTAACTTTAACATAGTAAACTATAAAAAGCCCGGGTGGCGGAATTGGTAGACGCGCTAGCTTCAGGTGCTAGTAACTTTTTAAGTTGTGGAAGTTCAACTCTTCTCTCGGGCACTCTTAGCTTCCATATTGCTTGTTGAATTAGTTAATGCTACAATATAACGTATTAGGTAATATTTATGCTATGTATGGTGAAAAAGATAAGTTAGCCTACAGAAAGAAGGTACGAACTTACTCGAAACGCTTAGTTACTGCGCTATCTACTGCCCTTTTTATTGGATATATAGCAACATTAGTCTTTAATATTTCTGGGCTAAGTGTACATTCTGCCGCTCTTAGTATCACACTAAGTGCAATTTCACTTGGCTTAAATTCATGGTCACGTACTGATCACTTTCGAAAATGCGAGCTTAATGAGCAGCTTGGTGTAAAAAACTCTCCTGGACAAAAAAAATTAACGAAGATCTATCTTGATATAATATCCAGCGTTTCATTTCTAATAGGAGGTATTGCATCTATGTCGCTTTTTGAGTCTTCTGTTATCTATTTTGTTTCTACACCTTTTTTTATTTTAGGTTGTGCTATTATGGCAACTAATATCATTCGGACTTTGATCAGCAAACCACAGGCAGAAAAACCTACTGATACCCTCTCTCCATCTGTAAAAGCAGTTCAAGTGTCAACAAGTTAACTTATTTGACTTGTATAGGAATATTAGCTATAATATTAATAGTTTAATAATAAAAGAGGTTAGTATATGGATTTTTTAAACAGTCACCCAGATTTTTTTGAGGATAATGCTTATTATGTAATATCTGAATATAATACGGATAATCGAGATCTTACAGATCTTAGTACATATGTAGTAGAACGTGATGCATATGAGAATTTGGTATTCAAAAACTTATATACATATATACGTTCGGATGGAAACGTACATAAAGATATAATGCTTAATCCAAAATCTTTACAGATAGAAGAGAGGATAGAAGATAGCAGAATCGAACAGTGTTATACAAATAACTATAAGATAGATAATGGAACTTTATCTTTAGATGAGAGAGAATTAGTATTCAATATAACTCCAGGTAAATGGAATGATTCAACAGAGTTCAATGTAATTAGCATTAAAAAAGTATAAGTGAATTTAAAGCTTAGTGGTAAATAGGGGACTGAGTATCCTTATTTCAACATCAATTACTTGAATAGTTGCTCAAGCCATCAAAATAAAAATTTTTATTCAGTAATTTATTTATAAAGGATATGATCTTACCAATAGTGGAGCAAATCAGAATGAAGTCTATTTTATTAACGAGGCCTTTATTGGACTCGTTCAATACAAGAAATATATTGAGAAAGTATGGATACAAAGTTTTTATAGAACCAGTATTCACAATAAAGTACTTAAATCCTGATATATCTGCACACGAATTTGACGTTGTAATATCTACAAGTAAAAACAGTGTAAAGGCTTTTAGTCAAATATGCAAAGTGGGTGACTTTCCGATTATTACGGTTGGTAATTCAACCATGCAGGCTGCAAAAAATTTGGGATTTTCTGATATAATCTCAGCAGACAGCAACGTTGATGGTCTGATATCATTCATAAAAGCTCATTATTCAAACGCAATAAAGTTCTTGTATATAAGGGGACAAGAAGTATCATGTGACCTAAAAAAGAGATTATCTGAAGAAGATTTTAATGTAAGAGAAGTTGTACTCTATAAAACAATTATAAAAAGGAGTCTAACTAATAGGTGTAAAAATTTACTGTTGGATGGTAAAATTGATAGTGTTGCTTTTTTTTCCTCACAGACAGCAAGGGTATTTTGTTCATTAGTTCTAAAAAGTGGGCTATCTCATGTGATGAATAATACAGTTGCATATACCATGAGTAAAAACATTGCTGATAGTTTAAGGTTAATCAAATGGAAAAAAATTATAACATCGAGGTTGCCTACTGGGGAGAGTTTAATTGATATAATTAATAAGGATTGTTGATGCTAAAGATTGCAACTTGGAACGTAAACTCCATACGTAAAAGAGTTAACCAACTTTGTAGTTTTATAGTTGATAATCAGATAGATATAATTTTGCTGCAAGAGATAAAATGTACGGAAGAGCAATTTCCTTATGCAGAGATAGAGAAGCTGGGATATGAATGTGCTGTCTATGGACAAGTTGCAAGAAATGGCGTTTGTGTTTTATCTAAATATCCGATACTGGAAAAATTAAAAATTGATGTTGTAGAGAGTCATCAAGAAGCACGTTATATAGAATGTGTGATAAAGTATACCAATAGTAAGATAAGGGTAGGAAGTGTATACGTTCCAAACGGTCAAAGCCCAGACTCTCATACGTTTGAGTATAAACTCAAGTTTTTTGATAACCTATATGAAAGGATGAGCACTTTGTTGAAGAATGAAGAGTTAACTATTATAGCTGGTGATTATAATGTTGCACTGGATGAAATTGATGTTTTTGATTCAAATTTATTGAATGGCCAAGTGTGCTTTCATATAAAAGAACGTGAGAAGTTAAGAGCAATCTTGAATCTTGGGTTTAAAGACACGTTTAGAATATCCCACCCCAATTTGCAACAATTCACTTGGTGGCATTATCAAGGCAATTCACTCAGAAACAATCAAGGAATGCGAATAGATTATATGCTACTATCGCCACAAGCTGTAGATAAATTGGAAACATGCTACATAGATGATAGATTGCGTAAGCTAGAAAACCCGTCTGATCATACTCCTGTTGTATGCGTTATAGAATAATAGTAGACCTCTTACACAACTCACTTTATTGGCAAACTCAGGTAGTCTTACTTGGTTGCTGCCCTGTGTTTTGAGCTAGCTGATCTACAGCAACTTGTTCAAGCATAGTAGACTGCTTACTTTCTTCGTTTCTTACCTGGGAAATTTGTTCAGAAACAGGCTGTTGTTCACTCTTTTCTTTTCCTTGGGAAATTTGTTCAGAAACAGAAGTGAGTTGCTCACTCCCTTTAGCTTTCTCGACTGGGGTTCCTAAAATTTTATTGATACCATCGCTAATTTCATTACCCCATTCTTTTCTTTCCTTTTCATCTTGTGAATGAGGGTTATATAAAGTACCTTTTTTGTCATTTGAAAAAAGAACCTCCACTCCTCCTTTTATGGCGAATATTGTACCAATAACAGCAGCAACTATCGCGAGTGTAGTAGGACCAAAAATTAATATTGAAGCAATGGAAAAAGAAATAGGAAGAAAAATCTTACGTAAGAACGTTGTTACCATCTCTTCATCACTGAGCGGTGGTTCATCCTCTTCTTTTTTATCTTTACCTAAGAATGGTATTTTTTCTTTCACCTCATTCATAAAAGAGCTGGAAATATTTTTTGGGTCTATCTTTATTCCAAACGGCCACCCAGTAAGCTTTATGAATGAATCTTTAGCTTCTGTACCGCGTATATCAGCTACACATTCAGCTACTTCTTGCTTTATTTTGTCATTCTTTAAATTCTCTTCACTAGCTAAATTTTTTTCTCTAATTTTTTCAAATACGGAAAGTAAAAACTGAAGAAAATTTTCTTCACTTAGTAACTTTATATCTTCTTGATTAATATTATTGAATATACCTTCATGATTTTTTGATATAAAAGTAAAAATTTTCTTTTCATTTCCATTCTGTAATCGCTCTAATCGTTCATCTAATAACCCCAGATCATTCTGTAATTCTTGTTTTTCTCGATCTGGAAGTTCTTCTTTCAATTTCTGTTTCTTCTTTTCTATTTCCTGTTTCGTTTGCTTTTCTGGATTTTCTAAAGTATCTAGGAAAGCACGATAGATTGCCTGATATTCCTCTTTTTCAAAAATTTTCTCATCTTTGTTAGTTACCTGAGTAGGTAACTTTGGAGGTTTTGAACTTTTTACTTGTGGGCCTGTCATGGCTGACCTATTTGCATTTACCTATGCTATAATTGTAGCATATTTTTCGTATTAGTTCAAATGATTTATTCTCTTAGAACTCACGATGTTTAAGTCATAATTAAGAGAATTTAGACCCCAGTTGTCGCCAATTTTTACTTCCACTTCAAGTGGTATAGAAATTTCTATTGCATTTTCCATTACGTCTTTCATAAGTTTTGCTGTTTCTTGTACCTTTTCGTCTTCTACTTCAACCAGTAGTTCATCGTGAACTTGGAGGATTATTTTACCTATCTTCAGCTGATCAAAAAGCTGAATCGTCGCACGTTTTATTATATCAGCAGCAGTTCCTTGCAGTGGTGCATTTATTGCTGCCCTTTCTGCAAATTGTCTCATATAAGGAATTGTATTGTGTATGTCTCTGACGAAGCATCTCCTGCCAAACAAAGTTTCTACATAACCATGCAATCTTGCGATAGACACTGCTTTTTCCATATAGGCCTTTATTTCTGGGTAACAGGAAAAATAGTAATTAATGTATTCAGCAGCCTCTTGAAAGGTAATTCCAAGCCGCTTTGCAAGACCAAATGGGCTAATGCCATATATAATTCCAAAATTAATGGATTTTGCTTTGCGTCTTAATTGCTCATCTATTTCTTGCACTCCAAAAACTTGCCTAGCGGTGATATCGTGAATATCTTGTCCATTTGCAAAAGCTTCTTTAAATGCTGCAACGTTTGCAACGTGTGCTAGAAGTCTTAACTCTATTTGTGAATAGTCGGCAGAAATTATCTTGTATCCTTTTGGTGCAATAAACGCTTGTCTGATAAGATTTCCCTCTTCGCTTCTGATAGGAATATTCTGTAAATTAGGATTGCTGGAGCTCAGCCTTCCAGTTGCAGTTGCAGTCGTTGAAAAGTTTGTGTGTATCCTACCATCAATGGGATCAACTTGCTTTATTAGCGCATCAGTGTAGGTGCCTTTTAATTTACTTAAATGTCGCCAATTTAGAATTTTACTTGCGATTTCTACCCCTTCTTCTTCGAGTGCCTCTAGAACTTCATAATTGGTGCTATACGATCCAGATTTTGACTTTTTCTTTTTATTAAGCCCCATTTTATTAAATAAAACATCACTTAATTGCTTTGGCGAAGCAATATTAAATCTTTCCCCTGCTAAGTTATATATCTCATCTTCAAGCACGGCAATTACCTGCTGAAATTTATCGGATAGCTCCTGTAGTTTTTGAATATTTAGCAATATTCCATTTTTCTCCATATCAAATATTACTTTCATAAGTGGCTTATCGAAGCGCTCATAAATTGTGAACAATTTTTCCTGAAATAACCTTTGCTTTAGCTTTTCATGAATTGCTATTAAAGTTTTTGCCGAGAAAATTTCTACATCTCCACTCAAATTATGTGCAATTATGTTTGGAATACTGTGATCATGCTTTCCTGTATCCAAGCTATACGACATTATCATCAAATCATCAACTGAATCTAGCATCTTCTCCACTGTAGGGAAGATTTTCCTCATCTCTTTAATGTTATGTATTATTTTAAGCACCCCATTTGAGAGTAAAGTTGAGTTAATTATAACGAGTGCATCTTGTATGCTGTCCTGCTCTATATAAAAAATATTACTTTCGCTATAAGATAAGGAAATTTTATTTAATAAGTTGTTTTCAAAGTGGCAATGAATTGCAATTTTGCCTTCATATTTACAATGCTCCAAAAATTTCTCTAACTCTTCACTACTATATTCTGTTTTCTTTTCTGTGCTAGATCCATTGTAAGAAAAAAGCTTTTCCATTTTACCTATTAAGGAATTGAATTCATACTTCTTTAAAAAGGATAATAGTTTCTCCATATTTGGAGAATGGACTTCATATTTTGCAATATCATGTTGAAGGTCTACTTTTTCGCATAGTGATAAAAGTTCTCTTGAAATTAATGCTTTTTCCTTATGTTCGGTAAGAATATTACGAATCCTCGTTTGCTCGATGTTATCAATGTTCTCTATAATATTATTCAATGAATCAAATTCATCTAGTAATTTAGCTGCAGTCTTCTGACCTATTCCTGGAACACCTGGAATGTTGTCAGATGCATCACCAGTTAGAGAAAATAAATCAAGAAGCTTATGTGAGTTTACACCAAATTTTTCTATTACTTGTTTTTCATCTATGTATATATTTTTAATGGGGTCGAATATTAAAATATTGTGGTTCAAGAGTTGAAATAAATCTTTATCTGATGAAACGACTACCACTTTAAAGTCTTGGTGATTGGCGTATTTTGCAGCTAGTGTTGCGATTATGTCATCTGCTTCATAACCTTCAATTTCTTCATAGCTGAGGTTAAAAGCTTCTACCGCTTCCCTCAGTATGGTAAACTGTGGAGTTAGATCCTCAGGAGGTGTTACTCTGTTTGCTTTGTACTCAGGATATAAATTGTGCCTAAAATTCTTTTTCCCTGCATCAAGTGCTATAGTTAAGTAGTCCGAATGGGCAATGTACTTAAGAACCATATTCAGAAAGCCATATACACCACCTATTGGCATTCCTGTTGTGGTAATTAAGTGAGGTAGTACATAGTAAGCTCTGAAAAGAAAACCATAGCCATCGATGATTGTGAAAGTTTTTTCTTTCATTGTAGATATTTATGCGTGCTTTTGATGGTCCACTATTTAGCTGCGAAAATCAAGTTTTTGTTTTTCTGCTTTTGAGCATTGTAAGAGATCCTGCCGAAAATAGCATTCATGCATGGTTATACCAATTAGACTTCTTGCATAACCATATGACGAACTTTTATTGGGAATAGAAACGAAAAAACTTACTTGACAAACTCCGCCAGCCCCCTTATCATCGCATTAAGGGTATTTATAACTCAAAACTTGTTTTTGACCTGCAGGCTCAATGACAAAATTCAGTAAAAAACTCAAGGTATCTTTTGGCGGGTTACATAAAATTATAGCGGCTGCATGTCTTTTAAAATTTTTCTACATTCAGCCAAATCGCGCTTAAACTAAGCTTCAGCACATTATTACAGCGCCAATTTAAAGTATTAGAGAGTCAAACTCGCTACTCGGGGTTTCTTTTGCCTTTTTTTACTTGGTAAATTTCTTAACGTTTGTAGCTAAAGTAACTTAGGTTCACCGACAATCGTCATCCCGCTACTTGTTAGCGGGTGAGATACTGCGGCGGTATGACGGTTCGCGGTGGTATGACGATAACCTCGTCATCCTGCTACGTGTTAGCGGATGAGATACCGCGAATGAATCGCGGTATGACGTGTTGCTTGGGTCAGCTATAGAGCACAGTTTTGGAGTAGGATCTTCAGTTGCTCTCTGGTAATAAAAAAATATTTGAAGATCTTAGAAGTTAAATTGCTCAAAGAAAAATTGTGAATGAAGTGAAAATAAATTTATTTACCAAAATAGAGTTGCCTTGGTCTACAGATCTTAGTTTCTTTATCATTTATCATTTCATACCACTGAGTAACCCAACCAGTGGTTCTTGCAAGTGCAAAAATAGGCGTGAACATATTTGAGGGAATATCGATAGCATTCATTATTATACCTGAGTAAAAATCAACATTTGGATATAACTTACGCACGATAAAATATTCATCCTTTAAAGCTATTTCTTCAAGTTTTTTTGCAATTTTGAGCAATTCATTATTTTGTTCTAGTTTACTTAGAACCTCATGACAAGCGTCTTTCAATATCCGCGCGCGCGGATCATAATTTTTATAAACACGATGTCCAAATCCCATCAATTTAAATGGATCTTTATCATCTTTAGCTTTTTCGATGAATTTATCTATATCTTCACTTTGCTCTATCTCTTTTAGCATATTTATAACTGCTTCATTAGCTCCACCATGTGCTGGTCCCCAAAGTGTAGCAACTCCTGCAGAGAGGCTTGCAAACAGATTAGAACCAGCCGATCCCACCAATCTGACAGCCGCCGTAGAAGCATTCTGTTCATGATCAGCATGGAGAGTAAATATTTTATCCAGAGCTTTTGCAAAAAGGGCGCTTTTATCATTATCAACAGCATCGCCAAATATCATCTTTAAGAAATTTTCACTGTAACTTAATTCATTGTTAGCATTTATGAATTCCTGATTGTTGATATGCCTATAAATCATTGCAACAATTGCAGGAACTTGTGCTATTGCAGAAATTCCAAAATCTAAATCTTCACCATTGACATTGTTGCCATGTGTTTCATGGTAAGATGCTGACAAATTTGCAAAACATGCAACTAAAATCGACATAGGGTGAGCAGTTTTTGGAAATGCTTTGATTACATTTGTAACTTGCTCTGATACTTTGGATGATTCTTGTATTTTGAGAAGAAATTTTTTGTGTTGCTCTGAACTGGGTAGTTCACCATAGAGTAATAAATAAATCACAGCAGTAAAACTATTATTCTCTGCCAAATCAGCTATATCATGTCCCCTATATTTAAGAACTCCTTCATCTCCATCAATAAATGTAATCGAAGAAGAACATGAAGCTGTGGAAACAAACCCCGGATCATAAGTGAATAATCCTGTCGTCTTATATAAATCCTTGATATTTAACACGTCAGGACCTATTGTTCCACTTAATATGGGTAGCTCAATTTTTAATCCATTACTTAGTTCTAATAGCACTTTTTTATCCATCACTTAAGCTACTTAAATTTTATACAGAATATACAAACTGAAGAGTATATATTAATACAGTTAACTTTACATTAACCGTATTAAGCGGTCATCAATGCTTTTACTTTTGCATTTAAGCGACTTATTTTACGCGCAGCAGTATTCCTATGAATAACACCTTTATTCACACACTTGTGTAAATTAGATTCAGCATTCCGAAATGCCAGAACAACATTTTCTTTGTCGCCAGACTTGATTATATCAACCAATTTTCTAATAGCGGTGCGAGTTTTACTTTTCCGCATCTTATTTATTAAAGTACGCTTTGCTATTACCTTTATCATTTTTTTAGCACTCTTATGATTTGCCATATATTAATACCTAAAATACTGTACTTTTTTTTTAATTATAAAGTTTTTTTGTTAATTTGCAATATCAGTTTTTTCTATGGTTAATCTACTGCTTCTCTCTTCAATAATTTTTTCTAAACTTTGCAAGAATTCATTTTTGTTTAACCCAGGATATATTGGGGGCAATATTTCTATTACTGCCTTTCCGGGATTCTTTCTCAGAGAAAGTATGCTTTTTGGCCAAAACAAACCAGTGTTTAAAGCAACCGGTAACACAGGAACAGATAATACGCTATATAAAGCAGCAATACCTGGTTGATATTTTATATTTTGGTTTATAGTCGTTCTTGTACCTTCAGGAAATATTATTATGCTTCTATTTTCTTTTATACGCATTTTTGCTAGTTTAATTATATGGCGTATAGAACTGATACCATCTGAACGGTTAATAAAAATCATTTTCAGCGCTATAAGATGTAAACCAATGAATGGAATCCATTTCAATTCACGTTTTAAAATAAAAACCGCTTTTCTAAATAGTAGTATAAAAATAAATGTTTCAAACGGAGATTGGTGTTTAGATGCAATGATAAAAGGTTGCTTAGGAATGTTTTCCATTCCCCTCACTTCATATTTAATGCCACATAATAAACGCAGCATGAATAATACAACTCTAACCGAACAGACGAGGAAAATGGTTATTACATACTCAGGAAAGAAAATTACAGGGAGAGCAATTAAAGTATAGAATACTTCCCATAATATAAGGAAGAAATTAAACAATAAACTTGAAATCACAAACTCACATAAACTTATTTGAATTTAACTTTACTACAAATTAAAAGCAATAAGTTTAATTATTGATCATCTGAGTAATAGGATGCGAATCAGCTAATTTGTCCTTTAACTTTTCGTTAGCAATATGAGTATATATTTGTGTTGTAGAAAGGTTAGTATGGCCAAGAACTTTCTGTATCAACACAATATTTGCTCCGCTATCCAGTAGATGGGTAGCAAAAGAATGCCTAATCACGTGTGGAGAGATCTTATTTTCATCAATATTGCATTTTCTTGCTAACTCCTTCATTAATTGACCGACCCTCTGCCTTGTAATTGGTTTATTAGGTTTATCACCTGGGAATAGCCAATCGGATTCCTTTTCGTTAGGGATCAGATTGTCACGAACTGATAAATAATTTCTAAGGCTCTGCAATGCTTGTTCATTAAAAAGAATTTGCCTCTCTCTACCACTTTTTCCTTTTATTATTATATAGCATTCTTTGTTATTACTGTTTATTAAATGTGACACTTCACATAACTTCATATCAATTAGTTCAGAAACACGCATTCCAGAAGAGTAAAGGATATCTAAAATCGCACATAGCCTTTTACTGCTTATCTCTTTATTCGATTCGCTTGCTGATTTTCTCACTGCATCCATTAGCAGAAATATTTCTTCGACACTTAAATACTTAGGCAAAGGACGAGAAACTTTCGGATTCTTTAATTCAGCATCATTAGCCGGTGCTGGATTAAAATCTATTATTCCGTCATTAAATAGACACTTATAGAAATTTTTCATAGCGGATATTTTTCTTGATATAGAGCTACTTTTATATTTTTTTTGTGTACATAGATATTTCACATAATCTTTAATATTGGTTTTGTTTACGCCAACCAAGGTAGTGCCGCTTTCTAATAAAAATTCTTCAAACTGGTGTAAATCCGAACGATAACTTTCCAGAGTATTTTGTGTAGCGGACCTCTCTGAAGCCAAAGCATCTATGTAATATGTTATGTAAAGATTTTCTTTTTTATTTTGCGACTGTTTATTTTTCATTATCAGCTCCTATATTTATTTCTTTGGCTATAATTTGATTGGAAGTGTTTCCTATGTGTCTTATGAGAAAATATGAGACAAATAAGGCATTTATCAATAGAGTGAACATCACAAACCTTTGCTTTAACCTTTTTTTTAAATTTAATCTTACTCTTATCATAGTTAAATCATAACGTCAAATCTATAAAAAACACCTTATAAAGTGAGCTCTACTATAAATATAGAATACTTCTTAGCTGTATCTATCTATATTTATTATAACATAACATTTATTATAATTCTAACATGGACAGATAGAGATTTCAATTACGTTAGTGTTATAGGTGTTAATAAATTTTTAATATATACAATGAGTACTTTACAAAAGAAGAAATCAAATGGCATCTTTTTTAAATAAAGTGCTAATAAAAGGAACGGTCACATTTGACCCTATAGATTCATTATCTATCTTCTCTATAATTTTATCAATGCTATAGAAAGAACGTTCTATTCTTGCTAAAATATAATTAATCACTTTTAAATCAATTTTTAACTGTTTATCTGAAAATCGTTTTATTAGCATGATTCTTAATAATTCTTCGCTTGCAGGCAAAATTTTTACGCTGATAGTTGATAATATTCGAGAACTTAAATCTCTTAGTTTGAAGTTAAGCTTTTTTGGTGAAATTGAAGAAGTGATTAGCAGCCTCTTGTCACTTTCTTTCATGTAGTTGTAACAATGTAATAACATTGCTTCATCTTTAATGTTTTGTACGTCTTCTAAAATAAAAGCATCGCTATATCTAATCTCGCTTACGAAGTTATTCACATTGATAAAAATTGCATCGTTTATTGATTGCCAAATATGAGCAAGATGAGTTTTACCGGAGCTTTTAGGTCCAAAAAGAATCAGACATTTCCAAGATAAATCATCAATTACTGAATTATATATGTGCTTATTTTCATCTAAGATGATGTAATTTTGCCGACTATAATCAGCTTGATTGTTGTTAAATAAATTTAATTGCACATTAAACCTCTTACGTAACCTCTTTCTGGTAGTAATTTTTGCGCAGAAATTTACTTACGCTCCTCAAAGATCTCAGGTATTCTGGGCTCATTTCTCCTCTTACCATAAATTGATTATGCAAAAGGTCTGTTAGCCGTTTTTATAAAGCTCACTTTTAAAATATTTATTGATTGCATATTCTACTGATACATTGAACATTGCTATTATTGGAATAAAAAGTAATATACCTGTAAATCCAAAATATGAAGCGCATATAGTAATTCCCAGAATAATTACAGTTGGATGTATATGAACTTTTTTTCCTATTAATAAAGGAACTAATATGTTTGAATCTATTAATTGTCCAATACCAAATAATAGCAAAACGGCAGCACTTTCAAACCATTCACTAAATTGAGTAATAGCGCTCAAAAACCCAATAATGGTATATAATAATGGTCCTACGTAAGGTATGAACGTTAATATTCCTGATAAAATTCCAATAACAATAGAGTGTTTCAATCCGATTATGCTCAGGCTCACAGAGTAAAAGACCATCATGACAATACATACATTTACCTGCCCCTTTAGATAATTAGATATGATGAAATCCACTTTGGAAAAATAATTTGCAACTTTTTCTCTATAAGAAACAGGAATTAATTTATTAGCTTTTTCTATAATTAAAGGCCAATCACGTAATATATAGAAAAACACTACAGGAGTAATCACCATTAATGATACCGTGTGAATCAAGCTAAAGCTTGAACTTAACACTTGGATTATAAAGTTACTAGCAATATCAAGAGCATTTATGAAACAAGATACATAGTCGCTGTAATTTTCTGCTAGATTTTTAGATAAGTGATCAAATAAGCTATCCTCGATTTTTATATTAAGAAATTCTAATACAGAGGGGATTACTTTAAGTTTTAATGAAGGCACTTTACTCACTAAGAAATTTAATATTGAAGTAATTTGAACATATATAATAGGTAAAACAAATGTTATAACTAGTATAAAAGCTATTAATAAAACAAGTATTATAAAAATTACAGAACATGAACGCGGTATTCTATACTTTTCAAACTTGACTACTAGCGGATTAAACAAATATGCAATAACAATAGACATTAAACATGGAAAAATCATAGGACGCATCAGGAATAACATCCCTATTATAAAAAGCAGTATAAAACAAATAGTTATATGACGTTTTTGCATGCGTTTAGCATAGTCAATTTACTGAAAAATATACAGTTTATTGTAAATACTATCTATTCATTGTTTTATCAATTTTATTAAGTATTAGGTCAATCAAATTTTCACCCAATTCCCAACTAGATAAAACTCCGTTATGTAGATCATCTTCATACCTTTTCGAATTAACAGTCTTGATCAATTTTTCACATATCAATTTATCATTTTCTATTGCGTGCGCCAATTGTGCAGGTTGTGGTATTAAGTGATCTCCTTTGTTATTAATAACTATTATTGGCATATTCAATTTTCCCTCATCTCGCAACTTTCGTATATCGTTCACTAGATCAAAATCTAGATCTAAAGCCTTTAGCAATTTTTTTAAAATGGATGAGGGCAACATACTTAAAATTTTTGCTTGAGGGATCGGAAAATGCCCTATTGCTGTATGAAAAGAGCTGAAAGTGCTAGTAACAATAACACCTCCAAGTTTAACGTTTTTGTCTGCAAAGTGCTTCAAAACTGCCGATGCAACTGCTCCTCCAAAGGAATGGCCAAAAAGTATAATGTTTTCAGGTCTCACACCCTTGTCCATTAATTCATTGATTTCTTCTATCGAAGGTTTAAGCAAACTTTGATCTCTATTTATAAAGGGAATAAAAATAAGCATTACGGATAAAAAAATGCAAGTTAGAGCAGCTAAGCTTGCTAAACCAACTACTCCAGCTGTTATGGGGCTTATAAGTAATAATATTGCAATGGGCGCTGATACAGATGCCACGAGGAACAAAAAGCTAACTGCAGCATAAGTTATGTAGTTCTGAAATGCGCTTGGATACTTATGTGCATGGTTATTATTTGATCCATTTAAACCTTGTACATAATTGTGAGCACTTTTATAGTTATCCCCTATTCCATGAAAGAATATAAGGTGTATCTCATTTTCTTTATTACACTTAGTAATGTGCATTCTAGCATCGTATTATATCTTAATTAAGATGATACACTCTTTTTTTCAAACTGTAAATAACTTGTTACTATACACTTACGCTGAAAATGATAAATATGCACACTAACAGACTTAAGAAATACAAAATAGCAGCATTAATAGTTGCAGCAGGAGTAGGCAGTAGATGCAGTAACACAATTCCTAAGCAGTATACAAAACTTGCAGGTAAATCTGTTTTATTTCATGCAATTAAAAGATTTCTGGCTAACCAATATATAGATTACATAAGAATAGCAATTAATAGAGACCATGAAAATTTCTATGAGAAAGCTATATCATTAATTACAGACACTAAATTACTAAGCCCTGTATACGGAGGAGAAAACAGGCAAAATTCAGTTAAACTAGGGCTTAAAAGCTTACAAAAAGTTAATCCAGATTTTGTAGTTATACACGATGCTTGTAGGCCTTTTGTGTCAGATGTTCTGATAGATAACTTGGCTCAGTCCATGATTAATGATCAATATACAGGAGTAGTACCAGCAATAGAAGTCGAAGACACTATGTCATTGGTGGGTAATAATTTCGTTGAATCTACGATTTCAAGAGGAAAACTCAGAGCCATACAAACTCCTCAAATTTTTAATTTCAAAGAATTATTATCGTGCCATCAATCAGACAAAGAATTTACTGACGATTCATCACTAATGGTAGAGCACAAAAAACATGTTGCGATTATTAAAGGTGAGAAAAGCAATTTTAAGTTAACCACAAAAGAGGATATCAATATGGCAAAGCTTCTCTTTGAAGAGCCAAAATTTCGTGTCGGAACTGGTTATGATATACATAAGTTCATTAAAGTTCAAAATGGTGCTGAGAGCTTTATAAAAATTTGCGGTGTGAAAATTGAACACAACATGGCAATAGAAGCGCACTCTGATGGTGATGTTGCAATACATGCAATCGTTGATGCAATACTCGGAGCACTGGGATGTGGCGACATAGGAGAGCACTTTCCTCCTAGTTCCTCTGAATGGAAAGATTGCAATTCATCTCACTTTCTTGACTTTGCTGCTAAAAAAGCAAAGGAAAAAGGGTACAGCGTGTCTAATTTAGATATTACTATAGTTTGTGAGGAGCCTAAAATATCGCCTTACAAAGTAGAAATGAAGAAATTCATATCAAAAGCATTAGAAATTGATGATGAATTTGTAAATATCAAAGCAACCACTGCAGAAAAATTAGGTTCTATTGGAAGAAATGAAGGAATAGCAGCATATGTTTCTGTGTTATTGCATACAAACTTTTATTGGGAATAGAAACGAAAAAACTTACTTGACAAACTCCGCCAGCCCCCTTATTATGACAATAAGGGTATTTATGACTCAAAACTTGTTTTTGACCTGCAGGCTCAATGACAAAATTCAGTAAAAAACTTAGGGTATTTTTTGGCGGATTACATAAAATTATAGCGGCTGTATGTCTTTTAAATTTTTTCTACATTCAGCCAAACCGCGCTTAAACTAAGCGTCAGCACATTATTACAGCGCCAATTTAAAGTATTAGAGAGTCAAAACTCGCACCACGGGAGTTCTTTGCCTTTTTTTATTTGGTAAATTTCTTAATGTTTGTAGCTAAAGCAATTTAAGAGACCGAAAATGGTGTCATTCCAGCGCGTGACGCTGGAATCTAGTCTTTATTATGCAGCCACTTATTTAAAGTTAAGTTTTCTGGATCCAAGTAGTCTGGGCACTGGGATGACAGGAGAAGGTACTACCCTGAAAACCTTCATCCCGCTACGTGTTAGCGGGATCTAGAGATACCGCGGCGGTATGACGGTTAAGTAGGGTGTCATCCCAGTGCTTGACGCTGGGATCTGATGCAGTTATTCTAGGCTAAGGTAATCCACATAGCAAATGGTGTCATGCAAGTAGCTGACACTGGAATCTAGAATTTTTTTTAACTAGATCTTATGGTCAAGCCATAGGATGACAGAGAAGGTAAGCCTTATTTAAGTTAGCTATATATACTCATCGTTTATGGCTGAAAGGAACACATTTTTAGAATAATGAAAACAATCAGCACTTTAATTCAAGAAGGATCGGAGTTATTATCGTCATATAAAGTTGAATCACCACATTTAGATTGTGAAATCATCATGCAGCACGTACTTGGAGTGGAAAGATCATTCATAATTATGAACCATGCTGATCAAGTGCCGATGGAGAAAGAACTTTTATTTTGGAAATTAACAAAAAAAAGAGCGGAAAGATATCCAATATCGCAAATAATAGGTAATCGTGAATTCTGGAGTAAAAATTTTATAGTTAACCAGCATGTTTTGGATCCAAGACCAGATAGTGAAACACTAATCTCAACGGTGTTAAAATATTACCCAAATAAAAAGCAGAGACTAAAAATTGCAGATTTTGGTACAGGCACAGGTTGTTTATTGATATCCGTACTTAGTGAGTATGAAAATGCCGTTGGGATCGGTTTTGAAAAAAGCTTGGAAGCATACAAAGTTGCCTATCAGAACACAAAGAAACATGATCTTCTCAGCAGAGCCAAAATATTTCCAAGCTCATGGACAGAGTGCAGAGGTTCATTCGATCTTATAATCAGTAATCCTCCATATATTAAAAGAAGCAAATTGAAAGACCTGCAAGCCGAAGTGCAAAAGGAACCAAGAATTGCTCTTGATGGTGGAATTGATGGTTTAAACTGTTACTTGAGTATTTTTCCAATATTGAAAAAGTGCCTTAAAAAAAATGGGTTTGCGATATTGGAGATAGGTGAAGATCAAAATGATATTGACAAAATAATACCCTCATACAAATTAGCTTTTCAGGAATATGTACATGATTTGGCAGGAATGAAGAGGTGCATTGTTATGCAAAAAACATAGCTAATGTTTTCTTGTATTATCTCCTTCATCCCATATTATCCTATGTCATCCCAGTGCGTGACACTGGGATCTATATTTAACTAGATCCTATGGTCAAGCCATAGGATAACAGGAACGGTTTTGGTTAGCCATGCATTTTTTAAAAGGGCAATATATTTAGGCTTTGCTGGCAAAGTGGAAAGTAAGGCCAGCCTCTATGCCGTGTGTGTGAAATAGTTGATTACCTACATTTATATTCTCTTTTAGTGCATCTTTTTCATCAATAATACTAGATGTACCATCTGCTTTTTTTACTTCTTTCTGCATTGCTTGAAATGTAAAATTGTTACCCATAACACCAAAACCTCTATATCCGATATGCATATTTACATCTTCATTTATGCGATAATCAAGGCCAGCTTTTAATTGACCTGCGGGTCTTATTGACGGTTTTTCAAACATCGTCATTCTTGTTGCACCGATTCCAATACCAACGTAAGGAGAAAAAGAGAAACGGTCACTTTTCCAATGATGATAAACATTTGCCATTACAGATATGTTCTCAATTTGGTCATGATTCACTATAGCACCATATAAATGTTTTTCTTCTGCACTATTTTTCTCTCCAACTACTTTTACGTATGACGCAGTCATTTGACTGCTTGCTAAACCAATATTATCCACTTTTACAGAAGAATACATCCCTTCCAATTCAGCCCTATAGCTGTTGTTACCCAATTCTCCTGTGTAACCAAGTGCCACATTTGCAGCAAAAGGTGGATTGTAATCTCCTTTATACTTACTTAGTAATTGACCTTCTGTATTCTGAGCACTCCTGTCATTTATAGACAAATTTTTGATACCTGTAGTGCTTGTTTTTAGTTCACCCGTACTATTAAAAAATTGACCATAATACCCACTGCCAAAGTAAAACCCTTCTGTTTCACTTGCAAAAGATTGTTGTGACAACAGCAAAGCAAGTGCTGTAACCGCTAATGTTTTTTTACTAATCATTACTACTTCCCTAGTTAAAATAGCTAATCTAATACTAATTAATTAAAAATGGCTTAATATGAAAAACCTAATTATTTGCATAACTTGCACTTTTCTGAGCTAAAAATAGGCAAAGTTAACCTTTATTTTTGATCACTTTTTAATTTATCGTCAATATCCTCATCTTCAAATTCATCCTCCTCTTCTTCGTCATCAAACCCGTCATCATCATCTTCAAACTTATCGTCAATATCTTCATCATCAATATCTTCGTCTGCAAATTCATCTGATTCATCATACACTGCATCTTCTGTTTTAGTTTCAACAGGATAATCAGCAGCGTTAGGTCCCTCAAGAGCATTATTCCCCTCGTTATTAATCTTATCTTTGCTCGCAGCAGCAGAAAGAACTTTGTTTGGGTCATATGGTTCTTGTGTAGGCACACGAGTTTGCTTGAGCAGTCTTTTTGTGAAGGTGCTATCACTATAGTACAAAATTTTCTTTGATTTAATTGGGTAAGTCGACTCTATTAAAATTATCTGATCGTCGCGTGGCAACATAATAACTTCTTGAGGCAATAGCAATGCTCTCTGTGTTTCAGAGATATGTAATGACCTTGAAGCAGGATTTAAATCTAAAAATTTAGGCTTATTCAACGATTCTTGTTGTACAGTTTTGTTTCCTATAAGTTGTGATATTAAATTAGCTGTTTCAATATTATTGGCTGCAAAAGTTATTCTGTAAGTTGAGTTTGACAAAAAGGAGTTCATTCCTGCTTCTTCGTATATTCCTTTGAGCTGCTCAGTATCTTGAACAATTAAGAATAACCTAACTCGATAACCACGAAAATATGCAATACCTGTTTGAAATTGCTCCATTTTTCCAAGTGTAGGAAACTCATCCATTAAAAACAATACGCCATAAGGCTCGTCATCCGATGGCAATTTTCTACATAAAAACTCAGTTGCCTGTTGGTAAAAAACTTGCATTAAAGGCCTGAGCCTAGTCAAATTGTCAGGAGTTAAACCAACATAAACTGTAGTTTTCTTCTTTTTAAAATCTAAAATATTAAAATCACTTGACGCAGTTGCAGTATCAATCAATGGGTTTGCCCATAATTCAAGCGATGAGTTCATAGTTGATACAACACCCGATCTTTCTTTATCAGCTTTTTGTAAAAAAGCTGCAATATTCATATATGCTACAGGGTGTATTATTTTACCCATTGTATCAAGAGCAACAGCAAGATTATAAACTACGTCATCACTACGCATCGTACGCACAACTTCACCAAAAGATTTAACTTTCTCTGGTGCAGCAAGTAAGTATAATACCACTCCAACAAATAAGCTTCTTGCTTCATTTTGCCAAAAGTCTTGTTCAGGCATGATTAGGTTAGCTATTTTCTGCACATCGTCAACCATCTGCCCAGGTTTTTTACTAATCCATTGTAATGGATTGTAACAGTGACTTATTCCATCTGGCTGCGCTGGATTCCATACGTATACTTTTTGTCCTTGTCGTTCTCGCCAACCACTTGTTATTTCATAGTTTTCTAATTTTATGTCGTGTACAATTACCGAGTCAGTCCAAAATAATAAATTAGGAATTACAAAGCCAACACCCTTACCAGAACCTGTAGGTGCAAATAACAATGCATGCTGAAACCCATCAGCAATAAAGTATCCTCTTTTATCTTTACCAAGCAATAATCCCTTTTTGCTTCTTAATCCTGCTTTTCGTATGTCTTTCTCTGATGCCCACTGCGAGTCTCCATGAAGTGATTCTTTCTTTTTAAATGGTCGCCACTCAATTATCCTTTCTCTTAAATTCCATAAGATAATCATTAAAACAACAATAGGCATTGTAGAAGATAGAATTAATTTAAATTTGAGCTCAAGGCTATATAACTCTGGGTGGTGCCAACAATATTGTATATGATCAAAAATCGTTGGCCAAAGAGCTTGAGGGAAAGGCGTCAAACTAGGATTAATTGCCTTAAAATCCACAGCATCCGGACCGTCAACTAATAGAAAGAACAATATACCAGATAGATAGAAGCAAAACTCAAGTACGCTAAAAGCTACTACACCTCCTATTAGAATATTACGTAGGTGATTTCCATTACTCATAAACTACTCTTTTTTAACTTATGTATAAATTTAAGCATTTTCGCTCGCAGATCTAGTAAATAATATCTCAGAAATGCTTCTTTTGCCCCCACCGGTTCTTTTTAGCTGAATAACAATATCAATCACATTTCTAATGTATGGTATAATTTGGTCTGGAGGAATGCCAAGATTTGCCTGCATAACCATCAATTTTATTTGCTCAAGGGCCATTGTTGGACTATCCGCATGAAGGGTTGATATTGATCCAGGGTGACCAGTATTTATCGCCCTAAGAAAACTAAAAGCTTCCGCTCCACGGAGCTCACCAACTATTATTCTGTCTGGCCTTAAACGTAAGCACGCCTCTATCAAATCTTGAGTGGTTACTTTTGCTCTGCCCTGCCCTCCTTTGGAGGCAATCAGATGCACTCTATTTGGATGATCGTTCAAAACGATTTCCCTTGCATCCTCAACAGTAATAATTCTTTCCTCAGTTGGAATAGCACGCAAAGTAGCATTAGTAAAAGTAGTCTTACCAGTGGAAGTTCCACCGCTAATTATAATATTTTTCTTACTTATTACAGCGTATTCTAAAAACTCTTTTATTTTTTTTTGCCTTAACAGTAAATCCAAATGACGGTCAACTGGATTATCAGTTGCTTCTGTAACAGTTTCAGAAAAAGCCCCCATTTTTTCGTAATCATCGAGTGCTAATTGCATGCTAGAAGGCTTACGAATCGACATGACTACTTTATCAGGTTCACATGCTGGTGGAAATACTATCTGTATACGATAACCATTTGGTAATGTTGCCGAAAGTAACGGTGCTTCTTCGCTAAGTTTTTGTTCTGTAGCTTGAGCAATCAGTCTGCCAAGAGATTTCAAATGGTTAAGATCGAATACTTCTAATTTTTCACACCTTATTTCACCGCGATTTTCAATCCATACTTCCTTTGGCTTATTTATTGATATTTCATTTACGCCTTCTTCTTGAAATATGCCTTGTAATGGCTCCAAATATGTATCAAGTGCAGCATAATTCATTTCATTGATTTAATATTGCCTGTGAAGGAAATACTATATCTTGGTTAACAAATACTTTCAATGCGGTGCCTTGATTGACATAAATAGTTGGTTTTTTATCTGTATATCTGCCCACTATATCTCGCATGTCTTTAGAAAAATCATTGATTGACTTCCCGATTGCTTCATCATAAACAGACTTGCTTTTTCTTTGAAATTGTTGTAACAGTTGATTTACATTTTCCAGGCTTATAGTCACCTTGTCTTCCTCAATTTCTAGCGCTTTTGCTATTTCCTTTTTCATTATTTTCAGCAAATCTTGCTCATTTTTAGCATTACGAATTTCTCCAATAGCTACAAGGCCCAGTTTCCATTTATCACTAGATTTATCCTTTGCTGCTTCACCAATAACATCTTTGAATGAAGAAAAATCTATTTCAGTTACAGTGATGGATCTCACCGCATCCATAGGAGTTAGCGTACCAATAAGATTAGAGGCCTTTTGTCCTACAACAGCTGAACCAATTGAAACACCAGCAAGTGCCACTGAAGAGAATAATGCACTTACTATTTTATTATCAACTATTCCTGCTATCCCTGCTCTACCAAGCTCGTCAGTACTAAGTGATGAGATAGCAATATCTATTCCATGAGGAAGAATGACCCTACTCCAGCTTATATTTACACGAGCTCTTGCGACATTCGAGTCAAATGAATAACTGCCTATCAATCTTGAGCCTTTAGGTATTAAAACTGTATCACCAGTTTCTGCATAAACATCTCTACTCACCATAGCACGCAGCATTCCTTGCAGATCAGAGTTTATTGCAGTTTCAAGAACAGCATCAATAATTTTACCTTGAGTAACCATTAAACCAAGCTTTCCTACTCTGGTAGCTTTGCTCGATTGTGCTGAAGTGTCAGATAAAATAGCATCAGCAGCCTTATTCTCTCTACCATCACTTGAAATTGTTAACATTTGTGCACTACGTCTGTCTCTAGGATAACCGCTACCCCCTATTGTAGGAAACGAGGTAGGTAAATTGCCCATAACATTACTAGAAGGAAAATTTTGCTTTGGCAAAATAGGTATATTTGACACAGGAGTTTCTTTTGGTTTCTCTTCTTCTTTTCCAATTTGTTTTATTTCTGGTATGATTGGTGGTGTAGGAAGAGGAGGTAAGGGTGGTAAGGGTGGTAAGGGATCAGTTATTATTCTTTCAGGAACCATTACATTATCTGGAACTTGTTCCAACTTTCCCTTCAATTCTTGAACATTTTGCTTTGTTTCCTCTTTTTTAATAACTTCTGAACCCTCTTTATGAGAAGGACTAAAATAGAGATAATACACTCCACCAACCAGAAGCACTAAAATAATGACCATCAATGCCCTATGACCTTGATTAGAGCCAACTGTTACTACCTTGTTCTCTATTTCTGATTCATCTTCTGAATTGTTACGCCTTTCTTTATTCATATTGCATATACCACAGCTAAAGTGACCTATTTATAATTTCAACTTCACCATCTTCATAACGCATAAATAGCTTTTTATGTACTCCTTTTATTATAACATAATCATCAAATAACAGCCTTTTACAAGGTTTATCCTCCTCTTCTACAAAAATCTGAGGTATTTTATTATTATTTCTAAATTTTAAATAGGTTAAATAACCATCATCAAATAGCTCAATCGGAACTATATCCGCATTACCACCTTCATCAATATATGTATAATTGTACTTCGTATCATTTTCTTGTATTATTTTTTCTGGCTTGTCTGTAGTATATTGCATTTGAGTAGGTAAAGAAACCTCATCTAAATCAACATCAAATTCACCTTCTTCTTGAGGATAATAAAAACGTACTACGTAAGATATATCCTTTTCAGCAGAATAATCGTGACCCACTTTCTTAGCATCAGTATCTGGGTATTTATCGTAGTTTGGCCTTGAGATTAAATCAAAAATGTAATTTCTTTTTTTAGTTGTTGTAATAATCATGTTAGTGCGACTACTAACTTCAAATGGCATGATAAGCAATTTATTGTCATAAGGATTAATTTTCCAACTTGATGCATCACCAACAGCGATATTTTTAACTTTTTCTCCTTCCGCAAATTCAATATAAGAATAGTAACCCTGACTAAAAACCACCGTAAATACTTCATTAGGGCTATACACAAAAGTCTTTATTCTACTATCTACAGAAATAGGCTCATTATAATTAATGGATGCGTTTAAATTGCCACTTACAAGTAAAGCTAAAACTAATAATATCCTATACATATTCATCATCTACTCTATATGAAATAACTTGAAATCCTAATGGGTTAATATATCTTTGCTGATCATCCATTTCAAGCGATGCATATCTATATGACATAATAACTATCTTATTTTTTCTTGTGGAACTTCCATCTTTCCGTATAAATTCCACAAAAAACCTCACCTGAAGAGCATCGTTACCCAATTTTTGAATTGAGCGAATTTTAAATTCACTTTTGGTATCTGAGTACAAATTAAAAAGATCATCCATATTCTGTGATCCTACATAATTTCTAAATTCATTATACACATTAGGTGAGGAAAACAACCTCACCTTTGTATAATAGTTATAATTATAATGATATGGATCAAAAACCTCCCTTGCTTTTATATACTCTGAAATAAAATAATCGTTTAGCGCTTCATTTGCAGAATATTGTTTTACTGTGACAGGATCAACCAATTGCACTATTCCTGATTTCTTGTCAATTTCTATAACAAATGGCTCAATAGTGCTACTTGTGCTAATTTTAAATATGACTAATATGCTGATAGAGATCGTTGCTAATAATATTAATGCAAATAAAAGTAGAATATTCCTTTGAGCAATAACTGTGCTGTAGCGGTTTGAATTCCAATCTATATCCTTATCTAAGGATTCAGTATTTTTTTCTCGCTTAAAAAACCTTAGCATTGTAGTATTCCTAAAAATCTTAACTTATGTTAATAAACATAGCAAATTAACAAAGTAGTTATAACAAAAAAGCTAAAAAACTCTTAATCTATGGCCTAGCTTACCAAACTTTGTCTCCATATATGAATCGTTATATTCATTACGTTCCACAATAAGTGGTAGACACTTTGTAACTCCTATACCACTACTTTCCAATTCTGACAATTTCCTATCATTGTTTGTAAGTAATTGGATTTTGTTAATGTTCAATTTCTTAAGCATTTTAGCTGCAACAGCAAAACTCCTTTCATCATCTTCAAAACCTAATATTCTGTTTGCATCAACAGTATCAAGATTATGTCCTCTTTGCACACTGTACGCTCTTAACTTATTAGTTAAACCAATGCCTCTTCCATCTTGCATCAAATACAATATAATACCACTTCCAGAGTCAGCTATCATTTGAATTGCTTGATGTAACTGACTTCTGCAATCGCATGATAAGCTATCTAACAAGTCACCCGTATAGCACGAAGAATGAATTCTTACTAATGGTTCGCCATCTTTATCTGGATTGCCAATGATAATTGCATGATGTTCTCTTCCACCACTTTCTGTTCTATAAGATATGATATTTACTTCTTGAGTCTGTTTTAAAAATAATGATGTTTTGCACACTTCATATACATCCTGATTTTCTTGAAAATTATTTATGAATGACGTGTCCAGTGCAATAACGTCATTTTTCTCGCACCAATTTCGCATTTCATGGTTATTCTCAAAAGTCATATCAGCCACTAACGCGTATGGCAATAATTCTGAGAACTTAAGCAAGGCAATAGCACATTCATCTATTGTCTTTGAGCATTGCAACTCTCTTATGCAATCTTCCTTTGAACAGTTTATTAAATGGAGCAGTTCATCAAAATTATTCACCAACAGACGTTTGCTGTTATGTTCTTTATTCTGAGATATGTATTTTACCTTACTTGAAGTTAAAGTAACATATACATTACTTGATATAAGCTTGTATTGATTAAATAAATCTCTTTCTAAAGCTTCAGCAGCAGCAAACAATAGGTAATTACTTTTATCATATATTACAATTGGCCGGCCGCGCCTGATTTCGCTGATAGCTCTTTCTACCTTATTGCCACTCTGATTTCCTATAAACATTTTTACCCATATTAAGCAGCTATGAAAAAAACTGGTGCGGCCGAGAAGACTTGAACTTCCAAGGCCTTATGAGCCACAGCGACCTCAACGCTGCGTGTCTACCAATTCCACCACGGCCGCACTATATTCTAGTTCTTATATAATTATTTTAAATTATTTAATCATTTTAGAATTTTTCATCTAGAGTGTCAATCTGATACTAGAATAATTTAGAAATTACTTGTATAATTTGATTATGAATTTTGTGATTATAAATTTTAATCATTTAAGATAACCTTACTACTAATTTTTAACTTAAGTTTTTATACAAATGAATGTAGCTAATATCTTTATTCTTTTAGCTCTATCTCTTATAACCAGCTTTCATTCTGTCCATGCACAAATATTATACACATGGTCTCAAGTTATTCCAGAAAATAAATTAAGCATACGTGCAATTATAGACAATGACATGTGTCCCATTGTTTATGTCGATGGCGAGGAAATAGAAATGCTGAATCGCAGCTCAATTAACAATGGTGATCATAACGAAACAGTTTGTGAACTGACAGTACAAACAAGTGCCAAAAACATTAGTATTGAGGATCTACGAGTTCCTATATTACCAGAAAAGGTTAATAAAATTGCTTTTATTGGTGACACGGGTTGTAGAATAAATATGTTATTTCAGCAGGAATGTAATTCGGTAGATAGCTGGCCTTTAAAAAAAAATTTAGATTCAATCGCCCTTCATAAACCAGATTTAATTATCCATGTTGGTGATTATCATTATAGACAAACAAAATGTAGAAATACAAAAAAGTGTGGCAATATTTATGGATATAATAAAAAAGCTTGGTACGCTGATTGGTTTGAGCCTGCAAAGGATATTTCATTACAATCCCCTTTCCTTTTTGTTCGTGGAAACCATGAGAGTTGTAATAGAGCTTATGAAGGATGGTTCAGGTATCTAGATTCATACCCCTTTTCGTCTGAAAAATGTGGAAACTTCGTTTCTAGTTGGTCCTTAGATGCTGGACCGATGAAATTTTTTATCTTCGACTCTTCATCCGGTGAGGATATTTTTACAACCCAAAGCACAATTGATGCTTTTGAAAGGCAATTTGATAAATTGATACAAGACAAGCCCACGTGGTTTTTAACTCATAAACCGCTTTGGAGATCTCCAAAAAAAGAATTTTTGACATTAAAAAGCCATGGTAATCTTACACAAATTGAAGCTTTTGGAGATAAATTTCCAAGCAATGTCACTACAATAGTTTCTGGCCACATTCATATAGCCCAGATTTTATTAATGGATAATGTTCCAGACCAGATTATAGTTGGAAACGGTGGTGCATTATTACACGCTCAAGATCAAGAGCCTGTTTATCAAAATGTAGAATTTGACTATTCAAATGGTAGAAACTACTTAGCACACGAGGTTAGAAACTTTTTCGGTTTTGGCTTTGCAATACTAAACTTAGATGATCACAAATTTACCTTCTATAATCAACACAATAAGGAAATGTATTCTGCAAAGCTAACAGAAGATTTTAAACTTAAACGGATTAAAACTATAGTCGATTCATTTTAGGACTTGTTATTAGCTATTTTAACAACGCTACTTAAACATTTTTTTTAATCGATTGATTTCATCAGCAAATTTTGAGTCGGTCTTTATAAAATTTTCTACTTGTTTTACTGCATGTATAACGGTAGCATGGTCTCTGCCACCAAAGTTTCTCCCAATATCTGGTAGGCTTTTTTGCGTAAATTTTTTGGCAAAATACATAGCTATTTGTCTTGGCCTTGCAAGACTGCGAAGTCTTCTATTGGATTGCATATCTGCAACCTTTATATTGAAAAATTCAGCTACTTTCTTTTGTATTTCTTCTATTGTGATTGACCTATGATTTGACCTAAGAAGATCGATTAGGGTTTCACTAGCTGATTCTACCGTCATACTTCTTCCAATTAATGAGGTATGGGTAACCTTATTTAATGCTCCTTCTAATTCTCTTATATTAGATTTTATGTTCCTTGCTAAAAACTCTAGGACATCTTTCGGAACATACATATTCATCTGCTCCACTTTTGCCTGCAATATACCAAGCCTTAATTCAAAAGTTGTTTCATTAATATCTGCCACCAACCCCCAACCGAGTCGTGATCTTATTCTTTCTTCCACTCCATCAAGATCACTAGGAGACCTATCAGCTGATATAACCAATTGCTTATTTTGGTCTATCAATGCATTGAAAGTGTGAAAAAATTCTTCTTGTGTACTATCTTTACCACTGATAAATTGCACATCATCTACCATCAATACATCTACTGATCTAAATTGCTCTTTAAATAACATAATATCTTTGCTTCGCAGCGCTGTAATATATTGGTACATGAATTTCTCTGCTGATAAATATACTACTTTTCTTTTTTCTGATGGGGAATTGACTATGTGCCAAGCTATAGCATGCATTAGATGTGTTTTACCAAGTCCCACTCCACCATATAGAAACAAAGGATTGCTGCCTAATATTGGATCTATAGATTCTGCCACACGCTTTGCCGCCGTAAATGCTAATTCATTTGGCTTTCCCACTACAAAATTATCAAAGGTGAACCTTGGATCCAGCGGCGAACCAAGATTATGATTACTTTCCTCTCTGTTTTTTAGTATAAAATTAAAATTTGAATTCCTTTCCTCAATTACTTGAATATCAATAGAACGTATGCTTTTATCTTCGCTTTGCCATAATGATAATATTTTTTTCATGTAATGAACTGTAATCCACTCTTTTATAAACCTTGTTGACACGGATAAAAGAACTTCCCCATTTCTGCTACTGACAAATTTTAGCGAACTCAGCCAGCTGTTATATGTTGCTTCTCCATAAAGATTATAAAGACAATTTTGGATTTTTTCCCAAGTAACATTGTGATCCGTTACTGTAATAATCTGATCAAAAAACATAGTAGAAACCTTAGGGCTAGTTAAGTTCATATACCATACCAAGAAAAAAGCAACAATTAGAAAAATATAAGATAATCAATAGCTTACTGCAAAATGAAAAGCTAATACTACTTAATACATACTAAAAATTATGGTGATTTTTTGATGGGTTGTAAAGGGTATAAAAACACTAAAATTGATCATTTTTATTTCAAAAAAATGAAAAATTTATAAATGTCGCTTGTATCGAGGATTAGAAGCATGCTATTAAAAATAGTAATACATTATGTATAAATAAGATGTTAAATTTACTGGCAAATAAGTAAAGTATTCATATAAATATAGCTAACCTAATATAGATTTACTGAAGCAAATTTATGATTATATTAAATAATTTGAGTTGTCATGCTGTATTCGGTATTGAACTAGAGTTTTACATTGAAGGAATAGAAAAAGAATATTTATTTCTGAGTAGCATCAAAAATAAAATAGCATCTCTTGAATTTTCTTGCGAGAAGGAGAATTCTACACATCAATATGAGATAAAAAGTGGTTGTTATACGAACTCCGACAATTTAATTAAGCATTTTGAGTTAGCGAAACAATTACTTACTGAAACAGTACAAAAACTAGGCGGGAATGTTTCTTTTAAAGCAAAGCCCTATTTGGATAGAGCAGGCAGTGCATTAAATGTGCATGTTAATTTAGTGAATTCAAATAACGATAACTTATTTTATATCAATGAGCAAAAGTATAGTGATTATTTGATTCATAGTATTGGTGGATTATGTGCAATGATGAAAAAACATATGTTGTTCTTTGCTCCAAATGATGATTCATATTTAAGATTTCAGTACCCGGATATTCATACTCCAACTACAATTAGTTGGGGAGTAAATAACAGAACTGCTGCGATAAGAATTCCCTATTTTGGCAACGATTCCAAAAGATGCCGCCTAGAGCACCGTGTTCCTGGAGCAGACTGTAACCTTGAAAAAGTACTCACAGCAATAATTGAAGGTATAGTTTTTGGTATAGAGAACAAAATTGCTCCGCCAAATAGAGTGTATGGCATTGCATCTGATTCTCAATATAAGATGGAGAGTTTGATATAAACTCTAACCACGTTGGTTAACAATATCTTCCATAGTTAGCCGCTCTGGCATTCTCATTGAATTATTGGTTATACTCCCATACCGTGATAGCCACTCTGCAGCAGATAGTTTTCTCTCAGGTTTAGATTCTATACTAATATTTGCACTTGGTCTTTCAGGAAGTGAATTACCAAGCGCATCCATGTGTTTAGGTAAAGGTTCCATAACAATATTTGTAGCACTAGAAACGGAATGACTATCTTTAGTATCAGCGCTTTTAGAAAGTGAATTACCTTTGAAATCCATATGTTCAGGTAGTCCATTTTTCATTTCTTCTTGTGCTCTTTTCCTTATTATTTCTTCTTCTAACTCAGTTTCAGTTCTTTCTGGTTCTTTTGCGGATATTTCTGTATCTTTTTCTTCACCTTCATCAACACTGCTATACCCTTCATCTTCTGAAACTTTATCTCCTGAAACACCAGTAATTTCAGCAGGCTGTTCTTTTTTAGTTCTCATTTTATGAATCAATGAAAGTAATGTGTAAGTAATACCAATTCCCACTATACAAAGAACGGATAGACAATAATGGGAAAAAAGCCATACTAAAGTAAGTGAAGTAGCGAGGTATAAATGGCATTAAGATCAAAATTATTGGATGAAAAAGTAGTAGAATCAGCAAAAGAAATGCTGAAGAAAGTAAGGAACAATGCATATGTTTCAAAAAAACTAAATGCTGTAATTGCAGCAAAAAAGCACAGTATAGCGGCTGTAGCAAAAATATATTGCATTTCAAGAAGCGCACTAACTTCGTGGGTAAAACTCTTGAAATTTGGCAGAAAAGAAAAACTGTTTACTCCTCCACAACGGCGTAGAAAAACTAAATTAAATCAGGATCAACTACGGCAAATTGAAGAGTGGATAGAAGAAAATCCTAATATTACCATTAAAGAAATGAGAATAAGAATCCAGGAAAAGTTCGGATTAAATATCAGCAAATCTACAGTACACCGCTATATGCAAAAGATGAAATTCTCATATATTACACCCAGACCAGTTCATAATGGACAAGATAAAAGCAAACAAGAGGAATTCAAAAAAAAATCTCAATGGAGCTATTAGCAAGTATCCAGAAAAAGAGCTATTTTTCTTTGATGAATCAAGGTTTGGCACACATTCAAAGGTTGGACATGGGTGGTTTAAAAAGGGGATTAGAACACAGGTTAAAACAAAATTAGTTAGGCAAAATTTCTATCTCTATAGTGCGGTTAATCCTAGAAATGGAGAGAGTTCTAGCTTATTTGCACCAAATGTCAACACTGATTGCATGAACATATTTCTTGAGCAGATGTCGCAATATCTAGAAACACGAGAGGCTTTTCTCGTTATGGACTGTGCTAGTTGGCATAGGTCAAAAAATTTAAAGGTACCTAAAAATATCGACATTATATACCTACCTACATATTCACCTGAGCTAAATCTTGTTGAGAGGCTTTGGTTATATATAAAACAGAACATTTTGCGCAATAAAATATACGATACAATTGCTCTGCTTTAGGGTGCTTTGTGCAAATTTATTACTTCTCTTGCCAGCTCCACAATTAAACAACTCTGCAATTTCTCCTATTTGACTGACCAACAATGAGAATTGGTATGAGATACCGCGGCGGTATGACGTAGGGAAACCTTTCTTGGGTTAGCTATAGTATTTCCTAAAATTAATAATAAATTTCTTGGCTAGCAAGAAGCTGTAAATTTTTTTGCGAGACCTAAGCGACTTTTGATATAGCTAAAGGTTTACTGACAATCGTCTCATTCCACTACCTGCTGACTTACTTTCTGCTTAGCATATCCATCAAATCAGATTCTTTGAGTTTACTATGGTCAACTTTACTGAACTTATTTACCACAGAGCTCATTTGATTATACTGCTTAATCAGAAGATTAACTTCAGTTACACTTGTTCCGGACCCCTTAGAAATTCTAAGCCTTCTTTTGCCATTTAAAATATCTGGATTTTGCCTTTCTTTTTCAGTCATTGAGTTTATGATAGCTATATATTTTTTCACTTTATTGTCATCTGGCACACTGCTACTTAGCTTTTTTGTGAATGAACTAGGAATGAATTTCATTATGTTGCTAATACCATCCATTTTATTGAGAGTTTTTAACATTCCCACTAGGTCGTTTAGGTCGAATTTACCCTTTTTTACTTTCTTTTGTAACTTATCAATTTCTTCCTGACCAACAATCTCAGCAGCTTTTTCAACCAATGAGACAACATCACCCATGCTAAGTATCCTTTTTGCAATCCTATCGGGGTAAAAATCATCGAGGTCACTTAATTTTTCACCACAAGCAATAAATTTAATTGGACAATCGGCGATCATTTTCATAGAAAGAGCAGCACCACCACGTGCATCACCATCAACACGGGTAAGAATAATGCCGGTTACACCTATTGCCTCATTGAATGATTTGGCAATGTTGACCGCATCCTGGCCTATCATTGCGTCGGCTACTAAAATAACTTCTGCAGGTGAAGCTATTTCCTTTACGGCTTTCAACTCATTCATCATATTATTGTCAATATGAAGCCTGCCTGCGGTATCTAGTATTAATACATCACAATTATCGTTCTTTGCTGTTGCCAGTGCCCTTTTTGTAATTGCAATAGGCCCCTCATTTATTACTATAGATAAAGTTTGTACGTCTATTTGTTTACCCAGCACCTCAAGTTGTTTCTGGGCAGCCGGCCTATAAATGTCTAAAGAGGCAAGCATCACTTTTTTATTTTGCTTTTTTAGCTTTAAAGCAAGCTTTCCTGAGGTAGTTGTTTTACCTGCACCTTGTAAGCCCACCATCATAATCACAGCAGGGGGTTTAACTGCTAGATTTAAGTCACTTTTCTCTGATCCGAGAACTGCAACTAAATTATCCTGCACAATTTTAATTATCATTTGTGCTGGAGAAACACTTTTTATGACTTTTTCCCCAATCACTTTATCTTTAATGTCATTGATGAATTTTTTCGCAACTTCAAGTGAAACGTCAGCTTCAATTAAAGCTATACGTATTTCACGCATGGCAAGATTAAAATCATCTTCAGAAATGATTGACTTTCCTCTCAGTTTACTAAATACAGAATTTAAACTTTCAGTTAACGATTTAAACATAATAGCGTTAGTAGAATACTCATTAAAAAGAGAGAAGAAGCTGAAACAAAACTCACTGAGTTATAATCCAGCACTTCTTTAAGTTTAGTAATATTATTAAAGTATAAACCAGCAAGTGAATTAGTCAAGTTTTGCACTATGCTGGCAAACATTTCTCTAGTTTTAGAGACTAACTGATTGAACAGCAAGACAATATAGGGTATGAAAGCTCTAAAAGTCCAATCAACATCCATTTTAAAATTTATTCTCGGGTAAAATAACTTGCGTAAAGGAATAAACAATAAAGTGGTACATAATAACAAATTAAATTGCGACAAAATATTTTTTGTGTTGTACACAAAATCGAAAATCGAAGATTTATTGTAAATAGGTAAGTAAGGATTGCCAGTGATTACGCATATAAATGCTAAAATGATCATAGTCATTTTGCCCCCCCTCTCTGCTAAAGGTTTTGACTTACTTTTTGCAATAAATAAGTAATAAAGAAACTTTAGCCCCACGCTTAAATGAAGCAGCAAATTTAGAACCTTATATAAATTTTTATACCCTTTTAAGGCAACAGTGTTCATTTCAATTTCAGCTGTGATATATGATTTACTGATAAATCCAGCGGTTCCAGGAAATGCAGCCATTGTAAGTATTGCGATTATAGCACACATGCCTTCCACTGACATCAGTTTACCTACTCCATTAAAACTAATTGTTTTTGTTCGTGAAATAATCGAATTGCTGACCACAAACAATAATAATTGATAAACAAGAGAGAAGATTATATGCAGTATCAAAATTGGTATTGCCTTTTCCGAAGGGCTGAGTAAACCTCCTGCAATAATCAGCAAGCCCATTTGTCCTACAATATTATAGCATAAAAATCTACGAATATTTTGCTCAAGAGAAGCAAATATAATGCTGTAAATTGCAGTGATGGCGCCTACAAGAGCTAATATTTCAGTACAATCTTGCCATAGGTTATAAGTGTGTAAAAGCATCACTAAAAAAGAGACTTTAGTGGTAAATAAAGAGAGATATGTAGTGCCATGTAGCGATGCAGCAGGATATGCATCAACAACCCAAAACGAAAAAGGGAAACAAGCGCAGTTTATCAATAAACCTAAAATTATCAGGTTAGTACTTTGCAGTGCCAATCCTGCTGTTAATATAACTCCAACGAAAAAGTGTACACAAGCGTACCTTATTGCAGGTCCACTATCTCTACAGCCAGCTGCGATAGTAAAAAATGCACTGACGGTCATTAATTCACAGAATATTATAACCAATATCATATGTTCAGATAAAACTGCATAAAGTGAACTAATAGTGTAAGCAGCAAAAGATAGCATCTCTGAAAAAGTCAAATTTTGTGCTGGTAGAACAGCTAAAAATGCAACTGATAAAAAAGATATTAGTATGATATGAAAAGATAAATCAAAATCCAGAATTGGGAGAGACCAATTTACTGCAATGCTAAAATTTTCAGGTAATTTTAGGACTATAACTATTAATACAGTCAGTAGAAGTAACAGTGAAGATTTATAAAGTTGCACAATAATTTAAACCAATATGGGTTATGCTATCTCAATATATGAATAAAATCAATTTGCATATTAACCACTAATTAAACTAATTATCATATAATTATATCAGAGTTTAGAGGGTTATAGAGAAACCGGTCAGATTAGGTTTTTAACCTAATCTGACCGATAGCTTTAATAGTGAGGTAAGCTTTAATATAGCATTCTTAATTCACAATGCTACACTCGTGCATAATTTATTTTTAATTTGTGCACGAGCGTTAGTAAATTATTTACTTTTTGAAATAAAATTTGGCATCACTTTAATATCCAGACTTATACCGATTATCATTGTTGGTCAGTCAAATAGGAGAAATTGCAGAGTTGTTTAATTGTGGAGCTGGCAAGAGAAGTAATAAATTTGCACAAAGCACCCTAAAGCAGAGCAATTGTATCGTATATTTTATTGCGCAAAATGTTCTGTTTTATATATAACCAAAGCCTCTCAACAAGATTTAGCTCAGGTGAATATGTAGGTAGGTATATAATGTCGATATTTTTAGGTACCTTTAAATTTTTTGACCTATGCCAACTAGCACAGTCCATAACGAGAAAAGCCTCTCGTGTTTCTAGATATTGCGACATCTGCTCAAGAAATATGTTCATGCAATCAGTGTTGATATTTGGTGCAAATAAGCTAGAACTCTCTCCATTTCTAGGATTAACCGCACTATAGAGATAGAAATTTTGCCTAACTAATTTTGTTTTAACCTGTGTTCTAATCCCCTTTTTAAACCACCCATGTCCAACCTTTGAATGTGTGCCAAACCTTGATTCATCAAAGAAAAATAGCTCTTTTTCTGGATACTTGCTAATAGCTCCATTGAGATTTTTTTTTGAATTCCTCTTGTTTGCTTTTATCTTGTCCATTATGAACTGGTCTGGGTGTAATATATGAGAATTTCATCTTTTGCATATAGCGGTGTACTGTAGATTTGCTGATATTTAATCCGAACTTTTCCTGGATTCTTATTCTCATTTCTTTAATGGTAATATTAGGATTTTCTTCTATCCACTCTTCAATTTGCCGTAGTTGATCCTGATTTAATTTAGTTTTTCTACGCCGTTGTGGAGGAGTAAACAGTTTTTCTTTTCTGCCAAATTTCAAGAGTTTTACCCACGAAGTTAGTGCGCTTCTTGAAATGCAATATATTTTTGCTACAGCCGCTATACTGTGCTTTTTTGCTGCAATTACAGCATTTAGTTTTTTTGAAACATATGCATTGTTCCTTACTTTCTTCAGCATTTCTTTTGCTGATTCTACTACTTTTTCATCCAATAATTTTGATCTTAATGCCATTTATACCTCGCTACTTCACTTACTTTAGTATGGCTTTTTTTCCATTATTGTCTATCCGTTCTTTGTATAGTGGGAATTGGTATAAGACGTCATACCGCCACGGCGCTAACGAGTAGCGGAATAACGAGGTTATCGTCATTCAGCCGCGAACCGTCACACTGCAGCGGTATCTCACATAGATCCCGCTAACACGTAGCGGGATGACGGTTGTCAGGGTAGTACCTTCTCCTGTTATTCCAGTGCCCTGACTACTTGGATCCAGAAAACTTAACTTTAAATAAGTGGCTGCATAATAAAGACTAGATTCCAGCGTCATGCGCTGGAATGACACCATTTTCGGTCTCTTAAATTGCTTTAGCTACAAACATTAAGAAATTTACCAGGCAGAAAAAAAAGGCAAAGAACTCCCGTGGTGCGAGTTTTGACCCTATAATAATTTAAACTGGCGCTGTAATAATGTGCTAACGCTTAAAATAAGCGCGATTTGACTGAATGTAGAAAAAATAAAAAAGACATGCAACCGCTATAATTTTATGTAATCCGCCAATAAATACCCTGAGTTTTTTACTGAATTTTGTCATTGAGCCTGCAGGTCAAAAACAATGAGTCATAAATACCCTTAATACTACAATAAGGGGCCTGGAGGAGTTTGTAAAGTAAGTTTTTTCGTTTCTATGGGTTAGTTGGTACGCGCTTTGCCTTTTAACAGATGTAAAAGCACAATTATTACGAACAACATTCCACCAATAACTGATATAGCTCCACCCGCAATAAAACAAGCACGTGCCAACATTGATGAAATACTTGGCAGATCTGCAACTTTTCTTAAGGCACCATATCCACCAAGCCATACAAGTCCAGTAATATGGAGAAAATGCCCCACACTGTACGCATAAATCTGTAATCTTACCATGGAACTTTTTACCTCTTGAAAGTTTAATTTAGGTAACAGCCAATAAATGAAATTCATAAAAGCTATAGTGATCCCAACTACAGAACCATGATAATGAGCGGGAATGGTGACATTTCCTTCAATAGTCAGCATTCCAAGCACATCTCCATAAATGAACAATAAAAATGAATGTAATAAATAGTTGCTTTTATCATTAGTAAAAGTCCTGATGTTGCAGCACACTAATATTATCAAAAAGCACGGCAAAACTGCTCCAGCAATTCTCATATGCCAAGTAAAAAACTGTATTAACTTGGCGCTATCAATTGGATAAACAAAATATACAAACGGTGCACCTATAGCCAAAATCGTGTTTATAAACAGCGGTAAAATAGTAATTTTATTGCTTGAAGCTAAACTAACATCACTGATTATTAAATACACTAAAAACATTCCTTGAGTAAAAGCAAACTGCAATAAATGTCCGCCTCCCCAAAAGAGATATTCGTAAAATAAATTCTTATCTGAGTGATATAGACCTGGAGGCATATTTTGATATGCTAAAACAAAGCAAAGAAATGACGAAACAAGTATAATAACCAGCCCAATTTGCCCCACAGAGAGAAATGAAACCTCTTTTTTTGATGTGTATGCTAGCATTGCATTTACTAATATACTGGTGGTAAACAAACCAAGACCAAATAAGAATAATTTGTTTTGTAACACGGGAATATAGTTACTTTTGATAACTTCAGTGTTTGGAACGAATGCGGATATAAACATGAGCAGCATCGAAAGGGTTGATAGAACCCATGAAAAGTTAAACCAACTATTGGTATTTTGTAGGTTTATGATAAAGAGCAGAGATATTATAGAGCACATCCACACCAAAATTGACAAGTTCACGTGTATCACCAGCGCATTATCAAAGATATATTGTGCAGAAGGAACAAGAGAGGAGATAAAAGGCAATCGTAAAAAAATAACAATTATTGACAACAATCCAGAGCAAGCAAGGGCACATACTGCTAAGAATATCCATCTTTTACAAAGTGAAGTATTGTCTTGTATGTTAAACACAATCTTTTTTCTCAATTTTGTTCAATACAATATATAACACTGCAATAATACCTAAACATAGCAATAGTATACGTGTGGCACAACTGCCAAAGGTGAAACTCCAGCAATAGTGCTAGCCAAAAGCAATTGAGCGCCATACGGTATTAATCCTTGAAATACACAAGAAAATATGCCTAGCCATGCTGCACTATAGTGAGGCGGTATTTCATATTTCTTAGCAATATCTCTAGCAATTTCACCACTAAAAATTATAGCGATGGTGTTATTTGCAAGTAAAATATCAAATATGCTGACTATTTTTGCAATAAATAATTGCGCAGTTTTTTGTCCACCACGTTGTATCATAACCCAAGATGAAAGTTTATCTGCAAACTCCTTAGAATTTTTACCTACCAGTCCTGAAAGTCCGCCAACCATCAATGACAGTAGCATAATTTCATGCATACTCATAAACCCTTTAGTGATGTTTTGGCTTAAAAACAATAACCCATAATTGTTGTTATTTATAAATCCAATGATTCCAGCAAAAGTTATGCTTAAAACCAATGCCGTAAATACATTGATTCCAAAGTTTGCAAGCAATATAAGTATGATGTAAGGAGCCACAAGCAATAAAGAATACTCCTTAACTGAAATAGCAGCACTATTGCTTGAGCTATAAAATAATATAATTATTGTGAATATAGAAGCAATTAGTGCCACTTTTGCATTCAGTTTTAATTTTTTCTTTATGTCAGCCTTTTGAGACATCACAGATACAATTGTAGTATCAGAGATAATAGATAAATTGTCGCCAAACATTGCTCCTCCTACAACGGTTGCAACTCCTAAGGAAGGAGAAATCCCAGCTTGTGTCAGTTCAACTGCAATAGGAGCAATTGTTGCAATGGTACCCATTGATGTACCAATAGCAGTGGAGATGAAAGCTGCTACAAAAAATAATCCTATGAGTAAAAATTGTGTTGGTATAAATGAAAGAGCCAAATTAACTGTGGCATCAGCACTACCGATTGCTTTAGTTACTTCACTGAATGCACCTGCAAGTAAAAAAATGATGCACATAGTGATAATATTACGATCTCTTACCCCATCTAGAAAGGCATACATTTTTTCTTCAGTATTGCCCTTGTATAAAACCCAACCCAGAGCTATGGCAGGAACAATGGCTACCAGTGGAGATAACTGATAAAAAGCATTTGACACGCCAAGAACAGTAAAATATATACCACTTCCTACAAAAAGAAATAGGAACAGTAAAATAGGCAAAAAATTTGTAAGATAAAACATACCTCTACTCCAGCTCTGATAAATGCAAATCAACTATGATATAATTTATATTATCATAAACCACAGTTAGCACCTTGACCAATGTTTTTCTAGAAAGCAATCTACCAGAAAAGGTTTCCATGAAAAGGACTATTATAATATGATTGTTATCATCTACTTGAATTAAACTGGGAGATAGAATAAGTAAAAAATATGAATGACATAACAACAAAGCAAGTCATATCCTTATGGGATGCGCAATTTGGTGGGTTTTTGCCGGATAAAAGAGAAATGGAGATTGTATAATATCTTCTTAATCTAATGCTTCAATGTTTCCGACATAGGAAAAGTATCATCTTTATTTTCTATAGAGGAAGGTATACTATTTTGATTATCATCACCATCAATTGGAGTAGTAGGGTGCATTAAAGCAACTTTCATAACTTCATCAATATTCTTAGCAAAAACTACGTTGATCCCCTCTTTGATGCTTGCAGGAATCTCTTGCATATCTTTCTCATTTTCACTTGGTATAATCACAGTTTTGATTGATCCTCTGAGCGCTGCAAGCAATTTTTCTCTCAAGCCCCCAATAGCTAAAACTCTACCACGCAATGTCACTTCGCCTGTCATAGCAACATTTTTGTTAACTGGTATATTTGTCATAAGAGAAACAATAGACGTACATACCGCGCCGCCAGCAGAAGGGCCATCTTTTGGTACAGCACCCTCAGGTACATGCAAATGTATATCATTATTTTGGAATTTTTCGGGCTTTATACCAAAAAACAAACAATTTGATCGAATATAACTATACGCAGCTTTTATAGATTCTTGCATAACCTCTCCAAGCTTTCCTGTGTATTTTATTTCTCCCTTGCCCGGAATTAGGACTGATTCTATCATCAAAATATCACCACCTGTTTCAGTATAGGCAAGCCCAGTTACTACTCCCACTAAACTCTCATTTTCTGCAATACCAAAGGTATATTTACGTACCCCTAAATAATCTTGTAAATTGTCAACCCCTACGGATATTTTCTTATTTTTATCAGTCAATATTTCTTTAACTGCCTTTCTCATGAGCTTTGCAAGCTCCCTTTCCATACTCCGCACACCACTTTCATGTGTATATAAACGTATCAACTTGTATAACGCCTCATTAGTTATGTCCCATTCCTTCTGATACAAACCATGCTCCTTCTTTAACTTCGGAATAAGGTGGTGTGTAGCAATACTGATTTTTTCATCTTCAGTATACCCGGACAATTGTATAATTTCCATCCTATCACGCAAAGGATGTGGCAAATTTAAGCTGTTTGCCGTAGCTACAAACATTACACTTGAAAGATCAAACTCAACTTCCAAGTAATGATCCGTAAAGTGTTTATTGTGCTCAGTATCTAAAACCTCAAGTAATGCAGATGCAGGATCGCCACGCGAATCAGAACCCATCTTATCTATTTCATCAAGCAGAAAAAGCGGGTTGCATGAATTAGCTTTTTTCATATGTTGAATAATTTTACCAGGCATTGAGCCAATATAAGTTTTCCTATGCCCTCGTATCTCGGACTCATCACGCACACCACCAAGAGCTATGCGAACAAAATCTCTTCCTACTGCTCCTGCCATAGACTTAGCTAAAGAAGTTTTACCAACACCTGGCGGTCCAACCAAGCAAAGTATAGGACCTTTTATCTCTTTTACTCTTTTTAATACTGCTAAAAATTCTATTATCCTATCTTTTACTTTCTCTATGCCATAATGATTTTCATCTAAGATTTTCTTAGCTGCATTTAAGTTAATTTTTGCATCTTTGTACTTTCCCCACGGCAAATCAAGTAACCAATGCAAGTAACTAGATATAACTGTAGCTTCAGGAGAAATGGGATTCATTTTCTTGTATCTCTTCAAATCAGTTATAGCTTTCTCTCTTGCTTCCTGAGAAAGCTTTGTTTCATTTATCTTTTTTTCAAATTCATTGAGTATATTCCCTTCATCACCATTCTCAAATTCGTCTAATTCTTTCTGTATAGCTTTCAATTGCTCGTTAAGGTAGTAAACTTTCTGAGTGCTTTCAACTTGCGATTTAATTGTCTTATATAAACGGTTTTGTGCGTTCAAAATACTTATTTCTCCCTCAATAAAAGCAAAAGCTTTTTTTAAACGTTCTTTTTGGTCATAAGCCTCAAGTATGCTTTGTTTATCCGATACTTTTATATTTAAATGTGAAGCTACCGTGTCTACAAGTTGATCAACTTCTTTGATTTGATCAATGGGGTTAATGGCAACTTCAGGCTGATTTTTCTTGTTTAGCTTACACCAGCTATCGAACGCGTCTATAACAGATCGCCTTAAAGCTTCTAAATCAATATTGTCTTCATCTTCTTTATAATGATTGTCTAACTCTACCCTGGCTTGTAATAAAGTATGAGAGCTAATATATTCTACAACTCTTCCCCTTCTTATCCCCCGGATTATAACTTTTACTGCATTGTCAGGCAATTTTATTAATGGTTGTATAATGTTTGCTAACACACCTACTTCATAAAGATCTTCTGGCTCCGGATTATCAACAGAGCCATCTTTCTGTGCTACAAGAAAAATCTCATTTTGGTGACTACTACTACTTGTTGCATATTCTAGTGCATTAACAGATTTTTCTCTGCCTATGAATAAAGGCACCATTATATTTGGAAAAATTACTACATCTCTTAAAGGTAATACTGGCAATGCAGTAAAACTAGAGCTCACAGCAAGTTCAATGTTCATAATATATGCCTCAAATTAATCATTAACCGTTATAACATTGCCATTATTATTATGATTAACCGTTGCTTTTCCTAATTCTACCATTTTCTTAGTGATTACTATAGTGCTACCTTCAAAATCTCCGTTTCCAGCTGTATACATAACGTCAAGCAAAAGTGACTCCAAGATAGCACGTAACATTCTTGCACCTGTTTTATAGCTTATAGCCTTTTTAGCAATAGCTGATATTGCTTCATCTGAAAACTCAAGGTTTACTTTGCTAAACGCAAGCAATGCTTTGTACTGTTTTATTAGTGCATTCCTTGGCTCTGTCAACACATGTATTAAATCTTCATGATCCAACTCATCTAAAACAGCAGTTATTGGAACCCGCCCTACAAATTCGGGTATTAAACCGAATTTGATTAAATCTTCAGGTTGAACATCATGTAAAGCATTCTTTTTCTTTTGCTCTTTAGACTGACTTATATCTGCTCCAAAGCCAACTGACGTTCCCTTTTTTCTCGCTTCAATAATCTTATCGAGGCCTTCAAAAGCTCCTCCACAAATAAATAGTATGTTACTAGTATCCACTTGTATAAACTCTTGTTGTGGGTGTTTTCGCCCTCCTTGTGGCGGAACATAAGCAACTGTACCCTCCATAATCTTAAGCAGAGCTTGCTGGACCCCTTCACCTGAAACGTCACGGGTTATTGAAGTGCTTTCAGATTTTCTTGTAATCTTGTCTATTTCATCTATAAACACTATACCACGCTGTGCTTTTGCAACGTCATAATTTGCAGCTTGTAATAAACGCGACAACACGCTTTCTACATCATCACCCACATAACCTGCCTCAGTTAAAGTTGTCGCATCAGCCATAGCAAATGGCACATCTGAAACTTTAGCAAGTGTTTTGGCTAGCAAAGTCTTACCAGAACCAGTGGGACCAATAAGCATTATATTTGACTTCTCGATTTCAATATCACTTATAGCATGAAATTGTACCATGGATTGACAATGGTTATACATAGCTACAGATAAAACGTGTTGCGCGTGTTCTTGACCTACAACATGCTTGCTGAGAAAATTTTTTATATCCTCAGGTTTCTTTAGTAATAGCTTCATATCAGATATACGATCTGAATTAAAAGATCTATCTTTCTTTTGACTTATTGCTTTATGGGATAATTCTATGCACTCATTACAAATGAACACCTTTAAACCATCCGAGGAGTTAGTAATCAATTTATCTACTTCATCTTGCGCCTTGTTGCAAAAAGAACAGTAGTGTAAATCATTATTGTTATCCATTAACCCACCTTTTGTTTAACTTTAATATTTTCAATTTCAATATCTGTACGCTCAGCTATCACCCTGTCAATCAAGCCAATTTTCCTTGCTTCTTCAGGATCCATGAATTTATCTCTTTCCATCATTCCTTCAATTTTCTTCAGTGAATTTCCAGTATGTTTTTCATAAATTTGATTTAGTTTTTTCTTAACTCGCAAAATTTCATTAGCATGTATTTCTATATCAGTTGCTTGACCATGATAACCACCAGATGGCTGATGTATCATAATTCTTGAATGAGGTAGAGAGTAGCGCTTACCCTTTGTACCAGATGCAAGCAATAAGGAACCCATAGACGCAGCTTGACCTATACATAAAGTTGAAACGTCTGGGTTTATATACTGCATTGTATCGTAGATCGACAAACCAGCAGTTACAACACCACCTGGTGAGTTGATGTACATACAAATGTCTTTATCGGGATTTTCCGATTCTAAAAATAAAAGCTGTGCTACTATTACACTGGCCATGTTGTCCTCAATAGGACCTGTTACGAAAATTATTCTTTCTTTCACTAGTCTTGAATATATGTCATAAGCGCGCTCACCGCGACTAGTTTGTTCAACTACAATTGGTATAAGAGTCATACCTTTTCCTATTAAATATTACCAAACAATTCCTTTAATTCTTTCACAGAAATAATCTGCTCTTCTTTACTAACTTTTTCTATTATATAATCTGTCACTTTATACTCAAGCGCTTGCCCTCTAACTAATTCTTGAAATTGTTTATTTGATTCAAAATGCTTAAGTACTCTGTCAAACGGTAGATCCTTACTGACATATTGATTTACAATAACATTCAAAATATCATTTTGAGCTAATGATATTTTATGTTCTGCACTAAATTTCATAAATAACATAGCAAGCTTTACACGTTTTTCAGCTTCTTTACAAGAATCATTTTGAGCACCCAGTTCTCCTTCCATTCTTTGTTGCTCCTGTTTTACTATGCCTGTGGGTAAATCAAAACTATAATTAGCATCCAAATAATCAAATAGCTCCTTTTTAATTAAGAGATTTCTCATTTCGGTGCACTGATCACCAATCATTTTTTTTGCATGACTTATTAGCAAAGAATAATCTTTAAAACCAATACTCCTAGCTATTTCATCATCATTTTCAAAATCTTTGGCAATTTGAATCTCATTAACTCGCACAGAAAAATCAGCTTCCTGTCCTGCAAGGGAAATGGCTTGGTAATTTTCAGGAAATTGCAACTTAAAGTCCTTTGTTTCTCCCTTTTTCATACCAGTTAATTGATCTTCAAAACCATTAATAAATGTGCCAGACCCTAAATTAACGGCAAAATTTTTGCTACTTCCACCCTGAAAGAGCTTATTCCTAATCCGCCCTTCAAAATCAATTATCAATTTATCTCCATCTTTCGCTTGATAAGAAGCATCATCAACAGAGGCGAAATTGGGGAACTTTGTTTTAATAGAATCAATAAATTCTTTTATATCTTCCTCTTCAATCTTTGCTTCAATTTTCTTTAAGTTTATTTTGTCAAGATCTATCATCGGTACTTCAGGCATCGACTCAAAAGATAGCTTGTATACAAAATTGCCCTCCTCATTTTCTTTGCCCAGATCTGGTAATGATATAACATCAACCTTAGGATAAATGTGAGACTTGACTTCAATTTTTTTCATCAAATCACTTGAGCAATAATCAATTGTATTATTTATCACATATTCCAAAGCTTCGTTTTTATAATTTGCAACAACAAGGTCATAGGGCATCTTTCCAGCCCTAAATCCAGGTGATTTTGCATTTTCTGCTATCTCTTGCAACCTGGAATTTACCTTTTGTTTTATATAATCACTACCAACTGTGATTTCATACTCATACTTTAGTTTATCTATACTAAGCTCTTTGTAGGTATATACGCTACTTACTTCGACTGTATTTTGAGGTATATTATTAGACATCATAATTCATTTATTAACATTTTAATTCATATCTTAATAGAGTCATTTTACCAGAATTTAAGTTAAACACAATCCTTAAGAACAGGTTTTTATACAAACAAAAGTGTATTCAGTGATTATAAATTTTCCCTTAAAACCTAAGTTACATGACTTTAAAGTGCGGATAGAGGGACTTGAACCCCCACGAGCAAGCTCACCAGGACCTAAACCTGGCACGTCTACCAATTCCGCCATATCCGCAAGAAATTTTCAGTACCCTATTATAGGTATTCCATTAAAAATATTCAAGGTTTAAAGTCTTACTTAATTTATAGTATTTACACAATCAAAAAAGCTTATTAACATTTTTTAATGAAAGCTCTAAATCCTGAAAATCAATAATGAGATTAATAACAAGCTTCTTACTTGCAATTTTTTTGATTACACAAAGTGGTTGCACAACCCTTATAATAGGTGGTGTGGTGGCTACAGCGACAGCAACAGCAATAACAATGCAGGACAAATCCTTGGGAAATATCATTGATGATACGACTATGGTCATCAGAATTAATAAGGGGCTCTTAAAACATGGGCTATTTTCATCCATAAAAGTTAAAGTAAGTGAAGGAAGAGTATTGCTCATTGGAAGTGTTGACACTCCTGAAAAACAACTTACAGCAGAAAAAATAGCTTGGCAGCAAAAAGAAATTAAAGAAGTGATAAATGAAATAAGAGTAATACCAATTCAAATGGCTTCCATGCTAGACACTACTGTAGATGGCATGATAACAGCGGAAATAAGAACAAGACTTCTGGGGAAAAGAAATATTAAATCAATTAATTATAGCGTTAATACGGTTGATAGAGTTGTTTATTTGATGGGTATAGCCCAAAATAAAGCGGAATTAAAAGCTGTAATATCAATTGCAAGAAAAGTAAAGGGAGTAAAACAAGTTGTAAGTTATGTACGATATAAGTACAGTAAATTACGCCATTAGGCAAAAATCGCCTTCAAATGATAACATTTGTACAATTGTGACAATAGGTAGAGAATACAAATGAAAGTTGCCTTTCAGATGGATGAAAATATAAATTTTGAAACTGACACTACATTCGTGCTAATAAAGGAAGCACAAAGGAGGAAGCACGAAGTTTTTGTCTATGCTCCTAACAATTTAGCACTAAAGCTAAACCATCCAATTGCTCTTGCTCAGAAAGTCAGCGTTGATGATTTTAGTTTTATCTCTAAAGAGGATGTAGCAATCAACTTGAATGAAATGGACATCATATTTATCAGACAGGATCCACCCTTTGATATGCGCTACATTACAACAACCTATATCTTAGAAAAAACCAGCGCATTGGTAATTAACAATCCAACAGAAATAAGAAATTGTCCTGAAAAATTGATAACTTCATTATTTCCAGAGCTAATTCCGCCGACTTTGATCACTGAAAATATATCGATGATTAGAGATTTCTACTACAACTATCAAGATATTATTCTGAAGCCATTGTATAGCTATGGCGGAAATGATGTAATAAGAATACGAGATGAGAATAGTATTCAAGTAGTAGTGGATCTCATGACAGCAAAATACGAATGCCCTGTGATTGCACAATCATTTTGTAAAAACATAGATAAAGATAAAAGAATATTGCTACTTTATGGTCAACCAATTGGAGTAATGAAACGAGTTCCAAAAATCAGTGGAGAGATCAGAACAAACATGCGACTTGGAGCAAGTTTTGAGCCCGCTCAAATGAACGATAGAGACAATGAAATATGTAACAAAATTGGTCCTGAATTAAAGAAAAGGGGGCTAATATTTGTTGGTATTGATATTATAGATGACTTCCTGCTCGAAATTAACACAACTTCACCCACGGGAGTAGTTTATATCAATAAATTATATAATATATCGCTAGAAAAAGACCTTTGGGATGTGTTTGAAGAAAAAGCAAGCAGCCATCAACTAAACCTGTGAACAATTACCTTAACAAACTCAGTAGTCCCATTCTTTATCCCTGTTTTTTTTGTATTATTGGTCATATCACGCAATTTTTGAGAATTACTTAATAGATCAAATAGTAACCCTGTTAGATTTTTTTTTGCTTCACTATTCTGCTCAACTATTACAGCTGCTCCCGAATCTTCAATATATTTTGCGTTATAAAATTGGTGATTATCTTTTGAGTCAGGGTAAGGAATGTATATAGCAGCGCGCCTAGCAAGAGTGATCTCTGCTATTGAAGTTGCTCCTGCTCTGCTAATTACCAAGTGAGCATTGGCCAGTCTATTTTCCATATCATCAAAAAATTCACTCAATTCACAATTGACCTTTTCACTTTTGTATAGACTCTTGACCTTGTTTATATTTTTCTTCGTACATTGCTGCGTTACTCTAATTTTCTTTTTCATTTTAATAGGTAAATCACAAATTACGCTGCTTACTACATCATCAAAAAAATTTGCACCTTGGCTACCTGCTATGACTAATATGTTTAGGACTTTCTCAGTGCTAGAATGGCTCTGTACTTTTATATCAATAAAATTTCCTGTAAAGACACATTTATTACCTTCTGCATATTTAGTCTCTGGAAAGCTAGTAGCAACTAACTTTGCACTCTTAAAAAAGAATCTATTTACTCTCCCTAAAACTGTGTTTTGTTCATGTAAAATTATAGATATAGAAAGAACCCTTGCTGCAAGAAGAGTTGGAAAAGAAGCGTAGCTACCAAAACCAATTACTAATCTTGGCTTCAATTTTCTGATTTTATATATTGCTAGCACACAACTATACATTAATAAAAGAAAAAATTTAAATTTGTTGCCGCTTGGTCTACGTAATGGTAAAATATAGCTTTCTATGTCGATATTTTTATTTGTTTTTTTATCAGTGAATAATATGCAATTGTATCCTTGTGTCTTTAGTGCTTTTGCTAAGGCTATGGCCGGAAAGATATGCCCACCTGTGCCACCTGTTGCTAAAATAATATCCATCTGTAAATAATGAATCCTAGATTGTTAACTGTTATTTAATAATTTGCACGTAGAATTTTATTAAGCTTTATGATAGTTGAGTTAAAAATGCCTGAAACTAATAGCAAAAAAGAACCTAATGAGAAAAATAAATCTCAAGAACAAAGAGAAGGCAGAAGCGGAGGTTTTTTAGAACTGCTAAAAAATATAATAAAAATTCTTTTCAATTCGGTTGTTGACCTACCTGAGCACGAGCAGCATAATAAAATGAAAAGCACTAATCTACAACAAGGTTTGGATACTAAAGGAAAAGGCCCAGAAGATCTTCATCCAAAGGCAAAGCTTGAAGTCAAAGAAGCAGCTAAGGGATTGAAAGAAGAGTTACAGAATTCTGATGCTGGTGGTAATCAATCTATTAAAATTAAAGTGCCTAATCAAACTACTACCCAAGACATTGACAACTCTAAAACGATGGAACGTTAGTTCAACTATTTAACGACCCATCATCTGCAGCAAGCACTGATTCGTGTATCATCTCTGAAATGGTTGGATGAGGAAAAATCGTAGATTTTATGTCGAAGTCTGTTCCTTCTAGTTGCTTTGCAAGAGCAAAATTGCTAATTAACTCCGTTACTTCTGCACCTATCATGTGGCTACCCAGAAGTTCGCCTGTCTTTTTGTCTATAATTGTTTTCACTAACCCTTCAGTTTCACTGAGTGCAATAGACTTACCATTAAAGTTAGAGTGAAATTTTCCTATTTTTACATCATACCCACCTTTTATTGCCTGTTCCTCAGTAAGGCCGATGCTCGCTATTTGTGGATGAGAATAAGTGCAATTTGGTATGCATTCTTTTTTTAACGCATGAGCACTTTTACCAGCAATCTTTTCAACGCAGATCACAGCTTCATGGCTCGCTTTATGTGCTAAACATGGTGGGCCAGCTACATCACCTATTGCATACACATTTGATTCACTAGTTTCATACCATTCATTCATTTCAATAAAACCAGAAGAGCTTAATTTAATTTTTGTATTTTCTAAACCTATATTTTCAATATTTGCTTGAATTCCAACCGCAACAATCACCCTATCAAATTCTTTGCTCTCGCCACTACTTAGTAGCACTTGAGCAGAGTCTTTACTTTTAGTAAGAGCTTTTACGCTACTGTTTGTATATATTTTTATCCCCTGTTTTGTGAATATTTCTTCTGCTAGGCCTGAAATGTCTTTATCCTCCAGCGGCAAAATAGTGCTCTTTATCTCTATGATTGTTACATCAACCCCCAAAGTACTATAAAAACTTGCAAATTCTATTCCAATTGCACCAGACCCTATAATTAGTAGTGATTTTGGTAATTTGCCCGGCATCATAGCATGCTGCGCATTCCATATTAAATCTCCATCTGCCTCTATTTCAGGCAGATTCCGTGCCCTCACTCCTGTTGCTAAAATGATATGCTTGGAAACAATTTCTTGTTCTTCCTTATCGCCAGCAACTTTTATAGTACTATTGCCTGCAAGTTTACCAAAGCCTTGATGAACTTTGATGTTATTTTTTTTCATCAAATATGCAACACCGCTTGACAATTTATCAACAACGTTTCTTGAGTATTTCACTATTGATTGTATATCAAAACTCGCTCCCTTTACTTCTATACCAAACTCTTTTGATCTTTTTATTAGCCTATAAACCTCAGATGCTCTAAGTAGTGATTTTGTTGGTATACATCCCCAATTTAAGCATATACCGCCTAAATTTTTTTCTTTTTCTACAATTGCAGTTTTAAACCCAAGCTGTGCCGCCCTAATTGCTGCTATATAACCACCAGGACCGCTACCTATAACCGTAATATCATACTCATTCATCATTTTTCTTCGTATTCAAAAAGATTATATATAACAGATGGAACCCGTATGATCAATATTCAGGTAGCTGACAACATAGAAACGAAAAAACTTGCTTGACAAACTCCGCCAGCCCCCTTATTATGACAATAAGGGTATTTATAACTCAAAACTTGTTTTTAACCTGCAGGCTCAATGACAAAATTCAGTAAAAACCTTAGGGTATTTTTTGGCGGATTACATAAAATTATAGCGGCTGCATGTCTTTTAAATTTTTTCTACATTCAGCCAAATCGCGCTTATTTTAAGCGTTAGCACATTATTACAGCGCCAGTTTAAATTATCAGAGGGTCAAAACTCGCACCACGGGAGTTCTTTGCCTTTTTTTTTATTTGGTAAATTTCTTAAGTATTTATGGCTAAAGTAACTTAAGGGACCGAAAATGGTCAGCGCTCCTTTTTTTGTCATCCCAGTGCCCCTATGATGTCATTCCAGTCTGGAATCTAGTTCTTATTGTACATTTACTTGGTGTAGAGTTAAGTTTTCTGGATCCCAGTGTCTGGGCACTGGGATGACACCCTCTTGGATGGAAACCAGTGTCAGCTACTTGAATGACACAGTTTTTGCTTAAACCCGTAACGTTCGTACATTTTGCTAAAAGTTCAAATATCAACATCATGCACGTTGAGTGCATTACTATTAATAAAATCACGGCGTGGTTCAACTATATCACCCATTAATATTGAAAATATGGAATCAGCTTCTTCACAATCTTTTATTTCAACCTTCAATAAAGTTCTAGCCTCAGGATTTAACGTAGTATCCCATAGCTGATCAGCATTCATTTCACCAAGACCTTTAAATCTCTGCAGAGTTAAACCCTTTTTACCATAGTCCATTATTATTTTTGCAAGTGCACTTGGAGAAGTGATTTTTATTTCAGTTTCTTGTGACTTTAAAAATGAATCACCATTAAATAAATTACTTATACCATCAAGCAAACTTAATATGTTTTGCATATCTTTGCCTTCAAGCATACTAAGTGCAAATATATATTTGTCTGCCAATCCTTGAAATAATTTAGAGATGTGAATTTCTTTTTCCTCATCTTTTATTTCTACTTCCCAAGTATATTCACTGTACATTAATTTTAAATACTTTAATATCTCATCAGCCGATAATAGAGCATTCTTTTTGCTTAAAATTAGCAATGACTCTAAGAGATTTTGTGGTATTTCTCTATCATAATTTTTGCTAATATTAGAAATGCTAACGCATTTATTCAAAATAAGGCGCAAGTCGTTAAATTCTGTAGCTGTACCACTTAGTGTTAATCTTTTAACTGCTGAGTTTATTATATACTCTTCAAAAGTTTCGTCATCTTTAATATAAGTGTCTTTAGCATTCTTTGTAACTTTATAGAGGGGTGGCTGTGCTATGTATAAGTAGCCTTTTTCAATAACTTCACGCATGTGTCTAAAAAAGAAAGTTAGAATCAAAGTTCTTATATGTGAACCATCAACATCTGCATCTGTCATGATGATAATTTTATGATATCTAGCTTTTTCAATATCGAAGTGTTCACTCCCTATTCCAGCACCAATTGCAGTAATTAAAGAGCCTATTTCTGCAGATGAAAAAATACGATCTAAACTTACACGTTCTACGTTTAGAATTTTTCCTCTTAAGGCAAGCACTGCTTGTGTTTTACGATTACGCCCCTGCTTTGCAGTACCACCTGCTGAATTACCCTCTACTATAAATAATTCCGATAACTCAGGGGCTTTTTCCTGGCAATCAGCAAGCTTTCCTGGCAGAGTTGCAATATCAATATTGTTTTTGCTTTTAACTAACTCTCGTGCTTTTCTTGCGGCTTCTCTTCCTTTTGCTGATCTGATTGCTCTTTCTACTATACTTGCTGCCAATTTGGGATCAGTTTCAAGGATTGTGCTCAATTTATCAGAAACTATGCTCTCCACAACTGTACGCGCTTCAGAACTAACTAGTTTATCTTTTGTTTGTGAAGAAAACTTAGGATCAGGCATCTTGAGAGATAAAACACAAGTTAAACCTTCTCTAACATCCTCTCCAGTTAAATTTACTTTTGCTTTCTTTAAAAACCCTTCATTAGTTGCATAGTTATTGATACATCTGGTTAAAGCGGATCTAAATCCTGCCAAATGCGTACCACCATCTCGTTGCCTTATATTATTCGTGAAGCATAACATATGTTCATAGTAGGAATCATTCCATTCCATCGATATTTCCAAGCTGATGCCAAGATCTTCTGCATCTCCTTTCATACTGGCAATTTTAGTTACATGTGTCTTATTCTTATCTAAGTACCGCACAAAATTCGCTGTACCAAAATTGTCTTTAGATTGATTGCTCTGATTGAAATGAGATTCTGTATATGGTTCATTGCGCAGATCACGTAAAGTAATGTCGATATTTGAATTTAAAAACGCTAATTCTCTTATACGACTTTCAAGCGTTGAGTAAATGAAATTAATGCCATTAAAAGTCTCTGTTGATGGCATGAACGTGACTTTAGTTCCTCTTTTGTTTGTATTTTCGTTGACTACCTTTAAAGGTTCAATAGACTCACCATCTTCAAAGCGCATAAAGTGTTCTTTCTTATTGCGCCAAATAGTTAATTCCAACCAGCTTGATAATGCATTCACAACTGAGATTCCAACACCATGTAATCCCCCAGAAACTTTATAGGTATTACTGTCAAATTTACCACCAGCATGGAGTTGAGTCATTATTACCTCTGCTGCTGATATTCCTTCTTCTTCATGAAGGTCAGTTGGAATGCCACGACCATTATCAGTTACAGATACTGAACCATCTTTATTTATGCTAACTTCAATTTTATCACAATATCCAGCTAAAGATTCATCTATTGCGTTGTCAATAACCTCATATACCATGTGGTGCAAGCCAGATCCATCGTCAGTGTCACCAATGTACATACCTGGACGTTTCCTTACAGCATCAAGACCCCTTAAGATTTTTATTGCATCGGCATTATAACTATTTTCCATTAGATTGCTTCATTTATACACGTTAATTGATGTTACATTCAGATATACTAGTTAGCAACATTTTTAAACTGATAACCCATGTTAAAAGCACAACTTTACGAATGCTTATTTTTGAAGACAGCAAATAGTGTCATTCCAATGCGTCTTCCAGGTGGAGATTAAATTATAATGCTAATGCAGTTGCGTGCTCGACTAATTAACAGAAAAATCTATAATTCAGTTTACGTATTTTCTTATCTCAGCCAAAATCTTATCAGATTGACTTTCGTCTGAATTTAAATCAGCTGCAAAGTGTGTAACATATTTTCCTCCAGGGCCAATAAGATATATTATCGAAGAATGGTTGATTTCTTCTTCTCCGTCTACTTTGCTTGCATATACTTTATATTTCGCAACTACTTCGTCTATTTTTTCTCTTTCACCAGTTAACATTTGTATTCTATGGTCAAATTGCTGCTGAAATTCTTTAAGTCTTTCCGTGCTATCGCGCTCAGGATCAACTGTGATGAAGAATGTTTGTAGCTTGTTGTTAGTTTTCTCATCTAACTTTGCAAGTGTTTCTGAAATTATCCCAAGGTTCATAGGACAAATTCTTTTACATGAGGAAAATCCAAAGAAAATCATCATGTATTTATCTTTAAAATCACTACTGCGCAGAATATGTCCGTCCTGATTAATTAAAGAAAAATCTCCGCCTATCTTAACTTCCGCGTTGTGAATCTCTGCTGGAGCAAATATGCCTTTTTTAGTGAAATAACAATAACCTAAAAAAACAACTGCTAATGCTGCTAGCACATTAGATAACAATCTTATAAACCTTACCATTAGAATGCTCTCAGTAAAATCAAATTGTATCTTTATTGGTTAACCTATTCAATATATTTATTCCAAAGTGTATTGTTAATTTTGTCTAACAGTTTCTTATGTTCATCAATTTCTTCACTATTTGGTGAATGTTCTCTGGGAGTTAGATTACGCACTTTATGCTGAACGAATGTAGAGTTACTGTCCTGATTGCATTCATTATCAAACAGAAAGGTTTGTAACCCTCCTGTAAGTTCAACATATACCTTTACAAGCAATTGAGCATCAACTAGTGCTCCGTGCAATTCTCTATTCTCTAGCGATATATCAAAACGCTTACATAATGCATTCAAAGAAGCAGGTGATCCTACGAATTTTTTCCTCGCAAGAGGTAATGTATCTAGCACTCTATCTGAGGAAATTAACCCAGCATTCAGCTTGCTTAACTCCATGTTAAGGAACTTAACATCGAATTCAGCGTTGTGAATTACCAAAATATCATTAGATATAAAGTCAAGAAATTCAAGTGCAACATCTGAGAATAATGGTTTATCTTCTAAAAATTCTTCACTAATACCGTGAATCTTAAACGAGTGATAAGGTATATCTCTTTCTGGGTTAAGGTACCGATGGAATACTTTACCTGTTGGAATACGATTAATTAATTCCACACACCCTATTTCAATAATTCGATGACCAGATCCAGTGTCAAGACCTGTCGTTTCAGTGTCAAGTACTATTTCGCGTAGCTTGCTTTCCATGGTTAACTCTAAATAAAACTAATCTTACTTGTCATTTGTCTTATCGTTATTTGTCTTTTTATAGTTAATAGAAACAAGCAACCAGCTTGGGTCTGATGAATTAACATTTTTTTTGAATTGCCATACATCCTCAACTTTATTAATGGTGGATGTGCTACCTGATATGATATCTCCTTCATTGTTCTTAACGAAGTTAATTTGCTCTGAAAGGAAATATACTGCAATAAACACTGTGTTTTTTACTAGCTTTATTTCTAAAATCTTTTGTGAAACGATAGAAACAATTATAGACCCGTGCACCTCTTTACGATGTTTAATCTTCTCTGCAAAATTATCATATAAGTCTTTATCTAGAAGTGGTTTTAACTGAGACAAATTTCCTTGATTGAAATACTTTATTATTAATTCAAAAGCTATGCTTGAACCTTCTATAAAGTGGGAAATAGAAAAATCTTTGTTTTTTTTTAATATTTGTTCATAAGTAACTTTTATTGAATTTTCATCATTGCTATCAATATAACTCTCAATGTTTTCTACTACATCTTCTTTACTTCGACTTACATCCAATACATTAGTTAGCTTTTTTAGGTTGAGATTGGCTGACCTTCCTAAAGAATTATACAAACGTGAAAAAATGAACGCCGCTAATAAAGCATATATTACAAGCTCTATCATAGTAACTCAACTCCTTGGCATATAAAGTATCCGAACATTATTAATTATTAATGAAAATATGTTTTTCATATCAACTTATAATCAGGTTTGCTATTCGTTTGTAAATGAATATATTATATAAGAAAGTATTAAATATCTCAACTTAATTAAAGGGGACGTAAGAAATGCCACAACAAAAAATGAGAATTCACGGTCAATATGTTAAAGATCTATCGTTTGAGAATCCGAATTCGCCATTCCTTTCTTCAAATAAAGCTCCCGATATTAATGTAATGGTTAATATCAATTCAGCGAAATTAGAAGGAATGGAAAACAAAGAAGGAGTAAATGAAGAAAAATCTTTCCATGAAATTACTTTACATATAGAAGTCAGAGCAACGATAAAAGATGAAGGTATAAAAGATGGCGTAGCTTTCATTTGTGAGACAAAATATTGTGGCATTTTTTCAATAGAAAATTTTAAAGAGTTGAGTGAGGAAGAGGTAAGACAAGCTTTGTTTATTGGCGGACCTACTTTTCTTTTCCCTTTTGCAAGAGAAATAATTGCAAGAGTTACAAGCAGTGGTGGATTTCCCCCACTAATGCTAGATCCTATAGATTTTGAAACTATGTACGAGCAGCAAAGTCAACAACAAAGAAGTAACGGTAGTAATTCCAATTTTAACTAATATGATGTAACCTGATGAATAATTCTTTAAACGCAAAAACGACTTTAAACATTGATGGGAAGTCATACAACTATTTTAGCCTAAGTAGTGCTAGTGAATTTTTAGGAATAGATGTAACTAAATTGCCCTGCTCACTTAAGGTTCTGCTTGAAAATTTATTGCGCAATGAAGATGGAGTAAACATAAAGCTGGATGATATAAAAATACTAGCAAGTTGCGTTAATAAACACGCTAATCATGAAATTAGCTACAAGCCAGCAAGGGTGTTGATGCAAGATTTTACAGGGGTTCCTGCTGTCGTCGATTTAGCTTCTATGCGGAGTTATGTCAAGAAAAATGGAGGCGATTCAAGCAGCATAAATCCGTCTGTGCCCGTTGATCTTGTGATTGACCATTCTGTTCAAGTAGATAGTTATGGAAGTGTTTCCGCATTCAGTAAGAATGTTGAGCTAGAAGTAAAAAGAAATTTGGAGAGATATCAATTTTTAAAGTGGGGAGAATCATCCTTCACAAATTTTAGAGTAGTACCGCCAGGTACTGGAATTTGCCACCAAGTGAATCTTGAGTATTTAGCGCAAGTTGTATGTAATAAGGATGGGGTTTTGTATCCTGATACTTTGGTTGGTACGGATAGCCATACTACGATGGTTAACGGGTTATCAGTCCTTGGTTGGGGTGTTGGAGGCATAGAAGCTGAGTCTGTGATGCTTGGTCAACCAATTAGTATGGTGATTCCAGAAGTAGTTGGATTTAAATTAATTGGCAGACTGCCGGAAGGAGTAACTGCGACTGATTTAGTGCTGACGGTTACCAATATCCTAAGAACAAAGGGTGTTGTTGGTAAGTTTGTAGAATTTTATGGTGATGGTTTAGATTATTTATCTTTGGCAGATAGGGCAACTATAGCAAACATGGCCCCAGAGTATGGCGCAACTTGTGGATTTTTTCCAATTGATCAGAAAACGCTAGATTATTTAAGCTTAACCGGAAGGCCAGAAAAGCTAGTTGAGGCTTATGCGAAAGAGCAAGGATTGTGGCGTGGCAATAATGAGTTAGCATTTTTTGACACACTAGAGCTTGATTTATCAAGCGTGAAGCCAGTAATGGCTGGTCCCAAAAGACCACAAGATAAGGTTTTTCTTTCACAAGTGGCAGAGTCTTTTTCTAAATCATTTTCAGTTAACGAATCAAAGGAAAGTGATAAGCTTCAAGATAGAAGTGTAGTTATTGCAGCAATAACAAGCTGCACTAACACCTCAAATCCAAGTGTAATGATTGCTGCAGGTCTTGTAGCTCGTAATGCAATTAAACTTGGATTAAAATCAAAGCCTTGGGTTAAAACTTCTCTTGCTCCAGGGTCACAAGTTGTAACAGAATATTTAGAAAAGTCTGGATTGCAGGTAGATCTAAATGCTTTGGGTTTTAATCTAGTTGGATATGGTTGCACAACTTGCATTGGGAATTCTGGTCCACTTAATAAAGATATAGAAGATGGCATTAAAAACAAAAATTTAACTGTTGCTGCAGTTTTATCTGGTAATCGTAACTTTGAAGGAAGAATTCATCCGTTAGTCAAAGCTAATTACTTGGCATCTCCGCCACTTGTTGTTGCATATGCACTTGCTGGTACTGTGCAAACTGATTTGACAAAAGATTCAATATGCAAAGATAAGAATGGAAATGATGTCTATCTCAAAGATATATGGCCAACAAACAATGAAATCGAAGATTGTGTTAAAAATGTGGTAACACGTGAGATGTTTATACAAAAGTATAAGGATGTTTTTTCTGGTGATGAACATTGGCGAAAGATAAAGTGTGAAAAAAGTGAAATCTATAATTGGGATGCAAACAGCACTTACATACAAGATCCGCCCTATTTTGATAATTTATCACCTAAAAATAATAAAGATAAAACAATCGATATAAAAGGTGCACAAATATTGGCAATGTTTGGCGATAGCGTAACCACTGATCACATTTCCCCTGCTGGAAATATTGCCTCAAGTAGTCCTGCAGGTATATATTTGAAAAATCTTGGAATTGAGCCACAGGACTTTAATTCGTATGGGTCTCGTCGTGGTAACCACAATGTAATGATGCGTGGAACTTTTGCTAACATTAGAATAAAAAATGAAATGGTAAGCATCGAAGGCGGCTATACAAAATATATTCCTTCTCAAGAAACTATGTCGATTTTTGATGCAGCAATGCGCTACAAAGAAAGTAATGTTCCTCTCATCATTGTGGCAGGAAAGGAGTATGGCACAGGTTCAAGTAGGGATTGGGCAGCAAAAGGTACTTTATTGTTGGGGATTAAAGTTGTAATTGCAGAAAGCTTTGAGCGTATACATAGGTCCAACTTGGTCGGCATGGGTGTTCTTCCACTTATATTCCAAAATGGAATAACCAGAAAGATATTTGATGGTAGTGAGATAATAAGCATAAAAGGTGAAATAGTGCCAAGTGGAAATTTAGAATGTATCATCAAAAGAAAGGATAGTTCTGAACAATCAATTCAACTCAAATGCTGTGTACAAACTGCAACTGAGGTTAAATACTTGATGGATGGTGGAGTATTGAGCTACATACTTCTCTTGACTTAGTAAAGTTAAGTAAGTACTAGACTTCTTTTAGCCAGCCCTGGCTCTTTTATAAATAATAATTTATTCTACGCGAAGTTATGATATAATTTTACCTTACATATAGTAAAGGTGTTTTATAGATAATTATGATTACCTCTATACAAGAACCTAACGAATTGAGAAAACGTTTACAAGGATTTTATCGTACTGATGAAAAGAGTTATATACGTTATCTTGTAGAAAAAGCAGAGCTTTCAGCTGATTCAAAAAGTAGAATTTATAATATTGCAAAACAAGTTATTGAAAAAATCAAACACAATAAATTAAGTATTGTAGATTCCTTTATGCAGCAATACTCGCTTTCCAATGATGAAGGAATAGCATTGATGTGCCTTGCTGAATCGCTACTTAGAATACCAGATGATTATACAATAGACGAAATAATCAAAGATAAAATTGCCAATCAGGAATGGAATAAATATTTAGGGCACTCTTCTTCGTTGTTTGTCAATGCTTCCACATGGAGCTTGATGATAGGTAGCAGTATATTGAGAGATAATGAAGGCGATTCGAAGTTCTATTACGCAATTTCTAAGTTACTTAAGAATTTAGGAGAACCGATCATTCGCAAAGCAGTAAAACAAGCAATGTCTATGCTTGGTAATCATTTTGTTGTTGGAAAAACCATAGAAGAAGCTTTAAGGTATGCAAAACTAGATGACAATAGTAAGTTTTTATACTCTTTTGATATGCTTGGCAAAGCTGCTCACACAGCTGAAGATGCAGAAGAGTATTTTAATTCATACATGCACTCAATAAAAGCTATAGGTGAATCCACTGAAATAAATGATTGTTTTAAATCGCATGGAATTTCAATCAAATTGTCTGCGTTACATCCACGTTATGAATTTGGTCAATTCGATAATATAGCTGAAGAGTTGAGAGCTAAACTGCTAGAGCTTTGTCATGAAGCAAAAAAATACAACATTTCATTATGCATAGATGCAGAAGAAACAGAAAGGCTTGAAATGTCCTTAATCTTGTTTGAACAATTACGGCTTGATGAATCACTTTCTGAGTGGGAAGGGCTTGGCTTGGCTGTACAAGCATATCAAAAACGTGCTTTGTCTGTTCTTGACTTTGTAGAGGATGTTGCTATTCGATCAAATCATAAAATTATGGTCAGACTTGTAAAAGGTGCATATTGGGATTCAGAAATCAAGCGTACGCAAGAATTGGGATTAAATGATTACTCAGTATTTACAAGAAAAAGCTATACTGACGTATCTTACCTCGCGTGCGCACAGAAACTTTTGAGTAAACCAAACAGCTTTTACCCATGCTTTGGAACTCATAACGCCTATACTTTTGCTTCTATCATGGAACTTGCTGATAAAAACCACCCTGGATTTGAATTTCAACGCTTACATGGAATGGCAAAAGACTTATATGATTATGCAATGTCAGAGCTTGCAACAAATGTTAGCTGTCGTATCTACGCACCCGTTGGGGAACATAGTGACTTGTTGCCTTATCTTATAAGATGCCTTCTTGAAAATGGAGCTAATAGTTCATTTGTTAATCAAATAAATGATTCTAACGTTAAAATTGATGAGTTAATTTCAGATCCACTGGAAAAAGCTATAAATTTTAATTATGAACCTCATCCAGGCATTCCGTTACCACAAGATATTTTGGGACCAGACAGAAAAAATTCTTTGGGAATGGATATTAGTGACTCGGTGATAGTCTCACAATTTGCAGATGATATAAAGAGCTTTAGTGAAAAAAAATGGCAAGTTGGGCCGATAATTGACGGACAGTCACTTTTTGATGATGCCAAATTTACTGAAGTGGTGAATCCTGCACATTTAGAAAATGTAATTGGAGAAGTGTCAAATACAACAAGTGCTCAAGTTTTAAACGCTCTTGAAATAGCACATAATGCTTTTACTGAATGGCAGAATGTTTCAGCAGAAAAGCGCGCTAAATGCCTTGAAAAAGCTGCAGATTTGCTTGAAGAAAGGATGAAAGAGTTGATTTACATTCTGATCGTAGAAGCAGGAAAAATTTTATCTGATGCAATAGCGGAAGTAAGAGAGGCAGTGGATTTCTTACGTTACTACGCAACGATAGCAAAAAATGAACTGAGCGACTGGAAAAAATTGCCAGGTCCAACGGGTGAAGATAACTTCATCTTTTTTGAAGGCAGAGGAGTTTTCCTGTGTATATCACCATGGAATTTTCCACTTGCTATCTTCATTGGGCAGGTTTCAGCTGCACTTGCAGCAGGTAATGCGGTGCTGGCAAAACCGGCAGAGCAAACGCCGATTATTGCCTACGAAGCTGTTAAGATACTACATGAAGCTGGGATACCAAAAAATGTGTTACACCTCATTCCTGGGGATGGTGGATATTTAGGCAAAATATTAGTTCCAGACAATAGAATTGCTGGAGTAGCTTTTACTGGCTCAACACAAACTGCTCAAATAATTAATAAAATGCTTGCGGATAGGGATGGTCCTATTGTACCGCTTATTGCTGAAACAGGAGGGCTCAATGCTATGATTGTTGATAGCTCCGCTCTCTTAGAGCAAGTGACTACAGATGTTGTACTTTCTGCGTTTCGCAGTGCCGGCCAACGCTGTTCTGCACTTAGAGTGCTGTTTATTCAAGAGGACATAGCAGAGAAGCAGATAAAAATGATATGTGGTGCAGCGCAAGAACTCAAGATTGGTGACCCAATACAACTTAGTACTGATATTGGTCCAATAATTGACAAAGCATCTATCGATATGCTAACTCAACATACGCAAAAAATGTCAGAGGATGAAGATTCAAATCTGTTATTTAAAGTACCCATGGATACAAATTCTCATAATGGTTATTTCTTTCCTCCATATATTTATGAGATACAAAAAATTTCGCAATTAAAGCAAGAAGTATTTGGTCCTATTTTGCATATCATACGTTTTAACAAGTCACAATTAAATGAAGTTATAAGTGATATAAACAATACAGGATATGGGCTTACATTTTCTTTGCAGAGCCGTATACAAAATCAGATCGATTTAATAAGCAAAAAAATATCAGTTGGAAATGTCTACATCAACCGCAACCAGATAGGTGCAGCAGTTGGTATACAACCATTTGGTGGTAGAGGACTATCTGGCACTGGGCCAAAAGCTGGTGGTCCTCATTATTTACAGCGTTTTTCTACAGAAAAAGTTGTAAGTGTTAACACTACAGCATTCGGTGGTAACACTACACTTATGTGTTTGGATTAATTTGCGGGCCCTAATTTTTCTCCTATCTTATCTTACCCATAAACTAGACGTTCGTGCAGTTATGTACACAGCGCTAAGATCCGAAAAGGACCAGCTCATGCACTGAAATAAAGTGGCTCCAAAGGAAGTCTTATCTTTAAACAAAAGAAAAAAGCTGCTATAACCTGAATAAAAGCATTATAAATGAAATGAATGTGAAAAATATCTTATTAGCGCTTTTAGTACAAACGGTATTCAGTTTGCCGCTATTTGCAGCTGATCCTGTTTTGCTCAACTGCATTGAAACTCCAGAAATATATGACCTTGATGCAAGGCCAAAAAATTTTAGCTCTTCAAACAATTTAAGAAGGAAACCTGGTTCTCCAAATAGTGCAACAGGAGAATTAATACACATAGTGGGTAGAATTACTGATATAAACTGTTTACCAATACAAAATGCTGTAGTTTCTATATGGCACGCGAATTCACGCGGCGTGAACCATTACGATAAGAATATAGAGGATAATCAACTCGATCCGAATTTTGCTGGATCAGGAAGGTTTGTAGTGAATAATCTTGGCTATTATAATTTTATTACGATAGCACCTGGTAAAATTGGTGATAGAGCTCCACATATTAACTTTCTAGTTCAACATCCAGATTTTCCAGAATTCACAACGCAAATGTTTTTTGCTGACCATAATTGCGATAATTGTGCTGATCCTGTTCTTGAAGATTTTGTTAGTAACGGGCTTGCAAGCCTTCTCATAACACCATTTACTTACAGTGATCAGGTCATAAAAACCTATACGTTTAACATTACCTTGGGCGGATATAATAAGTTCTCTAATAAAAGATAAAAAACCCTTGCATGTAAGGGAGTCCATAGTAAACTTGAGTGTTATTGTACTTAGGATGTATATGAAAAATATCTTACTGATGTTTTTGCTATGTTTTATGTACAGTTTACAATTATTTGCAACGGAGATGCCAGCAATGAAAATAACAATTTCTAAAATTTCGCCCGATTTTAAAACAATAGTAATGGGTTTATTTGAGGACAACGAAACCGTAAATGATGGCGGAGTTTTGCAAGGAAAACAGATCATAGATAATATAAAGCAATTTAGCGATTTTAATGGAAGCTTTGGTGAATTTTCTTCTACCATTTTACCAGAAGGAAAAAACGTTGTAGTTGTTGGACTTGGTAAGAAGGATGAATGGAATGAAAATAAAGAATTAAATATTGGTGGTAAAATATATTGTGAGCTAAGCAGATTAAAAATTAAGAAAGCAGCGATTTTAATCGAAGGTAGTGCAGCAAATGTTGCGTATGGTGCGTTTCTGCGTAGTTTTAAGTTTGATAAGTATAAAACTAAAAAGGATGAGAAAATTACAGAGGTAGAGGAAATTACCGTATTAGTAAAAGATGAGCAATTAAGTAATGCTGAAAGATCATTTGAGCACTCAAGGCAAGAAGGTGAGAGTATATTCCTTGCGCGCTCTTTTATAACAGAGCCTCCTAACATTCTATATCCAGAATCCTATGCTGATCATATAAAAAAAGAGCTTACTAAGCTTGGCCTTGAAATCGAAGTGCTTGATAAAAAGCAGATGGAAGAGAAAAAAATGGGAGCCTTGCTTGGAGTCGCACAAGGAAGTAGTAAAGAACCAAAATTAGTAGTGATAAAATGGAATGGGGCTTCTAAAGAACAAAAGCCAATAGCTTTTGTTGGTAAAGGTATAACGTTTGACACTGGTGGAGTATCACTCAAACCTTCACGTGGTATGGAGTCGATGAAATATGACATGGCAGGCTCTGCTGCTGTAGTTGGTGTGATGCATGCTTTAGCAGGACGAAAAGCAAAAGTAAATGCAATCGGCGTGGTTGCACTTGCAGAGAATGCAGTGGATGGTAATGCTCAAAGGCCGAGTGATGTAGTAACTTCAATGTCTAGACAGACGATAGAAGTGTTGAACACCGATGCAGAAGGAAGGCTCATACTTGCAGATGCTTTATGGTATACGCAAGACAGATTCTCACCAAAATTTATGATTGATCTTGCAACTTTAACTGGTGCTATAGTGGTTGCACTTGGAAATAACGAATATGCTGGTCTTTTTTCAAATAATGATGAATTAGCAAACCGTCTGATTGATGCAGGAAATGAAGTAAGTGAGAAGTTATGGCGTTTTCCTATGAATGAAACTTATGACAAAATTATTGATTCACCGATTGCTGATGTTCAAAACATCGCTCCTGCAGGCTCTTGTGGAGATAGCATAATGGCTGCACAGTTTTTACAGCGTTTTGTGAATGAAACTTGCTGGGCACATTTAGATATCGCAGGCACTGCTTGGCACGAAAAAGGTACTGACATTTGTCCAAAAGGAGCAGTAGGTTTTGGTGTAAGGTTACTTAATAAGTTGGTTGAAAAGTACTACGAAGCCAATGATTAAAGGTTTTTATACTGGATTTATGGCTTGACTAACAGCTACATGAACGTTTATTTTCGAGGCGCAGCAAATGAAAGTAGCTGATGCATATTTCTTTTTTTCTGGTCAAGCACTGGAATGATATCAAGGAGTAACTTTTTATTTAAACAATGATTATAATAAGAGATCTATTGAAATTTTAAAGTTATTAAATATTGACGCTATATACTTAAGTGTTAAAATAGAATGAAAAGTTTTTAGGAGTTTATATGGCAGCAGGTGGGAAAGCAAAGACAGCTAGTAAAAATAACCCTACTCAGCGTAAGAAGGCCGAGCAAAAAATGTATAAAGATAAACCGGTAAAACCTGTTAGATATATAGATCGTGACTCGCGCATGAATTATATGTCTGCTCAATATGACAACGGCAATCTGGTTGAAGATGAGGTAAGCGGCAATCCTATAAAGTGGGAAGCTGTATAATAGTTGTGGTTAAAGTTACTATTAATTCTAAGGAATGTGAAGTAGAGCATGGGCTCACTATAATTCAAGCTTGTGAAGTCGTGGGCGTTGAAATTCCACGTTTTTGTTATCATGAGCGTTTAGCAATTGCTGGTAACTGCAGAATGTGTTTGGTTGAAGTTGAGGGTGGGCCTCCAAAACCAGTAGCCTCTTGTGCAATGCCAGTTGCAGAAGGGATGGTTATTCACACTGATACCCCTAAGGTTAAAAAAGCACGTGAAGGTGTGCTTGAGTTTTTGCTAATTAACCACCCGCTTGATTGCCCAATTTGCGATCAAGGTGGTGAATGCGATTTGCAAGATATCACGATGGCTTATGGGAAAGGAACCAGCAGACTTGATGAGCATAAGAGGGCTGTGCCAAAAAAACACTTCGGACCACTGATTGAGACTGCGATGAATCGATGCATTCATTGCACTCGGTGTGTTAGATTTTTGTCTGATGTTGCAGGTACAAATGAACTTGGAGGAATCGGAAGGGGAGAAAATGTAGAGATTAGCACTTACATAAAAAGGCATATTAGTTCTGAATTATCTGGAAATATCATAGATCTCTGCCCGGTAGGGGCTTTAACTTCAAAGCCTTACTCCTTTACAGCGCGTCCATGGGAGCTATCACATTGTGAGACTATAGATGTGCTAGATGCTGTGGGAAGTAGCATTAGAGTTGATTATCGTGGCCTGGAAGTTATGCGAATATTACCAAGACTGAGCGAAGAGGTAAATGAAGAATGGATATCAGATAAAACCCGCTTTGCCTATGATGGACTAAAAGTTCAGCGTCTTGATCAACCTTATGTAAAAAAAGATGGTAAATTAGCCCCAGTTGATTGGAATGAAGCATTAACTATTGCTGCAAAGAAATTAAAGAATACAAAATCAAATAAAATAGCTGCAATTGCAGGTGATTTAGCAGATTGTGAGTCTATGCTTCTACTCAAAGAAGTGATGCAGAAGCTCGGCTCGGGGAATATAGACTGCAGGCAAGATGGTGCAAAGCTTATACCAAGTAATCGCGGATCTTATGTGTTCAATACCACTACCCAGGGTATAGAGAATGCAGATTTGTGTCTGCTTATAAATACAAATCCAAGGATAGAAGCACCGATCATTAATGTAAGATTGAGAAAGAGATATTTACAGGGCAACTTTCCTATTGCAAGTGTTGGTCCTAACATTGAATATTTGTATTATGTTGAGAAATTGGGCGATAATCCTGATGTTTTGAGTAAAATAGCAAATGGAAATCATAAGTTCTGTGAGCTGCTGGTAGCCGCCCAAAACCCTATGCTGATCATTGGTCAAGATGCATTAATAAGAGATGATTCTGAATCAATTCTAATTCTAGCTGGCAAAATTGCAGAAAAATTTAACATGGTCAGAGACGACTGGAATGGCTTTAATATGCTGCATAAAGCTGCAGCAAGAGTTGGCGGTCTGGACGTTGGGTTTGTTCCTGAAAAAGGTGGAAAAGACACTAATCAAATACTGGAGCATACAGAAGGTGGCGAGATAGAAGTCATTTATCTTCTTGGTGCAGATGAAATTGATACATCAAAATTAGAAAATACATTTGTAATTTATCAAGGTCATCACGGTGATAAGGGTGCACATGTGGCAGATGTTATCTTGCCTGGTGCTGCATATACAGAAAAATATGCAACTTATGTAAATACTGAAGGTCGAGTGCAAAGAACAAATTTAGCTGTATTTCCTCCAGGTGAAGCAAAGGAGGATTGGTTAATTATTAAAAATCTTTCACAATATTTAGACCTTTCTTTACCGTATGATAGTTTATTTGATGTGAGAAAAAAATTAGATACTATCGGTCCACAGTTTAGAAATGCCGATCAAGTGGTAAAAAACACATGGGTACCAATTAGCAATGATGGGATAAGCTTAAGTAATACACCTTTCACTTTAAAGGAGTGTAATTTTTATATGACGGATTCAATAAGTCGCGCTTCGAAAATAATGGCAGATTGTACTAAAGCTTTTTATGAACACGCTAGTTAATATTTTATTTATTTTAGTACCGCTACTACTTTCAGTTGCGTACTTGGTATACTTTGAGCGTAAGGTTATTGGTGCAATTCAACTGAGACACGGACCAAGTGTAGTTGGACCTTTTGGGCTATTGCAGCCATTTGCAGATGCTATTAAGCTACTGATTAAAGAGCCGATAATACCATTTAGAGCGAGCACCATACTGTTCATTATGGCTCCAATGCTTACTTTTATCTTGGCATTAATTGCCTGGGCAGTTATACCGTTTGGTGCTGAAGTAATTGTAGAAAATGGCCAGCAAGTAGTGATTCCTAAGGTTATAGCAAATATTAATGTTGGAGTGCTTTATGTGCTAGCTATATCGTCACTGGGAGTATACGGCGTAATTATTGCAGGCTGGTCAAGCAATTCTAATTATGCATTTCTTGGCGCTATACGGTCGGCTGCTCAGATGATTTCATATGAAGTTTCAATAGGCTTAATAGTTGCTACAGTTGTTGTTACAACTGGTACGTTGAACCTTGGAGAGATGGTGGTAGCGAAACACAATATGCCATTTTGGGTTGTTTTGTTACTAATGCCTATAGGAATAATATTTTTTATTTCTTTGCTTGCAGAAACTAATCGTCACCCATTTGATTTACCAGAAGCTGAAGCAGAGCTTGTCTCTGGATATAACGTTGAATATTCATCCATGCCTTTTGCCCTCTTTTTTCTTGGAGAATATGCAAATATGATTCTAGCAAGTGCTATGATGACGATATTCTTTCTAGGAGGATGGTATCCGCCGCTGGAGTTCAGTTTACTTTACAAAATTCCAGGTTTGATTTGGTTCGTTTTGAAGATAGTTATACTTTTGTTCATATTTATTTGGATTAGAGCAACAATACCTCGTTATCGATATGATCAGCTAATGCGCCTTGGTTGGAAAGTGTTTCTGCCAATATCGGTGCTTTGGGTGGTACTCATTTCAGGAGTGTTGCTCTTTACTAGGAATTTACCTGGGTCCAATGTTTAATTTTCCAAATACAAGATTAAGGCGCAGGCGCTCGAGCAAATGGGTTCGCAATTTAACAAGTGAAAATAGTTTATCAGTAAATGATCTGGTTCTTCTTCTGTTTGTTCACGACAGAGAAGAAACAACTGAACCAATTTCTGGCTTACCAGGCGTAAAGTGTTATTCAATAGATGGATTAGTGTCTATAGTTAAGGAAGCTAAAGATTTAGGAATTAATGCTGTTGCAATTTTTCCTGTAGTTGATAGTAAACTAAAATCTGAAAACGCTGAGGTAGCATATAATTCTGACAACTTAATCTGCAAAGCAATCCGTGCTGTAAAATTAAAGGTACCTGAAATTGGTATTATTGCAGACGTTGCACTGGATCCATACACTATTCATGGCCATGACGGGATTTTAAAAGATAATCAGATGGATGTAGAAAACGATGAAACTATATCAGTACTGTGTAAGCAAGCACTTGCTTTAGCGAAGGCAGGATGTGATATAGTTGCTCCTTCTGATATGATGGATGGTAGAATAGGAAGAATCAGAAAATCATTAGATGATAATAACTTTCAAGACGTATTAATATTATCTTATGCGGTGAAATATTGCTCTAGCTTCTATGCTCCATTCAGGCAAGTCGTTGGTTCATGTGGGCTATCACATTCTATAGACAAAAGTGGTTATCAAATGGATTATAAAAATGCACATGAAGCAATGTGCGAAATTGAAATGGATATAAATGAAGGTGCAGATTTTATTATGATTAAACCAGGTATGCCATATTTGGATATTATCAAAACAGCAAGTGATAAGTTTAATTTTCCGATTTTTGCTTACCAAGTAAGCGGTGAGTACGCAATGATAAAAGCTGCTGCAAATAATGGCTGGCTAGATTATGACAAGGTGATTTATGAATCTTTGATTGGTTTCAAACGTGCGGGTGCAAGTGCAATATTCACTTACGCTGCACTTGATATTGCAAAAAATTTAAGTGCACAAGCCCTATAAAATTACTAAATTTTTGGCGCATGTTCTTCTACTGTTGCTGCATATTACCTAAAATTTTCCAATACATGTTTTAAGTTATTGATAAGTCCGTTACAATACAGTATTATAAATAATATAAACCAAGTGTTACTTAGAGCATGGGGATTTTTTTTGAATTTTTGGGAAAGATGCTAGGTAAGGTTTTTCCTGCCAAAACAGTAAGCTCTTTTTTGGGAATAGGATATTTACCAGGTTGGCAGAACTATTGGTCTTCTTTTTTAATATTATTTATTGTCGATGTTATATTGATTTTTACATATGGAGGCGAATATTTACTATATAAAATGCCAAATTCAGGAATAGTTGTAGCTGCTGTTTTTACAAAATCGGCAATAGTTATGTTAGTAATACAATTAATTGGAATATTTATTTTTCATGCTCAGGACCCTTCAGCAAACAGTGGTGAAGACATAGTAATACAAATAGCGTCAGGGCAAGTATTGACTGTAGCACTTTCAATGCCAGCAATAATGTCAATTTATTATACTGTAAGTAAACTCTATGGGAGTATATGTAAGCAGATATTTCAATGCCCATTTTGGTTTAATGATTTTATGCACTTTTTCTTTTTTCTTATGATACCTTACGTATTTTTTAATGTCGTAGAAGTGATAAAACCATGGCCAATAAGTTCAATACAACTCAGCTATAATAATGCAATGTCAATTACATTTGAGGGGATTTTTCACACATTTTATGCGGTGATTTTACTGTATTTAACAGCATTTATATTCTGCGATTTAACTATGCATGATGCAATTGTCCTAAATAAAAGCATAATTCAGTATGTGAGGGAAAGTTCAGCAGTTTTAGGTGATTATTTACATAGTGCTGCAAAAAAAATAAATATTGAATAGTACTTATTTATTTATATATTTAGTATAAAAAGTGTGCAATTTGTGTGAATTTACAAAGTATAATAAAAGAGTTGCAAGATTTTTGGGCTGGTGAAGGGTGCGTTATACTTCACCCATACACATCTGAAGTTGGTGCTGGTACATTACATCCTGCAACAATTATGTCTGCAATTGATACAAAACCGACAAAAATTGCATATCTACAACCAGTAATTAGGCCAGCAGATGGACGCTATAGTGATAATCCTAATCGCTTGTATCAACATCACCAATATCAAGTTATAATAAAGCCATCTGGTAATAATTTACAAAACGTCTATTTAGATAGCTTAAAAGCTCTTGGCATATCTACAGAAAAATATGATATTAAGTTTGTTGAAGATGATTGGGAAAACCCAAGTGTTGGTGCATCAGGACTTGGATGGGAAGTTACATGCAATGGAATGGAAGTAACACAGCTTACTTATATACAGCAAGTTGGAGGGATTGACTGCAAGATGATTCCTGGTGAGGTGGCATATGGGTTGGAACGTTTAGCAATGTGCATACAAGGTGTAGATAATGTTTACGATATAACTTGGAACGATAACGGTGTAACTTACGGAGATATTTTTAAACAAAGAGAATATGAATTTTCTTATCTAGCGTTAGATTATTATGATACTAAAGTGGTACAGCAGCAATTTGAAGATACGGAAAAATTATGTAAGTTCCTTATTGAAAAGGAGCTACCAATGGCAGCTTATGACCAATGTATTAAAACTAGTCACCTACTTAATCTGCTTGATGCAAGAGGTGTGCTTGGTGTCAATGAACGTACAGCGCATATTGGTAGAGTTAGAGAGCTGACAAAAAAATGTTGCGAATTATACATGAGTAAATAGCGTATGTCGTTGCAGTTGTTATTTGAGTGCCTTTCAGAAGAAATACCACCGAGAATGCAGAATGTAGCTGCAACTCAAGTTAAGAGCTGTATTGCCAATGTTTTTAACAAAAATAATGTAAAATTTACATCAATGGAGGTTTTTGTAACGGCACGTCGCATTACCCTATTTGTTGACAACATAAATGCTTTGGAGCTAAAGAATTCCAATAACGAAGTTAAGGGACCAAACATTAACGCACCAAAAAGTGCTATCGAAGGTTTTTTAAGAAAATATCAGAAAAATGAAGAAGGTTTGCTCGTTCGAAAAGTAAATAATGAGGATTTTTACTTCATTAAAAGAGAAAGCTGCTCATTTAACATCAGAGAATTCCTCAAAAATCAACTGGAGGAAATGCTCAAAAACTTTTCTTGGTTGAAGAGTATGAGATGGGGCGAAGGAAAAGAAAGGTGGGTTAGGCCAATTAAAAACATTTTATGCATTTTAAATGACGAAATAATACCTGTGTCTTTTGCAGGGATCACAGCATCTAACACAACATATGGCCATCGATTTCTCTCAAGTGATGCGACGTTAACTATTAAAGCACCTAAAGACTATTTTGAATTGCTAGAAAAAAACAGCGTAATTCTCCAGCTGGACAAAAGAAAGCAATTTATACTAGATCAGATTAATAAATTCACAAAAGAGCAGAATTTACAACTTGAGAAAAATGATTATTTACTAAATGAATTGACAGGGCTTATAGAGTGGCCAATCGTACTGTTTGGTGAAGTGAATCAAGAAAAGTCATTTGGATTACCGAAGGAAGTAATTCTTAGTATAATTAATACGCAGCAAAAATACCTTGCTTTAAGTAATGGAAAGAGAATTTCACACTTTGTCACTGTTGTCAACGTCAACAATGGTGAAGTTGTTAAAGGACACGAAAGAATATTAGAAGCACGTCTTGCTGATGCCCAATTTTTAATATCTCAAGATAAAAAGGAAAATCTAGATTATTATGTCAAAAAATTAGGTTCGATATTATTTCATGCTTTTCTTGGCAGCGTGGGGGAAAAGGTGAAGCGTATTACGTCTCTGTCAAAGTATATAGCTATATTTATTCCACATGCTTCGCTGATAAAAGTTGAACGTGCTGCATATTTGGCAAAAGCTGATTTGGCAACATCGATAGTAAGAGAGTTTCCAGAACTGCAAGGAGCAATGGGTGGATATTACGCTTCTTATTTTCAAGAAGATAGAGAAATAGTGGAAGCTATAACTGAACACTATAAGCCAATCGGGCCAGAGCAGGAGTGTCCTAAATCCCCTTCAGCAATTGCTGTGTCAATTGCAGACAAAGTGGATAGCTTAGTTGGTTTAATTGCAGCAGGTGAGAAAATCTCTGGTTCGTATGATCAGTTTGGTTTGCGGAGAATGACAATTGGTATAATTAGAACAATACTTGAAAATAATTTGCATATTCCAATTAGGCTATTGATAGATAAGTCAGTATCTTTATATTCAAGGCTTCTATTTAATGAAAATACAACGTCAGTTGATAAGCCAAATAGAAAACAAATTTCAGAACTAGTATTTAGATTCTGCTTAGAAAGATTCAAGGTTATTTTAAAAAATAGAGATATAAGGCAAGATGTCGTAGATTCAATACTATATAAAATCGATATTAATGATCTGCTGACAGCAGAAAAGCAAGCTGTTATATTGGATTGTTATCTTAGTACGCCAAAAGGTGAACAGATTCTAAGCACTTACAAAAGAGTCAGCAACATGGTTAACAAAGTAAGGAAAAATGATGACACTGCTTATGGCACATTTTACAATACGTGGCTTCTGATTGAAAAGGAAGAAGTTGCACTATCAAGTTATGCTACATTTTTTTATAAGAGCATTGAACAAGCAATGAAAAGTGGGGATTTAAACGCAGCGCTTGATAAGCTTACTAGCCTTACTCCATTTATCAATAAATTTATGGGTAGTGTAAAGATCAACTGCGATTCTGATAAGCTAAGGAGAAATAGATTGTCTTTGCTTGCAAGTGTTGTTTCCATCTTTCATTTAGTAGCAGATTTTAACCTCATACAAGTCAAGTAATGGATAAATGTTCAAGCAATATAAAGAACAGATAAAATTATCTCCGCAGTCTTGTGGTGTGTATAAGATGATTGGAGATAAGGATAAAGTTTTATACGTTGGTAAAGCAAAAAACTTGAAATCGAGATTATCTGACTACCTTCAATTCGAAAACCTTTCTGAACGAATTAGAGTTATGCTCTCACAGGTTGTTAAGGTTGAAATATTCATCACTGAGAATGAAATCGAAGCACTGCTTCTTGAAGCACAGTTAATAAAATCATTGAAACCACTTTATAATATTGTGCTCAAGGATGGAAAATTTTATCCTTATATAACAATTTCCAAGCACGATTATCCAAGAATAGCAAAATATAGAGGCAAATTTAAGAAGAATGAGTTTCATTATTATGGTCCCTTTACATCTGCCGCTGCTGTTAAGCAAACTATATTGTCATTGCAAAAAGCTTTTCTCCTAAGAGTATGTTCAGATCAATACTTTTCCTCAACAAAAAGACCATGTATTGAATATCAAATTAAGCGCTGCTCAGCACCATGCATAAACAAAACCACAAAAGACGACTACTGCCAATCAGTAAAACAGGCACGAAATACATTGCTTGGAAGAAATAAGGAAGTGAAAGAACAGTTACTTTTCACAATGAGAAAGTGCAGCAGTGAAGAAAACTATGAGCTTGCTGCTATATATAGAGATCGGGTAAAGTTTCTTGAGCAAATTCAAATACAGCACACGGATTTTTCTTTTGAAAAAGATGCAGATTTCTTCAGTATTGTACGTGAAGAGGATCTAGCATGTATTAGTGTGTTATCGTTCAGAAATAAAGACAACTACGGCAGCACTCCTTACTTTGCCGAGAACTGTGGTGATCACTCAAATGATGAAATTTTATCCACCTTTTTGGTCAATTTTTATAATTCAGCTAACATACCTCCAATACAAATTTACGTTCCAGATTCTATTGTGGATAAGGAAATTATAGAACAAGCACTATATAAGGTTGCTCAAAAGCCAGTAAAAGTTCTGCATGCAAAGAATAAAAAAGAGCGTGATTTATTGAAATTTGTTTATGATAACTCTCAGCATAGCTTAGAGCAGAAGCTTATCGATTATAGAAATAACCTAGAAAAGCTTGAGGAGCTTAGCAAAATCTTCTTGTTACCAAACATTCCAAAGCGTATTGAGGTTTATGACAATAGCCATATATTTGGAAATCAACAAATTGGTGTAATGGTTGTTGCAGGGCAGGAGGGTTTTTTAAAAAGTGAGTACAGAAAATTTACTATAAAGGAAAAATTTTCAGGCGATGACTATAAAATGATGAGGGAAGTTCTAACCAGACGTTTCTCCGGCAATATAAAAGGCATAATACCTGATTTTTTACTGATTGATGGTGGACCAGGACATGTTTCCATAGTACAGAATGTACTGGAAGTATTGAATATAAACGTTCCTTTTGCTTGTATGGCAAAAGGTCCTGATCGTAACGCAGGAAATGAAACATTTTATATGCTGGGCAGGGAAGAATTCAGTCTGGCAAATGACAGCAAAGTCATGCTTTACTTACAATTGCTGCGTAATGAAGCCCACCGTTTTGCGATAACTTCACATAGAAAAAAACGCGATAAACAGTTTATAGTTTCACAATTAAGCAAAATACCCGGCATTGGCAACAAAAGGAAAAAGGCGTTGATGTCTTATTTTGGTTCAGTGAAAAATATAAGCAAAGCTTCTCTGGCTGAAATTCAAAACGTACATGGAATTAGTAAAGGTTTAGCAGAAGTCATTCTTAAATACGTGAATTATAAGAGAGGAGTGCTCTTAACCTGACACATATGGCTTTTTGAATACTCCCAATGAACATATTTATAAATAAATATTTACTCTTCTTTTTTATTGTTTTTGGGTTTTTCTTGATCAACCATTTCTCCACCGATCTCTTTTATTTTTAGTATCAACGACTCTGGTACATACATGTCAATTACTTCTTCTGCTGTCACAAATAAAGCCTGATAAGAGTGTGAATTTATTATCCAATTAGGCAATATGTCTTCTGCTTTTATTTCAGAATGTTCCTCTTTTTTGCCATATTCTTTTTTGTCATATACTGTGTAGCAATATAAGTGCACAGCAAAAAATAATACATAAGAGAGCAATATTCCTTTAAGCACTCCGAGAAAGATTCCAGTAACTCTATCGATAAACCCCAACCTTATGGGTGATAATATGTACATTAGCCAGTTGTTTATTATCATGAATATAAGATTAAGTATAATAAATACAGAGATTGTAGAAAGTATGTTTAGTATAACTTTAGAATCAAAATATTTACTATAATTTGGAGTGAAAAAATCATAGTGATTAGCTGTCAGAAAAATTGATAAAAATAGAAACATTAGTGCGCATAGCTCTTTTATAAAACCTCTAGTTACCGAGATTATTACGCATAGAACAACAATGAAGATAATTAGGCTATCGAAAAGCATATTTTATATCTATATGGTTTTCAAGATATAATAGTTGTAAATAACAAGGTTGTAAAATTAATTGTATTTATGCTGCATCAATTGATCTAAATACCTAGCGATAATGTCAATTTCTAAATTCAGATAATCATTTATTTTGTTGTACTGAAAAGTTGTATTTTCCCATGTATAGGGAATTATATTTACTATAAATTCCTGATTAATAACTGAATTCACTGTGAGGGAAACCCCGTCTAGTGTAACAGAGCCTTTTTTTGCAACAAATTTAATTAATTCTTGTGGGCACGATAGTTTGATTTCATGAGAATCTAAATTTCGTTCGATTGTTAAAATTTTTACTATCCCATCAACATGACCCTGAACTAGGTGGCCATCGATCTTATCACTTAATCTCATTGCTTGTTCGAGATTTATTTTTTTGCCTATCTTCCACGTATTTAAGTTAGAAACCTTCATAGTTTCTTGAGACGTTTGGACTGTAAATATATCGCTCATTATATCAACAACAGTTAAACACACACCAGAGCAAGCTATTGAATCTCCTTTGTTTATAGAGGGTAAATTTTGTGTTTTGATATGGAAAATTTGATCAGAGTTGGAGTGAGTGGTAGTATCAGTTATAGTCCCGATATCCGTGATAATTCCTTTAAACATATGGTGAAAATAAATAATTTTACCATGAAAAATTTTTTACAATAACTTATTTCTATTTTGTTATAGCTAAAGTAATTCTGGTTTACCAACGATTTAAAAAACGACAAATTCGTCATTCCGCTGCTTGTTAGTGGGATCTATGTGAGATACCGTGACGGTATGACGTAGGACTGCTGTCATCCCGCTGCTTGTTAGCGGGATCTATCCGCGGCGGTATGACGTAGGAAAACTGAGCCTGCACTAGCTATAGGCGCAAGAAAGGGGATCGTTTTCACTTACTTGCTTAACAGATTCTATAGAATATTCAGAATATATAAAGTAATACCAATTCCCACTATACAAAGAACGGATAGACAATAATAGAAAAAAAGCCATACTAAAGTAAGTGAAGTAGCGAGGTATAAATGGCATTAAGATCAAAATTATTGGATGAAAAAGTAGTAGAATCAGCAAAAGAAATGCTGAAGAAAGTAAGGAACAATGCATATGTTTCAAAAAAACTAAATGCTGTAATTGCAGCAAAAAAGCATAGTATAACGGCTGTAGCAAAAATATATTGCATTTCAAGAAGCGCACTAACTTCGTGGGTAAAACTCTTGAAATTTGGCAGAAAAGAAAAACTGTTTACTCCTCCACAACGGCGTAGAAAAACTAAATTAAATCAGGATCAACTACGGCAAATTGAAGAGTGGATAGAAGAAAATCCTAATATTACCATTAAAGAAATGAGAATAAGAATCCAGGAAAAGTTCGGATTAAATATCAGCAAATCTACAGTACACCGCTATATGCAAAAGATGAAATTCTCATATATTACACCCAGACCAGTTCATAATGGACAAGATAAAAGCAAACAAGAGGAATTCAAAAAAAAATCTCAATGGAGCTATTAGCAAGTATCCAGAAAAAGAGCTATTTTTCTTTGATGAATCAAGGTTTGGCACACATTCAAAGGTTGGACATGGGTGGTTTAAAAAGGGGATTAGAACACAGGTTAAAACAAAATTAGTTAGGCAAAATTTCTATCTCTATAGTGCGGTTAATCCTAGAAATGGAGAGAGTTCTAGCTTATTTGCACCAAATGTCAACACTGATTGCATGAACATATTTCTTGAGCAGATGTCGCAATATCTAGAAACACGAGAGGCTTTTCTCGTTATGGACTGTGCTAGTTGGCATAGGTCAAAAAATTTAAAGGTACCTAAAAATATCGACATTATATACCTACCTACATATTCACCTGAGCTAAATCTTGTTGAGAGGCTTTGGTTATATATAAAACAGAACATTTTGCGCAATAAAATATACGATACAATTGCTCTGCTTTAGGGTGCTTTGTGCAAATTTATTACTTCTCTTGCCAGCTCCACAATTAAACAACTCTGCAATTTCTCCTATTTGACTGACCAACAATGAGAATTGGTATTAGCCTTAAAATACTCTGTGTGCGAAGTAGTTTGACCTACATTCTGTTCTGCTTCTTGAGGTATTGGATTTCCTATACTACTTGTCATCCAAGTAGCTGACACTGGAGTCCATTTTTCTTTTTTTTTTCTGGATTCCAGCGTCAAGCGCTGGAATGACACCAAATGGTATATTGTTGCTCTGTATAGAAGGTTTTGGTGTTCTTAAAAGGGATAACCTTATTACATCATTAAAAAATTGGATAAGGGAAGGAAGATTCTATATTTTGGTATACTAGCTTTTATTGTAGCAGTAACCACTGGAGCTTTACAATTTACTTTGCTTGCTACGTTAAAGTCAAACGAGCCTGTAAATGGTACAATTTGTCTATTTTGTGCGTTTTTTTGCTTAGTTTCACTCTGTTCTTGTCTGTCTTTATTTTCTGCTTCTTTTACTTGTAGTGTAACTTGACTCTGTTCCTCATTTTCAGTTTTTTCTGCATGTTTTAGCTTTTCATTTAAAAATGACCCTATTTGGTGCAAATTATCTAAGTTAATGTCTTTAACATTTGTTTGTAGTATGATTGTTATTCCTTGCAGAAGGATTTGAGGCGGAGCATTATTTACGAATTCTTCTACAGTTTTATCACTATTAGTTTTACAGTAGTTATTATATAATTCACTGCTTTCTTTTGATACTTTTATGTTGACTGTAAAATTTTTTTCCCGAGAAAGGCAGATTTTAAAAAAATCAATTAAAGATTTTATTTGAAATGGTCTTGTATTAAAGGTGTCTTTACCTGTTGCTGTTAGCTCAAATGAAAATTCTTGTATATTACTTTCAATACTTCTCGAGCGAATGGTACTGATCTTAATTATTTTGCTAGAAAATGCTTTACTTATGTTTTTGGATCTTTCCTTAAAGAACTTAGGTAAATCCTCTATTTTGTACTTATTATCAGTTTCAGTGTCACTGTTGTGCATGGTTGATACAGCAAATTCATCAACGCAAAGGTAGATAAAAAAAACTAATTGGTCAATAAATTAATAATTAAAATGGGACAGTTTTTAGATTGTTGATGCTATTCAAGATTTTACTATAATTAAAGTTTAAGCCAGCGTTTCTAAGATGAATAAAGAGCTACTGAATGAAATACCTTTACTTGAAGATGAAGCGGTCTCTGAAATTGAGAATGCTTCTTCTTTACAAGATTTAGAAAAAGTCAGGCTATCATATTTGGGAAAAAAGGGTGTAATTAAAGCTTATTTTGACAACTTAAAAGAGATAGAAGACGCAGGAAAAAAGCGCAATTTAGGCGAGGTTATCAACGTTTTACGTAATAAGCTAGATCAGCTTATAATGAATAAGGAAAATATACTAAAAGCCGAAGAAGTTAACTTTAAATTGCAGAACGAGGCGGTTGATATCACGTTGCCCGTTAGACCAGAAAAAATGGGCAAGGTCCATCCACTCAGTAAGGTTCTAAATGAAGTAAAGCTTATTTTTGCACATATGGGTTTTAAAGCAGTTGATGGCCCTGACATTGAAGATGAATTTCATGTATTTGATGCACTGAATACTCCAAGTCACCACCCTGCGCGGGAGGAGCAAGATACCTTCTACTTAAAGAATAAAATAAACGACAAAAGAATGGTGCTGCGCACTCATACCTCATCTGTGGAGATCAGAACTATGGAAAAAGCGAAAACTTTTCCGATTAAAATCGTATCTCCTGGTAGAGTATACAGAAACGACTTTGATGCAACTCACACCCCTATGTTCCATCAAATAGAGGGGTTATATGTCAATGAGAATGTCAATATGGGCCAGTTAAAATTTACTATTCATCACTTCCTTAATAAGTTTTTTGGAGATAAAGGGCTGAAGATACGTTTTCGTAATAGTTTTTTCCCTTTTACCGAGCCTTCTGCAGAAGTGGACATAAGTTATAAAGGTAGTAAATGGATAGAAGTACTGGGATGCGGTATGACGCATCCAAATGTATTTCAAAATGTTGGAATAGATCACACTAAATACAGCGGTTTTGCGTTTGGCATTGGTATAGAAAGGCTTGCAATGCTAAAATATCAAATTAGCGACTTAAGGAGCTTTTATGACAACAAAATCAGCTGGCTTGATCATTACGGTTTTCATTTTTCATCTTTAAGATAAGTGATAAGTAAAACTCATACGTTCGTTATACTTGCTGCAGGGCATGGCAGGCGGATGAATTCAGATTTGCCTAAGGTCCTACACAAAATAGGCAGTTTTTCCATGCTCCAGCATGTCATTTACAATGCAAAACAGTTAAATCCTGAAAATATTGCTGTTGTAGTTGATCTGCCTTTAATTGAAAGACTAAAGTGCTTTAAGGATATACAGTTAATTACACAAGAATTAACACTTGGCACGGGAGATGCAGTCAAAACTGCGATGAGAAACCTGAAAGAATTGCCAGATTCGAGCATAATTATTGTGCAGTATGGAGATACCCCATTCATAAAAAGCAGCACAATAACTAAAATGGTTAGTTGCTTAGAAGGCAAGGCTCTAGTTTGCCTAGGTTTTAGGACAAGCAATAAAGAATACGGTAGGTTAATTATTGAGAATGGTTCCTTAAGAGAAATCGTAGAAGCAAAGAGTGATAAAAATAATCATGAAGAGTTTCTTGCAAATGCTGGAATAATGGTTGCATGTGCAAAGAATTTACGTGAATTGGTGGAGAAAATAGAGTGCAATAGCTCAACTCATGAATATTATTTGACCGATATAGTTTCCATTGCAGTGAAGAGTAATTTAAATGTTGGTTACGTTATTACCGGTGGAGAAGAGGCAACGGGAATAAATAACAGAAATGACCTTATAAAAGCTGAATTTTACTTTCAAGAAAACAAAAGAAAATTTTTTACCAACTCTGGAGTAACGCTTGTTGCTCCAGAGACTGTTTTCTTTTCTCTTGATACGCAAATTGCCAGAGATTCAGTTATTTACCCATATGTTTTTTTCGGTACTGGAGTGAAAATAGAGTCTGGTGCGAAAATACTGCCATTTTCGCATTTAAAAAACTGCTTAATTAAAAGTAATGCTGAGGTCGGTCCATTTACCAGAATACGCGGAAACACAACAATTGGTAATAAGGCAAAAATAGGAAATTTTGTGGAAGTGAAAACAAGTGAAGTTGGTCAAAACACTAGAATAAAACACTTAAGTTATATAGGAAATGCTAAAGTAGGGCAGAGGAGTAATATAGGAGCAGGTACTATTGTTTGTAATTATGATGGGAAAAAGAAACATAAAACGAACATAGGAAGCAATTGCTTTATTGGTGCCAATAGCTCACTCATTGCACCGCTTAATGTTCATGATGACTCTGTAATTGCGGCAGGTAGTGTTATAGTGGAAGATGTACCAGAAAAAAGCCTTGCAATAGCAAGAGAAAAGCAGGTGATTAAGAGAATAAAGTAATTCGCTGTAATTATATTATTTTTAATGCTTATATTTGTATACATGCATATATCAATATTTGGAGGGTAAAAATGAAAAAATTACTTACCTTAGTAGCTATATTGCCTGCTGTTTCTTTGTCATACCAATTCTCATTGTTGGTCAGTCAAATAGGAGAAATTGCAGAGTTGTTTAATTGTGGAGCTGGCAAGAGAAGTAATAAATTTGCACAAAGCACCCTAAAGCAGAGCAATTGTATCGTATATTTTATTGCACAAAATGTTCTGTTTTATATATAACCAAAGCCTCTCGTGTTTCTAGATATTGCGACATCTGCTCAAGAAATATGTTCATGCAATCAGTGTTGACATTTGGTGCAAATAAGCTAGAACTCTCTCCATTTCTAGGATTAACCGCACTATAGAGATAGAAATTTTGCCTAACTAATTTTGTTTTAACCTGTGTTCTAATCCCCTTTTTAAACCACCCATGTCCAACCTTTGAATGTGTGCCAAACCTTGATTCATCAAAGAAAAATAGCTCTTTTTCTGGATACTTGCTAATAGCTCCATTGAGATTTTTTTTTGAATTCCTCTTGTTTGCTTTTATCTTGTCCATTATGAACTGGTCTGGGTGTAATATATGAGAATTTCATCTTTTGCATATAGCGGTGTACTGTAGATTTGCTGATATTTAATCCGAACTTTTCCTGGATTCTTATTCTCATTTCTTTAATGGTAATATTAGGATTTTCTTCTATACATGCTTCAATTTGCTGTAGTTGAGCCTGATTTAATTTAGTTTTTCTACGGCGTGATGGAGGAGCAAACAGTTTTTCTTCTCTGCCAAATTTCAAGAGTTTTATCCACGAAGTTAGTGCGCTTCTTGAAATTCAATATATTTTTGCTACAGCCGTTATACTATGCTTTTTTGCCGCAATTACAGCATTTAGTTTTTTTGAAACATATACATTGTTCCTTACTTTCTTCAGCATTTCTTTTGCTGATTCTACTACTTTTTCATCCAATAATTTTGATCTTAATGCCATTTATACCTCGCTACTTCACTTACTTTAGTATGGCTTTTTTCCCATTATTGTCTATCCGTTCTTTGTATAGTGGGAATTGGTATAAGCCTAGCGTTGGGTGGTTCATATGAGGTAAAAATGAAAAACATTATCATCGCAGGCTCTGGTCCTGTTGGTTCATTCATGGCAGTGCTCTGTGCACTGGGATGACATTCTCCTAGTAGAGATCGCTTTTGTAATTGCAACATTCGTGCAATCTTTAGCTATAAATATTTAAGAAATTTACCAAATGAAAAAAAAAGGCAAAAGAAGCCCCGTGGTTGGCTAGTTACTTACATTATACTTTCAAGTATGGCGTTTTTTTATTCCAAACGTCTAATAACCGCGACTCAGCTGCTTTTAAATGCAACTAACCTAAATTATAAACGTTAAGAAATTTACTAAGTGAAAAAAAAGGTAAAGAAACCCCAGGGTAGCTAGTATTTAAATTCTCCCTTGTCTATTTGACGTCTTTTACTGTCTTAAACGCTTTATAAGCGCGTTTCAGCTTGTATAGGTAGAAACCTAAAAGTTTTATAAAGACATGAGGTGCACATAGTGCAAAAAATTAAGCATGATTTACGCCAAATACATTAAGTTTTTTTGTCATTAATCCACTGCAGAGATTGCGAAGATAAATAAATAGCTTCAGTGTTATGATAAGGGGGCTGGTGGAGTTTGTCAAGTAAGTTTTTCGTTTCTATGTTGTCAGCTACTTGCACGACACCTCTGGGCACTGCCGTCATAAAGGAACCAGTGTTAGCTACTTGGATGACAACCATTGTATTTGAGGCAAAATTGACTATCACTTCTTTTTATAGAGCTTGCTCCAAATTCTATTGTTAGTTAATACAAAAAACACTGTTAAAATTATAAAATACGCCACTACTTTTAATCCAAGTTTATGCCGGCGCTCTAATTCTGGCTCTGCTGCCCATTGTAAAAAATTTATCACATCATACGCCATATTTTCAACTGTGGCTTGTCTTGCACCATCATATTCCACCATTCCTTCAGAAAGTGGTGGCGCCATAGCTAACCTGCCTGTTAAAAAGTAAGGGTTGAAGTATAAATCATTTTCATCGTGCTCGCCGTTTTGATAGCCTGTTAACAGTGAATAGACATAATTTGCACCATCATGCCTTGCTTTAATAATTAACGATAAGTCTGGTGGAACTGCACCATTATTGCTTGCTGCAGCTGCTTCTTTTGTATCAAAAGGTGCAATAAAATAATCCGAAGGTACTCCAGGTCTATCGAACATTTCACCCAAATCATTCGGACCATCTTTAACTTGATAAGAAGCTGCAATCTGTTTTATATCTTCTTCAGAAAAACCAACATCTTGCAAATTACGAAATGCTATCCTATTCATTGAATGACAAGCAGCACAGACTTCTTTATACACTTTATAGCCTCGTTGAATTGACTCTCTATCGAAAGATCCGGTAATTCCATCAAATTTCCAGTCCATTTTTTTATTTGGTGATGGTTTGAATTCTTCTGCATACACAAAATTAGCAAAAAACAATATGCAAAGTATAGCTAACATACTTCTCATCAGCATTACTTCATCTCCGGCACAGAATCACTTAAGATTTTTGGTGGTTCTTTTGGCTTTTCATACTTACTAAGAAGCGGTAAAATTATTACAAAATATGCAAAATAATAAAGAGTGGATAGCCTACTCATAGTGATGTAAGGCTCTTTCACCTCTTGTCCTCCAAGCCAGGCAAGAAGTGCAAAATTTATTGCGAAAACCCAAAAAAATTTTTTGAACACTGGGCGATAAGCACCACTTTTAACTTTTGATTTATCAAGCCAAGGTAACAAAAACCAAACTAAAATAGACGCAAACATGGTAAGCACACCAGTAAGTTTATCTGGAATTGAACGTAGCATTGCATAAAAAGGTAAAAAGTACCACTCTGGCACTATATGTACCGGAGTGACCATAGAATCAGCTTCTATATAATTGTCTGGATGCCCAAGATAATTAGGAGCATAGAAAACAAATGCAAACAAAACTACAAAAAACAGACCAAAAGTTATGCAATCCTTGACTATATAATAAGGATAGAGAGGAATGGTATCCTTATCTGATTTTACCTCCACTCCACTTGGGTTACCAGAGCCAAACCTATGCAGAGCTATCACATGAAGCATAGCTAAAGCAATAATAACAAAAGGCAGAAGATAATGCAGAGCGAAAAAACGGTTAAGTGTTGGGTTATCCACTGAAAAACCACCCCATAACCATATAACTATTTTATTGCCAACTAAAGGTATAGCAGAAAATAAATTGGTTATAACTGTTGCACCCCAGAAACTCATTTGTCCCCAAGGCAATACATATCCCATAAAGGCAGTTGCCATCATTGCAAAAAATATAAATATACCAACAAACCACACCATCTCTCGTGGCCTCTTGTAAGATCCGTAATATAACCCACGCATTATATGAACATAGACTACCATAAAGAAGAGCGATGCTCCAACAGCGTGAGTGTAGCGTATTAACCACCCGTAATTCACATCTCGCATTATGCGCTCTACACTATTAAACGCATAATCAACATGCGGAGTGTAGTGCATAGCAAGAAATATACCTGTTATTATTTGTAAAATTAGCGCTATACCAGCCAAAGAGCCAAAGTTCCAAGCATAATTTAAGTTTTTTGGTACTTGGTAAGAAGCAGTGTGTTTCAAAAAAGAAAATATAGGCAATCTATATTCTATCCACCCTAATATGCCTTTTTCCTCTTCTATCGTTGTTTTTTTTTTCTGCATAACTTAAAGCTTTCTCTACCTTTAACTCGTTTTATTGTAGCAACTTATCCTTTACACACAAATAAAAAGTTTAAAGCGATATTAATTACTACCTCTTCAGCAACCTATCACGTGCCGCATTTAATTTCTGTGCAAAATACTCTGAGCCTCCCTTATCTGGGTGAACTAATTTCATTAAATTTTGATATGCTTTATTAATTTCATTTTGACTTGCCTCAGGATTCAGCCCCAGTATCTTTAATGCTTCATCTTTGGACATGTTATCACCAGTGTAATTTTCAGTATAACTTCTACTGCTATTAAATTCGTTCAAAAACTTACTCAATATAGAGTTCATCATGAAACTTATGTTATTTTTTTTTGTCAGGAAAAGAAAAAATACAACAACGCTAGGCAAGACAAATGTAATTACTATGAATATTAAAAAAAGAAAAAAGATGAATGACATGTATATTTTTTTATCATTTTATGATTAAATAGTAACAATTATAATTGTCATGGTAAATAACATGTTCATCCAGATTGAAGAAACACCAAATCCAAACACACTGAAATTTCTCCCTGGATTTGCAATTCTAAACGAAGGAAAAACGGCTGATTTTTCAAATGCAGATGAAATAAAAAACTCCAAGTTAGCAGCAAATCTTTTTCAAATAGAACATGTGGTAAGAGTGTTTTTTGGTCATGATTTTATTTCAGTAACAAAATTGGGTGGAATTAATTGGGATACATTAAAAGTAGAAATGTTAACTACAATCATGGATCACTTTACTTCAGGTGGAAAAGCACTAGATAAAGAAGGAGTAAATGATAATAATATACCGGATGAAGAATTTTTTGATAAAAATGATATAGAAATTGTAAATAGAATAAAAGAATTGATGGAAAGTTATATCAAACCTGCAGTTGCTCAAGATGGTGGCGATATCAAATTTCGTGGCTATAAAGACGGGATAGTTTATGTTGAGTTACAAGGAGCTTGCTCTGGATGCCCAAGTGCTGCAATTACTTTAAAGCAAGGAGTGCAGAATATGCTGAGCTACCACATACCAGAGGTTGCAGGTATAGAGACCACACTATGACTAATCAAACGGTTAGAGGAACAAAAGATCTCTTGTTTGATGAATGGTACAAGTTTAAACACATAGAGCAAACAACAAGCAGAATCTCAAGCCTATATGGCTTTTTACCTGCTCAAACTCCGATATTTGAATATACGGAAGTTTTCACAAAGACTTTAGGTGATAGCTCAGACATCATCACTAAAGAGATGTACACCTTTAATGATAAAGGGGGAAAGAGCATAACTTTACGTCCTGAGTTCACTGCAGCGGTTGTTAGGCTATTAATTGAAAAAAAACTGCAAACGCCGATAAAATTATTTTCAACAGGGCCTGCATTTCGTTACGAAAGACCGCAAAAGGGAAGACAGAGGCAATTTCATCAGATAAATTTTGAGGTTTTTGGTGTAGAAGATTCAAAAGCCGATGTTGAATTGATATCACTCGCTCAGCACTTACTAACTGAATTTAGCATCAATAAAAATGTAAAGCTGGAAATCAACTCTTTAGGTGATAGTGAAACAATAACTAAGTATAGAGAAGCTTTGACCTTATACTTTACAAAGTATCAAAACGATCTATCAGAAGATAGCAAAAATAGGTTGATCAAAAATCCACTCAGAATACTGGATTCTAAGGATGAGAAAGATAGATTAATAATTTCTGATGCGCCTAAAATCAGTGATCACTATACAAAAGAATCTTCATATTTCTTTGACCAGGTGTTAAATGGACTGCAAGCTCTTGGCATACCTTACACTGTAAATAGCAAATTAGTTCGAGGTCTAGACTATTATTGTCACACAGTATTTGAATTTGTCACAGAAGATTTAGGTGCACAAGGGGCAGTTTTTGCCGGTGGAAGATACGATAATCTAGTATCTTCAGTAGGTGGAAAACACACTCCAGCGATAGGATTTGCAGGAGGTATTGAACGCATAATGGAGTTAATCAATTATTCTCCGAAAGAAGAGCGACCTATTTACCTAATTCCAATCGGCAGAGAGGCTGATGAACATGCTCTAACACTTGCGAATGAATTGCGCAGAAATGGTTTATATGTAGTCTACGAATATAGCGGAGCACTTAAAAACCGAATGAAAAAAGCAAATCAAGCAAATGCTAAAGCTGCTTTAATCTTTGGCAATGAAGAATTGAGTAGTAAAACTTTAAAGATTAAAAACATGGATACAGGTGAAGAAAAAATAATTGCTCGCGATAACACAATAGAAAACATCAATTAGGAGCAATGCAAATGTTTTTTTTAGTCAGCTATAGAAGAAAATTCGTCTGCACAAGAATTTTTCATAGCATTCAATGTATCATAATCTGTAAAATCTAATTTTACTGGTGTGATAGTAATAAATCCTTCTTTTATTTTATTTACACTACCACTGCCTGAGTGCTCTCGAGACCAATTTAAGCTAAAAAAGCCATTCGAATTTTCAGTAAAAGTTAAATCCCCATCAATGTTATATTCACCTTGTTCAGCAAATTCTACTCCTTTTACTTTTTCCGTAGCAGGAAAATTTACACTCATCACTATGTTTTTAGGCCAACTAACCTTAACTAGCTTGGCAATAACCTTTGGTGCAAAAACCTTTGTATTGTGCCAGTCTATTTTATCATGATAAACTTGGCTCAGCGCAATAGAAGGTATAGACCTTGCAGCACCTTCCATTACAGCACCAATTGTTCCTGAATAACAAATATCGTCCCCGACATTTGATCCAATATTTACTCCGGACAATATTAAGTCTGGTTTTTTATTCATAACTTTATTTAGCGCAATAATGACACAATCTGCAGGAGTACCAGACACACTAAATTCCCTTTCACTATGTTGGTTTATTCCAATAGATTGTTTCACTGGATAATCAAGAGATCTTGCAGCCCCGCTTCTATCAGTATCTGGTGCCACTATCCATATTTCTGACGCAAAATTCCGTGCAATCTCTTTGAGTAATTTTATTCCTTCACTTCCAAAGCCATCATCGTTTGTTATCAATATTATCATATACAATACTCAGCTATACAGTTCCAAATTATGTAAACCACTGACTGTAAATAAACTCATAAGGCTTTAGGTTTCTTTGCATAACTACGAACTGTAACAAAGAACCTGCTGTAAATCAATAAGAAAAGATTAGGAGTGAAAACAGGTTGGAAAGTATATAGCTAAAGTGGCTTAGGTTTACCTACAATTTGAAAAACAACAAATTCGTTATTCCGCTACTCGTTAGCGGAATCTATGCTGATACCAATTCCCACTATACAAAGAACGGATAAACAATAATGGGAAAAAAGCCATACTAAAGTAAGTGAAGTAGCGAGGTATAAATGGCATTAAGATCAAAATTATTGGATGAAAAAGTAGTAGAATCAGCAAAAGAAATGCTGAAGAAAGTAAGGAACAATGCATATGTTTCAAAAAAACTAAATGCTGTAATTGCGGCAAAAAAGCATAGTATAACGGCTGTAGCAAAAATATATTGAATTTCAAGAAGCGCACTAACTTCGTGGATAAAACTCTTGAAATTTGGCAGAGAAGAAAAACTGTTTGCTCCTCCATCACGCCGTAGAAAAACTAAATTAAATCAGGCTCAACTACAGCAAATTGAAGCATGTATAGAAGAAAATCCTAATATTACCATTAAAGAAATGAGAATAAGAATCCAGGAAAAGTTCGGATTAAATATCAGCAAATCTACAGTACACCGCCATATGCAAAAGATGAAATTTTCATATATTACACCAAGACCAGTACACAACGTACAAGATAAAAGTAAACAAGAGGAATTCAAAAAAAAATCTCAATGAAGTTATTGGCAAGTATCCAGAAAAAGAGCTATTTTTCTTTGATGAATCAAGGTTTGGCACACATTCGAAAGTTGGGCATGGATGGTTTAAAAAAGGCACTAGGACTCGGGTTAAAATAAAATTAGGTAGGCATAATTTTTATCTCTACAGTGCAGTTAATCCTAAAAATGGAGAGAGTTTTAGCTTATTTGCACTAAATGTTAACACTGATTGCATGAATGTATTTCTTGAGCAAATGTCGCAATATCTAGGGACAAGAGAAGCTGTTCTTGTTATGGACTGTGCTAGTTGGCATAAGTCAAAAAATTTAAAGGTAGCTAAAAATATTGAGATTATATACCTACCTCCATATTCACCTGAACTCAATCCTGTTGAGAGGCTTTGGTTATACATAAAACAGAACATTTTGCGCAATAAAATATACGATACAATTGCTCTGCTTTAGGGTGCTTTGTGCAAATTTATTACTTCTCTTGCCAGCTCCACAATTAAACAACTCTGCAATTTCTCCTATTTGACTGACCAACAATGAGAATTGGTATTAGATGAGGTACCGCCAATATCACTCAGTCAGTCAATGAACTCTTTACATTCTAGCGATAGTGATGTTGAAATAATCAGCAGATCACAATGTCGTTAATCTGACAGGAGTAGCAAGTTAAGCGGAAATGGCACAAGTGTGAAAGGAGGTAATGTTAGGTTAATGGTTTAAGAGATTTTCTAAAGAAATTATCTTGACGTTTATGTTTTTTCAAGCATGCCACTAGCTTTAAGGTTTTGTAGGCCAGTTGTTTGGTTAATAGAAACACTGCTTCAATTTAGTTAAAGTTCCTTGTATGCTCTCTAACGAAACCTATTAATTAGTAACATGATTAGACTTACTATACAACTTATCAAAAGTGAGGTAGTGATCGAAAAATAAAGTTTAAAATTACCTTTTTCAATATAGATATCGCCTGCTATACCAAGTTTTTGTATTAGAGAACAAAGAAGTCCTATTCCTGTAATGAGTAAACCAATTATACTAAAAAGCGTAGTATTAATTCTGTATTCAATTGTCGATTATCTAGAAAACCTTATCGATAACATACATGTATTTTAACTATAGTACAAAGTATTGAAATTAGTAAGTGAAATGACTATATAGGAAAGCATAAGAGTAATAAGGAGGTGTAACATGAGTAATCTAGTTCATTCAAATAAAAACGATAGTCTCAGCCTGAGAGGGCTGCAAAAAGCTGTTGATGACATGTTCAATAGCTTCTTTACGGGGTTTGGTCCGGAACTTAACAGAAAGGGTGTACCAGCTTGCGACTTTTATGAAACAAAAGAAAGCTATTGCCTGTCGTTAGATTTACCAGGTATCTCCAAAGAAAATATAGATATTAGCATATCTGGTGATAACTTAATAGTGAAGGGTGAAAAAACGTGTGATAATGAGTTGAAAGATAAGCAGTTTTACCATCGAGAAAGGTACTACGGCTCTTTCTATAGATCTATTCCGCTTCCAGTAAATGTAGAGCAAGATAAGGTATCTGCTAATTTTTCAGACGGAGTATTACATTTAACTATACCTAAGTCGGAAAAACATATTAAGAAAATTGATATAAAGTAACTGATAGAAAATAGCAGGTCTCTGGCTCGGGCTTGCTATTTTATCAAGGTGATCTTAAGGATGATATTATTAAGGTTAAAATATTTTTGTTGAGCAGTAATGCAGGTAAAAGATTGTAGAATATGATCTCAAAATTCTACTTTACGCCTTATAAATTGTTCCAGTTGTACGGAAATGGGGCTTTGCTTTGGAATGCTATAAAAGGTTTTGACGAAATGTCTACTAAAGAATTATGGTCCGTTTAAGTTGCTAATCTACAACAGGAATCACATGCTTTAGAAAAATTGTGCTTGCAATAGCTTTTATTCTTGCTATTTATCATACATAATATCTTTACAGGCTGGATGTTAATTGAAGATATTTTTAAGCCTGGGCAAGTTTTTAATAAGGCAGAAGTAAACGAAACAATCAAAAAAGCCAGAGAAGGGCAATGGTTTTAATGTGGTTAGCTAAGGGGCTTTTATTATGGCATCCGTTTATATAATGTTAGGCGTGCTCTTTATTGTTATTCTCGATAGTTCATTAAACTCTTAATAAACAGGGTGAAAAGCTCCGTAAGCTCAAGTTAAGGAGAAATGGCGGAAGTGTGGAGAAAGGTAATCTTTAATTAATGATTTAAGATCTCTTCTAAATAAGTTATCTTATTTTACTCTCTTGATGCTTATGCTCTTTCAAGCATACCACTAGCTTTAAGATCCTGTAGCCTGATGTACTACATTGATAGGAACACCTACCTCAAGTAGATTCTTTGCCACTTCTATTTCCCCTATTTTTTTACCCTTTTCTTTATCAATCTGTATTCTTTTAGATACTGACATAATTAATGAATAAAATTTATCACGTATTTCTTGATCATCAATTTTTTCATACTCTCTCACTAAATCTAGTACCCCATTTTCTCCCTCTCTATCCTCATTACTTCTTTCAATTTCAACATTGCCTTTTTCTATTAGTTCACTAATTTTCGGCAGTAGAGTTTGAGCGTGCGTTGATAATTCGTCTGCTATGTTACGTAGTTTTCCTATTGTCATGATATGGGTTCCTTGCTCATAGCGTCGTATTTGACCACCTGTTAAACCGACTTCATTTCCTAAATCCTCCTGAGAACGTCCTCTTGCTAGCCTCCAGTCTTTCATATTTTCCCCTGTTTTATAGGCTATAAAATTAACTATCTCTGTTTTATCATGTTTCTTAAGTTCATCTTTAGACAAGCCTGTTGTTTGGAGGATGACATCAACAGAAATACCCGCTTTAAGTAGATTCTTTGCTACTTTAATCTTTCCTGCTTCTCTACCCTCTTCTTCTCCCATCTGGATAGATTTATTTAATGCAGAGGCTATCTTACATAATTCCTGGTTCCTAAATTTTTTACATTCTCTAACTAGATTTAATGTTTTTTCTACCTCACCTTTCTCTGATGCCATCGATTCAGGCAGTAGTTTTGCCATATCAATCATTAGTTCCACTACTATCATACAGAATATAATGATTGAAATCGGATTTTCCCCTCGCTCATATCTGGACATTTGCTTCTCTAATACTCCGACTTTACTTCCTAGACCTGCCTGAGTATATCTTTTCTTTTCCCTCTCATGTTTTAATTTTTTCCCTACTTCGTAGTCTGTTAACTTTGTGTCAGTAGTCATGTCTCTTTAATATACCTTGAGACACATATATACTCTTTAATCTAAGATTCTATTAACTCTCCTACCTTACACTAGAAATAGGAGAAAAGAGGTTTCTGCTTTCTCTAAATATGTGCACCACGACTGATAAGGTACTCCTTCACGTCCTCTTTAATATCTTTATCTTGATATTCATACCAATTCTCATTGTTGGTCAGTCAAATAGGAGAAATTGCAGAGTTGTTTAATTGTGAAGCTGGCAAGAGAAGTAATAAATTTGCACAAAGCACCCTAAAGCAGAGCAATTGTATCGTATATTTTATTGCGCAAAATGTTCTGTTTTATATATAACCAAAGCCTCTCAACAAGATTTAGCTCAGGTGAATATGTAGGTAGGTATATAATGTCGATATTTTTAGGTACCTTTAAATTTTTTGACCTATGCCAACTAGCACAGTCCATAACGAGAAAAGCCTCTCGTGTTTCTAGATATTGCGACATCTGCTCAAGAAATATGTTCATGCAATCAGTGTTGACATTTGGTGCAAATAAGCTAGAACTCTCTCCATTTCTAGGATTAACCGCACTATAGAGATAGAAATTTTGCCTAACTAATTTTGTTTTAACCTGTGTTCTAATCCCCTTTTTAAACCACCCATGTCCAACCTTTGAATGTGTGCCAAACCTTGATTCATCAAAGAAAAATAGCTCTTTTTCTGGATACTTGCTAATAGCTCCATTGAGATTTTTTTTTGAATTCCTCTTGTTTGCTTTTATCTTGTCCATTATGAACTGGTCTGGGTGTAATATATGAGAATTTCATCTTTTGCATATAGCGGTGTACTGTAGATTTGCTGATATTTAATCCGAACTTTTCCTGGATTCTTATTCTCATTTCTTTAATGGTAATATTAGGATTTTCTTCTATCCACTCTTCAATTTGCCGTAGTTGATCCTGATTTAATTTAGTTTTTCTACGCCGTTGTGGAGGAGTAAACAGTTTTTCTTTTCTGCCAAATTTCAAGAGTTTTACCCACGAAGTTAGTGCGCTTCTTGAAATGCAATATATTTTTGCTACAGCCGCTATACTGTGCTTTTTTGCTGCAATTACAGCATTTAGTTTTTTTGAAACATATGCATTGTTCCTTACTTTCTTCAGCATTTCTTTTGCTGATTCTACTACTTTTTCATCCAATAATTTTAATCTTAATGCCATTTATACCTCAACTATTTTACTTGCTTCATTATGGCTTTTCTTCCATCATTGTCCATCTGGTTGCCTTGTAATGGGAATTGGTATTAGCAAACCTCAGTAGGGCTGCCAGTTGGACCCATAAGAATTACTTGTTCACCTTCTTTAAAACATTTACATAAATTAGTGGAACCGCCAGTTTCAAGCACAATAGTGGAAATAATTCCTTTTTTTTTGTCTACTTCAGTGCCGGTTACGGCTATACCTTCCATAGCAAGGTTTGTATTATTGGCTTTTCTGCTATTGGTTTCAAAATTTTGCAACCTAAAGAATTGTCCAGGTTTAAAATTCTTTGCCGCAAGTGGTGCTTTGATCACTATTTCCACAACTTTGTCTGTTAAATATTGAACTTTTATAACCTTTGCAGTGAATTGCTCTTTGATTTTATTGAAAAATTCTTTGTTAACCAGGTGTTCTGATATTATTCCAGCGCGTGACGCTTTAGTGTACAAATGCTGCAATTTGTAGGTAATTCGCATAGCAGGTGGTGTCATGCAAGTAGCTGACACTGGAATCCAGTTCTGACTATACAACCATCTGGTGTACTCATTCAAAATTAAGTTTTCTGGATCCCAGTGTCTGGGCACTGGAATGACATCTTTTTTGGTGAAAGTTACTCTTATATTACAACATTCATACAATTGTGCATATGACTCTGAGATTCTAGCTGGAGTGGCAGAAATGAAGCTATTAACTCTATTCAAAAGCTGAGAAACGATAGGGTAACCATTCTTAGCGCTTGCCATAGCTTTCACGACGCTGCCGCTATACGAAGGATGAAGATCACCAAAAAAGCTAATTGTTTTATTGCCTTGCTTATATACTAATATTCTGTCTTTATTCTGCATCTTAGGAGAAAATATTGGATCTATTTCTTTTCCTGATGAATTCAAATGAGTAAAATACCCATTGCTTAATTTAAAATGCTTTTTATCTTCTGTTGCAATAACTGTATTTGGCTCAGTACCTGCTGCTATAAAAATAGAACGTGCTTTCATGCATTTGATTTTGCCGGATTTTGTGTCTATTAGTTTTATTGATTCAGCATGATTATATTTATCCGTCACAACTTCAACTGGCTCTAAGTTTTCAATAAAGTAAATCCCTTCTAAAAGTGCATTTTGCACCTCTTCGCTATTTAATCGATAACTTGGCGAATCTTTTAGCTCTTTTCTATATACAACTTTCACTCCCCCCAAACTCTGCATTAACTCTAATATTTTTATTTCTCTACTCTCTTTTTTTGCTAACTTTTGCTTTTCTCGGATCAATTGTGCGTGCGATATAAACTCATTCGCAATTTCGCGCTCTTCCTCTGTCCAATCCTTTTCAACACAGTCCTTTCCATACTTATCAACTAATATCTCATAACGAAGAAGAAATTTTTCTGCTTGAATTGGATAATACGCTAAAGCTTCAGTGGCAGTGTCAATCGCAGTAAGCCCCGCACCTATGACAACTATCGGCATACGAACTTGCAGATTTGCTATAGAATCAAATTTAAGAGCGCCAGTCAGTTGTAACGACATAAGAAAGTCAGATGCCATACGCACTCCACGAGCTAGTATATTCTTTATTTTGATCATTCGTTGCTTGCCAGAGCCAAGTGCTAGTGCGATGTGATCAAAACCCAAGTTGAAAGCATCATCAACATTAATCGTGCCACCAAAACGAATGCCCCCATAAAGTGCAAAATTCTCTCGTCTTTCCAGCAGTAATCTAATAATCTTTAAGTAATTTTTATCCCACCTAGAAGTAATGCCATATTCTGCCACTCCACCAAACCCACCTGCCGTGCGTTCACTCAATTTTTCGTGTTCAAAATCTTTAATTAGCTGGAAATTATCGATTAAAGGTTCAATCTTTAGTCCATCAATGGCGATAACGTTATGCCCATCATTCAACAAATGATAAGCTAAATTAAAACCAGCAGGACCAAGGCCTACAACTAGAACGTTTTTTCCGGTGTTTTCTCTTGGCAATGAACGCTGAAAATTTAAAGGATTCCAACGGCTGAGCAGAGAATATATTTCAAATCCGTACGGTAAACTAAGCACATCATCCAAAATCCTTGTTTCAATCATTGGCACATTCACAGGTTCTTGTTTCTGATATATGCATGAGTTCATGCAGTCATTGCATATTCTGTGCCCAGTAGCCGCACATAATGGGTTATCTATCATCACAATTGCAAGGCTTGCTATGCTGTAACCTTCGCTTTTCACCAGATTCATTTCTGATATTTTCTGTTCTAGTGGACAGCCATGCAGCTCAACTTTTAGTGGGGACTGTTTAAAAGTATTGTCGTTATTAATTAGCCCCTTTGAGCAGCTGTCCTTATTTTGCTTATGACAGAATATGCAGTAGTGAGCGTTATCTAATGCTTTGTTCAAACTCACCTTTTTGCTTGTTAGATCAAAACCATATCGTCTTTTTACTTCATTTGAATACAGCACTTCAACTTTGTCCACTTCTTTTTTAGAAAATGGCATGAGGTTTTCGTGGTTGATTTTTTTATGAATACTGAATAATATACTCTGTTTATTTTTTACTCTCCACACTGCATATTGTGCCGCAAGTTCTATTTCTTCTTTGTGATTTTCTTTATCTTCAAACCAATGCATCACCTGCTCGGCAAAATTTTTTTCTGTTGTTGGCAAAGTGAGAAAATGACTTAGTTTGTTAGTAATATCTATATTCGCCACATTAATGTATTTCTTCAATGCGTAGCGTTGGACAAATAACCTTTTGCATTTATATATCACAGCAAAGTCATTGTGTTTTTTCTTTAGCTCTTCTATTTCTTTTTCAATGTTGAAAAGTTTTGCAATGAACTCGTCAAATAAATATGAGAGGTCTATTATTAACTGGCTATCACCAATCTGATTTTCCCTTGCTTCAATTAATGAACAAAACAAGCTTTCATCACATGATTTAATATAATTCAAAAATGTCTCATCCAATTTTATTAATCCACTGCGAGTATATAAATTTGAAAATGAGGTATTAAGCTGCATTATAGAGTATGCACACCGTCTTTTGTATATTACGTATTTTGTAGCATAGCTAAAATCGTTGCTTCTGCAACCTTTTCTTCACCAACACAAGCAATACACTCAAATTTACATGCACTTAAACGTGCGTTTTTAACATTAGCTTGCAGAATCAGTGTGTCCCCTGGAGTGACTGGCTTTCTGAATTTTGCATTTTCAATAGACATAAAGTAAATAGCTTTGTTTTCTATTGTACCTTGACTTTCTTTACCAAGAACACATATAGCAGATGCTTGAGCTAGAGATTCAATTATCAAGACTCCTGGCATTATTGGATGACCAGGGAAATGACCAATAAAAAATGGCTCATTGAAAGTCACATTTTTGATTGCTTTTATACTTTTACCAGGATCACACTCTATAACCCTATCTACTAAGAGAAACGGATAAGAATGTGGTAGTATTTTTATAATATCACTGATATTAAATTGCATAAGCCTACTCAATGCCTTTTAAAGCAAATTCAGGTATTTCCTTGTTTATATTGTTTAATACCATATCCGATAAATCAACTTCATCCATAGAGTATAAAACTTGGTTCTTTTTTGAAATAAATAGTACCAAATCTATGTTGTCTTTTTCTGCCGTTTTTTTAGCAACTTCTTTTATCTTGTTAAAAACACTCTCTACTGCATCTCTATAACTTTCTTCTAAATACAACATTTTTTTAGCGTAAGCATCTCTAGCATTTACAGTATGCTTATTAAACTGTTCTGTCTTTTCCTTTTTTGCTTCTTCTGACAAAAGTTCAAATTCTTCTTTTGATGGCTTAAGTTTTTCTAACTCACTTTCAAATTCTTGTTGTAATCTAGAATTCTGCTCCTTTATTTGTTGTTGTATGTTTTGCAGAGCAAGAGATTCATTGATAACTTTATCACTATCAATAATGGCAGCCTTTGTGTTCTGAGGTTGATATCCTGCAAACTTATACCCCACAAATAAGGAAATAATTAAGGCAATAACTGATATAAATAACTGTATATATTTCATTCAAATCCCCGCTTCAATAGAAAATTTAACATTTGGTGATGGTATTATATCATAAGATTCCTTTACTAAAGGAAACCCAAAATCTAATCTAAGTCTACCAAAAGGAGAAGGCATTGAAAAGCCAAAACCTGGTGACACTCTTATAAGCTTACTATCATTATATGGATCTTTATATTTCTCATTTTTATCATCTAAGCCAAAAAGTGTTGCATAGTCAACAAATAATGAGCCTTTGATACCAGCATAGTCATATAGTTTTGGTAGTGGGAAATCTACTTGCTGTGTTAAATTGAAATAAGTTTTGCCTCCTAACGAGCTTTTATTGTTGTCTATTGCTCTTGGTCCGATACCAGAAAGATCAAACCCTCTAATCTCATTACCCCCTTTAAAAAAGTGCTGGCCAATGTTTAAATCTTCATCGGTATAAGAAAAAATATGACCTGCCGCCATCTTAAAGCGCAGTATTATGCTATCGTCAATTTCACTTAATATAGGATGTGTGTAAAAAGACAAGAACTCAGATTTTAGGAAGTTTACATTCCCTCCCAATCCTGAAATATCCTGACTTATACGCAATAAATATCCTTCTTTTGGAGCATAAAGATTATCCAGTTTATTATATGCCAATGTGTATCCTACTGATGAAATCTGATGTTCACCTCCTTGCCCCTTTATTATATCAGAGATGTCATTGTCTTTTCCACCCTTATTATCCATGTGTATACGGTTATACTTGTAAGAGTAGCGAATGGAATTAGTTAAGTTTTCTATAACTTTGTATGATAATTTTGTTGAAAATCCCATGTCACAACTGTCGAAGCTAGTGTGTGGTTTATCTTGTTCTTCATAAAATACGCCCACACCTAGTGATGTATCAGAATCGTTAAAATTATTTTCAACAACCTCTACATTAGTAGAAAGTGAATATTTACTTTTTTCAAGAGCAAAAGAGAGCTCTTTACCACTACCAAATAAATTACGATCTGTGAAATCAGTTTTTACAAATGCTCCGCCAGGAAAGGACATACCTCCTGCTAAAGATAATGAGGCAGTTCTTTTTTCTTTAACATTTAAGTCAAGATTTACTGCATTGTCATTAACTGCATAACTATTTACTTTCACTGTTTCAAAAAAATCACTACTCATTAGTTTTTTACGTGATTTTTGAATCTCAGATATATTGTACGCATCACCTTCTGCTATACTTAGCTTACTTCTGATCACCTTATCTAAAGTGCGATCGTTACCATCAATTGTAATTTGATTTATATAAATCTTTTTACCCGGAAGCACTCTGTAGGTCACATCTACAACATTGTCACGTTGTGCATACTCTGGATTAACTTTTGCAAATATATATCCTTTCTCATTTAAATACTTGTTTATTTTTTCTACTGTATTATTAATTTTAACTCTATTAAATATCTTATCGTTTTCCTCTGTTATAAAGTCCAATATTTCTTCTTTTAGGCTTAAATCCTGAATTTCAGTTTCAATATTAACCTCATTATTTCCAAACAAATATTGCTGTCCTTCGTCAATCAAAAAAGTCAATTCTATCTGATTGTTATTATCAACCTCAACAATCGGTTGAATATTATTTTGAATATATCCCTTAGACGAATAAAAACGATCGAGCAATTCTGTGTTAATCAATAAATATTGTGGTGAATAACGAGTTCCGCCCTTAAACATGGCTCTAAATAACTTACTAAATATGTCATTACTATGCACTTTAATAGCTTGCTCTAGCTCGTTTTCAGAAAAGTTTTTGTTACCTATAAATCTTATATCCTTAATTTTAGAGGTTTTACCTTCTTTTATTTTAAAAATTAGATCGACCCTATTACTATCAAGCTTATTCAGCTCATATGCAACGTTAACACCAACCTTACCGTTATTTCTATAAGTAGTGATTAAATTCATTAAATCGTTTTGCAATTTTGTTTCAGTGAAAATAGTTAGCGATTTTGATTGAATTACATTATTTAGCAGCTCTTTGCTGTTAAATAATTTATTACCCTTTAATATTATCTTGTCAATTAGTGGATTTTCTTGAATTTTTACTACTAAATTTTTTTTATCATCGATATAAGCGTTAACACTAGCAAACAACTTTGTTTTATATAAACCTTTTATAATCGAATCTATATCATCGTCGTCTACATAGCTACCAGGTTCTAACTTTATATAAAACCCTATTGTTTGATTGCTTACCCGCTCATTGCCAATGCATTTGATATCCTTTATCTGCACTTTTTCCTTATTTTCTAAAGCAACAAGTAAAGCAGGAAAAATTACTATCAATAATATGCAAAGTAGCTTTTTCATGTTTATTTTAAAAAAGACTCCTAATATCATTTGACATTCCAGTTGCCATAAGCAAAAACAATACTAAAGCACCAAAAATAGCTGCATATTTTTGACATTTCAAACTTAAATCTCGACGTATAACTGCTTCTATAATATAGTGAAATAAATGCCCCCCATCCAGTAGCGGAATTGGCAGTAAATTAATCGCAGCTAAGTTAGCTGAAATAATTGCCATGAGATACACAACCATAATAAATCCTTTTTTGGCTGATTGCCCTGAATATTTTGCAATTTTTATTGGTCCACCTATTTCACTTGCACTTCTCTTACCAACGATAATTTGAAAGATAGCTTTGATCGTTAAGCACATAGTGTGGTAAGTTTCACTTACTGATAAGCTCACAGCCCCAAGAAAAGATGACTGCTTTAATGTATTGACTGAAATAATCCCTATAGTTTCTCTTTCTATTATGTTGCCAAAAACATCTCTACTCTCAATTGTCAATGGAGTCAGGCTAGTTCTACGCTCCTCATTATTTCTGCTATATTTAATTTCCATTCTCGTCTTGGGGTTCGACATTATCACACGTGAAATATCTTCAAAGTATTTTATTTTATGTTCATTGATTTGTGTAATAGTGTCACCTGGTAATAGGCCAGCTTGTTTGGCTGCACTTCCTTCAATTACATCCCTAATCACCGGTGGAGTGCGGTAATAACCTGCCGTGCTAAAAAATATTGTAAAAGCTATAATAGCAAGTATCATATTTGCAAAAGGTCCTGCAAAAACCACTGCTGCTTTTTTATACCGCGGTTTTGTATGAAATGAATACAACTTTTCTTCTTCAGTTAATTCTTTTTGATCAGCTGGGACACTCGCTGCATTAGTATCCCCTAACATTTTAACATAACCACCCAATGGAACAGCGCTTAGTTTCCATCTAGTTCCAGACTTATCGTTAAAACCAAAAATTTCAGGACCAAAACCTATAGAAAAAGATTCAACTTTAACTTTGCATGCTTTGGCAACAACATAATGCCCATATTCATGCACAAACACTATAACAGAAATGATTAAGGCAAATGACAAAAAACAATATATTCCATTGCCAAACTGATGAATGAAATTCGAAATTAACTCCACCTGTGTATTTAGATCTTAAACAAACGTTAAGTATATTAAAACGCGCCTCGCTTGACAAGTATTTAGTTTAACTTTTAAATTAAAAAAAAGTTTAATTGTAATGACAGATACCTCACTACTCAGAAGAAAATTGATGTATAGAAGCTGGCATAGGGGTTGCAAAGAAACCGATATACTTTTAGGGCATTTCGCATTGAAATATCTTGATAAATTTTCCTTGAGCGAACTAATCGAATACGAAAAAATAGTTGATCTTGATGATTACGAATTATATTGTTACATAACTCGTAAGACAAACCTCCCTCCTGGCTTAAATAGTCAGATAGTCAATTTAATTGCTTGCTTTATTGAAGCTAATCCTTTATGCACTCAAGATTAGTGATAATCTTATTTACCTTATCTAGTACCTCAATATATTCTATTCTTTTCTCGTTTCTATACTTTTCGCGCTCTTGATTTGCTTCATCCAACCGCTTTGTTAATTCTAAAATTTTATCCTCAAGAATTAGCGCTGCAAGTAAGAAATTTAATGAATCCGAACCCTTACCTCCAGTTTTTTGAGATACAGAACCAACTAGCTTGTCAAAACTATTAGCAAGACGTAATAAATGGCTCTTCTTCCCACTTTCGCAAGATATTTTGTATGTGTTATTACGTATAACTATTTCTACTACTTGCATATGGTGCTAAAAATTTCTATCGTATAGTATAAACTCAAACCTCTACTTTCATCTTATTTATGGTATAAATTTTTATTCATTTATCAAATCAGATAATTTTTTACTGCTACGAAAATATGTTTTAAAGTATTGATTCTTTGTAAACTTCTGTAACATTAAATGACTTGTTTCTTTCAAGTTATAACTTCTAACTGAAAAAGAACCAAACCCCCTAATTTCAACTCTATTATGATGCTTCAATGTGCTTGAAAGTATCCCAAAAAATCTATCAACTATAGCTGCTATAATAATCTTATCTAAAAAAGGATGTCTTTTTGCTACCCTCGCTATTATATCAGACTTTGTTGCCATTTATATGAAGCCAAAATAAGTAAACCTTATCACTTAGCAGATAATACTATGTTATATTCTTCAACACCCAATACTTCAACTTCTATTTTTTCTGATATAGAGAACTTTTTATTTTCCGGTAAATGCTCTTGATCTATTAGAAGGGTTACATCGTTCTCAACTTCAACGACTAGTCCATTATCTTCTCTCTTACCTACAATAACCTGTATTTTATCGCCTACCTTAACTTTCTTTATCAGTTCTTCAAGAGGATCATACTCTATTTGTTTTATTCCAAGATAAATTCTTGCCCGATTCACGTTAGCCCTTATTACTTTTGCTTCTATTTTATCACCTACATTATACTTCTTTATCTCATCTGAGCTATTTTTAGACCAACTTAAATCTTTCACATATATTGTCCCTTCTACGTTCTCATCTATTTCAGAATCATTGAAAGCAACAGATACATATGAGCCGGTATTATTCTTCACTTCACCAGAAACAATAGAACCAGGAGGATATTTATTGATAAATACTTGCCAAGGGTTGTCTACACACCTTTTCATGCTTAAACTCATCCTACTCTTAGCAATGTCAATACTGAGAATTTTTACATATACTTCTTGTCCCCTTGTTACGAGACTACTAACTGGTAAATTACTCTTAACCCAAGTTATTTCTGACGAGTGCACTAAACCTTCAATTCCAGGTCTAAGCTCAACAAACAATCCATAATCTTCTATGCTTGTTACATAACCCTTATGCACACTATCAACTGGATATTTTGACTCTGCATCTTGCCAAGGGCTATCTTCTAGCTGCTTCACACCCAAGGAAATTTTAGCATTTTCCTTATCTATTTTTATAATTTTAACTTTTATAGTCTGGCCACAAGCAAAAACTGCAGATGGATGACTCACTCTACTCCAAGAGATATCTGTAATATGTAGCAATCCATCTATAACTCCCACTACATCTGATTCATGAATACCGACAAATACACCGTAATGAGTGATGCTTTTTATTTTTCCTTCTATTATATCGCCTTCATTTAAAGATTCTAAAAATTTAATTTTTTCACCAGCGTGCAATTTTTCTAACACCAGCTTTCTTGATACTACAATATTACCTTGCTTCTTATCCATTTTAAGCACGATGAACTTTTGTTCAGTTTCAATAAGGTGCTTCGCGTCTTTTACTTGCTTCAAATCCACATGACTCAGCGGTAAAAAAGCGCTTATTCTGTCACCAAGATCAACAATAAAACCACATTTAATTGAGCGTTTAATAACTCCGCTTACTTCAGCTCTTGTAACTGTATCTTCTTCCAACTTATTCCATTTCTCGTCTCTAATTGCTTTTTCACGGCTAAGAACAACATTACCATAATAATCTTCAATTCTTTCCACATAAACTCTAATTTTCGAGCCAATAATGATCTCATCATTACAACCGAGTTCCTTGATCAGAATTCTCCCGTCAGACTTTAAACCAATATCAACCACAACGTCGTTAGGGTTTATTCTTGTAATTACACCTTCTACCACATCTCCTTCTTTAATTTTGTTAACAAAAGAATCTTCAAACAAGGCATTATCTTGATCCTCAAATTGGCCTTGACATATCTCTTCTATAAACTTGTTTGATGATAGCTTTCTGATAGTAACCGGTAGATTTACAACTGGATCATTATTATTCATGTAATGTGACCTTTAATTTAAACTTTATTAGAACTTATATATTATATAATATTAATAATTATTGACAAGTAATTTTTCGTTAATTCATTTCGAGAATTGTTTAAGCTATATAAAATATAGTGAGAAAATTATATATGTATCAAGAATATGCTATTTAAGAATAGCAAGTGGATTAGATCGTTCTCCAGAAGGTCCAGGTTAAAACCGGATATTGATGAAATATTGGAAAAATATTCTATTCAAAACAGCAAGGAATCTATAGAGAAGATTGTAAATTCACGAAAAAAAATATGGGTAGAAATAGGCTTTGGCAACGGTGAAAATATGCTTTACCAGGTGCTCAATGAACCTGATCTATTATTTATAGGATGTGAGCCCTACTTAAAGGGGGTTTCCCGCTTGCTAACAAACATAGAAATACAAAACATAAAAAACATTTTAATATGGACAGAAGATGCAAGAGAATTGATTGCAAATTTTCCTGACAACAGTGTTGAAAGATTCTTTATCCTCTTTCCAGATCCATGGCCAAAAAGAAGTCACAATAAAAGACGATTAATTAATACGGAATTTTTAAATTTATTAGCAAAAAAAATACTTATAACAGGGGAAATATTCATTGCAACCGATCATCAGGACTATGCAGAGTGGATAGCATCACATATAAAGCAGTGTAACTCTTTAATCTATAGTGAAGACGATTTCACAAGTTATACTCTTACAAAATACCACAAAAGAGCGCTCAAAGATCAGCGTAAAGTAAGGTTCTTTAAAGTAAGTGTTATTAATAATTTGCAGACTATGGATCAATAGAGTTTTTGCATATCTCTTTTACGTTAACTATAGATTAAAAATAATAAAAAAAGAGGGAGAAATAGAGTAAATTCCTTTAACTACTTCTCCTTATGAAGAAATAGCAAATTTTTTAAGTTTCTCTTTAACCAACGGGCTCCCATGAGGAGAGGAGAGTAAAGATCTTTTTTCATAGATATCTTAACACTTTTTTCTTCTTTTGTAGTTGGCGGACGAGTAAGAAAGTGAACCTTTGGTGCACCACTAATTATTGCCATTGGTGTTTGCTCTGCCCCTTCTCCCATAACTAAAACAGCAGATGTTGCCAGTGCATCAAGAAGATTGACTTGTGTTACTTGCAGTGATTGATTATAAAGATCTGGCTTGCCTATATAGGAATAAAGTGGTTCAAATCCACACCAACCAAGAGCAACGCCAGTAACCCCACGACGCATAGGTGTTACATTACTATCTGTAATCAAAATACCAAGATGTTTTATGCAGTGTTTTGTCTTGAGATAGTTCCATATTGATAGAGCTGTTTTCTGAACATCCTTTGGGTATAAAATATACATTTCATTACCATTTGATTCATCAATGCCAGCAGATGGAATTAAGATATTATCTTTAATCGTTAAACAGATACTATGAGGATTGTGGTCCACATCAACAATTGCATCAGCTTCTCTTTTGATTAGCTCTTCTTTAGAACAAGCAGTTTTGCAAACCACTTGTTTTTGACAAATAGAAATGATTTTTGATGTGATAGCAAGAACAACTTCCTCTCTTAGCAACTCTGAAACATAGCAATCAAGAACTTGCTCTAATACTTCTCCACATTCAATGCGGTGGGTATAAATTGCTTCAATATGCATATTAACGTGTTAGCTTGCATATAGTATAGTCTTTTGTTTTGGTAAGAATAGTTTTATTCCATCTATCAAGAAGTGTTAAGTTGAAATATACATCACCTTCATAAGGTCTGTGAATTTCTGTTATGATAAACTCTGAAATTAGATCATACTCCAAAAAAAGGTGCGCTATTTGTGCTCCACCAATCATGAAGATTTGAGGGTAACTCCAATTACCTTGGATTGACAAGAACTCTTGCATAGAAGAAACAATAGTGCATTCTATGCCTTTATTAAAACAAGGACTTAATTTGTTACGAGAAAAAACAATAGGCTTTAATATGTTTTGTGGTATTGTTTCAAATGTTTTTCTTCCCATCACAATAACTTGTTTGTCAGTCACTTGACGAAAATGATCTAACTCACTTGGATAATGCCAGGGCAATCCATTATTTATTCCAATCACCCCCTTGGGATCAACAGCCATAATTCCGATAATCTTCATTCCTGTAAAGCAGCTTGAGCTACAAAAAATCGCATGTGATCACGCACATTATGCACTCGAAGGAAATCAACCTTGTTGTGCAATGCAGATGATAAAGCAATTGTTTCTAAACCTCGGTTAAAGACAGGTTCTGTAGAAAAAGAAGAAATAAATGACTTTCTAGAATGACCAACCAGAACTTTGCAGCCAAAACTTCGCAATGCTTCTATATTGCGTAAAAGCCAGATATTCTGATATAGAGATTTTCCAAAACCAATACCAGGATCAATAATTACCGAGCTTTGATCAAAACCTAGGGTAAGTAACCTGCTAATGCTCTTCTCTGCCCAATTATTTATGATATCAATTGGGTCAGTGTCGTCTGGAATAATGTTGTCTCTATGTGGTGGTATTGAAAGTGAATGCATAATAACGATGCTGCAACCATTACTAGCAATTGCTTTTAAGGTATTATTATCTAGAGCTTCCTTCTGATCGTTTACCCAGGTAATTTTGTAGTGTTTTAAAACATTCAAAATAACATCTGGCCAGAAACTATCAATGCTAACTTTAATATCGCCAGCTTTCATATAATCGCTAAGATTATCAAGTACTGGCTTTAGACGTGCATACTCTTCCTCTGGGATCTGCATTAAAGATCCAGGTCTTGTTGATTGAGCACCAAGTTCAACTATGCTTGCACCATCTGATAACAGCCGCAGTGCCTGCTTGGTTGCTTGATCTGAATCATAATAAAGACCACCATCTGAAAATGAATCAGGAGTAATATTGACAATACCTACAAGCTCTGGTGAAAGCGTAAAACTCTTTAAAAAACAATCTTGAATGTTAGGGATATCATAAGCAACAGTACCGAACGTCTTGTTGATTATTGGAGTATTATTCATAGGGTTCAGCATTGCCATCAAGTGAAGCAAAAATGGTCTGTTTATCAATTCTGGGTGAGGAATTCTAAGGTAGGGTGTATCGAGCGTTAGATCATCCCATAACAAAATATCCAAATCAATAACGCGAGGTGCCCACTTTTCATAGAACTGCGGACGGCCAATATCACACTCAATTTGTTTTAGACCTTTTAATAGCTCTTCGGGAGAAGAAGAACAACTTCCATAGACAATCATGTTAAGAAATGGCTTATCCCACTCAGGTGGAGCACCGTTTGGTAAAATGGCCTTAGTTTCTAGAATGATCGAAGACTTTAAATCTTTAAAATAGCGTTCCTTTAGTAACTGAGCAGCCCTTTGTAAATGGGAAAAGCGATTTCCTATATTTGAGCCAATAGAAATATAGATCATTAGTTATCTTCCTGTTCTTGTAATGTATTACAATAAGTAAAGAGAACACCTCCATGCACACCGGGAACGGGTGGTGCAACTTTGTGAGTAGTCACTCTTATGGAAGAAATAATATGTTTTTTTTGCACCAAAAGATTATTAATGGCTCTGTATATATCATGGGTTAAGTGCTCGATTAAATTGAATTGCTTGCTTTGAACGAGAGATTGAATACTCTGAACTACCTCCAAGTAGCATATAGTATCCTCAAGCCGGTCAGTTGTAAGTCCTAAAGGGGGGGATTTAAAGGTAAAATCAATATTAACACTAACTAATTGAGAATGAAACTTCTCTTCTGCACTACATCCTAAATGAACCCAAAGCCGCAGGTCAGATATAAGAAGATTACATTGCATTTTAATATCACTGAGTTTAATCTACTTACAATTAATGACACACACTAGCGTTCATCATCCCGTCAAGAAAACCCCACAAGAGTTTTGCTCCTTTTTTAGCGCCTTGCATGGCTTTCTCTTGCTCTTCTTCGCTTAAGTCTGCAATAAGATTTGCACATTCCTCAGAATGCCATTCATCAGCATGCATATGAACCGTAAAAAATTGAAGAGAACGCTCATCACTTATTGAATAGTGTTTTTTTAAACCTTCAATTTTAGACTTAGAAACCTCTGGAGTTTGACGTTCATAAGCATAAAGTGCACCCAAACCGGAAGCAAAGTCTGATCGTACAATATCAAAGTAACCATCAACTAACTCCTGTGTCTCTTTAATCTGTGCATCCTTATGGAGATCAGACCGTGTTACACCAAGCCCTTCAGCAAAACGTTTCCATAACTCTGGGTGATTTTCATCACCTTGTTCTTCTTCTATCAAATTACCAAGCAAAACCTGTCGCATTTTTAGATCTGGGCACAAAAAATGTATACCACTGATATAACGAGGAAACGCAGCAACGTGGTGATAATATTCTTTAGCATAGGTTTGTAAAGCTTGCAAGCTTAAGCTTCCTGTATTCCATGATTGGTAGAATGGATGATTTAGTAAGTGCAACTCATCTAACTTATTATTCAAAGATTTAGTAAATTCCATTATTTCCTCTATTATATCAACATATAATTCATATACTATAGTTTTCTCATTGTTACGATCATGCTAAGATCAACACAATGGTGGGATTGGTAGGACTTGAACCTACGACCAATTCGTTATGAGCGAACTGCTCTAACCGACTGAGCTACAATCCCTTTTATCAATATTTATAATACACACAAAAGCAAATTTGTCTATTAGCTTATTTCACTATCAACCCAACTTAGCAAATCATTTGTTGCACCAATTTTGCGTGCAATTTCCTTACCATCTTGAAATATGATTAAAGTGGGTATAGATTGCACTCCATACTTACTTGGCACTTCAGTTCCTTCATCTATGTCGAACTTGCAGATCTTAATCTTGCCTTTTCTGTCTTTAGCCAACTGTTCAATACGCGGCATTAGACTTTTACATGGCCCACACCATTCTGCCCAAAAGTCTATCAGAACAAACCCTTTATAGTCAGTGACTTCAGATTTGAAATTTTGATCATTTACTGATATAATGTCATCATTCATAAAATACCTAAACTTAGAACGATTGCTTGTAAAATATAGCGCATCAATCAACAGTTAATCAACTAAATTCTTCTGAAAAATTGCCCTAAAGTGTCTTGCACAAACAAAAAACTTCTCACAAATGGTTATATCTGATGATTAAAGATATCCACGTTTTCCCAACCCATTAAGTCTAACTCAATGCGAGTAGGAAGAAATTCAAAGCACTTTTGGGCCAATTCTTTTCTATTTTCACGTTCCAACATTAAATCTAGCTTTTCCTTTATCTTATGGAGATACAAAACATCAGATGCAGCATAACTTTTTTGTTTGTCTGTCAAATTTTCATTTCCCCAATCAGAAGATTGCTGTTGCTTATTTAATTTGGTATCAAGTAGTTCTAAGCACAGTTCTTTTAAGCTATGATTATCTGTGTAAGTGCGAACTAACCGTGAAGCTATTTTTGTGCAATAGCACGGAAGTGCCCAAGTTTTCAAGTAATAATGTATTATGCTCAGATCAAATCGCGCGAAGTGAAATATTTTAGTTATATTTTTATCCTCTAATATTTTTCTCAAATTTGGCGCTGTGTAATCGTTCTTGAGTTGAACTAAGTGAACGTTGCCATCATTAAAAGAGAGCTGCACAAGGCATAATCTATCTCTGCTATGAAGTAGCCCCATTGCCTCGGTATCAACAGCTATAGAACTTATATCATCTGGTATTGAACTAGCTGGCAAGTCGTCTTTATATAAAAATATTCCCATAAAATTAATACATTTTTTGGCACAATTGAAAACCTATGATAATCAAAAATGAGCCTTAAGTATACGAAAAGATCATAGAAGGAACCACGCAAATTTATGGGCTCTCACATTTTTCGTGTACACGGGGTTTACAAATCGCTGTATATGCCTATAATTAAGTAAATTTAGGTTAATTTAATTGCGGGAGTAGCTCAGTTGGTAGAGCGCAACCTTGCCAAGGTTGAGGTCGAGGGTTCGAACCCCTTCTCCCGCTCTTTACTTTCAAAATCATTTCGTCAAAAATCCCTTGACACATTTCGCCAGCCCCCTTATTGTAGTACTAAGGGTATTTATGACTCATTGTTTTTGACCTGCAGGCTCAATGACAAAATTCAGGGTATTTATTGGCGGATTACATAAAATTATAGCGGCTGCATGTCTTTTTTATTTTTTCTACATTCAGCCAAATCGCGCTTATTTTAAGCGTTAGCACATTATTACAGCGCCAGTTTAAATTATTATAGGGTCAAAACTCGCACCACGGGGCTTCTTTTGCCTTTTTTTTATTTGGTAAATTTCTTAAATATTTATAACTAAACGACAACCGTCATCCCTGTAAAGGTCAAGTATCCCGCTACGTGTTAGCGGGATCTATGCTAATACCAATTCCCACTATACAAAGAACGGATAGACAATAATGGGAAAAAAGCCATACTAAAGTAAGTGAAGTAGCGAGGTATAAATGGCATTAAGATCAAAATTATTGGATGAAAAAGTAGTAGAATCAGCAAAAGAAATGCTGAAGAAAGTAAGGAACAATGTATATGTTTCAAAAAAACTAAATGCTGTAATTGCGGCAAAAAAGCATAGTATAACGGCTGTAGCAAAAATATATTGAATTTCAAGAAGCGCACTAACTTCGTGGATAAAACTCTTGAAATTTGGCAGAGAAGAAAAACTGTTTGCTCCTCCATCACGCCGTAGAAAAACTAAATTAAATCAGGCTCAACTACAGCAAATTGAAGCATGTATAGAAGAAAATCCTAATATTACCATTAAAGAAATGAGAATAAGAATCCAGGAAAAGTTCGGATTAAATATCAGCAAATCTACAGTACACCGCCATATGCAAAAGATGAAATTTTCATATATTACACCAAGACCAGTACACAACGTACAAGATAAAAGTAAACAAGAGGAATTCAAAAAAAAATCTCAATGAAGTTATTGGCAAGTATCCAGAAAAAGAGCTATTTTTCTTTGATGAATCAAGGTTTGGCACACATTCGAAAGTTGGGCATGGATGGTTTAAAAAAGGCACTAGGACTCGGGTTAAAATAAAATTAGGTAGGCATAATTTTTATCTCTACAGTGCAGTTAATCCTAAAAATGGAGAGAGTTTTAGCTTATTTGCACTAAATGTTAACACTGATTGCATGAATGTATTTCTTGAGCAAATGTCGCAATATCTAGGGACAAGAGAAGCTGTTCTTGTTATGGACTGTGCTAGTTGGCATAAGTCAAAAAATTTAAAGGTAGCTAAAAATATTGAGATTATATACCTACCTCCATATTCACCTGAACTCAATCCTGTTGAGAGGCTTTGGTTATACATAAAACAGAACATTTTGCGCAATAAAATATACGATACAATTGCTCTGCTTTAGGGTGCTTTGTGCAAATTTATTACTTCTCTTGCCAGCTCCACAATTAAACAACTCTGCAATTTCTCCTATTTGACTGACCAACAATGAGAATTGGTATCAGTATCCAATCTGGATCCAAGTAGTCAAGCTACTTGGATGATATCTTTCTTCTTGGTATAAATTACTTTTATATCTCAATGTTCATACAGCTATGCACGTTGCCGCATAGTGGATGAGGTGTATTACCTCTAAGAGTATGGTTTTTACATAATAATATAATATTCTGTTCATAAATCAATGTTTCAACGTACAACAAGAACATTTTCATTGTGATTAAGATTTCTAGTATGTATATTAATAAATCTTGTTCTCAACTAAGTAATGAAAGTAATAATTGTTATAATAATGTTATTGTGTAGCAGTTACACAATGGCAAGCGAGCGAATAAGTCTAGTGGATAAAAAACTATCTCAAGGATATGTAGCTCCAGTGCTTACAGAAGATAGCGTTATTTTATCAGACAAGCACGGCGCTTTATATTCCTTTGATATTGATAACTCAAAGGCTATGAATTGGAAATTACACCTCTCACATAGGAAAAAAATTGGTAACATGAGCCTATCGCATTATGAAAAAAATGTTTTCTTTATAGTGGATAACACTTTACACGCAATAGATGCAAAAACTGGCAAGATTGAGTGGGAAAAAGAATTGAGAGCTCCAGTAAGAGGGAAAGCAGCAGTAATAAATAATAAATTGGTAGTATTGACTATTGATAATTATCTGTACGTGTTTGATATAAAAGATGGCAGCTCCGTTTGGGCTTATCAAAACGGTATCAATGAGGTTCGAGGTTTGTATTCCATATCGCCAACAATTTCTAACGATAAAATAATAGCACCATTTTCAAATGGTGAGTTAATAGCTTTTAATGAAGACGGTAAAAAATTGTGGAGCCAAAAATTGGCTACAAACCTTTTGGATACACAGCTCACAGATGTAACTACTACACCGAGAGTGCTTGGCGATACTTTAATAGCTACAAACAATTCTTATATTTATGGTATTGACGTGAAATCAGGAAATATTTTGTGGTCAAAGTCACTGCAAGTAAAAAGTGTATCAGACATTGAGTCATATTATAGTCCTCTTATTCCTGCAGAGAAACAAAAAGAAGGCGGAAGAATTTTTATAGTAACTGAAGATAATAAAATAATCGGCCTGGATATAAAAAATGGAGAAACAGTCTGGGCATCTGATTTAATAGAAAATACGCAATTGTTTGCTCCAATTGTGCATGCCCATACACTGTGGGTGACAAGCAATAAAGGTTCAATGCTTGCTTTTCCTGGATCTGAAAGTGCAGGAAAGGTAGTCAAAGTACCTGGTAATATGTTTCACACTCCAGTGTTTACTCACGATAAAATATATGTAACAACTGAGGGAAATGGTGTTTATTCTTTAGAAAATAGGTTTGTTCTTTATGATTGATTATGACCTGATTGTTATAGGTGGTGGTCCAGGCGGTTATAAGTGTGCTATCGCTGCTGCAAAACTTGGATTGAAAGTTGCCTGCATAGATAAAAATAGCATTTTTGGTGGTACATGCTTGCGAGTTGGGTGCATACCTTCCAAAGCACTACTTCATTCTTCCTATCAGTATGCTCACACGAAAAATGATCTGTCGAAGCTTGGCATAAAAATTAAGGATGCAAGTTTCGATTTAAAAGAAATGCTAGGCTATAAGGACGCCAGAGTTCAGGAACTTGGAAAAGGTATAGAATATCTGTTTAACCTTCACAAAATCACTAAAATCAATGGACTTGGGAAAATTACTTCTTTTGACCAAGGTAATCTTGAAGTTTCAGTTGAAGATAAGGTGCTGAAGACAAAAAATATAGTAATTGCAACCGGTTCTGACGTTATTTCTTTGCCAGGAATTAATATCGATGAGAAAAGTATTATTTCATCAACTGGTGCATTGTCTTTAACTGAAGTACCAAAAAAACTTGTCGTAATCGGAGCCGGGGCAATAGGCCTTGAAATGTCTTCTGTATGGAGGAGGCTAGGGTCTGAAGTCACTGTAGTAGAATTTTTTGACAGAATCGCTGCAGCAATGGATGGAGAATTAAGTAAGTCTCTACTTTCTAGTCTACAAAAACAAGGAATAAAATTTTTACTTAGCACTAAAGTTGAGGTAATAAAACAAAGTAGTAACTCTTTGAGTGTGAAAGTTTGCTCTGTAAAAGATAATCAAACAAACACTATAGAGGCGGATAAGGTATTGGTGGCAGCAGGACGCAAACCATGTACTGATGGTCTTGGTATTGATGAAAAAATAGAAAAAGATAATCGCGGTTTCGTTCAAGTTAACAACAGATATGAAACTAATGTGAAAGGAATATTTGCTATTGGTGATGTGATTGGTGGAGCAATGCTTGCTCATAAAGCAGAGGAAGAAGGAGTGGCAGTTGCAGAGATAATAGCAGGACAGTCACCTCACGTTGATTATGAAATTATACCATCTGTCATTTACACTCACCCTGCGGTTTCTTCGATCGGTAAAGCCGAAGAGGAGCTCAAAAATGCTGGCTATAAGTACAAAGTTGGTAAATGTCAATTTGCTGCAAACGGCAGAGCAAAAATCACTGATGATGCTGAAGGATTCGTGAAAGTGCTGACTTGTAGCAGAGCAGATACAATACTAGGTGTGCATATCATAGGAGCATACGCTGATACACTAATCAACGAAGCAGCGGTTGCAATGGCATATGGCGCAGCAGCAGAGGATATATACAGAATTTGTCACTCTCATCCTGATATAAATGAAGCCTTTCGAGATGCGTGCATCGATGCTTTCTTTAAAAAATAATTATGGACCTCGGTTCAATCATTGAAAAATGGTATGAGTGGCTGAGGTGCAACAGATCTTATTCACCAAACACTTTAGAGTCATACATGAGGGACTTGAAGGATCTTATAAGTTTCCTAAATACTCACATTGGTGGAGAAGTAAATGTCGGCACTTTGGAAAAATTGAGCGTACCTGAGTTAAGAAGTTGGCTTACCTCTCGTTACGCAAGAGGTGTGAATGCAAGATCTAACGCTCGTGCATTGTCAGTAATCAGAAATTTCTTCAAGTACATAAAAAACCACTACAATATAGACAATGAAGCTGTATTTTCCTTATCAAGGCCAATTCAGAGAAGAACTCTGCCTAAAGCACTTTCAATATCTAATATAAAAACTTTGGTGAAAGAAATGAAATTATCTGACTTGAGCGAACCTTGGGTGGTAAAAAGAGAAATTGCAATTATCGTCCTGCTATATGGTACAGGCTTAAGAATCAGTGAAGCGTTGAATCTTAGGGTTAGTGATATTAACAATGAAAGTTTAATAGTAACAGGTAAGGGAGATAAACAAAGGCAGGTATTCATTCTTCCGGTAGTAAAAAAATGTATACAGGAATATGTAAAAGCCTGTCCTTATCTTGGCATTAATAATGAAACACAATATCTTTTTTTGGGAGTAAGAGGAAAAAAATTGGGAAGAACTTATGTGGCTAATCGTTTGCAGAAAATAAGGAGAATATTAAATCTGCCAGAAATCTTATCTCCACATGCATTTCGTCATAGTTTTGCTACTCATTTGCTTCAGGAAGATATTGACATAAGATCAATACAACAACTGCTTGGCCACTCAAGCCTGGAAACCACCCAGGTCTACACTCACCTCAATTATCAAGATGTTTTTAACATGTACAAAAATTTTCAGCTGGGCCTGGAGAAGAAATCAAAACCCTTGTAACTTGAGGATTGTCGGTGGTACCACCAGGTCCTATATCTCGTTCATCCGCTTTACATAAATAATATCCTACTAAAAAAAAGAACCAGTGCAACTGCTGTAAGACAAGCACCTATTACTAGATAATCGTATAAAATTGCTAAACCTACACAACCAGTCAATGCTCCAGATAATATAAAAAATGCATAAGCATAGTTGCTTTGTTTTTTACCAGGAGAAATTGCTTGTGAGGATTTTTCGTTTTTATTACTCAGACTTTTAGTACGGAGCAGTCTATTTTCTGATGAAAGCCTATCTCTTTCTTCCCTTACTTGTTTCAAATCTCTCTCTAATTGTGAAATTTCGACAGTGTCGTTTGCTCTTTCACTAACAATTCTTTTACATCCTCTAGATCTTTTCTATTAATAGCATCAGCTAATCGCTCTGTAATAGCTTGTTTAATCATTTGCTTCACCCATCGATTTTGCTCTATAGCTTGTATTGGCTTTATTTGACTAAAATCTAGGTCTTTATGTTTTAAAAGTTTAATCAATACTTCTTCGTTATCTTGTGTTATTCCTTGTAAACATGATTTGATAATTAAGCTAAGTGGTGTTTCTATTTCTTCACTTTGGATATTAGGGTTAAGCATTTGTTCAACAAACTCTTGTTTCTCAAACATTTGTTTAACAAACTCTCGTGAAATACCCATGTGAATGAGGTCTTGCCTAGTAAACTTTTTCTCAAGCAGCGCCTTCGCCTGGTTAATATTTCCATCGGAAAGAGCGTTTAATAATTGTTCTCCTCTTTGGGCTTTTTGTATTTCTACCGTAAGGTGCGAAAAGTCTTTATCCTGTGCTTCTCCAATTTTTCTAATATATTCTTCAGGAGTATGAAAAAAACGCTCTTTATGAGAATCATGAAGATGTTCTTCAGGGAGTTGTTGGTATTCAGGTTTAATAACTAAATAACTATTTTTAACATCTATATCTAATTTAGGATGTCTAAGTAACATCTGTACAAAATTCCTATTTCCCATACGAAAAGCTAGATGTAGAGCTGTATTGCGTTCTTTAGTTTCTTGAGCATTAATATTTAAATTTTGATGTTGTAAAAGCAACATCATCATTTTCAAACATATAGGGCTATCATCACCATTCATGATAATAGTCATTAGTGGTGTATATCCCGCATCAAACGCATTAACATTCGCACCCTCTGCCAGAGCTTGTTTAAAATCTTCTAGGTTTTCATCATCAATAGCCTTAAATAACTTTTGTGTTGGTTTATCGAGCCATACGCGTCAAGTTAAGGCCCAATATAGCACTATTTAAAGTGGGTATCTTGTTTGTTACATTTATTTTTTGGGAAATTTTGATCTAAAATAAGATAATTATTTTAGAAGAGTCTATAAATTACTAGCTTTATTACTTAATATCTAAAATAATTTTTACCACTTTTCTTTTTCCTTATGCTACTTTCCCTTAACTTGACGCGTATGGTTTATCGAGCTGTCTTGAAGTTGTCTGATTATATCTATAACCATTAGTATTTATCCCATCCCCTTCATAAAGCACATTAAACCTACCTAATAATTTACTAATATAATTATGAAAAAGAAAAGGAAAATTGCAAGCGATTTATTCAAAATCCTAGAATTAACTACGACTCTAAAAACTTCTCTGCATCAAGTGCAGCCATGCACCCTGTTCCTGCTGCAACTACTGCCTGGCGATATACCTTATCTTGAACATCACCTGCAGCAAATACTCCTGCTTTACTAGTTAAAGTTGTTCCAGGTTTTGTAATTATGTAACCCTGTTCATCCATTTCAACAAAGCCTTTAAAAATACCTGTATTTGGTGCATGCCCAATTGCAATGAACACTCCATCCACTTCTAACTCTTGAGCTTCCGTTGATTTAACTATAATACCAGTAACTTTCTTCGGATTTTCTTCTCCAAGAATCTGCTCTACAGTATGGTTCCACATTATTTTTATCCTATCATTTTTAAAGAGTCTATCTTGCATTACTTTTTCCGCTCTCAATTTATCACGCCTGTGTATTAGTATAACTTCTTTAGCAAATCGAGTTAAAAATATCGCCTCTTCAACAGCAGTGTTTCCACCACCGACCACAGCTACAACTTTATTCCTAAAAAATGCACCATCACAAGTTGCACAAGCTGAAACTCCGTAACCTTGAAATTCCTTTTCACTCTCCAAACCAAGCCACTTCGCTTGCGCACCAGATGCAATTATAATTGCATCTGAATAGTAGTCATTAGTATTACCAGAAGATCTAAACCTATACTCATTAGAACCCTCAAGTTGTTCAACGCTTTTTATCTCATCATCTATTATTTTTGCTCCAACCTGTTCTGCATGCAACCTCATTTGCTCCATTAGTTCTGGACCCTGTATTGAAACAAAACCAGGATAGTTTTCAACATCTGTAGTAATTGTAAGCTGACCACCAGGCTGCATTCCCGTTACTACAATTGGCTCTAAGTTTGCACGTGCTGCATATATAGCAGCAGCATAACCCGCTGCTCCAGATCCAATAATAAGAACTTTTGTACTAAATCTATAATTCTTCACTGTATGAGTTTAGATAATCAGCTACTCCTTCATCGCTTGCCTGCATTGCTGGCTTACCTTTTTTCCACCCTGCTGGACATACTTCACCATGCTCTTCATTATGTTTAATTGCATCAACGATTCTAATGAATTCATCGATATTACGTCCTAAAGGCAAATCATTTATCGATTGATGACGTACAATAAATTTATCATCAATAACGAAAGTTGCTCTCAGCGCAATTGAGTCATCATATAAGACCCCATAGTCTCTTGATATAAACTTTTTGATATCAGACACTAAAGTGTAGCTAACCTCTCCAATACCACCATCATTAACTGGAGTGTTTCGCCATTTATAATGTGAAAATTTTGAATCTACACTTATTCCTATCACTTCAATACCACGCTTTGCAAACTCATTTATTCTATTATTGAGCGATATCAATTCAGTTGGGCAAACAAAAGTAAAATCAAGTGGATAGAAAAAAAGGACAGCATACTTATTTTTTATGTGCTTACTCAGACAGAAATCATCAACAATTTCTCCGTCAGAGAGAACAGCTGAAGCAGTAAAATCGATAGCAGATTTTGTTACAAGATTCATAATTGACCTATTCTTTTAAAACAACTCTAATTTTACACTTGATGAACTTATATGCAAGTTTTCTTTAGTTTTAGCCCTATAAAAACTTCCTAAAATAGCTCTTCTTTTTTACCGATAAGATACAATCTAGTTTCACTTTATGACGGTGTCATCCCAGCGCCCCTATGATGTCATTCCAGTGCCCAGACACTGGGATCCAGGAAAGTTTGCTTGCTCACAAGCAAACTAGCATAGAAAGTGGTTACAACATTTCCGATGGATTATATGGAAAACTGGATTCCAGACTGGAATGACACCCTACTTAACCGTCATACCGCGATTCATTCGCGGGATCTCTTAGCATAGATCCCGCTAACACGTAGCGGGATGACGGTAGCTATAAATATTAAGCAAATGAAAAAAAAGGCAAAAGAAGCCCTAGTCATTGTCTATTTTCAGTATTGGCGTTTTTTTAAATCTTAAACACTGCAATTTAGCTGCTTTTAAATGCAACTCACCTTAGTTTAAATGTTTAAGAAATTTACTAAGCAGAAAAAAAGGCAAAAGAAATCCCGTGTAGATAGTTGTTCACTCTCTAATCCTGAAAATTGGCGTACTATACTGTCTTAAACGCTTTATAAGCGCGTTTCAGCTTATATAGCTAGAAATGTTGTGAAGACATAAGGTACACATAGTGCAAAAATTAAAAATAAGACGCCAACCACGTTATTTTTTTACTGTTTGATCTGCACAGATGAAGATAACTGAATACCTTCAGTTTCATGATAAGGGAGCTGGCGGAGTTTGTCAAGTAAGTTTTGCATTTCTGTGAGCTACCTGCTAACCGACAGCTAACATTAACTACCAATATCGTATCTGAAGAAGCCCCCTGGCCATTCTAAAAAATTTAATGCTGAGTACACCTTACTTTTGGCTTCCTCTATAGTGCTCCCTTCTGCTACTATATTTAGCACTCTTCCGCCATCTGAAACCCAATTACCACTCTCATCTAATTTAGTACCAGCGTGAAATACCAATATACCAGGAATGCTTTCAATTTTATCTAATCCCTTAATTACTTCTCCCTTTTGATAATCACCCGGATAGCCTTTACTTGCAACAACTACACAAACTGTAGATTTGTTGTTAAGTTCTACCATTTTGACATTTAACTTTCCTTCTGCAACTGACAACATCAATTTTAACAAATCACAATTTGAATCAAATCTAGGTAATATAGATTGCGTTTCTGGATCACCGAATCTAACGTTATACTCGAGAAGTTTTGGGCCATCTCTGCAAATCATTAAACCAGCAAAGAGTACTCCCTTATAAGGCGTACCCATGTTAACCAATGCTTGAGCTGTAGGGTATATTATTTTTTGGATGATTTTTTGCTCCATGTCCTTACTTATAATTGAAGGTGATGAGTACGATCCCATACCCCCAGTATTTTGGCCTTCATTATTTTCATTCACTCTCTTATAATCTTTTGCGCACCCAAGAGTTACTACTTTCAACCCACCAACAAGAGCAAAAAAGCTTACTTCTTCTCCAATTAAAAATTCTTCTATGATTATTTCTTCACCTGATTCACCAAATTCTTTCTCCACTAGCATTGAATCTATTGCTGAAAAAGCTTCGTTTTCTGCGCAACATATCATCACGCCTTTCCCTGCCGCAATTCCATTTGCTTTTACTACAAGTGGAAACTTTATTTTATTGCTACGTACAAAATCTTTAGCTAATCCTTCATCAACAAAACACTCGTACTTGGCAGTTGGTATGCCATATCGCTTGCATAGTCCTTTGGTGAAAGACTTTGATCCCTCAAGTTTTGCAGTTGCTTGACTCGTAGCAAAAACATTTATTCCCTCTGCAACTAAATCATCAGCAAGCCCATCAATTATTGGTTGTTCTGGACCAATAACAACCAACTCTATATTTTCTCTCTTGCAAAATTGTGTAACATCCACTGAATTTTGAATATTTACATCCACAAGAGTCCCAAGATCTTTCATAGCTTGGCGACCAGGAGTTACATATAACTCAGTCAAGATAGGAGATTTTTTTAGAGCCCAAAGTAGAGCGTGCTCACGTCCACCAGAACCTATAACCAGAACCTTCATCTTTATTTCCTCGCTTTTCTATATGTCAAAATTATTATTTGCTTATAACAGTATCATTACTCATGTATTTTTGCAACACGTTTGGTATTGCAATCGACCCGTCAGAATTTTGATAATTCTCCATTATGGCAATAATCGTTCTTCCTATAGCTAAAGCTGAGCCGTTTAAAGTGTGAACATATTTTTTTATCTTTTTATCAGTTTCTGAAGAGTATTTAGCGTTCATCCTTCTTGCTTGAAATGCACCACAATTTGAGCAGCTTGATATTTCTCTATATTTCTTTTGCTCAGGTAACCACACCTCTATGTCATAAGTCTTTTGCGCAGCAAAGCCCATATTACCACTACACAGTAGCATTACTCTATACGGTAATTCTAGTTTTTTTAATATCTCTTCAACAACACTCGTCATGCGCTCAAGTTCATCATTTGATTGGTCTTCAGTTGTAATACTCACCAACTCCACTTTACCAAATTGGTGTTGCCTTATTATGCCTCTCGTGTCTCGCCCTGCGCTGCCTGCTTCTTTACGAAAACACTCTGAATACGCAGTAAAACGAATAGACAGTTCTTTTTCCTCTACTATTTTATCAGCAACCAAATTTGTTAAAAACACTTCACTTGTGGGAATCAACCTCAATTCGTCGGTAGTTAAATACGAATCGTCAGAAAATTTCGGTAGCTGACCAACATTATACATAGCTTCGTTTTTCACCAAAGCTGGGTGGTACACCTCAGTATAGCCAAATTCATTAACATGCATTTCAAGCATAAAATTTATTAGCGCTCGTCCAAGCTTAGCTAACTGTCCTTTTAATATCGCAAATCTTGATCCGGAAATTTTCGCCGCTTGTTCGAAGTCCATTAAACCTAATTTTTCTCCGAGTTCATAATGAGATTCTGGTATAAAATCAAACTGTCTTTTTCCTCCATATCTTCTCACCTCTAAATTAGAGTTCTCATCTGCGCCTATTGGCACATCTTGCGCAGGAATATTCGGCAAGTTAGATAAAACATTCACTAACTTATCCTTTTCTGCTTGTTCCTTTAAGCTAATTGCCTCTATCTCATTCGTGATGTCTTTTGACAACTCTATTTGCTCTTCACAAGGGCTCTTGCTCATTTTAAGCTTCTTTATTTCCTCTGTGATTTCATTGCGCTGCCTATTTAAATCTTGCAATTTAGTGGTTAATGACCTTTTCTCGTGATCAATTTCTAATACCTCTTTTGCAGTAAACTCTCTTATCCCCCTGCTTTTCATTGCCTTTTCAAATCCTTCAGGGTTTTTGCGTATATATTCTATATCGTGCATATATTGTGCTATTACTAACATTATTACTATACTTCAAAAGCTCTTAATATTCAATATTTTCTCATACTACTAAAATTATTATGGTTGATTTTTTTGTTAGAATTTGTTAAAATTTAATTAACTTAGCGTTCATAGGATATAGTATGTCGGGCATCATAAAAAAATATAATCAATTTAAAGAGAGCACTTACTTTGCTGGTGGAAAATTCGTTATCTACGCTACTTGTGTATCCCTAGCAGCCACATTTGCTGTTGGCTATTTGGGGTTGATAATAGGATTCCCTCTATTGACCTTTCCACTTGCTATGCTCATCTCTAACCCCGTAGTTTGGGTTTTAATGGGAATAATTCTTACAGTAGCATACAAAATGGTTGTTGAACCTTTATTTTACTTAGCAAAGAACTATATTAATGGAAAAGGAGCAGGTCAAGGTGAGCAAAAAACTCAAGATGGAGATAGTGGTATTGTACCAGGCAGTGAACCCGATTCAAGGAACAGTAGTCGTAGAAGCTCTTTGGATAGTGGTTTGGGTGGTAAAGAGTTTCATGAAAATTTGGACACTCTTGTGCATCAGACAAATAGAGAGAATTACGCTTACTGGTTGCAGCAACATGATATTGCTCATATTGCAAAAATTAAATATAAGTATTCAGAAGGTTTTACGGATGGTGTATTCTTCTGTATTCCTGGTAATCTTGAAACCTTGAGTGAAAGGTTGAGAGAATATAAAAATAAAGCAGAACGAGAGAGTTCGAAAAGGATATTTACTTCAGTTATTAATTTGGGTGGTAATCATTGGGTAACGCTAGTTGTTGCATACAGCTTAGATAATAAACAATTTAGAGCTTATTATTGTGATTCTTTTAGTGCTGATTTACCAAGTCCTGGTAGTCAACGTAAGAAAATAGAACTTGCAAATGAAATTAAAGAATTGGTTACACCTCTTACTGATCAAGCTAGTGAGTTGAATGCGCAAGGAAAAAAAGAAATGAGTAAAGATGTCAAAGAGACAGCACAAACGTGTCGGAACAAGAAAAATGAATTAATTAATGTTCCAATAAATACTGATAATATAGTGAGCGCACTGGAAGCAGTTTTGGAAATAGAGAACTGTAATATAAGAAGCTCCGGAGCCAAACAACAAAGCGATGGACATAATTGTGGAATATTTGCATTGGAAAACGCTCATAGGACTACGCAAATGCTCAACGAAGGTAAATCATTTGATGAAATTGACAAAGAGTTATCAGAATATAAATTTGATTTGAATGGGAAAAGAAGAGAGTTTACAAAAGCGCTTATGGAAGATGAAAAATGGAAGAAAGATCTAGAAAACGGGCTTTTATGCGATCTTCCACCAGGAACGGACACCTCTCTTACCTCAAGGGTGCAAGAATACAGCTCAGGTTGCTATATAGTTTACAATGAAGGATTACCATTAACCTTATGCCCCTCCAAATAGGAAGTTTGACGATTGATTCTTCAGTTATTTTAGCTCCAATGTCAGGGGTAACTGATTATCCGTTCAGAAGTATTGTAAAGAAACTTGGTGCAAGTTTGTTAGTCTCAGAGATGATTGCAAGCAGAGCTATGATTATGCAAACTCGTCAGAGTCTGCAAAAAGCAAAAGTCGATGAATTAACTGCTGTGCAGCTTGCTGGATGCGAGCCGGATGTAATGGCAGAAGCTGCAAAACTAAATGAGGATATGGGTGCAAAAATAATAGATATAAATTTCGGTTGTCCTGTTAAAAAAGTTGTAAACGGTTATGCAGGATCAGCGCTAATGCGTGATGAGAAAAAAGCCGCTGAGATAATTGAGGCCGTGGTCAAAGCAGTGAATGTGCCAGTTACGGTGAAAATGCGCACTGGATGGAACGATGAAAATCGCAATGCACCGAGGCTTGCGAAAATTGCCGAAGACTTAGGAGCAAAAATGATCACTGTGCATGGAAGAACGAGGGCACAGCTCTATAACGGCCAAGCAGATTGGAAATTCGTTAGAAATGTTAAAGAGCAAGTGAAAATTCCAGTTATAGTAAATGGCGATATTAAAAATTTAAATGATATTCAGAATGCTCTCAAAGAATCTGGAGCAGACGGAGTGATGATAGGTCGTGGTGCCTACGGTAAACCTTGGCTGATTAATCAAGCAATGAACTTTCTCAGTGGAAGTGAAACTTCTGAGCCAACAGCTTCAGAGAGATTAAGCATCATACTCGAGCATTACGACAATATTCTTGAGTACTATGGAAATGACACAGGAATAAAGATGGCCCGCAAACACATAGGTTGGTACAGTAGCGGGCTTCAAAGCTCATCTGAATTTCGCATGAGAGTAAATAACATGACAGATAGCACAAAAGTAAAAGAAAATATTATTGGCTTTTTTGGTCAAGAGACACACTAGCTGTACTCAATTCGACTGATCATATGCCACTACGCTCTCTTCCTCACCAGAGTGTAAATGACAATTATTATCCATAAACCATTTCTCGTCATAAGTTTCAATATCAAAATATTTTTCATATTTATCTATATTATCACAAAGTGAAAGTGCTCTGATCTTATTCATAATCAAACCTGTACCAGCAGGAATTAATCTTCCTACTATAACATTTTCTTTTAATCCACTTAAAGGATCACTCTTCCCGCAGAATGCTGCTTCTGTAAGTACTTTTGTTGTCTCTTGGAAAGAAGCAGCAGAAATAAAGGAGCTAGTTTCAAGACTTGCCCTAGTAATCCCCTGCAGAATAGGAAGATAATGAGCAGGCCGTTTGCCAGAGTTACTCATAGCATCATTTTCCCTATCAACTTCCAGCTTGTCAATGCTTTCGCCAACCAAGTACATAGTATCACCAGGATCAGTAATTTCCACTTTTTGTAGCATTTGTTTTAAGATCACCTCTAAATGCTTGTTGTCTATACGAACACCCTGCAATCTATAAACTTGCTGTATTTCAGAAATCATATAGTGTGCTAAAGCTTCTAACCCAAGCACACGTAAAATATCATGGAGATCAGGGTCACCATCCATCAATAGATCACCTTTACGTACAAAATCACCTTCATTGACTATTACATGCTTACTTCTTGATACCAAATATTCAACTGGAGAAATTTGTTCATCTACAGGTTTAATTAATATACTGCGTTTTCCTCTACGGTCTTTTTCAGAAAACGCTACATAGCCATCTATCTCACTAACAATAGCATGCTCTTTAGGACGACGTGCTTCAAATAACTCTATAACCCTCGGTAAACCACCAGTAATATCACGAGTTTTAACTGACTCTCTTGGTGTTCTTGTAATAACATCACCTGCATGAACCTTCTGGCCATTTTGTACATTGAGCACTGCACCAATTGGTATAAAATAACATGCTTCAACGCCACTTGCGAGTGTCATTACTTCACCATTATCGTCAAGCAGCACAATACGAGGATGTAAACTAGCTCCACCAGAATGCAATTTCCAGTCTTTTACTACTTTGCTTGATATTCCTGTAGATTCATCCATCACTTCAGTGATCGAAATTCCATCTTTTAAGTCCTGATAAGACACTGTACCAGTCTTCTCCGTGATAATAGGCAATGTATAAGGATCCCATTCCGCAACTTTATCGCCAATTTTTACTGACCCACTCTCATCCACATAAAGTTTAGCACCGTAAGGTACACTATGCTTCAACTTCTCACTACCAAGGCTATCAACCAACACGACTTCACAGGAACGGCTTATCACAATTTTATTTCCGTTTCTATCTATAATTATATTACTATTGTTTAACTTTATTTTAGCACTAATAGAAGCTATAATATTTGAGGATTCAACGCCTCTAGTCATTACCCCACCTATATGGAAAGTACGCATCGTTAACTGAGTACCTGGCTCTCCAACAGATTGAGCAGCTATAACACCAACTGCTTCACCTATTGAAACAATTTTACCAGTTGCAAGGTCTCTTCCATAACACAAAGAACACACACCAGGACTTATTTCACAAGTTAAAGGCGATCTAATTTTTACAGCATCAAGACCTGCAATGCTGATTTGCTTTACTTTATCCTCATCAATTAATTCCCCTGCTTTTACTAATAATTCTTTTGTCACTGGGTTATATATACCATTTGCAGATGTTCTACCCAGCACAACACTCTCTAGAGATGCAACTATAGTACTTCCTTCAACTGTAGCTCTCACAACAAGACCATTTTTTGTTTTACAGTCATGCTTTGTAACTATGCAATTTTGAGACACATCAACTAAACGACGTGTTAAGTATCCAGAGTTTGCAGTTTTAAGCGCAGTGTCAGCTAAACCTTTACGCGCACCGTGAGTAGAATTAAAGTATTCAAATACGTTCAATCCTTCACGGAAATTAGAAATTATAGGTGTTTCTATAATCTCACCAGAAGGTTTGGTCATGAGCCCTCGCATTCCTGCTAGCTGTTTCATCTGTGAAGTAGAACCCCTTGCACCAGAGTTAACCATCATATACACTGAGTTGTACTTACTATTTCCATCATATATAGATATTGCTTTTAACATATCATTAGCTATCATATCCGTACACTTAGACCATTCATCTATAACCTTGTTATACCTCTCACTTCTAGTTATTAGCCCATCTTGATATTGCATAGAGAATTTCTTAATTTCACCCCTCGCGTGATCAACATGTGTAGCTTTAGTTTCAGGTATAACCATATCACAACGACCAAAAGAAACACCAGAAAATGTAGCATACTCAAAGCCAAGTACCATTAATTTATCAGAAAATGCCACTGTAGCACTTTGACCACAGTTACGATATACTAAATCAACTATACCAGTTATTTCCTTGACTGTTAATATCTGATTTATTAGATCGAAGCCTAGATTCTCATGCTTAGGAAAAATTTGCCATAATATTAAACGGCCAGGAGTTGTACAAACAGTTTTATAGTGAGTTTCACCGCTGCTATTAATATACTCCATCCTATACTTTATACTAGAATGAGTATGTAAAGTACCATCACTCAAAGAATGCTCAACTTCACAAAAAGCACCAAAAGATGGTAAATTATCTTCCTTAGGTTCTTGTAAAGTCAGATAATATATACCAAGTACTATATCTTTACTAGGAACTATAATCGGTCTGCCATTAGAAGGACTTAAAACGTTATTAGTGGACATCATCAACACCCTAGCTTCAAGCTGAGCTTCCAATGAAATTGGCACATGCACTGCCATTTGGTCACCATCAAAATCAGCATTAAACGCCGTACAGACAAGCGGATGAAGCTGTATTGCTTTGCCTTCAATAAGGATTGGCTCAAAAGCCTGAATACCAAGTCTATGTAGCGTAGGCGCTCTATTCAACAAAACAGGATGCTCTTTTATTACCTCTTCAAGCATATCCCAAACTTCTGGTTTTTCTGCTCTTATCAACTTACTAGCAAACTTAATAGTTGGAGCCATACCATACATCTTAAGCTTTGAGTAAACAAAAGGTTTGAATAGTTCAAGAGCCATTCTTTTTGGTAATCCACACTGATTTAGTTTCAAAGTTGGACCAACAACTATTACAGAACGTCCAGAGTAGTCTACCCTTTTTCCTAAGAGGTTCTGGCGAAAACGACCCTGTTTTCCTTTTAACATATCACTAATGGACTTTTTATATCCAACAGCACCAGCTTTGTTTACCAAAGTATTACGACGACTATTATCAAAAAGAGAATCAACTGCTTCTTGTAACATCCTTTTTTCATTACGAATCATAATCTCAGGAGGATTTAAGCTCAACAATTTCCTCAACCTGTTATTTCTATTAATAATAGTCCTATAATGATGATTCAGATCAGAAACTGCAGGACGACCACTTTCAAGCGATACCAAAGGACGCAAATCAGGTGGTAAAATAGGTATAGTTGTAAGTATCATCCACTCAGGCCTATTTCCAGATTTAATGAAGTTTTCAATAATACGCAATCTCTTTATAATTTTCTTTCTTCTTATCTCAGAAGCAACAGACTCTAATTCTAGTCTTAAATCCTTCCTAATTTCATGTAAATCAAGGCGCGTTAGCAACTCTCTTATAGCTTCAACACCTTGCATAGCTACAAAACTATCGATCCCATAGCTATCTTTAGCTTCATTATAAGCTTTTTCATTAATAATCTCACCTTTTTCAAAAGGCGAAACAAGAGGATCTATCACGATATAATTATCGCTATATAAAATATTCTCAATATCTCTGAGAGACATATCCAATAATGCTCCAATTCTTGAAGGAAGCGATTTCAAAAACCATATATGAGCAACAGGAGATGCAAGCTCTATATGACCCATCCTTTCTCTTCTTACTTTAGAAGATGTAACTTCTACTCCGCATTTTTCACATATGCGACCTCTGTGTCTTCTTTTTTTGTATTTTCCACATAAACATTCATCGTCATTGACAGGGCCAAAAACCTTAGGGCAAAATAATCCACCTTTCTCAACTTTGAACGTACGATAATTTGCAGTTGAAACATCTTCTATCTCACCACAAGATATACGCTTAATACTTTCAGGGCTAGCAATCGATATGCTAACCTCATTAAAAGGTTGTGCAATGTTAGTGTGAGATATATCTTCAATCACTACATCATTTTGCTTTAAATCTACATTTAAACATAAAGAACGTAGTTCTTTTATCATCACATTAAAGGATTCAGGAATTCCACATTTAAAATTACTGTCACCTTTTATTATCGATTCGTAAATCTTAACTCTACCATTAATATCATCAGACTTCACAGTTAACATTTCCTGCAAAGTATAAGCAGCACCATAGGCTTGTAATGCCCAACATTCCATTTCACCAAAACGCTGACCACCAAAATGAGATTTTCCTCCTAGAGGTTGTTGAGTAACCAAACTATAAGGCCCTACTGAACGCGCATGAATTTTACCATCAACCAAGTGGTGCAACTTAAGCATGTACATGTAACCAACTGTAACCTTGCGGTCGAATTTTTCACCACTGCAACCGTCATATAATACAGCTTGTCCAGAGTTATCCAAACCAGCAAGTTCAAATAATTTTGCTATTTGTTCATCTTTTGGACCCTCAAATACAGGTGCAGCAACAGGAACGCCATCACGTAATTTACGTGCAAATTCAATGAGATTATTATCACTAATATTACGAATATCATTACAGATAGATACGTTACTACCATAGCTATAAACCTCAATCAGGAAATTACGTAAATTGCTGTATGAACTTTTACAAGAGTTCAAATAGTTCTCTACTAACGCATTCAACTCGTCATTTAGTGCATTCTTATTAGGTGTATTTAAAACAGAAGCCATTATTTCATCATCATCAATATTTTCAATTTTTTTATTGTCAAGGTATGCTACTGCAAATTGTGTAAAATTATCATCGTTAAGGGACCTAATTCCCTTGCAAAAAGCACTTTTGATTTTATTGATCTCATCGAGAATATTACTTACCCTTTCCCCTAATTTTCTACAAGCCCAACCTACATGCGTTTCCAGTATTTGCCCTACATTCATTCGTGAAGGAACACCAAGAGGGTTAAGAATAATATCAACAGGAGTACCATCTTCCAAATAAGGCATATCTTCCACTGGCACAACTCGAGAGATCACACCTTTATTCCCATGTCTACCAGCCATTTTATCCCCTGGTTGCAGACTATGTTTCACAGCAATGAAAACTTTTACTGACATCGACACACCTTGAGGCAGGTCATAACCTTCATGTAATTTTTCTACTTTTCGCTTAAACTGTGCTATTGCATGTGATACTTTTTCATCAAAATCTTTTTTTAAGCTCTTAACTTGCTCAGAAATGGATTGGTTTTTTAATCCTATACCCCACCATTGCTCACGTTCAATAGAGTCAAATTTTTCTCGATCTTGAGAACCAGAATTAATAAGAAGTTTCTTCAGTTCATCATAGAAATATTCACTAGTAACATTGATTATATAATCTCGCTCTTCCTCAAAGTCATTTACCTCTTTTTGTTTGATGAGTAATGCCCTTTCATTTTCTTCAACCCCCCTGCGTGTAAAGACTTGTACATCAATTACTGTCCCTTCAACATCTGGAGATGTATATAAAGAGGAATCCGCACAATCGAATGACTTTTCACCAAAAATTGTCATTAATAACTTCGTTTCAGGAGGCAATGAAAGAGAAGGTTTAGGTGTAACTTTACCTACCAGAATATAGCCTGGACCAACTCTTGTACCAATTTTCACTATACCACTATCATCCAAGTGATATAGATTTTCTTCATTAACACCAGGTATAGCACGAGTTATTTTTTCTGATCCTAAAGGGGTATCATGTACAACACAGTCAAATTCTTCTATATGAATAGAAGTAAAGAGATCTTTTTTAACAACTTCACTAGAAATAATAATAGAGTCTTCAAAATTATAACCTTGCCAAGACATAAAAGCGACTAGCAAATTTTTACCAAGCGCCAACTCACCACTGTTAATTGCAGGACCATCAGCTATTACATCACCCTTTTTAACATAATCACCTACGCACACTAGCGGTCTTTGATTAATACAAGTATTATGGTTAGAACGCTGAAATTTCCTTAGATGATAAATATCTACGTCCAAGTAGTTAACCCTTTCTTTATCAAAAGCACGTATAACTATAGAGTTACTATCAGAACTATCAACTATGCCATCGCGTTTTGCTAAAACTACAGCACCAGAGCCAGAAGCTACAAAAGACTCCATACCAGTAGCAACCAGAGGAGCAGTAGGCTTCAATAAAGGTACGGCCTGACGTTGCATATTTGAGCCCATTAATGCTCTATTAGCATCATCATTTTCTAAAAATGGAATCAAGGAAGCCGCAACTGATATTACCTGCTTAGGAGATACGTCAATGTAACTCACCTGATCACTACTTACCATAATGAAACTACTAGCATATCTACAGTATAGCATATCATCAACAAAGCAATTATTTTCATCGAGCTTTGCGCTGGTATCAGCTATATAATATAAACCTTCATCTATGGCAGACAGATACTCAATTTGATCAGTAACAACCCTATTAACTACTTTTCTATAAGGACTTTCAATGAAACCATATTTATTAATACGCGCGTATATAGCTAAACTGTTGATTAACCCTATATTTTGCCCTTCAGGAGTCTCAATAGGGCAAATTCTTCCATAATGAGTTGGATGAACATCACGCACTTCAAATCCTGCCCGTTCTCTTGTTAAACCGCCAGGACCTAACGCGGACAACCTTCTTTTATGTGTTATTTCAGATAACGGATTAGTCTGATCCATAAATTGAGATAATTGAGAAGAATTGAAGAAATCTCTTAAGACATTAGTTAACACTTTTGGATTAATAAAATCAGATGGAGAAACTTTATCTAAACTAGAAGTGGACATAGAATCAACTATTGCGCGTTCCAATTTCAACAACCCAGTTCTAAATTGATTTTCTATAAACTCTCCAACTGATCTTACTCTTCTGTTTCCTAAATGATCAATATCATCTACAGATCCTTGACCGTCACGTAACAATACTATTTTTTTTACAATTTCAATAATATCTTCATACGTTAAAACAGTTAAATCCTCATCATAATTTAATCCAAGGTAAGAGTTAAGCTTCAACCTACCAATGTTAGACAAATCATAATATTCCGGACTGAAGAAAAGATTACGGAAAAACTCCTCTACTATCTCTAAAACAGGAACTTCACCAGGACGCAAAACTCTATATATTTCATATAGCGCATCCTGATAAGACATGTTTTCGTCTAAGAAAAGCGTATTTAATATATAAGGTCCAACAGATAAATTATCTATGTTCAATACTGATATTTCATCCACAGACAATAACTCAAGCTTCTTTATGTCTTCCAGCTTTATAGATTCACCAGCAGATAAAATTTTCGTAGAGCTAGCACTATCCATTAAATCTTCTGCGAGGAATAAACCACATATAGAATTAAAAGGAACCAGATACTCTTTCAATTCATTATCATATAGCTTTTTAGCTAGTCTTGAGGTAATACGAACGTTAGCTTTAAGCAGCACATTACCTTCAATATCCATTAAGTCGAAAGGCAACCTCACTCCTTTAAATTTATCAGGAACAAAAGGCACTTTCCAACCATCTTTATGTTTTATATACTTTATTTTCTCATAAAATCTATCGAGTATATCATTATTTGATAGACCTAACGCCTTTAACAAAACTGAGATTGGCAATTTTCTTTTTCTATCAACACGAAAATACAAATGGTCTTTAACATCAAATTCAATATCAAGCCAAGAACCCCTATAAGGAATAATTCTAGCAGAATAGATCAATTTACCAGAATTGTAAGTTTTTCCCTTATCGCTATCAAAAAATACACCAGGAGACCTATGCATTTGTGAGACAATAACTTTTTCTACACCATTAATGATGAAAGTGCCCTTATCAGTCATCATAGGCAACCCACAAAAGTGGACTTCCTGCTCTTCTATAGATTTTACAACGGTTGCAAGTTTAGAATGATCTCCACTCTCTTTAATCGATTTATATTCATCAAGAGAAATACCATCCTGCATAACAACAAGACGTATAGAAGCAATAACCTGAGCAGAAAAAGTTACACCACGCTTTATACACTCAGATTCATCATACTTAGGATCATCTACCCTACAACTCATAAACTCAATAGTAGCCCTACGCAAAGGATCATTTATTGGAAAGATTGTATGAAAGATAACTTCAAGTCTTCCATTACCCTTATTCTTAGGAGCAAATGAATCATACGATTCTTTTTGAACCTTAACCAAATCCAATAAAGAATCTTTTAAATCAATCGACCTAGAATAAGAAACTCTAGGAACAAAAGCACCAGAAGCGTACATATAAGAAGAATCAACCATTAAAATACCCCAAACTAATTAAAAGAGCTATATCAATATAAAATTAATACATTAAATATTATTCAAGCTCCACTTTAGTTGCTCCTGCTTCAATAAGTTTTTGCTTGATTTTTTCTGCTTCGTCTTTAGGAACATTAGCAGTTAAATCTTTAGGTAAAGATTCAACCAACTCTTTTGCTTCTTTTAAACCCAATGTAGAATTAACTTCTCTTACAGCTTTAATAACTCCTATTTTTTTACTCGCATCAATTTCTTTAATCACAACTTTATACTCAGCTTTTTCTTGAGCAGCAGGAGCAGTAGCATTATCACTAATAGGCGCCCCAGCACCAACAGCCCCACCAAGAAAAGAACCAGCAGGCAACCCTATTTTCTCTTCTAGAACTTTTACAAGTTCAGAAGCCTCTAATAGGTTTAAAGATAATATTTTATCAACCAAATCACTTGTTACATTACTCATAATTACCACCTTACTTAACAACAAATTTATTTTTTAGAACTATAATAATCCAAAACTCTCATAAGCCTCATCGAAGATGAATTAATAGACAACGCCAATCGAGCAGGAATATCATAAGATATTAAACGCATAATTTTAACACGCAATTCATCCAGAGAAGGCAACTTAGCCAGTTTATTAACATCTTCCACTGTTAACAATTCATTTATATGAGCCGCGCAAATCACAGACATTTTTTCTTTGTTAGCATTAATAAAATCAACTATTAACTTTGCAGCTTCTACTATGCCACTAGAGTATATAATAGCAACAGAACCAGAAAATTTGCCTGATAAATAAGAAAATTTACCAGTCCTTTCCAAAGCCAAGCGCGCTAGAGTGTTTTTAACTACTAATACCCCACCTGCTATAGACTTCAGGCTATTCCTCAGAGTTAATGAATCATTAGCATTTATAGATTTAAAATTTACTAATATCAAGAAATCATTATTTACAAATACGTTTATTGTGCTCTGTATAAATTCATCCTTATTTTTACGCTTCACGGTATCACTCCCTTAAATTATATCTTCCACTTTGCTTATCTTATAAGCTTCACCCATAGTTGAATTTAAAAAAACACCCTTAAAGTAAATTCCTTTCGCAGAAATAGGTTTATTATCTTTAATTACTTTAAGAAAGGCTTTTAAATTTTCTAGCAAGTCATCAATATCAAATTTAATATTTCCTAATTTACCATGAATAACACCATTTTTATCTGTTCTAAATTTTATCTGACCAGACTTAATGGTTTTAATAGCTTCTGCAATGTTAGAAGTCACAGTACCAAATTTAGGGTTAGGCATCAGCCCTTTAGCACCCAATACTTTTGCAATAGGGGTGATTTTTGCCATAAAATCAGGAGTAGTAATGCACCAATCAACATCTAATTTTCTACCTTTTTTTATTTCTTCAACTAAATCCTCTCCTCCTGCAATATCAGCACCAGCTTTTTCAGCTTCTAATAAATGTTTATCTTGAGCGAAAACAGCTACTTTAATATTCTTCCCGATACCTTTAGGCAAAACTACTGTACCACGTACCTGCTCTTCAGATTTACGTGAATCTACGCCTAAATTGACTGCAATATCAACTGATTCATTAAATTTTGCTGAAGCAGACTTAATAATCTTCTTCAAACACTGCTTAGGATTATCATTATATGTATTCATTTACCTAACCTTCCACAACTTCTATACCCATAGATTTTGCAGTGCCTACAACCATTTTCACTGCTGAATTTTCATTATCCACTTTCATATCAACCATCTTGCACTTTGCCACTTTAATTATAGCAGATATAGGTAATTTAGCCACTAATTCTTTACCAGGATTACCAGAACTTTTACTTAATTTAGCCTCCTGCTTAAGTAAATAAGCCACAGGTGGACCGCTGACAGTAAAATCATGAGAGCGATCATCCTTTATGGAAATTCGCACTGTTACTAAATCGCCTACTTTATAATTAGCGTTAGCAGCGCTAGTAACTTTATTAAAAGCTTCACAAAACTTAGGAACAGGTATACCACGTGGACCAAGTACTGAAGCAATTTTCGGTCCTGGAATTGCTTTCCCAGCTTCCATAAGTAAGTTAATCTTAGCAACTATAACACTCATAATTAATCCTCTATTTTCTCTACTTGAGCCAGATCAAGCTCTATTATTGTCGGCTTACCTAAAATTGATACTTCCACATTAATAATTTTTTTCTCATCTTTTACCATATTTACCTTACCGGTAAAATTTTGAAAAAGACCATCATTAATTTTCACTTTTTCACCTTTTTCATAACCATAACCTAACTTCTTTGTCTCTTGAGCATTATAAAGTGCATTACACATTGAGTGAATCTCATCGTCCAAAATCACCTTTGGAATATTACCATTTTTCAAAAACCCATAAACCTTAAGAGATTTTGGTATATTATTGATAAAATTCAATACTTCATCGCATAAATTCACGTATAAAAAGACATAACCAGGAAAGCATTTCCTTCGTGTAGCAATTTTCTTAGATTTCAACTCTACTTCACTTAGCTCTTCATATGGAATAAAAACTTCCTTAAAGTAACCATTAACACTCAATCTCATAGAATTTTCCAATATATGTTGGCGCACTTTCTCTTCACAATTGGAAGCAACTCTCAAGATATACCATTTATATCTATTAAATTCTTTACACTTTAAACTTATCTCATCATCTGAAATCATCTCAAAATCACCAGATTCGCCACTGCAGAATCCAGGCGTTTGATTCAAAATATTTTTGCTTTCATCACATAGATGCATATATACATACACTTCACATAACTCTTTTATATCAGACTTTGAATTACATACCGTTTGATAAGGAATAAACACTTCCTTAAAATAAACAGCATTACTTACCAATTCGCGTATATTTTGCTCATATCCATAATCAACTCTAATGATATACCATTTATATTCACATTCCATAAATAATTCCAAATAAAGCCTTAATTACGTAAAGAGACATAAAATCCACAAAACAGAAGAAAATCGAAAAGCATAATATAACAATCATCACAACAAATAGAGATGACAACACCTCCTGTTTCTTTACCCAAGCAATTCTTCGTATTTCTTGCTTTATATCATAGAAAAAAACACACAAACTTTTTAACATTTTCACCACAACATTAATGCAGGAGCGATAGGAATTGAACCTACAACCTCTGGTTTTGGAGACCAGCGCTCTACCAATTGAGCTACACTCCTATAACTCAAACTCTCACTCCAAAATTTCAGAAACAACACCAGAACCAACAGTTCTACCGCCTTCTCTTATCGCAAAACGCAATCCCTTATCCATTGCTATCGGTACTTGCAATTCTACTTCTACACTCACATTATCTCCTGGCATTACCATCTCCTTCCCATCTAGCAATTTTATGCTCCCAGTTACATCCGTTGTCCTTAAATAAAACTGTGGCTGGTAATTCGCAAAAAATGGTGTATGCCTTCCTCCTTCCTCTTTCTTTAATATATAAACCTCCGCCCTAAACTTTCTATGCGGCGTTATCGTCCCCGGTTTTGCTAATACTTGCCCTCTCTCCACTTCTTCTCTTTTTGTTCCTCTTAACAATATTCCTACATTGAGTCCTGCACTCCCCTTATCCAGCAACTTCTTAAACATTTCTACACCTGTGCATATCGTCTTTTGCGTCGCTTTCAGACCTATTATTTCTATCTCTTCTCCCGTCTTTATCTCTCCCTTCTCTATCCTTCCTGTTACCACCGTTCCTCGCCCCGATATCGAAAATACATCCTCGATTGGCAATAAAAATGGTAAATCCACAGGCCTTGGTGGAACCGCCACATACTCATCTAACTTTTCCATCAATTTATCTATTGATTTCTTTCCATATTCGCTACTGTCATCCTCCAGCGCTTTCAACGCAGACCCCACTACTACAGGCACTTCATCCCCTGGAAATCCGTATTTATTCAGCAATTCCCTCACTTCCATTTCTACCAAATCTATCATATCAGCATCAGCAACATCAGCTTTATTTATATACACCACGATATATCCAACACCTACCTGCTTCGCTAGCAATATATGCTCTCTCGTTTGTGGCATTGGCCCATCAACCCCCGACACTACCAATATCGCCGCATCCATCTGTGCTGCACCTACTATCATGTTCTTTACATAGTCAGCATGTCCAGGACAATCAACGTGTGCATAATGCCTTTTTTCCGTCTGATACTCAACATGCGCTGTTGCTATCGTTATCCCCCTTTTCCTTTCTTCTGGCGCCTTATCTATCTGATCGTACGCTACAAAATTTCCATAATGCTTTGTTATTGCCGCTGTTAACGTTGTCTTCCCATGATCCACATGTCCTATTGTTCCCACATTTACATGCGGCTTTCCAAATGCTTCCACTACTGCTGTCATAATTATTACCTTAATTATACTTTAACTTTAACTCATCAACCACATATTGTGGTACTTGTTCATAATAAGAAAAATGCATACTATACTGAGCTCTTCCCTGAGATATAGAACGCAAAACATTTATATAACCAAACATATTCGCAAGAGGTACGAAAGCAAGAATTATAGTGCTACTATTATGCGTTTCCATACTTGAAACTTGCCCCCTTCTGCTATTTACATCGCCCATGATATCGCCCATATACTCTTCAGGCGTAATGATTTCAACTTTCATTATAGGTTCTAACATTTTTGGACCAGCTTTATTTGCCATCTCTTTAAAAGCACCTTTAGCAGCAAGTTCAAAAGCTAAAGGACTAGAATCAACTTCATGGAAAGCACCATCAATAAGGGTAGCCTTAAAATCAATAACCGGAAAACCAGAGATCATGCCTCCTTCTTTTATCAACTCTAAACCATTTTGTACACCAGGAATATATTCTTTTGGAATTGTACCACCTACAATTTTACTTTCAAATTGAAACCCAGAACCAGGCTCAAGAGGTTCAAATATAATCTTTACTTTTGCAAATTGGCCAGCACCGCCGGACTGTTTTTTATGAGTATAATCAATTTCAACAGATTTAGTGATAGTTTCACGATATGCAACTTGAGGCGCACCGACGTTAGCTTCAACGTTAAACTCGCGCTTCATTCTATCAACAATAATCTCAAGATGCAGCTCACCCATGCCTTTCAATATAGTCTGTCCACTCTCCGCATTTACTGACATTCTTAAAGAAGGATCTTCTGCAACCAATCTATTTAAAGCAACACCTAATTTTTCCTGATCTGAAGTAGTTTTAGGTTCCACAGCAATTTCAATAACAGGCTCAGGAAATTCCATACGCTCTAATAATATAGGAAAATCAGGTGAACATAAAGTGTCACCAGTAATTGTTCTCTTTAATCCAACTAAGGCAACTATATCGCCAACTTTAGCTTCGTTTATATCTTCTCTGTTATTTGCATGCATAAGCAGCATTCTGCCAATTCCTTCAGTCTCATTTTTTCCCGCATTTAACACAGCGGATTTGGATTTTAACTTACCGGAATAAATACGAATAAACGTCAAGCTGCCTACAAACTTATCCGTCATCACTTTAAACGCAAGAGCAACGAATTTCTCTTTTTCTGAAGGTTTGATCTCAATTTTCTTTTCTGAATCTTTAGGATCAGTTCCAACAATTACATCAACATCAATAGGAGAAGGTAAAAAGTCAACCACACCATCTAAAAGTGGTTGTACGCCTTTATTTTTAAAAGCTGATCCACATAATACAGGAACAAATTTTCCTTTGATGGTTCCATTTCTCACGCATTTTTTCAGTAAATCTACTGGCAGATCATTAGACTCAAAGTAAGTATTCATCGCTTCATCATCCATCTCAGCTGCAGCATCTAATAAAAGATTTCGATATTCTTGAGCCTTGTCAAGCAAATCAGAAGGAATATCTTCATAAGAAAATTTAGCACCCAACGTTTCTTCTTGCCATATAATGGCTTTCATAGAAATAAGGTCAATTATACCTTTGAAATCTTTCTCACTTCCTATTGGCAATTGAATGACTAAAGGTGCTGCACCAAGCTTCGTCTTTATCATATCAACACATCGATAAAAATTTGCCCCTATTCTATCCATCTTATTAACAAAGCAGATACGAGGAACGCTATATTTATCAGCTTGACGCCAAACTGTTTCAGATTGAGGTTCAACTCCAGCAACTCCATCAAATACAGCAACTGCACCATCCAAAACCCTTAAAGATCTCTCAACTTCTATAGTGAAATCAACGTGACCTGGAGTGTCTATTATATTGACCCTATGATCATTCCAAAAACATGTTGTTGCAGCAGATGTGATTGTAATACCACGCTCTTTTTCCTGCTCCATCCAATCCATAGAAGCTGCCCCATCGTGCACCTCACCAATTCTATTTTGCTTACCAGTATAAAATAAAATACGCTCTGTTGTGGTAGTCTTACCAGCATCTATGTGAGCCATTATTCCTATATTTCTGTATTTAGATATCCCAATTTCCATATCACAATTAATTAGCTAACATTAAAAACGAAGATGAGAAAATGCCTTATTAGCCTCAGCCATTTTATATTTTTCTTCGCACATCTTAAACGCACCACCGCGTTTATTATAAGCATCCAGTATTTCAGATTGCAAACAATCAACAGTGGTTTTTCCACTCTTTTTTCGAGCAGCAGAAGTTGCTTTAGCAATCCACCTTAACGCTAAAGAAATCGCTCTATCTTGTCGAACTTCAACAGGCACTTGATAAGTTGCACCACCAATGCGTCGAGAACGCACTTCTATAGAAGGAGTAATATTTCCTACCGCTGTTTCAAAAATTGATAACCCACCTTCGCCTATTTTCTTTTCAGCTAAAGACAAAGCGTCATAGATAATCTTTTCTGCAGTAGATTTTTTACCACATTTCATGATTGTATTAATGAAACGCATCAGCAAAACACTGCCATAACGCGAATCAGGACTTATTTCTCTTTTTTTTGCTTTATTCCGACGAGCCATAAACTTTAACCAGATTTCTTTACACCATATTTTGAACGAGCTTTCTTTCGATTTTGCACACCACGCAGATCAAGGGCACCTCTTATTATGTGATAACGCACACCTGGCAAATCTTTAACCCGCCCACCACGTATCAAAACAACAGAATGCTCTTGTAAATTATGACCTTCACCAGGTATATAAGCTGTCACTTCACCATACTCACTAATTTTTACTCTGGCTACTTTACGGAGTGCTGAGTTAGGCTTCCTAGGAGTTGTAGTATACACCTTAGTGCAAACACCCCTCCTTTGAGGGTTGCTTTCTCCCAAAGCTGGTACCTTTTTCTTATGGGTCAATCCTAATCTACCTTTACGTATTAATTGATTTATCGTAGGCATATGTTATAAACTCAAGCTCATTAAAATAACTAAGTTTTTAGTTATAAAATAATAAACCTCAATAGTCAATATAAAAATAAACATTACTACTCTAATAATTAAGCTCAACTGCTTTGAAAGCCATCAGTAGACTTCTTGCACTACCTCCCAAGCCACAATTGTCATTCAGTGGAAACGAAAAACTTCCTTGACAAACTCCGCCAGGCCCCTTATTATAACAATAAGGGTATTTATGACTCAAAACTTGTTTTTGACCTGCAGGCTCAATGACAAAATTCAGTAAAAAACTTAGGGTATTTATTAGCGGATTACATAGAATTATAGCGGCTGTATGTCTTTTTTATTTTTTCTACATTCAGCCAAATCGCGCTTATTTTAAGCGTTAGCACATTATTACAGCGTCAGTTTAAATTATTATAGGGTCAAAACTCGCACTACGGGAGTTCTTTGCCTTTTTTTTTATCTGGTAAATTTCTTAAATATTTTCTTAAATTTTATAGCTAAACGACAATCGTCATCCCGCTGCTTGTTAGCGCCGCGGCGGTATGACGGTAGGGGTCGCCAGCGTCACACGCTGGAATGACACCCTCCTTGTAGACAATGTTTGTACAATTATGGAATTGTGCAACAGGCACAGTTTGACATAAAAAGCTTTGCTTTTTGAAATCTTGGGTTATAATTAACTTAAGATATTTTGGTAGGGGATTTATTGTGAATAGAAAGGAAGCTTTAGAAATATTAGGTTTTAGTGAGGGTGATAACCCCAGTGAACGAGAAATTACAGTAGCATATAGAAAGTTAGCCCTTGAATATCATCCTGATAAACATTCAGGTGCGAGTAAGGATGTGCAAAAACAAAATGAGGAGAAATTTAAAGAATTAGGTGCTGTATATAACCTTTTCACTGGAAAAGATACGGAAGAAGTTACAAAACTGACTGATGAAAATTTAGATGAAATTAATTCTCGTGCAGATTTAAAGTTTTATCTATATGAGGCTATCTCAGAGGGAAATACAGCATTTCTGAAAAAACTTTTTTCCAAGTTCAAGAGCAGTAAAGATGAGAAATTTGGTGACTATATTAATGATAATATATATGCCTGTCCAGCACTGATGCTTTCTGTGCTTAAAGGGGGGAACATTAAAATTATAGCTCTTTTCACAATAATCCGAACAGAGCATAATATGCTACTGTCCTACCATAGCCATAAGCACATATCTTACCCTATTCGTACTATTACGAGAAATGCTATATAAAGCTACTCTTGGAAAATGGTGCTAATTGTAACGTACAAGACGAATACGTTGACACTGCGTTACATCAGGCTTGTAGTGGCTGTTATGATGAAGTTGTAGAATTACTCCTGAAACATGGTGTTAACCCTAATATACAAAGCAAAAATGGTGATACTGCATTATTTGCCCATATTATGTTTGGGTTACCCCGTAATGCGGATAGTAAAATTACGGAACTACTTCTGAAACATGGTGCTGATCCGAACATAAAAAACGATAACGGTGATTCTACATTATACTGGGCGTGTTATCGCAGGAATAGCAAGGTTGTAGAGTTGCTATTAAAGTACGGTGCTGACCCTCTTCTTGCCAACAGTAATTCTGCACTATACTCAGCATTTGAAAAGGGGTACAACGAAATTATAGAGTTATTACTGCAATATCGTGCAGACCCTAACGTTATATTAGGTAGTGCTTGCAGAAGAGGTGACGTTGATCTTGTAGAACTGCTTTTAAAATATGGTGCAGATCCTAAAGGAAAGGTTTATGACTGTGATACGGGTGGCCTAATAGAGCTAACTTCTGCATCTTTCGGAAACAGTAAAGTTGAAGTGCTACTAATACCAATTCTCATTGTTGGTCAGTCAAATAGGAGAAATTGCAGAGTTGTTTAATTGTGGAGCTGGCAAGAGAAGTAATAAATTTGCACAAAGCACCCTAAAGCAGAGCAATTGTATCGTATATTTTATTGCGCAAAATGTTCTGTTTTATGTATAACCAAAGCCTCTCAACAGGATTGAGTTCAGGTGAATATGGAGGTAGGTATATAATCTCAATATTTTTAGCTACCTTTAAATTTTTTGACTTATGCCAACTAGCACAGTCCATAACAAGAACAGCTTCTCTTGTCCCTAGATATTGCGACATTTGCTCAAGAAATACATTCATGCAATCAGTGTTAACATTTAGTGCAAATAAGCTAAAACTCTCTCCATTTTTAGGATTAACTGCACTGTAGAGATAAAAATTATGCCTACCTAATTTTATTTTAACCCGAGTCCTAGTGCCTTTTTTAAACCATCCATGCCCAACTTTCGAATGTGTGCCAAACCTTGATTCATCAAAGAAAAATAGCTCTTTTTCTGGATACTTGCCAATAACTTCATTGAGATTTTTTTTTGAATTCCTCTTGTTTACTTTTATCTTGTACGTTGTGTACTGGTCTTGGTGTAATATATGAAAATTTCATCTTTTGCATATGGCGGTGTACTGTAGATTTGCTGATATTTAATCCGAACTTTTCCTGGATTCTTATTCTCATTTCTTTAATGGTAATATTAGGATTTTCTTCTATACATGCTTCAATTTGCTGTAGTTGAGCCTGATTTAATTTAGTTTTTCTACGGCGTGATGGAGGAGCAAACAGTTTTTCTTCTCTGCCAAATTTCAAGAGTTTTATCCACGAAGTTAGTGCGCTTCTTGAAATTCAATATATTTTTGCTACAGCCGTTATACTATGCTTTTTTGCCGCAATTACAGCATTTAGTTTTTTTGAAACATATACATTGTTCCTTACTTTCTTCAGCATTTCTTTTGCTGATTCTACTACTTTTTCATCCAATAATTTTGATCTTAATGCCATTTATACCTCGCTACTTCACTTACTTTAGTATGGCTTTTTTCCCATTATTGTCTATCCGTTCTTTGTATAGTGGGAATTGGTATTAGTTTTAAATTTTCTTCTCAATATAGCCCGAATACCATTTTTCTGCATAATAATTTGCACTGTTTTCAAGTTGCAACTTTTACCTAAAGCCTTCAATTCAGCATGAATTTTAGGAGCTCCATATCTACATTTAGAAGCTTTTTTTGAATATCTGCTTTTATTTGCTGATTCTCTACTGCTTATTTTCCTTGTAGTCCACTTATAGTAGCAACTAGCAGATACATTCAAAACCCTACATAATTACTGCACTTTATAGTGTTTACTATGCTCTTTTATGAAAAAATATTTTACTCTTTTTTACTGGCCAGGGCTTTTTTTAAAATGTCTCTTCCTCTTGTTACTTTTGCTAACTCTTTCTGTAAATCAAATCTCTCTTTGTCATAAGGGGCCTTTGACTGGAAATGCGTATGCTTCTGACATTTTTCCATCATATTTTCTTACCCATTTACTTAACATACTGCCATCTATGCCTAGATCTTTTGCTATTTTTGTACTTCTGTTTCTTTAACCAGCTTAGCAGCTTCTAATTTGAATCCTGCTGTATATTCCCTTCTATTTGCCATATTTTGAAAAAACGTTTTATTTTACTCCAAAAACGTCTTAACTTTCTCTCTACTTTTTCTGGGTAAGGTCACACTTGACTACTTGGATCTAGTATGATTTAATTAACCAAGAAGTAGACATGAAAAAATTATGTAGTTAACCAGTTTGCATGACGCTAAGAAGGAAAATATGGATAGAAAAACGAGAATAGAATCAGACAGCTTAGGGGAAGTAAAAGTACCAAGTGAACATTACTGGGGAGCGCAGACTCAACGTTCTTTAGAAAATTTTAAGATTGGCACAGAAAAAATGCCAGAGCCTCTGATTAAAGCATTAGCAATAGTAAAACTTGCAGCAGCACGTGTTAACATGAAGCAGGGTAGCATAGATAATAAGGTAGGGGACGCAATCTGCGCAGCCGCAAGGGAAGTAATAGATGGCAAATTTAATAATGAATTTCCGCTTGTTGTTTGGCAAACCGGATCCGGAACGCAGACTAATATGAATATGAATGAAGTGATCAGCAATCGCGCAATAGAGATTTTAGGTGGTAATTTGGGTAGTAAATCTCCGATACATCCAAACGACCATGTGAATTATGGTCAGTCATCAAATGACACCTTTCCAACAGCAATGCATATAGCAGCAGCAGAGCAAATAAACTGCTTGCTTATTCCAAATCTTGAAAAATTGCATAAGGTGCTGGATAATAAGGTTCAGGAATTTAAAAATATAATAAAAGTAGGACGTACTCACTTACAAGATGCAACGCCCCTAACACTGGGACAGGAGTTTTCTGGCTATGCAGCCCAGATTAAAAAGGGGATAGAGAGAGTAAAATCAACTTTAAGTGGTATATACGAGCTTGCACAAGGTGGCACTGCGGTTGGCACAGGACTCAATACTAAAAAGGGTTTTGCTGAAGATTTTTCAAGCAAAGTTGCAGAAATTACTAATCTTCCATTTACTTCAGCAGGCAATAAATTTGAAGCGCTAGCAGCAAACGATGCTTTAGTTGAGCTCAGTGGAACACTCAATACAGTAGCAGTCAGTTTAATGAAAATTGCAAATGATATAAGGTTGCTTGGTTCTGGTCCAAGATGCGGAATTGGGGAAATAATGTTACCAGAAAATGAGCCTGGTTCTTCAATTATGCCAGGTAAAGTGAATCCAACTCAGTGTGAAGCAGTAACTATGGTGTGCACTCAAGTTATGGGAAATCATGTTGCTGTGACCATTAGTGGTTCAAACGGTCATTTTGAATTGAATGTGTTTAAGCCAGTGATAATTTACAATGTTTTGCAGTCTATAAGACTTTTAGCTGATGCAAGTTTAAATTTTACAGAAAAATGTGTAGTTGGTATTAAGGCAAATGAAGAGAGGATAAAAGATTTACTGAATCAGTCGTTAATGTTGGTCACTATATTAAATACGCATATAGGGTATGACAATGCAGCAAAAATAGCGAAGCTTGCTTATAAAGAAAATATCACTCTAAAAGAAGCAGCAGCAAAACTTCAACTGCTCACTGAGGAGGAGTTTGAAAGGATAGTGAAACCAGAAGAAATGGTGAATTATTTGTAACCGTTGGGAGTGTTAAATAAACCATACGCGTCAAGTTAAGAGGTATCCGTTCAGCCAATGGCGTCAACCTAAGAGCCTCCATTAGCAAACTCTCCTAAAAACATGATGGCGTTTGGGCTTATCTACCTTATTGTGGCTGCCCTGGTCGAATTTTAACTTTAGCACGCATGCTTGCTCTATCAAAAAGGGCTTGAAAGTTTTTTGGCGCAATAAGTACTTGATAGAGTTTCTGCCTCATTACACCAAATAAAACTGAAAAATTTAAACGATACTCAGTAATTTGATCTGGGTTCCAAGGCCCTTGTGCATCACACATATGAAGCGATAATATATTACACATAACTAAGTTTGCCCAAAATTCTTGTAATACAGCCTCTAGGTGTATGGTCCCATAATTCCTCCTTTGATGGTATTGTTTTCTCATATTTTATCATACCATCACACTCTGGGACTGTACACCAGGAATTATCCTATTGAATTCTATGATATTATTTTTGTAACATTGTCTAAAGTGCCCAGTGTCAAGCACTGGAATGACACCATTTTCGGTCTCTTAAATTGCTTTAGCTACAAACATTAAGAAATTTACCAAACGAAAAAAAAGGCAAAAGAAGCCCCGTGGTTGGCTAGTTACTTACATTATACTTTCAAGTATGGCGTTTTTTAAGTCTTAAACGCTACAATTTAGCTGCTTTTAAATGCAGTTAACCTAAATTATAAACGTTAAGAAATTTACTGAATGGAAAAAAAAGGCAAAGAAACCCTAGGGTAGCTAGTATTCAAATTCTCCCTTGTCTATTTGACGTCTTTTACTGTCTTAAACGCTTTATAAGCGCGTTTCGGCTTGTATAGGTAGAAACCTAAAGTTTTATAAAGACATGAGGTGCACATAGTGCAAAAAATTAAGCATGATTTATGCCAAATACATTAAGTTTTTTTGTCATTAATCCACTGCAGAGATTGCGAAGATAAATAAATAGCTTCAGTTTCATGATAAGGGGGCTGGCGAAGGGTGTCAAGTAAGTTTTTACATCTAATTTATAGCTCCCTGCATGATACCACATATTATCTATACCAAGGTGTTCTTCTTGTAGATATTATACCAACAATCCACTATTTTTTTTATGTCTTGTGGTTTAGTTTCTGGACCTATACTGATTCTAATTGAACACTCTGCTTGCTCTTTTGTTGCCCCCATTGCAAGCAAAACATGGGAAGGCTCAACTTTTCCAGAAGAACATGCAGAACCATTACTAACTGCAATATGATTCAAGTCAAAATGCATGAGCTGCACATCACTCTTTACTCCTGGCATATAAATAAAACTTGTGTTTGGCAGCCTCTTAGAGTTTTTACCGAAGATTCTTATATCACTGGCAAGATTTAATAATTCACACTCTAATTGATCACGTAGCTCCTTTACTTCATCCATTTTTGATAGAAGGTCTGTAATATTTTGCAGTGCAGCAGAAAGGCCTGCAATCGCAACAATATTTTCCGTACCACCACGAAATCCCTTCTCTTGTCCACCACCTATTATAATAGGTTCTATCGCAAGTTCTTTATTGAATATTAAAACTCCACTGCCTGCTACACCGCCAAATTTATGGGCGGATAAAGTGAGTAAATCCACTCCTAAATCTTCCATATTAACTTTAATTTTTCCAACACTTTGAGCAGTGTCAGTGTGGCAAATTGCTCCAAATTTGTGTGCTATTTCAGCTATTTCCTTAACAGGCTGAATAACTCCGGTTTCGTTATTTGCCATCATAACTGAAACTATTGCTTTGTTTCCTTTAAGTTCGCTTAGAATTTTTTCTAGCTCTAAAAAGTCAACAATGCCCTCCTGATTAACGGGTATTATATATGGATTACATGCAGAATTAAGAATTGAAGGATGCTCTATAGCTGAAATTACATGCAGATAGCCTGCTATTCCTCTCATAACAAGGTTATTCGCTTCAGTCGCACCAGACGTAAAAACTATTTCTTTATCACTTGGAACACCAAGAGCATCACGTATGTTATCTCTTGCATTCTGAAGAATCTTCCTCGCTTCTTGTCCTCTTTTATGTAGTGATGATGGATTGAGCGTTTGTTTTAACAAGACCTCAAATATACTTTTTTTTACATTCTCACTAATTGGAGCAGTTGCATTGTAATCAGCATATACGTAACCACTATTTTCTAAAGAGAATGGACTCATCTGTCACTTAAATAAGTTTACCATCAACTATAGCCATAACTATGTACGTTAGCTTTAACACGATAAAAAATTTATTGCAAAAACAGCGAAATTAATACATAATTAATAATTCATGTCATCAATACCTGTCAAGCAGGTTTTTATTAGGAGTTACCGTGGTAGAAGTTTTTTTGAATAATGCAACAAGAAAGATAGAAGGTGAATACCACCAAAGCAAAGATGCCAACGTGCCGGTTGTGCTGGTTTTACATCATCACCCTCAATATGGTGGTAATATGGGTAGTAAAATTGTACATGGTATATATACGTCTTTTATCGATAACAATTTCTCTGCATTGAAAATTAACTTTCGTGGTGTGGGAAAATCTACCGGAACTTTTGATAAGGGTATAGGAGAATTAACTGACGCTGCGGTAGCTATTGATTGGCTTCAGGAACATAATCCTAGCAACGTTCCAATTTGGATCGCTGGTTTTTCTTTTGGAGCATGGGTGGCTATGCAGCTAACAATGCGTCGCCCTGAGATAGTGGGTTTTATTGCTCTTTCTCTTCCGGTAACTAAGTACGATTTTTCTTTTCTTTCTCCCTGTCCAGTTTCTGGGCTTATAATACAAAGCAGTAACGATACAATCTCAGAAGAAAGCGATGTAACAGAATTAGCAAAAAGGTTAATAAATTCAGTAAAAAGTGATCACATGAAATACCATATAATAGACGATACTAATCACTTTCTAAGGGATAAAGAAGAGGAAGTGACTCAAATCGTAGATGGTTATATAAAACTGCGCTTAAACAGTGCAGCTATTTCTTCTCAAAAGGTCAAAAAAGAGGTAAGGGTAAAAGAATATGCCTAACCTTTACAAACAAGAGAAATGAGTGTAGTAATATAAATAAAAAGGTTTTGTTATGTTTAAAAAGCTATTATTTTTTGTTTTAGCTGTGTTTATGTTATCGGGGTGTTCCCTAAGTAAACAGCGTAAGTTAAAAAGTCCGTGTATAAAAAGCAATGAAAGCGTTTCATGCGAGTTGTACTCTGTTAATGATCATTGGTTAGATAAGTATAAAGCATAGGTAGTTTTAAATTGTGCTATTTTTCCTATTCACAACTTCACTAATGATCGATCTCTCAATTGGAAAATGCAGTCTGCCTTTTCTGCAAGGAGATGATTGTGCGTTACTATAAGCATAGAGCTGTTATTTTCCTTTACGTATGAATGTAGCAGTAAAAACACGTTAAAAGAATTTGTTGGATCTAAATTTCCTGTTGGCTCATCTGCAAGTAAAAGCTTTGGAGAATTTACAATGCTTCTTGCAATTGCAACTCTCTGCCTTTCCCCACCCGAAACTTCAGATACCATGCTACTTGCTTTGTTTTCCAGACCAAATTTTTCCAACATTGCTTGCGAATTTTTTTTTGCTTCAGCTTTGCTTTTTCCTGCAATGAGTTGAGGAAGCATAATATTTTCCAACACCGATAACTCTTGTAACAAATAGTGAAATTGATAAACAAAACTAAGAAAATTTCTTCTTACATGGGTTTTATGCTTATTATTGGCTTGTGTGCAATTTATTCCATCTATCGTAACTATACCTGAAGTTGGCTTGTCCAACAAGCCTGCGATTTGCAATATAGTTGTTTTTCCTGCACCTGAATTGCCAATCAGCGCTACTACTTGCCCTCTTGTGACACTTAGGTTGATGTCTTTTACAACAGCAGAATTGTCCTTGAAGCTTTTATCTACAGAAGTTAGTTCTAGAGCTACATTATCACCCATGTTTAAAAGACCCAGAAGGCATCTAAATTTTGGTAATAATTAAACCGAAAAACTGTTACCACAACCACATTGAGACTTAGCAAGGGTATTCTTTATTTGAAAACCAGAACCACTGAGATCCTCAGTATAATCTATAACTGAGTTATTTAAAAATTTTGCTGAACAATTATCAACCATTAATACAGGATTGCCATTTTCATCATTAATTACTATATCTTTGCCTTTTTCGCTAAAACTGGAGTAGCTTCTATAGTCCTTGCTTTCTTCATAATCATCATCTTCGTCTTCGTCATCAAACTCATCATCGTAATCATCGTCTTCATCATCCAAAGATAGATTTTTATTCATTTGATCCATAAGAAAATTGTATTTGAAGCCAGAACATCCACCACCTGAAACTGCAACCCGTAAAACGGAACTATTATCCCCTTCCTGCTCTGCAAGAGAGTGGATTTTTTTTAGTGCATTATCAGTTAAGTTGATGTTGTAATTTGTTGACATAGTAACCACCGTTTATTATTGATAACTTATTATAGTAGAAATTTTACATGTCAAACAATAATTTTCTATTAAATTATGCATGTTTTCCAAGCAAAACAAAAGGGAGATACTTCAAAGAGCCAGAAGATGAGAATCGCAGCTGCTTTCAGCGTGATAGGGACCGTATCATTCACTCTAATGCATTTAGAAAATTGGAGTACAAAACACAAGTTTTTATCAATTATGAGCACGACTACTATCGCACTCGGCTTACTCATAGCCTTGAAGTTGCACAAATTGCAAGGTCCATTGCGCGTAGACTTGGCTTAAATGAGGATATCACTGAATGCATAGCGCTCGCACATGATCTTGGTCATCCTCCATTTGGTCATGCAGGTGAAGATGCTCTAAAGAAATCAGTTCAAGATTTGAATCTTGATAACGAGAAGTATGAGTTTGATCATAATGTTCAAGCTATAAGGATTTTAATTTACCTCGAACAAAAACACGCTGACTTTGATGGTATGAATCTAAGTTGGGAGGTGATTGAAGGGGTTGCAAAACATAACGGTCCCTTACTTGGTCAGAATGCAGTATCTCACACAAATAATCAGCTATTGCTAGAATACAACAAAAAATATGATCTAAAACTTGAAGAATTTTCAAGCATTGAAGCGCAAGTTGCTTCAATTGCCGATGATATTGCTTACAGTGTTCACGATCTTGATGATGCACTCAGGGCGAATTTAGTAACCATCGAAGATTTGCTGAATGTTCCTTTAATTGAAAAAATGTTTAAAGACATAAGGAGCAGATATTCAGAATTACCTCAGAGCAAACTCATACATGAATCACTGAGTGGAACTATAGGAACTATGATAAGTGATGTTGTTTCTCAGACTGAAAGAAATATTGAAGATCACAAAATAAAAAGCGTAGAAGACGTAAGAAGTCTAAATAAAATGCTAGTCACATTTTCACCAGAAGTTGCGAATGCTACAAAAGAAATGAAAAGATTCAACATGGAGAAAATATACAGAAGCTATAAACTGAGTAGAACGATGAACAAAGCAAAACGCATAATACAGGAACTTTTTCAATGTTTTTATGAAAACCCAGGATTACTTCCCACAGAGTGGAGCAAACTCGCTTGTGAATCTCAGCGTTCAGTAATAATATGTGACTATATCTCAGGTATGACAGATAGATTTGCCATACACGAGCACAGAAGAATTTTTGATACCTCCTATGAAATGACTTCTTTCTAATGACAGATGATCACTTCATGTCAATTGCATTAAAGCTTGCAGAAAAGAATCTTGGAAATGTTGCACCAAATCCTGCTGTCGGGTGTGTTATTGTAAAGGATGGTACAATTATTAGTGAGGGATATACAGGGATCGGTGGACGTCCGCATGCAGAGGTAGTCGCTTTGCAAAACACTAAAGATTCAACTCATGGTGCAACTGTATATATCACTCTTGAGCCATGTTGTCATCACGGAGTCACAGGGCCTTGCACTGCAAAAATCATAAAAGCTGGTGTAAAAAGGGTAGTAATTGCAACTATTGACCCAGATAGTAGAGTTTCAGGTGGAGGCATTAAAGCTCTGAAAGAAGCAGGAATTGAAGTTGAGCAAGGTATTATGCAAAAAAAGGCAGAAGAACTGAATGTCGGTTTTTTCACCACTAAAGAATTACATAGACCATTTATAGCTTGCAAAATCGCAACAACTCTTGACGGGAAAATCGCAACATTTACAGGCGATAGCAAATGGATAACAAGTGAAGATACGAGAAATTGGATACATGAGCTTAGAGCAAAATATGATGCAGTTATGATTGGCAGCAATACCCTCATTAATGACGATCCACTCTTAACTTGCAGATTACCAGGACTCGGAAGTAGATCGCCAATAAGGCTAATTATAGATAGCCAAGCAAAATTGAAGGAAGAGCAAAATATTGCAAAGACTGCAGATAAAGTAATAACTTGGGTAATCACAAATAAGGAAGTAGAGAGAAAAATAAAAGACATTAATTATTTGATAGTCAATTCAAATCACAAACCTCCTGTCATTCCAGCTCACTCTTCCGTCACCCCAACACACTCTCCTGTCGTTCCAACGCCTTCTCCTGTCATCCCAGTGCCCAGACACTGGGATCCAGAAAACTTAATTGCAACCAAGCAATTGCATAATGAAAACTGGATTCCATTGTCACGCGCTGGAATGACATCGGAACCTGATGTTATCGGCAAAGTCTGCCTAAAAGACATGGCATCAAAACTTGTTTCAGCAATTGGTATAACAAGATTATTAGTCGAAGGCGGAGGAGTGTTAATTACAGAACTATTAAAGTGTAATTTAATCGACAGGTTGATAATCTGCCGCAGTGGTAAAATTTTAGGTAATGATGCCATCCCCTTTATAGGGAATTTAGGAATTCAATCCATCAACAACTGTTACCAATTTAAAAAAGTAGAGATAATAGAGTTTAGTAAGGATGTAGTTGAGATGTGGGATAGATTACCGTAACTCTTCTCAAATGAAAAAAAAGAGGCAGAACCACCTCTACCTCTTCTTTCATTAACTTTAAACTTTTTTAGCGTTTGATATAGCATTTTCTAATGCAACATCTGCTAAGTTAGTTGCTACTTTACCTTTTAAAGCTTCCAAAGCTTCATTACTCACCGCAACTTTTAATGACTTAGAATCATCAGTCATATCTAACTCTTTTTTCATTTCAGCAAGCTGATCTTTACCACCTACGCTAATTAATTTCACTTTATATTGAGTAGCTTGAACTTTAGGAGCTACGTGCTGAAATTTAACAGTTTTTCCATCTTTTAATAATACATGAATTGATGCATTATTTTTTGTTAGTACTTTATAATCAGCAATTGGAAGCGTCAGGAATAATTGCTGAGCATCGTTCTCGCCCTCTTTTTTAACTGTTTCTTCAACAATTGTACCACTCTTTAACACATCACCAACAAGAGCAGCAAAGTTTGCGTCTTTACCATCCTTACCATTTGTACTGTTCGCTCTTATTCCTTCATTCTTATGCATTTGCTGATATGAAACATAAGCTGCTGCAGCAAAATATACAGCGGCAATAAATAGAACTGCAATTCCAGCAGGGCTAGCAACAAGTGCTAAAGATGCAGGCCCAGCAATTACTTTAGTGGCAATTAATATTGCTGTTATTGCTCCCGCTGAAGATGCAGCTGCAACTGCAATTTCAATACTCATTTTTGTTATGGGTGCAGTGTTTTCCCACTTCCATATAGTTTGATCTTTATCTGTAGTCATAATAGTCCCCTTAAATAAGGCTAATAAAAAGATTAAGTATATGTTAATAATGCATGTTGGTCAAGCCATTTTTTACATTATCATTTGAAGTATATATTTCAAGCTGCTTCCTAAACTGTCATCAGCTGTATATAATTCACATATGATACACGGCTGGCTGAATCTTGATAAACCAATAGGAATTAGTTCTGCACAAGCTGTAACCCAAGTTAAAAAGATCTTTGGAATTAAGAAAGCTGGTCATCTGGGAACACTTGATCCTTTAGCTTCAGGTGTATTGCCAATTGCTCTTGGCGAGGCAACGAAAACTATACCGTATTTATCTTGTGACTTAAAGGCGTACGATTTTACAATAAAATGGGGTGAACAAAAAACCACGGATGATTTGTATGGTGATATCATTAGAACTAGCACTATAGAACCTCAATATAGTCAAATAAATTGTGCAATTAAAAATTTTATTGGTGAGATCAAGCAGACTCCTCCTCAATTTTCAGCAATAAAAATAAAAGGAGCAAGGGCGTATAAATTGGCAAGAAGTGGGCAAAAGGTGAATATAAAGCCCCGACAAGTCAAAATACATGAACTGAAATTGATATCTGTGGACACCATAAATAATAGTGCAAATTTTTCTATGATGTGCGGTAGTGGTGTATATGTGAGATCAATTGCTCGGGATCTTGGCATTGCATTAAATTGTTTTGGACACATTACGAAATTAAGAAGAACTATGGTAGGTGACTTTAGAGAAAACGAATCAGTGACAATTGAACAGCTCGCTGAAAGAAACACAATAACTTACTCTCCGATAACAAAAGGTGATACTGGAGTAATAGAAGGTACAGGGAGTAATGCAAAAAGTTTCATCATTCCCATTGAATCGGCTTTAAGATCGATGTTCAAAGTTGAAATTTCCCCAGAAGATGCGGGGAAAATCAGAAAAGGTCAGGAAATTGTATTAAATAACTTGCGTAATTTAAAGAATTATGATATTTGTTGTACGATAGTGGGTAGTGTACCTATTGCAATCTGCAGTTTTATTTATGATTGTATGAAACCTATTCGTGTTTTTAATATTTAAAATGAGGTTTAGATGTCGATAACATCCGAAAAGAAAAAGAGTTTGATAAATATATATGCAATTAAAGAAGATGATACAGGTTCATCTTTTGTACAATGTGCAATTTTGACCGAGAGGATCAGTAACTTAACTGAGCATTTTAAAGTGCACAAGCATGACCATCACTCTAAGCGTGGTTTACTTATATTGATAGGTAGAAGACGCAAGCACTTAAATTATATAAAGCGTAAATTTGGTAATGAAGCCTACCAGGAATTAATAGAGAAGTTAGGCATTAGAAAATAATCGAGGAATTTAGTATGTTTAAAATTATAAAAAAATCTATAGAGTGGGGTGGTCGTGCCTTATCTTTAGAAACAGGAAAAATAGCACGCCAAGCTCATGGTTCAGTAGTTGTAAATTACGGTGATACTTCTGTTTTAGTAACTGTTGTACGTAAAAAGAAGGAAGAAAGCGTTGATTTCCTACCTTTAAATGTGCAGTTTATCGCAAAAAGCTATGCCATGGGTAAGATCCCTGGTGGTTTTTTTAAAAGAGAAGGCAAGCCATCTGATAGAGAAACTTTAATCTCAAGAGTAATAGATAGGAGTGTAAGGCCACTCTTTCCAGAAGGATTTCATGATGAAATTAGTGTGGTGTGTAATCTATTAACTTATGATACAGTCAATCCTCCTGAAGTGCCAGCATTGATTGGTGCTGTTGCAGCTCTTGCGATTTCTGGTGTTCCTTTTCACTTTACTATAGCTGGAGTGATAGTTGGTTGTGATGAAAATAATAACTATATACTCAACCCTTCTGTTCAAGAGATGAAAGCAAGCAGCTTGGATCTGTTTTTGTCTGGTGATGAAAATTCGATTTTAATGGTTGAGTCAGAAGTGAAAGAGCTCTCTGAAGAAAATGTTTTTAATGCAATAAAATTTGGCCATGAACACCTTAAACCTGTCATTAAGCTCATAAAAGAGTTTGCTGATACAGTTGGCAATAAGCCTGAAAGCTTTGCTCCTGTTGATACATCAGATATAACACAAGAGCTCGAAAAATACGGTAAAGATTTTGAAAAAGCATATTCGCAAACAGTAAAACAAGAGCGAGTTCAAGCTCTAGAAGCGGTCAGAGAGAATATATTGAATACTCTTAAAGAGACTGGAAAAGATGAAAAGTTAATTACGTATGCAGTAAAAAACTTTGAAAGATCTTTAGTACGTGAAATAATTAGGAAGAAAGGTGTAAGGATAGACGGTCGTAAGCATGATGAGATACGTCAGATAGAAGTTGAAGTTGATATTCTGTCCAGAACTCACGGTTCTGCGCTGTTTACAAGAGGCAACACTCAGGCACTGGTTGTTACTGCTCTTGGTACTACTCAAGATGAGCAAATTGTGGATGATATTGAAGGGGATAGACGTGAGCATTTCATGTTGCATTATAACTTTCCCTCATTTGCTGTTGGAGAAACTTCTGCTGCACGTGCACCAGGAAGAAGAGAAATCGGTCATGGCAAACTTGCTTGGAAAGCAATTCATCCTGTTTTACCCGATAAATCTGAATTTCCTTATACAATAAGAGTAGTGTCCGAAATTTTGGAGTCTGATGGTTCTTCTTCTATGGCAACAGTTTGTGGGACTTCTCTTGCTTTAATGGATACGGGTGTGCCAATAAAGGCCCCTGTTGCTGGAGTTGCTATGGGCCTTATTAAAGATAAAGACGAGTATGTGATACTTTCCGATATATTGGGTGATGAAGATTATCTTGGTGATATGGACTTTAAAGTAGCAGGAACTAGTGAAGGGGTTACGGCACTACAAATGGATATGAAAATTTCTGGTATAAGCTTTGAAATTGTTGAAAAATCTTTAGAACAGGCAAAAGCTGGAAGATTACATATTTTAGAAAAAATGAATGCAGTGATTTCAGAACACAGTGATGACGTCAAAGACCATGCACCAAGGATGTTATCATTTTACATAGATAAAGACAAAATTTCTGCAGCTATTGGTGCTAAAGGAAAAAATATACGCAGTGTGTGTGAAAGAAGTAATGCAAAAATTGAAATAGGAGATGATGGTAAAGTTTCTGTTTTTGCCACGAGTGGCACTGAAGCTGAAATTGCAAAGAGTATGATGATTGATTCAATAACAGAACTAGAACAAGGTTCTATAGTTGATGTCAAAGTTGTAAAAATAGAGAAGTCTATTGTAGAGCTTGAATTTCTTAATGGCAGAAAAGGAAAAATGCACATAAGTGAAGTAGCTAATGAACACATAGATTCTATAGAGAGCATACTTAAACAAGATGATACTTTCAAAGCACTAGTAATTGACTTCGAAAAAGGTGGATGTCCAAAGTTGTCAAGACGTCGAGTTGATCAAGAGACGGGAGAGTTTTTTGAAGGTGAGCTTTACAACGAGGAAAGGAAAGATGGTCCAAATGACAGGGATAATTATTACAATAATTCATTTAATAGAAAACCTGGAGGAAGTTACCATAAGAAGCCTTCTCGTCCTCGTTCTGGTTTCAGCAACAGAAATAGGCCGAAATTTGGTAATAATGATTCATCATCAGGCTTTTATTAAGAGTCAACTTCTTGCGTTACCTCTTGTCATCCAAGTAGCTTAACTACTTGGACCAGAGACTTTTTCAAATTGGTAGATAATAGAAATAATTTGTGTTAACTAGCTAAAGATCTTAGGTTTGCCAACATTCCGCTACGTGTTGGCGGCTGAGATACCGCGAATGAATCGCGGTATGACGTAGGGCTGCACTAGCTATATAGGATTACCACGATGGATTTTTAAGATCATTTACGGCCTTCTTAATATCTTCAGCCTTGAATATCGCCGATCCCGCAACTAAAATATCAGCACCTGCTTTTATTATATCAGCTGCGTTAGAAAAGTTAATTCCACCATCTACTGAAATTTGTGTTTTAAGATTACGCTCCTGTATCATTTTTTTTATAGTAGATATCTTGTTCAACTGTGAATGAATAAATTCCTGCCCTCCAAAGCCAGGGTTGACTGTCATAATCAGCACAATATCTAGCTCATGTATTATGTATTCAAGCACACTTGGGGAAGTTGAAGGAACAATTGAGACTCCAGCTTGAATCGGTTTTTTTACGTCGTTTACATTTTTGTATGACTTTATCTTTCTTATCAACCTCTCAAGGTGTATCTCTGCTTCTGCATGTACAGTGATAATATCAGCACCAGCATTTATAAAGCTTTCAATGTGGTTACCAGGAGATTTGACCATTAAATGCACATCAAAAGGAAGATTGCTACATTTACGTATTGCAGAGACAACGCTAGGACCAATTGTAATATTTGGAACGAAATTCCCATCCATAACGTCTATGTGTATGTAATCTACACCTAAATCGCTAATTTTTCTTACTTCTTCTCCTAATTTTGCAAAGTCTGCTGAAAGTATAGAAGGTGCAATTTTAATCCTCATGAGCTGTTTTTTACTAAAAAATAACTTATTTTTAAAACTCTGTCACCCTAATACTATTTGCATCATCTGAGTAGCTATAGGAACTGGATACCGATATCGGCGATGGTTTATGCCTATTTAACTAGATCTTAAATTAGATAAAAAAAGGTAGTCTTGATAAAACTTATTTACAACAAGTTTTTTTACATTTGGATTTTCTGTTTGTTCTTTTTTGTACCCTAATTTATAGCTTATTGAATCCTTATATGAACTGATCGTTTTGTATGCTTTGTTCATCTCTCTAGGAAAGATGCCATTAGCAATTACGACGCATAACCCTGTAGCTGTTGCAAAAGCTAGAGTGGTAAATGCTAGATTTTGTAAAAAATTCCTTCCACTAATTTTTTTTTCCTGTATATTAACAGAGTGCGATTTGTTTGACGCTTCTTCTAGATGTTCATGCCATATATGATTGCAGTTCGTACACTTTACCTTTCTTCCAAATGCACCAATTTGCTCAGAAGATACTAAGTAAGTTTTAGCACAACTATTACATTGTATTTTCATAGTACTTACATATAAAGTAGTAACAAGCTCAAATGATACAGAGCTATAAATTTAATATTAATATATATAACAAATGGAAGGTTTGCAACTAAAAAAAACACAAAGTGAGATAGAAAATATTTGGAAAAATAGAGAAAAATTTAATGACTGTAACCTAAAGGAAGCAGCAAGAATAGCAATTAAAGAGGTAATTGAGTTCCTTGATAGTGGCAAAATTAGAGTAGCAGAAAAGCTATCAAGTGGAGAATGGGTAGTACATAAGTGGATAAAGCAGGCAATATTATTACATTTTCTCACTGAAGAAAACAAAATAATAGACAATACCAATTGCTGGTTTGACAAGATCGGTAACAAATTTAGTGAATGGAATGAGGAGAAATTTCGCCAGTTAAAAATTAGAGCAGTTCCTGGGTGTTTTGTCCGCCGATCTGCTTATATAAGTACAAATGTTGTTATAATGCCAAGTTTTATCAACGTTGGTGCATATGTTGATTCAGGAACAATGATAGATACCTGGTCAACGATTGGTAGCTGTGCGCAAATAGGAAAAAACTGCCATATTTCCGGTGGAGTGGGAATAGGTGGAGTCCTTGAGCCTATTCAAGCTTCACCTGTCATTATAGAAGATAATTGCTTTATTGGAGCACGTAGCGAGGTAGCCGAGGGTGTGGTAGTGAGAGAAGGATCAGTCCTTGGCATGGGTGTGTTTATTGGAGCATCAACAAAGATTATTGATAGAGAAACTAGCGAGGTATTTTATGGCGAAGTGCCACCTTATTCTGTAGTGGTACCAGGGTCTATTCCATCTCAAAATAACATTTCAACCTATTGTGCAGTCATAGTAAAAAAAGTGGATGAAAAGACGAGATCGAAAGTCTCTATAAATGAAATATTGAGGGATTAAACTATCTCACTGCTTGTCGTCACTTTTTTTATCATTATTACTAACCACAGTAATGGCATACGCGCATAGCTCTGAGAAAGAGACTCCATTTTCTTGAGATAGTTTATATAATTTTTGTAGACTTTCTTTTACTTTATTAGGGATATTCCCTCCACGTTCTTTTACAAGCCAAGAATCTTGATGATGAATTGGATGAGCATCACTTTTTGGATTTCCTATATATATTGCAAAAGGTGAACTTTGCCCTTTGAAGTCACATTGTACAGTAAATTTTTTTATAGATTCAGCCATCTAAAGACCTCTACTTTTCTTTTTGGTCGATTTTATAGCAGGTGGAAGAGGTGGTTTCTTTATAAAATCTTGTCTATTGACAACACTTTCTTTACCTTCCAAAGCTCGGCGAACATCAGCTCTGCTTAATTGCGACTCTTTTGCTACCTTCATTCCATGCTTTGCCATAATATTAGCATATGCTAGTACTTTTTTTACCAATGCTAGATCACCATCTAGCATTTGAACTAGCACTTGAAACACTTCCGCTAAAGTTAGTCCATCAGCATTTATAACCTTGTTTTCTATAAAATTGACAGCTTCTTCAAATTTGTATTCAATACTATCATCTTGAGGTATAAGGGCAACATAATCGGTGTTTTTGTCGTCCATAACTGAAGCACTATTACTCATAAACTTAAGTTTATACTATATATATAAATATTCTACTATTTTATATTATGGCACGCTATAGTTAAACATTTATTAATAACATGCTTACTTATATACACGAATTAATTGACAAAAGTCAAGGATCAATATCCATCAGTGATTTCATGAATGCCGTTTTGTACCATGAAAAATACGGCTATTATATGAGTAAATCACCACTTGGTAAGGATGGTGATTTTACTACCGCACCTGAGATTAGCCAATTATTTGGTGAAGTAATTGCAGTTTGGATAATGCATACATGGGAAAAATTAGGAAAGCCATCAAAATTTTCTCTAGTTGAACTTGGGCCAGGCAAAGGAACACTCATTCACGATATAATAAGAGTCACTAAAAAATACAGCAGCTTTTTTAATTCAATGTTGATCCACTTAGTTGAAATAAGCCCTACTTTACAGAAGATACAAAAGGAAAAATTAAAAGGCTTAGGTGTTAATTGGCACAAAGATATTGACAACCTACCAGAACAACCAACCATTTTTTTAGCAAATGAGTTCTTTGACGCTCTTCCGATAGATCAGTTTGTATATCGTGATGAGGGGTGGTATGAAAATATGGTGACAAAACAAGATGATGGCAGTCTCTTGGTGTCATGCCAGTGCGTGACACTGGAATCCAGAAAAAAAGAATCATGGATTCCAGTGTCAGCTACTTGCATGACAGGGAGTTTCGATGGTGCAGTGGTGGAAATATGTTCAACTGGAGTTGAAATATTAAAAAAACTTGAGAAGAAGATACATAATAATAAAGGAGCTGCTTTGATTATAGATTACGGTTATGTATACCCCGCATATAAGAGCACTTTGCAATCGATAAAACAACATAAGTATGCTAATTTTCTTGAGAATGTTGGTAATAGTGATATTACTGCACTTGTGAACTTTCAAGCATTAAAAGATTCATTAAAACACGTAGATTGCGAGATTTTAACTCAAAGAGAATTTTTGTATCTTTTTGGCATAAAAGAAAGAACCCAGGCTTTAATGAAAAGCGCAAGTGATGAACAAAAGAATAGGATCTTTAGTGAATTCTTAAGGTTGACTGAAAATATGGGCACTCTTTTTAAAGCAATGCTATTGATAGCATAGCTAAAGTAATTTATGTTATTGGGTAAGTTAAAAATATGATATAAATGAGATAAGAGGGAGCTACTCACTATAGGAATAGAGTTGTGCGCGCGACCGAGGGTTTTATACCATTCTAGAAGTAATATGCGGAAAAGGGGGGATTCGAACCCCCGACATATTTTCATATGTGCACGCTTTCCAAGCGTGTGCTTTAGACCACTCAGCCACCTTTCCATGCTTATTCATAATATTGAAAATTGTACTGCTAAACAATATAAAAATCTGGTATATAGGGTTCACCACGAAAATTCACAGTATTGTTAAACTTGCTTCTGCAAGTTGGAAATGTTTTATCGCAACCTGCGAGTATTGAATATTTATCCCCAGCAGAAATTTGGTATGGAGGCGAAGTAAACAACGTAACTACTTTATTTTTATATTCTTTTACTACACCTTCAAATGCTGTTGAGCCAAAGAATTTTACTACTCCGTGCTTATAATATTCGTCACTCTCAGTTAAATTCGTGTCTTCAAATCTTCTTTCATTTATTACTTTAGTGATTGTACTTATTTTACTAAATTTTTTAGTATCGGCTTTACATTTATCATCGCAAAATTGTGCTCTGCATGCAGGAGAGTATAATTTTGCTATGCTTCTCTCAAGCTTTGCTGAGAGCCCTCTAATTTCAACAATAAATCTTCCACTACTTAATGTCACTTTACCAAAAGTTCCTGAATGTAGATTCATTGTCCCCTGGGTCAAGTCTTTATAATTCACAAGAAATATCTCAATATTTGCAAAGTCGTACTTTCCTGATAAAACATCTTCTTCTTTAATATCACCACTATTTAATATCCCTTCAATTTCTAGATTATCAGTTTTTAAATCGCTGTTTAATATTATACTACTGGCTGTAAACCCACTTGAAGATTTATAGAGTATATTATCAATATTTAAATCTTCATCATAGTCAGTGAATCCCATTACTTCTCCACCTGCGAGCTTTAATTTCCAGTACGTAGCGGTGGTAAGTAATTCTCCAGCCAAGTGATTTTTTAGTATGGTTTGCATAGGGGCCTCCTGTTTAATTGATTGAATTTGAAAGTAGCTATACGGCTAGTAGATAAGCCAGTGTGTTCTTTTCCCGTCATCTGAGTAGCTATAGAGTGTCATCCCAGTTAACCATAGGGTGTCATTCCAGTAACCATAGGGTGTCATCCCAGTACGTGACACTGGGATCTAATTTTACCTGACTATGTTATCATATAAATCTATCCAACTTAGATTTTCCTTTTCGATCAAATCAGTCTTCCATTTTCTTTTCCAACTTTTTAAAAGTTTTTCTCTATTAAGAGCTGAATTTATATCTTGAAATTCTTCAAAATAAACTAATTTATGTACGTTATACTTTGATGTAAAACCAGGAATTACTTTACTCTTATGTTCCCAGATTCGTTTAATCAGATTTGATGTTATACCTGTATATAAAGTTCGATTATTCTTGCTTGCAAGTATGTAAACGTGATAATTTTGCATATAACTTAGATCCCAGTGTCACGCACTGGGATGACAGGAGAGAGGACACCATATGTTTATTTGATCAACAAATAAACACTAACAAATAAGATACACACCACATTTAATGTGGTGTGTACTAGCTGATTAGAAAGAAAACTTCACACCAGTGAGCAAAAGAACTCCTTGGTTAGAAGGTACATCAACATTCTTTTGATCTTTCAGCGCACCTTTTTCATCAGTCATAAAATAATGAAGAGCTGCGTAAGGAACAAATTTGCTCTTACTGCATGCAGGAGATAGATCATATTGAACGCCAAGTGCACCATCATGAAGCATATCTCCATCATTCATTCTGCTACCAAAGTATGTCAAACTTGTGTAGACATTCTCATGTTGATAACCAGCTCCTACAGTCCAGTACATTGTATCCTGTTCATTAAATTGCTTTAAGCCATCTTTTCTAACAAGATCAGTAGTATCTTTATATTCTTTTGAATGAGAGTCGAATTCCTTAATACTCTTTGGTTGACCAGATTTGCTCAAGTATGCAAAAGAGGCAGCAAATTTTACTCCTTGATCTTCATTAATCTTATAATCAGCGCTTACACCCAAATTAACACCCATAAGGTCATTGTACTCTACAAATTCCTTATAAAGATGCTTATCTTTACTTGGTTTTTTCGCTTGACCATATTCACCAACTGCAGAAGTTTTAACTTTCACCTTGTGTTTATCAAAGTCATATTCATATGATACGCCAGCACTTACTATGTGCTCATAGTCTGGACCGACATGTCTTATATCATTACCCTCCTTCACAATAAATAAACTACTATCATAGCGAGGTGAGTAGCTAATACCAAATCTTGCACCCATATAATTTGGTGAGTAGTAAGCAGCTCTAAACGGCAGTGTAGTCATAACATCTTTGTTGTATTTCCCTGCCATAAGGAAGGAGAGTTTTTCACTCTCGCTCGAGAAGCTTTCAGTGTAAAGACGTGGTGTTACGTAAAATGGAAAATTTGCAGCACTTCCTTCTAAATTCACTTTTCTGAACCAGTCGCTATCTGCAGCCCCATCGACAGTTGCAATTCTTGTTGCATCAAGTCTCATCAGAGCCTCAGGACCAAATTGGTAACCAAGCTTCACGTCACCATACTTTGAACTCAAAAACACATGTGCACTTCTGCCCCTTGCAGCATTCACACCTTGTGATGCTCCCTTACCTTCAGTAACTGGGACATGAAATTGCACATCAGCACCATAAAGAAGTCCTAAATCTTCATTTTTGTTTTCAGCTCTTAAATGCAATATTGCATCTGAAATCATGCCCATGCTTTCGCTGTAATCACCAATATTTCCTATTCCTTCAGGAAATACCGGGTTTGCTCCCTTTATTTTATCTTGAACATTGTTAAAATAACCTGTAGATTTTCCTGGCATAATGTTATAACGCTCATCACCAATGATCCCAGGCTTACCATGACCTTGAGAATCAACAACACCACCAAAAGTTATTCTTAAATTACTTTGCCCTTGATTGGTATCGATAATATCAACTCCACCAACTGAAACAACAGGACTTGCCTTACCTTTTTCCTCTGTATTTTGATTAACAATTTTTACATCCTTCTTTACATCTTTAGCTTCAACTTTAGCATTCTTAGTTTTAGAAGCCTTAGTTTTTGAAACTTTACCTTTTTCTATATTAGAATTCTTAGCATTTAGAGCTTTCGCTTTTGAATCCTCTATAAGCTTTGCTTTTTTCTCATTTGCTAGCCTGATCTCCTCTTTTTTCTTCTGTTCAGCTGCTAATCTTAGCTCCTCTTTTTTCTTAAGCTCTTCAGCTTTTTTTCTTGGATCAGCATTACATATTCTGTCCATCTTTTCTTTCAGTTTTTTATTTGATGTTTTCATAACTTCTGTTTTTCCAGAAGTTTTTGTGCTCTCTTGCTTTTTTATTTCCTTCATACTCTCATCAGGAAAGTCAGCTGCAAAGCCGCTGAAAGAATATAAAGTTAATAGAGAAGCTAGAGCAGTTCTAGTATAAATAGATTTTTTCATGAAGTGCCCCCAAAAAATTTCGAAATCATATCTTAAATGTAAATAGTATAAAAATGTTGAAAATTCAACTTAAAGCAACCTTATAACGAAAATAAAAGTAAAATGCAATACCTTAAAAGCAACTTTCTTAATACGCTCAACGTGTATATTAACCAAAATTTAGCACAGAGGTTCGCTTGCTAGTGCATTATAACTCTACTATTTATTCTATGGAAGTAAAATTTTTTTATTCTAACAATAGTAATTGAAAGGAAAAGAAACTATAGCTATGTTAAAAAAAATAAATTATGAAAAATACTATTGACAATAATATCAATCTACATTATAGTTAAATAAATTGTTTAGCTGATAGTAGATTGAGGTAGTTATGGATTTTAGTTTTTTACGCAATTGGTTTACCACAAACACTAGTGTAGGTGATGTAAGCTCAAGGTTAGACAATGCTGAACAATCAAACTCTTCTTTAATAGGGGACAACATAGAAAAAGACGATGCATTTGAGATTATTGAAGATTACGAATTTATAAACCCTCGCGACGCAAATGAAATACATTCTTTACCTTCTTCTCACCAGATAGATGAAAGTATTGTAGAAATTGCAGGGTTTAATAAAGAGAAATTATTAGAAATGAGTAATTTCTCTAAAATAAGCTATGGTGATGACGACAATAAGTTAAGTGAAAAAAGATGCAACACCTTAGCTGAAGAAGTATACAAAACTGGATTTGAAGTTACTAAGGAAGGTTATGAAATTATTCCATCCCCTGAAAAAATGTATAAAACCAGAGCTGAACTTATTAGCAAAGGTTATGAAATCATTCTATTTGGTAATAGCTTCGAAGAAGATGCTGGTCATGTTTTTATAAAAGATAAAGAAATAACAATAGCTTACCATGGTACTCGTCTGAACCATGGTTTAAACGATGTAATTACTGATCTAAATGCATCTTTTACTACTTCAGAACTTTTACCTGACGGTGGAAGAATTCATCGTGGTTTTTATAATTCGTTTACGGATTCATGGCCTGGTCTTTATCGCATTTTGAAATCTCATGCTGAAAAACAAGGATCAGAAATCAAAGATTTTAAAATCAATCTCACAGGTCACAGTATGGGAGGAGCTATTGCTAAGATAGCTGCTTTATGTCTTAATAAAACAGAAAGAGCTGAAGATATTCATGTTGCAACTTTTGGTGATCCAAGAGTTTTTGACCTTACTGCTAGTAAATTTTATAATGACGTTCTTCAAGAAAAAACCATTAGAGTAACTCAACATAGACAAGATCCAGTGCCAGCAGTATCACCTGGTCTTTTTGGTTATGCTCATGTAGGTGCACAATTAAGAATATCAGCACCGGAAGGATATTCTTTTCATAAAATAGATGGTTATCATGAAGCTGTTAAAGTAATGGATGAAAGTGATTTCAAGTCAAATAATAACGTATCTCTCTTTTACTATCCCGTTAGGGCATTAAGTCGAATTAACTCTGCAGTTTTAGGTAATGCTCAATATTACGCTGCCAATGCAGTAAATTATATTTTTGGTGGGTCAAATTTTTTCGAAGAAGTAAAAAATAAAAATTCTTCTCAGATTGAACAAGTAGAAGTTGAGCAAAGCAAGATAGCACAATCTATTGTAATGGGTGGATAGCTATTATTATGGAGCAATCTAACAATTGCTCCATTAACATTTAAATTCAATATAAAAACTTCCACCACAAGTTATTTCCCACTCTTCTTTAAATTTTTTTAGGTATTCTTTTTTTTCGCACTCTAAAAGCAGCTCTTCCACGCTTTTGTTGTAGCTTTCAGTAGTAATCTTTCCCTGATGATGCATGAACCTTAAGTAAATCAAATAAGTATTAACCACATCTGTTTCACAATAATCTCGAATCTCTTGTATCTTGCCGCTATCGTATAAGCCCATAACTTGTGACCCATCAACTCCAATCTTGCCAGGAAGGTTAAATGCTGCACAAACTTCGTTCATTTTTACTCTCGCAGAAGCTCCAAAATCAGAGAGAGATTCAAGCAAATCACAATGCCAATCACTACTATATCTCTGATTGTAACTATTCCACTTATCGCCAGCTTTATGAAAATATTCCGCTTGAATGCCATGGACCATAGCACGATACTTCAGCACTGGTATATCAAAAGTGCGTCCGTTGAACGAAACTAATCTTGGCTTTTTTTCTGATGTGTAGTTAAAAAATCCTTTCACTAGCTCCTTTTCACTGGAATTTATTGTGCCTCCAGATCTTATTTCTTGCAGTGTGAACACCTCATAACCGCTCTGGTGGCTTATATTGCAAAGTAAAAAACTGATAACTACAATTTGGTGGAAGGGCTGACGCAAAAAAGAGTTTTGCCCGTTTGTTATTTCAAGATGATATTTTGTTAATGCATCCCTCTTCTCTTCTACACTACTATCATCACTAATATTGAGTAAATTTTTGCAGGAATTTACATCTGGTATAGTTTCAATATCAAATACCAATAAAGAATTAAGCATTGCCTATATACTCCTCAGGACGGTCGATCCAAGGTCGCACTTTCACAAATAAAAAGAGGTGAACCTTGCACTCAAATAATTTTTCTAGTTCAGCACGTGCTTCGATATTAATTTTTTTAATATTACTGCCATCTTTCCCTAGCACTATTTTTTTATGACTATCTTTCAACACGAATATGATCTGTTTTATGACTAAACTCTTATCTTTTTTTTCCTCAAATTGTTCAGTTATAACAGCTGTAGAGTATGGCAATTCTTCACGCAAGTTCAAGAATAATTTTTCTCTTGTAATTTCTGCTGATAAAAAATTTGTCGAGGAATCAGTTATTTGATCTTCTTCATAAAACCAAGGGCTCACCGGTGCAACTTCAGACAAGTAATTCATCAAATCAGAAAGTCCATCATTCTTTAATGCTGATATCGTAAACACCTTTTCAAATTTATAAAGCAAATTCAGATGCTCATGAGCCATCTTGAGTTCTGGCCTTTTTACCAAATCAGTTTTATTGATAACCAAAATGCATCTGCCTTTTGTGCGCTGCAGCCGCGTAAATATAGTCTTAATTCTTTCTATATTTTTCAAATAATTACTTACATCAACAAGTAACAAAGTGATGTCATCACCCTTGATTGCTGACCATGCAGATTTGACTAAAGCTTTTTCAAGTTTTGTTTCTGCTGAGAAAATTCCTGGGGAGTCAGTAAAGACAATTTGTGTGTTGTTGCATGTTGCAATACCCCTTATTTGCGTCCTTGTTGTTTGCACTTTGGGTGTAACAATTGCAATTTTCTTGCCTATGATGCTGTTAATTAATGTAGACTTTCCAGCATTTGGTAAGCCAGCTATGGTTACAAATAAGCACTTTTGTTCTTTCACAAAGGAAATTATAAAGAAAACTGGATGCCAGTGTCAAGCTACTTGGATGACATCATTCTCCTATCATCCAAGTAGCTGACACTGGTTCACTCTATAATGGTATCATTCCAGCACCCTCTTCTTGTCATGAAAGTAGCTGACACTGGAATCCAGAAAACTTAACTTTAAATGAGCATACCAGGTGAATGTACAATAAGAACTGGATCCAAGTAGTCAAGACACTGGCATGACACCCTTCTTGGTGGAGATTGCTCTTAAATCACAATTCTCGTACAGTTGTGAATTAAGCTAATGCATTACCGATTTCTTGAGAATTGTCCTCGGCATTTAGCTCAACATTATTTACTACTTTTTCAGTAATAACTTCAGCAAATTCAGGAGAAGGTTCTTTTGTTTCTGTGAAAAATGCTGCCTTCACAATACCTCTTACAGCAAGACATGTAAAGATTGTACAAATTACTGCTGGTATAAAGCACCAAGGGGAATACATAACACCCAAAGCAGTAAAACCTGCTGCAAAACAGCAACAGACCACAGCTCCTATTGCTTGATTACGTAGGTAGTGTTTATCAACACCACTATATTGTGTTATACCAATTCCCACTATACAAAGAACGGATAGACAATAATGGAAAAAAAGCCATACTAAAGTAAGTGAAGTAGCGAGAAAAGTTCAAACTGAGCGTTATAGTAAATTGAATGTTCGTTGTAACGCAGAAGTAAGCGGTGAAGCATTTAATAAATTTACTGAACCAGATAAGGCAGGGTTAGAATTGCTAAAATACGTACTGAAAGAAAATTACATTTCCAATCGAGGCTACACACGCGTATTAAAAGTTGCAAGAACCATTGCAGATCTTGCAAAAACTGAAAAAGTAAAAAGAGCACACATTGCTGAAGCACTGAATTACAGAATAAGGGTATATTAAAAAATTAGTTTACTTGACAGATAATTTATTTCACTATATACTGCCCTTAATGAAATTTTAACATTCTATTTAAGGAGTAGAATTATGGCATTAACAGATTATAAGTATAAAAAAGGGGATGGCATTTTTCATGCTATTTCAGAAGGATATAAACAAGCTGATGATTATTGGGGAATTCCAGGTGCTGCTGGTGGGTTTGGTGAGTATGCAAAGAATAACAAATTAAAAACAACTGTTGTTGGCGGTACGTTTTTAGCAGTAGCGCTTACAAATGCTTATTTTTTGAGCCCAGCTTATGTGGCTTTCGTTGGTACAGTTGGAACAAAAGCTGCAACACTCGTTAGTCCTGCTATTACTGCAGTATCTGCATTTTTAGTTGCTCATCCACTAGTTGCTAGTTTGATAGTTGTTGCTGCGGTGGCGGCTTTAATAGCTGCACCTGTGTATGCATATAAGAGTAGTAGTAAGGCGAATCAAATTGATGCAGTGAAAGAAATAATTAATAAGTGTGAAAAAGATAAAGATAGTGGTAAGGTTAAAGTAAAGGATGGTGATGCATCAACGTTCTTGACTAAAATTGGAATAGTAGTTGGAGTAGTTCCAGCACTAGCAAAAGCACAATAAAGCAGTTTCAACAAAGAAAAGGGATAGATTTCTGTCCCTTTACGTAAATATTTTCTATTTTTTGCATTGGTTAAGTGATGTCATTTAAGAATCTAGTTATTATAATTAACGGCACTTATTAGTATAAATGTTAAGAATAAGTAAATCCCGTTTATTGTTTACGCCTATAGAAGTGAAAAGTATTTGCATATTATTAAAAAAGCGGTAACTTACTATCAAGTGAATTCGCTAAATTTGAGTAATTTAAATGTCTATTGATCTTAGTCTGCCGGAGTTACCTATATTACACCCAAGGATTACCGTTGTGGGAGTGGGTGGTGCTGGTGGAAATGCTGTGAATAACATGATCCAATCTAATTTGCAAGGAGTGAATTTTGTTGTCGCAAATACCGACGCTCAAGCACTAGAAAAGTCGTTATGTGATAAAAAAATTCAGCTTGGCATTAATTTAACTAAGGGTCTTGGTGCTGGTGCTTTGCCTGATGTTGGCAAAGGTGCAGCAGAAGAATCAATCGATGAAATTATGGAGCATATAAAAGATAGTCATATGCTTTTCATCACAGCAGGAATGGGCGGTGGTACTGGAACCGGTGCAGCACCGGTAATTGCAAAAGCAGCCAGAGAAGCAAGAGCTGCAGTTAAGGATAGAGCGCCAAAAGAAAAAAAGATATTGACTGTTGGAGTTGTAACTAAACCGTTCGGTTTTGAAGGTGTGCGCCGCATGCGCATTGCAGAGCTTGGACTTGAAGAACTGCAAAAATACGTGGATACACTTATTGTCATCCCAAATCAGAATTTATTTAGAATTGCAAATGAAAAAACTACATTTTCTGATGCATTTAAACTTGCTGATAATGTTCTGCATATTGGCATTAGAGGAGTAACTGACTTGATGGTCATGCCAGGGCTTATTAATCTTGACTTCGCTGATATAGAAACAGTAATGAGCGAGATGGGCAAAGCGATGATCGGCACCGGAGAGGCAGAAGGAGAAGATAGAGCAATTAGTGCTGCGGAAGCTGCAATATCCAATCCATTGCTTGACAATGTATCAATGAAAGGTGCGCAAGGAATATTAATTAACATTACTGGTGGCGGAGATATGACTCTGTTTGAAGTTGATGCTGCAGCCAATAGAGTGCGTGAAGAAGTAGATGAAAATGCAAATATAATATTTGGTGCTACTTTTGATCAAGCGATGGAGGGAAGAGTTAGAGTTTCTGTTCTTGCAACTGGCATTGATGGTCGCAATAATAAATCAGAAACTTCACCTATAAGTCAGAGCGAAGACTCAGAGAAAGAGAAATTTAAGTGGCCCTATAGTCACAGTGAAAGTACTCAAGACAAAACACTGGAAACAAAACCAACTGAACAGGTAAGCAAAGAAGCTAAATGGGGCAGCAATGTTTATGATATACCGGCTTATTTGAGAAGAAAAAAATAATGCAACTTTGGCTACTCAAGTCAGAGCCAAGTGAATATTCATGGCAAAAAATGGAAAAGGAGCAGGTAGTTGAGTGGGATGGCGTACGCAATTATCAAGCTCAAAATTACATGAAAATTATGAAAGTAAGCGATCTTGCGTTTTTTTATCATACAGGTAAAGAGAAAGCAATACTTGGAATCGTTGAAGTATTTAAAGAGTATTATCATGTTAATGATCCCAAGTTCGGATTAGTGAATGTAAAGTTTTTGAAACCTTTAAATAACCAAGTAACGTTAAATAATATAAAACAAAACCCACTTTTGAAAAATATGGCTATATTAAAACAACCACGTTTATCAATTGCCCCAGTTTCGGAAATTGAATGGAATGAAATAATAAGCATGAGTGATGTGTAATACCCTGTCATCCCAGTGCTTGACACTGGAATCTATAGTTCTCCTTTTCTGGTCACGCACACAACTGTACAAATGTTGCGATTTGAAAGTAGTCTCTGCTAGGAAGGATAATAAAAACTGGATTCCAGTGTCAGCTACTTGTATGACACCCTTACTGGTGCGTTACTCATGTTAGAAGTAAATGTTCTTGATGAGAGATGGTGCAGCATTACAGATGATCCAGAGGGTTTTATATTAAATATTATAAACACTTCTCTAAAAGAATTAAAAATAGACCACTATAAACCAAATATATCAATAGCTCTGGCTGATGATGACTTGCTACATCAACTTAATTTAAAATTTAGAGAAATGGATAAGCCAACTAACGTACTATCATTTCCGTGTGAACAATTGTCTAATGAGTGCGATTTAGGAGACATAGCAATTTCAATAGACACAATAAAAAGAGAATCGCATGAGTATTGTATACCCATTCTTGCTCACATTGCACACATGTTAGTGCATGGATTACTGCATTTACTTGGTTATGATCACCAAAAAAAAGATGAAGAAATTATAATGCAAAATCTAGAAAGAGAGATTTTAGCTTCTCTTGGCTACAATATGTGCGCGATTTAAAAGGAATTTAATAAAAATATAGTAGATGATAATAAAATATGTTATCTACAAAGGGTTTTAGCTATAAACAATAAAAGGTAAGTGATATGGTTCAGTTTTCTTTGCCAAAGAATTCTAAAATTAGTCAAAAGGGCAAAATTTATCCTATTCCTGCTAGAGCAAAAAACATCAGAAGATTTCAAATTTACCGTTGGTCTGCTGATGACGAGAAAAACCCTAGAATAGACACATTTTTTATTGATATGGATAGTTGTGGCCCTATGGTACTTGATGCATTAATAAAAATAAAGGATGAAATAGATTCGACTTTAACTTTCAGACGTTCTTGTAGAGAAGGCATATGTGGATCTTGTGCCATGAATATTGACGGAACCAATACTCTTGCATGTACTAGATCTATACACGATATAAAAGGTGATGTAAAAATATATCCATTACCTCACATGTATGTGATAAAGGACCTAGTCTCGGACTTGAGCCAATTTTATGAGCAATACAAATCAATTAAACCTTGGTTACAAGCAGATAAGCCTGCCCTACCAAATAAAGAATACTCTCAATCTCCTGAAGATAGAAAAAAATTAGATGGCTTGTCCGACTGTATATTATGTGCTTGCTGTTCGACTGGTTGCCCAAGCTACTGGTGGAATAGTGATAAATTTTTAGGACCAGCAATACTATTACAAGCCTACAGATGGATTGCTGACAGCCGTGATAATAAGATAGGTGAAAGACTTGATGTTTTAAACGACCCATTCAAGTTGTATCGTTGTCATACAATAATGAATTGCACAAAAACTTGTCCTAAAGGACTTAATCCAGCAAGAGCAATAGCGAAAGTAAAACAGCTCATGATAGAGAAAGAAGGAGTTTAAGTATCATCTTTTGCATTCTTCGTAAGAGAACAGCAAACCTTCCGAAGCGTAGGGTATTGTTAATACCCTGAACGCTTTTCCATTCGTGAAATGCATCGTATCATCATACGATGCAAATAATTTTTTGAATAACTCATGTCTTTGGTTACTAATAGTTTGAAAATCCTCTTTTTCTAAAAGCTTTTTAGATTCGAAGAGGTAAAGCATAACTTCATGATAAGTTGGGTAAGATGCCAAAAATTTTGGGTCAAACTGAAAGGTTTTTATGAAAGCATTATTATAAAATTTTAGCTTTTGATTCTTACTATATATTACTATAGCAACCGGCAACCTCTCAAGCAAATTTTTCTGTGTAGCTAAATAACTGTTTAATTCAGTATATAATTTCTCTGCATCACTAACATCTTTCCCATACATTACTATGCTACCAGAACCTTGTATTGGAATTTTAACAAAATCGAAAACCTTAGGTTCGTTCTTGTAAGTTACGACATGCCTTCCTGGTTTTGTGCTATGAGCGCTACTGGTAATAGCAAATTTCTTAGAGCCATCTACATATTTATCATAAAACAAATTATAAAATTCTACCTTTCTATTCTTGTTATATTTTAGTATTGGAAATGGTAAAGAGTTGAAAACATTTTTATAGCTCTCCACTTCTTGTGTAAGCTTACTATTTTCTAGCTCAAGTCCGTGAGCTTTTATTTTACAGTCTGAGACATTCCTTATCCATAATAGCACACCTATCACATTGTTAGAATCATCTATTATGCTTCTACCGTAACATATGCAATAAACCTCACTGTCTTTTGACTTTAAATCTAGAGTAAAAGATTTATTTATTTCCTTTGCCTCAGCAAAATTTTCAACTAAGCTTTCTGATTGCTCAAAAAAATTCACAAACTCATTAAACGAGTAAAAAACAGTATTAAGCAAAATTAGTAAGTTAGGAGAGAACTTTTCTATACGTTTTTTTGCATCCCAAATATAAAACCCATCATTCACAGTATCAATTAAATTATTTATGATAACATTTTGATGCTGTAAGTTCTTAATCTTATTACTAATTTTTAATTTAGAATAAGAAAGAAAGAATAATACTATAATTAATATTAAAACTACTTCATACAAAAAAAACATAGCAATTCTAAAACAGATGTAAAAATTTGTAACCGCTCAGAATTATGCTGAAGAGTTATATAAGTAAAGATTGCCTAACATCTGAAAGCCCAATCTCTTATAAAGGTTTACAGAAGGTTTCATACAATGTGCTACTATATATTTGCATTCAAGCTGCTTAGCTATCTTTATTCTTTCTAAAACCATTTGGGTACCTATTCCACGATTCCTGTAAATTGGTAAAACTCCATCACTATAAAAACCAGCTACGCTGTCTTGAACATAAAGACCGCATGTCCCAATAATTTCATTATTTAGTGTTACAAGAAAAAACCTTAATCTTAAGTTCTTATCATCATAATTTGATAATCCGCGAAAGAATGTGCTGACAATTCCAACGTTATGATAAAAAATTCTAGAAGTGTGTAAATCTAACTGTTCTAAGAGATCGCTACCATTTACAGGATTTAACCTCAAATTTGAAATAACATCAGTAGGTAAAAAGTAATTTTTCATATTAAGTAAAGCTTTTTTTGGTGTGCTAACGCGTTTTACTTCACACTTTTCTAAAATATCTCTTATTTTCATATGTGAATTTATTACCCATGTTGCTTCTATATCTCTTGTTCTGAGATAATCTAGAGTTTTTTGTATAGAAAGCTCGGTACATTGATCTCCACAGAACACAAAATTAAATAATGACTCCCTGGTACCGTTTATCGTAAATGTGACGTTATCAAATTCATCGTGTACTTCCCACTCAGATAAATTCGCTGTGTACAGTATATAATCCTTTAGATTTTGAACAATTAAGCTTGAATAATAGATTTTTTTATCCTGCATACACCAATAATAAACAATAAAAGGCTCCTATAAGAACACAGACTAAAACTGCAGCTATAATATCATCTAGCATAACACCTAGAGGACCTTTGGTATTTCTATCGATCAAATTTATAGGCCACGTTTTTATTATATCAAAAAACCTAAAAGAAAAAAAGCACAACAACAATGAAGAGCAATTCATCTCTTGGCTTAACAATACCGAAACTAAAAGTATTGTCAGCAATTGACCAACTACTTCGTCAATTACTACCTCTTTTGGATCACATGAAGTCTTGTAATGTTTTATATAATTGCCTATAGACCATAATCCAATCAAGAATAATAAAAAAATAATTGCTGCACCTAAAATTCTGTTACTCAGTATTACAGGAACAATTGGATAAGAAGCTAAGCTGCCTACAGTACCTGGCATTTTTTTTACTGTGCCAGACAGCCACCATGTTGATATCAATTTATATAAAAATTTCACAATACACCAAAGTACAAAACTAATTTACAAGAACAGAAATAGTGTCCTCTATAGAGGCGCTTTCATACAATAATTTATAGACCGCTTCACATATAGGCATTTTAACTCCTAACTTTTGTGTTAAATCAAAAGTAGACTTAACAGTACTGACACCTTCGATTAGCAACTTGCCTTCAATTGGGACTTGTCGAATATCATACTCCTCATGGCTATTACCTAAATTGAATCCAAAAGATAGATTTCTTGAGTTTAAGGATGTGCATGTCATAATTAAGTCACCCAAACATGCTGGCCCAAGTAGTGTATTTATATCCACATTACCGTTACCAACTTTTGCTGAGTATAAAGCCTTAATTTCGCTCACACTTTTCGTAATCAATGCTGCATGAGCATTAAACCCAAGTTTACTACCTAGAACAATCCCACACGCTATAGCAAAAACGTTCTTTAACGCTGCACAAATCTGTATCCCTATAACATCGCTACTAAGGTGTAATTTAACATTTTCTTGCTGTAGTTCTGATATTAGCTTTGAACCCAATATGTTATTTCGACATGCAAGAACCATTGAATAGGGTAATTTTCTTGCAACTTCTACAGCAAAACTAGGGCCTGAAAAAATAGCAATAGGATTGTTAGGTAAAACTTCATTTACTATTTCACTAGGTAATTTTAATGTAGACTTTTCTATTCCCTTACAAGCTAAAATTATTGCTACATCTTTTTTCAGATTACAATTATGCAATTGCTGACATACTTCCCTTAGAGACTGAGTGGGAACAGCGAGGATTGTTACTGAAGCATTAACTGCGTCTTCAATAGCTAATTTTACTGACACATTATCAGAAATTCGACAACCGGGTAGCTTGTCACTTTCTCTTTTCTCGTTGATTGATTCAAATGTAGTTTCATTGCGAGTCCACAAAATCACATCTTTCTTACTACTTAATGAAATTGCGATTGCTGTACCCCATGCACCAGCACCTAAAATTGATATTGCCACACAATATTCCTGAAAGTATTACTTATACTTTAAAATAGTAGAATAAGTAAATTAAAAATATAACACAGACGTATAAAATAGTTAAATGTTTATTAACCTAAGTATTCTTTTAATAATAACTTTAATTCAATATTTACTAAAAATATCATTATTATTATAGTATATGATGTATCTATTATATTTTAGATCTTATTTATATAATTTTGGAACAATATATTACTATTAATTAATAAGTGTAATTTTGATCATTTGTTAATAAAAATTTGATTTGTTACTTTCCTTAGTTATATATATTACTAAAATTATAAATTATTTATGGGGTGTAAAATATGCGTATATTATTAATTGAAGATGATCAAGTAAGTGCAAAGACTGTGGTTAATGCCTTAACTTCTGATGGGCATTTTTGTGACGTTGTCACTTCTGCACAAGATTATAACAATAATATGGTTTCCTCAAATGGAGATTACTATGACCTAGTTATTCTAGATATACACTTGCCTGGTGACATTGATGGATATGATATATTGTTAAGATTAAGAAGTGCAAAAATCAAAGTTCCTGTCTTAATACTTTCATGTATATCTGCTGTCAATCACAAAGCTAAAGGGCTCGGGTATGGTGCCGATGATTACTTAACCAAGCCATTTCATAAAAGCGAGTTATTAGCTCGAATTAAGGCCATAGTGCGTCGTACTAAAGGCCATCCTGAATCAGTGATCAAGATTGGTAATATAAATATCAATTTTGATCACAGGGTTGTTGAGGTGAAAGGTAAAACGGTTCACCTTACTAATAAAGAGTATTCTATGATAGAATTGCTAGCACTGCGTAAAGGAACAGTATTAACAAAAGAAATGTTCTTAAACCATCTTTACAATGGCTTAGATGAACCTTCAGATAACAAGATAGTTGATGTTTTTATGTGTAAACTACGTAAGAAACTTGAAAGTGCAAATGATGGAAAAAGCCACATAGAAACCGTTTGGGGCAGAGGGTATGTTCTGAAAGAGTATGTTGATGATGAAGAATATTCTAATGTTAATGTAGGCGAAAGAAGTGATGGCTATCAAGCAGAACAAGTGAAGGACAATGCATGAAATGCCTACACATTTAAATATAGCATGGCTTATATCGCACGTATCATGTGAACGCCTAGGTGAAATATAAGCCAAGTTCTGTTTATGTAGCTATTTATCTGGAGTAAATGTTACCATTTACCGCATGCGATTTACCCGAGTAGATATGAGGAAAACATAAAATCTACTTCTATTTAATCTTGCTCCTAGTGTTGGTTACTCGACTACCAATGTTACCATTGCCATGGTGTGCTCTTACCACACCTTTTCACCCTTACCTAAAATATTAGGCGGTAATTTTCTGTAGCCCTATAACTGGAGTTACCTCCGGCGGGCGTTACCCGTCACTATTTTCCCTTGGAGCCCGGACTTTCCTCTGCTATGTTTATTACACAACAGCAGCTACTTATTCCACCCAGAAATTATACTTTAACATGAAAATCACAAAAGCAAAAGACAATTTCCTAACAGTCTACATATTAAAAACATTCAGACAAATAGCTAAAGGTGATATTCCGGCACATCATCGCTATCCCAAGATAAGCTTCTTTCACTCTTAGACTCCGCTTCAGTCAGTCAAGAGCTTGGTCCACTGCCTGAAGACGATGAGCTACTTCTTGATCGACTACTATTTTCTACTGATATACTGTCTAGTACTGTTCCACTACCATAACTGCTCATTCTGTTACTAGCAACAAAAATTTCTTCATCGCTATTGCCACTTGAAGATGATCTTCTTCTATCATTGAAATCAGTTAGTTCTAACACAGTAGCAGCATTACGACCCTTAACATATTTGTATGCCATGAATCCTATAATTCCGGCAATACTTATTATCGCTCCAACCAAAGATCCCCCTATCACTCCTGCTCTATTAGACCCTATAGCAAGTTGAGTAGGCTGTGGTGAAGAAGTAGTTTGAGGAAGTAAAGTCGTGGTAAATATAGGAGTTGTTGACTCTCTTGTTCTAGTACTTGGTATAATAAATACTGTTTGTGTAGTTTTCTCTGAGCTTGTCGTTGGCACAGTTGGCTCCACTGTTACTGTGCTTGTTTGAGTCGTTGACTCTGTTGAAGGTTTACTCATTGTAGAAGTAGGTGCAACGGTAGTTGATGCTTCTGTTGTTAATTTGGTAGTCTTTACAGTGTCGGTTTCTGTTGTGCTAGTAATTGCAGCAGTCAGCGTTTTCTTATACCAATTCCCACTATACAAAGAACGGATAGACAATAATGGGAAAAAAGCCATACTAAAGTAAGTGAAGTAGCGAGGTATAAATGGCATTAAGATCAAAATTATTGGATGAAAAAGTAGTAGAATCAGCAAAAGAAATGCTGAAGAAAGTAAGGAACAATGTATATGTTTCAAAAAAACTAAATGCTGTAATTGCGGCAAAAAAGCATAGTATAACGGCTGTAGCAAAAATATATTGAATTTCAAGAAGCGCACTAACTTCGTGGATAAAACTCTTGAAATTTGGCAGAGAAGAAAAACTGTTTGCTCCTCCATCACGCCGTAGAAAAACTAAATTAAATCAGGCTCAACTACAGCAAATTGAAGCATGTATAGAAGAAAATCCTAATATTACCATTAAAGAAATGAGAATAAGAATCCAGGAAAAGTTCGGATTAAATATCAGCAAATCTACAGTACACCGCCATATGCAAAAGATGAAATTTTCATATATTACACCAAGACCAGTACACAACGTACAAGATAAAAGTAAACAAGAGGAATTCAAAAAAAAATCTCAATGAAGTTATTGGCAAGTATCCAGAAAAAGAGCTATTTTTCTTTGATGAATCAAGGTTTGGCACACATTCGAAAGTTGGGCATGAATGGTTTAAAAAAGGCACTAGGACTCGGGTTAAAATAAAATTAGGTAGGCATAATTTTTATCTCTACAGTGCAGTTAATCCTAAAAATGGAGAGAGTTTTAGCTTATTTGCACTAAATGTTAACACTGATTGCATGAATGTATTTCTTGAGCAAATGTCGCAATATCTAGGGACAAGAGAAGCTGTTCTTGTTATGGACTGTGCTAGTTGGCATAAGTCAAAAAATTTAAAGGTAGCTAAAAATATTGAGATTATATACCTACCTCCATATTCACCTGAACTCAATCCTGTTGAGAGGCTTTGGTTATACATAAAACAGAACATTTTGCGCAATAAAATATACGATACAATTGCTCTGCTTTAGGGTGCTTTGTGCAAATTTATTACTTCTCTTGCCAGCTCCACAATTAAACAACTCTGCAATTTCTCCTATTTGACTGACCAACAGTGAGAATTGGTATAACTTGCCTTCATTTGTCATTCGCTCAAACTCACGTTGCCATACCTGATTTCTTTCCAATTTTCTTTTTTAGTTTTGATCTGATTTACCTTGAAGTTCTTTTATCTCCTTTTCCAATTCTTCTATTGCTTCTTTTACAGCACTTTTAAATGCCGGTTGCACTATTGAAATCATGTTATCGTGAGTACAAGAGAACTTGTATCTCGTACCGCCGTATTTAAAAAAAATATCACTAGTGCTTATTACTTCAACTGCAATTTCTATTCCCTTGTTTGCTCCCGAAGTTTTTGCTTTCAACTTTTTTATTGTATTTTGTGTTGTACTTTGAGCTAGATCGAAACCGATATTAGTACAGATAGTAAAGTCCTTTAGGTCACCATCTGCAAAATCTGGATTAATTTTAATCTTTAGATAGGAAACAAAATATTTTGGAACGCTAAATTCACCACTTTTATTTTTTGAAAGCAATTTACCTACACCGATTCCTTCGCATTCATTTTGCTTGTGTTTGTTTTGTATAAACCTATGTACTATTTTTTCATTTTTCCTATCCTGAAAAACAATATCATCAAAACCCGTAGCTGATTCCATTTCTGTGGCTAAACGGAAAGAATATCCAACATCTACTGCACGTTTGAGAAGCAGCATTACCCACTTTAGTTGGTAGATATCACCATGAAGAGACCGCTTTCTTCCCCAAGCAGGATAAGTTTCAGGCATCCTCAACCTCACATAATTTTAAAAATAGTACCGACAAATGGTAAAAAACATATATGTCATAATATACATACACCGTAGCGTAGATTTAATACGAGATGTGCTGTTATGTAAATAAAAAAATGTGACTAATTACTTAATCTCTCACTCAAAATTAAATTCACCACATCAGGGCTGGCTTTTCCCTTGGTAAGTTTCATAACTTCGCCAACAAAGAATCCGTATAACTTTGTTTTACCGCTTTTGTATTCTTGAACTTTATCTTGGTTGCTATTGATGATTGTGTCGATAACTTCTGATATTTGACCTTTATCGGTTATTTGCTTTAGGTACTGCTCTTCTATGATGAGAGATGCAGGTTTGCCAGTTTCAAACATACTATCGAATACTTGTTTGCCAAGTTTAGCAGAGATTGTTCCATCAACGATAAAATCTAAGAGTTCTGACAAAGCATTTGCTTTGATTGGAGAGTCAGCAATATCAATATTTGCTTTATTTAAACGACCGAAAAGCTCTACAGTTAACCAGGTGACTGCGAGCTTTGAATCATGTTTTTTTATCAATTCCTCAAAGTAATCAGCAATCGCCTTATCGGAAGTAATGACGTTTGCATCGTATTCATTGATACCTAATTCCTCAATGTATCGCAGCTTTTTTTGATCTGGCAACTCGGGCAAAGATGATTGAATTAAATCAATTTTCTCCTGGCTTACCTCAACAGGTAATAAATCAGGCTCAGGGAAGTATCTATAGTCGCTTGCATCCTCTTTGCTTCTCATCACTTTTGTTTTTCCCAAAGCGACATCAAACAATAAGGTATCTTGACTTATTTCTTCTCCACTTTCTAAAATTTCAATTTGTCTTTGTATTTCATAGTCTATAGCTTGCACAATATAACGTATCGAGTTCAGATTTTTTATTTCACAACGAGTGCCAAATGTACTACTGCCTTTTAGGCGAACAGAAACATTTGCATCACAACGAAGTGATCCCTTTTCCATATCACCATCACATGAACCAATGTAACGCAAAATCTGCCTCAATTTTTTCATGCATTCTGCAGCTTCTGCAGATGACCTAAGATCTGGCTCTGAAACAATTTCCATTAAAGCAACCCCTGCACGATTTAAATCCACATAAGTTTTGCTTTCCTCATGAACGCTCTTTCCTGCGTCTTGCTCTAAATGAATTCTCGCAATTCTTATTTCCTTTTCATTGTCATTGATAAATACTCTACCATTTTTAACTATTGGCTCAAAAAACTGGGTTATCTGGTAACCTTGCGGTAAATCAGGATAAAAATAATTTTTCCGATCAAAGTAAGAACACTTATTAATTTCTGCAGAAAGTGCAAGACCGGTGCGTATTACTTGCTCTATGCAGTAATAATTTAGTATTGGCAGCGTACCTGGCATTGCCGCATCAACTAGAGAAACTTGAGTGTTATGCTCAGCACCAAACTCCGTTGATGAGCTAGAAAATAGCTTCGTATTAGAAGAAACTTGAGCGTGCACCTCAAGCCCAATTACCGCTTCCCAATCCTCTTTCGTCATGTATTTTATTTAAATGATAATCTTAATATTCTGCAAAATTAACACAAAAAGTCAAAACAAAACCCACATTTTTATTTTTTATCTTAACTTTTTAACCTATAGTAATTAAAATATGACCTTACCCAGAAAAAGTGAAGAGAAAGAAAAGACGTTTTTTTATAATAAAAATGTTTTTTCAAAAGGAGTAGTAATGACAAAAAGAAGAGAATATACAGTTGAGTTTTAATTAGAAGCTGTGTATTAAACAGCGTAGACATTCTGCTATTAATTATTGCATTCCTGAGCAATTTGATTCATTATTCTTTTTGTAAAAAATTTTCTTGACTTTCTCTCTACTTTTTCTGGGTAAGGTCACTTTAAAGGAAGTCTAATAGATGCTACATAGAAATCCAGATGAGTTTCTAAAGTCTATTCCAAAAGATAAGCGCATAATGTGCCTTGACATGGGAGAAAAGCAAATAGGCATAGCATTTAGCGATAAAACACAGCTTATAGCCACAGCTCATAGTGTATATTATAGGAAAAATATGAGCAAAGATTTAGGTTATCTGCATAGAATATTCAAAGAAAATGAAGCTGGATCAATGGTAATAGGACTACCATTAAAAATGGACGAGCAAGAAACTAAATGGTGTAAAACCATAATCCAATTCGCAAATAAAATAATAAAAAAATATAAAGTACATATATACTTACAAGACGAAAGCTTCTCAACATCTATCGCAACTCATACACTAAAAATCACTGGAATATCAATCACAAAATCGAAAAAAATAGATGATAAAATCTCCGCATGTATTATTTTGCAACGAACGTTAGACAAGATAAATACAATCAAATAGTTTTTTCAGATCTGGAAATCTTCAAACTGAATCTCATATAAAAGTTACTCAACAAAACAAGAACCTTTCGTATAAGCATGACAAATTGCTACAGCAAGAGCATCAGCAGCATGGTGACATTTTATACTCAAATTTTTAACTATTTGCTTCACCATAAATATAATCTGATCCTTATCAGCATGGCCATTTCCGGTAATGCTTTTTTTTACATAGTTTGCATCATATTCATTCATAGTTAGCTTTGTTATTTTTAACGCTAAAATTACAACCCCTCTTGCATATCCTAAAGTTAGTGAAGATTTAGGATTTTTATTAACAAAAATTTTTTCTACTGCAGCTTCATTCGGAGAATATTGAAATATTACTTTCTTTAATTGTTCAAAAATTATATGTAAGCGTTCACCTGTACCCAATTTACCATCAGTTGATATGGTACCGCCGCCCAAAAATTCAATATTATTTTTCTCGTTCAGGCTGATAATGGCCCAACCAGTCTTGCTTATCCCTGGATCTAGACCTATTATTTTAATCACTTAATAAACGCTTAACCAATAGACAAACAAAAATAAAAACATCCAGACTACATCTACAAAGTGCCAATACCAGGAGGCAAACTCAAAGCACAAATGGTCCTGAGGTGTAAACTGGCCTTTCCGCGCTCTAAATAAACACACTGATAAAAATATTATTCCTATTATAACGTGTGCGCAGTGAAAACCGGTAATAATATAAAAATTGGATGTATAAATAAGCTTTTCTCCTGTTTCTTGTAGAGAAAAACTCGCTTCATGATACTCTATTGCTTGCACTATTATAAAAAAAACCCCAAGCAATGTAGTTATGTACAGCATTTTAATCATGCTCTTTTTATCATTTTCAAGTAAAGAGTGATTTGCCCAAGTAATTGTTGTACCAGAAAGCAATAATATTAATGTATTCATGAATGGTAGTGACCACGGATCAGGTGGCAAAATTCCCTCAGGGGGCCATTCAACTTTTTTTGCAGGAGAAAACGCCTCAAATAAAAAAACTGGATCAAGCCAGGCTTTAAAGAATGAACAAAAGAACACTATAAAAAATACGACCTCCGAGAGAATAAATAAGTACATTGCAAATTTAAGTCCATGTTTTACAATGGTAGTATGACATTTATCATAAATGGCCTCCCTTATTACATCTCTCCACCAATAGAACAGCACCCCTGATACTGCGGAGATTCCCAGAACTAAACAAAACATTCCGAAAATTTGTTTATGAAGCGCGCCAACTAATCCAAGTGCAAGAATAAGAATTGCTGCTGATATAGCAATTGGCCAAGGACTTGGGTCCACTAAATGAAAATCATGTTCTTTACTTTTCATAGCACTTTAAAAAATACTTACTAAGGATACAAATTAGCTTAAAATTGTCAATGTTTCTTAGGAAATTGATTGAATCTTGAAAAATTATATGCACCGTTCAAAAAATCTAACACAAATTGTGCAGTTATTCTAAACAACTCAAGCATTTTGCTCTTTTCATTTTCTCTTGCTCTGCTGCAATATCCATCAATAATATTTTCCAAAATAATGCATCCAGACTTTACTGAATCACTGTAACAAAAATAAAACCAATCCCTATATCTATTATTTTTTTTGAATCTATTTTTTATGCTATCAACGACAGTCTTGTATATAAACATGCAAGAATACAAAACCGTCATAGCCTCATAGGTATTACTATACGAGATGGATAAAAGAAAATTAGTGAAATTAAAACACTCAAGAGATTTCTTTCCACGACTTATACTGTACATAGTAAAGTAGTAGTCATATAGCACTCTATTAACAGTCACTGCTCTTTGGGCTACTTCAGTAAGCGAGATAATACTACTATAATCTTCCATTCTGGATGCAGTAATTAAGGTGGTACGAATATAATCACCTAAGAACAACGTCTTTTGTTGAGCATAGAATTTGAAGTTCTCTATATTTAGGGTGTTATTCGCCAACTTAACATTAAAAGGATGCTCAATTATATTCTTTAAAAGATTTGACCCGTAACAGCTCCTAATTATGCCACTGAACACTGTAGTTAACGATAAAGATCAAGTCAACGTAAATAATCCGCTGCTAATATTCTTTGCTAGATATATTAGAGTAATACATCTCATCCCAGAATATTACCTCAAGTTCTAATCCGTTACGAAAAAACTCGAGCATCTTTTTCTTCTCCTTATTACTAGATTCTCTATACAGCTTATTCACAATCTCAGTTATAGCATCAGCTGTGTTATCCACTATATTAGTATTATAGAGATTAATCCATTTTTTATACTTATTGCTTGAAGGAATGCTATCTTTTACCGTATGTTGAAAGGTGATCTGACACATACCAAAACATGGATAAGAAGCTGCTAAGCCTTCAGCTACTGAATTATGGTATGCAGCACGCATGAAGAAATCAATAAAGGCAGAACTAGATTTCGATCTTTTGTGATTATCGGATGAGTTACATTCTGTAAACTGCTCCTCACATAGACTTCGCATACTGAATATTTTACGAGCTATAAAGGTTAATTTATCCATTGTTTCAATATCATTAGCTCTAGCTGCAATAATTAAAAAAGCACGAGTGCAATCCACTAAGCATAAAAAAGTCTGTTGAACGTAGAACTTGAACTTCTTATAACTTAATTTGCCATTCATCAATTCAACATAAAAAGGATGTTTTTCTATTCTATCAATAAGATCAGATGATTCTTTTATAGCTATGCTACAGAATTCTTCTTCTATTCCGTTATACATTTTATGAGCCTCACAATAAAAACTGAATATAATAATTATCACTAATATAGTATAATTATTATGAAAAAGCAATTATACTTCAACAATAAGCTAGTATATAAATATGAGGCTGTAAATCAAAAATTTTAGCAATCTAAAGAAATTTTACTATTACCTTCTATATTGAATTCTCTACAAAGATCAGCAGACAAGTTCATGCTTTCCCAAGAAAATCCACCGTCATTTTCTGACTCTTTACCAAAATGTCCATAACAGGCTGTACGTTTATATATAGGGCGATTAAGCGATAAATGCTTAATTATGCTTTTTGTTGATAAATCTATACTATTCTCGATAAACTCTTTAATTACTCTTTCCTCCACCGCATTCGTACCAAATGTATCAATATAGAATGAAGTAGGTTTTGATACACCAATTGCATAAGAAAGCTGCACAAGACAACGTTCAGCTAAACCTGCAAAGACAATATTTTTAGCAAGGTATCTTGCCATATAAGCTGCAGATCTATCAACTTTGGTTGCATCTTTTCCGGAAAATGCCCCTCCACCGTGTGGAATATAACCTCCATAGGTATCAACCATAATTTTTCGTCCGGTTAATCCACAATCACTAACCGGTCCACCAATAACAAATCTACCAGTTGGATTGACTAAGAGATTTTCCTCAGGACATATCCACCCTTTAGGTAAAGATGAAACTATGTAAGGATAAATTATTTCTTTTACTTTTGATTGATCCAAATCCTCAGGGTGCTGTATTGAGACAATAATACTTTCAGCACGTACCGGGAGGTTATTCTCATATGCCAAAGTGATTTGTGATTTTGCATCCGGACCAAGCTTTGCTTCTTTAACTGCGCTCATGATATTTTTCAGAATCGAGTGTGCATAAAAAATGGGTGCTGGCATAAGGTTTTCTGTCTCTGTTGTTGCATAGCCATACATTATGCCCTGATCCCCAGCACCTTGATCCAACCCTATTGCAATGTCATTTGATTGCTCATGCAGCAGTATATTTACCTTCACTTTTCTCCAGTGGAAACCATCATGCTCATAACCAATATCTTTTATTGTATTCCGTACAATACTTTCAATCCTGCTATTTTTGATGTTAGGTCCGAATACTTCCCCAGCTATAATAACGTTATCTTTGGTGACTAAAGTCTCTATTGCAGCTCGCGCAAAAGGATCAGTGAAAAGGTATTCATCAAGTATTGCATCTGAAATTTGATCTGCTACTTTATCTGGATGACCAGCCGCGACTGACTCACTGGTTACTAAATTTTTATATAAACTCATGCTTTAGGTTTCTGCTTATACAATACCAAAACCGCTATAAAAAACACAGTTAGTAATTACTAAATGGTGGGCCTGGGAAGAGTTGAACCTCCGACCTCACGCTTATCAGGCGTGCGCTCTAACCACCTGAGCTACAGACCCCTGATTTATTCAAGCTGAAGCTTTCATATTATCTGTAGGCAAGATATCAATAAAAGTCTTTTTATTTGCTGACCTTCTAAAGCTGACCCAGCCTTCTACTTTGGCAAAAATCGTATGATCTTTACCTATACCAACATTCTTCCCAGGATGAAATTTTGTGCCTCTTTGGCGCACAATTATGTTACCAGGAATAACCTTCCCATTCTTCTTTATTCCTAACCTACGACCTGCTGAATCTCTACCATTACAGGAACTACCACCTGATTTTTTAGTTGCCATATCTTACCTCTTACTTTTGAAGATTAATTTCATTGATACGAAGAACAGTTATATACTGCCTATGACCAGTCTTTCTACGGTAATTTTTTCTTCTTTTCTTCTTAAAGATTATAATTTTTTCTCCTCTACACTGCTCCAATACTTCAGCTTTAACAGTAGCATTAGATGAATAAGATAAGCCATTATTTGAAATACAAATCACCTTATTGATTTCTACCTCTTTTTTTTCTTCAACTTCTAACTTCTCTACTTTTATTATACTGCCTTCTTTTACTAAATATTGTTTTCCACCAGTCTCAATTACTGCAAACATGATAAATATAAATTATTGTTATTAACTTTAATCGTAAACGATGTCATATATGCTGTCAATATAAATAAAAAACATGACTTAATGCTCCTTCTGAGCTACTTAAATACTTCTATCTTTTTTTACCTTGTTATTTGCTTTTTCTCAGACAATAATTAATTCTCAAAAAATCTTGTTTTGAACAGAAGCAAAACTTGATCATTTTTAATCTCCCTCACTTTGCTTTTGCGGCAGGTCTCTAATTAAAACTCCATAATATGGCTTATTAATTATCTAGCAAAAATTCAGCTTCAATTTGAAAAAAGTACAACCTGTTGCTATTCAGCTGGGGTTTTATAAGTTATAATTTATTCCAAGCTCAAATCCATGATTATAATCTTCAAATGCTTTCAATAGACTATAACCAGCAAAAGCACTTGTCCTTGAAGAAAGCGGAAAATCAAGACCAGAGCTTATTTTATATGAGAAACCAAACTTTGACTGTCCAATAAAATCGATAGCAGCACCTACACCAACATTGACATACGAAGTGATATCCGTGTTTGTAAACTCGTAATGATAACGTAAATTTGCTAAAATTCCTCCTTGCAGTCTATATTTAAAAATATTTGCAACTGAAATCATAGGCTCAACTGAAATTTTTACGCTGTTTGTGTAGTGATAACCGATACTATGACTAAAATTGCCAGAACTGTATGACGAAGAAGTATAGATCCTATCTCTAACCCAATCAACTCCAAAACATGGTACTGATACCAATTCCCACTATACAAAGAACGGATAGACAATAATGGGAAAAAAGCCATACTAAAGTAAGTGAAGTAGCGAGGTATAAATGGCATTAAGATCAAAATTATTGGATGAAAAAGTAGTAGAATCAGCAAAAGAAATGCTGAAGAAAGTAAGGAACAATGTATATGTTTCAAAAAAACTAAATGCTGTAATTGCGGCAAAAAAGCATAGTATAACGGCTGTAGCAAAAATATATTGCATTTCAAGAAGCGCACTAACTTCGTGGATAAAACTCTTGAAATTTGGCAGAGAAGAAAAACTGTTTGCTCCTCCATCACGCCGTAGAAAAACTAAATTAAATCAGGCTCAACTACAGCAAATTGAAGCATGTATAGAAGAAAATCCTAATATTACCATTAAAGAAATGAGAATAAGAATCCAGGAAAAGTTCGGATTAAATATCAGCAAATCTACAGTACACCGCCATATGCAAAAGATGAAATTTTCATATATTACACCAAGACCAGTACACAACGTACAAGATAAAAGTAAACAAGAGGAATTCAAAAAAAAATCTCAATGAAGTTATTGGCAAGTATCCAGAAAAAGAGCTATTTTTCTTTGATGAATCAAGGTTTGGCACACATTCGAAAGTTGGGCATGGATGGTTTAAAAAAGGCACTAGGACTCGGGTTAAAATAAAATTAGGTAGGCATAATTTTTATCTCTACAGTGCAGTTAATCCTAAAAATGGAGAGAGTTTTAGCTTATTTGCACTAAATGTTAACACTGATTGCATGAATGTATTTCTTGAGCAAATGTCGCAATATCTAGGGACAAGAGAAGCTGTTCTTGTTATGGACTGTGCTAGTTGGCATAAGTCAAAAAATTTAAAGGTAGCTAAAAATATTGAGATTATATACCTACCTCCATATTCACCTGAACTCAATCCTGTTGAGAGGCTTTGGTTATACATAAAACAGAACATTTTGCGCAATAAAATATACGATACAATTGCTCTGCTTTAGGGTGCTTTGTGCAAATTTATTACTTCTCTTGCCAGCTCCACAATTAAACAACTCTGCAATTTCTCCTATTTGACTGACCAACAATGAGAATTGGTATAAGTCTGAATCTTTTCCAGTTATTTCAGAAGAGGTTAAATCTTTTTTACGCATTGAGAACGATCAAGATGATAAGTTGATTTCAGATCTAATTTTTATGGCAACTGATTATGCTGAGTGGCATATGGAAAAGTCACTGGTGAAACAAACATGGCAAGTTTCATATGAATATTATGTACCTCGTAGGATCTATTTAAGCTATGGCCCTGTGAGTAAGATAGTATTGGCTACTGCAATGATGTCTAAAGGTCAAGAGAAGAGAACACTTAAGTATTATTTTAGTGATGTAGGGGCTACGTTGAGTTTTTCAATTATTTGAATGCAATAAGAGTTGATGTTGTATACGAGGCTAGCTATGACAATGTTCCTGAGCAGATAAAACTAGGTATTATGCGGCATGTTTCTGCTATTTACAAAGATCGTGAATCGTGGGTAAGTAGCCATTTGTCTGAAGTGAAGAAGGTGTATTCTCCATTTCGCGAACCAAAGGTTGTTTTGTAGCTCTTTCTTGTCATCCAAGTAGCTCTGTACAAACATTGTCCACCAGAAGGGTGTCATCCCAGTGCCCAGACACTGGGATCCAGAAAAATTGATTGTGCACTATACAACATTTTCGATCAAAAGCTGGATTCCAGTGTCAAGCACTGGAATGACACCATCTGCCACGCAAATTGCCTGCAAATTGCAATGTCCGTACAGCCGCGTCTGAGTAAATCTGAGGATTAATCATGGAAAAAATTCAAGCTATAAACGAGTTGTACAGTAGCATTTATGAAGCACTAAAAGCAAACTCTGATTTAAGGAAATATGTTACTAACATTTATGACTACTTACCTAAACAGGTCACCATTCCTTACCTGAGATTGCATGTAGTGAATTATAATAATCTGCATATGCTGTCCAATTTTGCTACAAAGGCAAGATTTTCATGCGACATATATACCCATCATATAGGCAGTATGTTTGCCATTATAAGGTATATTAACTTGATACTTAAGAGTATTAAATATTCTGATAATGAAACTATTTTGGAAAGTAATTGTGCTATGAGTCAGCACGATGAAATTTTACATTCAACAATTAATTTTGATATTTTAATGAAAGGAGGTGATAATGAGCAAATTACAGCTAAAAATTAAAGATCATGACAATAATTTTATTGTGTTAAATAATATACGAAACCTAATACCAATTCTCATTGTTGATCAGTCAAATAGGAGAAATTGCAGAGTTGTTTAATTGTGGAGCTGGCAAGAGAAGTAATAAATTTGCACAAAGCACCCTAAAGCAGAGCAATTGTATCGTATATTTTATTGCGCAAAATGTTCTGTTTTATGTATAACCAAAGCCTCTCAACAGGATTGAGTTCAGGTGAATATGGAGGTAGGTATATAATCTCAATATTTTTAGCTACCTTTAAATTTTTTGACTTATGCCAACTAGCACAGTCCATAACAAGAACAGCTTCTCTTGTCCCTAGATATTGCGACATTTGCTCAAGAAATACATTCATGCAATCAGTGTTAACATTTAGTGCAAATAAGCTAAAACTCTCTCCATTTTTAGGATTAACTGCACTGTAGAGATAAAAATTATGCCTACCTAATTTTATTTTAACCCGAGTCCTAGTGCCTTTTTTAAACCATCCATGCCCAACTTTCGAATGTGTGCCAAACCTTGATTCATCAAAGAAAAATAGCTCTTTTTCTGGATACTTGCCAATAACTTCATTGAGATTTTTTTTTGAATTCCTCTTGTTTACTTTTATCTTGTACGTTGTGTACTGGTCTTGGTGTAATATATGAAAATTTCATCTTTTGCATATGGCGGTGTACTGTAGATTTGCTGATATTTAATCCGAACTTTTCCTGGATTCTTATTCTCATTTCTTTAATGGTAATATTAGGATTTTCTTCTATCCACTCTTCAATTTACCGTAGTTGAGCCTGATTTAATTTAGTTTTTCTACGGCGTGATGGAGGAGCAAACAGTTTTTCTTCTCTGCCAAATTTCAAGAGTTTTATCCACGAAGTTAGTGCGCTTCTTGAAATTCAATATATTTTTGCTACAGCCGTTATACTATGCTTTTTTGCCGCAATTACAGCATTTAGTTTTTTTGAAACATATGCATTGTTCCTTACTTTCTTCAGCATTTCTTTTGCTGATTCTACTACTTTTTCATCCAATAATTTTGATCTTAATGCCATTTATACCTCGCTACTTCACTTACTTTAGTATGGCTTTTTTCCCATTATTGTCTATCCGTTCTTTGTATAGTGGGAATTGGTATAAGATGCAATTTTTAATCAAATAAAAATGTAAAATTGCAAATAAAGTTGTACATAAGACTGGATTTTAAAAAATTCCCATAGAATGATATTATGGAAATAAGAATATAAAATTATTGTAACAAAACTAAATATATTAGCATATATTTAAATAGGGTAAGGTCAGTTTTAACGCTCCATTAAACGGATACCCAATTGTTCAACACTATCAATTTCAATTTGTAAAGTGTCCTTTATAAATTCATTAGCCTGTCCTATGTTCATTAAAACTCTATATTTATTGGAATTTGGCATAAACTTTTTATAACAGCTCTACTTTTCAATAAACTCCATTTGCATTTCTTGTATATTACTTTCTATTTGCTCTATTTGTTCTATCAACCTTTCCTCTAAGTCAAGATTACCGCTCAGCCTCGCTTCGGTTCTTTCTTTTCGTAACGCATTTAATTCTTTTAGTAACACTATATTATTCCACACAATTTCTGCAGATTTTCTCTCGTTCAGTTGGCTATTTAGTACACTAGTTTTTTCAAATACATACTTTATAACGTCAAACTGTTTCAATTCTTGTAACAAAGCCTCTTTACCAAGTTTGCTTTTGTTACTTATTACATCAATTACACGCTGTTGTAATCTTTTCATCTCATTAGTAAATTCAAAATGAGAAAATTGCTCAAAAAATATAGGACGGTTCAAGATTTCAGGAAATTCTACGGCTATACGCAAAATTATGGTCTGATTTTGCTCTTCCTCAATTAGCTCTGGAGATTTGTTATGAAGATACTCACCTTTTGTTGCTCTAGTTTTACTATTAAAAATCTGTTTTTTGAAGCTACTTCTTAGTTCACTAGCCTTATTGTAAAAATAATCTCTATAATACCTTCTAATACTGCTGTTGCTAATAGTATTTACATATTCCATGAACTTGTGCTCAAGAACTGAATATTTTTCCGGAGCAAGTTTTTCATAATTTTGCAAGTTGCTATCGATTATGTGATGCCATAAATATTCAGAATGCAGTTTTGTTGAATGGTCAAGAGCAGTCAACACGTCTTCTTTCTTGTATGCCAGTTCGTTACATATATCGTATGGATCTTTATTACTCGGCAAAGTCACAAACTTTAACGTGTATCCAGGCTCTAATATTGGCAGAGCAAGTTCTGCAACTCGGGTAGCAGCATGACGTCCAGCACTATCGCCATCCATACAGATGGAGATTTCTTTAGCAAATCTCCATAGATTTTTTATCTGTTCTGCAGAAATTGCGGTACCAAGTGGAGCAACTGCATTACTAATTCCCGCTTGATGTAGCGCTATAGTGTCCATATATCCTTCAACAACAAATATGTGCTGTTTTTTACGTATTTCGCTTAAAGCAAAGTTTAATCCGTATAAATTCTCCCTCTTCTTGAAGAGCTGACTCTCTGGGCTATTTAAATATTTTGGCTGTTGCTCAGAACTCAGCGCACGTCCGCCAAAACCAATAACTCTTCCTGCAATGTTGTATATAGGAAATATCAGCCGGTCATAAAAATAATCATGAAAATTTTTGTTTACTAATCCAATATCAATTAAAATTTTGTCTTCAATACCTGAAGAGTTTAAATACTCTTTCAAACCAGAGCTTGGTGCATAACCTATCTTAAATTTATCTATGATTTCAGGTAAAATCTTGCGCTGCTTTAAATAATCTACAACGCCCTGATTTTTTTGTGCAAACCAATTTGCAGCTAAATCAAGCGCTAAAAATAGTTTATTGTCCCCTTTTGTAATACTAAGACTTTTGGGCAGTTCAACAACTGTAACCGATGCTAATCTTTCCAATGCTTCTTTAAAGCTTAATCCTTCAGTTTGTGAAATAAATTCAAATGCATCACCACTAGCTGAACAACCAAAACAGTAATATAACCCCTTAGTATTGCTCACCGAAAAAGATGGGGTTTTTTCGTTATGAAATGGACAGAGCCCAACAAAACTATCTCCTCTTTTTATTAGCCTGACTTTTTTACCTACTATGTCAGATAATAATAATTTTGATTTTATAATATCTATGTGATCCATCTTATTGAATTAGTAGTAGGATAAAAATTATATAGAATTTATACACATCTGACTCGAAATTTATTTCAAGCTTTAGGACTCCCGAAAGATCAGGAGTATTAAAACGGCTTGACAGAAAGATCAAAATAAATTACCCATATAAATATCCTTAAGTTATGCAAGATCAACTTTTTATATGTCAGATATAATATCAATTGCCTCAGATCATGCTGGTTATGAATTAAAATCAGAAATAAAATCCTACCTGGAAACCCTGGGTTACACAGCGGTAGATCAAGGCTGCACTGCTAAGCAAAAGTGTGTAGATTACCCAGACTATGCTGTTAAAGTTGTAGAAGATATAACAAGCAAAAAAGCAAATTATGGGATATTAATTTGTGGTACAGGTTTGGGCATGAGTACTGTGGCAAATCGTTTTGAAGGAATCTACGCTGCTTTATGCAATAGTGTTGAGATCGCAAAATTAGCTCGCGAGCATGGCAACGCAAATGTACTGTGTCTTGGTGCAGGATTTACTGCGAGTGGATTAGCAAAAGACATAGTCAAACAATTCCTAGAAACAGAATTTTCAAAAGAAAGCAGACATAAAAAACGTCTTGATAAACTCAGTAATATAACCTCTAAGAAAAAAAAAACAAAAACTTATAACGAAGATGAAATATCAAAATTCGCTAAAATGGCAGGCCAGTGGTGGGATGAGAACGGCAAATTTAAACCATTGCACATGATGAATCCTGTGAGGGTATCTTACATTATTGAGAAAATAAAAGAGTTAAAAAAATGTGATTTAAAAGAATTATCATTGCTTGATGTTGGATGCGGTGGTGGCATTTTGTCAGAATCAATGGCACGCGTTGGCATTAATGTTGTGGGAATAGATGTATGTGAAGAAAACATCAAAGTGGCACAGTCACATGCGAAAAAAGTAGGGCTTAATGTAGAATATATGCACACCAGCATTGAAGAGCTAAGCAATGACAAGAAGTACGACGTGGTTCTGTTGATGGAAGTAGTTGAACATGTGGATAATTTAGAGTTTTTCATGAAAAAAGCAATAGAGCTGCTAAAACCAGAGGGACTGATCTTTATATCCACAATAAATAGAACTATCAAATCCTTTTGTCTTGCAATAGTCGGCGCAGAGTACATATTAAATTGGCTGCCGAAAGGCACGCATAACTGGAATAAATTTCTCAAGCCGTCAGAAATTGCAAATCACTTAAGAGAAAATAATGTAACGCTGCAAAACATGGCTGGCATGGAGTACAACGTGATAAAGCGTGAGTGGAATTTAACTAAAGGCGTGGATGTGAATTATATACTTTGTGGCTTGATGAGTGGTTAGATTTAACTCTATAAAAGCACCATTTTCACTTCTTCCTTATCCAATACTTCGAAGAATCTAGACCGGGTTTTTGACAGGTGCCTGCATTAGTTATCAAAAAACCCTTCGGACAACAACCCCAATTGTTACAACGCTGCTTACACCAATTCCCACTATACAAAGAACGGATAGACAATAATGGAAAAAAAGCCATACTAAAGTAAGTGAAGTAGCGAGGTATAAATGGCATTAAGATCAAAATTATTGGATGAAAAAGTAGTAGAATCAGCAAAAGAAATGCTGAAGAAAGTAAGGAACAATGTATATGTTTCAAAAAAACTAAATGCTGTAATTGCGGCAAAAAAGCATAGTATAACGGCTGTAGCAAAAATATATTGAATTTCAAGAAGCGCACTAACTTCGTGGATAAAACTCTTGAAATTTGGCAGAGAAGAAAAACTGTTTGCTCCTCCATCACGCCGTAGAAAAACTAAATTAAATCAGGCTCAACTACAGCAAATTGAAGCATGTATAGAAGAAAATCCTAATATTACCATTAAAGAAATGAGAATAAGAATCCAGGAAAAGTTCGGATTAAATATCAGCAAATCTACAGTACACCGCCATATGCAAAAGATGAAATTTTCATATATTACACCAAGACCAGTACACAACGTACAAGATAAAAGTAAACAAGAGGAATTCAAAAAAAAATCTCAATGAAGTTATTGGCAAGTATCCAGAAAAAGAGCTATTTTTCTTTGATGAATCAAGGTTTGGCACACATTCGAAAGTTGGGCATGGATGGTTTAAAAAAGGCACTAGGACTCGGGTTAAAATAAAATTAGGTAGGCATAATTTTTATCTCTACAGTGCAGTTAATCCTAAAAATGGAGAGAGTTTTAGCTTATTTGCACTAAATGTTAACACTGATTGCATGAATGTATTTCTTGAGCAAATGTCGCAATATCTAGGGACAAGAGAAGCTGTTCTTGTTATGGACTGTGCTAGTTGGCATAAGTCAAAAAATTTAAAGGTAGCTAAAAATATTGAGATTATATACCTACCTCCATATTCACCTGAACTCAATCCTGTTGAGAGGCTTTGGTTATACATAAAACAGAACATTTTGCGCAATAAAATATACGATACAATTGCTCTGCTTTAGGGTGCTTTGTGCAAATTTATTACTTCTCTTGCCAGCTCCACAATTAAACAACTCTGCAATTTCTCCTATTTGACTGACCAACAATGAGAATTAGTATTACCATTAAAAATGAAAAGTAAGGCTTACCTTGTACATACAGAATTAGAACCATTGAGGTCTTTCTACGATACCGTCCAACCTATCCTTTTTAGGAGGAAGCTCTTATCTCCAAAACAGATTCTTGATCTTAGAAGGGCTCCAGAGTTCTTCCTCCTCCATCTAATACTTAAGCTTAAAATACTAGATGCTTTTTTCAAGATACAAGCCTCTTTCTTGTCATCCCAGCGCCCTGACTACTTGGATCCAGAAAAAAGAATGGTGTCATGAAAGTAGATGGCACTGGTTCCTTTATGACGGTGTCATGAAAGTAGCTGACACTAGAATGACAGCAGTCCTACGTCATACCGTCACGGCATCTCTAGATCCCGCTAACAAGTAGCGGGATGATGGTTGTCAGGGTGTCATGAAAGTAGCTGACACTGGTTTCCATCCAAGAGGGTGTCATCCCAGTGCCCAGACTACTTGGATCCAGAAAACTTAACTTTAAATAAGTGGCTGCATAATAAAGACTAGATTCCAGCGTCACGCGCTGGAATGACACCATTTTCGGTCTCTTAAATTGCTTTAGCTACAAACATTAAGAAATTTACCAAATAAAAAAAAGTCAAAAGAAACCCCGTTGGTGGTTGGCTATTTACTATGTACTAAAATATTGGCGTTTTTTTATTCTAAAACGCTTGATTAAGAGCGATTTAGCTGCTTTTAACTTGCAACTAACCTACACCGCAAGTATTTAAGAAATTTACTAAGCAGGAAAAAAGGCAAAAAAACCCCGTAGTAGCTAGCATTCAAATTCTCCCTTGTCAATTTGACGTTTTTTGCTGTCTTAAACGCTTTGTAAGCGCGTTTCGGCTTTTGTAGGTAAAAACCCAGAAATTTTTAAAGACATGCGATGCACGTAGTGCGAAAAATTAAACATGAGACGCCAAATACATTAAGTTTTTTGTCATTAACCTGCACAGATTGCGAAGATAAATAAATAGCTTCAGTTTCATGATAAAGGGGCTGGCGGAGTTTGTAAAGTAATTTTTCGTAGCTCTCATGACTTAAAAAGCTGGATTCCAGCTTCACGCGCTGAAATGACAGATTACTGTTACCTTATCTAGATACAGAAAAAAAATCTTAATACTTAACACATTTTTCATAGTACACACCGTATGATTGATAAATAAAATAATGAATAGATTTACATAATGTTTGGAGGTTACCAATGGTCAACGACAAGATTACTTTGAACTTTGAGATAGAAAAAGGCGAACCTATAGATCGATACTACTTTTCTGCACGTATGAAGCTTACAGATGAAAGCAAAAATCTTTTGCGTGAGAAGCTTGGCAGTACAATTCAATTCGATAACCTAGATGATCACTTCAATCTTAACCATGAGAATTTTTATATCTACTACAATAAATATAGTGAGCACAACGGTAGAAGTGAGCTATACGTTAGGGATGATAACGGTAGATATTTAACTTCCAATCTTCCACTTAATCACTATGGATTCTCAATGGAACTATCATCTGATGGGGCGTCAATAGCAGATTATGGCTTTTATCCTCTTTATGCAATCTATAACCCAAATCACTATGATAAGGCAAAGGAAAAAGTATTTGATGATCACGGTGAATTGTCACCAATTGCATCAAATATGTTAGATAATTTTTTCAGCAACACAAATAGCTTAACCACACAAGGGATATTTTTACAGTTGCAAAATGAAGCTACTGAAAAAGAGGAGAAATTGATAAGAGAGAAAAGACAAGCAGAAGAAGAATTAGATCAAAAGAATGAGGAATTAAAGGAGTTCATAGAAAAAGGTGAAATTACCTTGTTTAAAGTGTTAAAAGGTAATGACGTAGGTAACGGGCGTTCAGCAGTAGTTTTACAGTTTACTGCAGAAGGTAAGGGGACAAATGAAATTACCCTTGATTCCGAAAAATTCTATATAGCAGATTATGAAGATAGTGAATTCTTGCATTGTGTTAGCTCTGATTATGACATGCTACTTGATTATGAAAATTTATTTTTTGTGCTCAATCAAAGCTTCTACTCAGACTTTGAAAGTGGGTTTTATTCAGCAGACAGCACTGATCCCTATAATTACGCTAAATATTCAAAAGAACCATATTTGAGTGGTGATCAGCTATCTGAAAAATTATCTAATGAATTGGAGAAAGATAGCAATCAGATAGGTACTGAATTTACAATTGATGATGAACAAATAGACGAAGAAGTCGTAGTAGAAAGTGAAATTAAATCCAGGAGGAAAAGGGCAGTTGATGAAGATAATGCAGAAGATACTATAGGAAACATAAATGAAACAAATGAGGTAACCGGTGCGACGCGTTTGCACTCTGCTTCTTTATCAGGGGATTTGAATGAAGTTATCGAACTTGTAGAACATAGCTCAAATATTGACGCGAAAGATAAAGCCGGACAAACACCGCTACATCATGCTATTAAATCAGGAAATACAGAAATAGCAAAATATCTTATCGATCAAGGTGCAAATCTCAATTCTCAAGATATTTATTACGAAGGAACTGATTACTCTTGTTTTAAGACACCTTTGCACTATGCCATAAAATCGGGAAACATGGAAATAGTTGAATACTTAGTGGAACATGGTGCAAATCCTAATATTCCAGATGCTCACAATCTCAGGCCGCTCGACTATGCTATAAAGAACACAGCTTTAGTAAAATATCTTGTGGACAATGGTGCAGATATTAATGTACGTAATCCGATATTCCATTTTGTTAAGCTAGGTGACCTGGATATGGTGGAATATTTAGCTCAACATGGTACAGATCTTAATGTCAAAAACACCTCTGCTCAAACACTACTACATTATGCTATTGAACTCAAACATACAGAGATAGCTAAATACTTAATAGATCACAATGTAGATATTAATACTCGAGATATTAGTTCTGGTAAATTTCCATTACATTTTGCCATGAGCATGAAAAATATAGAGGTAGCAAATTACCTAATAGAGCATGGTGCAGATGTTAATGTTAAAGATAGTTACGGTTTAGCACCTTTACACTTTGCTGTTAATTTAGGAAATCAAGAGATATTAGAATATTTAATAAAGAATAATGCAAATATTGAGGTTCGAGATAGTGAAGGCTGGACACCACTTATTCATGCTGTAAGGCATGGGCAATTGGACGAAGTAAAGTACCTGATAGAGAATGGAGCTGATGTCGATATTCGTGGTAATGAAGGATGGACGCTATTTGAGCATGCTGAACAGTGGATAGATGATAGAAGAATATTAAAAAACGTAATAGATAATGATAGAAAATATGCAGATGCTGCAAGTTGGGAAAAGACTGGAAAAGATATACTCGATTACCTTAAGGGAGTTACAAAAAACACTATACAGGAAGAAGAATCTAACTATATAGATCAAATGCAAGCGGATGATAGCAGCAGTTATGTTGAAGATCAACCAGCTTTGCAAAGCAATCGTGATGATTATGCTGATACGAAAAAAGCTCTGCAGGAGAAATTGCATGGAGATGAAATACGCAAGCAAAGTAATGAGAAAGCTCAAAAAGATATGGAAACAAGAAAAGTCACTGTGGAAACTGACAGTAGCAATAATAAAATTGAAAAACAAGCAAAACCAATAGAAGACGAACAAGAAACTGTTATGGCAAGTGTGATAGAAAATATGGATAAAAATTCTGATAGTGAAGCAGAAGATTCTAACAGTATTGCAAATGCACAACATCCCTTAAAAATAAGGACAGGAAGTCCTCTTGAAGTGGGAAAGTATGAGGTGGAGCTGCAAGTGACATATGATGATATAAAGAATTTTTATAATGCGATAGTAGAACATAAGGATCTAGCCAATGATGGAAGTAACCATATTTTATATAACAAAATTGTCAGACCAATTCATGGCCATTATAATGAATCATTTACTCTGCCTGAAGCATATGTTGCAGATGGTCACCTGTTTATTCAGGATAGAGATTTTGGAACTTTATATGATTTCAATGAAATGTTTTATAAAAGTGATGAGTTAATTTGATCAATATTAGTATAACAAATTAAATTTAATAAGTATTTTATTAAAATATCAATTGCCCAATGGTGTGAATTATTATATTATTAGCTTATATAGCTAATAATATAAATAATTAATATGCCAAGATACGTTAAGAAATATATTAATAGTATTACTGAGTCTAATATATTAAAAGTTTATACTTCCGAAGATAACTCTCAAATTAAAGTATTTTTCAAAATTGCAAATGAAGAAATTGATAGAATTTTTTCAGGGCAAGAAGTAGTGAAATTTTTAAATCAAACTACCAATATAAGAGATCATGAAAACAAATCTGCCATTAGTAAAAATGTGGAACAAGGCATCATTAGAGATGTAGAAGGTATACATAGAGAGAATGGTAGATATGTATATAAAGCACCAATTTTATTACTTAGTAAACAATACAAAGAACTGTTTAAAAGTGAGAAAGCTATTCAATTTAATTTGAATGATTTTATGTCAGATAGCATATCAAAACTTGTACACTTAAAAGATAGATTTGAGGAAATTTTGGGTTTTGATCCTGAAGAGGGCCTATGTCATCCATTAAATTATTTTATTACTCTTTTAGAATTAAAGAATATAGGAGACTTTGCTAGATTTCTCAGGTCTGCTGATGTTGTACCTGAACAAGATTTTATAGATTATATTGATGGAAGAAAAGAACAAACAACTGAATTGTTGATGATGCAGATCTTGTTGCAATTCTTACCTATTCTTTATATTCAGAGCATTGAGAGACGTGAGGGAGATCAATTTTATGACAAGACAATATATGAACAAGAGTGTAATGATTTATCATTAACAGAAGTATGGGTTCATATTAATCAAGAAAAAGTCAAGTGTGCTTTGGATAATGTAGAGATAGAATGCTACTTAGAATTTAATTTCTCCTGTTATGCTTGTAATGAAGGAGGTAGTGATAATGACGAGAATATTGCACATTCTATGTTGGTATATAAAGCAGAGAATGGTAAATACATATTTTTTGACCCTAATAGAGGAGCCGTTGGCTTTTGTCCTAATACAGGAGTTGCTAATTTTACATCAGAGGAAATTTGTAGGGCAGTAGAACTGGCTGTAAATTTTTATTCATATAATATGTACATTGAAAATTCTCCAGACTATTGTGAGATTTACGTTACGCTTAGAAATGCAACATTAATGTTAAAGAAAGCTGAGGAACTTTATGAAACAACAGAAAGAACAAACTCAAAAATAGTTGATATATCAGTTGATAACAATACTGGTAAATTGTTGCTTACACCTATAAATCTATAAATATGTACAATTGCTATAAAGATTTATGCATATGCCTTTATCTTTAAGATTGTTTACCAAGTATGAACATCAGCTCATCCCATTCTCTTTTACCAATATTACTTTCTTCTCTAGTAACGTTTTCCCCTTTAATTAATTTGCGAATTATTTCTAGACCAGTTCTTGAAATACAGGCTGATTCTAGGCAATATTCAACAAAGGCATTGTAGGCCAGTGGAACCCATTTTTTTATTATATCCAACATAACTTCTGCATAAACTCTGATTTCATATTGGGCGTGCTTATCAGCTCTAAGCTTCAAAAAATGAAGAAGGTTATGCAGATCTATTTTCCAATAAAATTGTGTGTAGTAATTAAGCGTTAGGTTGGTTCGGGCAATTTCTCTTGCAAGCCCCTGCTCAATAAATTTTTCATAATGAGAATATACTGAATTAGAGTCATTTGTTAGAGAATCCATTATTTCCTTTGAGGTGCCCGAATCAAAAGCTTCCCCGCTACCTTGTTTATTATTATCAGATTGTTTTGCAACCTGTTCTGGTTTTGGTATATAAAATTCATTATCAAGTATTGAATACCTTGCTGAATACTCATTCATATTTGCAGTTCTATGCCTTATCCATTGCCTTGCAACAAAAATTGGAAGTTTCACGTGAAACTTAATTTCACACATTTCAAATGGAGTTGTATGGTGATGTCTCATTAAATACTTTATAAGTGCTTCATCTTGACTGATTTGTTTTGTTCCCTTGCCATAAGAAACACGAGCAGCTTGAACTATAGCGCTATCAGAGCCCATATAATCCACTACTCGAATAAATCCATGGTCTAATACCTTATGTTCTTCATATAAGATTTCATCTATTTCTTTTACTGTAGTTCGTTTAGTTGCTTCATTCATAAAATATCCTCAAGATGAAATGGAGATATCAGCTCCACATGAATTGAGTTTTTCGTGCGTTGCTTCATATCCTCTCCATAAATGATGCGAATTATTTATTGTAGTTTCTCCACCAGCTACCAAAGAAGCAAGTACCAAAGCTGCTGTTGACCTTAAGTCAGTGGCACACAGATTAGCTCCAGATAAGCTTTTTATTCCACTTATAGTAGCTTTGCTTTTCTCGATGCTGATATTAGCGCCTAACTTTCTCAATTCATCTGCATGTGCAAATCTGTTTTCAAAAATGTTCTCTTCAATTACTGATATCCCATCAGCGATGCACATTGTAGACATCAGTTGTGGTTGCATATCACTGGGAAAGTTGGGGTATGGATCTGTTGCAATGTTAGCAGACCTAATAGAGCAATTTTTTCTGGAAATCATAACCCCCTCATTATATAGTTCAACATTAGCCCCTATAGCCTTCAATTCATTCACAATACATCTTATATCAGATAGACTTATTCCTTCTAACTCCAACTTACCACCGGTTATTATAGCAGCTAGTGCATAGGTGCCTGCTTCTATGCGATCTGGTATTATTTTATGAACACATCCATTTAATTCTTCAACTCCTGTTATTGTGATCCTTGTATCACTAATCTCAATATTAGCACCCATTTTCTTTAGGAACTCTATTAAATCAAGAACTTCCGGCTCCGTTGCAGCATTGTTTATTATTGTCACTCCTTCTGCAAGTGTTGCTGCCATTATTACATTTTCTGTTGCACCAACGCTTATTTTCTCAAGTATAACTTCTTTTCCTTGTAGCTTTCCTTTCACTGTTGCAATTATATTACAGCCTTCAACTTCAATTTTAGCTCCCATTTCTTCTAATGCTTTGATATGCATATCAACGGGACGCTTTCCGATATTGCATCCACCAGGAAAGACTGTTGTGATTTTACCAAATCTACTGAGAATTGGACCTAGCATTAAAAGAGATGCTCGCAGCTTACTTGCAGTTTCATGTGACATTACGTGATTGTTGATATTACTGCAATCAATTTCCAAAGTATGATTTGCTTTATAATCTTTATTGCGTGTAAAATTCACTTTCGCTCCAAGACTCTCAAGCAGCTTAGACATTAGATGCACATCAATTAAATCAGGTACATTATGCAAAATTACCGAGAAGCTACTCAATAGACTTGCTGCCATTATTGGTAAAACAGCATTTTTTGAGCCATTAATCTTGATTTTTCCGACCAGAGGTTTATGGTTACTACTTACTAATATTTTGTGCATTTAATTAAGCTAGATCTTACCAAATAAGTATAGTAAATCGACAGTAAAAGGCAAATTACAGATAATATAGCTATCACAGATCATAATGTTCGTACATTTTAGCTATTCAGCAGCAAAATTGATTACACTTGTCCAAAGATGAGCGATGCATTAGTGCCACCAAAACCAAACGAATTAGAAAGTGCATATTGAATTTTATGCTCCTGAGCTTTAAACGGTACAAAATTTAAATCACATCCTTCTGAAGGTTTATGTAAATTTAAGGTTGGCGGAATAATTCCATTATTTAACGCAAGAATACTGAATATTGCTTCAACGCTCCCTGCAGCACCAAGTAAATGTCCTATAGAAGATTTAGTTGAAGAAACAGGTATTTTATAAACGTAGTCACCAAATAACTGTTTCATTGCTATTACTTCAATTTTATCTCCAAGTGGCGTTGAAGTTCCATGTGCATTGATATATCCTACTTGATTTGGATTAATTTGCGCACTTTTTAAGGCAAGCTGCATTGCCTTAAATGCGCCTCTTCCTTCTGGATGTGGTGCTGTAATGTGGTGCGCATCTCCTGTGAGTCCGTACCCAACCAGTTCAGCATGTATTTTTGCCCCCCTTTTTTTTGCATGTTCGTATTCCTCCAGCACCAATATACCTGCTCCTTCACCCATAACAAAACCATCGCGTTCTGCATCCCATGGCCTTGAAGCTTCTTCCGGTTTATCATTGAATTTAGTTGATAATGCCTTCATAGACGCAAAACCTGCAATTCCAACTCTACACAGTGCACTTTCTGCTCCACCTGCAATCATAATATCCGCTTCACCAAGTTTTATAGTTCTTGCTGAATTTATGATTGCATGCGCACCTGTTGCACATGCGGTTACTGCTGAATCGTTTGGACCTGTAAATTCGTATTTAATAGAAATATGGCCAGATATCAAATTTATTAGACTTGCAGGGACAAAAAATGGACTGACACGTCTGGGCCCTTTTTCCTGCATGGTAATAACATTTTCCTGAATTGACGGAAGACCACCTATACCAGAGCCAATAGTTACGCCAACACGTTCTCTATCTACTTTTGAATCTTCTAAAGATGAATCTTCCACAGCTTGAATCGCTGCTGCAATGCCGTAATGAATAAAACGATCCGTTCTTTTTAGATCTTTTTCAAAAATATAACCTACAGGATTAAAATAATTCTCAATGTTATCGGATTGCACAGGCACCTGCCCTGCAACCTTGCAAGCAAGATCAGAAGAGTCAAATCTATCTGTATTGATTGCTTTTATGCCAGACTCGCCTTTTATCAGCCTTGACCAAGTGTTGTCAACATCTGCCGCTAGTGGAGTGATTAAACCAACACCAGTGACTACTACTCTTCTGCTCATTTAACACTAACTATTAGCCTTTTTTACTATAATGTACTCAACTATTTGCTCCATAGTTTCCATTTTTTGTGCGTCTTCATCTGGAATTTCTATTCCGAACTCTTCTTCTGCTGCCATGATGATTTCAACTGCATCTAAACTGTCTGCACCATGCTCCGAAAGCTTTGAAGAGCTGTTGAATTTCTCTACATCCTTACTAATGTGCTCTAGTATAATCTTTTTCACTTTCTCTTCTATGTCTTCTCTAGTGCTCTTTGCTAGTTCGCTATTCACATTTCTTACCAAAAAAATAACCTATTCTTTGATGTTATAAAAAATTTTTATGTTTGCAATATCTTTTATAACTGGTAAACTACAGCAAAGTTTTCTACTGCCCTAGCTGGCTAGCGTTACGTGCTAAACAATTAACAATTCAAAAATGCTAGACGAAACAACAAAAAATTTGCTTATTGTAGAAGTAAATAAACTTTTACCAGAAAATAGCGAGAATAAGCTTATATCAGCTATGCGTTATATACTCCTTGCTCCTGCAAAACATATACGCTCCTTTTTAGTCGTAGCTTCATCGCGAGTGTTTAACGCGGAAGCTAAAAAAGTAATATCAGTTGCTGCAGCAATTGAATTTGTTCATGCTTACTCTTTAATTCACGATGATTTACCGTGCATGGACAACAGTGATACTCGCAGAAGCCAGCTAAGCTGCCATAAAAAATTTGATGAAGCAACAGCAGTGCTTGCCGGAGATGCACTACTTGCTCTGACTTTTGAGGTATTATCTTCGTTAAATGAGAAATGCTGTGAAATCATTAAAGTTCTTTCTCAGGCAATAGGAATTAGGGGAATGGTAGGAGGACAGATTTTAGATATTGGTGCAGATTTTAACAAAATAAAAGAAATTCATTTGATGAAAACCGCAAAACTATTTGCAGCTTCATGTGAAATAGGTGCTATAATAGGGAATGCTACAGATAAGCAACGTAAAGCGTTATATAACTACGGGATAAACCTAGGGCTTATCTTTCAAGCTAAGGATGATATTGAAGATTACGAACAAGATAAAACAAATAATCTAATGTCTGTACTTGGTAAAAGTGAAGTAGAGGACTATATAGACGCCCTCTTTAAACAAGGCTTGGATAATTTGAGTGCGCTTTCAGGGGATACTAATTATTTATATGATTTATTGAATCAAGTAAAGAAAGATGGTTAGAAAAATTATATTACAAATGCTTATTTCCATAGTAATGATTCTCACTTTAACCTCTGCTTTTATGTTTACTATTGTCTATATAAACAAAGGTAAACCGGGAAAAAAGGACAAGCTTTATGAGATAAGTGCCACGCATGGTGGTTTGATACAGACAATAGCACATTATCTAGTGAAGCCAATACTTGAATCAGCACTCGACCGCTATATTGAAAAGCATGGGCTAACAAAATATTTAGAAGAAATGACGCAGCAAAAGGAAGAAGATTCGATAAATTTTTATGAAATTACTGAAGGCAGTGGCAGCAAGGCTTTCTGTGGCATGGAAGTCCTATTGCAAATATATAAAATTTCTAATAATAACTCAGCAACACTCCCTAGCAAAGTTTCTGATGTTACTTTGAAAATAGGTCAAGATGACCTAAAGGAATTGGGTTTAGGGGTGATAGGTATGAAAGAAGGCGGAGAGCGTGTGGTTACTATTGCCAATGATAACAAAATGAATTTTAATTCTTATTACGTCAAACTGATCGAAGTAAAGGATAAATATCCCGACTCAGTGAATAATCTGATGGTTTTTAATGACTTAATTAACAAGACTGGAAAACAAGTAAGGTGCGGTGATGAGATATCAGTTAAATATAGCGTAAAGGAGCATAATGGGGAATATATAGTCAAAGATCAAACAGTGCAATTTAGGGTTGGCGATAAAAAAATACCACTTGCTATAGAGCTTGGAGTTGTGGGAATGAGAGCTGGTAATAAAAGAACTATTCTTTCTCCGCCTGACCTTTTGACTATTACTGACGATATGTTAATAAAAGACATAGATTATGATGAAGAAAATATCTCAATAATTGACTTAAGCTTAGGTATTAAGCAAGAGGTCGCAGCACACCATTCTACTGTTGAAAAACAGCCTAAAGAATATAGCTGAAATTTTAGGTTTACTGGCTGACCTTCTGAACACTCTCTATACTACTTAAAGTAGGCTTTTTGTTTTTCCTAAAGTATAAACTTAGATAAATCAAGCTGCTTCGAAATTGACTCAAGTTTATCTTTTACATACTTGCTGTCTATAATGAATTTTTCGCTATTTTTCTCAGAAGCAATGAAACTTATTTCATCTAAAAGCTTCTCCATGATAGTGTGAAGCCTTCTTGCGCCTATATTTTCCACTTGCCTATTAACTGTAAACGCTATTTCAGCTATGGTTTTTATACCATCATCAGTGAACTCAAGCGTCACATTTTCTGTTTTCATTAAAGCTATGTACTGCTTTAACAAACTAGATTCTGGTTCCTTTAATATTCTTATTAAATCCTCTTGAGTAAGTGCCTTAAGTTCTACCCTGATCGGTAATCTGCCCTGTAATTCCGGTAAGAGGTCAGATGGTTTAGACTGATGAAAAGCACCAGATGCAATAAATAATATATAGTCTGTTTTTACATGGCCATACTTAGTTGTAACAGTTGTTCCTTCAAGTAGTGGTAACAGATCGCGTTGCACTCCTTCTCTGTTTACTTCACCTTTTACTTCTGTACGCGCTGCAATTTTGTCTATTTCATCCAAAAATACTATACCGTCATTACTAACAAGATCAATGGCTTCTTTGATTATCTTATCTTCATCCATTAGCCTTTCACTTTCTTCATTAATTAATATTTCACGCGCTTCTTTTACCTTCACCGTAATAGTTTTTGTTTTTTTGCTCCCGTTAAACATCTTGCCCACTATTTCTGTTACATTCATCACACCAACTTGCCCACCTGGCATGCCTGGTATATCGAAAGTAGGTAACATACTCTTGCTCTCTCTGACGTTAATAGAAACTTCTCCGTCCTCAAACTCTTTATTCCTCAACCTTTCTCTAAAAATTTTTTTACTCTCTTCGGTTGCATTTTCGCCTACCATAGAGTTTACTATTGTTTTCTCAGCTAAAATTAAAGCCTTGTTAGCTAAGGCTTTACGGGCTTTCTCTTTAACTAAAACTATTGCTGCATCAACTAAATCGCGTATTATCGAATCAACGTCACGTCCAACGTATCCTATTTCAGTAAACTTCGTTGCCTCAATTTTTATGAACGGTGCACCGGCAAGTTTTGCTAAGCGGCGAGCTATTTCAGTTTTACCAACCCCTGTATGACCGATCATCAATATATTCTTAGGTATGATTTCATCACGCAATGGAAATGTAACCTGATTGCGACGCCAACGATTTCTGAGCGCAATAGCAACAGCACGCTTTGCATCATCCTGTCCGATTATGAACCTATCTAATTCTTTAACTATCTTCTGTGGTGGCAGGTCATCTAACAAAACTTGAGTACTGTCATTAACTTGAATATCGCTGTCATTTGAATCAAAACCACTCTTAGTATCTTTATAGAGGTCATTTTTTTCATCATAGGTGTCACTACTACAAGGCCGCCCTTCTGAAAGGGTTATAGGCTGATTGGAAAAATTAGTGCACAAAGTTTTTTGCTTGGAAGACATATCACTCCTCTATCTTTTCAATAACTACATTATGATTTGTATAAACACATATATCGCCAGCTATCTTCATAGCCTTTTTTGCAATCTCTTCTATTGATATTCCTTTAATGTCAATTAAAGCTCTTGCTGCAGATAGAGCAAAATTTCCCCCAGAGCCAATAGCTGCGATTCCATCTTCAGGTTCAAGAACATCACCTGTTCCCGTAATTACTAATGAAATAGATTTATCTGCAACAATCATCATAGCCTCTAATTTTCTTAGATATTTATCCATTCTCCAGTCTTTTGCAAGTTCAACACATGCTCTCATTAATTGCCCTGGGTGCTTGTCAAGTTTAGATTCTAGTCTTTCAAAGAGAGTAAATGCATCGGCTGTTGCTCCAGCAAAACCGGCAATTACAGAATCACCAGAAAGACGCCTAACTTTTTTTGCTCCGGATTTTATAACAGTGTGGCCCAGTGAAACCTGTCCATCACCTATTACTACTACGCTTTTATCTTTTCTAATTGACAGTATAGTAGTTCCATACATTTTATTGTTATCGTGTTGAATCATTTTTCTATCACTTTAAATAAGAATTTCATTATACTTTAATCTTTAGTCAAATTTGCTAAATATGTTTAATTATAGCTTATAATATAATACCTTCCTTATAACATTTAAAGTGTAGATGCAAAACATAATTTACCCAGATTTGGAAAAAAGTATAAATAATTGGTTTGAGGCAAAATTTAACGGCCTTACATTGCCATTTTATAGCTCTATAGATCTTAGAAACTCCAGCTACAAAATTGCCCCAGTGGACGCTAATTTATTTCCTGCAGGGTTCAACAATCTAAGTGAGACATCAAGAGCAACAGCAGCAAAACTAATAAAAAGTTATTTTGAAACAAAACAATATAAAAAGACTCTTATAATACCGGAGAATTACACACGAAATAAAATGTATATAGAAAACGTATTTGTTATAGAGAAAGTACTGCAGCTCGCAGGTTTTGAAACTAGAATTGGCCTCTTTCACAACGAAGCATATAATTTAATAGAACCATATGAAACTATCGTGAAAGAAAACTCTCTGCTAAAGACAACTTCAGGATTTGTGCCTGATGTTATTATACTGAATCGTGATATGACGAGCCACATTCCAGACACGCTAAAAGACGTAAAGCAAGATATAGTACCAAGCCCACTATACGGTTGGCATAGCAGACAGAAATTTAAGTATTTTGAAATCTATCAAGAATTAGCGTCCGAATTTTGTAGCGAATTTAAAATGGACCCATGGCTTATTTCTGTGCTTACAGAAAGCTGTAATGGAGTTGACTTTAATGATGATTCATCACTAGGAGCAGTAGCGACTAAAGTTGACCAAATATTATCTCTAGTGCAAAAAAAATATGAGGAATATGAAATAAAAACACAACCTTACGTTTTTATCAAAGCAAGCAATGGCACATATGGGATGGGCATTATAACAGCAACAAGTGGAGAGGAAATATTAAATCTCAATAAAAAAAAGCGTCATAAAATGAAAAAGATAAAAGAAGGAATAGCAATCAATAGAGTTATTATACAAGAAGGTGTACCAACCATTGACATATTTAAAAGCAGTTCTGCAGAACCGCTAATATACTATATAGGAGATACTCCAACATGTTACTTATACCGATGTAATAGCAGGAAAGATGTATATTCTAGCTTGAATGCCACTGACTGTGAGTTTCATGATGTTAGCCAGGTTGTGGAAGGTAAAATTCTGTCACTTTGGAGTATTATTGGCAAATTAGCAGTACTAGCGTTGGCAGTAGAAATAAAATCTTTTCACCTCTAACCCTTACATTCCCACAGCGTTGCCATCGGGCAGATCATTACCATCATTACCGGGCTGAACATGGTTATGGCCAGCATTATCAAGTTCAGTGGAAGGATCATCATTGACAGGTTGTTGAAACAATTTGTCAAGCTGAACTGCCAGAAATACTGCACTATATATTATGCTAACTGTTACGCTTAAGTTGAAATTATAGATTATACCATTACCTAAGTTTATTGGTATGGTTGCAGTCTCCATTCTTTTTAATATGAAGTTTAACAAACCTAATGACAAAGTTAATGTGCTGATAATAAGGTCCTTCTTACACTTAGCAGACTTTTCAGGATCCTTATTATCTAGGTATTTTCTCCATGAATAATAGTAGCTTATAGGTTCCGAAATAAACAGAAATAGGATCGTTGATGTTAAGTGAATGTGACTTATTACGTCTGCATTACCCCTAGTAAAAAAATGGATGACTTGCAACATCATCAATGCTTCTATGATGCTGCTTGCAAGATTAGCCGATTTACCCACAACTTTTGCCAGCTCTTTTTTACTCTCAGGGTTTCTGTAATCCTTAATTAGATCCTGTAGAGTAAATGCAGAATGGGCAATATATAGAATAGATGTCGGAAACTTTACTAGTCGAGCAACATTCCGTATAAGAAAGATATTGGATCTATTATTGTCAATGAACTCGCAGCAAAATTGCAGTGAAATCTTACACAATAGGGCTGTTAAACCTGTTGTGATGCAGATTACCTTCCTGAAATCATGATCATAAATATCATGCACCTTTTGTGCGAGTATATTAGATTTCTTTTTTAGCTTGTTTGGCATGAAATAGTTAACAAAATAATAACCCCCTTTTATTCTATCACATAAAAGCCTTAAAGAAAAGCACTATAAATCAGGACTTTAAGGGTGATTTGTGCATAAATCAGCTAAGCATTTTATAAACAAGGAATCAATACTGAGAGTTGGTACGCGAAAATAATATCCATCCTTGATAATTGCTTTATATTCTATATCAAGTTCAACTAGAGTTTCTGAATGCTCAGAAACAAAAGATATAGGTGATAAAACTACAGGTACACCATCAGCTTTTGTACGTGATAGCTCACTTTCAGTGCTTGGCTCTAGCCATTTTACAGGACCAATCTTACTCTGATAACATATTGACCAATCTAAGTTATTGATAGCTAACTTTTCTACTATTAACTCTACGCTTCTTTCTACCTGTGAAGCGTAAGGGTCGCCTTTTTTAATAACGCTAAGGGGCAAGCTATGAGCTGAAAATAGGACTCTTGGCTTACCAATCCTGCTGGCTAATTTGTAGTACTTGGCTATCAAGTTAGCATGAGCCTCAATAAAGTCTTCATTGTCATAATAATGATGAATTATTTTTGTATTGCATTTTAGGCCATGCTTTTTAGCATTTTTTTGCCAATTTTTGATGGATGACAAAGTTGTGGTAGTTGAATATTGAGGGTATAGTGGCAGCAAAATTACTTCATCAGGATCAAACTGTTTTACACTTTTAACAACTTCATCAGCAAATGGATGCCAATAGCGCATGCAAATGAACACCTTGTGTACATGGTTTCTATCTTCATTTAATTTTAGTTCTAAAGCATCAGCTTGCGCTTTCGTATTATCCAAAATTGGTGATTTACCTCCAATTTGCTCATATATTTCTTGTGCAGTATTTTCTCGTTTCGCAGATATAAACTTTGCTAAAAGAAACCGAAAAGGGTTTGGTAGACTTATTATTCTTCTGTCATAAAAAAGGTTGAATAAAAAAGGACGGACCGCATTCAGTGAATCAGGTCCACCAAGGTTAAATAAAATGACAGCCTTTTTCACCTACGCACTACTTACAACAAGTTACTTCTGGGGTGCCTATAAAATTAGCTACACACTCATCAAATTTAGTTATAGGCACTAAATTTCTCACACTTGCATACAATAAACGGCCTGATCTCTGCAGGTTACTCTTGGTGGATGTGAAGCTCCAATCGAAAAATGTATCGACAAAAAGACTTGGTACCGTTTCAAGAAGTTCAACAGCAGCTAAAGATAACACTATACAACTTTGCAGGACCTTCAGAAGAGCCTTGAGGGGAAAAAGTAAAACTTTAACGAAAAGAGAGGTGCTACTTGTTTCATCCAGTAGTCGCCCTGAGTTAGGCGAATTATACTCGGTGTGTTTTCTATTTTGATCAAAGATAGAAAATTTTATAGTATCTTTCTTAAATTCCGCGTCTATTTCTTTTCTACTATGGTTAGTGATTTTTTCCATTAACTTCTCACGCAGATGAAAAGTTCTGACAATAAAACATGTGGCAATCATTAAGGCAGCACATAAAAGTGCGCATTGCATGAGGCTCATACTGCCTACCATAGCTGGCAGCGCAAAACAAACAAATGGTACTATGATAGCCATTTCAAGCAATGGAATAGTATTCCTTTTCATTGCAAAGGCAGCACCATTTTTTAATTCTGTATTATGATGTAAGCTATATTCCAAATAGCTTAAAAATGCCAAATTAAAAGTTAAAAACCCCTTTGTTCCACAAAAAATTGATGACTTAAGGTTATTTACTAATTTTTTAGTAGTAGATTCAGCTTGTTTTTCAGTGGTAGGCTTAGTTTGTTCAATAGTGCTATTATTTTTTTTACAACAGTTACCCATGCAATACCTCCTTGATGGTTTATCTTTAACTATAAATAAAAAACTACTTTTATCAAATCAAAATTTACAATAAAATAAATCTATAAATATACAATCTTATATAAGGAAATAATATGGTAATTGAGAAAACACTTTCGATATTAAAACCTGATGCAGTAAAAAATAATATTACAGGCAAGATAAATTCATACATTGAAAGCTCTGGGCTCAAAATTATAGCACAAAAAATGATGTTACTGACAAAAAAGCAAGCAGAACTATTTTATGAAATTCATAAAGATAGGCCTTTTTTTGGGGAATTGGTAGAGTTTATGACTTCTGGTCCTGTGATAGTTCAAGTTTTGGTTGGTGAAAATGCAGTAAGTAAATACAGACAAATCATGGGTGCTACAGATCCAAAACAGGCAGATAAGGGCACAATTAGAGGTGATTTTGCTGATGATATTAGTGAAAATAGAGTTCACGGCTCGGATAGTCCAGAAAATGCTCGTAAGGAAATAGCTTTCTTTTTTGCTGAATGTGAGTTGGTGTAGTTAACTCAGATTTTCCTATATATAACTAAATTTTCTGGATCCTATGTCAAACATACATCTGTACGAACGTTGTAATTAACAGGTGGCAAGTGGCGTCATCCAAGTAGCTGACAACATAGAAACGCAAAACTTTCTTGACAAACTCCGCCAGCCCCCTTATCATAACACTGAAGCTATTTATTTATCTTCGCAATCTCTGCAGTGGATTAATGACAAAAAAACTTAATGTATTTGGCGTAAATCATGCTTAATTTTTTGCACTATGTGCACCTCATGTCTTTATAAAACTTTTAGGTTTCTACCTATACAAGCCGAAACGCGCTTATAAAGCGTTTAAGACAGTAAAAGACGTCAAATAGACAAGGGAGAATTTGAATACTAGCTACCCTGGGGTTTCTTTGCCTTTTTTTCCACTTAGTAAATTTCTTAACGTTTATAATTTAGGTTAACTGCATTTAAAAGCAGCTGAATCGCAGCGTTTAGAATAAAAAAACGCCATACTTGAAAGTATAATGTAAGTAACTAGCCAACCACGGGGCTTCTTTTGCCTTCTTTTTCATTTGGTAAATTTCTTAAATATTTATGGCTAAAGTAATTTAGGCCTACCGACAACCGTCATCCCGCTACGTGTTAGCGCCGCGGCGGTATGACGTAGAAGCTATACTTTTATACTCACCAACTCAGTTTGCTTGCTTACAAGTAAACTGCAACCCTAAATGTTGGAGCACTGTCGTACACTAAGCGCTGTAATGACAATTTTAGTCGCTTCATACAATACTATAAATAATCAAAGTTATTTCCCCATCGGTCAGTTAATGCTCACATATCATCAAAGTTAGCTATTCTCCATAGCGAAGTCTCTAGCTAGGAACAATGAGCCACAGATTAGTATGGTTTTGATGTTTTGGATAGAGGCTTTTAATATGTGATTTGATATTGCATCGTCAATTGATTCACATTCAACTGCTTTTATTCCTATGTTATTGGCTTTTTCCCTAATCAAATTTGTATTTGTTGCTTTAGGTTCAGACTTAACACAAACCGCACATAGTAGCTTGATATATGGCTTTAAGTGCTCTAAGAACTCTTCCACATTTCTGTTACGAGTAACACCAAAAATTATATAGATACCTTCAGCAAAATTGTCTCTTACCCACTTAGCTAACACTCTGGCACCATCATTGTTGTGTGCACCATCTAAAAATAATTGCCAATCTTTCGGTAATAAAGAAATTAAATTGCCCCCTTTTATACGCTCCAGTCGTGCAGGCCAGTAGGTATGCTGTAAACCTGAAGTAATATCCTCTTCTCCAATATCAAATCCGTATTTTCCACTCAAAATGCTACATGCTGCAATGGCGTTTCCTGCATTGATTATTTGGTGTTCACCCTTCAGAGATGGCAAAGGAAATTCTATTGATTGAATAGCTGATTGAAAAATCATTTGAGCTCCAGCACGTGACCTCTCATTTTTTTGTTTCTGGATCCCAGTTTGGATGACAGATAGTCGTTTTTTGCAATTCCATTCAAGGCCTCCTCTATACAGAGGAGATTTCTTATTTATTGCGTGGTGTTCTAGCGTGTTCATTATAGATTTTTCTTGTGGTGCTATTACGCAAGGAACATTAGGTTTCATTATTCCAGCCTTTTCACCTGCTATAATTTCTATAGTAGGGCCAAGATATTCTGTATGATCAAGGGCAATGGAAGTAATGATTGTTAAAATCGGACTATCTATAACATTTGTTGCATCAAGTCTTCCACCCATACCTACTTCAACTAAAGTTATATCGGCTTTATGACGAGAAAAAGCTAAAAAAGCTGCAATAGTTGCAGCTTCAAACAGAGTGATAGGTTGTTCTGCAATTACGGCACGGCATTCTTCTAATAAGCTATATAATTCATTATCGTCGATATAACTGCCTGCAATAACTATTCTTTCATTAAAATTCACCAAATGTGGAGAAGTGTATGTATGGACCTTATACCCTGCTGCTTGCATTATATATCTTATAAATGCTAGTGTTGAGCCTTTCCCGTTAGTCCCAGCTATATGAATTACGGGAGGCATTTTTTTCTCAGGATTGTCCAATTTATTTAGAAAGCTTTTTATGCGATCAAGAGAAAAATCCTTTGGTCTACTACCAAGCTGTTTAGGCCAATAAGGCATATATATCATGGATTGTTATTGCATTTTAATTCAGCTATAACGCTTGCTATGCCATGCGTGTCGATTTTTTCACTAAATTGAGAACGTTGATTAATAGCAATACTTATTCCACTCATTACAACATCACTTATCAAGAAAGAACTGTTATTTTTAGTAACTTTAAAATCAATATTTGTAAATTCTTCATCACCGTAAGAAAATCTTGTGCCAATTAAGCAAGTTTCATCGTCAACTGCTTTTGTACTCATTATGATCATTTCACTATCATGCATGTATTTATATAAAATTTTAACGCACAAACGCGTAAGATACACTTCATACTCTCTTAAAAAATCTTCTTTTTCTTTTTGTTTAACTAAAGCCCAATGTTTTCCTATAACGAATTGCGATATTCCTTTGAGGTTAACATTATTCTGAATGACCTCCTGAAGCTTTTCGTGTACATGCCCTAGGTTTTTTCTATTTCCTTTTGTAGATATACCATCCACTTGTTGCTTCATAGTATGCACAAAAATTTTGTGATCTGTACAATTAGTATAAGCACTTGAAGAAATTACAATAAAAACAACAATGATTAAAACTTTAGTAATGTTCATAAGATATATTTATTAACTATGATACTTAGAATGCAAATTTAATAAAGATTAAATAATAATCGCTGACTTTAATATACCTATAGACATGCCCTGTGTAAATCATCTATAATTCAAGTAGGGGTCTGTGCTATGCGTTATGAGTTAAGTTAAATTTCCCGAGCGATAATTTCTAGAGAAGGGGATTGCCTCTGCTGGTTTCGTTGAAACTAATATGCGATGCCCACCTTAACTTCAGGTCTCAGGAATCTACTAAGGCTGACGGTAGATACGGATCCTTTTTTGATTGGTTTAACATTTATGCTTCATCAATGCAGAGAACAAGGTACCTTCCTATGTTCGCCTAATGAAGTATTCCAAATTGTAATTGATGTTGAAAGGTATCCTGATTTTGTTCCTTGGTGCAAAGCCGTTTATATAAAAGAAAAAATTGACAACCAAATGGTTGTGGATCTTCTCGCAGCTTTTCATGGAATTAAAGGAAAGTACACATCAGAAGTAACCTTTCTTTCTCCAAGTGGAACAAATGAAGGTTGGATAAAAGCTGTATCATCAAATGGAATATTTAAACATCTATACAATGAATGGCAATTCATTCCCATAGATGAAAATAAAACTATGGTAAAGTTTTATATAGAGTTTAAGTTTAAGTCCAACTCATTTTCCACTTTATTAAACTCAGTATATAAATATACACAGAGTAAAATAATTGCTGCATTTAAAGATAGGGCTGAAAGCCTTGCTAAACAAAAGTTATCTTGACATTATTAATATAAATATGTAATTTTTTTAGTAAGTTAAGTGTTTGTATTGTAATGATTTTCAGACTATTGTTTTTACTAATTCTTATGAGTGTTAATTCTTATGCAGTTGTTAAATCCAGTAACCAACATATTCAAAAAGAAACTAATGAAATAACATCAAAGGAGTTACTATCACTATTACCTGATGATAAATTATTAGGAGATCCAAAAGCACCAATTCTAATGATAGAATATGCTTCATTAACTTGCTATCACTGCTCTCTTTTTCATAAGAATGTTTTTCCTAAAATTAAAGAGAAATATATAGACACAGGTAAGATGTTATATATATTTCGTCATTTTCCTTTGGATTACAGAGGGCTAAAGGCTGCAATGCTAAGTCATTGCTACGAAAAACAAGAAGACTACTTTAATTTTAACAAAGCTGTTTTTAACTCAATAGATTCGTGGAATTACTACAATTTAAGTGATTTGACTTTACTACAAAGAATTGCTGCACTAAGCAACTTAAAGCAAGATGCATTTAACCAATGCATTAATGATAAGAAAATTATGGATAAAATCGTAAATGATAAATCACTGGCAATCAATAAACTTGGTATCACAGCCACTCCAATATTTTTCATCAAGCTTAACGATGGTAAGTCATATATAGAGCATAATAAAGTTAAACATGAAGGGTATAAAGAGCTGAAATATCTCACTGATGTGATAGATAAATTATATGGAAAAGCTATAGTGAAGTAATACCACTGTAGCTTACCATATAAAAGACTCTATGCTGAGTCATTGTTTTTCACTACTGTTTGTTGTTTTTTACGCTCAAACTCTCTTTTTTTACTGTGCCAACTGTAGTAATACATAGCGATTTTATTCTCTATTAATACTATCGTCCCATCATAAAACTGAACCATATCCATAACTTTTCTCTGAGCTTCATTAAAACGTTCTTTATACTTTTCACGATAAGCTGGATTATGTAGTAACATAACCCCTTCATTCTTGTTAGATTTTTTGTTTAGCGTTTCAACTTCACTAGCAATAGTATAAGACATATAACCCCCTCTAATTGATTATAAAAATTATATTTTAAAAAGAGAAATGCGCATAAACAATCCCTTTAATTCTAGTATAATAATCGATTGTTTATTATACTAGTTAACCATAGTACGATATATAATAATTTTTGTCACTTAAAATTTTATACTATGAAATAATAACTTAAAATAAATGTTTTTATTATTTTAAACTATATTATTATGTTTATAAATTGTGTATGAATTAAGCCTCCCTAATTTATAATATAAAACGTAATGCGTAATAATTCTAGTATAAAATTGTCATATATAAGAAATCTATTTGCAAAAGAATATAAAAAAATAGAAGAATATTGTATTCTTGAAAAAAAGCAACATATTCAGATTGGCCCTGAAGAAGGAAAGCTATTAAGTTTATTTATAAAAATCCATAAAATCAAAAGTATTGTTGAGGTTGGCACATTATACGGTTATTCGTCGATTTGCATGGCAAAAGCTCTACTAGAAGACGGTCATATATATACAATAGAAAATAATCCTCAACACTCAAAAATAGCAAAAAAAAATTTTAGTGCTTTTAATCTAAGTGATAAAATTACTCTAATAGAAGGCGATGCACTGGAAAAAATTAATGAATTATCAGCAAAGGCACCATTTGACATGATATTCATCGATGCTGACAAAAGTAGTTATCCTAAGTATTTAGATTGGGCAGAGTCATACATTAAACAAGATGGGCTAATCGTTGCAGATAACACTCTATTGTTTAATACAGTATTTTTAGAATCGCCTCCAAAAGAAGTATCAGAAAAATCATGGCATGCTATGAGGAAGTTTAATAATAGATTATCAGATGAAAAGAAATATTTCTCTATATTGATTCCAACTGATGAAGGAATGACTGTAGCTTTAAAGCTAACATAAGTTAAAAATCAAGGTCAGCGTAATGTTTAGGAGGGGTTAAACCGGAAACTCTCTCTAATAATATCTCACGAAAACAAGGCTTTGATTTAACAATGGAGTACCATTCTTTTAAAATTTTACTTTTTTCCCATGGAAAACTACTTACATAATCCATTACGGAAATATGCGATGCTAAAGCAATATCAGCTAAAGTAAACTTATCAGTTGCAAGCCAAACGTTCTTGTTAATTAAGTGTTCGATGTATTCCATATGGCAAGGCAGGTTATGCTGAGCTGCATGAAGAAATCTAGAGTCAGGGCTGCGGTTAGTAATTACTTTTTCATTCATAATATACTTAGTAACTTCATTGTAAAATTTGTTGTCGAACCAATTGATTAGAGCGCGTATTTTAGACTTAATAATAGTGGATGAACCAAGTAATTTGACGTCGCTATTGTAAGTCTCTTCTATATATTCACAAATGGCATTACTATCCGCTATTACAAAGTTATTATCTATTAATACTGGTACTTGCCCAGTTGGATTGATCTCCATAAATTCATTCCGTTTTTCCCACGGATTTTCATACACTAGATCGCAGCCTAATTTTTTTTCTTTTAGAAAAGTTCTAACTTTTCGTGAAAATGGACAAAGAGGAAAATGATATAAAATCATAATATTCCTCTTTTGTTATCCCAGTACCTATAGGTTATTATTCCAGTGTGTGACACTGCAATCCACATCTTTTTTCTCTGGATCCAAGTTGGAATGACAAGAGAAGAGTATTTTAGGTAACAGTTGTTTACTCCAAAGTAATGTTGCAAGAGATCTAACATATAAATTATTAAGGTTAATATAGGATATACCTTGCTAAATAAAAAAAAAAGTATAATATTTTATAAGGTATGCAGGCAAAAACTCTGTAATTTGGTCAGATCAGAAATGAAGCAGCCATATCAGAACCTTTTTGGGTTGCATACCTATTTCATTATTTGTTTTATCCGAGGCTATGAATATAGCATTAAAACATCGTCCTAGTAGCTTTAAAGATCTAGTAGGTCAAGATATATTAGTGCGTGTATTAGAAAATGCTTTTATTTTAAACAAAATTCCACAATCTATACTGCTCTCTGGTAGTAGTGGAGTTGGTAAAACCACCACTGCAAGGATAATAGCTTTATGTTTGAATTGTTCCCTGGGGCCAATTTTTGAACCTTGCGGATCATGTGAAAATTGTCTAGCAATAAAAAATTCAAGCCATCCAGATGTAATTGAAATCGATGCGGCAAGTCACACTAGCATTGACGATGTTAAAGTAATCCTGGGAGATATTTGCTATTCACCTATAAGCTCTAAATTCAAAGTCTACATTATAGATGAAGTACACATGTTATCCAGCAGTGCATTTAACGCATTACTTAAAACCCTAGAAGAGCCACCATCTAGTGTAAAATTCATTTTAGCAACTACAGAAATAAAAAAGATACCAATAACTATTATTGCACGTTGTCAAAGATTTGATTTACACAACATTCCTGTAGCTAAAATAGTAGAACGTTTAAATGATGTTGCACAAAAAGAGAGTTATTCCATTGAAAAGGGAGCATTAGAGTTAATTGCACGACATTCTGGAAATTCAATGCGTAACGCCTTGTTTTTGATGAATCAAGCAGTGCTATATAGCAAAGATGGTGCAATATCCACTAAAAATGTGATAGACATACTTGGCCTAGTGGATAAAGATATTATATTCGATCTATTAGGAGCAATATTAGAAGGTGATTTACAGAAAGCTCTATCAGTGTTTGACAAGGCGATAAAAACAGCAAACCCACTTAGTATTTTTGAAGGTCTATTGCAAACAATTCAGTTAGTATGCCGTTTTTTGATTACAAAAGAAATTGATAATGCAGTTACAGAGTATGAAAAGAATAGGATAAAAGATTTAAGTATAAAGAAGTCTTTAATATTTTTTTCGAGATTGTGGAAGGTGTTGCTTAAAGGTATTCAAGATATAAAAACTTCAACATGCAACGATGTTGCTGCTGAAATGATGTTAATTAGCCTCTGTTATCTTTCTGATCTGCCTTCTCCGGAACAAGTGGTCAAAAAAATTCTTTCGCAGAATGCACAGCAGGGAAATACGCATAGTATAGGAAATGAACAGCAACAAAATTATGATTTTGACAAAGTTTTGCAACTATTAAGGCGGAGTAACCAAATTTATCTTTACAAACAACTGTGTAATAATCTACAATTAATAGATTGTAAACCTGGATATTTAAAATTAAAAGCTGTATCTAAGTTGGATAGTAATTTTTGCAATGATTTAAAAAATTACTTAAACCAGGTGACTCAGCAGGAGTGGGTTATTACAGTTGATACGGGTTATATAAATAGGGAAGTGAGTAATTTAAATTATGCACCTGCAGTTAAGGATATACTTGATACATTTAAAGGTGCAAAAGTAGTTAATATAGAAAATAAGGAGTAAGTTGTGGATTTTAGTCAAATAATGAAACAAGCGCAAGAGATGCAAAAAAAGCTTGCAGAAGCTCAAGAAAAATATGTTGGGAAAGAGTTTCAAGGTATTTCTGGTGGTGGCAAAGTTTCTGTATTAGTGGAAGTCATAAAAATAGGTAGCTATAAAGCTAAAAAGGTGAACATAGACTTAGAACTTATGAGAAATGAGGAAAAAGATATAGTAGAGGATTTAGTAACAGCAGCGTTTAATGATGCCGTTAAAAAAGCAGAAGAAGATATGGCAAATGCAACTTCTGATCTTGCAGGTATGATGGGTTTACCACCTGGGTTCAAACTTCCTTTTTGAATTTATTTCTATACTACTGAAGTTTCTTTTAGTGTAAGTATTTCTTTTTTAATATTTTCAACGCTAGTACTTCTTTATATAATACGCCTATAGCTAGCACATTCCTACGTCATACCGTCGCGGATAGATCCCGCTAACACGTAGCGGAATGACGAGGTCTTTCGATAGTAAATCTTACCTGTGTTAGCTATACCAAAAAATCAAGAGTAAAAAAGTCGTGTAACTCTATTTATTCATTAATAAAATCTTTGTCTTTTCCCAAAAATTAGTTAAAATGTAGAATATTTTGTGTTATTAAGTTAGCACTTGACTTAACTTTAGTTGTTACTTAGACTGCTAAAGTGGAATTTTAATTTTTTTACGAGGACAATTATGCATTATAAAAAGTTTTTTTCAGCAGCTGCTTTAGCAACGTTGCTAAGTTTATCAAACTCTGCTTTTTCAGATCCTGTTGGTCCAATAAGTGATGAAGAAACTAGCTACTACGTTAGTTTGCAATACAACGGTGAAATTTTACCTCTTTTCACAAAAGTTGATGGTGCTACAGGTGCTAAAAAGAAGACTGCGGATACTGGTACAACTACTGACCTTTATAAAGCTTCTTTTATGGCTGGTGGTGGTGCATTTGGTTACAAAATGGACGACATCAGAGTTGATGTTGAAGGGCTTTATTCGCAGCTAAGCAAGGATACACTTGATGTAGCTCCTACTCCAGCAATTGCAGAAAGTTTAACAGCAATTTCAGGGCTAGTTAATGTTTATTACGATATAGCAATTGAAGATATGCCTATCACTCCATACGTTGGTGTTGGTGTTGGTGCAGCGTATATTAGCACACCTTTGGCAACCGCTGTGAGTAGTCAAAATGGTAAATTTGCTTTTGCTGGTCAAGTAAAAGCTGGTGTTAGTTATGATGTAACTCCAGAAATCAAACTCTACGCTGGAGCTCGTTATTTCGGTTCTTTTGGTGCTCACTTTGATGGAGAAAAACAAGATCCTCAAGACCCAAGCAAAATGGTTGCTGATAAAGGCGCATATAAAGTACTTTACAGCACTGTTGGTGCAGAAGCTGGAGTAGCGTTTAATTTCTAGTCTATCTCAGTCTTGTTATCCCAGTGGGTTTTTTCTTGTCATTCAAGTAGCATGACACTGGGGTGGCTTTGTTGCATAGCAGCAGAAAAACTAGTGATTACTGACTAAATTCATTATAAAATGACGATTTAAGGATAAATATGCCACAAAAAATGAGAGTCAGTAACCATAGAGAATATAACAAATTTCTAGAAAAAAGAGGAAATATTTTTCATTATATTAACGAAGCCATAGAAAATTGGTATGAAATTGGGCCAAAAATGCAGGGTAGCAACTATATTTATAGTGATAAAGTTGTAATTTTGGTGCATATAATCGTTAATCTTTTTAGAATTGGCTTAAGACAAACAGTCGGGTTTATAAAATGATATTTGCAACAAATAGGAAGAGATTTGCAGCTATTCACAAGCATCAAAAGAAACTTGATATTAAGATCAATGATTGCAGAGTTGATAAAAATAACATGGAAGATATCGAAATTGCTATAGACAGTGCAGGCATTAGTATATACAACAACACACAGCAAAGAAAATAGCAAAGATAGAGAGTACCGCGGCTATAAACAAGTAAGAAAATTGCACATAATGTTGAGCAAACAAGTCATAGCTACAAAATACAGTAATGGCGTTTACTCTGATCACTATGGAGCATTGGGGAAATTTGATGTTAAATATGCTATAAAAGCACTATATGCAGATAGGGCATATGATAGAAAAAAGCTCTATAAGCTGTGTAATCAATATGGCATAAAAACGAAAATTCCTCCGAAAAACAACGCAGCAGAGCATCCAAAATTGGATTATATGCTTGATAGAAATGCCGCTATTCAGTTAATGAAATTACATGGTGAGAATGGTATAAAAAGATGGAAAGAAGAAGTAAATTACGGAAAAAGATCGTATATTGAAGGATTTTTCTCAAGGTTGAAGCGAATATTTGGGTTTAGTTTTAAGAATAAATCTGAGACAAGTAGAGAGAAGGAACTACTTATTAAATGCTACTTAATGAACACATTTACTGCAATTAGTATGCCTAAATTTGAAATAGTCGCATAAAATTATTTACTCTGGAAAAAACTTACGTTGCTATGCAACAAAGCCATCCCAGTGTCTGCTGCTTGCATAGCATTTATCTACCAAAACAATGGTCATGCAAGAGGCTTAATGACTTTGCTTGGATGTGTGATATAATTTAAATTGTAAGGTCTAAAAAATACTAGCATGAATGAAGTGATAACATTTGGTTGTCGTCTAAATTTTTACGAGAGTGAGTTAATCAAAGAAGCATTAAAAAAAGCAGAAAGAAAAAATGTTGTTGTGGTGCATAGCTGTGCAGTGACAAACGAAGCAGAACGCCAAGTAAAGCAAAAAATACGTAAGATCTATAAAAACGACCCAAGTAAAGAAATTATCGTAGTTGGTTGTGCTGTTCAGTTGGATCCAGAAGTTTACAGTAGCATTCCTGGTGTAAGTAAAGTGCTCGGTAATCAAGATAAGCTAAAAGCTGAAAATTACTTACTAAATGACGATAAAATCTTAGTCAGTGATAACCAAGTAAACAAATCAGAACCTGTTCTAATTAATGGATTTGAAGATAAATCAAGGGCATTTATTGAAATTCAAAATGGTTGTAATCATAGCTGCACATTTTGCTCAATTACTGAGGCAAGAGGGAATAATCAATCTGTGCCAATAAACAGTATTATAGAGCAAATTAGGATCTTTGTAGAAAATGGATATCAAGAAGTAGTGTTTACAGGTGTTGATATTACTGACTTTGGTACAGATTTGTTTGCTAAGCCATCACTTGGTTCAATGATTAGGAGAGTTTTAAAAGATATACCAGAGTTGAAGAGGCTAAGACTTTCCTCTATCGATGTTGCTGAAGTTGACGACGAATTAATGGATTTAATAGCTAATGAGTCAAAACTTATGCCTCATTTACACTTGAGTCTACAATCTGGCAATAATTTGATACTAAAGAGAATGAAACGTCGTCACAACAGAGAACAAGTGATAGAATTTTGTTATAAGATGAAGAACTTGAGGCCTAATATAGCATTTGGTGCTGATATTATTGCTGGATTTCCAACAGAAACTGACGAAATGTTTCAGGATACAGTTGATCTTCTGAAGGAAACAAATATAGTTTACCTACATGCTTTTCCATATTCAGAGCGGAAAAATACACCTGCTGCACGGATGCCGCAAGTACCAGAGAATGTGCGTAAAGAACGGGTAAAATACTTGAGAGAGATGAATAAGGAAATGATGGGTAGTTTTTATCAATCTTTGGTCGGCACTAAACAAAGCGTTCTGGTTGAACAAAATCATATCGGTAGAGCGGAAAATTTTGCACTAATAAAGCTTAAATCAAGAGCTCAAGCTAAAAGTATTGTGAAAGCTCATGTTACAGGAATAGAAAATAATTATCTAATTGGAAATATTTTTTCTTAATTTTTATACATTGAAGAAATATACGATATAGTAATTATACTGTAAATGATAATTGTGAATTCATTTATGATAACTAGAATATCTATTACTTTATTTTTGATTTTCATTTCATGTGTCTATTTTTTTATTACTTATATTAGTAATGATACACACATTGAGCAAGTACAACCCTTAAAATTAGAAACAGACAATAATAAAAGTGTGATACGTTCTGAGGAGGTTACTGCAAAAGAAATACCAATAAAATATCAAGAACTTGAAAGTAGTCCACCTTCTGTTTTCCAAGCAGATGATCAGAAAAATATGTGGCCATATATTGCAGATCAAGCTGATAATGAGAAGATTATAAAAGAAAAATCAAAAAAACTTGATTTCTATGTTAGTGCTAACGGCGGTAAGATATACAATAATAACTCAAAAACATTTGTAAAGGGTATAAAGGCAATAGGAGAAAGGTTTATTAGTTTAATCAATACAGATGATTCTGACCTTTCTTGGCTAGAAATTCAGATATTAGGGCTTGTCAAAACTGGATTAGTAAATGAAATTAAGAGTATACAGAAGTTTAAGGGTGAAATTGACTTTCAGTGGCTTAGGAGCATATCTTTAGGTTACTATGCTGGAGAAAATGGCCGAGTTGATTTTGAAGCCATGTATTCTATAGCCAATATTAAAGATAGTAATTCTCCTCCGATATTTGATAAATCAGCAAGCGTGTTTGCATTTTTATTAAACCTTTATTATAACCCCAACATTCAAAATACGCAATTTGCTCCGTACATTGGTCTTGGTATAGGACCAACAGTTTTTAGATTAAAAAAGATTAATGGGTCACCCCAAAATTCAATGCCACTGAATGTTCCTTGGTTTGCTTATCAAATAAAGCTTGGTGTTGACTATTCAATAATTCCAGAAGTTAAAACCTTTCTCGGCTATCGTTACTTTAATGTCCCAACACCTATTGCAGACGACATATCCACTCATAATATTGAAGTTGGTTTGATATTTAATTTTTAGTAGTGATTTAATATATATATAAATTCTTATCTTTTCTATCTAACAAACCAAATGTTGGTACGATTGTTGCTTTTAAAAAAATGACAGTTTCTACTGTTCTAATGTTATTCGCTAGCCTTTTTGACTTCTGATGTAATGTAGCTTTAAAGCTTTGCTTATCTTCTCTATGTTCTATAAGCCCGCCGATTACCATAATTTCACCGCTCTTAATTTTTAACATAGAGTTCATTTCTCTGATTTCAACAATTGGAATGTCGCTATTTAATTTCATTTTACTCTGCTGTGCGATGTACTCTATATCTGGATCTTTAATGTAGCCGTTAATTCTTGATAAAGTTGGATGTATATCCATGAATATTTCACTAGTATCAATGTTAATGCTTGGGTGGATTATTAGCACAACACCTATTGGAACACTATTCATCTTGGTAATTAAGGTCTGATTAGAGTTTCTAGTATCTTTTTGTATATCGGAAGTAAAATAAATATGGTTTTTGGTAAATGAAATCATCGCTTGCTGATTATTTATAGCATGTACTCTAGGGCTTGAAATTACAGTTGAAGCGCCAAATTTGTCTAAATTTTTTACTAAATCTCCTAGATCACTCGCACCAAAGTTCATTGCTAGGTTAATAATGGAGTTATCTTGATTTATTATAGACTTAGTTCCATCGCATAAGTCATTTAAGTTTATACCAGAAAGATATTTGTCATCTAACACAACTTCAACTATTTTTGCCTCTATCATTACTTGAGAAGACGCTAATTTCTTAACCTTATTAATATATTCTTCAACAGCTTTATGGATATCTTTTCTAGCATTCAAAATAATAACACCAGCTTCTCTGTTGGATGAAAGGAATTCGCCATCATCCACCCCGTTAACATCCATTATTGCATTCAAGCCTTTTTCTAATGAATTCCATAAGTCACTACTGTATTGAGACTTCATAACATTGTTATAGTCCCTATCAGTGTTACTTCCATCACTGTTAGTAATATTGTTACTAATGACGAAACTGCTTTGAGCAGAATGTTGAATATTAATGAAGTCTGCGTAATAATTTTGCGCGTATGGCAAGTCCTGCTCAATTCTAATTACACCATTGCTTGTTGAGTAACGCAATTTGGCGCTATTTGCTATACTCTGAATTACTTCATTTATATTCTTATCTTTTAGCTTTAAAATAATATTACCTGATATTTTTGGGTCTATATCCAAGTTAACGTCAGAAAGTTTTCCTATCTCAATCAGCAAATCTTTTACTGATACTTCTTCACTAACATTAATAGAAATAAGCTGATTACTGATTGTGAGATCGGGAAACTCTATTGGTAAAGGCATAATTTCTGGTATTGTCGGTTCATTAATCTCCAAAGAGGTGTTGTATTGCTGCAACGAATAATCGTGCTCACCTATATCATGATGATCTTCGTTGCCTATATTAGTGAGATGTTGCTTAGTAGGCAGGTGTGTGCAAGAAATAATGAAGAGGAGTATTAAGCATTTAAAAATGGCCATTAGAACAGCATATAGATCTATACTAATAGATTTCTATAAAAATATTAAAAATGTATTTAATCTCATTTTCATTCAACAGATAATTGTCATATATTAGCTTGACCTGCACTGGCTATATGTTTTTTTGTACGCCCCTCTTGTACTTAAATGTAGAGTAAGTTTTCCAGCATAGCCTTAGTTTTTTTATATATTTTACTTCTTTCTCTATATTTAATAATAGGCTTAAAAATAAATGGTAAGCCTATAATTGTTAAGCTTAGAGCTAGGGTTGAAAGTATACAACAGGCTTTGTGTTTACTATGCAGCTCTTTCAGGTAAAGCATCAAAAATCTACAAAATTTTTTGTAATTTTCTTCGATGTTTTTTTTGCTATGAGCCTTGCTAATGAATATATCTATTGCGGTATGACCGTTATTACACTTAATGTTAAGGTCTGCACCTTTTTCTGTTAACAGCTGAGCTATATCAAAATAATCCTTTTGAACAGCAAGATGTAGAGGTGCAAAACCTTGTTGCTCACAAATGTTCATATTGGCTCTAACTTCCAATAACATTTTCACAATTTTTGTATGGCCTTTTTTAACTGCCAGTAGCAAGGGAGTTCTGTTACATTTAGTAACAGCATTAATGTTTACCTTAAGCTTCAATAAAAGCTTAACTGTTTTAGTGTTACCATTATGGCTAGCTTTATGCAGCCTGGCGTTGCCATTAAAATCTTGATCATTTGCATCTATTCCTTTTGATACAAGAAATGTTACCATTTTTCTATTATTATGCTCAATAGCGCAATCTAATGCATCAAAACCATGGTTGTTTTTTGTGCAAAAAAACTCTTTAAGTTTAATTTTATCGTTACTTGTTTGCTGTTTTTTTGCAATAAGCTTTACTATTTGCATTTTGTTGTTGTACGCTGCTAGGAAAAGCGTAGTGTTATTTTCTGCATCTTTGGCTTCTATATTTGCACCTTTCTTTATCAAACATTCTATAATTTCTGCTCTGCTGTCATAATGTACAGTGCATTGATAGATAGTTAAAAACAAAGGAGTGCGAAAATTGTTATCTTCACATTCGAGATTTGCTCCGCTATCAATTAAAATTTGGACGCTTTTTTTAGAACCGTATAGTGAAGCTATATGAAGAGAATTATAGCCCTCTTTAGCGTCTTTTTCATTAATTTTTGCGCCTTTTGTTATCAAAAAATCTATTAATTCCGTGTCATCTTGTAGTGCAGCAAGGTGCAGTGGAGTGAATCCATTTTTATCCTTGGAATTAATTGTCAGCTGGTTAACAAAAAGTTTAGCAACTTTCTCGTGTCCATGCATAATGGCGTAATGCAGAGGGTTTCTATTTTCGTTGTCTACGACATTAAAATCAGCTTCGTGCTCTAGTAATGACTTTACTCCAACTAAATCGCCTTCTTTTGTGAACTTATGCAAGAGAGTGATTCCACTTGCATCTTTTGAGTTAATATCAAATCCATTTTCTACTAATTGGTTTATATCTTCCTCACGCGCCATATCACTTAAGTCTCTAATTGAACCCTTTTCGCGTTAATAATACTCCTACTTGATTAAGTTTAAATGAATCTGTGAGAAATGGCTGGGATACTATGCATTCTTGCATAACAAACTTTTGGCAGCGCGTTGGATGAAACAAAAAAACCACTTGACAAACTCCGCCAGGCCCCTTATTATGACAATAAGGGTATTTATGACTCAAAACTTGTTTTTGACCTGCAGGCTCAATGACAAAATTCAGTAAAAAACTTAGGGTATTTTTTGGCGGATTACATAAAATTATAGCGGCTACATATCTTTTAAATTTTTTCTACATTCAGCCAAACCGCGCTTAAACTAAGCGTCAGCACATTATTACAGCGCCAATTTAAAGTATTAGAGGGTCAAAACTCGCACTACGGGATTTTTTTGCCTTTTTTTTATTTGGTAAATTTCTTAAGCATTTATGGCTAAAGTAACTTAAGAGACCGAAAATGGTCAGTGCTCCTTTTTTTGTCATCCCAGTGCCCCTATGATGTCATTCCAGTCTGGAATCTAGTTCTTATTGTACATTTACTTGGTGTAGAGTTAAGTTTTCTGGATCCCAGTGGGCTTTGTTGCATAGCAACTGAAAAAATCTGGTGGCTACTGACAAAATTCATTATAAAATAGCCATTTAACCTTTGAAGAAAAAATATGCCACAGAAAATGAAAGTCAGTAACCAAAACGAATATAACAAATTCCTTGAAAAAAAGGGAAAATATTTTTCGTTACATCGATGAAGCTATCGAAAATTGGTATGAAAATAGTCCAAAAATGTAGGGCGGCAACTATATTTATAGTGATAAAGTTGTAATTTTGGTGCATATAATCGTTAATCTTTTTAGAATTGGCTTAAGACAAACAGTCGGGTTTATAAAATGATATTTGCAACAAATAGGAAGAGATTTGGCAGTTATCAGCTATTCACAGGCATCAAGAAGGTTTAAGAAACTTGATATTAATACCAATTCCCATTACAAGGCAACCAGATGGACAATGATGGAAGAAAAGCCATAATGAAGCAAGTAAAATAGTTGAGGTATAAATGGCATTAAGATTAAAATTATTGGATGAAAAAGTAGTAGAATCAGCAAAAGAAATGCTGAAGAAAGTAAGGAACAATGCATATGTTTCAAAAAAACTAAATGCTGTAATTGCAGCAAAAAAGCACAGTATAGCGGCTGTAGCAAAAATATATTGCATTTCAAGAAGCGCACTAACTTCGTGGGTAAAACTCTTGAAATTTGGCAGAAAAGAAAAACTGTTTACTCCTCCACAACGGCGTAGAAAAACTAAATTAAATCAGGATCAACTACGGCAAATTGAAGAGTGGATAGAAGAAAATCCTAATATTACCATTAAAGAAATGAGAATAAGAATCCAGGAAAAGTTCGGATTAAATATCAGCAAATCTACAGTACACCGCTATATGCAAAAGATGAAATTCTCATATATTACACCCAGACCAGTTCATAATGGACAAGATAAAAGCAAACAAGAGGAATTCAAAAAAAAATCTCAATGGAGCTATTAGCAAGTATCCAGAAAAAGAGCTATTTTTCTTTGATGAATCAAGGTTTGGCACACATTCAAAGGTTGGACATGGGTGGTTTAAAAAGGGGATTAGAACACAGGTTAAAACAAAATTAGTTAGGCAAAATTTCTATCTCTATAGTGCGGTTAATCCTAGAAATGGAGAGAGTTCTAGCTTATTTGCACCAAATGTCAACACTGATTGCATGAACATATTTCTTGAGCAGATGTCGCAATATCTAGAAACACGAGAGGCTTTTCTCGTTATGGACTGTGCTAGTTGGCATAGGTCAAAAAATTTAAAGGTACCTAAAAATATCGACATTATATACCTACCTACATATTCACCTGAGCTAAATCTTGTTGAGAGGCTTTGGTTATATATAAAACAGAACATTTTGCGCAATAAAATATACGATACAATTGCTCTGCTTTAGGGTGCTTTGTGCAAATTTATTACTTCTCTTGCCAGCTCCACAATTAAACAACTCTGCAATTTCTCCTATTTGACTGACCAACAATGAGAATTGGTATAATAAGCCGATAAGTCAGCAACAGACTAATGATCAAAAAATTAAGACCAAGGCTGGCTTTAGTGTAGAAGAAATAAAGCAGAAATATGAGCGTAGAGATTCTGGCTACGATTCTGGCTATGATTCCGATACAAAAGTTGAACAACAATTAAAATTAGGATCTAAAACTTCTAAATCTGAAATAAATTCAGTGAATATTAAATATGGAATAGAGAAAGACGTTTGCGCCATAAAATAATTGACTTTATGTGCATAATCAATATAACTTGAGTTAATTCGCATTGACTCTTTCGTCTAGTGGTTAGGACACCACCCTTTCACGGTGGTAACACGGGTTCAAATCCCGTAAGAGTCACTCAAGTAGAATATAATTAAAGTTTTGAATGGGAAAAATTAGGCTTTATTTTGAAGAAGCTTTATCACAAGGCGTGAGTTTAGCGCTTAATCCACAACAAAGTCACTATATTTGCAATGTAATGCGGCTTAAGAAGTATGATAATCTCTCTCTTTTTAATGGAAAGGATGGAGAATGGTTAGGAGAAGTAGTTAATATATCGCGTAAATTAACAAAAGTTACACTCAAAGAATGCACTAAACAACAGCAATATGAGGAAAATTTATACTTATATTGTGCCATGGTAAAAAGTGGTGCTTTAGGCAACATAGTAAGACAGGCAACTGAAATGGGAGTAACCTGCATTCAATTTATTTCAACGGAACGTACAGTAGTAAAAAACATTAACCTAAGTAGAGCAAAATTACAGGCAATCGAAGCTGCGGAACAATCCGGTAGGATGAGTATACCAGAGATTTTGCCTCCTATTAACTTTTGTGAGTTACCTGATTCCCAGAGTAAAAATTTTGTTTTATGTGATGAAACAGGTAAAGCTGATGAAGTGCTGAAAGGTAAGAAAAATGTTGCTATTATTGTTGGCCCTGAAGGTGGTTTTTCATCTTATGAACTTGATCTTGCCGATAAGTTTTGTCAAAAATTGAGTCTAGGAAAAAGAATTTTAAGGGTCGATACTGCTGTGGTTGCTGCACTAACTTTCACCAATTGGTGTAGCTAGATTTTTAAATATGGCTAAGGTTTGGGCCATAGAGAAATCTGATTCAGTGTTGCACGCGCTAACTGTACAAACTCTATAGGCCGCCTGCGAAGCAGTTTGCTACTAAAGAGGAGCTAATAAAAAACATATTCTAAAATAATATTAAATCTTATATTATATTTTTTCTAAAATAAACAAATGAATCTTGCATTTTGCCTGAGTTATTGATACTCTGAGTAAAGAAGTCGGGGCGTAGCGCAGCCTGGTAGCGCATTTGGTTTGGGACCAAAGGGTCGGGAGTTCAAATCTCTCCGCCCCGATGCTAGCAGAAGTTTTAACGCTTTTAATAGTTAGAGCTTTTAAAGGCATTTCGTTCATATTGCAGTTTAACGCTCAAGTTTATAAAATAATTGACAATGTCAATTTTCTAATTTATAAATAAATTTTGAAATGATTACCGAGGGAGGTATAGAGTTTGATTGAAGTATCAGTCCATTATGGTGATGTAGACAGAGCTCTTCCAGTATTGAAAAAAACAATTCAAAAGGAAGGAAGAGGGTTGAAAATGAAAAAACAATATCATGAAAAAAAATCAGAAAAAAGAGCTAAAAAGAAAGCTGAAGCGAGAAAAAAGAGGCACCAGCAAGAATGCAGAAGGCAGCGTTACGGTTGGTAATTTTTTAATAGTTTATCATTGGTTGTTTTATGAATATTCACGAATATCAAGCAAAAGAGATTTTGCATAAATTTAATGTCCCAGTGCCAAAAGGTTTTGTCACTATATCTGCAGAAGGAGTAAAGACTCAAGTAAGTCAATTAAAATCTGACGTGTTTGTGGTTAAAGCTCAAATTCATGCAGGTGGTAGGGGTAAAGCCGGTGGCGTAAAGCTAGCAAAGTCAGCTGAAGAAGCTCAACAGTTTGTAAAAGACATGATTGGTATGACTTTAGTTACTCATCAAACAGGGCCAAGCGGGCAGCAAGTAAGAAGAGTATATATTGAAGAAGGCTCAAGCATTAAGAAAGAGTATTACTTAAGCCTGGTAATTGACCCGAAGCTCAGTAGGCCAATATTCATATTTTCCTCAGAAGGTGGAATGGACATCGAAGAAGTGGCGAAAAATTCTCCCGCAAAAATTGTGAAATTTGATATTGATCTTGCTACAAGTTTTGATAGCAGCAAGTTAAGCAGCAGTTTTAATTTGAGTTCAGAACAAATAGAAAAAATAACAAATGTTGCAAAAAATATATATGATGCGTTTATTGCAACTGATGCGAGCCAAATTGAAATTAATCCACTGGTTGAAACAAGTTCTGGAGATTTTATTGCGCTCGATGCGAAAATTAATTTCGATGACAATGCTTTATATCGTCACCCAGGAATTATGGAACTTCGTGATTATGATGAAGAAGTGAAAGAAGAGATAGAGGCTTCAAAGTATGGGCTCAGTTACATCAAAATGGATGGCAGTATTGGTTGCATGGTAAATGGTGCAGGTCTTGCTATGGCAACAATGGATATAATAAAATACCACGGAGCAGAGCCTGCTAACTTTTTGGATGTTGGTGGTGGAGCGAGTAAAGAAACTGTAACTGAAGCATTTAAAATCATATTGTCTGATAGCAACGTAAGAGGAATTTTGGTTAACATATTTGGTGGTATAATGCGTTGCGATATTATCGCAAGTGGAATTGTTGCGGCTGTAAAAGAAATGAGCATTAAAGTTCCTCTAGTGGTTAGATTATCAGGTACTAATTTTGAAGAAGGAAAAAAAATTTTAGAAGAGTCGGGATTAAATATTATTGCTGCAGATGAGCTAGATGAAGCTGCGCAAAAGATAGTAAAAGAGGTAAAATAAAGCATGTCCGTTTTAGTAAATAAAGATACAAGATTAATATGCCAGGGTTTTACTGGTGCACAAGGTACGTTTCATTCAGAGCAAGCTATTGACTACGGGACGAAAATGGTTGGCGGTGTAACTCCTGGAAAGGGTGATAGCACTCACCTTAATTTACCGGTTTTTAATACTGTAGCAGAAGCTAGAGAAAAAACTGATGCGAATGCTACGGTAATATATGTACCTGCTAAATTTGCTGCTGCTGCAATACTTGAAGCAATAGATGCAAAAATAGAATTGATAGTTTGTATTACAGAGGGCATTCCTATACTTGATATGGTGAAAGTTAAGCGCGCACTTGTTGATTCAAAAAGTCGATTGGTTGGTCCCAACTGCCCGGGAATTATTACGCCTGAAGAGTGCAAAATAGGAATTATGCCTGGCCATATCCATAAGCGTGGACACATAGGAATTATGTCTCGCTCCGGAACTTTAACTTACGAGGCAGTAGCACAAACAACCGCTGTTGGTCTTGGTCAATCCACGTGTATCGGAATTGGGGGGGATCCAGTTCATGGTATGACATTTGTCGACTGTATGGAGCTCTTTTTAAAAGATGACGATACTCATGGTATTGTAGTTATTGGTGAAATAGGTGGAAACGAAGAAGAAGATGTATCACATTTTGTGAAAACAGAAAAAACTAAAAAGCCAATCGTTGGTTTTGTAGCAGGTCAAACAGCACCTCCAGGAAGACGTATGGGACACGCTGGAGCAATCATCTCTTCCAGTGGTGGAAGTGCTGGTGCAAAACTAGAAGTTATGCGGAGCGCCGGGATTGCAATTGCTGAAACCCCTGCAGTGATTGGTAAGAAGGTATTGGAAGTAATGCATTAGTGCCTAATCTAAAACGCAGCTGTACGAACGTTGTGATTTGAGGAGCAGTTTCTGCTAGAAAGGGTGTCACTCAAGTAGCTGACACTGGTTCACTCTATAATGGTGTCATCCGAGTAGCTTGACTACTTGGATCCAGGAAAGTTTGCTTGCTTACAAGCAAACTGATTTGGTGAGTATAAAAGTGTTGTGTTATAGCTAACGCTGACTCTACGTTATACCGCGGTTCATTCTCGGTATCTCATCCGCTAACACGTAGCGGGATACTTGACCTTTACAGGGATGACGGTTGTCGGTAGGCCTAAATTACTTTAGTCATAAATATTTAAGAAATTTACCAAACAAAAAAAGGCAAAAGAAGCCCCATGGTTGACTAGTTATTTATATGTACTTCAAAATATTGGCGTTTTTTATTCTAAACGCTGCAATTTAGCTGCTTTTAAATGCGACTAACCTAAATTATAAACGTTAAGAAATTTACTGAGCGGAAAAAAGGGCAAAAAAACCCCAGGGTAGCTAGTATTCAAATTCTCCCTTGTCTATTTGACGTCTTTTACTGTCTTAAACGCTTTATAAGCGCGTTTCGGCTTGTATAGGTAGAAACCTAAAGTTTTATAAAGACATGAGGTGCACATAGTGCAAAAAATTAAGCATGATTTACGCCAAATACATTAAGTTTTTTTGTCATTAATCCACTGCAGAGATTGCGAAGATAAATAAATAGCTTCAGTGTTATGATAAGGGGGCTGGCGGAGTTTGTAAAGTAATTTTTTGTAGCTCTCATGGTTTTTGGATTCTAACTAACGTCACGCGCTGGAATAACACCCTTGGTGGTAACAACTAAAGAAAAATATCAACTAGGTTTATAATCTATCACTACCGTGTTTGCAATTTTGTCATGAAAAGCTTGTTTATGTTCGTCATCTACTGCACATACTAAAACTAGGATTAGTATAGCTAAAAGTAAAATAGGATTATAAAGCGATATACAGTAAATTATGAAAAAGGCGATGGTTCTTTTTATTGCTTGTATTAGAGTGATCTGCTCAAGTGTATCTTTGTCTCTTACACGCATGCTAAATAACAAGTGCCCTAGAGTGCCGCCAAATTTTACTAGCATGAATATATGAAATATACATGGTATCATTAAAAATAAAGAAAATACAATCGTGGTGATTACAATTATTGCACCCATGATTACGTGTGTAAGTGAGAAACCTACCGCCATTAAAGCAAATGGTATTGCGATAAATAAAATACAATCAACTATAAATGCTAGAATACGCCTTATCATTGTTGAGTAGTTTACGTTTTTATCCATACACTGCCTATAAAGAAAAATATCAACTAGGTTTATAGTCTATCACTACTGTTTTTGCAATTTTATCGTAAAAAGTCTGTTTGTGCTGGTCAAATATTGCAAACATTAAAACTGAGGTTAGTACAATAAAAAAACATCCAGAAATATAATCAGGCAGAGGATAAGATAGCAAATTACAAATAATCACAATACCGTCCTTAAAAAAATATCTTTTTATTGCTTGCTTTAGAGTAACATTTGTAAATGTGTTTGCATCTTTTATACATATGCCGCACAGTAATTTCCCTGGAGTGCCACCAAATCTTATTGTCATTAGCATATTAAAAATTGTATATATTGGTAGTATCACTATAAAAACTATCATGTGGACAACTGTCTTGTAAGTATCGTCTGCATCGTTGTATGATGAAGATGAATGATGTAGAAAATATAGAAAAAAGACTATAACAGATGCCATTGTCACCCATAAAACAAAATCAATTCCATATGCAAAAGCTCGCCTAAACATCCCTGCATAACTTACTTTAGTATCCATACTCTGCCCATGTTCTACTGTGACATAACTAGTATAAAAATACGTTATTAAATAATCGTAAATATACTAATTTGTGCAATACTAGCTACTTGTGCCACTCTATTATTTGAATTAACATTAAATCATTTACAGTTAGGGAAGTTATGTCAACACCAATCACAGTTGCATATGGTGATGGTATCGGACCAGAAATTATGGAAGCGGTGCTGTCGATATTGCGCGAAGCGGAAGCGAAGATCTCAATGGATATTATTGAAATAGGTGAGCGTGTTTATAGTAAGGAATGGTCTCACGGAATTTCTCCAAGTGGTTGGGAATCTATCGAAAGGACAAAGATATTACTCAAATCTCCGACAACCACTCCTCAAGGTAAAGGACACAAAAGCTTGAACGTTGCACTCAGAAAAAATCTAGGGTTATATGCAAACATCAGGCCGTGTATTTCATATCATCCTGTTATAGAAAATAAATTCGATAAGTTTGATATCGTAGTGATACGCGAAAATGAAGAGGACGTTTACACCGGAATAGAGCATAGGCTCACTGGTGATTCTTACCAATGCACTAAAATTATTACTAGATCTGGCTCAGAGAAGATATGCAGGTATGCTTTTGAATACGCGAAAAAACACAACAGAAAAAAAGTAACTTGCCTGACTAAAGACAACATAATGAAAATGACTGACGGAACTTTCCATGCAGCGTTTGATCGCATTGCAAAGGAATACCAGGACATAAAGGCAGAACATTATATAGTTGATATTGGAATGGCACGTGTTGCCACAGAACCGGAGAATTTCGATGTTATAGTAACTGAAAATCTATATGGCGACATATTATCAGACATAGTGGCACAAACCTCAGGTTCTGTAGGGCTTGCAGGAAGTAGCAATATAGGTAATGAATATGCGATGTTTGAAGCGGTTCATGGTTCTGCTCCTGATATTGCAGGAAAAAACATAGCTAATCCTTCTGGTCTTTTAAATGCTGCAGTGCATATGCTAATTTACATAGGTCAAGTGGGTACTGCAAAACTAATCTACGATGCATGGCTGAAGACTTTAGAGGATGGAATACACACTGCCGATTTGTATAAGGAGAAAAGAAGTAAACAGAAAGTTGGTACAAAAGAATTTGCAGAAGTTGTTATAGATAATCTAGGAAAGAAACCTGCAACATTACCTGAGCTTATAATTAGCAGTGGTTCAGATAGTAAAATAAATAAAGTACAAGACAATTACGAACAAGATTACAAAGTTAAAAAGCTAGTGGGTAGTGATATAACGCTTGCTTGGGACAAATCCAGCAACTTTGACCAAATAGTTAGGTTATTTGAATCAAGCGATCCTCAAATTATAGCGATATACTCAAAAGGACTTGCAATTTGGCCAGGAGGCTCAAAATCTTCAAGTGACCAAATAACCTGCAGGTTTATAGCAAATAATGAAAAGAAAACTATTACAAATATTGATGTGAATAACTTGCTAATCAAACTTGAAGAACACAATTTTGATGTTGTAAGGATGGATAAATTGTATTTGTATGATGGGAAAGAGGGGTTTTTCTCTTAATGATCGTTTGACATTCTTATGATTGCATAAAACATTTAAATAGATTATACTAGAGATATAATTTATTTATGTGAGATGTAGTAATGGGTCAACATTTTAAGTTAACTAGTCAGGAATTTTATGATAATCATTACTTATTTAAAGTATTAGAAATAAAGGCTAAGCAAGTTGTAGACAAGAATTATGAAGAGCTTAGCGCAATTTTGAAGAAACAGAATAAGAAGTTAATTCTTGTAAATCATCCTGACAAGGGTGGAGATAAAAATAGATTTGATCAAATTTATAAAGCCTATCAAGAGCTAAAAAAATATATTGAACCTTTGGAATTAGGAAATCCTTGTGTTAAAGTCAGTGTTGGTGCTGAAAGTGATGGGAGTTTAACAGCGCGTGAATTTTATTATAGGAAGAAATTATTTGAAAAATTAAATATCACTGAAGAGGAAGTGATAGGAAAGAATTTTGTTGAGCTTGCTTCCATATTGAAAAAGAAAAATAGCTCACTAGAAGACTTGGAACACAAAGATAAATTAATTTATGATATAAATTATTGGGTAAGATATGGCTCACTTTTCGATTGTGAAGTCAAAAAGCTAAGAAATGAGCTTGATAAGCACTTATTGAAGCCTAACATGCAACTGTTTAGTTATATTTCTCCTTTAGAAAAGTGTAGGAGTCTAATAAGGGAAGACAAACAAGCACTAATGCAAAAGTTTATAAAGCGTAGAGACGATTTGCTATCTAGTATTTTTAAGGCTAAAGTATATACCTTACTTCCTTTAGCTCTTGCTGAAGCAAGTTATTGTTATTATTTCTTGCCTACTTGGTTAATTGCCAGTAGTACCTTGATGTGTTTATGCTTGCCACTAGTAGCATTAAATTTTATTATGGCGCAGTTTTTGGCTTTGTTAACAGAACATTACGAAAAAAAATACAAAAACTATGAGATTTCTACTGACAAGTATGTAAGTAGAATGAATTGTATTTACTTATGCTATAAGCTTTGTGTTTTTTACGCTTTGCCTATCTTTTTTACTTCTTTAATGATAGAGGGTTTTATTTCTAATAGTCTTTATGTTGATGTGACAATATTTGGTACTTTGTCATTGTTAGCACTGCTAGCTACTGAAGTATTTAGTCCTACCTTTTCAAAAAGCTGTGAAATATATGCTGAAAAGTATGCAAAAGACTTATTAGAAGAGGATCCAAAAGATAGAGTGCAAAAGGAAACCGATCTGTTAGGACGGTATGATCCACAGAGGATATTAATGCCGATAATTATGCCTCTTGTTAGAAAGTGTTTTGCGGAGGTGGCAAGCGAATTTGCTGAGAGGAATTTTGATGAGGTAAAAACTGATATGTCTGATGTTAATACTGAAGGACTATCTAATCCTCAAGCAATTGAATTTGCACAGCAAACAGTATAGTATAAGCTTTTAGCTCTATGCATGGACTCAAAAAAAGTAGAACTAATATTTGAAAAGTTTCAACAATCAAATCCTGCGCCAAAAATAGAGCTAAATTATACCAATCATTTTACACTACTAGTTGCGATAGTTTTATCAGCACGGACAACCGATGTAAGCGTTAATAAAATTACAAGAGAACTATTTAATATCGCTGATACGCCAGGAAAGATGCTGAATCTTGGACAAGACGAGCTTAAAAAACGTATAAGCAGTATTGGTTTATATAATTCCAAAGCAAAAAACATAATCGGGCTCAGCAAAATATTGATTGAGCGGTACAATAGCGAAGTGCCTACTGATTTCGATGATTTGGTATCTTTACCAGGGGTTGGGAGAAAGAGCGCTAATGTGTTCTTAAATTCAGGACTTGGTATTCCAACATTGGCAGTTGATACTCATGTTTTTAGAGTAAGCAACAGACTTGGACTTGTGAGAGAAAAAGATGTGTTTAAAACAGAGCAATCTCTTTTAAATGTAGTTCCAAAAGAATACCTGCTTTATGCTCATCACTGGCTGGTTTTGCATGGTAGATATGTTTGCAAAGCGCAAAAGCCTTCGTGTGAAACGTGTATAATTCATGATTTGTGTGAGTTTGAATGCAAAAGGTATAAAGTCTAGCACACTATGACCCCTTTCTTGTCACTCCGATATTCCTTCCTTTTATCATCCGAGTAGCTGACGCTGGGATCCAGGTTGCTCATAAGCAAACTATAGTATTTTCAAAAGCGAATGATGAAGGTATAATATATTTTTCTAAAGTAGGGAAAGCGATGGTATATAGTGTAGATTTAAGGGAAAAAGCAGTGTTTGTGGTAGAAAAAGGAAAGTCAAAGGTTGAAGTTGCAGAGGTTTTTGAGATAGACACTATATAGATGGCTAAAAAAGAAAGCTACTGGCCAAGGTCTCAAAGCGGTAAAAAGTACTGGTTTTATTCGGAAAATAGACCCAAAAATACTTGCAGACTATGTTAAAAAACACCCAGATCACACACTAGCAGAAATGAAACAAAACCTTGGCTTTGGAATAAGTGCAATTTGGTATAGGTTAAAACAGCTAAAAATAACCTTAAAAAAAAGTCACATTCTATCAAGAGCGCAATCAAGAAGATAGGCAGCAATTTATCGATCAAGTCTCAAAAATAGACCACTGTAGCATTTTATATATAGATGAAGCAGGAGTTGATAATAGACTATACCGAGAATATGCATGAGCTCCAAGAGGAGAAAAAATATATGCTGATGTTCCAGGAAAAAAGCGGGAAAGAGTGAGTATAATAGGTGGATGGATTGAAAAGAAGTTTATTGCACCAATGACCTTCACAGAAGGGTGTAATAAAGATGTATTTAATGTATGGTTAGAGCGAAGATTACTTCCACAATTGCAGCGTAATACAACCATAGTTATGGATAATGCTACATTCCATAAAACTCCCAAAACAAAGTCATTAATAGAGTCTTTTGGCTGTCATTTGCTTTATCTTCCAACATATTCACCTGATCTAAATCCGATAGAGCATTGTTGGCACACCATCAAAAGTCGCCTCAGACCTCTAATGCATCAATGTACAAACTTACACCTTTTAGTTGGTAATACCATTTTAGACGTTTATCATTCGTTTTAGAAAATACTATACTTGTAGAGAAAAAAGAATAGATGATGATCCTATAGCTAACCCAAGAAAGGGTTACCTGAATACTGAAAAACAAAATCAATAGCAGAATTGATATCAGGCCAAAAGCTTGGCAGCGCTTTTTTTATGGCATGCTTGATGGCAAACCAGAACTTCTCAATTGGATTTAAATCAGACGATTATGGCGGCAAAAATAAAACTTTACATCCAACACTTTCTATTAATTTTCTCGTTCTTTCAGACTTATGAAAGCTTGCATTGTCAAGAATTATTGTCTGTCCTCAGCACTGGCACAAGGACATTCTCAACATAAGCCTCAAAAATCTCACTTTTGCAATATCCTTCAATCACCCATGGTGCTTTAACTTTTCCTTCATTCAGCGCTCCAATTATTTCTTCTTTTGAATCCTGGTTTATCAGCAAATAACCTCTTGCCTTTTGCAGCCCATCCATACGCATAAAATTCGTTATCTTCTATCCCTGATTCGTCTATGAATACTAAATTTTCTTCATTTATTTCTGCTACCTTTTGTATGACTTCCTTTCGTTTTCCTTCATCCCTTTCCTGGTAGAGAAAAGTTTTTTTTATACATATAGTTCACTTTTTTAAGGTAGTTATATACTTTGTCTTTGCACATATTGCCAAATTTTTCAATTATCTTTTCAACTCTGATTTTCATCTAGAAATTCGACAAAGCTATCTAAGTCTTTAATTTTATGACTATGCCCCTTTTGATAGCCTGAAGATGGTTTTATGCTTCCTGTTTCTTCTCTTCTTTTCCTCCACCAATATATTGTTTTTCTATCAATTTTGAACATCTTCCTCCATAGTCATTTTTTTCTCGTCTACTACTTTCAAAACACGTTCCCTCAGATCCTCACTTTGGCATCATTCTACCTTATCCAAAGCCATTTTATACCTTTTTATCCCTTCTGAGGTAACCTTTTTTCAGTTAGCTATAGGTATAAAATAATGGAGTATGTCTCTCCATCATTCAACAGCAATCACAGTATGTTTTTACAAATTTGAAAATTAGTGTTAAATAAAAATATAAATGCAAAAGGAAAAGAAATGATTGAACTTAAAGGCCAAGAAATTTGTGCAGGCGGAAATAAGAAAAATTTGATTATTTTTTTACATGGTTGGGGCTCAAGTGGCGATAATTTCATTCACCTTGCTAAAGTTATGAGCAAGTTTTTACCCGAGTCATATTTTGTAGCACCCAATGCTCCGTTTGAAAGAGAAATAGGTGATGGTTATCAGTGGTTCAGCTTGGAAGATCGTAGTGAGGAAGCGCTATATAATGGAGTAAAAAATGCTACATCAATTGTAAATCATTTCATTGATACAAAATTAAAGGAGCTTAATTTAAAAGATACGCAACTTTCTTTGGTTGGATTTTCTCAAGGAGCAATGCTTGCAATACATACAGCTCTCACCCGCTCTCAATCCTGTGCATCAGTTGTTGCATACTCTGGTAGGTTTCTTTCACCTTCAAAAACTGCACCAGAGATCAAGTCAAAACCTAACATATGTGTTATCCATGGTGATGCTGACGACGTGGTACCTTTTTCGTCCCTCAACTTAGCGGTTAAAGCTTTGAAAGAAAATGGAATAAATGTTGAAGGGCACCCAATTCATGCATTAGGGCATATTATTAATGAAGAGGGGATAAAATTAGGAGTAGAATTTATCAAGAAGAATTTTAAAAATTAATTTTCATGCACTTGTTTTGCTTTGGTTATGGATATGTGGCTAAATTTTTATCGAAAAAACTGCTGAACTTAGGTTGGAAAGTCAGTGGCACATCAAGAAGTAAAAATATACAAAATGTAATCCTCTTTAATTATGAGAAAGTTAGTCAAGATCTGCTTAAAAGCGCAACGCACGTTTTAATTTCTATTCCTCCAGATGGTGATGATGTTATGGAGAGATATGGTGATTGCCTGCAAAATGTTAAATGGTTTGGTTATTTGTCTGCAACTAGCGTTTATGGTGATTACTCTGGTAATTGGGTGAATGAGGAATCTGAAACAAAACCTATAGAAATCAGAGGAGAAAAGCGCCTTAGATCTGAAAAGAAGTGGCTGAATAGCAAACTGCCTGTACATATTTTTCGTTTAGCTGGAATATACGGTCCTGGTAGGAACGTGTTAATTGACTTACAGCTTGGCAAAGCAAAAAATGTGAAAAAAGAAGGGCATTTTTTTTCTCGTATTCACGTTGAAGATATATCGAACATTCTATTTTCTTCCATGCAAAGCATAAAACCTGGTGAAGTATACAATTGTGCAGATGATTTACCCACTACACAATCTGAAGTGATAATGTATGCAGCCAAACTTCTCAATGTTAGTCCTCCAGAGCCAATTGAGGTTTCTTCCTTACCAGATTATGCACAGAGTTTTTATTTAGGATCAAAAAAAGTAAGTAATGTTAAAATTAAAAAAGATCTTAATGTCTCTCTAATTTACCGTAACTATAAGGTGGGATTAGAGAGTTTGCACGTAAAAAAACTGAAATCACATTAGAATGAAGTAGATAGACCTATTGTTTAGTTGTATCCGTTCAGCAAAGTGGCAAAATAGGTAGGCGAGATAAACCAAAAAGATAATCATCAAGAAAAAAATAAGTTTACAACAAATGGTGTCATTCCAGTGCTTGACACTGGAATCCAGCCTTTCCATAATCATCAAAAACATTGTATTTTAACGTAAAACAGCTATTTTTATGCTCACCAACTTAATAAAATTCCTGGATCCCAGTGTCTGGGCACTGGGATGACAAAGGAGAGCAGTGTCAAGCACTGATCACTTTTGCTTCAATATTTGCACATTAGCCATGCCTTGAATCAATACGTTTAGTTCTGTCATTGTGTCCGTTCAGACGAATGTTCTCTAGGTAAGATTGTGGAGTATTCGTTGCAGCATTTGGCTGTTCAATTACGCTAGTTGGTATAATACTTCTATTTCTTTCAAAATTTCCATCTTGTATAGCTTCCAGAACGCTTTTTCCTCCTAAAAGACAGTTTTCTCCTAAACTTAATCCACTTTTTTTTAATTTTTCAAACACTTCTTCACTACTTTCATCAAGCTTTACTTCTATTTCATTACTATTTTCCTTAGGATTTAGATGAATACTGATTTTTTCTGCTTCACTATCAAAAGATAATGTTACACCTTGCTTAAGAACATCCAGATAATTTCTTTTTCCGTTGTAGCTTTCAACTCTTATTATACTTTTCCCAATTTGCAGTATACCAACTCTTAAGTTTAAACCTTTATTCTTTTCATTGCTTAGGATTTTTGCAACTTCAACAGTACTATCTTGTGAATATTTTATACAAAAGCACTCATTATCTATCTCTACTTTTAATTCTAATTTGTCCTTTTGAGCTTGCTCATTTTTGTTTACAGTACTTTCATATGCTACATTTTTTAGATCGTTTTCAATTTCCTTACATTCCGCAAAGAGATCATTGACATAATCAAAATCAGAAGTTATATGTCCTAGCTCACCACCATCGAAAAGACCTCTTTCTACTTTCCCACCTTTTAACAATAAATCCCTAATGGTGTTTCTTATGATGTCTAAATTACCATCTTCCAGTACTTCATTCGTGTTGTCATCATCTTGATCTTCATTGTTACAGGAAACATCCTGACCTCTAAATGCATGCGCTTTACTGCTAGGGCATAGGCCTTTATTATTAATAACATCTATTATTTCTTCAAATATCAAATTTGTTACAGTTCTATAACGATCACCATAACATGAATTTAGTCTTATCCCTCTCTCTAAGTATGTATCTACTACGCTTTTCATACGTTTTAAAGCACCCTCTGTCCAATTTTCTATACTTTCCTGGTTAGATATCTTTCTTTTATACTCTCTTTCATTTTCTTCTATTTTGTCTTTCATCTCCTTACAAAATTCATCAATCAGCTTCTCTTCATTTTCAGTTAATGGTATTTCTAGATCCATTAAAAGTGAGCCATCTTCCGAAAAACAAGAATAATCTGAACTACAGCTCGAATTTGAGTACCAATCACTTGATTCAGTACAAGGCATCTGATTACCATCAGCGGAATTATCACCTGAACCATCATTACTAAAGTGCCATGGTCGATTATCACTTTCGTGTTCATCTGTTTTGTTTAACAAATCATCTTTGGCAAAGTTATACTCTTGATTAAGAGAGAACTTCGTCAGATCATTACTTTCAAAAATTTGTTGATCTATTATTTGTTGCTTTTTTATCTCATAAGTCATGTTATATAACCATTACCCATTAATTCTTTGATAAATACTATAATACATAGGCAAGTCAGTAAAGAAATTTGACTTACATTACTCTACCACGATTTCGAGATAGAGGAATGAATTATTTTAGTTTTGAATATTTAAACGTTTTGTATCTGCTGTAATGATTTCACTTCCAATTTGCTATTCTTTACATATTGAATTGCAAGCACTAACGCTTTACTCCCAGAAGCTGTGGTGCTATAAGCTATATTTTGCAAAATAGCAGTTCTCCTGATATCTTTGCTATCTGAGACTGATTTCACACCTTTTGAGGTATTGATCACTAGATTTATTTTTCCATCTTTGAGCATATCAACTATGTGGGGTCTGCCTTCTCTCACTTTATTTACAGCTTGTGCAGCAATGCCGTTATTATTCAGATACAAAGCTGTGCCTTTGGTTGCATATATTTCAAAACTCAGTTCTTTCAACATTCGTACAACAGGCAATATATACTCTTTATCATCATCTTTTACTGAAACCAGAGCTGTTCCTTCTATTGGTAACTTGTATCCTGCAGCCATGTGCGTTTTTGCAAGTGCAGCTTCAAACGATGAGTCAATTCCCATTACTTCTCCTGTTGATTTCATTTCAGGACCAAGTAGAGTGTCAATTCCCGAAAAACGCGTGAATGGAAAAACAGCAGCTTTAACTGCAAAATGATTGAAAGGCTTGTTTTCCTGATTCAATTTTTTACCCAAAATAACCTGAGTGGCAAGCTTTGCAATAGGAATATTGATTACCTTGGAAATAAAAGGAACGGTTCGACTAGCTCGTAAATTTACTTCAAGTATGTATACATCACTCTCTTGAACAGCAAACTGAATGTTTATCAGACCTTTCACTTCTAGTGCAAGAGCTATTCTTTCAGTTTGGAGCTCGATCTCTTTTATTACTTCGTCACTCAATGTATTTGTCGGTATTGAGCATGTTGAATCGCCAGAGTGGATACCAGCTTCTTCAATATGCTCCATGACCGCTGCAATGAAAACTTTTTCCCCATCACACACAGCATCAACGTCAACCTCAACTGCATTGACTAAAAATTTATCAAGAAGCAGCGATCCGTGTTCAAAAATTTTGGTTTGATTCAAGACATACTCTTTAAAGCTCTGAGTATCGTGTCTAATCGACATAGACTGACCGCCGAGGACATATGATGGCCTGACTACTAGTGGAAACCCCACCTTTTCTGCGTTGGTTAACGCTTCTTTTACTGAATGGCAGATAGAACTTTCAGGTTGTTTTAAATTAAGTTGCAAAGCAAGGTTTTTAAATCTCATGCGATCTTCTGCAAGGTCAATAGAGTCAAACGAAGTTCCCAGAATTTTGAAACCTCTCTCGTTAAGCACTTTGGCTAACTTTAAAGGTGTTTGACCACCTATTTGAACTATTATACCAACCAGTGTGCCATTTTCTTGCTCTTTACTGAGTATTTCAAGCACATCCTCTGCAATCAGTGGGGCGAAATATAAACGATCAGCGGTATCATAATCAGTTGAAACGGTTTCTGGATTACAGTTGATTATTATTGTTTCATACCCCATTTCTTTGGCGGTAGAAGCTGCATGTACGCATGCATAATCAAACTCAATACCTTGACCAATGCGATTTGGGCCACTTCCTAAAATGACAACCTTTTCTCGGTCAGAAACATCTGCTTCGCACTCCATTCCCTCTGTCATCCCAGTGCTTGACACTGGGATCCATTCTTCCTTATCTCTGGATTCCAGCGTCACGCGCTGGAATGACATCATTGTGTTACCCTCATAACAGCCATACATATAAGCAGTGCTCGATTCAAATTCAGCTGCACAGGTGTCTACACGCTTATAAACTTGTTTAATGCCAAATTTTTTTCTTATTTCTTCAATTTGCTCTACTTTCTTATTGCTTAATTTTGCCAATCTTGCATCTGAAAACCCCATTTTTTTCAGCTCTAACATTTCATATGCAGTCTCAGGAAGGCCGTTTTCCTTGATTTTTTGTTCAGCTAATATAATTTGCTGTATATTCTGCAAAAACCATAAGTCATATCCTGTAATCGAATTTATTTCTTCTATGCTTATTCCATGACGCATTGCGTCAGCAGCAATCAGTAATCTGTTTGGCAGCAATTTTGCTAATTGAGATCTGATGTGATCAATATCAGTATTTTCAGGAAATACTTCATTAAGTCCCGTAAGCCCAATTTCAAGCGAGCGAAAAGCTTTCTGCAGCGACTCATTAAAAGTGCGGCCGATCGACATCACTTCCCCCACTGATTTCATGGAAGTTGATAGTTCACAATTCGTCCCCTTAAACTTCTCAAATTCAAAACGAGGAATTTTAGTGACGATGTAATCAATCACTGGTTCAAATGCAGCAGGTATAACTGGAGCGCAATCATTACGTATCTCATCGAGTGAATAGCCGATAGCAAGTTTAGTTACAACTTTTGCAATAGGATAACCTGTTGCTTTTGAAGCAAGTGCAGAAGAGCGAGAAACCCTTGGATTCATTTCAATCACAACGAGGCTTCCATCTTCTTTAGGATTCACTGCAAACTGAACATTTGCACCACCGGCACTAACATCAATTTCTCTTAGCACTGCTATAGATGCATTTCTCATCTGTTGGTATTCTAAGTCACGCAGAGTCAAAGCAGGAGCAACTGTGATACTATCTCCGGTGTGCACTCCCATTGGATCGATATTTTCTATCGAACAGACTATTATGCAGTTATCTTTACAATCACGGATAACTTCCATTTCATATTCTTTCCAGCCGATAATTGATTCATCTATCTGAACTTCATTTATTGGCGAAATTTTGAGAGCACTTTCTGCAATATTGAAAAACTCCTCTTTATTGTATGCTATGCCGCTACCTGCACCACCAAGGGTGAATGACGAGCGGATGATTGCTGGTAATCCAATGTAATCCAAAGCCTTTCTTATTTGTTCTTGATTTTTTATAATGATACTTTTGGGGTATTTTAGCCCTATTTTATCCATGGACTGACGGAATAACTCTCTATCCTCTGCTTTTTTTATTGCTTCTCTATTTACCCCTATTAATTCTACATTGTATTTGTCTAACACTCCATCATCTGCAAGTTTTATTGCGCAATTGAGTGCTGTTTGCCCGCCCATTGTTGGCAATATTGCATCTGGCATCTCCTTAATTATAATTTTCTCTATGATTTCAGGCAGTACCGGCTCAATATAAGTTGCATCAGAAAACTCAGGATCTGTCATTATAGTTGCGGGGTTGGAGTTAACTAAAATGACTTTATAACCTTCACTTTTTAATACTTTACAGCTTTGCGTTCCGGAATAATCAAACTCGCATGCCTGACCTATAACTATTGGGCCTGCTCCTATTACTAATATAGATTCTATATCTGTGCGTTTTGGCATAATTACAATAACGATTTCTGTTCAAATAATGTTACCAATCTTTCCTGTATATGTGAATTTTTATTAAACCTATTAGCTAACTACTTTTAGGCTTAACGACTATTACTATGGTTATATAGCTAGCACAAATTAGATCTCGCTACGTCATACCGCCGCGGTATCTCAAGCATAGATCCCGCTAACACGTAGCGGGATGACGAGGCTTACCTTATCGGATTGTTTTAACACGTCATACCGCGATTCATTCGCGGTATCTCATCCGCTAACAAGTAGCGGGATGACGGTTTCTCAAATCGTCGTTAGCTATATGTAATTTATTCGGGAGATTTGCTAAGCGGTAAGATTTTTCCTGATACGCTGCAATCGTTAGAAGCTAACTCCACAAATTTGTCTGTTAGTTTATCAGGTGACACCAATTCAGATCCAGGAAATGCCTGCTCACTACCCACAGGTCCTTTCGTGTATACAGCATTTACACATAATTTTGTATGTTTTGTCTCAGATGCATATATCTGCACCATTATTTCTAGTGCAACTTTACTTGCAGCATACGGCATCCAATATGGATAAGAGGAAGGAGAAAGTGTCACCTCTGAGGTCATGAATATCACTCTTCCAGCATTAGACTTCTTTAGCATTGGATCTAAGTTTTTTAGTAAGTACCAATTGGCAGTAAAATTTGTATTCATTACGTTCTGTAGCTCTTCAATCTCACAGTCGTGAATAGGGTTCAATTTGCCTAAAATTCCAGTACATGCAACTAATATATCAAGTGCTCCAGATTCTGATAATTTCAGGCTTTCTATCATGTTTGTCAGTATCTTTACATTCTCAAAGTCTAAAAGATCAAGCTGAATTAGTTTCACAGAGCCTTCTTTAAATTCTTCAAGCTCTTCAATTTCATTATATAGTGGCTTGAGATTATCAAGAGATCTTGAAATCAGAATCACACATGCACCTTCTTTTACAAATCTTTTTGCAACAGCAGAGCCTATTTCACCTGAAGCTCCGGTGATTAAAGCTACTTTACCTTCTAACTTACTCATTTCTTTCTCCTTAGCGAGATTCATTGAAATATTTTAGCTGAAAATTAAATTTTGCTCCATATATAAAAATCAAACTTAGCATATAAAAAAATAGTAATGACACTACCATACCACCTAAACTTCCATATATCAAATTCAGTTGGTCAAAGGAAGCTTTTAAATATTGCTTGAAAGCTGAAGCGGAAATTGTCCAAAGAATAACAGCCACACAAGATCCAGGAAAGACGTCTGATAAATTTTGTTTTATGTTTGGCAACATAAAATATAGCCAAGAGACTACTGTGAAAAGTACAAATTCAATGAGGAGATATTTAGTATAACTAATCCCCTGATAGGAAAAATCAATTAGCATTGGCACTAATGTAGAGAACACTATAGTTAGAGTTATAATAAGCGTGATCACTAAAAATTGTAGTATACTTAACAACCTTCTTAATATATAAGGTGGTGAAACCGGAACTTTATAAGCTTTGTTCAATATTGTTCTTAGCCCTTCAATTGTTGACGAGGCGGTCCAAACAGCGCCTACAATTGCTAAAGTTAGTAAGCTTTGCGGCGGGCCTGATATTATCTCTCTGATACGCGGCATCAAAGATGCCAAAATATCCTGTGGCATGTTATCAATGATAAATACCCAGCCAATGTTATACTGGTCTAAGAAATTTGCGAATGTTGACGCCACAGCCATTAAAACAATAAGAAAAGGGAATATCGATAACAGGATTAAAAATGATAGATACCCTGCATGCTCCACTCCATCATTATGAATTGTGTCAATCAAAGCACGATAAAGGCAATAAACGATGCTGTAAAATTTCTGTAGCACTGTAATATAAACGAACCAAGAAAAGTATTCTAAATGAAATAAAGAATACTTTTAAGCAAAAAATCCTCACCATTTACTTAAATTTAATCAAAGTGAAGGATAATCCAGCATTAAATAGAAATTATCGGAGGCATAATGAAAAATTTTCTTCTACTTGTGGCGTTAATTCTCTTCTTTGCATTTGATGCACGTGCTGATCTAGATGCAACATCAGCAGTAATATGCAAAATAATTGGTTATACTCACGGCATAGGTGGGCCGATGATCACAATAGTGATAATAGGTGCAGCTTTACTTGCAATATTTGGCAGAATGCCGTGGCCAGCACTTTTTGCACTCGGTGCATTTACTGCTGTGTTCTTCGGTGCGCCTGCCGTCGTTTCAAAAATAGCACCAGATACAGCAAGTAAGTGCGAGACATGTAAGGGTAATCAAACATTGCAAGAGAACCCTCCAGGATCAGGGAAATATAAGTGTAAATAGTCTTAAAAAGTTTAAGTCAATGATACTTCTTGTATCATTGACTTAAACTTAATCAAAGTGAAGGATAATCTAGTGAAATAGAAACTATAGGAGGCATAATGAAAAATTTTCTTCTACTTGTGGCGTTAATTCTCTCCTTTGCGTTTGATGCAAATGCTGATGAAACATCAGAAATGATATGCAAAATAATAAACTATACTCATAGCCTAGGTGGGCCGATGATCACGATAGTGATAATAGGTGCAGCATTGCTTGCAATATTTGGCAGAATGCCGTGGCCAGCTCTTTTTGCATTAGGTGTGTTTACTGCTGTATTTTTTGGTGCTCCTAAGATTGTAACGGCAATAGCACCAGGTACAGTGCAAGCATGCCCGTAGGAGCGTGCTATGTGACAGCATTACAAATAAATGTAAATAGGTATTACAAGCCTCAAAAAAATCTTATGTACGTGGTGCTTCTTAAAGAAGCACCACTATCACATTATATCATAAACCTTTGTTGAGGTTTTCTTTACTTGAAAGTGGTAAGTTTTACCACCTTCAGTGTCTATAACTACCTAATAAATTCTCTTTCTGTAATCATATCAGTTAAAGTCTGAATTCCAGTGTCAAGCACTGGAATGACAAGGTATAAACCTTATCGTCATACCGCCGCGGTATCTCTAGATCCCGCTAACACGTAGCGGGATGACGAAGTTATCGTCATGCCACCGCAGACCGTCATACCGCGATTCATTCGCGGTATCTCATTCGCTAACAAGTAGCGGAATGACGAATTACTTGACCTTTACAGTGATGACGGTTGTCGTTTAGCCATAAATATTTAAGAAATTTACCAAACGAAAAAAAAGGCAAAAGAAGCCCCGTGGTGCGAGTTTTGACCCTATAATAATTTGAACTGGCGCTGTAATAATGTGCTAACGCTTAAAATAAGCGCGATTTGGCTGAATGTAGAAAAAATAAAAAAGACATGCAGCCGCTATAATTTTATGTAATCTGCTAAAAAATACCCTAAGTTTTTTACTGAATTTTGTCATTGAGCCTGCAGGTCAAAAACAAGTTTTGGTCATAAATACCCTTATTGTCATAATAAGGGGGCTGGCGGAGTTTGTCAAGTGATTTTTGTCTCTCCATGCTACTTGGGTGACATCAACAGTTGTATTTTATATTATCTTTTTGCTCTATTAGCACTCAAGTTTCCTATTTAAAATTTTTAATATTAAATTCAATTCATTTGGATTATTATACCGTATCATAACTTTACCCTTAGAATTACTGTCATTAATTTTGATCTTTAAACCAAGTTGAGAAGATATAGCACCTTCTAGTGCTGCCATATCTTGATTTTTGGTATATCTCTGCTCTTTTTGGTTGTTACTTTGATGTAAGTCTTTTATCAATTTTTCAGTTTGCCTAACGCTTAAGCCTTGGGAAATTATTTTTTCTGCAATACTTTCCGCATTTTTAACATTAATCAACGCTCTTGCATGGCCCATAGATAGCTTTTTTTCGTTGATCATTGTTTTTACTCCATCAGGAAGTGACAACATCCGAATCATATTGGTTATGTGACTGCGGCTTTTGCCTATAGTTGAAGCTAATTCTTCATGTGTATAGGAAAACTCATCTATCAGTCTCTTATACGCTTCACCTTCTTCTATTGGATTAATATCTTGCCTTTGTATGTTTTCAATAATGGATACTTCCAAGCATTCCTTGTCGCTCAGATCTTTTATGATAACGGGTGCACTATCAAGATTTGCAATCTTGCTTGCTCGCCAACGACGTTCCCCAGCTATTATTTCGTAACCATCATCATTTGAATCTTTGCGTACCACGATAGGCTGTATAATGCCACTTTTCTTTATCGAATTTGCAAGTTCTCTTAATGACTCCTCGTCAAAATGTTTCCTCGGTTGAAATTTGCTTGGGTGCAGTAATGAAATAGGTAAATACTCTTGTCGATCTTCTTTATTATCATAATTATCGCCTATGAGGCCGGCAAGACCTCTGCCGAGGCGTCTATCATCCTTCATACCACGCCCTCACTCACTAGCTTCTTCTCCTTACAACTGCTCGCGTGCTTTTTCAAAATTTCCCTTGCCAAACTTATATATGCTTGTGCACCAGGACACTTAAGATCATACACAATAGCAGGTTTTCCATGAGAAGGCGCTTCTGATAACCGTACGTTACGTGGAATAACAGTCTCATACAATGGGATGATAGTTTTGTATACTTTATCATTTAAATACTGGCAAATATCGTTTTTAATCTGTTCACTGAGTTTGTTGCGCCTGTCATACATTGTTAACACGATCCCTTCTATTGCCAAAAAAGGGTTTAGGTTATTCCTTTTTATCAGTTCTACAGTTTTAACTAAATGGCTTAATCCTTCCAGAGCAAAAAACTCACACTGAAGAGGAACAATAATAGAATTAGCAGCAGTCAAAGCATTTATGGTTAGAAGCCCAAGTGATGGAGGGCAATCGATGATTATATACTCATAATTATCGCGTATCTTCTCTAATGCGCTTTTTAGCACAAATTTTCCTCGCTCAAGTTGCGATAATTCAATTTCTGCAGCTGACAGATCAACTACTGACGAAATTAGTGATAAATTTGGAATTTCCTTTATATTGAAAATTGCCGATTCTATCAATTTATTTTCGCTGCTCAGTAGTATTTTGTATATATTTTTTTCTTCCCTACTACGATAAGAAATCCCGAGTCCGGTGCTAGCATTTCCTTGAGGATCAAGATCTACCAATAAAGTGCTTTTTCCCACAGCAGCAAAGGCTGTCGATAAATTTATACTAGTTGTGGTTTTGCCAACTCCACCCTTTTGATTTACTATTGCAATAATCTTGCTCACGCCTTTTATCTTATGTATAAAATAATTCTATTGTATATATGCAAGAAACTTTTGCATTAGAAAATTTTTTTGTTGCTAATCACACTAAAATTAGACTGTCTTTTTTGCTTTGTGTAACACACTTTGAACCTTGTTTCCTAATTCATTCAGAGTGAATGGTTTTGGCAAAAAGTGAAAATCTTCTATATTGATGTCATCACTCTTTAAAAAAGCATCTTCTGCATACCCAGAAATAAAAATAACGTTGATATTTGGCCTATGGATCAATGCTTCTTTAACTATTTCTGGACCACTCACCTCTGGCATGATTACATCAGTGATTATTAGATCTATGTGTTGATTTTTTTTACTGATTATTTCTAGCGCCTCGCTGCCTATGCTTGCTTCTATTACATCAAATCCTTTTCTTTTGAGTGCTTTAGAGATGAATTCCCTTACTGAATTTTCATCTTCAATCAATAAAATTATACAATTACCTTTAATTTCACTTACTACCGGTCTTTCTATTTCTTTACTATCTTCCTCTCTCAGATTTTCATCTGATATGTAAACCATGGGCAAAAATATGCTAAATTTAGTTCCATGATTTACTTTGCTAGCAACATAGATGTATCCTTCAGTTTGTTTAATAATGCCATATACAGTAGAGAGGCCAAGACCTGTACCAGAGGTAATATCTTTGGTAGAAAAAAATGGGTCAAATGCCTTTTCAATTGTATCACTTGTCATTCCACATCCAGTATCAATTACTTCAATCACAACATAATTTCCATGTTCGATCGTTTCCTTGTCTGGAGAAAACATGTCCTGAGATGTAGAATTTAATGAGTTAATCTTTTGATTAAAGGTTCGTATAGTTAATTCTCCGCCCTTTTCCATAGCAGCACTAGCATTGACTGCTAAGTTAAGTATAACTTGCTCTAATTGCCCTTGATCAGCCCTAACAGCACCCAAGTCTCTACCATAATAAATATTAAACTTTATATTTTCACCTATTAATCTTTTTATCATTTCATAAAGATTAGCTATAGTACTATTTACATCAATAATTTTTGGCTGCAAGGTCTGTCTTCTTGAAAAAGCAAGCAATTGTCTTACTAAATTTGATCCACGCTTTGCATTTTGCTGTATCTGTATTATATCTCCAAAAGATGGATCACCAGCTGAATGTTGGAGTAAAAGCAAATCGCAAAATCCTATTATCCCAGTCAATATATTGTTGAAATCATGCGCAATACCACCTGCTAACTGCCCTATAGCTTGCATCTTTTGATAATGCTCAAGCTTTATCTCTAGGTTTTTGTGTTCAGTATTGTCAATAAAATAACAAAGTATGAAGATCATTTTATTATGAAGAAACTTATTGAAATATATTTTTATGTTATTATCGCCGTTGAGCTGTACATCAAAGGACGCATTATTTATTCTATTACTCGAAAAATATTCACGTATTTTCACATGATAACTATCTAATATCAATGTAAAGATTGAATTATTATCTGACCCTGCAAGCTTTATTAGTGCCGTATTTTTCTTTACAAAGTTGCCGTTTATGTCACATTGTGCAATAGCAATTGATGAATTTGCAAAACAAGGGTGTAATTGATAATCAACAATATTTGATTCGGTTGGTGTTATAAAGCCATATATATAGCTATGGTTGTACTTATCACAAAATATAGCAGTGCTCATATAAGCCTTGAATGGAATACCACTTATAGTAAAAAACAAAATTTCATTATCGGTTGTTGTATTGTTATATTTAGATTGAGATATAAAATCACTGATTGAGCTACCTTTTTCCAGTTTTTTCAGTTCAAATATATCTAAAAATCTTTTATTTACAGATAAAATCACCCCTTTGGCATTTGCAATGTAAGTTCCTATACTGTGTTTTTCTATTAACTCTTCATATATCTGCTCCTTGTTTATCTGTGTTGCTTTTAACACAAAATACCCATCTGGCCTTGCTATTGGCACTAATGATAAATTTAAAATCTTATTACTATTTATAGCAATTTGGGGATTATCTGGTATCGGCTCAAAGAGCAAAAGAAAGTTAGATACTCTATTCTTCTTGTTTAAGGAAATGCATACTTGTACAGAAGAGTTATTTTTTAGTGCATGATAGAGTACTTTTTTGTCTTCTTCTGAAATATCTCCTATTTCAAAAATCTTGCCTAACGTAATGTCATCATCTATATGATCTTTAAACCTTTCGTAGAACCTTGCATCAGCATAAATAATACCCTCATCTCTATGTAAAATAAGGCAAAATTCTGTATTATGATTTAGTGCATTTGCAAATATTGCATTTTGAAATTCTATAGTATTAAGTAGGTGTCTGTAGCGTTTTACATTATATATTATAAAGAGAGTTGTTAGAATGCTAACTAATAAATTAATCTCTATATTAATATGCTGACTATATATATCAAAAAAGTAGAGTATCGATATTGCTACTGGAGGTAAGAGCATAATAACTGCCATCACAACAATTGACATTCCATAATTTCTTAGTATGAAGTCAACCCTGTTCTCTTTTTTGTTATCTATGTATCTTTTACTCATTATTGTTACTTGGCATCGTTGTACATACGAAAATGTTTTATTATATTGATTTAATTATTATAGATTTATTAACGTCTTTGATAGATAATTATCATCCAAATCTAATTAAGTTCCTTAAATATCAGATATAACAATGTTAATAAGCTAGCGAGAGGATATTATGGAAAAACAAAGAACACAAGCATTTAAGTGGTTCTGTGCACTAAGAGATAAGATCATAGAATCTTTCTTATTAATTGAAAAACAATCATCCGCAGAGCCAAAGATCGAAAAAAGAAAGTGGGATCGCCCAGGTGGTGGAGGTGGTGAATCTACAATTATTTTTGGCAATGTTTTTGAAAAAGTTGGAGTAAACGTTTCAAAAGTACACGGAAAATTTGCAGATTCAGCCATTAATGAAATTCCTGGTGCAAGTGAAAGTAACGGAGAGTTTTGGGCAAGCGGTATATCTTTAGTGTCTCATATGCAATCGCCCCTTATCCCTGCAGCACATATGAACACAAGGCTGATATATACTTCAAAACAATGGTTTGGTGGAGGGATGGATTTTACGCCAATATATAAAAATGAAGAAGATTGCAAGTATATTCATGAATCAATCAAAATGACATGTGATAGATTTGACACCGGATATTATCCAAAATTTAAAGAGCAATGTGACAACTATTTTTTCTTACCACATAGAAAAGAGCCGCGTGGCATTGGTGGTATTTTCTATGATAATCTGAGTTCTGGCAATTGGAGAAATGATTTTGAGTTCACAAAAGCAGTAGGTGAAGCCTTTTTGGAAATTTATTTGCACATCATACGTAAACATATACAAAAATCTTGGACAAAAGAACAACGAGAAAATCAATTAATAAAACGTGGCAGATATGTAGAATTCAATCTGTTATACGATCGTGGCACAAGGTTTGGTTTAATGACTGACGGCAATCCAGATGCAATTATGATGTCAATGCCACCACTTGTTAAGTGGTTATAGAGAGCTGCTATTAGCAGAAAATAAATCATCATAGTTTAAAGTTGTACCATGATAGTGAGCTTTTATATAGGGGGTATAATCATGGGTATAATAGATAATTTTTTAATTAAATCTGTCAAAAACAATGACATAAAAGGTGTTAAACTGACTCTAAGTCTCTACGATGCACTAAATAGTTTTAGAAAATTCTTTTCAAAGACTATGTCTTTCAAGAATACAGGATCATTTGATATAAATAATAATCAAGCTTTAAATCAGGCTTTAGGATATGCAGTAAAAAGTCTTGATTATGATGTAATGGAATTACTTATTAATGCTGGCGCCAACGTTAATGCAATAGGCAGCGACGGTATAAGAAGTGTAATCTATAAATACGAAAGAGCACTTGCTCATTAGAAAGAGGTTATGTCGGTCCTAGGCAAGGAGTATCTTAAAGACTATAAGGAAAAATGTTGTTTAATACTTGGTGAGTTAGTAATAAATGGTGCAATGCCTCGAAATGTTGCAGAAAAGGAAAAAATATTGAACATTTTCAAAGAAAGAGAGGGTTTTGATGAGTTTAAAGAAGTAGTAAAGCTGAAACTTGAGGCTAATACCAATTCTCATTGTTGGTCAGTCAAATAGGAGAAATTGCAGAGTTGTTTAATTGTGGAGCTGGCAAGAGAAGTAATAAATTTGCACAAAGCACCCTAAAGCAGAGCAATTGTATCGTATATTTTATTGCGCAAAATGTTCTGTTTTATGTATAACCAAAGCCTCTCAACAGGATTGAGTTCAGGTGAATATGGAGGTAGGTATATAATCTCAATATTTTTAGCTACCTTTAAATTTTTTGACTTATGCCAACTAGCACAGTCCATAACAAGAACAGCTTCTCTTGTCCCTAGATATTGCGACATTTGCTCAAGAAATACATTCATGCAATCAGTGTTAACATTTAGTGCAAATAAGCTAAAACTCTCTCCATTTTTAGGATTAACTGCACTGTAGAGATAAAAATTATGCCTACCTAATTTTATTTTAACCCGAGTCCTAGTGCCTTTTTTAAACCATCCATGCCCAACTTTCGAATGTGTGCCAAACCTTGATTCATCAAAGAAAAATAGCTCTTTTTCTGGATACTTGCCAATAACTTCATTGAGATTTTTTTTTGAATTCCTCTTGTTTACTTTTATCTTGTACGTTGTGTACTGGTCTTGGTGTAATATATGAAAATTTCATCTTTTGCATATGGCGGTGTACTGTAGATTTGCTGATATTTAATCCGAACTTTTCCTGGATTCTTATTCTCATTTCTTTAATGGTAATATTAGGATTTTCTTCTATCCACTCTTCAATTTACCGTAGTTGAGCCTGATTTAATTTAGTTTTTCTACGGCGTGATGGAGGAGCAAACAGTTTTTCTTCTCTGCCAAATTTCAAGAGTTTTATCCACGAAGTTAGTGCGCTTCTTGAAATTCAATATATTTTTGCTACAGCCGTTATACTATGCTTTTTTGCCGCAATTACAGCATTTAGTTTTTTTGAAACATATGCATTGTTCCTTACTTTCTTCAGCATTTCTTTTGCTGATTCTACTACTTTTTCATCCAATAATTTTGATCTTAATGCCATTTATACCTCGCTACTTCACTTACTTTAGTATGGCTTTTTTCCCATTATTGTCTATCCGTTCTTTGTATAGTGGGAATTGGTATAAGACCAAAAAAAACTCCTGCGAGCAACCAAAAGATAATTATTCTACTTATCCTGTTCCAAAAGAGGATTGGATTTATGTTAAAGTACCTAGTATAGTAAACGAGGATTTATTTGATATAGTTCAAGAACAATTAGCAGAGAATAGAAAAATAGCAAGAACAAGACAAAGAGGAGCAAGATATTTATTGCAAGGTTTAGTAGTATGTAAGCTTTGTAATTATGCATATTATGGTACTAGCACTGCAAGGAATAAGGAGGGAAAAAAAACTAATAATCAGGTGTATTATCGTTGTATTGGTACGCCTTTTTGGTGGTAATAAAATGTGTAACAACAAATTAATTAGTACAGATACATTAGACATAGCTGTGTGGGAAGAAGTAAAGCATCTATTAAAAAATCCGAATAGAATATTAGAGGAGTATAAACGAAGACTTTCAGAACTTACCACTAGATCAAAAAAGCGCTTTGCTTGAAGCACAAGAAGATAAATTAAAACGTGGTATTGCAAGGTTAATTGATAGTTATGCTCAAGAATATATTGATCAAGAAGAATTTGAGCCAAGAATTAAAGCAATGAAACAAAACTTAAAAATGGTTGAAGAACAAAAGAAAAAAACATTTGATCAGAAAAAACTCACACAAAAGTTCACTCTAGTAGTAACAAATTTAGAGGGATTTTCCTCTAGTATTAACTCAAGTCTTGATAATGCAGACTGGCTAACTAAACGTGATATTATTAGAACGTTAGTTAAGCGAATTGAGATTAATTTTGAGGATGTGAACATTGTGTTTAGAGTGAAAGAGCTTCCAGACTCTTCTCATGGGGAGAAAAATCAATACTTGCAATGTTGTTGTAGGGGTAGTCATCCCGCTACTTGTTAGCGGAATCTATGCTAAGAGATACCGCGGCGGTATGACGTCTTGCTTGTAACCTATAGCCTTGTCATTCCAGCGCGTGACGCTGGAATCCAGAAAACTTAACTGCAAGTAAATGCATTGGATTTGGTGAGTGTAGGCTTTAGTTAAAATGAAACACTTTCGATCAAAAACTGGATCCCAGTGTCTGGGCACTGGGATGACACCGTCATAAAGGAACCAGTGTCAGCTACTTGGATGACAGGAGAATGACACCCTCCTGGTAGGCCCAAATTGCAATGTTCGTACAGTTGTGGACGTCGAGCCTATCCTAGTGTTGCATATCAAGCTCATACTCAGTATGTAAATCTTTGACCAAAGCTACAACGTATTCTTTTTGAACAATTATACTGATTTTGATTTCGGATGTTGTGATAGAAAGTATTTCTATCTTTTTTTCGCTTAAAACCTTGAGTGTACGGTGCATCACTTCAGTGTTAGACATAACACCAATACCAATTATTGAAATTTTAGCTACATTATCGTTTATAGCATAATTTTCATTCTTATTCAGTAACTTTTCCATTAAATCAATATCAAATTTGGAGATAACAAAACTTGACCCATGTATCATATCAATTTTAACGTTTGCCCCTACTATATCTCTTAAAGTACGCAAGTTATTTGCAAGGTTAGTGAAAGTTACAAGAGCTTCATTAGTGCTATAAGCTATTCCAGTAATTAAATATCTCTCTAGTACATCCCTTTTGTGTAGTACTGTGGTGCCTTCTACTTCTTTAAAAGTGGATAGCACTTGCACTTTAATGTTATGCTTCATTGCAAGTTGTACTGAACGATTATGCAGTATTTTAGCACCAGATGACGACATTTCCAACATTTCATCGTAAGAGATAAATTTGAGCTTGCGTGCCTTTGGAACAATTCTCGGGTCTGCTGTATATATTCCATCAATATCAGTAAAAATTTCGCAAGTTCTAACACCAAAGGCTACCGTGAAGGCAACTGCTGATATATCAGAGCCTCCTCTTCCAAAAGTAGTGATTCTATCATCATTTATACCCTGAAAACCAGCGATGATCGCAGCAGTATAACCCTCAGCAAAAGATCTTTTCACACGGTCAATCTTTATTGTTTTTATTTTAGACTCAGAATAAAAATCATCAGTTACAATTGGTAACTGCCAGGGAAGCCACGATTTAGCATTAACTCCGATCGATTGGAGAGTGATAGCTAATAGACCGCAAGAAATTTGTTCTCCTGCTGAAAGCATAACGTCATACTCTGATAACTCTTGTCTGCAACTTAAATTTGAGATTTGCCTAGCCTGAAAAGCCATTTGGTCAGTAAATCCTGCAACAGCAGATACAACAACGATTACATTACAACCTTTCTCAATATCGTTTTTTATCAAATTTGCAACTCGGTTTAAATCAGTTAGCGAAGTCCCACCAAATTTTTTTATGATTATTTTGTCCATAGTTACAATATAACTCTCTTCTGAAGAAAAATATAGTTTTTGTAGAGATAGAGGTTGTCCGAAAACTAGAATTAAGGTAGAGTATAAAATGTATGGTTCCAGAGTGTGATGGTGTGGATCTATTATAAATAATTCAGGAGACTTTGTCAACTGAGAACATATAAATTCAAAAGGTGTAAGACCCCTAAGAGCTTTGAGTCTCTTTGCATAATTGTAGACCATAACAAAGTCATAAAGATGCTCCTTAAGTTGTTGATGCGAACGATAGTAATATTTCTTAACTGTAGCATTCTTTAAAGTTTTATTCATACGTTCAACTTGTCCATTTGTCCAAGAATGGCTAACTTTTGTCAGAAGATGTTCAATGTTATTTTCTTCACAAACTCTATCAAATATGTGTCGGAAGGCGTATTTATGGCGCTTCTGATTTGTAAATTGTATGCCATTATCTGTCAAAATAGTGTGGATTTTATACGGTAAAATTCTAATCAGATTACCTAAAAACTCAGCAGCTATGGGTTTTGTAGCACTTTTGTGCAACTCAATGTAGGTGAATTTGGATGTTCTATCTATTGCAACAAACAAATACAGCTTTCCTTCTTCTGTTCTAACTTCCGCGATATCAATATGGAAATAGCCTATAGGATATTATTTGAATTTCTTTCTTGGTTTAACTTCACCATCGACATCTGGTAGTCTGCTAATGTTGTGCCTTTGTAAATAACGATGTAAGCTGGAGCGACTCAAATGTGGGATTGAGGTTTGCAAAGCGTAGAGACAGTCATCTAATGGCAATAGAGTATGCTTACGAAATGCAACAATTATAGCCTCCTCTTCTAAAGTTAAAACAGTTGATCTTGGATGCTTTGGACCCATACCAGCATCTTTGGTAAATGAGCGTTTTCTCCACTTAATAATAGTTTTTGGTTTAAGGTTATAACACTTGGAGAGTTTTGCTATGCTCTCTTTACTATTTTGTATTGCTCTACGAATTGTCTCTGTTGTTCTGGCGCACCCATGTAATACTTGTCCTATAATTCCTCCCTTGATGATATTTTTTTCTCACATTTTATCATACCATCACACTCTGGAACTGTGCATCTAATACAATTATGGAACAAGTTTAAAAGTTCTGGTAAAGTAGTTTTATTTACAAAGAATATGCTACTTGAAATTGAAAAGCGCAGCATAACAAATGCATTGTGGAAGTTGCAAGAAGCAGATCAAAGGGAAATCTTAACTCTTATACAGAGATTTGAGTTGCCAGAAGTACTAGCAAGAATATTGGTTACTCGTGGTGTTAACATAGAAAATGCGAGCGACTTCTTATATTCACTAATCAGATCGCTGTTACCAGATCCCTTTCACCTTCTTGATATGGATAAAGCTGTTTCTCGTATAATACGGGCAATAAAAAATAATGAAAACATTGCAATATTTGGTGACTATGATGTTGATGGTGCAACGTCGTCAGCATTGATTAACAGGTACCTGAGAGCAATCGATATACACTCTATAATCTACATTCCAGATCGTGTTGATGAGGGCTATGGATTAAACACAGATGCTTTATTACAACTTAAAAAAAACGGGATCGATTTATGTATTTCCGTTGATTGCGGTACGCTTGCATATCAACCAATAGAAGATGCAAAGGTCTTTGGTCTTGATATTATAGTTGTCGATCATCATCTTGGTACGGAAAAGTTACCAAGCGCCGTAGCAGTTGTTAACCCAAACCGCCTTGATGAAAGCTCTCCTTATACTAACCTTGCAGCAGTTGGAGTGTCATTTCTGCTGATTATTGCTCTTAATAAAAGCCTACGTGAGCAAGGATTTTTTACCAACAAAAAAGAACTAGATTTATTTGATCTGCTGGATTTAGTTGCCCTTGGAACTGTTTGCGATGTTATGCAGATTACAGGCCTCAATAGAGCATTTGTCTCACAAGGATTAAAAGTTATGTCAGCAAGAAAAAACGTTGGCTTGCGTGTTTTATTTGATGCTTTGGGGATCCTTGAAAAACCAAGTGTTTCACGATTAGGGTTTAGTATTGGGCCATGCATAAATGCTGGAGGAAGAATTGGAGAAGCATCGCTCGGTGCAAGGTTGCTTTCCACCGATGATGATGAAGAGGCACATTCAATCGCGCTAAAATTAATAGATTTGAATAATGCAAGGAAAGTGTTAGAAAATGAGGCTCTCTTGGAAGCTACAGCACAAGCGGAAAAATTTGCCCAATTAGGTGTAAATTTTATAATGGTAAGCGGCAACTGGCACCAGGGAATAATCGGTATAATTGCATCGAGGCTAAAGGAGCAGTTTCACTTACCAACAATAGTGATGTCTTTAAACAATGGAATAGGAAAAGCAAGCTGTAGATCAATTTTGGGAGTTGATATCGGTGCTGCAGTCCTTTCCGCAAAGTTTACAAATTTAATTATTGAAGGTGGTGGCCATAGTATGGCGGCAGGATTTTCAATTAAAGAAGACAAAATAAATGATTTGCATGATTTTTTTACTGAAAGATTTTCAAACTCTATAAATGAGAAAACTTTAAAAGCTGATAGTATAGTAACTGCTAAAGCAATAAACTTATCTCTGTGGAACCAACTGCAACGCTTGGGACCATTTGGAGTTGGGAATCCTGAACCAAGGTTTATCATTCAGGGAGCAAAGATAAGAAAGCCTGAAGTTATAGGAGTTGACCATATAAAATGTTTTATTGCTGATGATAATGTTATGGTAAGAGCTATTGCATTTCGCTCTGCAAATACTCACCTTGGCTCTGCTATCATGCAGGGTAATGTTAAAGCCATTTTGGGTAAAATCTCTATGAATTACTGGAATGGCAATGAATTTGTACAATTTTTAATAGAAGATGTATTGACCATTAGTTGAGTTACTATTTTACAATAATTACCTATCAATCTCACCAAAAACTATATCGAGTGAGCCAATAATTGCTGCAATGTCGGCAAGCATGTGTCCTTTTGCCATAAAATCCAAAGCTTGTAAATGTGCAAAGCCAGGTGCTCTTATTCGGCATCTATAAGGTCTATTGGTACCATCTGAAACTATATACACTCCAAACTCACCTTTTGGTGCCTCAACAGCTGTGTAAGCTTCACCTTTTGGTACGTGATATCCTTCTGAGTAAAGTTTAAAATGGTGAATCAGAGCTTCCATAGATTTTTTCATCTCTGTTCTTGGCGGTGGAGAAATTTTTCTATCTTCAGTTTTTATTGGGCCTCCAGGCATTTTCTCTATACACTGCTTCACCAAGCTAACAGACTGCCTAATCTCTGCCATTCTCACTAGATAACGGTCATAACAATCGCCATTTTGGCCAATAGGTATATCAAAATCTAGCTGATCATATATTTCATATGGCTGGCTTTTTCGCAAATCCCAAGCAAGCCCAGCAGCACGCAGCATTGGTCCACTAAAGCCCCAGTCAAGTGCCTGTTTAATTGATATTTCACTGATTCCTACAGTGCGTTGCTTCCATATTCTATTTTCTGTTAAAAGTTCATCAACATCGTCTATATACTTTGGAAATTGCTCTATAAACTTTGCAATATCCTCAATCAAGCCTTCTGGAACATCTGCTGCAACTCCACCTGGTCTGATGTAAGCTGCATGAAACCTTGCGCCTGAAGCTCTTTCGTAAAATTCCAGTATTTTTTCTCTTTCTTCAAAGAGCCATAAAAGAGGGGTCATTGCTCCAACATCAAGCGCTTGAGAAGAAACGTTCAGTAAATGATTTAGTATTCTCGTCAGTTCACAAAACAAGACACGTAAATACTTTGCCCTAATTGGAATTTCGCATTGCAACAATTCCTCTACACATAGTGAATACGCATGCTCTTGTGACATTGGTGACACATAGTCAAGGCGATCAAAATAAGGCAAAGCTTGAAGATACGTTTTATGTTCTATTAATTTTTCAGTACCACGATGCAAAAGCCCAATATGAGGATCAGCTCTCTCAACCACTTCGCCGTCCATCTCTAAAACAAGGCGCAACACTCCATGTGCAGCTGGGTGCTGAGGGCCAAAATTTAACATCATTGTCTTTAGATCGGGCATGTCCAGTAGTTTAAGATATTAAAATTGTATAGGCTAAAGTGCGCTCAAAGTCAATAGACTTCTTGCATATGCTACAGCTGTCATTCAATAGAAACAAAAACTTACTTGACCTTTATAGCTAAAGTGGCCTAGGTTTACCTACAATTTGAAAAACAACAAATTCGTTATTCCGCTACTCGTTAGCGGAATCTATACTGATACCAATTCCCACTATACAAAGAACGGATAGACAATAATGGGAAAAAAGCCATACTAAAGTAAGTGAAGTAGCGAGGTATAAATGGCATTAAGATCAAAATTATTGGATGAAAAAGTAGTAGAATCAGCAAAAGAAATGCTGAAGAAAGTAAGGAACAATGTATATGTTTCAAAAAAACTAAATGCTGTAATTGCGGCAAAAAAGCATAGTATAACGGCTGTAGCAAAAATATATTGAATTTCAAGAAGCGCACTAACTTCGTGGATAAAACTCTTGAAATTTGGCAGAGAAGAAAAACTGTTTGCTCCTCCATCACGCCGTAGAAAAACTAAATTAAATCAGGCTCAACTACAGCAAATTGAAGCATGTATAGAAGAAAATCCTAATATTACCATTAAAGAAATGAGAATAAGAATCCAGGAAAAGTTCGGATTAAATATCAGCAAATCTACAGTACACCGCCATATGCAAAAGATGAAATTTTCATATATTACACCAAGACCAGTACACAACGTACAAGATAAAAGTAAACAAGAGGAATTCAAAAAAAAATCTCAATGGAGCTATTAGCAAGTATCCAGAAAAAGAGCTATTTTTCTTTGATGAATCAAGGTTTGGCACACATTCGAAAGTTGGGCATGGATGGTTTAAAAAAGGCACTAGGACTCGGGTTAAAATAAAATTAGGTAGGCATAATTTTTATCTCTACAGTGCAGTTAATCCTAAAAATGGAGAGAGTTTTAGCTTATTTGCACTAAATGTTAACACTGATTGCATGAATGTATTTCTTGAGCAAATGTCGCAATATCTAGGGACAAGAGAAGCTGTTCTTGTTATGGACTGTGCTAGTTGGCATAAGTCAAAAAATTTAAAGGTAGCTAAAAATATTGAGATTATATACCTACCTCCATATTCACCTGAACTCAATCCTGTTGAGAGGCTTTGGTTATACATAAAACAGAACATTTTGCGCAATAAAATATACGATACAATTGCTCTGCTTTAGGGTGCTTTGTGCAAATTTATTACTTCTCTTGCCAGCTCCACAATTAAACAACTCTGCAATTTCTCCTATTTGACTGACCAACAATGAGAATTGGTATAACATCACTGATACCACTATCCCCTGAATCACGGCGTTGTTTGTTAGAAGTGCTAACGCTTACATGAATATTGTCTTTCGTGAGTTTTTGCATTGTTGGGCCAAATGTTCTTCCAAGATTGCTACTTACTGTTTTATTACTATCATTTGCTTGGGAATGAGATGCATTTCGCTCAAAAATCGCTTTTATTCCAGCAAATTTAGCTTGGGAAGATTTCGGAGGAACAGGTGGAGCAACTTTCTTAAGCTTTACTATTTTTTCTAACTCATTCTGCGACGATAACTTGGTCTCTGGTGCTCTTGGTGGTACCGGTGGGGCAACCATGCCTTTTGAGTTAATCTTTCCTTCATTTTTAGGAAAAATTTTTGGATTATTTTTTTCTACTGTAGTATTCATTTTTTTACCTCTAAGCCTATTAACTAGTAGAATTATAAACTTAGAGGTATTAATTTTGTAATAACGATGCTAATAGGTTTCAAATAAGCATCGCCAGAGGACTCTCTATATAATGCTTAAAGGCATTTAAAAATTTTGCTCCTAATGCTCCATCAACTGCTCTATGGTCAACAGAAAGTGTTACTGTCATTATTTCTGCTATCTCTATTTTCTCATTCATAACAATTGGTTGTTTTTTGGATGCACCAACTGCCATAATGCAAGATTGCGGCGGATTGATTATAGCACTGAAGGCTTTTATACCAAACATTCCTAAATTGGAAATAGTAAACCCACCTCCTTGAAATTCTTCTGGCCTTAATTTTCCAGATCTTGCTCTGCTTACTAAATCTTTCACTTCTTTTGATATAGATAAAATACCCTTTTTATCAGCATTTTTTACTATAGGAGTAATTAGCCCATCTTCAAGTGCCACAGCGATTGAAATGTCTACATTCGAGTATTTAAGTATTTTATTATCTATCCACGAAGAATTTATAACAGGAAATTTTTTCATGCTGAAAGCTGCAGCTTTTATGATTAGGTCATTAATTGTTACTTTGTTATTTTCATCTGCTGAGCTAATCTCGTTTTTTAACGATATTAACTTATCAACCTGGCAGTCTACAGTTAAATAAAAATGTGGAACATTCTGTTTGGATTCAGTTAAGCGCTGTGCTATCACTTGGCGCATATTGCTTACTTCAACCATGGTATCTTCCTCGGGCCTTTCACGACTTTCAATGCGTGTACCACTACCTAAAGACTCCAGCACATCAGCCTTAATTATGCGACCATATGGTCCTGTACCTTTTAATTGCTGCACATTAACCCCTTCATTTTGAGCTATTTTCTTAGCTAATGGGCTTATTTTTATTCTACCTTCTGTTGTCTTAGTATCTTCTTCCTTTCTAGATCCCAGTGTCAAGCACTGGGATGACATCAAAGGGTTAGATGACATTGGAGGGTTGATTGAGGAATTGGATGGCACTGAGGGATTGGTTTCAACTTCTTTCTTAGCTTCAATATTGGTAGCAGAAGCTGAAACATAGTTACCGAGTGCACTTTCATCTTCTCCTTCTTCCAGCATTAAAGCTATCGGTTGATTTACAGGCACGCCACTTATTCCTTCTGTTACTAAAATTTTCGCTAAAACTCCTTCATCCACAGATTCAAACTCCATTATGGCTTTATCAGTCTCTATCTCAGCAATTACATCGCCTACTTCAACTTTGTCTTGTTCTTTTTTATGCCACTTTACAATTTTTCCTCCAGTTTTGCTCATTGTCGGTGAAAGAGCAGGCATTAATATTTCTATAGGCATTGATTTTGCATTTAAAGATCTATTCAATTTTTAATTTACTCTTTATCTTATGTCAATCTAATCGTGAATTATGATGAATAAGTCTGTTACACTATCCCTCACGTCATCCCAGTGCGTGACACTGGGATCTTGGTTCAGTACTATTATCCTATTGTTTTTATTATTTAGCCATAGCTTGTTTGCTAATAACTTTGTTTCAACCAAATCAAATAAAATCAACATGAGAACGGGGCCAGGGTTTCACTATCCTGTAAAATGGATATACACTTGCAAAAATCTGCCCCTGAAAGTGATAGAAGAGTTTGAGAGTTGGAAAAAGATCTGCGATATAGATGAAGACTGCGGATGGATAAAAGGCAATCTGCTTAGCGATAAGCACCACGCAATGATAAAAGAAGATACTTATGGATATCAAAAACAGAGTGTAGACAGCAAGATTACTATGAAAATAGACAAGTTTGTTGTAATAGAAATAAAAAAATGCAGTGAAAAATGGTGTTTGCTGTCCTCATCGAAACGCAAAGCATGGGTACAGAAAGAATCTATATGGGGAGTTGATTAGACTGGCGAAAGACCTTGATTAGTAGTAGTTTCCAAACCTTCTGTAGCAGACTCTTCAGATGAAGCAGGAGTTGCACTAACTTCTTGAGGTTCTGGAGAATTATTTTGCCATATAGTGCTGTCACAAAAACTCTGTAACATCTCCTCAGCAGATGAATCTAAAATTTGTACAATAGACTTTCCACTTTGTTCTCTTAGCGATTGATCCATTCTAGAAATCAACTTAAGAAACTCACTACCTGATTTTTCAGCTTCACTTTTTATTTTGCTTTCTATGCTTGCAATATTACCTTGATCAATTTCTTCTTTTGTTATGTTGAATGAATTTGCAACATCTTGATATTCGATCTTGCAATCACCACCGCCAGTTATACAAAGAGCAATAGAATTAGATATTTCGCTTGCAGCCCACTTGTGTATAGCGTAAGCCAAATAATTGTCATGGTATTTAATGCTAAATTGTTGTTCTATTAGCTCAGAAATTTTATTCTTTAGAGACATAAAGCACTCCCTCCTTACATTACCTTTTGTTAAGATACACCATTTACTACATGCTTTGTTTTAATTAATTATTAAAACAAGAGCATAATTTTCAGAGTTATATCTTTTTACCTTAACAATTCTTTTTTGAGTTCCTCTTCAATCATCTTAGTTAAACTCGTGTCAAACTCACTCCTCGAAAAATCCCTAACCTCCCCGGGATCATATTGATTTCCTATTTTTTTTTCAATAGCATCCTTTATTATGTTTTTGTCAAATCCCTTTATAATAGGCGTTACCTTCACCTGCCCTGCAGAACCTTTACCATAAATTCCTTTGCTTTTATCAATGCAACCACCTGCACCAGGTTTACTGCTTCTAAAACCCTTGCTACACTTTACTGTTTCATACTTGATTTCACCATTTTCTATATATGTTATTTTATTATCTTCAGTAACCCGCAATCCTGTTGTTTTGGTTTCTTTTTTTATTTTTACACTATCATCAATTATTGTTTCCATATAACTCTTATAACTCCTATAATCATTATAATTATTTTCATGCGGATACATTTTATAGATACCTCCACCTCCCATAGTGATTAAATTCTTGCACTCTTTTTTGTCTACACTACACTTTCTTACAAAAATAGGCCCCCCATCCTTATCTGTGTATCTAAATTCTTGGTTACCTCCTCCCTCCGAAACTTTAACCTTAATGATAGGATAATCAGGAACAATTTCCAATTCAGCTTTAATATAATCTCCTGGCATTCCTGCTCTAGTTTCAGTGGAACAGGCATCCTTATTGGCGTGCGTATCCATATGCCGTTTGCAGCTATTGGGTGTATTTTCTATGTGACCTGCTTCACCACTTCCCCACACTTCTATTTCAACATGGCTAGATGTTATTTGTGAGCCATCCACATCATGATTTCCATTTCCAAAATCATGGGACTTTTCGCTCTTTTTTTCCGGTTCTTGTTTCTCTTTTTCCAGTTGTTTCTCGATTATCTCTTTTAACTTCTCTGTGAGACCTTCTAAATCGAACCTACACAATTTATCAGCATAAAAAACTTCTGTTCTGTTTGCTTTAATCAGTTGATCTTTTAATTGTGTACACTTTCGTACTTCATTTTTTTCATCTCTTAATACTTTACCATCCTTATCTTTACAATCCACTTCCTCATACCTTAAGTAAAATTGCTTATCATTTTCATTTTTATTCAAATATTGTTTTGAACGGCTGCATTTTCCATCAGAGCAGATGCAACCATCATCACCTTGGTTACATTTTTCTCTATGCTCTACATCTATCAATTTATATACTACTTTGACTTTGTTATTTATAAATTTTTCATTTATGTCTTTATCGTAATCCACGCAGTAACTGCATTTCCCCTTTTCCTGTTTATTGTCGTCAGGGAAGAAAACATACCCTTGCTTATTAAATATTATTTTATCCAACTGATCTTGAAGTCTTTTTATTTTTAAGAGGTCGACTGTTTCCCTTTCCTTGCTTGGAAGATAATAGAACTGATTTGATTCCTTAGAGTAAACAGCATTGTATTTAATATATTTTGTTCCCATTAATTTTAGTGGTATTATTTTATTTTCTCTTTCAAGAACAAACTCTTCTGGTTCTGGCTGCCATCCAGAAAGACAGAGCATTTTACTGTTAGAATTTTCTTTATACTTTACTTCTATTTCTGGTTGTCCTAAGTTGTTCAATTTGCATTTATTTCCTTGAAACTCTTTACATTCTGTTTCAATATCAGGAACATAGTCATATTCTTTCAGAACTTTAAATTGTTGCGGATTACTTTCTAATATACCTTCTATAATATTATCAATATAACTTTTTTCGTTATTACTATCAGTTGTTTTTGCTACTATTGCTGGTTTTACTACTTTTAAAGATAGAGGGCCAATATTTACAGGATGGGTGGTAACATTAAAAGTACATAAACCATTGCTGTAGACTCCATGTGCTCTATAAATACAAGTGCTCTCGCTCATCTTCATTTCTATTTCTAATGTATTTGCATCCACTATCCTTAATATTTTAGGCTCTGGAGCAGGTGGTGCCGGGAAGCAGCGGACGAACTGCGGATTTTTTTCATCTATACTTTGAGTTCCAAGGTATTCAGCGCAGAGTTTATCTTTTTTTCTATAAGTTGCGAAGTAATGTGTCGTGCCATTTTTATCCAAAATAGAATGCCTCCTAACTTCATCCGAAGTAGGGAGCTCCTCAGCTTTATCTTTTTTGTATTTTCTGGGAAAATCTAATTCTTTTCCAATCTTTCCGCCTTCTTCTATTAGATCACCAGCTATTACCTTAACTTTAGGGTTGAAGTAATCATTATCTTTATCTGTTATAGGAACAATTCTAACTTGTGGAAGCGACATTGCAAGTTGCTCACAGAATGGAGGGGGGCCAGGTGCAAGTGGTACAGGGGCACATTTTACTTTTTCCTGATAGCAAGTATCACAGGTATTTGCCATATATCCAGGGCGAAAAATATTTGCTCCTTCACCTATTTTAGTAAAAAATGAGAAAAAATCTCCTATGCAGGCTGCTTTTTGACTGCAGGCGCATATCTTAGGAGAATTAGCAAATTTCCTTTTTTCTTCATCAGTAACATTATCTACCCACTCCCACTCGAGACCTTTCGCAATCCCTTCCTTAAATTTTCCATCATTTAACACTGTATCTCCTTCCCAGTCGATAAAAACTGCTGCAGAAACTCCAGCTCCACTTGTCTGTGTTCCATATATTTGGCGGCAGGATGTTCCGTTACCTAATTGATAGCAGTTATCTTTTCCTTCGTAATCACAGACTTGAATCCTTGGATTGAAATAACCATTAATTCCTTGGTCTTTTATTGCTGTGACTCTAATGTATTGTAATAACTTTTCATCAAAATCTAGATTGCTCCAATTAAAGGTAAAAAAATTTGCTAAGCCTTTTCCAGTTTTGTTAGCCGCAGCTTCAACTTCAGTGTGAAAACGTATCTTTCCACAGGTATCAGAATATCCATTACTTGCAATTAGCAAAATTAATACTAGGAAAAAAAAATTAGCTTTAAGCTTTACACTTCTCATAAAACACCGGTAACCACTCATTAACTTCTTCTCCTTTTTCCTTTATTGCCTCGTACATATACTTTATCGTTTCTTTGTTAGCTGAAAGTACATGTATTTCTTGCATATTCTTTAAATCTAAATTTAAAGTTACTAATCCTTTATACTGCTTTATCAAGAATAAACCTTCCTGCGTTGGTGTTTGCAGAATTATATTCAGCTCCTCTTTCGATAAAGAAAATGCTTTCATGTATAACCTATTTGCATTGACGTTTGGCATCAAGATCCTTGTATCAACATGTTTATCTAAATATTGAGTAAATTTGCTAGCAAATGCGAGGTTTAAATTTTCAGTACTTAGGATTACCACAATATTTAGTTCCGTCATTCTTTGCATCCAGTTATCAAACTCTTTCTCTGTAGGAAAAATATCACTTATCTCCCATGCTTCATCCAAAACAAGTATTGCAGGTGAGCCATCACATTTTGCCTCAAAAGAATATAAAAAATAGTAAAGTATCACGGACATACATTCTTTTCGTTTTGTGAGGTTTGCGGTGTTGAGAGATATAATTTTTGTTTCCCAGTCAATATCTGATTCATTACTATCTTGAAATAAGTAAGCAAACTCACCACCGTCACACCATCTACTTATTTTACCCCCGAGGAGCAAAAGCACCTCAGAAATTTGCGCAATAGAACGTGACTCCTTGGGTATAGCAAATATAGAATCCACAATTTTTCTTATCTTTTCTTCTACGTCCACCAAGCTCGTATCGGCTACCATTCTTTTGATCAGTTCAACCAACATATTGCGATTGGAAGCACTATCTTCAATGTTTAGTGGATTAAATTTTAGGCTTTTGTCCTTATACTTCGGATCGATTATATAATATTTACCACTCACTGCTTTAGTAAAAATTATCGACTTTCCAGTGTTATCCAATATGACAATTCTTGGGTTAAACTTTCTTGATTCTGATAATAGGAAATTAATGAGTGAAGTTCTGCCTGAATTTGGAGCTCCAAGTATCGTAGTATGGCCATTATTTCTTTTTCCATGGAAATTAAAGAAGTAAGGATTTCCTTCTTTTGAGAAAAAAACTGTTACCGCTTCTTTCCACCTTCCTCCTTTTAATGTACCTGACGTAAAATCATGCAGCATAGCAAAACTGCAAGCATATTTTGCTAATATATTTTTCGGTTGTGTAATAAAGGTAAAATTGCCCGGAAGTTGTGCCCAAAAATGACTTTCCATATGTAGATCAGTTCTAAATATCATGAAGCCAATTAATGACATTATAGAAGATAAATCACTAATATTTTCGGCTAACTTATTCCTATCGTCTGCAAATATTGTAAAAATAATTTTCTGTTGGCAGAAGTCTAGACTAGAGGTCTTTTCAAGCTCTATTATTTCTTCAATTCCTGAGCTTTTAAGTAAGGTATTATCCTCACTAATTTGCAGCATGTTAATTTGTTTATTAAATTCTTTTATTGCCTTACTATTACTAGTAAATATCATTATTTCTGTAATGATAAATTCAGATTCAAGCTGCAAGCACCTATCTATATTGCCTAAGGAGATTTCTCGGTATTCCTTTATGCTGAAAACAGAGCCAAATTTCTGTTGATTTTCAAAGATTGTCTGAAACGTATTGAAACCAAAAGCTATTTTAAAACTTCTAATATATTGCGACAGGTCCCTTTCATGTATTGGATAATCTTTGTGCGTTAATGTAACAATATAGTGGAGAAATTCTATCATTTCAGAATATATTTTACCTTCACTAAATCTTAGACCCAGTTTTTTAGCTCCAAAAGGTCCTAAATCATCGTGAATTAAGTCAGTTATCTTTTGCAACTCCTGGCGACTTTCTTGTAAAGACAGCTTATGCTTATTCTTTATTCTATTAAAAAAAAATGAATTATTAGTATGCTTACCAAAATCGTTAAACAATATTACAATATATAATTCATTTATATACTGTAATTTACTATCAGTGAGTTTATCAAACTGCGCTGAATGTAGCTTATCAGAGAAGTCTTCAGTTTTATTCCATTTTAAGCTCAATTTATTGCGCTTTCGGACAGTATGAATCCAAACGGTAAAATATAGGCTATTAATATTTTTTGATATGCTTTTTCTAATTTCAGTTCTAAGGTCGCTGTAATTATCAACAGAAGAATAATCTTCTAACTTGATTATTTTTAACAACTCTCCCTGTTTTGTTAGTATAGTTTCTTCATTGTAATGACAAGCATAAGGAATGAAATCTAAATCAATGCTCTCTAGTAATGCTAAGTTGTTCTTTTTTTCAAACTTAGAGTTAATTGCTGGTACTTTTAGCTGCATATGCGTATTCAATAAAGATAATTAAAAAAGATAAAGATACTATCTTAATTTTTATCTTTTTTTTCGCTATCGGATTGTAATTTTATATCTTTTGCAAAATTAAATTTTTCTTTTAAGTAGTCTGTTGCCTTTTCTGTACTACCAAACATCATGATCAGTACACCAAACATTATCATAAAAAAGATTAGACCTCTGAACACTACTGCAAGTATCACCGCAGCTATACACAACCCTATGATTGTTGAAGGACTCATATTTTCTACAGTATCTTTAATTGAAAATGAAGAAATAAAATCTTTTACCGTTTCTTGTACATCCTTTAATTCATCACTCACCGAAGCTTCGCTAGAATATGATGCAAAAATGAAACTTAATAAGGCTATAAAAACCAAAACTTTATTCAATTGAATGCGCATCAACTAAATACCCTTTAAATATTCCTCAAATATAACAACTTTTATATCAATAGGCAAGAACTGAATTCACTTATCCACTACAAGTAACACATATTTAATTTTTACAGATGTGAACATGCTGTAAGCTCTTTATCATCAACAGGACGACTCAAATTGGTGGATGTTAATTCACTTGAAGGGGTTAAACACCATGTAGTTATTGCCGCTATAGCAAATACTGCTCCTATGACACACAATATTCCTGATCTTGCTATTGCTGCTGCAACAAGACACCCCACTGCTAGAAGAGCACAACCTGCTACAAGTGCAACGTGAAGATTTCTGTTATTGGGTTGTTTAAGTGGAATATCTTCACCCTTTTTCTCATTCACAGGAAGTTTCTGCACAGTTGTAATGGTATTTTTTTTGTCCTTTTTTTCTTCAGATTTCACTGGATCCTTTGTGTGGTCATCATCTGTCATCCCAGTGCGTGAGACTGGGATCTTTGATTCTTCTCCTCTGGCTTCAGTTACCTGCTGTAATGACACCTGGGATAACTCCTCCTTAACTTGATCTGGATTTGCTTGACCATCTGAGTTTACACTTTCCTCAGATGAAGTGCTTGTTACTAAAGTTAAACTGCTCCTTCTGCTACTTACTGGTGATTTCAAACTTTCTTTACTCGTTCTAGGTGAGTCTATTCCACTATCTGAGTCATTGCCACTACTGAGTTTAGAAGTTTGCTTCTCCTCTATTTCTTCCACAACCTTGCTATATTTTTCAAACACTTCCTCTGTAACATCTGAATTACTAAGTATTTTATTATCACCACTTTTTTTCTCAGCTACATTCAAGGGTGTTTCTTGTGTGTTGTTTTGCTCTTCAATATGTTTTAGCTGCATTTGATCTTCAATATTTTCTTCAACAGCATTTGGTATTGAGCTTACACTGCTGCTCCTGTTAGTAATATCCAAAATTGTTTGTACTATTGCTGCCTTTTTTTTTGAGTCTAGTTTTTTTGACTCTGTTATTTCTACTTTCAACGCTGGAAGAAAGTGTTGGATGTAAAACTCATAATCTTCTTTTTGTTTTTTCAGTGATTCTTTTAATTCATCTGGTGTTTTAGGACTGTTTCCTTGCTTGGACAGATTTATATGTTTTGCGAGATCCTGCTCATCTTGTCTTGCTCTCAGTAATTCTCCTAATTTAGTTAATACCTCCCTAGGATTAGCAGGACTATTTTTTTGCTTGAACAACCTTTTGCATTTTCTGGCAGTCTCTTGCACAGCTTTTTGATCTTCTTTTACTGTTTCACGTATAATGTTGAACAAATTCCAATCTGCGTCATTCCAAGATTCAGCAGAATTTTCTATTTTATTAGGTGAAACAGGCATAACATTTCTCCATACATAATAAAATGTATAGATACCTCTTTAGCGTTAATTTTACATTAAAACTGGGCAATTATGCCATATTATGGATAATTAATGGCAACTTGCTAACCATTTGCTTTGCTAACTACTGGGTTTTCTACTTCTACAGATTTGCTATCAATATAATTATTTGCCTGTTGAATTAATATGTCTATCACTTCTTTTACAGGCTTTTCCCTATCAACCATGCCAACACTTTGACCGGCCATTAAAGATCCCGTTTCAACATCTCCATCAATTACTGCTCTTCTTAAAGCTCCAGCCCAGAACTTTTCTATTTCAAGCTGCCCATCTTCTTTTGAGATCTGTCCCTTTTGGTATTCATCAATAACTTTTTTTTGATGCTTCATAAAATCATTACTTGCCTTGTTGGCTATAGCTCTTACTGGAATTACAGGAAAATCAGCACTTATCTGTACAGAAGGTATTGCATTACGTGCGGCTGATTTAATAAACACTTTCTTAAAATTTTTGTGGGCAATTGACTCATTAGTGCAGACAAATAATGTACCTATTTGACAGCCACTTGCCCCCATTTCTAAGTAATTAACTATCATTTCACCTCTTCCTATTCCACCTGCAACAAACACTGGTATTTGTTCATTTTTAAAATGAGGCAATATCTCTTGTGCGAGAACAGAAGTGCTAACTGGCCCTATGTGCCCGCCTGCTTCCATTCCCTCTATTATTAACGCATCTACTCCTATTTTTACTAACCTTTTCGCAAGGCTTAATGCTGGTGCAAAGCACAAAACTTTAATGCCTGCACTCTTAATTTTTTCTATATTAGGCTTCGTTGGTAATCCGCCAGCAAGCACTATATGGCTTACTTTCGTTTCAATACACACATCTATCAACTCACTCAACTTTGGGTGCATAGTAATTAGGTTTACACCAAATGGTTTGTTAGTTAATTTCTGTGTTTCTATGATTTCTTTTTTCAATAGGTCTGGAAACATTGCACCACATGCAATTACACCGAAACCACTAGCGTTTGAGATTGCCGAAACCAAGTTTCTCTCTGAAACCCAGCTCATAGCACCACCCATTATCGCAAACTCACTACCAAGAAAATCTGTTCCTTTTTTCCAGAGGCTACTTAACATATAACCTATATCATACGTTTAAAAATGTTTTGCTTATCTATAAATGTGTGTTTCAAAGCGCCAAGTATATGCAAGATTATAAAGAGTACCATAAAACATGCAAGCATCGAATGTAGCTGATTAGCCGTGTTAGCTAGGTCTTTATTTTGATTAATCAACAAAGGGATATGAAAAAAATACTTGATCTTTTTGCCAGAAGCAGAAGACATAACATAGCCAGATAGTGGCATTAGCACCATTAAAGAATATAAACCAAAGTGTACTGTTTTACTTGCATTGATTACAAACCGAGAAAAATTTGCTGGAAGTCGTGGAACATAAGTAAAGACGCGAAAAAATATGCGTACTATGATTAATCCAAGAATAGTGATACCGCAAGCCTTATGAATAGCGTATATGTTGAACTTAATCTCATTGCTAAGTGGTAAGCTTTTCATATAAAGTCCAGAGCAAAGCATACCAATAATAAAAACAGCCATCAACCAATGGATAACTCTTAAACCTAGGCTATATTTATCGTCTTCCATTTTGATTACCCTAAAGTAGCATTTATATAATAGAAAAACTATTTTTCAATCAAAATTATTAAAGCAATTTAGATTTACCGACAATGTAGCTATACAAATTCGACCCAGCCGGGAGTCAAGTAGCTGGCCGGCACCTAAGCCATAGAAACGGATTAAATGCAAAACTTCCTTGACAAACCTAGCCAGCCCCCTTATCATGAAACTGAAGGTATTCAGTTGTCTTCATCTGTGCAGATTAAACAGCAAGAAAACAACGTAGTTGGCGTCTTATTTTTAATTTTTTGCACTATGTGCATCTTATGTCTTCACAATATTTCTAGGTTTTTACCTACACAAGCTGAAACGCGCTTATAAGTCGTTTAAGACAGTATAGTACGCTAATTTGCAGGATTAGAGAGTGACAACTAGCTAACACGGGATTTCTTTTGCCTTTTTTTCTGCTTAGTAAATTTCTTAAACATTTAAACTAAGGTGAGTTGCACTTAAAAGCAGCTAAATTGCAGTGTTTAAGACTTAAAAAAACGCCAATACAGAAAATAGACAATGACAAGGGCTTCTTTTGCCTTTTTTTTCGTTTGGTAAATTTCTTAATGTTTGTAGCTAAAGCAATTTAAGAGACCGAAAATGGTGTCATTCCAGCGCGTTACGCTGGAATCTAGTCTTTATTATGCAGCCACTTATTTAAAGTTAAGTTTTCTGGATCCAAGTAGTCTGGGCACTGGGATGACACCTTGACAATCGTCATCCCGCTACGTGTTAGCGGATGAGATACCGCGGCGGTATGACGTAGGGGTTGCCGAGAACTTGTCATTCCAGTCTGGAATCCAGTTTTCTTTACAAATTCACCAAAAGTGCTTCATTCTATAACGCAAAACCCATACTTACCAAACCCAATGCATTACTTGCAATTAAGTTTCCTGGATTCCAGATTAGAATGACACCGTCATAAAAGAACCAGTGTCAGCTACTTGCATGACACCTTCCTGATAGACAATGTTCGTACAGTGTCAGCTACTCATACCAATTCTCATTGTTGGTCAGTCAAATAGGAGAAATTGCAGAGTTGTTTAATTGTGGAGCTGGCAAGAGAAGTAATAAATTTGCACAAAGCACCCTAAAGCAGAGCAATTGTATCGTATATTTTATTGCGCAAAATGTTCTGTTTTATATATAACCAAAGCCTCTCAACAAGATTTAGCTCAGGTGAATATGTAGGTAGGTATATAATGTCGATATTTTTAGGTACCTTTAAATTTTTTGACCTATGCCAACTAGCACAGTCCATAACGAGAAAAGCCTCTCGTGTTTCTAGATATTGCGACATCTGCTCAAGAAATATGTTCATGCAATCAGTGTTGACATTTGGTGCAAATAAGCTAGAACTCTCTCCATTTCTAGGATTAACCGCACTATAGAGATAGAAATTTTGCCTAACTAATTTTGTTTTAACCTGTGTTCTAATCCCCTTTTTAAACCACCCATGTCCAACCTTTGAATGTGTGCCAAACCTTGATTCATCAAAGAAAAATAGCTCTTTTTCTGGATACTTGCTAATAGCTCCATTGAGATTTTTTTTTGAATTCCTCTTGTTTGCTTTTATCTTGTCCATTATGAACTGGTCTGGGTGTAATATATGAGAATTTCATCTTTTGCATATAGCGGTGTACTGTAGATTTGCTGATATTTAATCCGAACTTTTCCTGGATTCTTATTCTCATTTCTTTAATGGTAATATTAGGATTTTCTTCTATCCACTCTTCAATTTGCCGTAGTTGATCCTGATTTAATTTAGTTTTTCTACGCCGTTGTGGAGGAGTAAACAGTTTTTCTTTTCTGCCAAATTTCAAGAGTTTTACCCACGAAGTTAGTGCGCTTCTTGAAATGCAATATATTTTTGCTACAGCCGCTATACTGTGCTTTTTTGCTGCAATTACAGCATTTAGTTTTTTTGAAACATATGCATTGTTCCTTACTTTCTTCAGCATTTCTTTTGCTGATTCTACTACTTTTTCATCCAATAATTTTAATCTTAATGCCATTTATACCTCAACTATTTTACTTGCTTCATTATGGCTTTTCTTCCATCATTGTCCATCTGGTTGCCTTGTAATGGGAATTGGTATTAGATGGCAGGGAGGAGCTACTTGAATGACGGTTCTTATCGTCGGTAAACTTAGAGCTATAATAACTATTTGCCTTTTTTCTACTTAAGTTTGGGTTATGCAAGAAGTCTAATAGAGCGAAATATGGAAGACAAAAGATAAGTGCATTCTACGCAGCATGTTCGTCCCGCTAATTAATAATATCTTTATTATTGTATGAGATAGGTAATTTAGCATTTATGAATTTGTAATGTGTTACGCATAGCTCAAAGAAATAAGGTTTACTGGTTACACGCTGCAGCCAATGCCACAACACTAGGATCTATGTTTGTCTGCATGTTAATTTGCGTTGTGATTTTATGGAGGTCTTCTGTTACCTATGCTAGTGAAAATTTGGAGATACAGAAGGCCTTTGATAGTGTTGTCAAGCATATAAAAGCTGATAAAAAGTATAAAGATCTTGATGTTATTGAGAGAAAAAGTGACAAATTTAATATCAAAATTGCGCAGAATTCTGGCAAGAGTTTTGACATATACTCTACTTTAAAAAAAGCAAAGGATTCCTTTGAGTCAGGAGATAATGAAAAAGCTATTTCTCTCCTTAATCGGATCATCACAAAGTTTCCTTATCATAAAAATGCTTTAATTGGATTGGGAAATATTTATTACGCTAATAAAGAATACAAAAAAGCTGTAGAGATTTACACAAGACTGTTAAAAGAATACCCTAGTAACCCTTACATATTAAAAAATTTTCTGACGATAATCTCACGATATGATCCTGATCTGGCGTTGAGTGAAATGTTGAAATTGTATAATATACATAAAAATTATGCTCCTTTATTAGCAAATTTAGGTCTGATTTATATGAAAAAGGAGGATTATGTAAAAGGTAAAGAGTATATGACAACTGCTATTTCCCTTGATGAAAACAATATTTTTTATACCTATAATTTAGCTGTTATTCTAGATAAACTTTCAGATTTTAAAAATGCTACAATATTCTACTTAAAGTTGTTGAACATGGCTACAACTTCGAAAGATGTGAGTGAAAAAATACCTTTATACAAAGTGACAGCAAGACTAAAATTTATAAAACTCCACAGCACTCACCCAAAGATTTCATAAAAGCTTATAGCTTACCTAAATCTAATTTATCGCTATTTTTGTTTACAATAATAATATTGAGCTATAGAATTACATCTAAAGGGGCAATTAGCTCAGCTGGTAGAGCATCTCGTTTACACCGAGGAGGTCGGCAGTTCAAGTCTGTCATTGCCCATTTGCTTAACTGAATGTTAATATTATTAATTACTTCAATCAAAATATAGAAAATGCAGGATAATATAGTACCAATCTCAATAGTAAAAGAGCTGGAAGATTCTTATCTCTCTTACGCAATGAGCGTTATCATAAGCCGGGCTATACCTGACGTGCGAGATGGATTTAAACCTGTTCATAGGCGCATATTATATGCAATGTCAAGGGCTGGATACGATGCTGGTAAACCATATAAAAAGGCGGCTCGTATAGTAGGGGATGTAATGGGGAAATATCACCCACATGGTGATGCAGCTATTTACGATTCCTTGGTTAGAATGGCCCAAGATTTCTCTCTTCTTTTACCACTTGTTGATGGACAAGGTAACTTTGGTTCGATAGACGGAGATCCACCCGCTTCGATGCGATATACAGAAGCAAGGCTTCACAAAGTGTCGCACTTCTTACTAAATGATATTGACGAAGATACAGTTGATTTTAGGCCAAACTATGATGGAAATGAAACAGAGCCTGTTGTACTGCCTGCAGAATTTCCGAATCTATTGGTAAATGGTGCAAGCGGTGTTGCAGTTGGTATGGCAACCAATATTCCTTCTCACAACCTTGGAGAAATAATAGATGCTTGTATGTTATATATAGATAATCCTGAAGTTACTTTGGATGAGTTACTTGAAGTGATGCCAGGGCCGGATTTCCCAACTGGGGGAACGATTCTTGGAAGGTCTGGAATAAGATCAGCATTTGCAACGGGTCGTGGATCAGTTGTTGTGCAAGGCAAGACTCACATGGAAGACCTGCCACAAGATAGGCAAGCAATAGTGATTGATGAAATACCTTACCAGGTAAATAAAGTAAAATTAATTGAGAAGATAGGTGAGCTTGTAAAAGAAAAAAGAATTGATGGCATAACAGAAATTAGGGATGAGTCTGATAAGTCTGGTATTAGAGTAGTAATTGACCTCAGAAGAAATGCTGAAGCAAGTTTTATACTTAATCAAATATTGGGACTAACTCCACTAAGAAGTAGTTTTAGTGTTAACACTTTAGTCCTCAACAACAACAGGCCTGCTTTGATGTCATTAAAAGAAATCATAGCTGCTTTTGTTGATTTTAGAAAAGAAGTATTAATCAAGAGAACAGAATTTCGTCTAAGAAAAACGAGGGAAAAAGCTCATATATATATAGGGCTCTACATTGCGGTCTTGAGCATAGATGAAGTGATAAAAATCATCCGTGGTGCAAAAGATCCTGCGGAAGCAAGTAGAGAACTTTTAAATAAAGAATGGAAAACTTCAGCTGAGATAAACACAATTATTGGATTAATCTCAGACAGTACAAGCTTTTTGAAAGACGGAGTGTATAGATTAACTGAGCTGCAAACGAAAGCTATTCTTGACATGAAATTGCAACGTTTAACAGGCCTTGAAAAAGACAAATTAGAAGCTGAGCTAAGTTCAATGATCAACCTGATAAAAGAATATATCGCTTTTCTTGGCTCAGGAGAGAAGTTGATGAAAGAAATAAAAAACAATCTACAAGAAATAAAGAACAGATTTGCTGTGCCGCGAAAAACTTCAATAGAGGAATTAGATACGGACATTGAAGCTGAAGATCTAATTCCACGAGAGGATATGGTGATAACCGTAACTATGAATGGTTATATCAAGCGTGTGAAGCTTTCTCATTATAGAACTCAGCGTCGTGGTGGAAAAGGAAAGCTAGGACAAGGATTAAAAGAAGAGGATGTAACCACAAAATTATTTGTTGGGAATACCCACACTAGCCTTTTATTCTTTTCTAATATTGGCCGAGTTTATAGATTAAAAGTTTATAAGTTACCTCTTGCAGAGCCAACTGCACGTGGAAGAGCACTTGTTAATATATTCCCGCTTAGCGATGGTGAAACTATAACTAATATAATGCCATTACCAAGTGAAAATGACGAAAATCAAAACATAGTTTTTGCTACTGCTCATGGGAACATAAGGCGCAACTCTTTAGCGGATTTTCACTATATTCCAAGCAATGGAAAAATAGCAATCAAGCTCGATGAAGGAGATAAGTTAATATCAGTTAAAGTATGCAATGAAATTGATCATGTTTTTCTTTCAACAAGATTCGGCAAAAGTATCAGATTTGTTGTAAGTGATGTGCGTCAATTTAAAAGTCGCAATTCAGATGGCGTAAGAGGTATCAAACTTGCAAAGAATGACAGCGTGATATCCATGACCATATTAAATGGGATAGGTGTAGCAACAGAAACAAAAGAACTTTACTTAAAAGTTCCACTTGCAAAAAGACTGGGGACTGCAATTAATAACTCCATTGATTCTAAATTGGAAAAGACTTTGAATGATTTAGGAATAGATAACGAATTGTTCTTAAAACTTGCATTGAATGAGGAGTTTATATTAACTATTACCGAAAATGGCTTTGGTAAAAGAACTTCTGCGTATGAGTATAGAATAACTAACAGGGGTGGTGTTGGTATCACCAATATTCTTACTACCAACAGAAACGGTAATGTTGTTGCTAGTTTTCCAGTTGAGCAGGGTGATAATATCATGCTTATTACAGATAAAGGAAAGTTAATTCGTATTTCAGTAAATGATATCAGAATTGCAGGACGTAGCACTCAAGGAGTCACTCTGTTTAAAACAGAGAGTAGAGAAAAGGTGGTGTCAGTAGCGAAAATTGAAGATCCTGATTCCACTGAAGATAGTATTTCTGAAGTTGAAAACTCTATCTCTTCTCAGCTGTAGTACAGGTTAAACAAAAAGCGCAAGTTTTTGTTGATTAATACGCATTATTTAATTTAAAATATATACTTATGGCTAAGTAGAGATCAATGGACAAAAATTTAACTAAAAATAAAAAACCACTGGCAAACAAAGAGGATAAAAAAACACCTCCCGTTAAAGATCTTACTAAAAATAAGAGTAGGAGAGATTTTATAACATTAACTACATGCGCTATGGCAGGTATAGGAGCTGCAAGTGGACTTTGGCCACTGGTTAAGTCTATGAATCCTTCTGCTGAAGTTTTAGCAACTTCCACAGTGGAGGTGAATTTGTCTGGAATTCAGGAAGGACACGGAGTAAAAGTAAAGTGGCAAGGTAAACCAGTATTCATTCGTAGACGCACAAAGCAAGAAATTGAGGCTGCAAGAGCTGTGAATGTGAAGAGCTTGAGGGATCCTCAATTAGATGAGCAGAGAGTATACGAAGGAAAAGACGAATGGTTAATTATGCTTGGAATATGTACACATCTTGGGTGTGTGCCGATTGATCACGCTACAAAAGATGGTAACGGTTGGTTCTGCCCTTGCCACGGTTCATATTATGACACATCAGGCCGAGTAATTGGGGGTCCTGCACCAAAAAATATGGTTGTACCTGATTATTTTTTTCCCAGTAAGAATGTTGTGGTAATTGGCAAGAAGGCTTAACGGATACAATAAACTCGTTAAAAAAAACTCACAGGATCAACATCTATTATCACTGCAATACTCGAATTCAAGTTACAATTTTTAATCCAACATTTCAACTTCTTTTGTATAGATAGACTGTGCTTATTGTGTATTTTTAGCAACACCCTATACCGATACTTATTATTTAAGAAATTTATTGCTGCTGGTGATGGACCAAGAATTTCAAATTCCTTTTTGTCTGCACTTACATTTTTTTCCTGAATACAAGTAGTTGAGCTACTTGTATGACAGAGAAGAGATTTTACTATTTCATTCGCTGCTTTTTGTGTCGCAATCTGATTCTTACCACAAATTATAAGCGCTATTAATCTGCTAAATGGTGGCATTTTGGCTTCACGTCTTGACTTAAGTTCAATTTCATAAAATGAGTCCCTTTTTTGATGCAGCAATGCTTTTATTATTGAACTTTCAGGGTTGTTGGTTTGCACTATTACCATTCCTTTTTCATTAAACCTTCCTGATCTGCCTGCAACTTGGTGTAATAATTGATACGTCTTTTCCGCTGCTCTTAAATCAGAATTTTCGAGACTCAAATCTGCATTTATTACTCCAACCAAAGTTAATTTGGGGAAATTGTGCCCCTTAGCAATTATTTGTGTGCCGATTATAATGTTCACCTCTTCTTTCAGTACCAAGTCAATTACGTTACTAACCGACTTCTGATCGCTGCTTATCATCGCAGTTTTTGCGTTTGGTATTAATTTCACCATTTCTTCAAGTAACCTTTCAATTCCTACGCCATAAAGTGACAATGACTGTTCACCTTGGCAATTAGAACATTTCTCTGGAAGTTTTAATTGATAAGAGCAATGATGGCACAAAAGAGCATTTTTTTTCTTGTGATATGTAAGCCAAACAGCACAATTTAAGCAGGAAATTTTATATCCACACTTTTTACAAACTGCCAGTTGTGCATACCCTCGGCGGTTTAAAAAGAGCATAACCTGCTGTTTTTTCTCTATGGTTTGTTTGATGCTTTCAAAAAGCTCAGAGGAGATCCATTGCTTGTTGTTCCTCATATCTACTACTTTAATGAGTGGCAATTCTGCACCACCGAATCGCTTGGTTAGCTTTACATGATTGTAATTCCTGCTTTTAACATGATGAATCGTTTCAAGCAGTGGAGTTGCTGATGATAAAATAATCGGAATATTTTCAAATTTGGCTAAGATTATCGCCATATCTCGAGCATTATATATAATTCCCTGTTCTTGTTTAAAAGATGAGTCGTGCTCTTCATCAATGATAATCAATTTTAGGTTTTTATAAGGCAAAAAAAGTGCTGACCGTGCACCAATAATTATCTGCGCATTTCCACTTGCTATATTGAGCCAATTATTCCGGCGAGTTTTTGGAGTGAGCCTTGAGTGCCATTCAACTAAGTTTTTTGATATCTGACCGCGAACACGATTTACCAATTGTGAAGTTAAAACAATTTCAGGCAAGAGGATTAAAATTTGTGCACTGTTTACAGTTTCTACCAATTTTGCAATTGCGGATAAGTAAACTTCCGTTTTTCCAGATCCTGTCTCACCGTCAAGCAAAGTCACTGAATACTCATTCAAACTGCTTATTATTTTATCGCTAGCTATCTGCTGTTCAGGGTTTAATTGGCAACTTATTTCACTTATTTCCTGCTTCTGCTTAGCACAAACCAATTTATCTATTTGGTTTACTTTTAACACTCCTCCCATTATCACTTTGGCAAGCATACCAATAGGCATTACATTGTATTGTGCAACCCACTCTGCAAATGTGATCAATTTTGGTCTAATATTTGGTAAATCGATTTTTTGCTCAATAAATTTTAATGCTCGACCACTCTTGTCACTATATTTCCAAACTATTCCGATCAAGCGTTTTTTGCCAAATGGCACCACTACGTAATCTCCAAGTAAAATCTCAGTATTTTCCTCAATTGCATACGAAAATAACTGATCAATTGGAAGTGGTAGTAATACATCAACTGTTCTTGTCATAGCAGCCTAAGTTTAGCACTGTTTTGAAAATATTCGTTTGATTTGTGGATTGATTGGTTAAACTGGTATAGCATTATACTAAATTAATTTGATTGGGGGAGTGAGTATGATTCCAAAAACACGTAAAGAGGCATTCAAAGTATTAGGATTGTCAGAGAGTGCAAGCACAGAAGAGATTAAGAAGGCATATTACGAGCTTGCATTGAAATGGCATCCCGACAAATGGTCAGATAAAAGCCAAGAAGAGCAAAAGACAGCAACAGAAAAGTTTAAAGAAATATCAGTAGCATATAAAATATCAATAGGCGAGATAACTGAAGAATTCATTAGCCAACAGCCTAATGATGATTGGGTTGATGAGTGTATGGGAGGCATTTTTGGATCACACTTAAATAGTATAGAAATTTATTTATTCACTGTTCTTGCAGGTGGATTTTTGAAAGAAGCGGAGTTATTATTACCAAAAATTACAAATCCTAATATAAAGAGTCAACCTGGTAATGTTAGTATTGAGGACAAAGCACCATTACATTATATTGTGCAAAATGCTTGTGATAAGCCTAACGGTGGTTGGGAAGTACTTCTTGAGAAATTTTTATCATCAGATAATGATACAGGAACAGGTGTAGCCATAAATTCGATGCTCCCACAGAAAGAATTTGTAGATGTTAATATTGGCGATCAAATAGGTACTACCCCTCTTCACGTGGCTTCAAAGTACGGTCGTATGGACTTGATACAAGTTCTTTTAAAATATGGAGCAGATGTGAATAAGCTGGATAAATTGTCACACAGTCCATTATATCAAGCTGCTAGTGGTAACCATGTTCAAACTGTAAAACTGCTTTTAGAGCACAAGGCTAAAATTAGTAATGGTGAGAGGTTTCTTACTCATGGTACAATTCTTTATGACCTTGCTGAAGGGGAATATAGTGCAGAAGTGACAACAATGCTTTTAGGCAGAGCTTCTACCGAGGAAAAGAATAAAATATTTTTAGAGTCTTGTAGGATAGGCAAGGTTGAGCTTGTAAGCAAGCTACTTTCTGAATATAGAGTTAATCCTAATCTGATATCGATAGATGGGTGTGCAACTATTTTGCAAGATATATGTCAATTCAACAAACCTAATTCTGTTAACATCGCTAACCTTTTATTACTAGCAGGAGCTGAACAAACTCTAGTAGTAGGAAAGTGGCCAAGTGCATTAGAAATTGTTCAACAACAGAAAAACAAGGAATTTATAGAATTATTTGCTCAGTATAAAAATAAAACAGGTTCACCCGTACAACACACTAATAATCATTTCCAACCAACTTTAAGACCAGGAGTGCAAAGTGCTCAGCCACCTATAACAGATAATAAGAATCATCATTCTCCACAAAAACAAGCTTCAGGAATTTCCCCAAGAGTTATAGGCTTAGCATTATTATTTGGTGCTGTAGGAGCTACGCTAGTTGCAATAGGAATTATACCTGAGATTATTGCTATCGGAGTAATTGCAACTGCTGTATTATTAGGAATTGCAAGTGCAGCATTAGGTGGTATAGTAGGGTATCTTACAGACATAACAGTAAACAAATGTTGTAATAGTGAAGCTGTTATGAAAGCTGCATAACTAACAACTAATGTCATTCAAATAGCTCGTCTAGGCATGTTTTTTTCTGGATTCTATAGTATTTTCTAAAACGAATGATAAACGTCTAAAATGGTATTACCAACTAAAAGGTGTAAGTCTGTACATTGATGCATTAGAGGTCTGAGGCGACTTTTGATGGTGTGCCAACAATGCTCTATCGGATTTAGATCAGGTGAATATGTTGGAAGATAAAGCAAATGACAGCCAAAAGACTCTATTAATGACTTTGTTTTGGGAGTTTTATGGAATGTAGCATTATCCATAACTATGGTTGTATTACGCTGCAATTGTGGAAGTAATCTTCGCTCTAACCATACATTAAATACATCTTTATTACACCCTTCTGTGAAGGTCATTGGTGCAATAAACTTCTTTTCAATCCATCCACCTATTATACTCATACCAATTCTCATTGTTGGTCAGTCAAATAGGAGAAATTGCAGAGTTGTTTAATTGTGGAGCTGGCAAGAGAAGTAATAAATTTGCACAAAGCACCCTAAAGCAGAGCAATTGTATCGTATATTTTATTGCGCAAAATGTTCTGTTTTATGTATAACCAAAGCCTCTCAACAGGATTGAGTTCAGGTGAATATGGAGGTAGGTATATAATCTCAATATTTTTAGCTACCTTTAAATTTTTTGACTTATGCCAACTAGCACAGTCCATAACAAGAACAGCTTCTCTTGTCCCTAGATATTGCGACATTTGCTCAAGAAATACATTCATGCAATCAGTGTTAACATTTAGTGCAAATAAGCTAAAACTCTCTCCATTTTTAGGATTAACTGCACTGTAGAGATAAAAATTATGCCTACCTAATTTTATTTTAACCCGAGTCCTAGTGCCTTTTTTAAACCATCCATGCCCAACTTTCGAATGTGTGCCAAACCTTGATTCATCAAAGAAAAATAGCTCTTTTTCTGGATACTTGCCAATAACTTCATTGAGATTTTTTTTTGAATTCCTCTTGTTTACTTTTATCTTGTACGTTGTGTACTGGTCTTGGTGTAATATATGAAAATTTCATCTTTTGCATATGGCGGTGTACTGTAGATTTGCTGATATTTAATCCGAACTTTTCCTGGATTCTTATTCTCATTTCTTTAATGGTAATATTAGGATTTTCTTCTATACATGCTTCAATTTGCTGTAGTTGAGCCTGATTTAATTTAGTTTTTCTACGGCGTGATGGAGGAGCAAACAGTTTTTCTTCTCTGCCAAATTTCAAGAGTTTTATCCACGAAGTTAGTGCGCTTCTTGAAATTCAATATATTTTTGCTACAGCCGTTATACTATGCTTTTTTGCCGCAATTACAGCATTTAGTTTTTTTGAAACATATGCATTGTTCCTTACTTTCTTCAGCATTTCTTTTGCTGATTCTACTACTTTTTCATCCAATAATTTTGATCTTAATGCCATTTATACCTCGCTACTTCACTTACTTTAGTATGGCTTTTTTCCCATTATTGTCTATCCGTTCTTTGTATAGTGGGAATTGGTATTACAAGCAAACTTTCCTGGATTCCAGCGTCGCGCGCTGGAATGACAGAGCTATAGGTGTCATCCAAGTAGCGAGACTACTTGGATCTGAGCTGGATTACCAATCCGCAGAAATTGGAACATCTGCTGCGTCTGGAATCTCAAGTGGCGGGTATGACATTACTTCTCTCACATTTTTTTGGAAATCTGGATTACTTGAGACAGCCATATCTTTAATACTTTTTTCAATACCCTTTTTGAAATCATGATCTTGTACTAACTCAGCAGCTGATGGAACTAATAACTCCCTTGCTGTCTTTGTATTATTACTATACGCTTTGGCGTTTTCATCAAGAAATCCTCCTAATTTATCCACAAGGACTGATTTGTTGCCATCTTGTACAGCAAGTATTGCATCTGCTAAAGCTTTTCCTTTATCTGCTTGGGTTGAAATATTGGAACCATCAGTTTTAACAAAAGCAGTATCTGCAGCAGTTTTAGTATAAACATCTGCAGTATTAGCTTTGTTGGCTAGATCATCTGCACCAGCTTTCTTTCCTAGCTCAGTATCGACGTAATTCTTGTCAGCTTTCCTTTTCAACTCATCATCCACACCTTTTTTAGTATATATACCTGCATTATTAGCACCTTTACTGAGTTCCGTTATCAATTTTCCTAAAAAATCACTGTTAGTTGTAAGGTTTTCTATTATATCTATTGTACTCAATCTGTCACTCAACGCCATATCACACTCTCCGTTAATTATAAAAACCATAGTGTGCATGAAAAAAGTATAATTTTCGTTAATGCTAGATTTTGCATAAGATTTCCTTGAAACTTTTCATTTTAGAATTCTTCTCTTGTCATTCAAGTAGCTGACACTGATTTGATCGAAAATGTTGTATAGTGCACAATCAATTTTTCTGGATCCCAGTGTCAAGCACTGGGATGACAAGGGAGGGAAGTACTGGAATGACAGGAGAAGGTACTGGAATGACACCCTGACAATCGTCATCCCGCTACTTGTTAGCGGGATCTATGCTAAGAGATACCGCGAATGAATCGCGGTATGACGTAGGAAAACCTTTCTTGGGTTAGCTATAGATACAGGCCGAGTTGTGGTCGTGATAAATGTGGTCGCTTGCGCAATCGAACATTTTCACAAAGCCACTTTCCAGATAAGAGTTATATTCATTATGTTGACCTAAAAATATAGTGCTATCTTGTGTTTCTAGGCTGAAACCGCTTGTATCTGACAGCAACTCATAGTTTAAATCATCTATTTTGGTGATACTACTTATTACTTTACCCTTCTCATCAGATATAGCAAAATCATAATGATCACCATCCTTCATTATCTTGATGGATACCTTGTCTTCAGGTAACACTATAAGCTTCTTCGTATTACTATCGTGGATTACGAACTTGCCTTTTTCAAAATAATATTTGTCTTCCGGCAAAGCACCAACCTTATAATTCGATGCGTGCAATTTGTGCCAAAACTTTAACACAGAGCCTTTGTCCTCCCCTTCTGCTCTATCATACAAGGCTTTTACATCATGATAATCTATGGTTACATTTGCCTTGTGCTTCCCTTCTGAGTCCTGCTCGCGACTCTTTTCTATTTTTAGAATTGTATCTTTCAACACCTGCTCTTTCTCCTCCACTGAAGCTGACCTTTTTGCCCTTGTTGGAATTTGTGGCTGATCAGACTGCATTTCACTATTGTCGTTTGATGCAGTTTTCTCTTCAGCAACAACATTAGTAGTACTATGGCTCATGTGTGACGTATCAACTTCTGTCTTAGTTTCACTTACCTGCCCTTTTGGACTTTCGGTTTGTTTCTCTTTTGTGAATATTCTCTGATAGTCCGTGTAGCCTCTATTAGTATCACCGATATCGCCATCACCTTGATCGAAAGTTATTTTTTTACTTCCATTCCCCATGTCCTCAATTTCAACTTGAGGAGAAACAGACGCTAGGAAATCGTTATAACTATAGTTGTAGTCAGCAGAAAAGAATATTTTCCCTTTGAAGTTATGGAAATTATTAGATAACATTCCAATTTCTTCATCAGTATCACCATCAAATAGTTTTACTTTAGTGAAATATGCTTGATCTTTTATTCTAACTATCTCACCGCTAGAGTTTCTTTGTATGTGGTAATCATTTGGGTCGTACTTTATAGCAAAAAGTTTGCCAGAGCCATATTTCTCTAAGTTTATAAGGCCCACATTTATATGTTTATGGGAATAATCTCTCTTCTCATATTCATGTGCAAATATTGGATCTATATATCTATATTCATCTGATATATTTGGCATACCTATTGGATGTTCATCACCATCTTTCGTCACCGGAACAAGCTTATATGCTCCGTCTTTTTCCACTAATTTTAGATGAGTAATACTTTGTGGTAGTTGAAACCTTACATTTGCTCCATGGTCATGAATAAATAGATCACCTTTTTCGGTAATATAAAAGCCCATATTTTTGAATGTATGTAAATTTTCGCCTCCTTGTTTTACAACCGCTTCGTGTACATCATCGTCTGTCCTGTCGGTTCCCTTATTATCCAATAATCTTCCTTTTTCTACGATTACTCCATTTGCCTTTTGCTCATCAGAATATTGGGCATGCTCTGAATCCTGATGATTCAAAATTTTGGTACCTCTGAGAAGCAGAGAATCTAAATCTTTTTGGATGTGTCCAGTGCTAGGATGCAACAACTCATTTTCATGTAAATGCGCCTCATCAAAGTATTCATCACGTTCAACTGTTCTGCCATCTATCAGAGAAGCTTTATAATGACCATTTTCTTTTGTAACTGCCATGTAAGCACCGCCTTCGTATGAAACATTTAAGTTATGTAATATGTCCTCAAAAACAAAAGTTTCTTTAGTTTGGCCTTCAACTTGCTTAAAAAATCCTGATTCGCTCGATAATTCTCCAAGTTTTGTATTTCCATCATATATAGACAGTGCACCCATATCTACTTGACCATGAGCTTGCATAGAAAAAATCTTACCTTCTTGTAGATCAATATGATTTGTACCTCTTATCAAGTTTGAATCGATATTGATCATCTCTTCTAACATCTTTTCTACGTCGATGTTCTTAGTCGCTTTTACTTGTTCTAAGCCAGTGTTTATGGTTTTATCAAGCAAGGTACTTTTTAAATTTTCATACTTATCTAGTATTGCATCTTTCAGTTGTGTATATTTGTCTTGTGTAGCACTATATAATCTCTTATCTTCATTACGATAATTAGTGCTGGCTGAATTGCATTTTTCTACAAATTTCTCATAAGAGATCTCTCCTCTTTTGTATTGCTTGTATGCATCATGACGCTGTGTTTCTTCCTGTTCACGCAGGCCTTTCAACACATCATCATCCTTCTGCTTATTTAAGTCTTCTAGCTCGCTCGCACGTATTTTTTCTAAGTCTTCTTTCCCATTATAGTAAGATTTTCTTAGATCTTCACCATATTTTGATAGCATCCTTAAAGCCTGATTTTTATACTCTTGACTGTTTTGATATTCATTACCTTGTTGATCAGAGTAAGTTAGTTTATCCTGTCCATCAGAAGTTTTGATTACCTTTAAGAAATGATATTCCTTTGATATATCGAGGTTATCATTTGTTGCCCTATTAACAGCACGAGCAACATTATGAAATGCAACATGTTCTACAGGAGAAAAACTTCCAACGTTTTCTCCATCTATTTTTTCTATATTTGCTTTATAGTAGGATATGTTTTTAATTTCTCCACCCACTATTTCTTGACCAGTTGCTATAAAATCTCCTTTTGTAACCTGCAAAGCGTTGAGATGTTCCATTGCAGTTTCTGTATCATTCTCAGCAAGCCAACTTTTGAAGTCAGCATCATGTCCTTTTATGTCTTTCAAGAAACTTTTTGACTCATCTGAGTTACCTTGACGTAAAGCATCTAGGTAGTCTCTTAATAAACTAGGATCTTTTTCCTGTAAGTACATTATCAACGCATGACCTGTTTTATAAACCAGGCTATTTGCTTCGCTGTCCTTTGAATATTCTAAACTTAAAATTTTATCTAAATCCAAATTTGCAGCTTCAGTTTTGTCGATACTTGACCCTTGAGAATTGAATTTATGATCTGAATGATGCTCAAAGTAATCTGCAATTCCTTCCATTAATACTGTAGGTAGGTGCTTACCTCCTGTAGCCAAGTAAGTTAAACCATGTGCAAATTCATGCTGAAGGTTATAAACGCCACCTTGCTGATAGACATACATTTCAGCAAAAATATCAGCTTCCCCTTTGTAGTAACATTTACCACCCTCATCTCCAAGGTAAGAACCGAAACGCTCGCTTCCGCCAAGGTGAGTGTAATCATCCTTGTCATCAAACATATAAATTTTAAATGTTTGTTCTGAGTTGCTGTGTTCTAACTTGAATGTATCTTTAAAACTAGTAGCTGTTTCTTTTATCTCACTTTCAATTGTTGCAATTTTACTTGCTCTTAAATTATGAGAATAAACTTCTACTTTAATATTTAAATCTTTAACTTCTACAACATGTGGCGAATTAAACCCTTTGCCGTTATTGTTAAAGTATTCTTCTTTAGTTATATTTTTATTTATTTGTTGATTGATTGTCATAATTCTAACCTCTAATTTATTAACTCTTCAAATATAAGGTGATCTCTACTAAAAAAGTGTGAATTTTCATATTGGTATAATCTATATCTTAGTGAAGAAATATAAGTAATTAATTTAATATGAACAATATAAGATATAGCTTGACCACAAAAAAAATCTAAATTCTAACGTTACATTAGGATAGGGTAAGAATTTAAAAGCAAATTGACTTTTATTCCACCAAAGCACTATACTAAAACCACGATGGGTAATTAGCTCAGTTGGTAGAGCACTTGCTTGACGTGCAAGCGGTCGCTGGTTCGAACCCAGTGTTACCCACGTTTTTGTTCATGAAAAGATTTTATATGACAGCAGTGCATAACGGCAAACACTCAGCAGCACAGTCCAAGCGCTTAATCTATTCCATAATAATAGTTGCGATAACAATGTTTATGGAAATAGTAGGTGGAATAATTTCACATTCGCTTGCTCTACTATCAGATGCAGGGCATATGCTCACTGACCTCTTTGCCTTAGTTTTAAGCTGGTTAGCACACAAATTTTCAGCTAAGAAATCTGATTTGCAAAGATCATACGGGTATCATCGGTTGCAGATAATTGCAGCATTTGTTAATGGTTTAACTTTATTCTTCATTGCAGTAATCATTATAATTGAGTCAATAAAAAGATTTATTTTTCCGGTAAATGTTGAGTGGAAAGTAATGTTAGTAATTGCTACACTTGGCCTGATCTCTAATATTATAGTCTTTTTTATATTACATAGTAAATGCGAGAGCAATATAAACATAAAAAGTGCTGTACTACACGTTATAGGAGATATTTTAGGTTCTGTAGCTGCTATACTTGCATCCATAATTATCATGTTTACTGGATGGCAAATGGTGGATCCGATTTTATCGGTATTTGTCAGTGTAATCATTTTGAATAGTGGCTACAAAATTCTAAAGAATTCTTGCCACATACTTCTTGAAGGCACACCTGAAGGGATATCTACTGAGGAAATAAAAAGTAAGATCACATCAGAATTACCTGAAGTGATAGATGTGCACCACATACATGCATGGTCACTGTCTGATAATTATTTTATAATTACCATGCATGCTAAAATAAAGCAAAATGTGCAGCACACCAATGTTTTATATGAAATAAAAAAAATATTGCTAGATAAGTTCGAGATAGCACACTCTACAGTCGAGATTGAATACGATGAGTGTGCGGATAATAAGATACTTAAACATTGACGTTTTAAATTACTATGCTATTACTAGAGTGTAATGATGTTGAAGGTAAGCTATGATAGGTATTTCTCAATTACAATTTACTTCAAAGGATTCTAGCAGGCTAAAGTTTTTTGTTTACCTTGGTATTATGCAAGCGTTGAATATATTAACTATGCCCACCAGTATAGCAATTTCTTTTGTGGCTATTCTTTACAGATCAGAGATCCAAACTTTTCTTACCTATAAAAAAATAAAGAATGAGGAAGTAAATAAAAAGGAATATTGGAAAATATTTATTAAAAATAATGTAATCAAGTCAGTGTTTTTTTTATCGTTAGTAGGATTTACGTTATATCTATCCTTTACTAAGACTCTCATATTAGCTTGGCTATTAGCACCGATACCATTAACGATGCTAATAATTTTGTTGCAACCTGAAGTCAGACCAAAAAAACTTAATCCTATTGCCCTGTTTAAGAATGCAGTGAATTTACTTTTGGATGGTGCACGAGAAAACTTATTCGGTATGAAGTATATTATTAATACTGCTATTGAACACACATTGCCTCATTTATCGAATGATAGTATTATTAACAATATTAATATATTAAAAGATAAATATGGTGAGAAGGTACCAGAACCTAAGGATGTTATACGTAATGATGAGTTTGTTAAGTTTATCCAGTATATAAAAGGAGAAAAAGAGTTTAGGAAGAGTAATGAACAAGAATTCATTAACTATCTTAATAGATGGTGCAATAATGATGAACAAGTTCATGTTTCTGGACTTACAGGAGGGCAAATTTTATACTTAGTTCTAAAGGCTTGTAATAGTGGAGATAGTGAATCAGTTGCAGCAAAAAGGCGGGAATTGACAAAGTCTTTAATGTATGCCATAAATTATGCTCAAGGGACGTTTATTCCTGAAACTTGCTTTACCGGTATTATTGGTGCTGCGATAAAGTCATTAGAAGGAATACACCCTGATATTAGAGTAGAATACCTTATGGAAGACAGAATTGGAACGGATGCAAAAGATGAGGCATGTAAGTTTATTAAGAAAGAGCTGCAGAAAAAGGAAAATCACGAAGAAATCCTCAATGCTTGGAACAAGTCAGATGATAACAGTAACCAAATAACTTCTAATTTTATTCAAGAAATCAAAATACCTTTAATGAGAAATTTGTTTAGCTTGGATTGTAGTGAACAGAATGTAGTAGATACAATAGAAAATCTTGAGTACATTAATCCAGGAAAATTAACCGACCTAAACATCAATAACATAGCAGAAACAGGGTCAGCACGTAAGTTATAAAAATTTATGTTCCTTTCCTTGCAAAAGATTTGCAATATTTTTGTGATGCTTTAAAAAAATTAATATTGCTACAATTAATAGTGCAAAAAATAAGTCTTTTTGAAAAAAGAAAGATGTCGCTACAATAGTTGCAGTAGCAGTCAATGAAGCAAGAGAAGAGTATCTAAAGATAAAAAATACCACTATCCAGGCAAATATAAATATCAAGGCAATTGGCATATTAAGTGCTATCAACACTCCCAGAGTTGTTGAAACTCCTTTGCCTCCTTTAAATTTTAGCCAAATAGGAAACATGTGCCCTAAAACTGCTAAAATTGCAGATACATATATATGAAAATCGTTATTATCACAAAATTGTTGTGCTATATAAACGGCGATGAATCCTTTCAAGGAATCCAGAAGTAATGCCAGAGCAGCAAGACATTTATTTCCTGTTCTTGCAACGTTTGTAGCGCCAATGTTTCCTGAACCTACTTCTCTTAAGTTTATCCCTTTTATTCTTGTAATGATTAAGCTAAACGGTATTGAACCTAATATGTAGGATAGTATAAGGATTACGTACCTCTCCATCATTCTAGCATCCTCTCTCTTGTCATCCCAGTGCGTGACACTTGGATCCAGCGAACTTTGTTCGCAAACGAATCTAGTAGATAAATATAAAATTTTACATTAAAACATAACACTATGGTGGAACTATATACAAAATAGATCCCAGTGTCACGCACTGGGATGACAAGAGGGAGTTTTGCTATGACAAGAAAATGGCACTGGAATGACACCATTAGTTGTACATGTTGCTTTAAAATATAAAGTTCGTACAATTGTGTGTCAGTTACTGAAATGACATCTGTTGTTGTACCTTCATATGCCAAAATTTAATTAATTTTATTATTCCTCAGCCTTTTTAGGTAGCACTGAACTTCATCGTTAATCTGATTACTAAACAGTATAAGCGCTGTCATATTGATGAGAGCTAAACAAGAGAATAAAGTTCCACCAATATTGGCAATAGCCATTATGTCTTTAGAAAGACCAGAAAAAAACGCTACAATTATTACCGCTATGCGATATATCACTATACTTTTTGCACCGAATAAATATAGCCACCCCATTTCACAACAATATACAAATGAAATTACCGAAGAAAATGCAAACAAAGGTGCAGCTATGGTTAAAAGCATAGGAAACCATGGAGAAACTGTCTCAAATGCCTTTTGAGTAATTAATATCCCTTCACCAACACTAGTCTGGTATGCACCTGTTATTACTATTGTTATTCCTGTTAAACAGCAAATTAATATTGTGTCAAAGCATGGTTCTATCATAGCGACTAGTCCAGTTCTTACTGGTTCTTCATCTTTAGTTGTTGCATGAGTAATTGCAGCAGAGCCAACACCAGCTTCGCTGGCAAAAATTGCTCTTTGAATTCCAGCAACAAATGCTCCTACCATCCCTCCGCCAACAGCATTAAAATCTATCATGCTGGAAAATAATATCTTAAATGTGTGACCAAGATTGTGGATATTAAATCCAATAATAACAAGGCAGCTACATATATATATGAGTGACATAATAGGCACTAGTGCAGAAGATACTCTAGCTATCCTTTTAATTCCGCCAATAATCACTAGAGCAAGCAGCGCAGAGATTATGGAAGAAAGAAACCAAGAGTGACCATCTACCCAACTTGAACAGCCAGATAATATTGAAACCATTTGGTTGGTTTGAAACGCTACACTTCCGCCAAGACCTGATAATACAAAGAATACTGCATATATTGCAGCTAAAACAATACCAAGTTTTTTAAATCCAAATTCCTCCAGACCATTCCTTATATACTGAAAGGGACCACTAAACAATTGCTCCTGATCTTCTGTTCTATGTCTAAATGCTAAAGTCACTTCGGCAAATTTTGCTGACATACCAAAAAAACCTGTAATCATCATCCAAGACACTGCTCCTGGCCCTCCCATTGAAACTGCAATTGCGACTCCAGCAACAGTTCCAAGGCCTACTGTGCTTGAAAGTGCAGTCATAAATGCCTGAAAATGCGTAATATGACCATCATGGTGATTCGTGTCATATTTTCCACATAAAATAGCAAACGCATGCTTAAACATTCTTATGTTGAGAAACTTAAAGCGTAAGGTTAAAAATACATAACCAAAGGATAGTAGAAGAAGTATGAACGGTATATAAAAGATTTTGAAAAACAGCACTTCATTCATGAAGTTATTTATTCCATTCAACACAGCGTCATAACTTTCGTAAAAACCTGAAGCAGCGTACACATCATTAAACAATAGGCAAAATAACACCATACAAAGCAATCTATAAATCATGTTAATACCTTTTAGAATTGTAATAAGAATCTATTGTATTCAAAACTTCCCTTCTTAGTAGATATATTGCAACAGCATTTGGAATCATAAGGCACATAAACAAACTGTCACCTAGATAAGATATAAATTCTATATTCTTTGACATACAACTGATATATACTGAAACCACTATAAGAATTTGGAACAGTATCAGTATTTTTTTATTACCAAATAAGTACAGCAAAGCAACTTCACAGTAGTAACAATAAGCTATTATTGTAGAAAATGCAAAGGAAAACATCATTAGCGGAAAAACTAACTTGCTGAACAAGGGCAAAGCTGTTGAAAATACCGAACTAATTAGTGTAATATCACCCACGTTATCAGTGCTATGCATACCAGTAATAATTATCACGATACCAGTCAAAAATGAGATTAATATTGTGTCTATAAGTGGTGCAATCATTGCAACGCATCCAACTTTAATTGGATCTTCTTCTTTTACAGATGAATGTGCTATAGCTGCTGTTCCGGTACCTGCTTCGTTAGCAAACACTGATCTTCTCACTCCTGCTATTAATCCGCTCAATACTCCGCCTCCTATAGCTGATTTATTAAAGATGTCTTGGAATATTATGGATAGAGCATTCAGCAAATTACTTCTGTTTACATAAATTAAATATATACACATACCCATATATAGCACTATCATAATTGGTGCTAAGCTCGTTGAAACGAAAGCAATGCGCTTTATTCCTCCCAATATTACAATAAAGACAAGCAGGGATATAATAATAGATGCGTTGTATTCGAAGAGGTTATTTGACAATGCTGCTATCTGATTCGCTTGAAATGGTATACCGCCCAAAATCATTGCAATAAGTAGCATAATCGCATAAGTAAAGGCAAGAAATCTACCAGTTTTTACAAATCCAATTTTTGCAAGCCCGTACTTCATGTAATAAAAAGCCCCGCCAGTTGCATTTTCAGAGCGATAGGTGAATGCAAGCACCACCTCGGCAAACTTTATCGACATACCAAGTATTCCGGTAATTACCATCCAAAAAACTGCACTTGGGCCCCCTATTGTGATAGCTATTGCAACTCCTGATATTGTTCCAAGACCAACTGTTCCTGAAATTACTGTTGCAAACGCTTGAATATGAGTGATTATGCCATTGTTATTACACTTTAGATTGAATAGCGTCTGTATTCCATGCTTGAACAATCTAAAGTTAGTGAATTTGAATTGGATGGTACAAAAAACCCCAGTTGCAATTACCCAAATAATTATAAATGGAATGTTGAATATCTTTATGTACAGAAATGAATTTAACAGTTCACTTATTTTTACAATCATGCTGCTCACTACTTTTTATTACAACTTATAGCTAACGAGCTTTATACGAGTAATATATATAAAGCCCAGTGCTTACTGGAATAGTAAGTACATACACTACACCTAAAATTGGTAGCGTCATCCAGGGCTTACTGATGAAAAATATAATAAGTACTCCAAAAAATGACACAAATATATAGGATAGGCTTTTGGGAACATAAATATATTTTGCAGAGAAAGTTGGAATGTGACTTATCGAAAAAAATGAAATGGCCAGAAAGTAACAAGCTACGTTTCTTGTGTTAAAAAATCGCTCTATGAGAAGTAAGTATTCACTCTCATGAGATTGAAAGGTAATAATTATTGGTAACAAAGAAAGTAAAGCACACACTGGAGCTGGAACACCAGAAAAGAAAAATTTTTCCCAGTGTGATTGTTCTGAGTGTAGCGAAACATTAAATCTTGCAAGTCTTATTGATATGCAGATTACGTATATCATTACTAAAATCCAACCTATGACTTTGATTTCGTTTAGCTTCCAAAAATACAAAAGAAATGCAGGCGCTGCACCAAAGTTTAGAAAATCTGCAAAAGAATCAAGCTCGGCTCCAAAATTGCTAGTTGATTTTAGAATTCTAGCTATTCTGCCATCCATTCCATCTAGTATTGCTGCAATGATGATAAAAATTACTGAGAATTCCCATTGTTCATTAAATGTAAATTTAAGTGAAGTGAGACCAGAACATAAACCCAATAAAGTTATAAAATTTGGGAATAATTTAGTAATAGGTAAGGATCTACTGTTACTTTCATCGTTATTCATATAACATCAAAAGTAAGCTTCTCTTGAACGTTTTCCTTATTTAAGTTTGCTATAATTGTTTCACCACCAATAACAGTTTGCCCTTCTGAAACTCTTACTTCTATATCAGCAGGAACATAAATATTCACTCTACTACCAAATCTTATAATTCCAAACCTTTCACCTGCTTTCACATTCTGGGATACTCCTAAATTACAAACGATACGACGTGCAATTAATCCAGCTATTTGCTCCACAATAATTTCTTTTCCCTTTTCGTATTCAATCACAATAACCTGCTTTTCATTTTCATTACTAGACCTATTGCTTATTGCGGATACAAACTTGCCTTTTTTATAATTCATTTCCTTTATCGTACCAGATATTGGTATACGGTTCACATGGACGTTCAAAACACTTAAAAATATGCTAACAAGCGTGAACTTCTTCTCTTCTCCATTTTCTGCCGATAAAGGATAATTAACTTCTTCAATTTTTGAAATCACACCATCAGCAGGACTTAATATAAGATCCTTATTGTTTGGCACAGCTCTTGCTGGATCGCGAAAGAAATAAGTACACAATAATGTCGGAAACAAGCACGTAACACCAAACCCCCAAGATATAGAGAATGCTATACACGTTACTATAAAGGCAACGACTATAAATAAATAACCTTCCCTGTTTATATTAGGTAAACTAAAACACATAATCTTATTCACAATAACCTATTGTTAACAATTTATCATTTATAATTTCTCATGAAAAGCTTTTTTTAACTGCTTCAGCAAAGTCCTCTTGATACAAGGTAACATTACAGATTAGCACACACCGTCATACTGTAACAACCCATCCAACACAAACTAAGTTTAGATCAGAACACTGATTCTTCTAAAAGTTGCTCACTATCCTCGTCTATTATAATAGAATTATCATGATTTCTGAGTAAATCTCTGATTTTCATTTCTATTTCATTTGCGACTTCTTTGTTTGTTTTTAGGTAAGTTTTTACATTCTCTCTTCCTTGTCCAAGACGTGTGTTGTTATATGAATAGTAAGCACCTGCTTTTTCAAGCACACCAAGCTTTGCTCCCATATCTATTATTTCTCCGAGTTTTGATATACCTTCATTGTACATTATATCAAATTTCGCTTCTCTAAATGGAGGAGCAACTTTATTTTTTACAACTTTAACTCTTGTTTCATTGCCTGTAATATTTTCTTTATCTTTTATTACACCAACTTTTCTTATGTCAAGCCTTACAGAAGTATAGAATTTTAATGCATTTCCACCCGTGGTAGTTTCAGGATTTCCATACACTACTCCTATTTTCATACGAATTTGATTAATAAATATCAATATACAGTTTGCTTTTGAAACGGCAGAGGTTAGCTTTCGTAGCCCGTGACTTAGAAGCCTTGCTTGCAGCCCCATATGTTGATCACCCATATCACCTTCAATTTCAGCTCTTGGAGTTAACGCTGCAACAGAGTCAATAACTATCACATCAACCGCACCAGAACACACTAAGTACTCAACAATGTGTAATGCTTGTTCCCCAGTGTCTGGTTGCGAAATTACTAAATCATCAGTGCTTACCCCAAGTTTACGAGCATATAAGACATCCAATGCATGTTCTGCATCGATAAATGCGCATGATCCTCCTTTTTTTTGTGCTTCAGCAATCACGTGCAAGGCAAGAGTGGTTTTACCAGAACTCTCGGGACCAAATATTTCAATTATACGTCCTTTTGGCAAACCTCCAACACCTAGAGCCGAATCAAGCGCAATTGATCCTGTGGATATTGTGTCTATTTTCTCTACAGGGTTTTGCTTCAACTTCATTATTGCACCTTTACCAAATGCTTTTTCAATCTGGCTTATTGCGTTATCTAATGCTTTTTGCTTATCATTATTTCTTTCTTCTGAGTTGTTTGCCATGGATCATTTATTAACTTGTATAACTTCCATGGTAATCGAACGTGAACAACCTGCCAAGGGTTTTTTAATAACGAAGAACGTTATCGTAGAAAAATTAGTTACCTAAATTATATTAAGATAGAAAGTTAGATAGACTCTGCAGTGCGATACAAAATAACGATAGAATACAATGGTAGTAGTTTCTCTGGCTGGCAGAAGCAGCAACATTCTGCTAATTCAATCCAGGAAGCCATAGAAAATGCTATATTTAATTTTAGTGGTGAGAAAGTTACTTTGTACTGCGGTGGCAGGACTGATGCAGGTGTTCATGCTTTAGGACAAATTGCTCATTTTGATATGGAAAAGGAATTTGAGCTTTATAGAATAAGAAACGCAATAAATTATCATTTAAAATCAATTCCCATAGTCGTGCTTAATGCAGAAGTTGTAGATGATGCGTTTCACGCACGTTTTTCAGCAAAAAAAAGATATTACGAATACAGAATAGTTAATCGCTATGCTCCTGCGGCTCTGGAGACAGGTTATGTATGGCAAGTGTTTAACCCACTTGATGTAAATATTATGCGTGAAGCTGCTAAACATCTACTTGGAAAACATGACCTTTCAAGTTTTCGTTCAAAAGATTGTCAAGCCGCAAATCCGATGAGAACAATTGATGATATCGATATAATACAAAATGGGAATCATATACACATCAAAATATCTGCTATTTCCTTTTTACATAACCAAGTGAGGATTATTGTGGGTACTTTAGTTGAATTTGGAAAAAATAGAACTAATCCACAAGAAATGCTAAATATATTAAACCAATGCAAAAGAAATGCAGCTGGAGTTACTGCACCACCTTTTGGCTTATATTTGGTAAAGATAGATTACTAATTTAATAAAAAGTAACGTTCTTAGTGAAATAAGTAACAACACGTCATACCGCCACGGTATCTCCAGATCCTGCTAACAAGAAGCGGGATGACAAGTTTAAGTTCTCATTGGCATCACTACATATAATACACTTGAATCGTCTTCATCAGTGATAATTGTAGCACTATTACCATCGGCTAAGCTAAACTTACATTTATTTTTTATGCAGGATAGAACATCAAGTAAATAACGCGAGTTAAACCCTATTTCTATAGGGGCTTCATTGTAGTCCACTTCTATGGATTCAGTTGCATCATTGCACTCTTGAGAGTTTGAATGCAGAGTCAGCAGCTTTTCTTGTAGTGAGAATTTAATGGATTTTACTTTATCAGATACAACAACGGAAACTCGATCTATAACATCTGAAAGTTTTTTACTTTCAATAATCATATGCTTGTCTTGAGATGCTGGAATAACTGCTTTATAATTTGGAAAAGTCCCATCTATTAATTTTGATATTAGAATATATTCACCGCATGTAAACTTGATTTTTCTGTCTGAGAGTTTTACATTAATTTCATTACAATCGTCCCATATTTTTAACAGCTCCATAACAGTTTTACGTGGAATGATCACACCAAATTCGCCATTGATGTTCCCAGGCTTTGGTCTCTTTATACATGATAAACGGTGACCATCAGTTGCAACGCAGTACAGAAACTGCTCGTCTGTATGTAGATATATTCCATTTAAATTATACCTTGTATCATCTAGTGATACAGCAAATTTTGTTTTAGTTAATAAGTCTATCAGGTCCGTATTTAGTAGAATAAAATCATGTTTATAATTGTCTTCTTCAAGAGCAGGAAAGCTGCTTGAAACTACATTCGGTAAAGAAAAGTTTGCATTTCCGCAAGACATCAATAATTTTCCTTGGTTGTTTACTTCAAAATTGACATCCAAATCAGCGGGTAACTTCTTCACTATGTCATGTAAAGTATGCGCTGAAATCTTTACTTCTCCTTCTGTTAATACGGTTGCAGCAAGTGAGGCAAACATTGAAATGTCAAGATCAGTTGCCATTAATTTTATGCTGCCGTGTTGTGCTTTGATATTTATACATGCCAAAACATCTATTGCATTACGCCTTTCAACCACTCCACTTACTCTGGATAATGTATTTAAAAGACTTGTGCGGCTCACGCTAAAACGCATCTGCTCGCGCACAGAATTTTGCTTTTTGATTTCTGTATCTACACCTGCAACCTCTGACATTGCTAACTCTCAAAAATATATTTTAAATGATATCCACATCCCATATAAAGTAAAGTGCTATTTATATTTCCATTGAAAGAGTAGTCTAGTTTATACTATAGCTTGGTATTCTGTTACAATGATTTACTTTGTATGGCATAAATCATGCATTTTTTGATACGCTTTTTGAAAACCAAGTAGGGAATAAGTATCATCAGTGGTTACTGTTTTTGCTTTTCCATTCACTACCATTGATAATCCCTGCTTCATTTTTAGAATGAGATCTTGATCTATTTTTGTATGCTCTGCCCACGCAAAACTTCCCTGTATTATAGGCAGTGTATATTTAATTTTTTTGTCGATATTGAGAGCTACAGGCTCCTTATCATACTGAAAACCAGAGGTAACGCTTACCTCATCTGCTTTTTTATCAACATAACTGACCATTACATACGGCTTGCGATTGGTTGTATAATGCTCGCTTTTTGTCTTAGGGTAAGATACAATGTAACACACTTTCTCTCTATCTTCTGATGCAGTATATACAAGCCAATCTTTGTATTTTTCCTTCAATTGCACATCACTAACCGATGCAAAAGCGCCTATTGAAAAAAATATTAGAAATATAAAAAAACTACGCATGCAAACCAAATTTCAAACTTTCAGATTGTATATATCGTTTTACCTTGGCCATCGCCTGCTCAGCTAACTGTCTTATTCTTTCTCTTGAAACACAATATTTTTTACTAAGTTCATCCAGAGTTTGAGTGTTTTCACACAAGTATCTACTAATAAAAATGTCTCTTGCCCTCTCGTTAAGGCTTGCTAGTGCATTGTTTAAAATTGTTTCTTTTAATTCTTTTTCTTCATGATTCTGATAGGTTACTTCTTGACTGACCAAGTTACATGGGATCATATCTTGCAACTCCCTTTTAGAGTCATCACCTATTTTTATGCAATCGTTTAGCGACTGATCCTTACAAGCCAAACGGTAATTCATCTGCAGAACGTCTCCTTCGGATACAGAAAGCTCATTAGATATTGCTTTTATTTCTTCATTGCTTAAAGTTTCCCTGTTTGTATACTGTAAAATTCTTTTTTTTATTTTACGTAAACTAAAAAATAGTCTTCTTTGTGCTTGCGTCGTGCCTATTTTCACGAACGACCAAGATTTCAATATAAAGTCTTTTATTGAAGCTTCAATCCACCACACTGCATAAGTTGAAAAACGAAACCCTAAATCAGGATTAAACTTTTTCACTGCATGCATTAAACCCAGATTCCCTTCCATGACCAGGTCCATCAACAATAGTCCATAATTTTTGAATTTCATTGCAATTTTTACTACCAAATTCAAATGGCTGGTAATCAATTTATGAGCAGAAGAAATATCCTTATATTGGTTCCAATTTTTTGCTAATAGTACCTCTTCCTCTTGAGACAGCATAGGAAATTTTTGCACTCTAGCAATATATTGCATGAGATTGGTTCTGCTATCAACACATAAGCTTGCCATTGGGGTCAACATAACAACTTAAATTAAAACTTCATATATATAATATATTGATTTGCCAGCAAAAATTCAAGCTTTGATTTGAAAAAAGTACAAAACTTCTATCTAATTGGGATCTTAAAGACGATAAGCCCCAGCACAGCTACCTGGGTAACACTATATATGACATCCTGCCAGCGTGTAATGATGAACATTATAGTTTAAATACGTAGTAAGTGGTGTTATTCCAGTGCCTTGACACTGGAATCCACATTTCTTTTTTCTAGATCCCAGTGGGCTTTGTTGCATAGCAACGTAAGTTTTTTCCAGAGTAAATAATTTTATGCGACTATTTCAAATTTAGGCATACTAATTGCAGTAAATGTGTTCATTAAGTAGCATTTAATAAGTAGTTCCTTCTCTCTACTTGTCTCAGATTTATTCTTAAAACTAAACCCAAATATTCGCTTCAACCTTGAGAAAAATCCTTCAATATACGATCTTTTTCCGTAATTTACTTCTTCTTTCCATCTTTTTATACCATTCTCACCATGTAATTTCATTAACTGAATAGCGGCATTTCTATCAAGCATATAATCCAATTTTGGATGCTCTGCTGCGTTGTTTTTCGGAGGAATTTTCGTTTTTATGCCATATTGATTACACAGCTTATAGAGCTTTTTTCTATCATATGCCCTATCTGCATATAGTGCTTTTATAGCATATTTAACATCAAATTTCCCCAATGCTCCATAGTGATCAGAGTAAACGCCATTACTGTATTTTGTAGCTATGACTTGTTTGCTCAACATTATGTGCAATTTTCTTACTTGTTTATAGCCGCGGTACTCTCTATCTTTGCTATTTTCTTTGCTGTGTGTTGTTGTATATACTAATGCCTGCACTGTCTATAGCAATTTCGATATCTTCCATGTTATTTTTATCAACTCTGCAATCATTGATCTTAATATCAAGTTTCTTTTGATGCTTGTAAATAGCTGCAAATCTCTTCCTATTTGTTGCAAATATCATTTTATAAACCCGACTGTTTGTCTTAAGCCAATTCTAAAAAGATTAACGATTATATGCACCAAAATTACAACTTTATCACTATAAATATAGTTGCTACCCTGCATTTTTGGCCCAATTTCATACCAATTTTCTATGGCTTCGTTAATATAATGAAAAATATTTCCTCTTTTTTCTAGAAATTTGTTATATTCTCTATGGTTACTGACTCTCATTTTTTGTGGCATATTTATCCTTAAATCGTCATTTTATAATGAATTTAGTCAGTAATCACTAGTTTTTCTGCTGCTATGCAACAAAGCCCACTGGGATCTAGGAATTTTGATTGGATACTGAGTCGGTGAGTATAAAAGTATAGCTAACGCGAGCTCTGCGTCATGCCGCCATGGTATCTCAGCAGATCCCACTAACAAGCAGCGGGATGACGATTGTCAGGGTGTCATCCCAGTGCCCAGACACTGGGATCCAGGAAACTTAACTCTACACCAAATAAATGTACAATAAGAACTAGATTCCAGTGTCAAGCACTGGAATGACATCATCTTGGATAGCGTCACGCACTGCCCAGTTCATGTTAGCCATAAATATTTAAGAAATTTACCAAATGGAAAAAAAAGGCAAAAGAAGCCCCGTGGTTGGCTAGTTATACTAATTCCCATTACAAGGCAAACAGATGGACAATGATGGAAGAAAAGCCATAATGAAGCAAGTAAAATAGTTGAGGTATAAATGGCATTAAGATTAAAATTATTGGATGAAAAAGTAGTAGAATCAGCAAAAGAAATGCTGAAGAAAGTAAGGAACAATGCATATGTTTCAAAAAAACTAAATGCTGTAATTGCAGCAAAAAAGCACAATATAGCGGCTGTAGCAAAAATATATTGCATTTCAAGAAGCGCACTAACTTCGTGGGTAAAACTCTTGAAATTTGGCAGAAAAGAAAAACTGTTTACTCCTCCACAACGGCGTAGAAAAACTAAATTAAATCAGGATCAACTACGGCAAATTGAAGAGTGGATAGAAGAAAATCCTAATATTACCATTAAAGAAATGAGAATAAGAATCCAGGAAAAGTTCGGATTAAATATCAGCAAATCTACAGTACACCGCTATATGCAAAAGATGAAATTCTCATATATTACACCCAGACCAGTTCATAATGGACAAGATAAAAGCAAACAAGAGGAATTCAAAAAAAAATCTCAATGGAGCTATTAGCAAGTATCCAGAAAAAGAGCTATTTTTCTTTGATGAATCAAGGTTTGGCACACATTCAAAGGTTGGACATGGGTGGTTCAAAAAGGGGATTAGAACACAGGTTAAAACAAAATTAGTTAGGCAAAATTTCTATCTCTATAGTGCGGTTAATCCTAGAAATGGAGAGAGTTCTAGCTTATTTGCACCAAATGTCAACACTGATTGCATGAACATATTTCTTGAGCAGATGTCGCAATATCTAGAAACACGAGAGGCTTTTCTCGTTATGGACTGTGCTAGTTGGCATAGGTCAAAAAATTTAAAGGTACCTAAAAATATCGACATTATATACCTACCTACATATTCACCTGAGCTAAATCTTGTTGAGAGGCTTTGGTTATATATAAAACAGAACATTTTGCGCAATAAAATATACGATACAATTGCTCTGCTTTAGGGTGCTTTGTGCAAATTTATTACTTCTCTTGCCAGCTCCACAATTAAACAACTCTGCAATTTCTCCTATTTGACTGACCAATAATGAGAATTGGTATTACTTACATTATACTTTCAAGTATGGCGTTTTTTTATTCTAAACGCTGCGATTCAGCTGCTTTTAAATGCAGTTAACCTAAATTATAAACGTTAAGAAATTTACTAAGTGGAAAAAAAGGCAAAGAAACCCCAGGGTAGCTAGTATTCAAATTCTCCCTTGTCTATTTGACGTCTTTTACTGTCTTAAACGCTTTATAAGCGCGTTTCGGCTTGTATAGGTAGAAACCTAAAAGTTTTATAAAGACATGAGGTGCACATAGTGCAAAAAATTAAGCATGATTTACGCCAAATACATTAAGTTTTTTTGTCATTAATCCACTGCAGAGATTGCGAAGATAAATAAATAGCTTCAGTGTTATGATAAGGGGGCTGGCGGAGTTTGTCAAGTAGTTTTGCACTGTGAAAACAATTATCACAAAAATCCTATATCACCGGTCATGAATACGTTATTTGCCCATTCGATTAATAACTTACCTCCTGGTAAATCTACTGAAGTCTGTTGGGCAGTCAGATATCCACGTAGTGTGGATGCAACAAGTGCTGCACAGGCTGCACTACCGCATGATGCAGTAATGCCTGTACCTCTTTCCCAAACTCTTAAAGCTATTTCTCCAGACTTTTCAACTTGTGCAATACTAATATTAATTTTCTGAGGAAATAGTACGTGATTTTCTAGCTTTGGTCCTAAATTTCGCAATGGTATTTCACTTATGTTATCAACAAAAAAAACTATATGAGGGTTACCAATATTTACTGCAACAGGATCTTTTAGCATTTCAAGTTCTATAGGTAAGTGAAGAGTGTCACACTCAGTAGACAAGGGAATTTCATGCCATTTTAGCAAAGGTTTACCCATGTTAACCTTTATGGATTTATCACCAACTTTAAAACACTCTAAAATGCGTTTGTTTACCAGCTCAATAGTGATATACTCAGTACCTTTTTCTGACATTATCAAATATCCAACACAGCGTGCTGCGTTTCCGCACATTTCAGCTCGACTACCATCAGCATTATAGATATGTATAAAGCAGTCTGCAGCATTAGACATTGTTATAATTATCACTTGATCACAACTGCTTTGATCAGCAATTTGTCTATAGTTCCAGTCTAAATTGTTTGTTGAACATGAGTCTATGATAACAAAATTATTGCCAGTACCGTGCATCTTGATAAAATTTTTAGGACCTTGGCCACTCATCATAAAAAAATATTTCTTCTATTGGTCTTCTTTTTTTCTTACTTGTTTCAGCGCCCTCTTCTTCGTAACCAACCGCTATCATTGACATTACATTAAAATCATCGGATATGTTGAATCTTTCTACTATTTTATCTCTATCAAATCCACCCATTTGATGAGCCATTAAGTTCACAGATGCAGCCTGTAGCATAAGTGCATAATTTGCTGCACCAGTATCATGACTAGCCCAAAGATTTTCTCCTTTACCTCGTTTACGGAAGTTTTTAGCACTTAAAGATATGATTAACACTTGTGCATCTTTTGCCCATTTTTGATTAGATTCATCAAGACAATTTAGCAGCTTTTCCCATGCGCTTTGATTGTTCTGTTTGTTGCATATCACATATCTCCAAGGTTCATCACCAAAACATGAGGGAGTCAGCCTTACAGCTTCCATTAAAATATACATGTCTTCCTGAGATATTGCTCTTGTAGTATCGTATGAACGTCCGCTGTGTCTTGCTTTCATCAACGATAATAGATCTTGTTTACTCATCATTTTTAATTTAATAGTGCATAAATAATTCATTGTAGCACAATATGAGCAAAATTTAAATTGCAAAACCTCTTATACACATATATTATATTTAATAAGTTATTTTTATTGGGAAGGTATGTTTATAACACAATCTAGTAGCAGATTAACACTGGCTGAAATATTGTCTTGCGTTTTACTTTTATTCTTGATGGCTCAAATAAGCGTACCATTGCAGCCTGTGCCTATCACATTGCAAACTTTAGGAGTAATGCTTATTGGGCTTAAATTTAACCGCAGAACAGCATTCTATTCTGTGCTTACATATCTATCACTTGGTGCAGCAGGATTTCCTGTTTTTGCGAATTTTTCTGGTGGTTATCACATTTTTCTCGGACCAACAGGTGGATATTTAATTGGCTGTTTAGTTGCTGTTATGGTAATGAGCAAAGTAAATGAATTACTGAACTCTAAATATAAATCATTTGTGTGTAATTCTTTAAGTTGTCTGGCTGGTACAGTTGTAATCTTTATTTGTGGTGTTAGTTGGCTTGCTGTTTACTTGGGTCTGGGACAAGCAATAATGGTGGGTGTTTTACCATTTATCCTTCCTGGTTTGGTAAAAATTTTTCTACTTGTAGCAGCTTTGCAATATTTGAAAAAATGATAAAATTCCGCCCTCATCATTTCATGTGCACCCTCGCGTTTCGGGGATATGGGTATTCTCAGGGTTTTGTAGAAAATTATAAAAAGATAGCAAGCAAAGTAATTAGTGATTCTAACACTCAAATCAAAGTAGTCGGCAATCTTGATAGTATTTGTAGTGCTTGCCCAAACCAGATTAAACAAGGTAAATGCACCACACAAGCTAAAGTTTTAGAGCTAGATAGAAGGCATATGGGAATTTTAGGAATAAAAATTGGCGAGACTTTAACTTGGAATGAGGCGGTAAAAAAGATCAGAGAGAAAATGTCTTTAAAGAAATTTGATTACGCATGTGAGGGGTGCAACTGGCAGCCATATGGAATATGTAAAAATGCCCTTTTAAATTGTCATTCCTATAAAGGTAGTTGACAAAATGTTAAGATAAATTGAAGCATTTTTGTGGAAATAGACTTCTTGCACTACCTCCCAAGCCACAACTGTCATTCAGTAGAAACAAAAACTTGCTTGACAAACTCCGCCAGCCCCCTTATCACAACACTGAAGCTATTTATTTATCTTCGCAATCTCTGCAGTGGATTAATGACAAAAAAACTTAATGTATTTGGCGTAAATCATGCTTAATTTTTTGCACTATGTGCACCTCATGTCTTTATAAAACTTTAGGTTTCTACCTATACAAGCCGAAACGCGCTTATAAAGCGTTTAAGACAGTAAAAGACGTCAAATAGACAAGGGAGAATTTGAATACTAGCTACCCTGGGGTTTCTTTGCCTTTTTTTCCGCTCAGTAAATTTCTTAACGTTTATAATTTAGGTTAGTCGCATTTAAAAGCAGCTAAATTGCAGCGTTTAGAACAAAAAACGCCAATATTTTGAAGTACATATAAATAACTAGCCAACCATGGGGCTTCTTTTGCCTTTTTTTCACTCGGTAAATTTCTTAATGTTTGTAGCTAAAGCAATTTAAGAGACCGAAAATGGTGTCATTCCAGCGCGTGACGCTGGAATCTAGTCTTTATTATGCAGCCACTTATTTAAAGTTAAGTTTTCTGGATCCAAGTAGTCTGGGCACTGGGATGACACCTTGACAATCGTCATCCCGCTACGTGTTAGCGGATGAGATACCGCGGCGGTATGACGTAGGGGTTGCCGAGAACTTGTCATTCCAGTCTGGAATCCAGTTTTCTTTACAAATTCACCAAAAGTGCTTCATTCTATAACGCAAAACCCATACTTACCAAACCCAATGCATTACTTGCAATTAAGTTTCCTGGATTCCAGATTAGAATGACACCGTCATAAAAGAACCAGTGTCAGCTACTTGCATGACACCTTCCTGATAGACAATGTTCGTACAGTGTCAGCTACTCATACCAATTCTCATTGTTGGTCAGTCAAATAGGAGAAATTGCAGAGTTGTTTAATTGTGGAGCTGGCAAGAGAAGTAATAAATTTGCACAAAGCACCCTAAAGCAGAGCAATTGTATCGTATATTTTATTGCGCAAAATGTTCTGTTTTATGTATAACCAAAGCCTCTCAACAGGATTGAGTTCAGGTGAATATGGAGGTAGGTATATAATCTCAATATTTTTAGCTACCTTTAAATTTTTTGACTTATGCCAACTAGCACAGTCCATAACAAGAACAGCTTCTCTTGTCCCTAGATATTGCGACATTTGCTCAAGAAATACATTCATGCAATCAGTGTTAACATTTAGTGCAAATAAGCTAAAACTCTCTCCATTTTTAGGATTAACTGCACTGTAGAGATAAAAATTATGCCTACCTAATTTTATTTTAACCCGAGTCCTAGTGCCTTTTTTAAACCATCCATGCCCAACTTTCGAATGTGTGCCAAACCTTGATTCATCAAAGAAAAATAGCTCTTTTTCTGGATACTTGCCAATAACTTCATTGAGATTTTTTTTTGAATTCCTCTTGTTTACTTTTATCTTGTACGTTGTGTACTGGTCTTGGTGTAATATATGAAAATTTCATCTTTTGCATATGGCGGTGTACTGTAGATTTGCTGATATTTAATCCGAACTTTTCCTGGATTCTTATTCTCATTTCTTTAATGGTAATATTAGGATTTTCTTCTATACATGCTTCAATTTGCTGTAGTTGAGCCTGATTTAATTTAGTTTTTCTACGGCGTGATGGAGGAGCAAACAGTTTTTCTTCTCTGCCAAATTTCAAGAGTTTTATCCACGAAGTTAGTGCGCTTCTTGAAATTCAATATATTTTTGCTACAGCCGTTATACTATGCTTTTTTGCCGCAATTACAGCATTTAGTTTTTTTGAAACATATGCATTGTTCCTTACTTTCTTCAGCATTTCTTTTGCTGATTCTACTACTTTTTCATCCAATAATTTTGATCTTAATGCCATTTATACCTCGCTACTTCACTTACTTTAGTATGGCTTTTTTCCCATTATTGTCTATCCGTTCTTTGTATAGTGGGAATTGGTATTAAATTTAGATATTGCAATTATACCTAAAATACTATAATTTTTAGTAAAGCTAGCATAAAGATTGAATAACAAACGGTGCCACAAAAGTAGTTGACACACAACTGCACGAACATTCTAATATGGTACAACGTTACAACGATGTCATGAAAGTAGCTGACACATAACTGTACGAACATTGAGATATAAGAGTAATTGTACCAAGAAAAAAGATGTCATCCGAGTAGCTTGACTACTTGGATCCAGGAAAAAGGAGGGTGTTATGCAAATAGCTGGCACTGGTTTCCATCCAAGACGGTGTCATCCGAGTAGCCCCTTCGGTGTCATTCCAGTGCTTGACGCTGGAATCCAGATTGGATACTGAGTTGGTGAGTATAAAAGTGTTGTGTTATGGCTAACGCTGACTCTACGTCATACCGCGATTCATTCGCGGTATCTCTTAGCATAGATCCCGCTAACAAGCAGCGGGATGACGATTCTTCAAATCGTCAAGGTGTCATCCCAGTGCCCTGACTACTTGGATCCAGGAAACTTAACTTTAAATAAGTGGCTGCATAATAAAGACTAGATTCCAGCGTCACGCGCTGGAATGACACCATTTTCGGTCTCTTAAATTGCTTTAGCTACAAACATTAGGCAAATAAAAAAAAGGCAAAAGAAGCCCTTGTCATTGTCTATTTTCTATTTTCTGTATTGGCGTTTTTTTAAGTCTTAAACACTGCAATTTAGCTGCTTTTAAGTGCAACTCACCTTAGTTTAAATGTTTAAGAAATTTACTAAGCAGAAAAAAAGGCAAAAGAAATCCCGTGTTAGCTAGTTGTCACTCTCTAATCCTGCAAATCGGCGTACTATACTGTCTTAAACGACTTATAAGCGCGTTTCAGCTTATATGGGTAAAAACCCAGAAATGTTGTGAAGACATAGGGTGCACATAGTGCAAAAAATTAAAAATAAGACGCCAATCACGTAATACTGTTATCGTTTAATCTGCACAGATTGAAGATAAATGAATATCTTCAGTATAATGATAAGGGGGCTGGCGAAGGGTGTCAAGTAAGTTTTTTCGTTTCTAACGGTTGTTGCCAAAAACTATACAAGAAGTCTTTTAAGATCAATCACTTATCTTCAAAGCTTGAATAAAAGCATTCTGTGGAATATTTACGTTCCCTATAGAATGCAACCTTTTTTTACCCTTCTTTTGCTTTTCAAGCAGTTTCATTCTTCGTGTCACATCTCCACCATAGAGTTTAGCTGTTACATCTTTTCTATATGGATTAATCGTTTCTCTGGCAATAATTTTTCCGCCCACTGCAGCTTGAATCGCGATTTTATATTGCTGACGTGGTATTAGATCCTTCAAGCGTGCGCATATTTCACGCCCCCTTTTTTCTGCTCTGCTTTTGTGAGCGATACAAGCCAGTGCATCTACGGGCTCTCCATTAATTAAAAAGCTTAATTTATCTATTTGACTTACCAGATAGCTGGAAATTTCCCAATCCAAACTTGCATACCCCCTGGAAATTGATTTTAATCGATCATAAAAGTCAAAAACAACTTCAGACAGTGGTAACTTATATCTTAACAATGCTGTTGTTGTGTTACCAATGTAAGATAAATCTTCCTGTTCTCCCCTCCTCTCTTCACATAATGATAGAATCTCACCTAAATATTGGTCAGGGAACATTATGGTTGCAGTAATCCACGGCTCTTCTACCATTTCAATCTTTGTTGGATCTGGCATGTCACTAGGATTATGAATGCTAAGAACTTCACCACCTTGCGTTGTAACCTTATATATAACACTCGGTGCAGTTGCTGTTAGATCTAAATCAAATTCTCTCTCGAGCCTTTCTTGAATAACTTCAAGATGCAACATTCCCAAAAAACCACAACGAAATCCATAGCCTAGCGCATTTGAAGTTTCTGCTTCAAAAGTAAAACTTGCATCATTCAAATGTAATTTTTCCAGTGCTTCTCTTAAATATTTAAAGTCGTCCGTTTTATTAGGAAAAATACTACAAAATACCACAGGGTGCACTTCTTTAAAACCAGGCAATGCCTCGCTGCACGGTCTTTTCTCTTCAGTAATAGTGTCTCCCACTCTACAGTCTGCAACTTCCTTCATTGAAGCAGTGATAAAACCAACTTCACCTGCTGAGAGTTCACCTGTCATTACTTTTTTAGGAGTAAAAATACCGATATTGTCCACTTGGTATGTAGAGTTATTAGACATCATAACAATCTTCATGCCCTTTTTTAGCACTCCATTTTTAATTCGTACTAAAATTACTACTCCCAAATAAGTGTCATACCAACTATCAACTAAAATTGCCTGTAGTGGAGCATTCACATCACCTTGAGGAGCTGGAAGTTTTGTCACTATAGCTTCTAATACATCCCTTATTCCCAGACCAGTCTTGGCTGATATTAAAACTGACTCACTTGCGTCAATGCCAATTACTTCCTCAACCTGGAGTTTTACCTTTTCTGGATCTGCAGCAGGGAGATCAACTTTATTGAGTACAACTATTATTTCATGATTGTTGTCAATTGCCTTGTATACATTTGCAAGAGTCTGAGCTTCAACACCTTGACTGCTATCTACCACTAAAAGTGAGCCTTCACACGCTGCTAAACTTCGACTTACTTCATACGAAAAGTCAACATGACCTGGAGTGTCCATGAGATTTAAGCAATATTGATTACCATCATTTGCAGTATAGTTGAGCCTTACCGTCTGTGCTTTAATTGTAATCCCACGTTCGCGTTCTATATCCATCGAATCAAGCACTTGATTGGTCATTTCTCTTGCTTCAAGGCCGTTACATTTCTCTATTAAACGGTCAGCAAGCGTTGACTTACCGTGGTCTATATGCGCTATTATTGCAAAATTTCTTATGTTGTTCATTTATGGCTATTTTATTTAAGTAGAACCATTTTACATTTTAAGTGTTGTGAGGGCAATTATTTATTAAGAGACTATTTACTCCTTCAACATAAACGACACTTTTTTCGAGCAGGAAATCACTTTATTAACCATATAGTTTTCATGATTATTATCTATTTTAGGCAACTCATACAGATAATTTACCATCATCCCAGCCGACTGACTAATACCCTTTTCAGAAGTATCCGCCATCCAGTTTAATTGTTTTATCGATGCACCATTGCTTAAATGAAAATGCGCCACTGGATCATAGGCACTTCCATTATTGCTCTTAACCTTGAGCAAGTAATATGCACATAGTTTAAGCAAGCACTGTTTTTCACATTCAACGTTAATTTTTAATTGCTCTGCACTTTCTAAAATTTCTGCACTAGATTGTTTTATATTTAGTTTGCCCAATAAAGTGACATCTTGGTTTAGATTGTTTTTTAGCCATTTCGTAAAGCCAGGTATTGGAGAAAGAGTTGCGTATGTTTTTATACTTTTAAACTCTTGCGATAGCTTTTCTACAACCCTTTTGATCAAAAAATTACCAAGGCTGATTCCAGATAACCCTGCTTGAGTATTTGATATTGAGTAGAATATAGCAGTGCTTGCACTACTTGGATCACTTGAAGGTACTGCTTCATCTAAAAGGTGTTGAATGCTATCTGCAATCTTATTCACCAATGCAACCTCTACAAAAATTAGAGGTTCGTTTGGTATTTTGTAATGAAAGAAAGCAAAACAGAGACGATCAGAATCTAGTCTGTTTTTTAAGTCATCCCAAGAGGAAATTTTATGCACAGCTTCATATTTTATAAGTTTTTCTAGCAATGATGCAGGTGAATCCCAGGTGATTTGACGAAGATCGAGTAGATCAACATCAACCCAAGTATAGAGTATATTTTTTAATTCATTCTCTAGTGGATTCAAACTTCTATATTGGTTCTTTAGCTTAAGCACATCAGAACGCATATCAACAATAAACTTGAGGCCTTCTGGTAGAGAAATAAATTGCTTCAATATTTTAGAACGCGGTGATTCAAGAATTTTTATTAAATCCTGTTCAAATTTATAGTTTAACTCGGGATCTTGATTTTTCTTGTACTCTTTTATTTTCTCATCTATTTCTTCTTTATGTAGACTAAATTTTTCTGCCAGGGTTTGCAGAAATTTTATTTTACCTTTCTCTGATAAGCTTAAGTACAAATTACCAAGAGATACAGCATTCTTACGTGCTGAAACCTCCCCTCCCTTTGGATTTAAGCACTCGTTCATCTTCAAGACTAAACTATCGATATCGCGACTGTTGCTTAAATCAGGACCGATGTTACCAATCCACGATCTTACAGCATCTGCCACTTCACCTAGTATTTTAAAAAAGCTTCTTACCGCTTTTTTGTCTTCAACTTTCACTATATCAGTTTTTACCAATGATTCTTTTGTCATAGATTTCCTTTATTATACATGGCTAATGCAAGTCAGGTTTCCCTACGTCATACCGCCGTGGTATCTCTAGATCCCGCTAACAAGCAGCGTGATGACGAATTTGTCGTTTGTCAAATCGTCGGTAAACCCAAGTTATTTTAGCTACATATAGCTTAAGTTAAAGGAAAATTTTAGCTACATAGCAGGCACTATTACTGAATTATTAATAATTCAGTAATACAATAGACTTCTTGCACTACCTCCCAAGCCACAACTGTCATTCAGTAGAAACAAAAAACTTCCTTGACAAACTCCGCCAGTCCCCTTATTATGGTAATAAGTGTATTTATGACTCAAAACTTGTTTTTGACCTGCAGGCTCAATGACAAAATTCAGTAAAAAACTTAGGGTATTTTTTGGCGGATTACATAAAATTATAGCGGCTGCATGTCTTTTTTATTTTTTCTACATTCAGCCAAATCGCGCTTATTTTAAGCGTTAGCACATTATTACAGCGCCAGTTTAAATTATTATAGGGTCAAAACTCGCACCACGGAGCTTCTTTTGCCTTTTTTTCCGCTTGGTAAATTTCTTAATGTTTGTAGCTAAAGCAATTTAAGAGACCGAAAATGGTGTCATTCCAGCGCGTGACGCTGGAATCTAGTCTTTATTATGCAGCCACTTATTTAAAGTTAAGTTTTCTGGATCCAAGTAGTCTGGGCACTGGGATGACACCTTGACAATCGTCATCCCGCTACGTGTTAGCGGATGAGATACCGCGGCGGTATGACGTAGGGGTTGCCGAGAACTTGTCATTCCAGTCTGGAATCCAGTTTTCTTTACAAATTCACCAAAAGTGCTTCATTCTATAACGCAAAACCCATACTTACCAAACCCAATGCATTACTTGCAATTAAGTTTCCTGGATTCCAGATTAGAATGACACCGTCATAAAAGAACCAGTGTCAGCTACTTGCATGACACCTTCCTGATAGACAATGTTCGTACAGTGTCAGCTACTCATACCAATTCTCATTGTTGGTCAGTCAAATAGGAGAAATTGCAGAGTTGTTTAATTGTGGAGCTGGCAAGAGAAGTAATAAATTTGCACAAAGCACCCTAAAGCAGAGCAATTGTATCGTATATTTTATTGCGCAAAATGTTCTGTTTTATGTATAACCAAAGCCTCTCAACAGGATTGAGTTCAGGTGAATATGGAGGTAGGTATATAATCTCAATATTTTTAGCTACCTTTAAATTTTTTGACTTATGCCAACTAGCACAGTCCATAACAAGAACAGCTTCTCTTGTCCCTAGATATTGCGACATTTGCTCAAGAAATACATTCATGCAATCAGTGTTAACATTTAGTGCAAATAAGCTAAAACTCTCTCCATTTTTAGGATTAACTGCACTGTAGAGATAAAAATTATGCCTACCTAATTTTATTTTAACCCGAGTCCTAGTGCCTTTTTTAAACCATCCATGCCCAACTTTCGAATGTGTGCCAAACCTTGATTCATCAAAGAAAAATAGCTCTTTTTCTGGATACTTGCCAATAACTTCATTGAGATTTTTTTTTGAATTCCTCTTGTTTACTTTTATCTTGTACGTTGTGTACTGGTCTTGGTGTAATATATGAAAATTTCATCTTTTGCATATGGCGGTGTACTGTAGATTTGCTGATATTTAATCCGAACTTTTCCTGGATTCTTATTCTCATTTCTTTAATGGTAATATTAGGATTTTCTTCTATACATGCTTCAATTTGCTGTAGTTGAGCCTGATTTAATTTAGTTTTTCTACGGCGTGATAGAGGAGCAAACAGTTTTTCTTCTCTGCCAAATTTCAAGAGTTTTATCCACGAAGTTAGTGCGCTTCTTGAAATGCAATATATTTTTGCTACAGCCGTTATACTATGCTTTTTTGCCGCAATTACAGCATTTAGTTTTTTTGAAACATATACATTGTTCCTTACTTTCTTCAGCATTTCTTTTGCTGATTCTACTACTTTTTCATCCAATAATTTTGATCTTAATGCCATTTATACCTCGCTACTTCACTTACTTTAGTATGGCTTTTTTTCCATTATTGTCTATCCGTTCTTTGTATAGTAGGAATTGCTATTATTTGCACCAAATGTTAACACTGATTGCATGAATGTATTTCTTGAGCAAATGTCGCAATATCTAGGGACAAGAGAAGCTGCTCTTGTTATGGACTGTGCTAGTTGGCATAAGTCAAAAAATTTAAAGGTAGCTAAAAATATTGAGATTATATACCTACCTCCATATTCACCTGAACTCAATCCTGTTGAGAGGCTTTGGTTATACATAAAACAGAACATTTTGCGCAATAAAATATACGATACAATTGCTCTGCTTTAGGGTGCTTTGTGCAAATTTATTACTTCTCTTGCCAGCTCCACAATTAAACAACTCTGCAATTTCTCCTATTTGACTGACCAACAATGAGAATTAGTATAAGGTATAGGGATGAACCCTAGGAAAGTTTTTAATATTCTTTTTATAGTATTATTTATTTCTTTTTCTCATGTTGGGAGTGCTGCCTCTGACACTAATGCTGATACAACTGCTCAAGTAATATGTAATATTATTGGCTACGTTTGGGGAATAGGCGGACCGCTTATGACCGTAGTGATAATAGGTGCAGCTTTGCTTGCGATATTTGGTAGAATGCCATGGCCAGCTCTTTTTGCACTCGGTATATTTTGTGCTGTATTTTTCGGTGCTAAAACTATTGTGACAAAAGTAATGGTTGGTATAGGCAGCACTGGAAATACTTCCTTGATGGACCAATGTGGAACAGGAGACACAAAAAAGAACCAATAGGGTTATTTTTTTCTAAAGCAGACCTGATGCACGGCTTCAACTATATCTTCCACTTGCGGTAATGCTTTTTTTTCTAGGTTTGCAGCGTAAGGTAAGGGGATGTCCTTGCCAGTTACGCGCATAACTGGAGCATCAAGGTAGTCAAATCCTTTTTCCATAACAACGGCTGACAGCTCTGCTCCTATTCCTGCAAATGGCCATCCTTCTTCTACACTAACTAACCTATTAGTCTTCTGAATAGAGTTAATAACAGTTTGAGTGTCAAGTGGTCTTAAGGTTCTGAGGTCAATAACTTCAGCTTCTATACCTTCACCTGAAAGTAAATCTGCTGCGTTTAAAGCATCCATTAATTTCAGTGAGAAAGCAGTGATAGTTACATCCTTTCCTTCCCGTATAACAGCAGCCTTGCCTATCTCAAGTAGATAATCTTTATTTGACAGCTCAGAGTCAGAAAGTTCATGTTCATGTCCGTAAGCTATTTCGTTTTCTAGAAATATTACCGGATTAGGGTCACGAATTGCAGCTTTAAGCAGACCTCTGCAATCGGAGGCAAAGTAAGGTGCTATCACTTTTAATCCCGGTATATGCGAATACCAAGATGCAAAGCATTGAGAGTGTTGTGCAGCAACTCTTGCTGCAGCACCATTTGGTCCACGAAATACTATGGGGCATCCAAGTTGTCCACCTGACATATAATTTGTTTTTGCTGCAGAATTAACGATTTGGTCGATAGCCTGCATAGAAAAATTAAAAGTCATAAATTCGACAATTGGCTTTAATCCAGCGAATGCTGCTCCAACAGCAAGGCCAGCAAATCCATGTTCGGTAATAGGCGTATCAACCACTCTATTTTCTCCAAACTCTTTCAGTAATCCTTTTGTTACTTTATAGGCACCATCATACTCTGCAACTTCTTCACCGATGATCAACACGTCAGGGTCGTTTTGCATTTCTTCTCTGATTGCTGTGCATAAAGCTTCTCTTACACTTAAGGTTGCCATTTATAAACTTTTATAGACTTTAACTAAAGTAACTATATCAGAATTACTAGGGGTGAGTAAAGCGTACAAATTAAGTTTTACAAACTGACCTTACCCAGATGATATGAATAAGTATTACTTGGTTGAAAGCAAGAGAAGATAATAACTTCTCAGAGTGGATAGGTGGCAGGTTGGTACTTCTTTTGAGGCACTTTCTGCTCTTACATGGAGTGTAGGAAGAAGACCTCGTGATCCAGATTAACCACCCCTGCCACCGGTGAGGCTCAGTCACCTTTTTGATAGCCTGAAGATGGCTTTATGTTTCCTGTTTCCTGTTTCTTTTTTCCTTTTCCTCTATAAATATATTGTTTTTATATTCAGTTTAAATATTTCACTAATTCTTTTTATCGTCATTGTTTTTTCATCAACTGCTTTGAGAACTCGTTCTCTGAGGTCTTCACTATATGGGCTTGGCATTTTTCATCTCTTTAATATGCCATTATAACCTATTCTATCCTTCAGGTAAACCTTTCTTGGGTTAGCTATAGCAGTGGGAATAGTAGTTGGAGCTTGTTGTCTGGTTGCTGCTGCAATCATATACTATTGTAATAGACCTTCAAATTCACTTGAAAATAGCAAGGTCCAAGGGTTTTCTGGAAACCATGAACAACCTACTCTGTAAAATTCACAAGACCTATTAAAATATTTTTTTACTTTTCATCGTATATTTCTCAACATATTATCTTTAAATACTAAAATAATTAACAATATGGCATTATTAATAGTTGAATCACCTGCGAAAGCAAAGACAATAGGCAAATATTTAAGTAAAGAGTTCAAAGTAGCTGCATCCTTTGGACATGTGAGGGATCTTCCAGCAAAAAACGGTTCTGTCGATCCGGATAATGATTTTGCTATAAAGTATGAAACCATTGAAAAAGCAGAAAAGTATATAAAAGAGTTAGTAAAAGCAGCGAGTAAAGCATCAGATATATATCTTGCAACAGACCCAGACAGAGAAGGGGAAGCAATGGCTTGGCATGTGATAGAGACATTAAAAGAAAAGAAAGCAATCAGTAATGAAAACAACATTTATAGAGTAGTCTTTAATGAGATAACAAAGAGAGCAGTTCAAGAAGCAATAAAGAATCCACGTGAAATTAATATGGACTTAGTGCGCGCACAGCAAACACGCAGAGCTTTGGATTATCTAGTTGGATTTAGTTTGTCACCACTGTTATGGACGAAATTGTCGGGGAGCAAGTCTGCAGGGAGGGTGCAGTCTGTTGCATTAAAGCTTATATGCGAACGGGAAGATGAAATCAGTAAGTTTATAACACAGGAGTATTGGAGCATAAAGGCAGAAATGCAAAATAGCAAAGATGAGGCTTTTTTTGCTATGCTAAGCCACTATGACAATAAAAAGCTAGAAAAATTTGATATTAAGAATGAAGAAGAGGCAAAGAACTTAGTCAGGGAGATTGAATCAAGGCAATATGCTGTAAGCACAGTAGAACGCAAGCAAGTTAAGAGAAACCCACTTCCTCCATTTATTACTTCAAGTCTTCAGCAAGATGCAGTGAATAAGCTGTATTTTAACGTGAAAAATGTTATGCGCATAGCGCAAAATTTATATGAAGGTATCGATATTGGTGGTGAAACTGTAGGGTTGATAACTTACATGCGTACAGATGGGTTTCATATTGCAGATGAGGCTATAAACTCAATTAGAGGGTCAATTAAGTCGTTATATGGTGATAAATATTTACCACAGTCTCCTCGTAAATATGTAAAAAAGGTCAAAAATGCTCAAGAAGCACATGAAGCAATTCGTCCAACTGATATCAATAGAACGCCGGGTAGTATTAAGGATTACTTAACGCCAGAGCAATTTAAATTGTACGATTTAATCTGGAAAAGAACCATTGCAAGTCAAATGGAATCGGCGATTCTTGATCAAGTGGTAGTTGAAATTAGTTCTACTGATCAGAAAGTGATTCTGCGAGCAAGTGGATCAAGTATATTCTTTGATGGTTTTTATAAAGTCTATCAAGATAATATGGAAGCCGAAAATGAAGGCCTGCTACCTGCCATGAAGGAAGGGGAAGCGTGTAAGCTGATTTCAGTTGAGCCAAAACAGCATTTCACTCAACCGCCACCTCGTTATAGTGAAGCAAGTATCGTTAAAAAAATGGAAGAAATCGGTATAGGTCGCCCATCAACTTATGCAACAATTATTTCGGTATTACAAGATCGTGAGTACGTTTCATTGGATAACAAAAGATTTATTCCAAGCAGCCGCGGTAAAATCGTTACTATATTTTTAGAAACTTTTTTTCAGCGTTGTGTAGAGTATGATTTCACAGCACAAATGGAAGAAAAGCTTGATTTAATCTCAAATGGACATGCAGATTGGAAAAAAGAATTGAGCCACTTTTGGGTGCCATTTTTTGGTCATGTAAATTCTGTCAAGCAAATGACACATGATGAAGTTTTCAGCGGCATTCACGATTTGGTAGTTAATTGGTTTTGTTCAGAAGAAGGAAGAAAAGAGGTGGGTACGAAATGCCCTGCTTGCTCTGATGGTATATTAAAATTGAACTTTGGGCGAGCAGGAGTGTTCCTTGGATGCTCTAACTATCCTGAATGCAACCATACAAAAGAAATTACAGGTAGTAATGACAATTTAGAATATCCAAAAAGTTTAGGTGTAGATGATATAACAGGCCAAGAGGTAGTAATTAAAAAAGGTCCTTTTGGGCTTTACCTTGAGTTTAATAGTGAGTCCAAAAAGAAAAAAACAGTTTCCATACCAAAGGATCTAAATATTAATGATATTGATCTGAATACCGCTACTCAGTTACTTTCCTTGCCAAAAGTAATCGGAGAACACCCTGAGACCGGAAAGGAAATAAAAATAGGCCTTGGACGATTTGGGTACTATATTTTTTATGATGGTAGATATTTTTCTCTTAAAAAAAGCTCTAAAGAGGTGCTGAATACAGAATTGAGCGAAGTTGTACAAATTATTGCAAACAGTCCATGCAAAGAGTTAAAGTCTCTCGGGGTTAATGAAAAAGGAAAAGAAATCTTTATCTGCAAAGGCAGGTACGGGTTCTATATAAAATGCGATAGAACAAACGTTGCTTTGGGTAAGAATGCAGATATTGAAAGCATAGATTTGAAGAAGGCTTTAGAGTTGATTAAGAATAAAAAGTAGACTTTTGTTGAAATATTATGTAGAGTTGAAATATGCTCTAATAATGTGGTGGAATAAATGACATTCGAAATACGGGGTAACACTTTAGTTTTACGTGATTTAGATTACATAGATGTAAGTAAGTTATACCAATTCTCACTGTTGGTCAGTCAAATAGGAGAAATTGCAGAGTTGTTTAATTGTGGAGCTGGCAAGAGAAGTAATAAATTTGCACAAAGCACCCTAAAGCAGAGCAATTGTATCGTATATTTTATTGCGCAAAATGTTCTGTTTTATGTATAACCAAAGCCTCTCAACAGGATTGAGTTCAGGTGAATATGGAGGTAGGTATATAATCTCAATATTTTTAGCTACCTTTAAATTTTTTGACTTATGCCAACTAGCACAGTCCATAACAAGAACAGCTTCTCTTGTCCCTAGATATTGCGACATTTGCTCAAGAAATACATTCATGCAATCAGTGTTAACATTTAGTGCAAATAAGCTAAAACTCTCTCCATTTTTAGGATTAACTGCACTGTAGAGATAAAAATTATGCCTACCTAATTTTATTTTAACCCGAGTCCTAGTGCCTTTTTTAAACCATCCATGCCCAACTTTCGAATGTGTGCCAAACCTTGATTCATCAAAGAAAAATAGCTCTTTTTCTGGATACTTGCCAATAACTTCATTGAGATTTTTTTTTGAATTCCTCTTGTTTACTTTTATCTTGTACGTTGTGTACTGGTCTTGGTGTAATATATGAAAATTTCATCTTTTGCATATGGCGGTGTACTGTAGATTTGCTGATATTTAATCCGAACTTTTCCTGGATTCTTATTCTCATTTCTTTAATGGTAATATTAGGATTTTCTTCTATACATGCTTCAATTTGCTGTAGTTGAGCCTGATTTAATTTAGTTTTTCTACGGCGTGATAGAGGAGCAAACAGTTTTTCTTCTCTGCCAAATTTCAAGAGTTTTATCCACGAAGTTAGTGCGCTTCTTGAAATGCAATATATTTTTGCTACAGCCGTTATACTATGCTTTTTTGCCGCAATTACAGCATTTAGTTTTTTTGAAACATATACATTGTTCCTTACTTTCTTCAGCATTTCTTTTGCTGATTCTACTACTTTTTCATCCAATAATTTTGATCTTAATGCCATTTATACCTCGCTACTTCACTTACTTTAGTATGGCTTTTTTCCCATTATTGTCTATCCGTTCTTTGTATAGTGGGAATTGGTATAACTTGTCAATCCTTACTTGGAAAAGTTTTCAGACTTAGAGTAATTTTCAATAAAAGCCTCTTAATAGGACCAATACATGACATTTTGTTTATTTTGAATTTTGTTTTGTCATGAGCTTGCCCTAATTCTTCCATAAGAAAATTAATATTAATTCAGCAAGATATATTATTAAGATCTCAAGTAAGATAACCATTTCTAGCGCTCAAAACCAAGGAACGTGAGAAGATTTTGTTTTGGGATGTATTGGTCTACCATGTGATACATACGAACTTTTTTATATGGTAATTTTACTATACCGCAAAATCACCCATATTAGCCTACTTTTGCCATATTTACATATGAGCTAATTTGCCTAACTTCTTTGCAACAACTTTGCGTTTTTATTTTCACAACGCAGCTTTTATTTGAGCCGCTCTCACAAATATACGTACTATTTTTGTGTTTTTGGGAAAAGTAAATAATTAAATCCTTTACGACACTAATTCGCAGTATGTTTCTAATGCTATTTTCACTGTTTTGAATATAATTGACATTATATTTAAAACATATTAGACTTTGTTTTGTATAATAATAGGACTTATATATATGATACCTGTAGAAATTAGTAATTTAAATCAAGGATGGCGTTGGCGTAAATAATTGTACACCAATTTTAGACTTTGTTTGAATTGTAGTTTTTATAGGATATCACGATGTTGTTTTCCGTCATTTTTAAAGCTTTCTATTATAAGAAGTATCTTTTAGCGTTTCTATCTGCCCTATTTTTTACTGTTGCAGTTTATGCTAATCATAAAAATATTGGTATTATTGTACCTCTTGAACATAAAGCAATGACTCAGATTGTTAATGGAATTAAAGAATCGTTGCAAGACCAGAGTGTTAAAATTACAGTTAAAAATGCTCATGGGGATCCTAATATTTTACTCACAATAATTAAGCAAATGCATCAGCAAGACATACTCATGCCTATTGGTTCTTCTACCTCTCTAATGACTATTTCTCATATAAAAAATAAGCCTATCGTTTGTGTAGCTGCAGCAATAAATAACAAGAATCATCCCTTGGTGACCGGGGTTAATGATGAAATATCGATAATAAAGTTAGTTGATAAACTACCATCGTTGCATGATATAACATTATTATATAGTAGTAGTGAAAAAGTAGCACCTGCAGTAAAAGAATTAAAATTATATGCAGAAAAAAATAATATTGTTCTCCATAAAATGATGATAAATAACTTGACTGATCTCCCGCTAGCGATAAAAAATAGCCCTAAAAATACGCAAGCTTTTCTAATCTTAAAGGATCATTTACTAGCAAGTGGCATAAATATCTTAAAACAAGAAGCGGATAATAGATCAATTCCTATAATTGCTTCAGATGAAGGGTCAGTAATTGACGGTGCAACTATAGCAATAGGGGTGCGAGAAAAGGAAATTGGAGTTAAGAGTGGATTAATTGCCAAAGATATTTTAAACGGCATTCCCCCTAAAAATATTCCTTTTAAGCTTATGGATAGTTTAATGCTCTTTATTAATTCTAAATCATTTTCTAGACAAAAGATTCTAACTAAACCTGAAATATCTTCTTTGCCATTTCAGCGTATAGAAATTGAGTAACAAATAATGGACATACTATTTATAGCGTTAGAACAGTCCTTTTTAACACTACCTCTTATTTTGGGGATGTATATAAGTTATGAAATTATGAAAATTACAGATTTAACTGTTGATGGTACTTATGTTTTAGGGGCCGGTATATTTGCCCGTACCATTGATTTTGGGTTATTTCCAGCATTAATATTTAGTATGCTTGCAGGTATGATAGTTGGAAGCATAGTTAGTTTTATGCAAAAAAATGACCGTATTGATAGTTTAATAGCCGGAATACTTGCAAGCTTTATGCTATATTCAGTTAATCTGCGAATACTTAGACGCCATAATATATCAATATTAGGAACGCCAACGATCTTATCATTATTTAATTTAGAAAATTGGTTGATTCCACTAACTATAATCAATTGTATTATCATTATATCACTAGTATTTTTACTAAATGGAAGGTTAGGATTATTACTTCGAGCATTTGGCTATAATAAAAATTTATTGGGTATTTTAGGGAAAAGACCAGAAGTTTATCGAACTATAGGTCTTGCATTAAGTAATGGATTCGCGGCTCTAACAGGTGCGCTTGCTGCTCAAGTAAATGGATTTGCGGATATTAATATGGGAATAGGACTTGCGCTTACTAGTGTTGGAGCTATTGTCATCGGATTACATATTTTTAGAGGTAATTCTCAGTATTTTCATATTTTTAGGCAAGTAATTGCATGTTTTGTCGGAATATTTTTTTACTTTGTAAGCCTTAGCAGCATATTGCATATAGGAATTGATCCTGTAAATTTGAAGCTTGTTTTAGGGGTAATATTATTTATATCCTTGCGACGCAACAGGAATTATAGGTAAAAAAAATATGGAATCTTATTTATGTGCTAAAGAAATTGAGTTTAAAGTAACGAACCGTGATAAACCAATAATTTATGATACTACCCTTAATATTGACAAAGGTGAATTTGTAGTGTTACTTGGGGCCAATGGAAGCGGTAAATCTACCTTAGCTAAAATACTAGCCGGCTATCTTGCACCAACGAAAGGAGAAGTATTTTTAAATCAATTACCTATTGATAAAATCTTACCTATCCAAAAGGCTTTTATGGTTGTTACTTTAACCCAAAAAGCTGAAGATAGATTATTCACTGAATTAACTCTGGAAGAAAATATTCTTCTATGGGAAAGTAGGTTCCCAAAGAATGAACGTTTTACAAGTAAAGAAGTAATTTCTAAAACCTATACTCCTAAAAAATTTTTATCTCTTTTAAATCAACCGATAAATAATTTTTCTGGAGGAGAGAAACAAGCTATTTTATTAGCCCTTGCAATTATTCATCCACCTCAAATTTTATTTCTGGATGAACATACAGCAAGTTTAGATCCGAAAGCTTCTAAAGAAATTATTGCGATAACAGCTAAAGTAATAGAAGAACATAACATCACTTCAGTAATGATAACTCATAATTTAGAGGATGCTGTAAATTATGGTAAAAGGATTATAGTATTGGATAATGGGCGAATAGTAATAGATAAAGTAAAATCTTTTAATTTTTGCTTAAAAGAGTTAAAAGAAATTTTGAACTCTCTATAACAAAATTGGTTTATTAGTAAGTATGGTTGTAGCTTTACTTTTGGAATATTCAAAAAAGCATACGCGTCAAGTTAAGGAAAAGTAGCTGATAAAAAGGGGCAAGTGCTTTTAAGTTAGAGTATCACCTCTTTGCATTTGATGGCGGTAAATAGGCACAATGTCGTTACTGGCAGGTGTAGCTAATTATAGCTCTTCTCATAATAGTCAGAACAAATCAAAAAAAAAAGCAGAAACAACAGCTTGACGTAAAGACTGAAAAATAGAGATATTTTTTCTAGCTCTGTTCTTTATAGCAAAACACTGATGCTCAATTTCGTTAAAGTCTGGAGAATATGGAAGAAGATAAAGAATTTCGGCACCTACTCCTATAGCAAGATCATCGATTTTTAGATTTATGGAAAGCAGCGTTATCAAGAATTACAGTTTGGCCAGACCTTAAAATTGGAGTCAAAAACTGCTCAAACCAAGCCTCAAAAACATCCTTGTTACAGTATCCCTCAAAGGTCAATGGAGCAATGATTCTATTTTTATTTAGAGCTGCAATCATACTGACGCGCTGAGTTTTTTTACCTGATTTTAGTGAATGAAACCTCTCTCCTTTTCTGCAATATCCGTATGTTCTGTATTATCTATTCCAGATTCGTCAATATATACAAGATTTTCATGACGTTTTGTTTCTATAACCTTTGAAAATTGAGCTCGCTTCTCTTCATTTCTTTCTTTATATCCGCAGGTCTTTTTTTCTTGTAAATCGAATATTTTTAAGTGCGCAGTGAATCGTTTGTCTACTGATATTGCCCCAGAGTTTAGCCATCTCTGACTGAGTTTTGCTACCATGGTTTTTTGCAAATTCGGCGAAGACATTCCAGTCGGTAATTTTATGGTTATATCCTACGCTTCCAGGCTTTTTTGACTGAAAATCTCCCGTTTCCTCACGCCTTTTCTGCCGCTCATATAAAGTCGTTTTTCCAATTTTAAATCTCTTGGCAACAGCTGCTCTACTTTCTCCTTCGTCCAATGCTTCCATTGCTTTTTTCCTTAAGTCGTAACTATACGCTGCTGGCATACAAACCCCACTACCATAAATCCATATCTTACCTTATTTGGATTATTATGAGAAGAGCTATAAAAGTAGAAGCATCAATGTCAGTGAAGTTTAAAAAATACAAAAGTTAGAAAGATTATGCTTGCATTGATTTTTATTTGTACTATATATTATACATAATATCTTTACATACTAGGGGGAGATAATGGTGAATAGAACTGATTAAAAGGTAATCTTTCAAATCTTATTGAACTTTATATATTATAGCAAAATAAATAGTTTGAGGTGGGAATCATGGAACATGAGCAGTGGTTAGAAGTGTTAAGTACAATAAATGACCTTACCCAGAAAAAGTAGAGAGAAAGTTAAGATGTTTTTGGAGTAAAATAAAACGTTTTTTCAAAATATGGCAAATAGAAGGGAATATACAGCAGGATTCAAATTAGAAGCTGTTAAGCTGGTTAAAGAAACAGAAGTAAAAAAATAGCAAAAGATCTAGGCATAGATGGCAGTATGTTAAGTAAATGGGTAAGAAAATATGATGGAAAAATGTCAGAAGCATACGCATTTCCAGGCAAAGGCTCCTTATGACAAAGAGAGATTTGATTTACAGAAAGAGTTAGCAAAAGTAACAAGAGGAAGAGACATTAAAAAAAAAGCCCTGGCCAGTCAAAAAGAGTAAAGTATTCTTTTATATAGAAATTGCTATAAAATACAGGAACTATGTAGGGTTTTAGACATATCTGCTGGTGGTTATTATAAATGGGTTGCTAAGGGAAAAAGCAGTAAGGAATTAGCAAGAGATGGGCTTCTAGCAGATATTCAAAAAAAGCATCCAAATGCATATCCCTAAAATTCACGCTGAATTAAAAGCTTTAGGCAAAAATTATAACATCAAAACAGTACAAAGTGTTATGCAAGAAAATGCCATTAAAGCCAAACTTAGACGAAGGTTCAAAAATAAAAAACAGCAAATAAGCAACCGAGTTGTGGCTCCGAACACATTGGATCAAAAATTCACCACTGATCAGCCAAATAAAGTTTGGGTAAACGATATTACTTATATAAAAACTAAGGAAGGTTATTGGCAGCAATAATTGACCTATATTCACGTATGGTAGTTGGCTCGTCAATGAGTAGCTCAATAAATAAACAATTGGTTGTTGACTCTTTATTGATGGCCGTTAATAAGCGCAAACCCAATAAAAATCTGCTGTTACATAGCGATCAAGGGTCACAGTATACCTCTCAAAATTACCAATTTCTATTGAATACAAAAAACATCATTTCCAGCATGAGCCATAAGGGATGTTGTTACGATAACTCTGTTGCATTAACACGATTTGGCTTTTTGTAGATGAGTAATTCTCTAGGGATTATCCTATTGAATTTTATGATATTATTTTTTGTAACATTGTTATACACGTCATGAAACTGAAGCTATTGTATTTTGCTTTCGCCAATCTGCAGATTAAAAGGTATAGATACTGTATGTCTTTACAAAACTTCATCTAGATTTTTATCTAAATAAGCTGAACGCGCTTACAAAGCGTTACAAGACATCAAAAAATGCCAATACTCGACAAAGATAGTAAAGGACTAGCTAACTCGGGGATTCTTTGTCTTTTTTTCTGCTTGGTAAACTTCTTAAATATTTGCAGCGTAGGTTAGTTGCAATTAAAAGCAGCTTAATCTCGCTTGTCAAGCGTTTAAAACATAAAAAACGCCAATATTTTAAAGCGGATAATAAACACGGGGCTTCTTTTGCCTTTTTTTCCATTTGGTAAATTTCTTAAATATTTATAGCTAACATGAACTGGGCAGTGCGTCACGCGCTGACCATTTACTGTGCAAATCACCTTCAAAAACAAACGTTCGTACACATATATTCTAGTTATATGATAAAATAAATGAAAAACATCAATTATCTAAATGAAATTCACATCTTAAAAGGATCATACACATCGATTTCCTTAGAATTACTCTTTTTCAATTTTTCACTTAATAATCTTAAAATAGGCTGTAAATCACCATTAATTGATAAGCACAGCACTTCTTTATTAAGATAATTGGCTAGGTGATTCTTCTTTTCCAGAATTTCTGCTTCTCTCAGCAAGTCGCATTTGTTTAATACTACAATCTCTTCTTTTTCAACAAGATCACCATTGTAAAGTTCCAATTCATTATGGATACAACTATAAGCCGAAACAACGTCATCATGAGTTACATCGATTAAATGAAGTAAAATTTGACACCTTTCTATGTGCTTTAAAAATTTATGTCCGAGCCCAACTCCAAGGTGAGCATCGGTGATTATTCCAGGAATATCTGCTATTACAACTTCGCTATCATCCACTTTTGTCACACCTAAGTGGGGTCTTACGGTGGTAAATGGATAATAGCCTACTTTTGTATCGGAATTTGAGCAGCGAGTCAAAAATTTTGATTTACCTGCGTTTGGCATGCCAATAATTCCAACATCTGATAAAACTTTTAGTTTTAATAATACATGTTTTTCTTCGCCAGGCTGACCGTAAGTAAAATGTCTTGGTGCCTTATTAGTAGAAGATTTAAAATTAGTATTTCCAAGTCCACCTTTTCCACCCTGTGCTACTTGAAATTCCATACCAGGCTTGTCAAGATCTACTATTATCTCTTCACTTTCTTCATCAATTATTTGTGCACCGACTGGAACTCGAAGTATAACGTCTTTCCCTGCTGTGCCAGATCTATCCCTGCCTGCACCATTTTTCCCATTATCTGCTTTAATGTGTCTTCTATAACGAAAATGAAGCAAAGTGTTGAGATTAGCGTCGCTGATGAAAACTATGTTTCCACCCCTTCCTCCATTACCACCATTTGGACCACCAAATTCAACGAACTTTTCTCGACGAAAACTTGCACAACCGTCACCACCATCACCGGCTTTTAAGTACAATTTTACTTCGTCTATAAAACCCATGCTAACCCACGATAATATTTAGCATCCTTTCCTAATGCGCTTTCTATTCTGATTAGCTCGTTATACTTTGCGAGTCTATCAGAACGCGATAGCGATCCGGTTTTTATTTGCCCGCAATTTGATGCAACTGCTATATGAGATATTGTTGTGTCTTCTGTTTCACCTGAGCGATGAGAAATAACAGCTTTGTAGTTGTTTGATTTTGTCATTTCAATAGCAGCAAAAGTTTCTGTTAACGTCCCTATTTGATTTGGCTTGATCAGTACAGCATTTGCCATTTTTTCTTCTATTCCTTTGCCTATTAGTTCACAATTTGTAACAAATAAATCATCCCCAACCAATTGAATTTTACTCCCCAATTTTACAGTAAGCAATTTCCAACCTTCATAGTCATCTTCACTCATTGCATCTTCTATAGAAATTATTGGATATTTTTCCACAAGGTTATAATAGTATTCAGCCAATTCTTCCGAAGTAAGTTCTTTGTTTTCAAATTTGTAAATTCCATCTTCATAAAAAGTAGATGAAGCAACATCAAGGCCTAGTGCAAAATCACTTTGCGCTGAATAACCTGCTGATTCTATAGCGTATATGATCAAGTCAAGTGCTTCTTCAGTACTTTCAATATTTGGTGCAAAACCGCCTTCATCTCCTACGTTTGTGCTATAACCCTTTTTCTTAAGAATGCTACGTAAGTTGTGGAACACCTCCGCAGTTATTCTAATCGCTTCACTGAAAGTCTCAGCACCGACCGGAAGAATCATGAATTCTTGGAAATCGAGCTTATTGTCTGCATGTACTCCACCATTAATTATGTTAATGAGTGGAACCGGCATAACACTCATCTGCTCTCCTCCCAAATATCTATACAACGGTATTTTGAAACTGTTTGCTGCTGCTTTTGCAACCGCAAGAGACACACCCAAAGTTGCATTTGCTCCAAGTTTAGATTTATTTTTTGTTCCATCTAGTTCAATTAATGCTTTATCAATTGCACTTTGGTTTGTTGCATCCATGCCAATGATTTCATTTGCTATCACTCCATTTACAGCTTGAACAGCTTTCAGCACTCCTTTACCACAATACCTTTTCTCATCTTGGTCTCTGAGTTCCAAGGCTTCTAATTTACCAGTTGAAGCTCCAGAAGGTACAGAGGCCCTACCTATTGCTCCATCACAGAGTTCAATTTCCACCTCAACAGTGGGGTAACCCCTGCTATCTAAAATTTCTCTTGCAAATACGTTGTTGATTATCTTATTCATCGCATTAAACCTTAACTTCCGCAATAAGTGCTGCAGTTTCCTTTGCCAATTTAGCTATATTACTACCAGCACCAATAAATAATACTATATCACCTGGACTTGTCGAATCACTAATAAAATGTGAAATGAGTAGAGCATCATTCATAATCTTTACATCATTAAACCCATTACTGATTAAAGCTTTTTGTATATCATCAATCCCACAACCAGGAATAGGCTTGTCTTCTGGGGGATGAATAAGAGTAAGGATTACATAGTCAAACATCATAAAGATCCTTATGAATTCACCAAAAAAATTACGAACGCGAGCAAAACGAAGTGGTTCGATAATTCCTATTACTTTTCCTTTAGTAATCGAACGTGCAGCCGTTAAAGTTGCATATATTTCATTTGGATGATGGGCATAATCATCAATTAACTTAACACCTTTAATATTGGCAATCAAAGAGAATCTTCTTGCTACTCCTTGAAATTCCAAAAGGCCTTTTTTAATCTCTGCATTGCTAATCCCGAGCTTTATCGCAACTGATATTGCAGCCAAGGCGTTACTCATTTTGTGAATACCTATTGCGTTTGCTAGTACTACGTTTTTTAAAGGGCTGGATCCCAGTGTCACGCACTGGGATGACAGAAGGTGATGGGATGACACCTGTTTTTCTGTCATTCCAGTACTTGATACTGGAATCCAGTTGTTCAACACGTCAAATTCTATGCTGTTAGCATGCTGTTTAATGTTGCTGGCTCTAATGTTACCACTTTCAAACCCAAACATCATAGAGTTACTTGCATCATAATTAATGCCTACAGAATCAGGCAAAACTGCAAAATCTGCTTTGCTTATAAACTGAGAAAACGCATTTTTAATATCGTCGAATGTACCATAATGATCCATATGATCGTCGTTAATACTTGTTATAACAGCAATATTTGCAGGAATTTTTAGCATGGTTCCATCAGACTCATCAGCTTCGATTAAAAAAATGTCACTCTTTCCAAGTCTTGAATTACTCTGATACGAATTTAGTATTCCTCCTACAATTACAGTTGCATCAATATTAGAATGATCAAAAATAGAAGCAATCATAGCCGTTGTTGTCGTCTTTCCACTTGAACCCGAAACTGCTATCACATATTTATCTTTCATAATTTCAGTAAGTATGTCTGATCTATGCAAAATGGTTTTATTGTTATTTCTCGCTGTTACTAACTCCACATTATCAGATTCTATCGCAGAAGAATGTACAACTATTTGAGCTTGGCTTATATTATTAGCATTGTGACCAATAAAAACCTCTATGCCCAGCCTTTGTAATCTATCTACATTGTTGTTTGATTGTGCATCACTGCCTTGAACTTTGCAATTGGAATTGTGAAGAATTTCAGCAATGGCACTCATTCCTATTCCACCTATACCAATTATATGTATTATTCTTTTTTGAGTTTTGTTAATATTTAGCAGTAGATGTTTACTCATTACTAAATTTATTATAGTATAATTTAAAATCCTCATAGTATCGAACCCTCTTACCGAATACAATGATAAAAAACCTAGCCTTCCTATGTCTAATATTTGTTTTGATGAGTAGTTGCAGTTTTAGCAACAGGTTTAATTGCACTGCAGGTCATTATAAAATTGGCTGCAGCTACACAATAAATGGTATAACTTATTATCCAAAAAACTGTAAACACTATGAAGAGATAGGGATAGCGTCGTGGTATGGAATAGAAGATCATGGCACGCTTACAGCAAATGGTGAAGTGTTTAACCGTCACTTGATCTCTGCAGCGCATAAGACTTTGCCCCTACCCTGCTTTGCTCTTGTCACTAATTTAGAAAATGGAAGAAAGCTTGTTGTAAGGATTAATGATAGAGGGCCTTTTATTGAAGGCAGAATAATAGACTTATCAGAAAAAGCAGCTCAATTCTTAGGATTTCATAAAGTAGGGCTTGCAAAGGTAAAAGTCCAATACCTAAGAAAGATGTCAGAACAATTGATACAAAATACTCCTCATTACAGAAAGCAATATGAAAAAGAAATGCAGAAACGTCACCCAAAACAAGACAGTGCAGAAAGTAAGGGATATGTTGCATTTTTTAAAAGTGCTCAGGCTGCTAAATCAGCTGCATCAAAGCTTCGCAATCAAGGAATAAAAAATGTTAGATTGCTTTTTAAGAACGATCAATATTGCGTGAAAGTGAGTTATAGGTAGTGGTGAGTGCAGAATTCGAAAGATTTGGTTAATGTAAGAAACGCTGGCTAACTATTGTAAGTTAAAAATGTGATATAAAAAAGATATCAACAATTTATAGCTATACCGCCGCGGTATCTCATCCGCTAACACGTAGCGGAATGATGAATTACTTAACCGTCATGCCACCGCGAACCGTCATACCGCCTCGGTATCTCTAGATCCCGCTAACAAGCAGCGGGATGACGAATTTGTCGTTTTTCAAATTGTCGGTAAATCTAAGTCAGTTTAGCTATAGCACTATAGAGACAAAGATCAAAATTTACTTATTTACGTCTCCAATTTCATTGTGTATAATCGAGACAAAGATTGATATTTCGTATTTTATGTCTCCATCATTTATTGGTAGGCAAACCGAGTTGAAGCAACTGCTGGAGCTTACGGAAAAAAACACTGCATCTTTTGTAGTAGTCAAAGGAAGGCGTCGTATAGGAAAAAGTCGTTTAATTCAAGAGTTTGGTAAACATTTCGAACAACATTACTCATTTGCAGGTTTGCCACCAGAAAAGCATACTACAACATCCCACCAACTTAATGAATTTTCTAGACAAGTTGCTAGACAATTTAATACATCTTTTGCTAGATATGACGACTGGAGTGACTTACTATGGGCAGTTGGTGAACGTTTACTATCTGGCAAAATATTATTGCTCTTTGATGAAATTTCTTGGATGGGCTCAAAAGATCCAACTTTTTTAGGCAAAATAAAGAATTTTTGGGATATACAGCTAAAAAATAATAACAAGCTAATTTTTGTCGTTTGTGGATCTGCATCATCTTGGATCGAGAAAAATATACTTAGTAGTACTGGTTTTGTAGGAAGAATATCGTTGACTTTAACACTCGGGGAGTTATCACTTTCTGATTGCAATGAATTTTGGCCAAAAAATATTTCAGCATACGAAAAGTTTAAGGTGCTTGCAGTAACCGGTGGAATTCCAAAATATTTAGAAGAGGTAAATTTTAAACATGGTGCTGAAGAAAACATTAAAAAGCTTTGTTTTACAAAAGGTGGGTTTTTATACCAATTCTCATTGTTGGTCAGTCAAATAGGAGAAATTGCAGAGTTGTTTAATTGTGGAGCTGGCAAGAGAAGTAATAAATTTGCACAAAGCACCCTAAAGCAGAGCAATTGTATCGTATATTTTATTGCGCAAAATGTTCTGTTTTATGTATAACCAAAGCCTCTCAACAGGATTGAGTTCAGGTGAATATGGAGGTAGGTATATAATCTCAATATTTTTAGCTACCTTTAAATTTTTTGACTTATGCCAACTAGCACAGTCCATAACAAGAACAGCTTCTCTTGTCCCTAGATATTGCGACATTTGCTCAAGAAATACATTCATGCAATCAGTGTTAACATTTAGTGCAAATAAGCTAAAACTCTCTCCATTTTTAGGATTAACTGCACTGTAGAGATAAAAATTATGCCTACCTAATTTTATTTTAACCCGAGTCCTAGTGCCTTTTTTAAACCATCCATGCCCAACTTTCGAATGTGTGCCAAACCTTGATTCATCAAAGAAAAATAGCTCTTTTTCTGGATACTTGCTAATAGCTCCATTGAGATTTTTTTTTGAATTCCTCTTGTTTACTTTTATCTTGTACGTTGTGTACTGGTCTTGGTGTAATATATGAAAATTTCATCTTTTGCATATGGCGGTGTACTGTAGATTTGCTGATATTTAATCCGAACTTTTCCTGGATTCTTATTCTCATTTCTTTAATGGTAATATTAGGATTTTCTTCTATACATGCTTCAATTTGCTGTAGTTGAGCCTGATTTAATTTAGTTTTTCTACGGCGTGATGGAGGAGCAAACAGTTTTTCTTCTCTGCCAAATTTCAAGAGTTTTATCCACGAAGTTAGTGCGCTTCTTGAAATTCAATATATTTTTGCTACAGCCGTTATACTATGCTTTTTTGCCGCAATTACAGCATTTAGTTTTTTTGAAACATATACATTGTTCCTTACTTTCTTCAGCATTTCTTTTGCTGATTCTACTACTTTTTCATCCAATAATTTTGATCTTAATGCCATTTATACCTCGCTACTTCACTTACTTTAGTATGGCTTTTTTCCCATTATTGTCTATCCGTTCTTTGTATAGTGGGAATTGGTATTAGTAGACCTTTTAAGAGACAGACCAAATACTGCAGGGCTTTATTTAACTAAGTGCAAGATTAGTGTTGAAATTGCAAAAGAATTAGCCAAACTCAAAAATCTTACTTCACTTTATTTAAGTGAGTGCAAGATTAGTGTTGAAGTTGCAAAAGAGTTAGCTGAGTTTAAAAATCTTACTTCACTTAATTTAACTCAGTGCGAGATTAGTGTTGAAGTTGTAAAAGAATTAGCTGAGCTCAAAAATCTTACTTCACTCAGTTTATTTGAGTGCAAGGTTAGTGTTGAAATTGCAAAAGAATTAACCAAACTTACAAATTTTACTTCACTCGGTTTAGTTAGGTGCGAGATTAGCAATGAAGCTGCAAAATAATTAGCTAAACTTACAAATCTTACTTTTCTCGGTTGCAAGACTAGCGATAAAGGTACAAACGTAAAACTGCAGAATGAGGTATCAAACTTGCAAGAAAAACTTAAAAGTAGTGGCAAATACTATATTTGTGGAGCAACAGTTGGTTTAGTTATTGGTCTAGTTGCAGCATATTGTTTAGGAGCGGCTGCTTTAACTCCTGTTGGCGTCTCTGTTGCAGTGTTTATTGCATCTGCTGTGGTTGGCGCGTTACTCGGAGCTGGGGTGGGTTATGCTGTGAGTACATATCTTGAAAACACTGAAGTTAAAAATATGCAACCTCACAAGAGTTATTGAAGATCTGTATTAAATACTAGCACAGGGGCTTTCTTCTATAGCTAACACAAGACTATTTCAAGACCTCGTCATCCCGCTGCTTGTTAGCGGCTGAGATACTGCGGCGGTATGAAGTAGAGAAATCTTACTTATTATAGCTATAACACTGAAGTTTACAATCAGAACAAACCACTTGGCCACGTGGAACTGACTTCAGCTTGTCCGTTGAAACTTGATTTGAGCAGAATATACATTTTATTGTGTTGCTTGGAGTAAGTGAGTTATCAACAGTAATTCTATCATCAAAAACAAAACACTCACCTTCCCAATTACCATTTTTATTATGATTTTTTTCAAGGTAAGAAAGAATGCCGCCTTTCAGGTGGTATACATTGTTAAATCCAAGATTTTTCATGTACGCTGTTGATTTTTCGCATCTAATCCCACCAGTGCAGTACATAGCTACTTTCAGGTCTTTACTCTCAGAGAAAGACTTTGCCCACTCAGGAAAATCGCGAAAACGCTGATTATGTGGATTGATTGCATTTTTAAACTTGCCTAATTTCACTTCATACTCATTTCGTGTATCTATTACTAAAACGTCAGGTTGAGAAGTAAAATCATCCCAATGCTCTGGATCAACATATTTACCCTTAAGGGAAATATCAAGATTGCCTACACCAAGATTCACAATCTCTCTTTTTAATTTTACCTTCATCTTGCTAAATGGTTGATATTCTGCTGCACTCTCTTTCCATGTAAGGTCCCTTAGCCTATAATCAGAACGTAGAAAATCGAATATTTTATCAATCGCGTTTCTTTCACCAGATACGGTTGCATTAATACCCTCTTCTGCAAGGAGTATAGTACCCTTTAATTCAATGTTGTCGCATGCAGTTTTTATTTCGTCTTTCATGTCATAATAATTAGAGAGTTCTACAAAGTGATAGAAAGTTGCAATGACGAAGCTCATGATTATTCACTTATCAACTAAAAACATGATATACAAAATTATAAAGATATTCAATAGTACGGCTGTTAATTACTGGATATCTTCAGTTTTTACATATAACATTTTAATATAAAATATAGATCCAAATTAATGTTTTTGAGAGTATTTAAAAATATATTCTTATTTTTAGTAAGTATATTATTCGTCTGTCCTATACTATCGTTAATATCGATTCTATTTACAGAATCAGCAAATTCTGGATGGGTAATCAGCACACTTTTCCCTGAATATATACTGAGTACGCTAATTTTGATGATAGGAGTGGGGGGGATATCCTTCATATTTGGAGTGATTCCAGCATGGCTCACCACATTTTTTTCATTTCCTGGAAGTAAAATTTTTGAGATTGCTTTGTTCTTTCCGGTATCGATTCCTGGATATATAGTAGCGTTCGTCTATGTAAATACACTAGAATTTTCAGGTCCGGTGCAGAGCTCATTAAGAGACATTTTAAAGTGGAGCAAAGGTGACTATTGGTTTCCTGAAATAAAATCCTTAGGTGGTGGAATATTAGTAATGGGATTTAGTTTATATCCATACGTTTATATGCTAGTCCGCTCAAGTCTAAAGAATGTTAGTAACTCAGTCACTATTGCGTCAACACTTGGGTTCTCCTCATTACAGAGCCTGTTTTCTGTCATCATACCTTCCATACGTCCATCAATTATAGCTGGGTTGTCCTTGGTACTAATGGAGGTAATTACGGATTTCGGCACACCACAGTTTCTTGCTATCGATACTTTTACGACAGGAATATATCGCACCTGGTTTTTACTGCATGATAAATATTCAACTACTGTTTTAGCAGTTGCAGAATTGATTTTCGTTGCAACACTAATAGCTATCGAAAAGAAACTACAAAAAAAAGGAATATCTTACTCTTCAATCAACACTAATGCAGATTATCACAACAAACGGAGTGTAAGTGGCACTATACCATTGATCTTTGCTTATCTTATGTGTGTATTGCCGATATTAATAGGTTTTATTTTGCCAATGATTCCGCTCATATATTGGAGCATAGAGAAGGGGTTTTTCATATACGAAGCAAGGTTCTATAATATAATAGCAAATAGTGTTAGTTTATCATTTATCACCGCATTAATCTCAATTAGCATTGCAATAATGATTGGATATACGGCGCGTAAAAGTAAGGTAATCAATAATGTAGCACGTCTCATTTCTTTAGGCTACGCAATTCCAAATGCAATTATCGCAATTAGCATAATAATATTTTTAAGCAGAATATCTTCTTTCATTACTCAATATATTGTGGAAATTAGCTTGGTAGGAACTATTGGCGCATTAGTTTACTCATATTTATTTCGTTTTTTTGCTATATCTTTCAAGGCGGTAGAATCAGGGCTCAAAAAAACACCAAATGAAATTGAGTGGACTGCATATACCATGGGTCATGGGCCTATTTCCACATGTTTGAATGTTCATATCCCTCTCATCAAGAAGAGTATATTATCGGGATTTTTGCTCGTATTTATGGATACTATCAAGGAGCTCACAGCAACACTCATTATAAGACCATTTAATTTTGAAACTATATCAACTAGAATATATGAACTTGTAAGCGATGAGCGCTATAGAGAAGCTGCCCCATTTTCGTTGATAATAGTTATAATAGGCTTAATCTCTACAATAACCTTATTTACACTTGATGATAAGGATAAAAAATAAACGTAACCGTTCACAGATTTCCACTTAATTCTTCAATCTCACTAATAGAAAGGCCTGTAAACTTGACAATAGTGTTAACATCAACATTATTAGCCAGCATTGCTTTTGCGACTTCAATTTTTCCTTTCTCTATACCTTTTTGTATACCTTTCTCTTCAGCAAGATCAAGTCTGTATTCAAGAATGGCTTCTTCTTTCCGTAGATCCATTATTCTTTCTTCGTAAGCTACTAAATCTTTTTCGTTCCAACGAAACTTGTCTAATTCATCATATGCTAGCTTTATTATTGGCGCTTTTTCTGCTATCTCTTTTAAGTCCTCTTCTGTTGTTTCTTCTGCGTATTTAAAAAAGAAACACCACCTTTCTACTATACTTTCTAACTGCTCTACTTTACTTTTTGAAAATTTGGGCAATTCTATAAAGATAAATTGAAAATCTTTTAAGTAATGTCCGTTGGTTTTTATATCACGTATATTATGAGTAGAGATATAATCAACTTCTTCAGGAAGTAAGTTACAATTTGATATAGCAATAAAGAAGACTTTCTTTAAATCAATGTAGTTGCCAGATTTATCTAATTGTCTTGAGTAGGCTTTAGCGGCATATAATTGAGCGCGTTTTTCAAAGCCCTTGTCTCTAGCGAGCTGCATTTCTGCTATATATCTATTTCCGTGAGAATCCTTACAGAGGACATCAACAATACTCTGTTTATCAGAAGCAATCTCAGGATCCATAATAGTGCTAAGAAACTCAACTTCTTGTATTGCATTTATCTCAGTAAACCCTAAAATATCGTTCAAAAAGTGGATCAGGATATTCTTATTTTTTTCCGTTCCAAAGATTTTTTTGAAACACAAATCATTGCGAGGATCGAGAAATTTTGAAAGAGCCATGGCAAAAATGCTTGAAAATATTAATAATTATACACTATTATTAACAATTATTCAACTATATTTTTGAAGATAGCTAGTTTCTGTATTTACTTTAAATTGAAGAAAGCTCAAATGAAAGATCTTGTTTTTCACAGAATGCAGTCTGGTTACTATATAATTTTTTGATTTTCACTTTTCTTTTAACCTTGCAATGATATTTTCTTTGCCGATAAAAATTAATAATTTAGCGAGCTCTGGTCCTGTTTCTGTTCCTGTTAAAGCTGAACGCAACTGCATAAATAAGTCTTTTGCCTTTATATCCAATGTCTGTCGAATAGCTTTTACCCACTCTGATAATGTGTTTTCGTTACAATCGCCTTGAGGCAATGCATTGAACGCAATTTTTATAAGCTCCTTATCAAGAATCACAGGCTCTATATCAGATTTGCATATTTTCCACCACTTGGCCACCTCAGAAAACCTTTCTATATTGTTCCTTATAAAATACCAAAACTCTGAGGAGCCCACTCCAATTTGATTTAAACGTTCTTGTACAATTTCAAATGACATTTGTTTCAGCACTTTGCTATTTAGCTTGTATATTTCACTCAAGCTGAATTGTGCAGATGCTGAGCTAAATTTTTTAATATCAAATGAGTTAATTAAAGACTGTATGTCAACATGAGCTTCTATCGGATCAGATGTTCCAAGTTTTGCTAAATAGCTAGTTAGCGCCATTGGTTCAGTCTCATCTTCTCTTATGGACTTGATATCCAGCCCGCCTTTCCGTTTCGATATCTTGCTATCATCAAAATGTAGTAGAGAAAGGTGAGTAAATATAGGGATTTTCGCTTTTAATGCTTTAATCATTTGGATCTGAACTGCGGTATTAGTTACATGATCTTCCCCACGTACAACATGGGTTACATTAAAGTCAACGTCATCAATAACAGAAGGTAGCATGTATGTATAAATTCCATCTTCTCTTTTTACCACAGGATCGCTGATGTGACTTGTTGCAATATTTATTTCACCTTTAACTTCATCATTCCATTTAACAACTTCATTTCTATCCAATCTAAACCTGAAATGTGGTCTTCGTCCTTCTTGCTCATAATGGATTTTCTCTTGCTCAGTTAGAAGCAATGCACTTCTGTCATAAACAGGAGGAAGTCCTTGTTTTAATTGCAACTTTCGTTTAATTTCTAACTCTTCTCTTGTTTCATAGCATGCATAAATATGCCCTTCTTTTATTAACTGCAAGAACACCTCGTTATAGCGCTCAAAGCGCTCTGATTGCTTAAAACTTGCATCCCAATCGATACCAATCCATTTTAGGTCTTCTATGATATTATTTATATATTTAACATCTGAACGCTGAAGGTCAGTATCATCAAAACGGAGTAGAAATTTTCCATTTTGATTACGTGTGTACATCCAACAAACCAAAGCAGTTCGTACGTTTCCTACGTGGAGATAGCCAGTTGGGCTTGGAGCGAATCTTGTTAGCATTTAAATAGCAATATTGTAAAATAATAACTTATTTACTCTAATTTATTTTAATTTTATATAAATATACGGCTAAAGCAAGTGAGATCTGCTAATACAATTGAGCAAGAGAAAAACAAGTATGGCTATAGCATTGTGGCACCTTTGATATTTGATGGATTAAGACCATATGATAAATTCAAGAAAATTCACAACTTGACGACAAAGGCTAATGTAGCATTATATTGATATCATGACTAACTTAGAAAAGATGAGAGAAAAACTGCAAGATCAAATAAATTATCATAATGTTTTGTATCACCAAAAAAATAAGCCAGAAATAAGTGATGCTGAATATGATGAACTGAAGAAAAAGTTAGCTGAAATAGAGGCACAATTTCCAGAAATTTATGCAACACAAGATAGTGTTGGTGCTCCACCTGATGAGAGGTTTTCTAAGGTGGAACATCAAGAACCTATGCTTTCTCTTGAGAATGCTTATGACGAACAAGATGTAGAGAAATTTTTGTCTAAAATAAAGAGGTTTTTAATTGAGGATAAAATAGAGATATTATGTGAGCCAAAAATTGATGGGTTGTCGTTTTCTGCAATTTATGAGGATGGGAGATTTGTTAAAGCTGCAACTCGAGGTGACGGTTTTTTAGGGGAAGATGTCACTCACAATGTTGCAACAATAAAAGGATTTCCTAAGTTTTTGCAAGGTGTGCAAGGTAGATTGGAAGTAAGAGGTGAAATATACATCAGTAACAGCGACTTTTTAAAGTTAAATGAAAACGATGAATTTGCCAATCCTCGAAATGCAGCTGCTGGTTCTCTAAAGCAATTGGATGCAAACATTACAGCAAGTAGACCACTTAGATATTTTGCTTATTCTTTGATTGGTGGAGCAGAGAAAAGTCAAAGTGAAATACTAAATAAGCTTGAGGCACTTGGTTTTTGCGTAAATGAGCATCAGTCCTTAACGAGTAGTTTGGATGGAATGCTGAAGTTCTATAACGAGGTCTATAATTGTCGCTATAACTTGGATTATGATATTGATGGAATAGTCTATAAAGTAAATGATTTGGTACTACAAAATCGTCTAGGGAATACTCACAAAGCACCGCGCTCAGCACTTGCATACAAGTTTTCTGCAGTTTATGCAAAAACAAAGTTAAATAAGATATTTATACAGGTGGGCAGAACAGGGGTTTTAACTCCAGTTGCAGGTTTAGTGCCAGTCAATATTGGTGGGGTGCTAGTTAGTAGAGCAAGTCTGCATAACCAAGATGAGATAAAACGTAAAGACATAAGAGAGGGAGATATTGTAACAATCAAAAGGGCAGGAGATGTAATTCCCCAGATCATTGAAGTGAACAGAGATTCTCGTCTTCCAAATACACCTGAATTTGTGTTTCCTGGAGTATGCCCTGAATGTGGTAGTAAAGTACGTCAGGTTGAGGGAGAGGCGGCAGTAAGATGTCCTGAGGAACTTGCCTGTAAAGCTCAAATAATAGAAAAACTAAAGCATTTTGTATCGAAAGATGCATTTGACATTGTTGGCCTTGGTGATAAGCAGATAGAGTTTTTTTACGACCTTGATCTGATAAAACAAATCCATGATATTTTTACTTTAGAAGAAAAATTGGATGAATTTAATCTGGAAGGACAGTCTGGCTGGGGCGAGAAATCTATAGCTAATTTGTTAAATTCTATACAAAGCAGAAGGGTAATAACTCTAGATAGGTTTATATTTTCTTTAGGTATTAGATTTATTGGCCAAGTTGCAGCAGAATTGCTTGCAGATTATTATGTTTCTTATGATAATTGGTATAATTCGATGATTGAACTGTCATCAGATAATACTGAGCTAGTTGGTATAGACGGCATAGGAAAAAAAGGGGCTGAATCTTTGGAATCATTTTTTTCTAAGGAACATAACATCAAAATGTTAAATGATCTTACTGCTTGTCTTCAAATTCTTCCTGTGAGCTCCAACTCTAGTGACTCTGTTTTAAATAATAAAATTATAGTGTTTACTGGTAAGCTACTTGCTATGAGTAGAGGAGAGGCAAAAGTAAGAGCCAAAACTCTAGGAGCAAAGGTCAGCTCACATCTTTCTGCTAAAACTGACTACCTAATTGCAGGAGAAAAACCAGGATCCAAATATAAAAAGGCAGTGAAATTAGGTGTAGAAATTTTAGATGAAGACCAGTGGCATAAAGTGATAAGTTCGGGAGTGTTCAAATGACACTTGGATTGTATATTAAATCAAAGTTGCAAGACTATAATGAACAAGCTGTTAATTGGATTGATTGGGTAGGGTCATTACCACAAAAAAACTCCTTTCTTTCTCTCCATTTTTTCTGGGTAAGGTCATGGTGCTGGTACAGGTCCTATAGCTGACCCAAGCAACACGTCATACCGCGATTTATTCGCAGTATCTCAGCATAGATTCCGCTAACAAGTAGCAGAATGACGAATTTTTGTTTTTCAAATTATTGGTAAACCTAATCCACTTTAGCTATAGATCTGACATGTCTTATAGCTTAAGATATTAAAATTGTATAGACTAAAGTGCGCTCAAAGTCAATTAAAAACCCTCCGTTATATAATTGACATTGGGTGCAACATTATGTAACAACAAAGAATTATATCAATAAAGAGGGAATTTATGCCTAATCAAAAAAAGTTTGCATCATATGCAGCAATAACCATAGGGTCTATAGGGCTTATAGCTAGTACCATAGCTCTTACTATGTATCGTTCTAGTTTATCACCTCTTATTGTAGGGGGAATGATTGGCTCTATAATCCCGCTATTTGGATGTGCTGGTATTGGCGTTTTATCGCTTATAGATAGAAGCTTTCTCGATAAAATATATGGTAATATGTATGACCAAAAAAAGATAAATGAAAAAGCTGAATCGTTTGATAAATTGAGTAAGCATGTTGTGCCTCTTATAGAAGGTGCTGTTGTTTCTTTTGGAGTTGGAGCAGGCTTAGTTGCTCTTAGTGTCACATCACCTATACTATAACTATTTTGACTCTAATAGCAAACGCAATTGTTATGCAACTTGTGAGTAAAATAACTGAACGCTCTTCTTCTCCACCAACACCACCAAGTGGCTTGGTTGACAGCGGCGTGAAAGTTAATGGTGCTAGTGCAGGTTGTGTTCCTAGCCCTAGTCATTAGTCAGTTCTTTCCATTCAAGAACCATTTTATTGGCTTGCCTTAATATCTCAACAGAAGGCAAGTCTTCTGTGCTGAGTGGTAGGCGGACAGTTTTGTGTTCTATGAGCCTAATATCATGTAATAGCGCTTTAGTGGGTATTGGGTTGCTGGCAATAAATAGAGCTTTGCAAACTTGTTGCCAGATATCTGTTGAACTTTTCATGTCATTTCCTGTCATTTGAGGAGTTGTTTTTTTTCTAGTTACGTGCTGGAATGACAGTAGGCATTGCTTAACATATTCATGTGCTACATGTGGCCAAACATTGGAAGCAACGGAAACCAGACCAGCCGCACCCTTAGCAGCCATATCGGGTATCATATTATCATCTCCGCAAAAGACCTTAATATTTGGTGCAACTTTCTTATACTGAGCTAAAGTACCAACGGTGCCACTGGAATCTTTGATAGCCCAAAGTTTTTCATGGTCAGATAAGTTATGTACAGTTTCAGGATGAAGATTTATTCCCGCTCTTGATGGAATATTGTAAAGCATAGCCGGTACATGTGCTTTTTCAAGCAGCTTTTCAAACCATAAAGTTTGCCCCATGATTCCAGGCTTTGCATAAATGGGAGTTGTCATTAGATAGCCATGAATAGGCATACCCTTGCAAAAATCAAGCCATTCAAGAGTTTGATATAGATTCACTCCTGGTACACCAATTATAATTTTCGTATTTAATTTTAGCTTACATAAAAATTCAACTAATGTACGCTTTTCAGAATCAGTAAGTGATAGGCCTTCACCTGTGCTACCCAGTAACACTACGCCATTTTCAGCTTCAGCTTGTATTGTAAGTAAACGCTGCAAACTGCGGTAATCTATGTCATCCCCATTGCAATTAAAAGGAGTAACACAAGCAGTCCATAAAAATGTAAATTTCAATTTAAATTGTTAAAATGGTATTTCATCGTCGATTAGTTCATCTTTTATATCGTTGTCAAAACTTTCGTGCTTATTTTTTTGTTCTGTTTCATTTGGCTTGTAATCGGAATTTGGTCGCGAATCCAAGAGAGTAAGAGCGCTATTAAAATTATATAGAACCACCTCTGTTGTGTATCTTTCACTACCGTTTTGGTCAGTCCATTTTCTAGTTCTCAAAGAACCTTCAACATAAACTTTACTGCCTTTGCGTGCAAAATCTTTGACAATTTTTACTAATCCTTCACTAAAAATTACAATATTATGCCATTCTGTCTTTTCAGAGCGCATACCGGAAAGTTTGTCAGTCCAACTTTCAGACGTGGCTATTGAAAAACTTGCCATCTCTTTTCCATTTTGTGTAGTCCTAATTTCAGGATCTTTTCCTAAATTACCAACTAATATGACTTTGTTTATGGTACCACCAGACATAATTATGCTCTAAATAAATCCCTTTATTATCTTATGTGAAAGTACTATTGTCAAATTTAATTAAAAGTGCGCTTGGAGGGATTCGAACCCACGGCCTTTGCCTCCGGAGGGCAACACTCTATCCAACTGAGCTACAAGCGCATATATAGCTACCCACCCGCGGTATCTATGTTGAGATCCCGCTAACGAGCAGCGGGATGACGGTTTTTCAAATTGTCGGTAAACCTAAGTCACTTTGGCTATATACTAAATTATCTAATAGATAAGCTATCCAAGTCAAATTTTTGTTTTGGATAAAGCGTAAACATAACACTCCCATGTCCAAGATATACATTTTGAGAATCATTCGCATGCTTTTTTATTGCTTTTTGATCTACGGCCCATACAAAAGTCACACAATTTTCAGTGACTGAGTGCACCTTTAAGTCCTTAGTATTTATAAACAGCTTTCCATTTACCCATATTTTCCATGTATCGGAAGAAAGATATAAAATTGAGTCTAAACTCACTACCTTACAGTTGAAATTATCTGATACCTCCTCTTTTGCAGCTCTTGAAGACCGTAAATTGAACTTTTCCATTTCATTGACCATTCTATTAACTGGCTCTTCATCAAAAAAAATGCTTTTTACGTTACTATATTGTGACAAAACGTCAAAGTCACTTTCCACTGCTTCTCTTATTATATCGTCCCGATCTGTATAGCTTAGTTTTTGATTGTTAATAAAGAAACACTCTTTTGCACGCAAATTTGCTATATCAATAAAATCATCGATTTCTTGATTGCCAACTTTAAGAATACTTTCAAAATATCTTTTTTCTATCATCATTCCATACTGAGAATGATGACAAACCATTTCATCATCACCTTGTTTTTCTATATATACGCATAAATTTCCACTATTTAATCCTAATATTTTATGCTCAATAAAATCTTCATTGCCAATATATTGTCGGCAAGAATACTCCTTACAAATTTCTATGCTTTCTATGATATCTTCACAACTGCAATATGCATTAACATTGGAAATGAGTAGCGTAAAAATAAAAAACAGCTTTATGTTCATCACCTTATCTACTTAATATAGTATACCAATCAAAGACTATATTAACTCTCACTATCTCTATCATATTACCATTCAAAATTTGATTCATAGTTGCAGCATCAATATTTCTCTGCTTGTTTAAAATAAGAGATTTGATCATAACATAACCGGGCAGATTTGGAATAGACTGTAGAAATAAAAAAATATGCTTATCGCTGATTGAACTTAAATTTAGGACCACTTCACTTTTTATTACTTTTGTGCGTTCACTTTTGTTGTGGAGCTCAACTTCTTCGGGTATAGAAATTGATATTTCAGGTTCTAATATATAGTACTTTTTATATAACCTGCTAAGCTCGAAATTTAAATTTGCAATGTATCTGCTACTGTGTAAATTTGAAGAAGAAATTTTTTTCCATAAATCTAGGTTTTTATTTAGAACAACTTCCTTTTTTTGAATTCCAGTAATCTGTAAATTAATAGAACGTATTTTATCAATCGCAATTTGGTTTTTATTATAAACCTTTTCGTTATAGATAACAACATATGTTAATAACCCTATTAATCCAACAGATAATAACAAATACGATATAAACTGAATTGTAGCTTTTCTTTTTAATTGAGAGATAGTCATTAATCTACATTGCCTCTCCTATTTCAACATCAATAGATAGATTTTGCCCTTTAGCAGCAGGTAAGTTAGAAATATTAATGTCATAGGTACGAAAATTATCGTTTAAATTTTTTCGTAGTTTCTCGTATTGATAGGAAATATTTTTACCGGATCGAAAATTAAACCTTAAAGTTGTGGTAATATAACTTTTTGCCTCATTATAATTCCATTCAAATGATCGAAGCTCTATACCTGGTACTTTTAACTTTTCTACATACTTAACTTGTGTAAGAGGAGAGTATTCTATTTTTGATAAAATATTATTGATATTAATAAAATCATAAATTTCATCTATTTTTTTTACATTATAGCTTTGGCTAAGTTTTGTTAATTGGTTATTTAAGGTGCTCTGCTTTGCGGATAAATGATCAGCGACACTGAAGTTTGAATACAAATTTAGCAAACAAAGGGCGTTAATTACAACTAAAACCAAAGCGAAGTATAGAAAAATTTGAGGAGAGTTTAAATAAAGATAATTGAATAGATAAAATTCTTTAGTTTCCTTTGTATTAAAAATAGCTGCTAATTTATTCTTAAAGCTGTGAAACAAAATTATGGTATCGCAAAAGTTATCTTTTTCACTTATAGTTAGTTCTGCTCCTAATAGTTTGCCTAACTCATATGGAGTTAATATGTTCACACTGTTCTCTGAAAAATTTATGACTGATAAACTAGCTTTAATATCTTCTGATACTATGATGCAAAGGTCGATAGGGTTATTTTTTTCAAACCCAAACTTAGTTAAGGATCGAATAGTATCTTGCACTTCCTGATATATTCCACCAGCAATAATTCCTGGTAAATTATCATTAGTAAATGGTACTAAAAGCGTAAATATCATTTTATTCTCTTTAAGAACCACTTGTCTATAGCCTCCCGTTTTAGTTGCAGCAACTATAATTTTCCAATTATTAGGATCTTTATGTAGAATCTTTTTTGTTATATTACTTATTTCTATAGGAAACATTAATATTCCCTTAAAGTTGGAGCCTATCTCAATAAACACATTCAACCAATATTCTACTAAATGCTTTGCTTTTGATGAAACAAGAAGATAGCACCAGTTTTGATTGAATTTGTTTGGCTTCTCAACCAAAAAAACTGAACTTATGTCATTATTACGAGAAAAATGCTCCATCTTTGTTTTTGCTGATAGATAGGCACTAATCTTGTTTGCCCTTGTAATAAACTGTAGCGAGTAATTTTGATCTGCATGATTAAGCACTAGGTATAAAGGTGCTTTTTTATCTGACGAAAGACATGAAATTAAATCGGAAACTGCTTTATCGTTTTTGCCCTTAACAAAATACCTTTTATTTAAAGTATTATTTTTAAAATATAGTAACATTATGCCTTCTTCTCCAATAGAAAGCATAAGCTTACTTTTGGATTTTGAACTAAACATATTAACAAAACGTATACTTATCTAGAATTAAAAAGGCAATTTATTGAAATTCATTAAACGTTAGAGGGAAATATTGTTATAAATTTTCGCAGCAACATTATTTATATTATAATTTTTTTATAAAATCACTACTAATATTAAGCTATTTAATTAATAAATTAAGAAAACTCATTAATTAGAAATATACACTATCTGCCGATTAACTTTAATTAATAGGAGTTATTAATCTATTTACTATTCTTGTAATATTATTTCTAATGGTAAACATTTCTAGTAATACTGGAACAGTTGTTATTTCAGATATAGAATTTAGTGTAAGTAAACTAACCATTTGCTGAAGAGCACTCATCTTCTGTGGTATTTGATGATGGAGCAACTAATTTGCTCAAAATCTCATCTTTTGGTCCCATAGCGTAAATGACACCATCTGACATGAGGATCACCTTATCAACTACGGACAATAACGGTAGCTTGTGAGTGATGATAACAGTAGTAGTATTTTGCTTTCTTGCAATGCCAATTGCATTAATTAAGCATGCCTCTCCATTGCTATCTAAGTTAGCGTTTGGTTCATCAAGTACTAAAAGTTTTGTGTGACCATAAAAAGCTCTGGCAAGTCCAAGAAGCTGTTTTTGGCCGCCAGAGAGCGTTACTCCTCCAGGACTTCCTATTGTTGTATCATATCCATTTGGTAAGCTTAGTATTAGTTCATGTATTCCTGCAATTTTTGCTGCTTTGATTATTTCTTCAGGATTTGGATCTGGTCTCATGCGAGCAATATTAGCTTTGACACTAGTGTTAAATAACTCAATATCTTGAGGTAAGTAGCCAACATAATTACCAAAATTTTCTCGATTCCAAGTATATACATCAGCGCCATCTAGTCTGACTACACCAGATATTGGCTTCCATACACCAACAGTTAATTTTGCAATAGTGGATTTACCAGAAGCACTTGCACCAATCACACCTACTACGTCCCCTGGTTCTATAATAAATGATATTCCTTTTACTGTTGGCTTATTGCTTCCATAAGGAGTAAAAAATACTCTATCAAATTCCAATTTTCCTTCAGGTTCTGGTAGAGCCATCGTTTGCTCTCTTTTTGGCGATGTTAATATAAGTCTTTGTAGCCTTCCATATGACATTCTAGCCTGATTTAAAAACTTCCAAGTATGAACCGCAGCGTCAAATGGTGCTAATACTCTACCCATTAAAATTGAAGCAGCGATGATGCTACCAGCAGTTTTATGAGCTGTGATTGCAAGTAATGCACCTGTTCCAATTACTGATATTTGCAGAGTTGAGCGCAAAAATTTGGTGATTCCGGTAATCACATTAGAGCGATTTTGTGCTTTGATCTGCATTGCTCGATTCTGATCATTTCGTTTACACCAATCAGAGACTATGAATTCTGACATGCCCATAGCTTCAACTACTTCTGCATTTCTTGTTGCAACATCTATAGCATTGATATTCCGTATAGTTTCTTCGTTGGTTTCTTGTAATATTCGTTTAGTGGCAAGTTCATTCCATATTGCCATAGAGACTAATATAATGATTCCAGCAATAGCTATAAACCCTGTGGAGGTGTGTATCATGAAAATCACAACAAGGTAAATTAACGACCATGGAGTATCAAACAGTGAGAATATACCATTTCCTGTAATGAAATTTTTTATTATCCCGAGATCTCGTATTGCTTCACCACTTGAAGTTGAGCTCTGCACTGACGTTAGCCTGATTGACCTTACTATCAGATCTGGTGTTGCAGTTTTATCGATCCAATCACCTATTTTTGCCATGGCTAAATATCGACAAGTTTCAAGCATTGCAGAACATGCAAATGCAGATAAAGTGATAATTGTCAGCATAGTTAGTGTTGACACACTTTCGCTTGATATCACCCGATCAAGCACTTGAGAGGTATAAAGTGGTAGGAATAACATTAATAAATTTATTCCCGCACTAAACCAAAAGATAAACCAAAATGCACTTTTGCATTTTTCTAGGCAAATATATAGAGCACTTTGCTTCAATTCTTTTTTTATTGATGGCGTAATTTCCACAATCTTCCTCTTAATTTGATTACATGCACCATATACAATTTTTATTACAAAAATATTAATAACGGCAGTTAGCCTGCTTTAAGTGAGTAATATATGTGAATAGGAAATATAAACAATGGTAAAAAGAAGTATAGTTAATATTTCCTTCATCACCTAATTCAAAATTGAGAGTTTTTAATAACTCTCCAACTCCCACTTTGGCCTTGGTGCAAAATTGAGAGAATCGATATAGTTTTTCCTTAACATTTCAATTCCTGCCCATCCAACCATCACTGCATTATCTGTACATAGGTTATTAGGGGGAAAAAATATATTTAAGTTTGTGTGTTTTTTCAATTTTTCTTTCAAGAAATTATTTGCTGCAACTCCGCCGGTAATCACAAAGTCATTGATTTTGATATTTAAAGATTCAGCCATAATAATCGCATTACTAACCCTGTCCAGCAGTATGTCACTAATACACTCTTGAAACGAAGCACACATATCACACACATCTTGCTCGCTCATTTCGAGTTTCTGCACTAAGTTTTTTACTGCTGTCTTGATTCCAGAAAACGAAAAGTTACATCCAGAACGTTTTATCATCGCCCTTGGCAGTTTAAATCTTGCACCATTGCCTTTTTTAGCTAACTTTTCAATTAATGGGCCTCCGGGATAGCTTAAACCCAACATCTTAGCAACTTTATCAAATGCTTCCCCTAACGAATCATCAAGTGTTTCTCCAAGTTTAATATATTTACCTACATCTTGTGCAATTAAAAATTGACAGTGGCCGCCTGATATTAATAGAACTAAAAACGGAAATTTCACCTCATGCAGTAACCTAATAACTAATGCATGCGCTTCTAAGTGATTAACTGCAATAAAAGGTTTTTGTGCTACATGTGCAATTGCTTTAGCCATCATTGTACCAACTATTAATCCACCTATGAGTCCTGGTCCTGATGTTGCTGCAATTGCATTGAGATCACAAAAGTTAAGGTTAGATTTTTCCACGGCGCTTTTTATTAGACCACTTAAATGCTCCATATGAGCACGTGACGCTATTTCAGGGATCACCCCACCGCGTTTTTTGTGTTCTGCTTGGGAGAGAATTTCGTGAGCAAGGACTTGCTTGTCACTATTTACAATCGCTACTGCAGTTTCATCGCAGCTTGTTTCAACAGCTAAAATGGTTTTCATGTATATTCGAACACTTTATTATAAAAACTATACCTTGAAACGCTATAGAAGTTAACTGCAAAGTTAACTTCTATAGCTAAAAGATTTACCGACAACCGTCATTCCGCTACGTGTTAGCGCCGCGGCGGTATGACGTAGGAAAACCTGCACTAGCTATACTAAGCTAATTGTCATCTCCAAATATAGAGCTAATTTTTTTGCCCCCAGGAGAAAATTTATTAGTCCAACTGCTTTGCACTTTGGTTACGTCTTTAGTGGCGGTTTTATTGCTGTATTCCTTGATTTCCTTATCTATTCTATCCATCATTTGTGGATCCAGGCAGCTCTTTTTCCATTGATCAGTAGCAAGGAACACTTTGTTTAAATCTTGAGTGCGAATTAAGTATTCTTTATCCTTAGGATAAACCTCTTGTGCCCAAGCAAATAGCTCAAAATAGCGTGCAAACAATTCAGATGCGCGTGACTTTGCAGTTTGATAAGCTTGTATCTCCTTAAATATAACTTGGCTAATAATTTTCTGCACAAGAACATTTGCTTGCCTTAAATTCTGCTCAATATCCTGGTAAACCTTATGGAGAAATTCCTGCTCTAGGCTCAAGTTAAGCTCATTTTCAACCATATGTGAAAGTTCATGCACTATAATGTATGGATTTGACCTTCTCAGCACAATAACATACCTATTTACACAGGAAGACCTGATTGTCTTACACACCCCTTCTTCCATATCCACTAATCCCTCTTGGTATATTTCAAACGAAAGCCTATTTTGCTTTATTAGTGACAAAGTGAGGTTTAATGTGTTTCTAAACTTCTCAAATTGATAGAGATACTCAATATATCGTATTGCATTTTCACTGCTTCCTACTTTAGTCGCTTGTTTGATTAAATTCCTGATTAGCATGCCTTATTATTAAAGGAATTTTTTTTATATCAAGGATTGATTGGCTGCAAAGTGTTTTTTAGGAAATCTCATTGCATAGCTAAAGTAATTCAGGTTTACTGACAAGCGTCATCCTGCTGCTTGTCAGCGGGATCTATGGTGAGATACCGCGAATGAATCGTGGTATGACGTCTGGCCTGCACCCCTGAGATTCACAAATACAAAATGCCCATGGCTAGATGTTAAAGCCATATTGTGCAGATTAGCTTGCAGTAACAGTATTTTCATGGTGGTTAGCAGCTTTAGTCTTTGCGTCACTAAACTTACTTGCCACTTTATCAACAGCCCAAACCAGTAGTGTAATAGTTAATGCGGCAGTCCAGATGACAGTTGAGATAATGCAAGATAGAGCTAAACTTAAGAATTTAGCGAGAGGTTCACCATGTGTTTCTGCGTTGCCCTGCAAATTATTGGCATACTCTACAAGAGATTTTGGACCGTCTGTTCCTTTTAGATGTGAAAACAATTTGTATGGCAAATACGTAACATACGCAAACCCTGTATAGAGCACAAGTAATAAGTTTGCAATATTAGCATGATCTAGATTATACTCTTTACCGTAAACTCTTTTATTTCTTCTCCCCAGACACATTATTGGAGTGTCGAAATCATAATTTACTCCTACAATCATATTCTTGATTGGCCCTAAAGCACTATCAATATAGTATACAGATTTATAGAAGCTGTTTTGTGAAACTCTACTGTTATCACTTTTTTCTATAGCAGGAATAGTACTATATTTAGCATATTTTGTGAAATTTCCATATGTTTCTTTAAGAATTTCATATACACCTGACACCTTTATTGTGATATAAAACTTAGAATAATGCAATAGATATCTAAGTGTTTTAGCTATTAATTATATGTTGCACAAAAGCATATATTGCCCTACCATCCAAGTAGGTCAAAAATAAGGAGATTGTCATGAGTTTTACTTTACCTGAATTACCATATGATAAAACAGCTTTAGAGCCTTACATATCTGCAAAAACCTTAGATTTTCATTATGATAAGCACCATAAAGGATATTTAAATAAACTCAACGAGCTAGTTGAAAATACAGATTATCAACATGTGAAAATTGAGGAATTAATAACGAAAGTTCATGGTAATAGTGATAAAGTTCCCATATTTAATAATGCAGCACAAGTTTGGAATCACACTTTTTATTGGAATTCAATGAAAAAAAATGGTGGTGGTAAGCCTAAAGATGATGGTTTTCTGGCAAAAAAAATTCAAGATGATATCGGTGGTTTTGATAAGTTTTATGGGGAATTTGCCAATCATGGAGTAAGCCAATTTGGTAGTGGATGGGTATGGTTAGTGCTCGAAAAAGGAAAGCTCAAAATCACCAAAACTCCAAATGCAGATTTGCCATTAATTTATGGCCAAGTTCCATTACTCACTATGGATGTCTGGGAGCACGCCTATTATTTAGATTGTCAAAATCGTAGAATTGACTACATAAAAGTTTTCCTTGACCATTTGATTAATTGGGATTTTGCAGAAGAAAATTTAAAAAAGAATACATAAGATGAATACACCTCAGGTAACAAAATTAGATAATGGTCTGCGCATAATAACTGAGCAGGTGCGTGATGTTGATTCCGTAGCTTTAAGCATACGAGTTGGTGTTGGCAGTAGAGCGGAAAGTGCAAATCAAAATGGAATATCCCATTTTCTAGAACACATGGCTTTCAAAGGAACGAAGACAAGAACTGCGTTTGAAATTGCAAAAGCTTTTGACGACATAGGTGGGGTTTTCAACGCCAGCACCGGTAGGGAAAGCACCACCTATTATGCAAAAGTCCTCAAGAAAGACATAAAAACTGGTATTGATATATTAATAGATATATTGATGAATTCAACATTTCCAGAAGATGAACTGGAACGTGAGAAGGGCGTTGTAATACAAGAGATTTTTCAAACTAATGATTCACCAAGTGACATTGTTTTCGATAAATATTTTGAGGCAGCTTATAAAGATCAACCTTTTGGCAGGTCAATCTTAGGCACGCAAGATACTGTAAAATCTTTTACTCGAGGAGATCTAGATAATTACATAAATGAACATTACTTTGGCGAGAATATGCTATTTACCGTTGCAGGAAATGTTGAACATGAAGAAGTTATTGCATTAACCAAAGATTTTCTCTCAAAGATTCATTCTAAAAAGCTGAAAAAAAGCCAAAATGCGAGCTGTACTGGTGGTGAGTATTTAGAACATCGTAAATTAGATCAGGTACACTTGCTAATTGGTCTACCTAGTGTTTCTCGCCATGACGATAAATATCACACGTTTCAAGTGCTTGATTCTATATTAGGGAGCGGAATGTCATCACGTCTGTTCCAGGAAGTAAGGGAAAAGCAGGGATTAGCTTACTCTGTTTATTCATTTAATTCCAGCTATACTGATACAGGAATGTTTTCCATTTTTGCTGGTACAGACAGTAGTAACTTAGATAAGCTTTTAAAATCTATGACGACAGAGTTGAAGAAGCTGTCTACAGATAATCTGAGGGAAGAAGAAGTAAATAGAGTAAAAGAGCGAGTAAAATCCCAAATTTTAATGTCACGCGAAAGTGTGAGCTCACGCGCTGAAACATTGGGGCACTACTATGGTAACTATAATAGGTACATCAGTAAAAATGAATTAATAGAAAAAATTAGTTCAGTTACCACTGCTAACGTAAAAAAAGCAGCAAAAGAATTGTTATCTCAGCATGAAAAAACCACTCTAGCTGCAATTGGAGAAATTAAATCATTGCCAAGTTACGATAAAGTGGTTTCTATGCTTAAAGCTTAGCGCATTCTATTATATTGATTTGGCTGCTTTACAATATAATTTAGCACAGTGATTAAAGAAGTGTAAGTTGAAACAATGTGCCATGAACCGGATATGCAAGAAATTATACGAATCTTCGACCTCCTCTTTCAATAATATTATTATTTCTATTTTGCGTAACTTTTTCCGTATAATTTTTAGGAGGTACTGGTGGTGCAAGTGGTTTTTTGCTTACAGGGTTTGAGTCTATACCTTTCTTTTGCCGATGATAGTTCCGTGCTTCTTGAACCATACGCGTCAAGTTAAGGGAAAGTAGCATAAGGAAAAAGAAAAGTGGTAAAAATTATTTTAGATATTAAGTAATAAAGCTAGTAATTTATAGACTCTTCTAAAAGAATTATCTTATTTTAGATCAAAACTTCCAAAAAAATAAATGTAACAAACAAGATACCCACTTTAAATGGTGCTATATTGGGCCTTAACTTGACGCGTATGGCTTCTTGAACGGTCTGAAATATAGACTCTCCATCATTATAGTTTCCTCTCACAGAGTTTGAGTTTATGTCTTTCTTTTGCGGAGGATAATTCGATGCCTCTTCACGAGTCTGGAATATAGGCTCTCCATCATTATAGTTTGAGTTTATATTTTCCTTTTGCGAACCAGCGTTCAATAATTTCGATATCTCTCGCCCTAGCTGATCACCTTTATAATTATTGTTAAGATCTTTAATTTTCTCTTTTTTCTCGATTATTTGAGCTAATACCAATTCCCACTATACAAAGAACGGATAGACAATAATGGGAAAAAAGCCATACTAAAGTAAGTGAAGTAGCGAGGTATAAATGGCATTAAGATCAAAATTATTGGATGAAAAAGTAGTAGAATCAGCAAAAGAAATGCTGAAGAAAGTAAGGAACAATGCATATGTTTCAAAAAAACTAAATGCTGTAATTGCGGCAAAAAAGCATAGTATAACGGCTGTAGCAAAAATATATTGAATTTCAAGAAGCGCACTAACTTCGTGGATAAAACTCTTGAAATTTGGCAGAGAAGAAAAACTGTTTGCTCCTCCATCACGCCGTAGAAAAACTAAATTAAATCAGGCTCAACTACAGCAAATTGAAGCATGTATAGAAGAAAATCCTAATATTACCATTAAAGAAATGAGAATAAGAATCCAGGAAAAGTTCGGATTAAATATCAGCAAATCTACAGTACACCGCCATATGCAAAAGATGAAATTTTCATATATTACACCAAGACCAGTACACAACGTACAAGATAAAAGTAAACAAGAGGAATTCAAAAAAAAATCTCAATGAAGTTATTGGCAAGTATCCAGAAAAAGAGCTATTTTTCTTTGATGAATCAAGGTTTGGCACACATTCGAAAGTTGGGCATGGATGGTTTAAAAAAGGCACTAGGACTCGGGTTAAAATAAAATTAGGTAGGCATAATTTTTATCTCTACAGTGCAGTTAATCCTAAAAATGGAGAGAGTTTTAGCTTATTTGCACTAAATGTTAACACTGATTGCATGAATGTATTTCTTGAGCAAATGTCGCAATATCTAGGGACAAGAGAAGCTGTTCTTGTTATGGACTGTGCTAGTTGGCATAAGTCAAAAAATTTAAAGGTAGCTAAAAATATTGAGATTATATACCTACCTCCATATTCACCTGAACTCAATCCTGTTGAGAGGCTTTGGTTATACATAAAACAGAACATTTTGCGCAATAAAATATACGATACAATTGCTCTGCTTTAGGGTGCTTTGTGCAAATTTATTACTTCTCTTGCCAGCTCCACAATTAAACAACTCTGCAATTTCTCCTATTTGACTGACCAACAATGAGAATTGGTATGAGTTGTAGTTACTAATCCAGTTAACTCAATTGCTCAAGAATTACAAATGCTAAAACTAACAATTGAGCAAGATAATTCACTTATTGAATCTATTCGTATTGTATTTCAAGAGAAGAAAGTAACTCTGTTCTTTAAAAGAAATGAACATTATACTATTATTTATTACTCAGAGCACATACTTAATAAAAAAGAGCGTGAAGATTTTAAATCATTAATGAAAGAAGCCTATGGACTTACAATCCTCCCAAAAGCAAGCTATTGCAGATATTCTGAGATCTCATGACTCTTGGATTGATCCTAGTAAAGCTTATTTAGAAACTGCATTGTGGTTGTCTGACCTCAGCTTTATTAAGCTAAAAGAAGTTGATTTTGTTATTTGTTCCCGCATAGAAGACCATCTAGATTGGCCTAACGTATTCTACCCAGATTGTAATAATGAAATTCCTATTAGTCGAGATTTTGATGAAGAGTGTGATGACATGATTTGTGAAGATTGTTGTCGCTACATTTTACCAAATACACATCAAAAATAACGATTTCACCTACTATCAACCAACCTTAACTTAGAAAAAATTGCAAGTTGGTTCGAGGATTTATTAAGCAGCTCAAGATTAATCTGGCGAAGAGCAGCAGAAGGAGTTTACCACATAAGCAGCCAAGGTAGTATAGTAAGCGTAATTATTCTTGACCTTTGCACTGATGCAGTACATTTAACCGTAGATAAACTGAGAATTCAGCCCACCATCCTAATTACCGTAAGAGAAAATATACCAAACTTGCCACTAGTTTTACCTATTGTAAAAATGTCTGATCTTTTTTGTGAGCATAAAACTTTAAATGAAATACTTTGTGAAGCAGCTATACCAGAATTAATTGCTAATGTTTCTACGCAAATATTTCCTATTATTTCACTAAAGGAAGTCAAACCTAAATTACCAAAAAAGTTTCTACAACTAAAGTTTTCACATGGTGTGGTTTACATTAATGACATTTAAGTAGTAAATAAACGAGCTACATTGTGTGTTAGTATTTTTCGCGTTTTATTCAAACAATTCCTTAATGATTTTGAAAATGATGTACCGTTAGAGAAACATATACCCCTTAGCATTGAAAAAATAGCAGACCGTTTAACTTTTCATTCAGAAATCACAGATTTAGAACAACAAATAAGATATCCTCTGAATAAAATGCAAAGAACGATAAAAGAAAAACTAGCCAATCAATTGGGATTAAACATTAAACGTGATGATGTTATTCAAACCATTGGTTGGCCAGAATTAACTTGTAATACCAATTCTTATTGTTGGTCAGTCAAATAGGAGAAATTGCAGAGTTGTTTAATTGTGGAGCTGGCAAGAGAAGTAATAAATTTGCACAAAGCACCCTAAAGCAGAGCAATTGTATCGTATATTTTATTGCGCAAAATGTTCTGTTTTATGTATAACCAAAGCCTCTCAACAGGATTGAGTTCAGGTGAATATGGAGGTAGGTATATAATCTCAATATTTTTAGCTACCTTTAAATTTTTTGACTTATGCCAACTAGCACAGTCCATAACAAGAACAGCTTCTCTTGTCCCTAGATATTGCGACATTTGCTCAAGAAATACATTCATGCAATCAGTGTTAACATTTAGTGCAAATAAGCTAAAACTCTCTCCATTTTTAGGATTAACTGCACTGTAGAGATAAAAATTATGCCTACCTAATTTTATTTTAACCCGAGTCCTAGTGCCTTTTTTAAACCATCCATGCCCAACTTTCGAATGTGTGCCAAACCTTGATTCATCAAAGAAAAATAGCTCTTTTTCTGGATACTTGCCAATAACTTCATTGAGATTTTTTTTTGAATTCCTCTTGTTTACTTTTATCTTGTACGTTGTGTACTGGTCTTGATGTAATATATGAAAATTTCATCTTTTGCATATGGCGGTGTACTGTAGATTTGCTGATATTTAATCCGAACTTTTCCTGGATTCTTATTCTCATTTCTTTAATGGTAATATTAGGATTTTCTTCTATACATGCTTCAATTTGCTGTAGTTGAGCCTGATTTAATTTAGTTTTTCTACGGCGTGATGGAGGAGCAAACAGTTTTTCTTCTCTGCCAAATTTCAAGAGTTTTATCCACGAAGTTAGTGCGCTTCTTGAAATTCAATATATTTTTGCTACAGCCGTTATACTATGCTTTTTTGCCGCAATTACAGCATTTAGTTTTTTTGAAACATATGCATTGTTCCTTACTTTCTTCAGCATTTCTTTTGCTGATTCTACTACTTTTTCATCCAATAATTTTGATCTTAATGCCATTTATACCTCGCTACTTCACTTACTTTAGTATGGCTTTTTTCCCATTATTGTCTATCCGTTCTTTGTATAGTGGGAATTGGTATTAGTAGCAGCACTTCTGATGATGAGGATAGAACAATAAAAGATAAAATGATGGAAAATGTTAAGCAGGATAACCATCAAAAAAGCTTTGATTTACATCAAGTACAAGCAACTGATAAATTAGAAACCGTAAAATTTCTCAAAACACTAAGCAAGAAAGAAAGAGAAAACCTAGGTTTTTCTCCTAAACAGCAAAATAACCAAAAGGTTGAGACTAGCAAAAAAACTTACAATCCACTTGATTGGAATCCAATCTATCAAGGTAAAAAGCGCTTTAGCTTAGACAATATGTCGAGTAATTCGTCTTCACGTAGTGAAAAAAGCAATATTTCAGATATAAGCGATAAGTCTAATAATTCAAACATTGTCAGATGTAATATTACTAGGAGTAACAGTAAGGAAGACCTTCGTAAACCTGATGCTTCACATAATGACAAATCTGCAGGTAAAAAATTATCTAATGTCAACGTAAGCGAATTAATCAGAAAGTTTGAACAAGGTAATAACATAGTAAAGGGGCGTTAATCAAATATTACCCTATCTTTGTATATGCAAAGGTAGGGTATCTTTTCAAAATATTATATCCTTTATAGCTTTGTTAATTTTTGATTCCTTCTCTGCAAAAGCAGCTTCTAGAGAGGTTTTAAGTTTTTCCCATTCCTCTTGACCATTTAGAATTAAAGATTTATATTCATTTTCAATTTTTTCCAATGCTCTTTGACATGAGGAATCTAACTCCTCATACAAATCAGTATTTACTGATTGCAGTATTACCAAAAACGAAAACAAATTTGGAGCAGGTAATTCTTCTCTTGTGTAATTTAGAAGACACAGCTTTATTTTTTTTACGCAGTATTCTATTGTTTTTAACGATAGTAAAAGGCTTTCTGCATAAAATATAAAACTATCTACAATCAAATTTTTTGACTTTTTCGGTAATTTAATATTTTCAAATAGTTCTTTTGTAAATTTTTCTATCGGTTGCTTCGATAAATGTAAAGAGAGATCAGTAAAAGATTTTAGGTCAAAATTTGGTCCAAGTATCGTGCTAATGGCTTTATGCACATTGCTCTTATCTTTACTTACAGAAATAATGAAAACCAGCCCCTCCACATCAAGCATATACTTTATAGATTCCAAAAAATCAACAACAAATTTAGGGCGGCACACATCAAGATTATCCACCATTATATAAATGTTTTTGTCCTTTCTAATTCTATTAACTACTTTTGCCAATTGTGTTTTAAAATCCTTAATGTTTTCTTCTCTTCTTTGAAGAGTATTCAACTCTCTCAGTACAGAACCAATATCTTTCCTATCAGCCTCTTTTGTAGCGTCAAGCAATACGGAAAGCATAGCAAGTGGAGATTTACTGATCAGCTTTCCTAGTGTGTTTAGAGAAAATAGTTCTTGGTTTATGTTCTTGAACTGTTGTATAACGCTTCTTTTTACTTCATACGATGCAAATAAATCTTCAAATAGAAAATTTAAAAAAGAAGGAAGTGGTTGATCCAGTGCATTGGTATCCCATGCGTTGTAGTAAGCTGCAATTTCATTTTGCTGTTTTAACTCTTTTACCCACTCTTTCAGAAAAAACGTCTTACCCCATCCATCATATCCTTCTAAAGATATTATTGTAAAAGACTGATCAATCGTTTTAATTATAGTGTTGAATTTGCCTGAAAATTGCTTATAGTTTAGACGGTCATTTTCCCAAGCCGCCACTTGAAGTGGTGGCGCTGTTTCTTTCTTCTTGAACGTTATTAACGATACAAGTTTTTTTAAGCACATAAGACCCTTACGCTATATTTTACTATAGTATTTTATAAGTTAAGAGTCCAGGCTTATATCACAATCATTTACTTAGTAATCCATGTTTTTCTAACACATTAATAGAAATGTTTTTCAAGCTACTTACAGGATCAAGCACACCATATGGATCATATGTGATAGTTTTTATTCCTGTTTTTTCTTCTATGCATCTTTCCATGTATTGCACGTAATTTTGTGTAAGATCGTCTATTACTTCCTGTGTTTCCTTTAAACTTTTACAATCTTTGAATTCAGTGACTAGTTGCTCAATTCCACTTTCATAGAGTCCAGAATAGTTTTGAATTATAAAACTCCTGTTTTTAATAGCTTTTTGTATTAAAGGAAACATCCCGTTTATATAAACTAAGCTTCTTGCATCCAAACTGATATCTATTGTTAACTTTCCTTTTTCCTTCCATAAGTCTATTTTTTCCTCCATGATTTTCCTACTATCACAAGTTTTTATTAATTCTATTAGTGCAGAATTACCATACTTATCAGATACCCAGTCACTATGCACAAAGTTTTTATACACCAGCATTAATGGAAATATAAAGCTTAGGTTATCAATATATCGAGCATATTCGTCTAGATTTAATTTTCTTATTATTTCGCTGACATTAGGTGGGTTATCTAATAATATAGGAAGATCTCTTTTTTGTGGTAGCTCTATATTGTGAAAATTAATATCGCTTTTTGTTAAAAGTAGATCATTTAATTTAAAATCAAACTCTTTTAATTTTTTCACTTCTAAATTAGGCACTTGTAGTCCTAAGTCAATCTTTATATCCTTTAATATGTATCCAATTCGTTTACTATCTGCGTATTCTTTGTTAAATAATGCAATGAAATCAAGAGGGGTTGATCTTAATTTTTTGATTAACCAATTATAAGTATTATGTACTCCATCTAGTACAAAAGTTAACATAACTCCCTCATTTTAAAACACTATGCTTTAAATGTACAATATTTCAAGAATTTAGTAAAGCAAGTTTTTAGGCTGAAGTATGTCACTAAAATTTAGTATTTTATAAGTAGTGGTAGTATGATAAAAAACTTATAGCTTGCTAAAAAGAAATTGAATGACTGTGATAATTATTTAATATCCTGTCTTGAAGTAAGTGCTATCCTCAGCGTTCCTTCATCTAGGTAGTCAATTTCTCCGCCCATTGGTATGCCGCAAGCAAGACGTGATATTTTCACATTCAAGTCTTTTAGCAATTCAATTATATATTGTGCAGTAACTTGACCCTCTAATGTCGGATTAATTGCAATAATTATCTCTTCAACTTTAGATTTTGTCACTCTTTCCAGAATAGTATCAAGATTAAGTTCTTTTGGACCTATGCCATTTATTGCAGACAATCTGCCCCCCAAAACATGGTATAAACCTGAATATATATTTCCTTTTTCAAACGCCCATAGATCACCCAATTCTTCTACTACACACAGTAACTTAGTGTCACGTTTTGGGTTAGTACAAATAGAACAAGGTGATTTAGTATCTAGATTTCCGCAAATCTCACATTCTACTATAAGATCTGCTAGCTCTTTAATCAAAGATACAAGTGGTAGCATAACTTTCTCTTTGTTTTGGAGTAAATGTATAACCAACCTGCGTGATGATGATGGTCCTAAACTTGGCAATTTAGAAAAAGCATGAACTAGATTCTTTATGTTAATGTTCATTCAATAAATTCAGAATAGTTCATCAAATGGTAACATCAAACCCTTTGTAAAGAAAGTGATAAGTTTCTCTTGATCCCACTTTGATTAGCTATAGAAAAAATTTTTTACTCTAATACAAAAAATTACTTCCGCACACTTAAAGCCTGATTATAATAGACTTCTTGCATAACCCAAACTAAGTAGAAAAAAGGTATAGCTGACCCAAGCAACACGTCATACCGCCACAGTATCTCTAGATCCCGCTAACAAGCAGCGGGATGACAGCAGTTCTACGTCATACCGCCGCGGTATCTCTTAGCATAGATTCCGCTAACAAGTAGCGGGATGACTACCCCTACAACAACATTGCAAGTATTGATTTTTCTCCCCATGAGAAGAGTCTGGAAGCTCTTTCACTCTAAACACGATGTTCACATCCTCAAAATTAATCTCAATTCGCTTAACTAACGTTCTAATACCAATTCCCACTATACAAAGAACGGATAGACAATAATAGAAAAAAAGCCATACTAAAGTAAGTGAAGTAGCGAGGTATAAATGGCATTAAGATCAAAATTATTGGATGAAAAAGTAGTAGAATCAGCAAAAGAAATGCTGAAGAAAGTAAGGAACAATGCATATGTTTCAAAAAAACTAAATGCTGTAATTGCAGCAAAAAAGCATAGTATAACGGCTGTAGCAAAAATATATTGCATTTCAAGAAGCGCACTAACTTCGTGGGTAAAACTCTTGAAATTTGGCAGAAAAGAAAAACTGTTTACTCCTCCACAACGGCGTAGAAAAACTAAATTAAATCAGGATCAACTACGGCAAATTGAAGAGTGGATAGAAGAAAATCCTAATATTACCATTAAAGAAATGAGAATAAGAATCCAGGAAAAGTTCGGATTAAATATCAGCAAATCTACAGTACACCGCTATATGCAAAAGATGAAATTCTCATATATTACACCCAGACCAGTTCATAATGGACAAGATAAAAGCAAACAAGAGGAATTCAAAAAAAAATCTCAATGGAGCTATTAGCAAGTATCCAGAAAAAGAGCTATTTTTCTTTGATGAATCAAGGTTTGGCACACATTCAAAGGTTGGACATGGGTGGTTTAAAAAGGGGATTAGAACACAGGTTAAAACAAAATTAGTTAGGCAAAATTTCTATCTCTATAGTGCGGTTAATCCTAGAAATGGAGAGAGTTCTAGCTTATTTGCACCAAATGTCAACACTGATTGCATGAACATATTTCTTGAGCAGATGTCGCAATATCTAGAAACACGAGAGGCTTTTCTCGTTATGGACTGTGCTAGTTGGCATAGGTCAAAAAATTTAAAGGTACCTAAAAATATCGACATTATATACCTACCTACATATTCACCTGAGCTAAATCTTGTTGAGAGGCTTTGGTTATATATAAAACAGAACATTTTGCGCAATAAAATATACGATACAATTGCTCTGCTTTAGGGTGCTTTGTGCAAATTTATTACTTCTCTTGCCAGCTCCACAATTAAACAACTCTGCAATTTCTCCTATTTGACTGACCAACAATGAGAATTGGTATGATAATATGCTATTCTTGCAAAATCATATGCATGCTCCGAGGGCGCAATCTTTAGAGGGAAGAGTTTTGCTGATAATTTTACTTGATCGCCTATTTCAATGCCTTTTTCCACTTTGGTTCTAACTGATATTCTGATGTTATCTAGAGCTCTATCCGGTGTCATTCCAGCGCGTAACGCTGGAATCCATATCTTTTTTTTCTGGATCCCAGTATCAAGTACTGGGATGACAAAAGGGGGTGCTGGGATGACAGGAGAGGATTTTGAGATAGTAGAGGGTTTTGTAACAGAAAGCAGAAATTGTTTGTATGAGCCCCTGTCATTAATGTCCTTCACTGTGGCAATTATATCTTTTTCGTATCTCTCTTTATCAAGAATTTGAGTATCAACTAAAGCTGTTCTTAATTTACTAGCTGTAAATCCTATGAGCACTGCAATTAAAGCAATGCATAGTATTGTGTACCTTTTGTGCAGTATCGCAATCAGAGTTAGTGTAGGTGGAAGCAAAAGAAAAATAGATATAGTGAAAATGCAGCTTGGTTCAAAACTTAGGGAAAAATAGGTTAAAATCCCTACACACTGACACACAGGAAACCACAGTATCAAGTTATATTTTTCATTACGTAGGTTATGACGTATATAGCTAACTATTATGTCAAAAAAAAAGTTAATAAATATACTAATATACGACCCATAGCGGATTTTATCCTTGTATATCCTATAATTGCAAGTATAATAGCTAAATAAACAACGACGCGGGATGGAGCAGCTCGGTAGCTCGTCAGGCTCATAACCTGAAGGTCGTAGGTTCAAATCCTACTCCCGCAACCATCTTCCAATTGTACAAATATTGTAGTTTCAGGTAGCTCATAGAATGGATTAAACGAAAAACTACTTGACAAACTCTGGCAGCCCCCTTATCATGGTACTGAAGGTATTCATTTATCTTCAATCTGTGCAGATTAAACGACAACAGTATTACGTAATTGGCGTCTTATTTTTAATTTTTTGCACTATGCGCACCTTATGTCTTCACAACATTTCTAGGTTTTTACCTATATAAGATGAAACGCGCTTATAAAGCGTTTAAGACAGTATAGAACGCTAATTTGCAGGATTAGAGAGTGACAACTAGCTAACACGGGATTTCTTTTGCCTTTTTTTCTGCTTAGTAAATTTCTTAAACATTTATGACTAAAGGTTAGTTGCATTAAAAAGCAGCTAAGTCGCGGTTATTAGACGTTTAAAACATAAAAAAACGCCAATGTTTTTAAATAGATATTAGTCGGGGCTTCTTTTGCCTTTTTTTTCGTTTGGTAAATTTCTTAATATTTATGGCTAACATGAACAAATATTTAAGAGTAACTTCCGCTAGTAACGCTAATGTGGAAAGTGTTGAGGATAGGCAACAAAAATGCTTATATAAAAAATTATTGCTAAAAACGGGAAAACCATGAACAAAGAGCATAACTAAACTACTAATGACTGCTGAGTGAACTTAAGATCCAATATAGACTGCTTAGCCTTTAACACTTGCTCTTCACCATGAACAATGCGTTGATAGATAATTTCTAACTCTCCCTTTGAGTGTTCTTTTTCTAAGAACCTAAAAGTAGATGCAGCAAGATATTCTCTATTTTCTTCAAATGCTAACCAGTAACGGTCTTCTTGCTCACATATAAAACCTGTTGTGTTAGAACCAGCAAAAATATCTAAAACAACGTCACCTGGTTGTGTTAGAAACCGAATAAAAAATTGAGGTAATTTAGCAGGGAATCTAGCTGGATGCTCTTTTACACCTAGTTCCTTACATGCAGCAAGATACTGGCTGTTAGACTCTGAATTAGGAATCTGCAAAAGATTTGATGGAATAGCTCCTCCATTATCTTTACCAAAGCTACTACCAATATTATGTCCGGATGGTCGTTCTTTTGGAGTATAATAAGCCTTTGGGTTCTCGATAAGTTTTTTCATGCGGCCACTGTATTCCACTAGCACCTTTGTGACATCTGCTTTAGGCCACTCAGTTTTGCTGAACCACCATACTGTATTAACAGAATCTTTTGCTCTGATTTTTCTCTTATTTACCCATTCAATTGGACTTGGCAATTTAGAAGGATTATACCAATAGAAATCTTCTGCAAGGAAGAAGCCTATATCATCACAGAAATGCATAAGCACTCTAAAATTATATAAACTTCTGGATGGCACGCCTTTTTCATAAGCCCCACCTAGATCAAGTACAAAGCTGCCTGTATCTTTGAGTTTGCTATGTACTAATTTTGCAAATTGACCAAGCCAGGCAACATATTCGGCTTGGGATTCATTTCCGTATTCTTTTTTTCTTTGCAAAGCAAACGGTGGACTGGTGATTATGAGATCTAAGCTATTATCTGGTAATTGCGGCAATAGGTTAAGAGAGTCTCCACAATATGCAGCTCCCCTATCTGTAGTATATGTGGGTTTATTATTAAATTTAAATTTTTCCAATATATGTGCCATATGAAAGATACTTATAGTCTGTAGACTTATAATTGTCAACTATTATCTTACAAAGATGACAAAAATAAAAAAACAATCTTTGCGGTTACTTCTTTCCCAGAATATACGAAAGATAAGAAATATAAAAGGGCTTTCCCAAGAAACTCTTGCTGATTTATGTGAATTACACAGAACATATATAGGCTCCGTTGAACGTGGTGAGAGAAATATCTCTATAGATAATGTTGAGCGCATAGCAGATGCCCTTGGTATTGAACCTACTGCACTTCTAAATCAGGATCAAGACAGAAAATGTCTGAAAGATATATTTCCTCATATACTGAAGTATCAGGAGTTTGCTGTTAAGTACGGTATAAATGATATCTTTCAGGATAACGGCGGGAAAATCCTACAAGTCTTATTACTAACTGGACTCACTATTCTTCCAGCACGCGAGGGAAATGATGCCATTGATGAGTATGGTAATGAATATGAGCTTAAATCAGTAAATGCTCTTCTTACAAAAAGCTTTTCTACTCATCATCATATGAATCCTACAATAATTGCAAAATACCGAAAGGTGGATTGGGTATTTGCTATTTATGAAGGAATAGAGCTAAAAGAAATATATAAATTAACGCCGCAAGACCTTGAACCATATTATATTACATGGGAAAAGAAATGGCATGATACTGGTGGTAAAGACATCAATAATCCCAAAATTCCTTTAAAATACGTCAGAGATAAAGGTAAGCTTCTTTATCATTGTGATGAAAGAGTATGTGACCGCCACTAACTTCCTCCATCCCAGGTTGATTTTAAATTGTCCGGAATGCTGTATTATTTAAAATCCTAACATTTAACTCTTTTTTTGATAAACTTGTTTATTTGCTGTTTATTAAAATTTTCACTTCAAAATTTAACCTCACCAAAAGTATAAGAAGCCTGTCCAATGAAAAATTTGCAGCCCTTAACCTTCTATAGCTAACCCAAGAAAGGTTTCCCTACGTCATACTGCCGCGGTATCTCATACCAATCCCCACTATACAAAGAACGGATAGACAATAATGGGAAAAAAGCCATACTAAAGTAAGTGAAGTAGCGAGGTATAAATGGCATTAAGATCAAAATTATTGGATGAAAAAGTAGTAGAATCAGCAAAAGAAATGCTGAAGAAAGTAAGGAACAATGTATATGTTTCAAAAAAACTAAATGCTGTAATTGCGGCAAAAAAGCACAGTATAGCGGCTGTAGCAAAAATATATTGCATTTCAAGAAGCGCACTAACTTCGTGGGTAAAACTCTTGAAATTTGGCAGAGAAGAAAAACTGTTTGCTCCTCCATCACGCCGTAGAAAAACTAAATTAAATCAGGCTCAACTACAGCAAATTGAAGCATGTATAGAAGAAAATCCTAATATTACCATTAAAGAAATGAGAATAAGAATCCAGGAAAAGTTCGGATTAAATATCAGCAAATCTACAGTACACCGCCATATGCAAAAGATGAAATTTTCATATATTACACCAAGACCAGTACACAACGTACAAGATAAAAGTAAACAAGAGGAATTCAAAAAAAAATCTCAATGAAGTTATTGGCAAGTATCCAGAAAAAGAGCTATTTTTCTTTGATGAATCAAGGTTTGGCACACATTCGAAAGTTGGGCATGGATGGTTTAAAAAAGGCACTAGGACTCGGGTTAAAATAAAATTAGGTAGGCATAATTTTTATCTCTACAGTGCAGTTAATCCTAAAAATGGAGAGAGTTTTAGCTTATTTGCACTAAATGTTAACACTGATTGCATGAATGTATTTCTTGAGCAAATGTCGCAATATCTAGGGACAAGAGAAGCTGTTCTTGTTATGGACTGTGCTAGTTGGCATAAGTCAAAAAATTTAAAGGTAGCTAAAAATATTGAGATTATATACCTACCTCCATATTCACCTGAACTCAATCCTGTTGAGAGGCTTTGGTTATACATAAAACAGAACATTTTGCGCAATAAAATATACGATACAATTGCTCTGCTTTAGGGTGCTTTGTGCAAATTTATTACTTCTCTTGCCAGCTCCACAATTAAACAACTCTGCAATTTCTCCTATTTGACTGATCAACAATGAGAATTGGTACAAGCACCACAAAAATTGAGCTCTGGTAAAGACCATAGCCAATCCAAGACAATGAACAAATAAGATAGTTTACTAACATTAGCATCGATACATCACGAGTAACTTTAGTGATATATGCTTTATATACTTGAGGTGATAATCCAATTAGAGATGCAATTAACGCAATGAAGCCGAAGCATTCTTCAATATTTATATACATACATTTTCCTATGCTTGCTTTAACAATATCAGGTTCAAAGGGTTGTACTTTATGTACTCTCAGCTTTTCTAGAGCACCCCTAATGCGTGTAATTTATAACATCATTTAGTCTATTAATCAAGAAATTAACAGTGACTTGCATTCATGAAACCCAATCGGCTTCTATGCTAATTATTATCCAAACTAATCGTTGGTTGTGCATCTTGCTCAGAGATTAGGGCAACCAACAAATTATTTATCAATTGAACCTTTTGCTTGCCATCTAATTGTAAGCTTTTGTTTTTTTCAAAATGAGCTATTACTTCCTCGACAATTCCTATTGCATTTTGCACTATATGCCTTCTTGCCGAAGTGATAGCATGTGCTTGTTGACGCCTTAACATTGCTTGTGCAATCTCGGACGAATACGCCAAATGCGATATTCTTGCTTCTGTAATCTCAATTCCTGCAATATCTAATCTTTGTTGTAACATTGACCGCAATTCATCTGAAATTTTATCAGAATTTTTACGTAAAGATTCCTCATCGCTTTCGCTATCATACGGATAATTGCTTGCTAATTCTCTTATTACTGAGTCACTTTGTACAAAAACAAATTCGTGATAGTTGTTAACATTATAATACGCCTTTGCAGGGCTGTTTACTCTCCAAACAATTACTGCAGAAATCTCTATTGGACTTCCATTTTCATCATTCACTTTTATTTTTTCTGTGTTGATATTTTGAAATTTTAGGGAAACTATATATTTGCTTGAAAAGGGAAGCGTTACACATATTCCAGACTTAAAATAAGTTCCAATATAATGACCAAAAAACTCTATCACTCTTGCTTCATTAGGGTCATTAATAAAAAATCCTTGAAGAAAAGTCAAAATTGAAACAGCAGCAACTCCAAGCGCAATTGTGCTGTCATATGCCAAAAAAAGCAGCGATAAAATTAATCCTAGCGCTATTAGTACAGGAAAAAACCGGAGTTGACTTAAATTTCTATCGTTTATCGTATTCTTATCCATATTGTCTTTAAACTTCTTTTTCACTTGAACCCTCTCTGTTGATCGTTTTATTTATCTTATTTACAAATAGTTTAAACTCTCTTAATTCATGATCAGGCAATTTTACTTCAGTTTTATGCGCTATCGTAAGCGGATCGATGTGTTTGCCGTTATATATAACTTCGTAATGTAAATGGGGTCCTGTTGCAACACCAGTGCTACCAACATAGGCGATTACCTGTCCCTGCTTTACTTTAGAGCCTAACTTTATATCGCCACTAAATCTACTTATATGCGCATAACAGGTTGAATATTCATTTTTGTGTTTTATTTTGATGTAATTTCCATAGCCACCATTCTTTCCTATATATTCTACCACACCCTCTGCAGCAGGGTATATGGGAGTGCCAAGCTTAGCTGCATAATCCACTCCTTTGTGAAAAGCAATTTTACCGCGAACAGGATGCTTTCTATTGCCAAATTTTGAGGATATGCGATAATCTCCATTTAAAGGATTTGCAAAAATTTCGCCATTTTTTAAGCTTATTCCTTCTTTATTAAAATACCTTTCTTTGCCGTCTTGCGATTTATAATGATATAAACTAATAGCTTTCTTGTTTATTGTCAGTGAAGCATATAAAATCTTTTCTTCAGTCTTCTGATTACTGAGCGATCTCTCAAAAAGAACCTCCAATTTACTCTTCGGCACAATGTCTTTTTTAAAATCAACACCAAAATCTTTATATATGTTGATCAATTTTACCACTGTATTTGGCGCCAACCCTTGCTCAATTCCCGTGGCAAAAAAAGAAGATTTTATGGTGCTGGATATTAAAAAAGTCTCTTTACTGTTATCTGGAGTCTTAAGGGCGTGTATATTAAATATTGGTAAAATATAAAGCAGTATAAATATAATCAGCTTCATCATTTAAACAGCATCAACAAAAATAAAATTACCTTCAACATACTGTACATCATCATTATCTTCTAATTCTTCAACCAATGTGGATAATTTATCGATCAACTCTTTATCGCTAATTTCAACTAGATCCTTTGGTTGCCACGAAAGACGAGCAAGTTCTGGTTCTCCGAATTTTGCATAAAAGGCATCGCGTACTTTACCAAAATCTTTTATTTCACAAGTTATAACGTGTAATCCTTCTTTGTCATTTTCCTCAACATTCAATACTTCTAACTCGATCCCATAATTAAATAAATCATCAAAATTCACACCCTCTGCTTTATAGACGATTAAGCCTACATGATCGAAAAGGTAACTAACACTTCCTGTTTCTCCCAAGTTTCCACCCTTGCGAGAAAATATATAACGTACCTCAGAAGCAGTACGGTTGCGGTTGTTAGTCAAGGCATGGACAATGAGTGCAGTGCCAGAAGGGCCATGACCTTCATATTGGATTTCCTCATAATTTTCTCCAGCAACGTTACCAGTTGCATTTTTTATTGCTGTTTCTATTTTATCTTTTGGTAGATTTTCCTTGCGTGCAGCAAATATAGCAGAGCGAAGGCGCGGGTTGAGTTCGGGATCGTGCAGCCCTTGCTTTGCAGCAATTGTTATTTCTCTAATCAGCTTCGTAAATTTTTGAGAGCGCTTTGCATCCTGAGCGCCTTTCCGATGTTTTATATTTGAAAATTGTGAATGACCAGCCATATTCAAATAGTTAAAAACCTAATTATATATCAAAGCATAGAAAAAGCTAAAGCAAATTTTCAAGCCTCTGGCTTGGCATCTTGCAGGTTTTCTGCTAATAACATACTTTCATACTGTTCAGCTTCTAAGTCAAGGCCAATAGCTGAATGGGCTGCTATTAAATAGTTAATAGATTTAGAAAAATGTTTAGAATCTTTATAGCTTGCTATATTCTGGAAACGCTTAATTGCTGCCAAATATTCACCACGCCTCAGGTAAAATTTACCGATAGAGTACTCTTTTGTTGATATATGCTCTGTGATCAGCTTTGCTTTTTCCTTCATCTCGTCTACATATTCGCTGCCTGGAAAGAGATTAATGTACTCTGTAGCCAGCTCTAAAGTTTTATATGCAGTTTGCTGTCCAAGTTGCACTTTATTAATTTGCATGTAATAAGATAATACTCTTAAGTAGTATACATATGGTAAATCTTCACCATTTGAATAAACATATATATAATCATCCATATCACTTGCAGCACTTCTATAGTTACCCATATTATAGTGAGAAACCCCAGATAATAATTTTGCTTTCATTGCCCAATAAGAAAAAGGATACAAATCCTCTATCTTTTGAAATGCCCTAATAGCTTGTTTATATTTTTTCTGGTCAAAAAGTTCAACTGCTTCTTTATATAGTTCAGTTTCAGTTTTTTCAAGATCATTCGCATACGATTGTGTAAAGGAGCAAATTAGGAAAATAAAGCACGTGATTAAAGTCTTATACATAAGATTTTTTTCGATCAAAATAAAGTATAGACCTAAATATTACTTAAATAAATTTCTTAGGCAATAGCCTGTCCTTCCTCTTTATAACTACGGTCAGAACTACCTACATTCCTCGATTTACCTTGTCCTTCCACTTTTGGATCTTTCAGCGTTTTGCTGTAGGAATGTGTAGTTAATATCTGTACAACCATAAAAAGTGCAATACCTATCAAGCCTAAAGTAGGCCCAACAGGAGGATTTAAGGACGATGCTAATGCCATTAACATTATCCTTCTTATTAAAAATATAGAAGAACCAGCAAGCGCCAATCCGGCTACAGATATATTGCTAGTTTTCTTGCTAGATTTTTCATCAAGATTAGATTTTTCTGTTTCCTTTTTCTTATTTTTTTCATGCTCATCAATATAAGAAACAAGAGTTACAAGAAAAGCAATTGCATTGGCAAGAAATAAAATTGTATCCTCTGCTGCTTCAAGCGAAGATGTTTCACCCATTATCATACCTACAATAATCAGTGCAGTTGTTATAGCCTCAATATAGATCAAACACTGACCTATATCAGAAATATTATGCCCTTTTTCCTTTACTTCCTCTCCATTTTCAATATTCTCCAACTCTCGTTCTTTTTGTGCTATTTTCCTATTATTGTAAATTAAATATAGCGTACAAATAAGAGATAGGACCATAGAAGGTAATATAGTGTGGCTTAGCGCGCCACTTATCAAGCCAAGTAATACCTGATCGCTACATGTTTTTTCCAGTTCAATCGCCATCAGCAATGCAAATGGGACCATTGTTGCCAATGATACACATTGTCTATATAGCTCTCTTTTTTTTAGTGTTAATAGCTCTTGTTCTAGCTTCTTCTTTTTTTCTGCTTCTCCTACTTTTAGCATTAATAACTCCTGTTCGAGTTTCTTCTTTTTTTCCGCTTCTTCTTTTAGTGTTAATGACTCTTGTTCTGACCTTTCTTTTTTGACTTCCTTATCAACTGTCAGCCAAAAATCTCCAGGAGAAAACGTAGTCTTAGGGTTACCAGTCATATAGATCCCGTTGATTTATGAACTAATATATTATACAGGATTTTAACTATTCAGTCAATATTATAAAAATGTTAACCATTTTTGTATATTAACTGTTTCTCAAGAAATTCAGTCAACCTGTTTGATGCCGGCTAGGATATAATTATAGCCTGACCACATAGTTATAATAGCTGCAACCCATAAACAAATTGCACCTATATATTGAGTTGTGTCGTAATCGTTCATTATTAGCGCTACTACAGCAACCATCTGCAAAAATGTTTTAATTTTGCCAGCTTTGCTTACAGGTAGACTAACATTTATAGCTATAAGGAACTCCCGTAAACCCGAAACTAATATTTCCCTACAGATGATGATAATCGATGGTACTATTGTAAAATCATTTATCTTCTGCTTATAAACTAGCATAATTATCGTTGAAACCACTATTAATTTATCAGCAATTGGATCAAATAGCTTGCCAAACTTTGATTGGACTTTCCACGCACGCGCCAAGTAACCATCAAAAAAATCCGTAATGCACGCAAACACAAAGATTGATATTGTTATCAGGCCTGCATATTTATTTTCTATATAAAAACTTAATATTATTGCTGGTATTGCAAGTGCACGAGAAATTGTAAGCAAATTAGGCACGTTTTTCTTAAGCATGTAATATAATCTTACGTAATAGGTAAACTTATACAGAAGTACAACAGAGTTCACAAGCTAATAGTTTACAATTGAACATTTATAAAAACTCCATATACTTAAAAATTACAAGCTTAAAATATAAGAATGAACGATGATTTAGATAATACCACAAAACAAGAGGCACTTAAGTATCACAGTAGAGGTGGTAACCCTGGTAAAATTTCAATCATGCCAACAAAACCTTTATCTACCCAGTATGATTTGTCACTTGCTTATTCTCCTGGCGTTGCAGCTCCGTGCCTTGAAATAGTTAAAAATCCTGAGGTTGTTTATGATTATACGGCAAAAAGCAATTTTGTAGCTGTCATTTCAAATGGCACTGCAGTGCTTGGGCTTGGTAATATCGGTCCTCTTGCTGCAAAACCTGTCATGGAAGGCAAAGCTGTTTTATTTAAGCGTTTTGCTGATATTGATGCAGTTGATATAGAAGTTAGTACAGAAAATATAGAAGATTTTATCAATGCAGTAAAGTACCTTGGGCCAAGTTGGGGGGGGATAAATTTAGAGGATATAAGATCTCCCGATTGTTTTATAATAGAGAAACGTCTGAATGAACTGATGGATATTCCAGTGTTCCATGATGACCAGCACGGAACTGCAGTGGTTGTTGCAGCTGGTATAGAAAATTCTCTTGATATTGTCGGAAAGAAATTAGAGGACGTTAAGATCATTATGAATGGAGCTGGAGCAGCCGGTATTGCATGTTTAGAAATACTAAAGTCCATGGGCGCTAAAAATATAGTGCTGTGTGATAAACAAGGAGTAATATACAAAGGTAGAAACGAGGACATGAATGAGTGGAAAGAAAAATATGCAATTGATACTTCCGAACGTTCTCTACTTGATACAATAAAAGGCGCTGATGTATTCATCGGATTATCTGCAAAAGATGTGTTAAATGAAGAGATGTTAAAGAGTATGGGCAAAGACCCGATTATTTTCGCTCTCGCCAACCCCGATCCAGAAGTAAGGCCTGAGTTTGCAAAATCTGTGAGGCCAGATGCAATAATCGCAACTGGCAGGTCAGATTACAACAATCAAGTCAACAACGTAATGGGATTTCCTTATATATTCAGAGGAGCGCTTGATGTACATGCAACAACAATAAATGATGAGATGAAAATTGCAGCTGCAGATGCAATAGCAAAGCTTGCCCGTGAGCCAGTGTCTGACGAGATATCTGCAGCCTATGGCGGTCGTAAAATGAGCTATGGACGTGAATATATAATACCTACTCCATTTGACCCAAGATTAATTTCTATAGTATCTCCTGCTGTTGCAAAAGCCGCAGTTGATTCAGGTATTGCAAGAAAGGCAATACAAGATTGGAGTAAATATGAAAATCAATTAAAATCTCGCCTTGCTAGTGCACTTAACACGCTGAATCTACTGTCTTTACAATATTAGTAACCATATAATCAATAATTCAATTGCACCCAGTCGTTTTAGATTTATAATGAAAGTATTGTAATTTAAAGCAAATTAATGACCATTGCAATTCACGAATTAGAAAGGATCATCAAACAATCGTTCCCCGGCGCTGATATAAAGGTTCATGACCTTGCTGGAGATGATGATCATTATCATTTAAAAATAACCTCCAAGCGCTTTCTTGGAAAGACAAAAATAGAACAGCATAAAATGGTATATAAAGCTCTGGAAGGTCAGTCTACACACGCCTTGCAACTGGAAACTAATACTTAAAAATAAGGTGAATTTATGAGCAGTTTTGAACAAATAAAAAAAGATATAGCGGAAAATGATGTGGTGTTGTACATGAAAGGCACTTCTGATTTTCCTCAATGCGGATTCTCTGGACTCGTCGTGTCAATTCTAAAAAAATTGAACGTGAAGTTTAAGTATATTAACGTGTTGGAGAATGATGAAATACGTGAATCTATAAAAAAGTTTTCTGATTGGCCAACAATTCCACAATTATATATAAAGGAAGAGTTTATCGGTGGTTGCGACATCACTCGCGAGATGTACGAAAAAGGCGAACTGCAAAATTTATTGAAGGAAAAAAAAATATTGTGGAATAAGTACCAAGAAACCAGTGCCTAGACGCTGGGATTGGTATAACGTAGTATAAGCTATGAAAAAGGATCTTATGTCTTAAACCTTATCACCAGGCTTAACAAATAGGTGGCCCAATACTATTAACTTTATGGGTTTACCTTCGTTATTTGCTACTATCCAAACCCCATCGCTCTCATGATCAACAATTTCTATTGGTACAAATATTACATAATTATTGTCATCAACAATCTTTGTTCCAAGAGCACCCTCGTCACTTAAGCTCAGGGCTGAAGAAGGAACTTTATATGCAAATCTTTCGCCTGAAGGTAGTCTTACGTTGGCAGTTAGTCCCTGCAAGGATATCATTTTATTATTAATTACCTTTACCTCTACCCTATAAGACCCAGTTTTAGGCTCAGCAATTTTACTAATAAAACTTACTTCACCTGCCAATTCTTTTCCGTCCAGTAAACCAATTTGAGCTGTGCTGCCTAGCTCTATTTTATTTACTTCATTTTCCGAAACGTATAACACCACAAGAATTTGATCGAAATCAACCACGTCAGCTATTTTTTGCCCAGCATTAACAAAATCCCCTTCGTTTGCATTGATTTTATCAATATAACCATCTATAGGAAATTTGACTGCAGTATTTTCTAATACCAATTCTCATTATTGGTCAGTCAAATAGGAGAAATTGCAGAGTTGTTTAATTGTGGAGCTGGCAAGAGAAGTAATAAATTTGCACAAAGCACCCTAAAGCAGAGCAATTGTATCGTATATTTTATTGCGCAAAATGTTCTGTTTTATATATAACCAAAGCCTCTCAACAAGATTTAGCTCAGGTGAATATGTAGGTAGGTATATAATGTCGATATTTTTAGCTACCTTTAAATTTTTTGACCTATGCCAACTAGCACAGTCCATAACGAGAAAAGCCTCTCGTGTTTCTAGATATTGCGACATCTGCTCAAGAAATATGTTCATGCAATCAGTGTTGACATTTGGTGCAAATAAGCTAGAACTCTCTCCATTTCTAGGATTAACCGCACTATAGAGATAGAAATTTTGCCTAACTAATTTTGTTTTAACCTGTGTTCTAATCCCCTTTTTAAACCACCCATGTCCAACCTTTGAATGTGTGCCAAACCTTGATTCATCAAAGAAAAATAGCTCTTTTTCTGGATACTTGCTAATAGCTCCATTGAGATTTTTTTTTGAATTCCTCTTGTTTGCTTTTATCTTGTCCATTATGAACTGGTCTGGGTGTAATATATGAGAATTTCATCTTTTGCATATAGCGGTGTACTGTAGATTTGCTGATATTTAATCCGAACTTTTCCTGGATTCTTATTCTCATTTCTTTAATGGTAATATTAGGATTTTCTTCTATCCACTCTTCAATTTGCCGTAGTTGATCCTGATTTAATTTAGTTTTTCTACGCCGTTGTGGAGGAGTAAACAGTTTTTCTTTTCTGCCAAATTTCAAGAGTTTTACCCACGAAGTTAGTGCGCTTCTTGAAATGCAATATATTTTTGCTACAGCCGTTATACTATGCTTTTTTGCTGCAATTACAGCATTTAGTTTTTTTGAAACATATGCATTGTTCCTTACTTTCTTCAGCATTTCTTTTGCTGATTCTACTACTTTTTCATCCAATAATTTTGATCTTAATGCCATTTATACCTCAACTATTTTACTTGCTTCATTATGGCTTTTCTTCCATCATTGTCCATCTGTTTGCCTTGTAATGGGAATTGGTATTACCAAGCTTTATCATAATCTACCCCACCTTTCTTTAAAATTAAGTCCCTTTTTTAAGCTTTCCTTCTCACCACCTCATCAATCATTTCGTTCACTTTGCACATTATCTTGCTTGCTAAATTTTTACACTCTTCCCTTATTAGCGCCTTATCTCTCTTTCTTATTTCTTTTATCTCTATTATTTTTAACTCTGGTAAATAGCTTCTATCCAACATATATGCTATTTCTTCCACTAAATTCTCTATTTCATAGCATGTCACTTTTCTACTTTTTGTTATTCCACCTTGTTCTCTCATGAATTTTCTCGCCTTTTCATTCTCTCCATTATCCCATAGGCAATACCTTTCACTCTCCCATATATAATACATTGGTGTTGCACCATATTTATCCAGTTGATTAATGGCAGCTCCTGCTTTTACTAGCTCTTTTATTATTGCAATTCCTGCCCCTATCCTACATGCAGAGTGCAGTGGCGCACATCCGCTGATATATTGAGTGGCATTTATTTCTGCTCCTCCCCTTATCAGCACTTTTACATTTTCTAAATTTCTCGCAAATACTGCCCAGTGCAATGGTGTAAAACCTTTGTTATCTCTTGCATTGATGTCCGCTCCTTTCTTGACTAGAAAACTTACTTTTTCTCTTGTCGACATTCTTGCTGCCTTATGTAGTATCGTTTCTCCTTTTTCATCTTTTTCATTAATATTCTTAAACGAGTTCTCTAATAATTCATAAAATGACTTATTAAAAGCTTCTCTCTTTTCCTTGCTAAACCTCATTTCATACTTCACTATAAAAACATACATAAAATGGCCAATTTGGCTCACTTCAGTGCAAGATCAATTTGTTATGTTTACCTACACCTACCTAATTTATAGCTGTCTTGGCATGGAAAAGCAACTTCTTTTTTTCAAAAAACACACACTTTTACCGAATATTAATGCATTATGTGAAGATGTAAATATATGTATTTAACTCATTAAGCATATAGGTTGTTTTTCTTCCCAGGACCTGTTCAAATGTCGATGTTCGTGCCACGTTAGTACACCTGGGTAAAACACCAAAATGTAACTTTCTAATTCATGTATTGCATCCTTTTGTTTTAAATCTAAATCGCTTTCATAATGAACATAGTGCTCTGCTATACCAAATCTTATAACTTTTTGGTTGGTAAAATCTTCTACCTTGTAATGATGAGTAACGCTAAACCTTTCTAAAATTGGCTTGTATTTTAAATTCCACAGTTGTTCAGATAGTTTGCTACTTCCTAGTAAAAATTTATCCCCTTCCTCTTCTACGCTCGTAACCGGAAAACATGCGTTTATTTCTCCCAAATTCCAACTATCCGACAATACTATCTGCGCTTTAGCAAACTTAATTGCCGGTAATAAGCTCTGTGGTAGCGGATATAGCGCTTTGAAGTTATACCACACATGATTTCTTTCATAGATGCCTCTGTAATTCTTCATGTGGGACTCGGTTTCTCCAAGTATTGCTACATCTAGGCGATATATATCATTGCTTAAAGCTCGTTCATAATGATCGCGTAGATAGTTTTCTATAATCCTAATAACTGGACCACTAGACCTGAAAAAATTTACTCTCCCAAATGATAACACTGGTCCATCTTTTTCTATTTTTACCCCCGAATAGTCAGAAAGAAGATCTCCAAATAAACTCTCATCCAATATAAATCTCTGCGCATTATAATAATCGTTAAAAATCCTCATCAATCTGGATCTTACAGGCAGTGATAGTTTTGCCAGCTCTACTACTGCATCAACAAAAAAATCATTTGGTACGTCTCTTATCCCTATCTGTAATTCAAAGAAATGTTTACCAGGTGGCTCTTCAATAATCGTAATATCTTCTATACTTGCCCATTTTAATGCTATTTTCAGTGACGCTGGTGTTCCTCTTAAACGCTGAAATTTTATTCCTTCTTTTATCGCTCTTCTTTTCTCTTTTGCCCAACGCAGAATCTCTTCTAACCCATATTCCTCTATTATCCATGGCAATATTTCATTTTTAGGATTAAACTTAAATCCTCTTATCCTGCTTGGTTCTACTTTGTAGTCTATTGCATCAACCAGCGCTTTTTCTTGCTTTGTTGCGTTTGGGGGTAATAACATTAACTTTTACCCATTAGTTCAATATTTAAGCTTTGCAAAATAGCACACTCATTCCCCAGTACCACAACATCCTCTCTTGGCTCGATTAATTCTACGTTTTCTACCCCATCCACAAACAGGTTGGCTATAATCCATGATTTCGTTACTTTCCATCCTAATCTTTTCGTTGTTTCAAATTTTTCGATAAATTTCTTCTTCACCGTTTCAATGATGTCTGGTCTGTTAATGCTAATTTTACTGTGGATATCTACTTCTATAATATTGCAACTTACCACTTCTATTGTATCTGTTAAAATCCTCACATCCTCCCTGTTTAGTTGATTTCTGACAATTTCTAGTAATTCTTCTTGGGGTATGCCAGTTGTGGATAATTGTGTTGATAAGATCGAAACTTGTACTTTTCCTGGTACAGGTGATTCTACTAATGCATCTTTTACTCTCGTATCTGCTGATAATGCATAATACCGATAATTTCCTCCAGTACTCCAGCCTACTATTTTTGCTTTAATCCTTTTCCTAAAATTTTCATCTTTTTCTTCTTTTTCCCTTGCAACTCCGTAAAATTCAGCTAAATTATCAAGATCATTTCCCGTCGCAAACTTCAGTAAATTACTTTTTACCGCTTCTTTTATTCTTTCTCTCAGCAAAAGTTCTCGCCATGCTGCTACTTCTAATACCTTCATCGCTGGGTCACTTTCTACTAATGCTGTAAAACTTGAGTCTCGACGTATCAACTCCTCCTTCATACGTGAAAAGATTTCTTCGAAGTTCAGTGGCTCAATAATGTTAGGCTGCTCCATCTTTATACCACAACTCTATCAAAGCGAATCTTTTCCCCCATTGGTAAGTACAATCCTTCTAGGTCAAGCGTTACTTTTCCTTCTTTCACTTCTGTTATTTTTACTTTTTCTAACTTAAATCTCTTTTCCCATTTTTGTAGTGCTTCTGCTGTTGCTGTGTAAATTTCTAGTGTAAAATCACGATTTACTGGCTTATCTACTAATTCAAATAATCTTGATCCATACTCTCTTCTCATAATACGTGATCCAATAGGAGTGGTTAAAATATCAGTAATTGATTGTTTTAAATGCTCCAAACCTTCTAATGCCTTACCTGTTTTAGCATCCATTCCCTTCATTTCTATTTTGCAAAGACGCTTTCACTGCCTTTTATTACTTTAAACCCACATGAAACTATATCTCCTACTCTTCCTACACTAAGACCATTTGCAAATACTGTTTTTGATCCTTCAGTTAATGCTCTTCCTTCACTAAAACTGTCTCCCTGTCTGCACATTGGCTTACCATTTACAAAAACATTGTTACTGCCGCTAATGCAGAAATGCGGTGTTGCTTCTACACAATAATCTCCTACTCGCACAACTGATTTTTTCATTCCTTTTCTATTTAATTTAGATTTATTCTTTTTGCTTTTAGGTTTATTTCGCTCTTTGTCATCTCTATATTTGATTCTCCAGCTTTTAGTGTTATTTTGTCCACTACCTCAATCTCTAAATGATGCTTCTCTTTATCATATAACAATTTTGTTCCATCTTGAAATTTTACACTATTCATTTCTTTTTTATTCTCTGGTTCAGGGTATTTTTCCTGATATATTCCTGGCAATACTACTCCTAATGATAGTTCTCCAAGAGGAGAAAATACTATTACTTGTTCATCGATATCTGGAGGAGACCAATCTCTATCTTTTCCTGCTTTGCTCGTTATCCACGGTAAATAATCTGTTAAAAATTCTCCTATTTTCACTCTTACTTTTGCTTTTTCATAATCTATTTCTTTTACAAGCCCTATACGAATGATATTCGCTAATTTTCTATTTAGCTCTGAAATTGCAAAATTATGGTCTAACATTTTCGCCAACACTTATTGTATGTGGTATGATACCAGTTCCTGACCATATTGATTTTCCTAAGTGTAGCTCATGCACCCAGTCTACCATCCATACTAAATATGCATCCAATTCTGGCCTAAATCCATCTGTTTCCGCAGATATAAATTCTCCTGGCGAAATTTTTTCCGTTTCCCAAGTATTCTTATTTACTACTCTTGCAACTTCCGCTGATAATTCTCTCACAATTATCGGTGCACTTTCTATTGTACTATCAACTATCACTCTTGCTTCAAATCTACCTCTCAGCGCCAATTCCTCCGTTCCTGAATCTTTTCCCGATTCTAAACTCACAAGCTCTACAAATAACGCTGGTGCTATCAATTCTTTCCTTATTGCTGGATAAACCTCACAAGTTTGAATTGCTGGTATTTCTCTCTTCAGCGTAGTGCAGATTGCATTATGCAAATCTTTAAAATTCATACATTTCTTGTAATATAACTCAATTCACTTTCAAAGAACTTTTCAAACACTTCCTCAACTTCATAATTAACAAAATTCTCTATTATCCTTGAAGCTTCAGGTTCCAATGGCAATTTAACTTCCTTTATTGGTAATGCTGTTTTTCCCTCGCGTTTGAAAGCTCCTTTATAACCTCTTGGCATCGTTGCTATAAATGCTCCTGTAATCTGATATTTTCCAATTTCTGCCCCTTTTTTTCCTTGCTTCATTCTTCCAATTGATGATACCTTTACATCATAGAGGTTTGCTCTAACTAAAGCTGTCAATGTATTTCTATTAGCCTTAACAACCCTTAGTCTTTTCCTTATTACCGTTAATTTTATTCTCTTTTCCTCACTGATTTCCTTAGTTGCTTGCGCTTTTAACCATGATGCCGTTTTGTTTAGTGCTATTACCGCTGCCAATTCTATTTTGGCTTTGTTAGCATCAATGTTGTGAATAATCCTCTCAATATTTTCATTAACCTCAATGTTAAACATCCTTCTCTCCAAGTACTGTACATTTTATATTCCATACTATTCCTGAATTATCTCGCAGCGGTGGAGAATATACTTTATATTTACGACCATCAATAACAAAAATATCTCCCACCATCGGCCTCAGTACATCAAAAACGTTTACCTCAAGAAAAAGCATCTCTTCCACAAATTGTCCTTCACCAATCTCGTATAATTTATCTGGCTCTTGCTTTAATACTTGTACCATATATGACTTATCCTTCGACTCATACAAGGCTGTCTTCCCTAAATGGGCAAAACAATCTTTCAACAATCGCTTAATATTTTCTTGCATTCTTTCATAAGTATGCTAATAAGGTATATGCTGATAGGGTAGTCTTACGCCTCACTGCTTTTTAGTTAGTATTGTTATGTTGTAGCGACTTTTACCAAAAAGGCCGGACGATGGCACATTGGCAGAGGATTTGACTGTGTATGTAAATCTGTTCCTCTATCAAATCTTCTTGGTTCTTGTTTTGCATATAGTGGCTGTCCAAGAGTATTTACTGTTTCATTAAAATCTGCTGGTGCAAAATATGTTGTAAATGTGCTTGCTGTTCCTAGTGGAAAACAGTGTCCCGTATCTCTTTCTATAAATCTTCTTACGGTTCCTTCAGGGTCAGTTGCTTGCCCTCTATATTCCTCAAATGTGATTCCACAGAACGTAAATCCTGACCTCATATCATTCCTTAGCGCTGCTCCTTCTTGCCATCTCTCATATGCTTCTTTTACTTTAGCATGAGAAGTTAGTGCATCAAAAAACTCAGGGCTTACCAAGGCATGAATTCCAGTCATGTATTCACCACTTAGGTTATCTTCTATGTGCCTCAATACTTCCAGACACTTACGTTTTACATCTGTTGTTGCTGTTCCTAGTGCAAAATTTACTACTTTTGGCGTGATTTCAAATTCGTTGTACAGATTTAATAATTCACTGCCATCAGCATCTAAAATTATTCCTTTCAGCGCTCCCATTCGCAAATGCTCTAACGTTATTGCATGTTTGTTTCTCATTAGCTGTAAATGATCGGTTATTACATCTGCCAGCGCTTTAAGTTCACTCTCTGATCCAAATGCCCTTATTCCCTGTATTTCCTCTGGCAGAACTACATCATCATGCGGAATATGCGGAATTGTAAACGTTCTTACCTTTCTTTTTCCTCTTTTTCCTACTGTTGCTGGTGCTCCGGGTACTTGCGTTGGTAGTAAACTTAACACTCCGTTGTGCTCTTCTATTGTAATATGTCTAAATCTTACTGACCTACTTGGAAATAAATTTAAATTTTCAACACGTCCATAATTTACCGGCAATATATTCATCGCATTTGTTAGTGCCGTCATGCTAAATGCTGTATTTGTAAATGGATTTTGCATTCTTTTTCCCCCTTATTAATTTAAGTTACACTCCCTTGCGGACAATGATCCCTCGTGCTTCAAGTTGCTTTATTGCTGCAGCTTTTTGCTCTTCAGTGATATTTGTTGGCCACACAATTGCATGATCTGCTAGCATTGCACCACGAGCAATAATTACTCCTTTACTATTTTCCTTTGCGTTTGCATCGCTTGCTATTACACCTATCGCTGTTTGTGTACCATCTGTGGCAGTTGGATTTATTATCTTAACCATGCTATCTTTATCGAGAGCCACTACTGTACCAAGCTTTAGGTTCTGCCCTTTGGCTACTGTTATCTGATCTCTTGAATATAGACTTGATGCCTCATACTTTAATAGTTCACCCAGATTATTTTGTTCGCTTATACAACTCATAAATTTCTCTCCTTAACTGCTTACCGCCGCTTTTATCAATGCTATATACGGCGGTTATAAAAAAACTTAAATACTTGATTGTGCTCTAGCTTTAGCTACCTGCATCATCAACTCTTCTCCTGAATTCTGTGGTATTGCACTCAGTATCTCTGTCTTCTTCGTTCGCTCTGCTAGCAGTTCCATTAAAACTTCCCTAGCTTGCTCAACACTTACGCCCTGCTCAATAAATTCTCCTATTTTCTCTGGCATTCGTGATAAGTTACATAAACGTATTAATTAAAGAACTTCAGTACGATACTTAGTTAAATTATCAGTTTCTAGGTCAGTTGTAGTTTGTTCATTCATAGTAATACTCCTGTTTTTATTAATAGATTTTAACTCCGAAAGAATTGTAATTCCGTCTGCAAGGCCTATCTCTACTGCATTTTCACCAAAATAAAGCCCTGCTTCTGTTGATCGAATCTTTTCAATTGAAAGACCTCTGTTTCTTGCTATTAGCTGCACAAACATTTCATATAGTCGGTCTACTTCTTTTTGTAAGCTTTCCAGACTTTCAGACGTCATTGGCTCATGTGGATTTAAATCATTTTTTCTACTTCCTGCAAATACTGTCGTATATTTTACTCCCTGTTTTTCATCAAATTCACTTTGATCTATATGACTTGCTATTACTCCAATACTGCCAACACCAGAAGTTCTGCTCACAAATACCTTCTCAGCGCTAGAAGCTATAGCATATGCAGCAGAATATGCATCATCATTTGCTATCGCTATTATCCTCTTTTTTCCTCTTGCACTATAGATAAAATCAGCTAAGTCAAATACTCCATTTACCTCTCCTCCTGGGCTATCTATGTCCAGTAAAATAGTCTCTATACTACTATCTGCTAATTCTTGCTTTACTTGCGCTTCTATTTGCTCATATGATGTCATCCCGAGCATTTCATCAAACGCACCTGGTTTTTTCGTCAAGATTCCATGAATTGGTATAATTGCAGTTCTTTCTACGTTACTTTTGATGGAGTGCTTGAGATTTTTGAAAATTGGCTGTTTTTCTTTGTATAGCGATAGTAGCTCAAAACTCCTTGGCTCAAGCATTAATGGTTTTCCTAAGAGCATCATAACCCTTTACAATCAGAGTCAAACATTAAATTGAGACTATTTGCACGCTTTTGATCTTCTGCTATTTCTTGATCAATTTCTTCTACATCGTAACCCATTTCTGATACTACCTCTGCTCGACTCTTAAATCCATTTCTTACTGCCACTTGCTGTGCTTGCTGGTCTTTAAGTGGATCCACCCAATCAAATCCCTGTGGTATCCATTTTACATCTTTAAATATTTGATTATCTGTTGTAGAAAGTTCTCCAGATAAAGTTGCAAGTTCTAACCATCTACTCCATACTGGTCTACAAAATTGGAATACCATAATGTTATGTTGCAGCATAGCGCATCTACGACGAAACTCTATTAATCCTGCTCTGATTGATGAATAATTAACACCTGTTAAATCTCCTGTTAGCTGCTCGTATGTTATCCCTGTGCCTATTGCTATTGCCCTTAGCTGCTGTCTCATGAATGCTTCATAACTTCCTCCTACATCTGATGGTTCTGAAAATTTTATGTCCTCACCTGGGTCTAAAAGCTGCATTGTTCCAGGTTCTAGGCCAGATAGTGCTACTCCTTGCTCATTTGCTTCGCCTTCTCCTAAAATATTTGCTTCAGGATCAAGTCTTGTAATAAATCCTGCAAACATCGCTGCTGTCTTTTTTCTCACTAATTCTGCATCATCGTATTGATCAAGCTCATAAAGCTTTAGCAGTATATTAGAAAGCCATGGCTCTCCTCGAATCTGACCAGGTCTTAATGGTCTATAGATATGTAAAACATCGTTTGCTGGTACTCTCACTGATTCTCCAAACGAGCCTTCTCCTGGATGTTCTCTAAATAAGTAATATGCCTCTCTTTGCCCAAGTCTATTGAACTCAATCCCGTTTCTTATTACATTACCATTGGCTAGTGTTTGATTGCTCTTATTGTCCAAATGCTCTGATTCTAGTACTTGCAGTTGTAATGGTACAGAAAATCTATCCTCTAGCTTTCTCGTTCTTAAACGTACAAAACATTCTCCTCCCTCTATCATACTTCTGCATACTAGAGCTTGTAATCCATAAAAATCACTTACTCCACTACTGTCTGCTTCATCTGTCCATTTTAGCCATAATTCTTGCACCTTCTTTCGAAATTCCCCATCTCTTGCTTTTGATTGTGGTTTTATTCCTGTTCCAATAGAGTTACTTACTATTGTATCAATAATATTTGCTGCATATGGATTTTTTCTTACCATATCACGAGAGCTGCTACGCAAGTGCTCAAGGCTTTGAGAAAGCAAATTATTTATGCTTCCCGCTTCTCCTTGCCAATACATTACCCTTCTTCCTGAGCCTGCTGCATACCATGCAGAACTTTTGATTTTTGGCTTACTAAATAGTTGTTTTAAGGTCTTTAACATCCTGATAACCAAAAATTCTTTAATTCTTCTATTGTTCCATTAAATTTACTTCTATCACATGGTCCTATTCCTCTTACTGAACGCGGTTCAGGTCCCATTTGACCATTAGTGTATTGCCACAAAACCCACTTACTCCATCCTTTTGGTAGTTTAGACCATCTTATTTTCCACAGTGGACACTCAGTTTAAATTGGTATAGCAAAATCTTTTAGAAAATAAGCTCCTCCGCAAATCAATGGTAAGCGATTAGTTCTTTCTTGAACTCTATTCACAAAATCTTCTGCTTGTTTTGGTGTTATATCTTTCTCATTCTGATTTTTCTGAATATCAAGTGCAAGCAGAGTTTGAGCATTATCACCTACTTTATCCAGAAAATAGTCAGCTTGATCTTTACCATTTCCCCAGACTCCAAGATGATATGCACCCCAGAGAAGTCCTTCATTTTCAGCAGCTTTTCTCCTTTTAGCATATTTCGGATCTACATATTTTAGTCCTTGTGTTACTTTATGAACTACACCAGCTATGCTGTCTTCCTTAGCTAATTTGAAGTCTACATTTTCATCACAGTAAGATAAATCTACTACTGCGTTTGTTATATTCCTTCTATTTTCAGAATATTCTTCTTCTACAACTTTTTTCATATCATTTCCTTAAATAATTCCCTTATTCGTTGAAAAAACAATTTTCCTCTTTGGCTTCATTCCAGCAATCTTCAGCTCAGCTTTAATACGTTGTCTTAAGCTCAGTAGATCCTTTATCTGAACTTCAGCATATCTCACAACATGATCACCATATGCAATTGATACTACTCGCTCTCCGCTTTGCAGTTTTTTTATCGCTTCTTCGACTTGACTTAAATATTCTTGATTGTACATTTTACTTCTCATTCAACCATTTACTTTGTCTCACTTTTTTAGGTTTTTTGCTTTCTGGTTTTTCACTCAAACTATTCCATTTACTCTCTGGCCATCTGTCTATTCCCAGTGCTATCGATGCTGCTCTTGCGTAAATTCGGCAATCTAGTACTTCATTTCTTTCTCTTACCTTTTGCCACTCCTGTTTGGTGTATCCTTTTACTACCTTGCTGACTAATTGCTTTGCCGTTAGCTGCTTAAAATATTCAGGTGCATACTCGGGAAAATGACAATACCCTGCTGGCACTTTCTCTTCTTCTTTTAAAACATTAAGTAATTGAAAAAGTTCTGACTTTAATATTGATACTCCTACTGGCCAGAGCTTTATTCCTCTTTTCAGCTTTTGACCACCAACTGTTATATCTACTCTGCTTGGACTGCTAAGTGGTACTAGAGCTTTATTTACACCTTTGACTGCCATTACTCTTCCAGATCCTTGATGACCTCTTACCCAGTTGTATACTTCTTGCGTTGCATATCCAGCATCAACTGCCATCATGCTTATCATGTATTCAAGCCCATTTTCACCGATAAAATGATGATTAAGTAACTCCGAAAGTTTTTTCCATACTTCTCCTCCTCCTGTATCTCCTTCAAATACTCGGTAGTCTATTGACCAATTCTCACGGCTTTTTCCCCATGCTACGACTTCTACTTCTAAACGATCTTTTTGTACATCTACTCCTGCGGTAAGTACCACTTCTCTCCTCGGTACTGTGCCTACGGGAAAAAATTCTCTCCTGTTAAATAATTGCTTCCAGTCTGGTACTTCTCCTTTATCTACCCAAGTTTCTCCTAGCGTGGTATTTATCCAAACTTTCAGTAATTGTTCACTCTCTTTTGCATGGAGAAAGTCCTCTACTGCTTGTTGCCAACTATACCACCCAACTGGACTATAAAGACTTGAAAGATGAAATCCTTTTTTCTCCCCTTTTATTGGATTAGTAGCCCTCCATTCTCCACGGTCAAGCATCTCTGTCTTTTGATGATTTTCTATCTTTTCACCACATTCTATACATATATAGTGTGCTGTATTTGGATTTTTATCTTCTCATTTTATTTGTGACCATTTTAGAACTTGATAGTAATTACAATATGGACATGGTACAAAAAAATATCTCTTATCTGTTGCTTCAAATTCTTTCTCAATTCTGCTTATTCCATGAATCGTTGGTGTTGATACTAAAAAAATCTTTCGCCGTGCAAATGTATTAGTTCGAGCAATACTGAGCAGTACTGGATCTCCTTCACCTCCCGAATCTCCTGGATAGGCATCTATTTCATCAAGAAAGAGGTATTTTACTGGCATAGAACGAAGTCCTACACTACTATTCGCTCCGGTTATTACTACTATTCCACCTGGAAATTCCTTACTTTGTACAGTATTGCCTGAATCTCTTGACCTTGGGTCTTTTACTTTATTTTTTAAACATGGTGTACTCTCTATTAACGGTGCAAATCTTCCCTTCGACCAACGTTTTCCCATTTCAACTGTTGGCTGCACAACTAACATTGGCCCTGGTGTTTGATCTATGATATAGCCTATCCAATTGTTACCTGCTTCTGTTCCTCCAATCTGCGCTCCCTTCATAAATACTACTTTTTCAGCCTGTGAAGAAGGAGATAGTGAATCCATGATTTCTTTAAGGTATGGCGTTCTCTCTGTTCTCCATTTTCCTGGCTCTGATGCTGCAGTTGGCGCTAAAACTCGATACCCATTCGCCCACTCTGATACTTTAAGCTGCGGATCTGGTTTTAAACCTTCAGAAAAAGATGTGGCGTATATCATTGTCTGCATCTACTCACAACTGGTTCTAACTCAATATCATTAACAGTAGAACTACACTCCTCCAATTCCATAAACATCTTTTTCTGAAATTCGTTTTCTATATATCTTTTGCTCATCTCACTTATCATCATTGCTATAACAAGCGCAAATATCCCTGTTACTGTTGCAAAAATGATTGCATTGCCTATTGTTGTTATTAACCCTATATATACTGCTACTGCGCTGACTGTAATACAGATGCAGATAATATTATTATGCTTTTTCATCCTTTTATCTGCTATTTCTCTCTGTGCTATATATTTATTATGAAGGGTTGGAAAATTAACAATGGTATCTCTGCAGAGCAATGCCCCATTTTTTTCAGTAAACAAAACTTTTTGTAACTCTAAATTGTTTGATTTGATTACTAAATGCAAAACAGGTGTATAATTTGCTCCTTTTTTCAGCAATAACTTCACTACATGTAAATGTCCTTTTTCTGCAGCAAGGTAAATTGCTGATAGACCTTTATTATTTGAAATATCAATATCGATTTCTTCTTTTAAAATTGCATCTACAAGCTCAATTTCTCCTCTTTGTGCAGCTAAATGCAATAGACTATTCTTTTCAGAACCGTATTTATTATTCATCAAAGCCTTCTTTATCTCAGGTCTATTTTTAGCGTAATCAAATGGTGTCTTGCCGCTATCGTCTTTTACCAGAGGATCTATATCTTCTCGCGTTAGTAAGACCTCTATTGTTTTAAGTCTTTCAGCGTAATGTAGAGGTGTTTTATTTTCGTAGTCTTGTAGATTCACTTGAGCATTAGGCTCCTTTATTAAGCATTTGAGGATATCAAGACATAAGTCTCTTTCATCGTAATTAGTATTACTTACAGCTATATGAATAGGTGATAATTTCATCGAGTTTTGTCCTACACGTGCGCTATTTACATCTGCTCCTAGCTCCAGTAATAACTTTACTATCTCCAACTTTTTGTTATTAACTGCATAGTGCATTGGTGTCTGATTTCGTGCATCAAAAACCTCGATTTCAGCATTTCCTTCTTCCACTAAAATTTTGACAATATTTTCATGTCCTATGCCTGCTGCTAGATGTAATGGAGTATGATGCAAAGCATTTCGTAAATTAACGTCAATACCTTTTCCTATCAAATATCTAACTGCATTAACTTCACCTATCATTGCAGCTAAATGAAGTAAGCTATCTTGCTCTGATCCGTATTTGTTATTAATTAGTGCTTGTAATATTTCTGCTTTTTTCCCTTCTTTTGCGTAATCAAGAGATGTTTTACCATCATTATCTTCTACAAAAGGATTGATATTCTTTTTTGTGAGCAGCAGATCCACCATGCTTAACTCGTCAAACTCTATAGCACAATGTAATGGGGTTTTTCCGTTTAACCCTCTAACATTTACATCCACTTCTGGCTGATTAATGAGGCACTTTATTAACTCTAAACTTAAGTTATCAGCCATTTTATATTCAAAATCTTTTTTATATTTGAAATTTAGTATTAGATAATTCTTGGAGTGAGTTTGTAATCTCTTCAGTGAGCGTCTTATGAATCTTTTCAGTTTCACTCAGTGATGCAAGCAGCGCTGAAACCCTATTTGGAATATTAAGCAAATTATTACGTACAACTCTTGCTACGTTAAATGCATCGCGCTTTACTTCCTCTACTGCTACAAGTTCTCCTATCTCAGCCTTAGCTTTAGCCTCAAGCAGTTTACCACGTTCCATTTCATTTTTTATTCGCGTTTTTAGCAACATCGTGGAAAGTTTTTCTCCATTTTCTGAATAGTTTTTTCTTCTCAATGGCTGACTTGGATCTCTTATTGCTGCTACTGCTTCATTTGCTTGTTCTCTGTTGATCAAACCATCCTCCAACTCGACTATTCCTTTCTTTACTAAATAACAGACATATTGCTTTGATACTCCTATCTCTCTTGCCCATTCTGTTTGTGTGATTTTCACTTTTTTTGCTTCTTTTTTACGAATTTTCTTCTTGAATCTCTGAAAAGGTTTTGCCAGTATCAGCAATTCCCTACCTGTTTATACTTGCCAATATTTTAGAGATATTTTACTAACATAAAGCGAAGTACTCCGGTTATTACTACTATAGCTGCTTTCTTTTTATATAGTGAAATTTGGCTATAAAAGTTCTTTCAACTAATACTATAAATTACATCTTTGTAGTTATGAGATTCAACCACTACTTGCTCTAGCGTTAAACTGCTGCATTTAGCATCTTTACTGTGGTTTTCTTCAAGCACTTTTGTCCTTGCTTCCTTTATTTCCTCAATGAACTTTCCATTAACTTTTTCTGGTTCAATTCTTTCCTCACAATATACAAGATTTGTGCAATTTGTTTTTCTGTAGTAATGTACTCCAAGGCATATCATTGATAGTGCAAGTATACTCGAGCCTACAAGTACTGATAGCCCTACGTTATTAATCAAAGCGTTCTGGTAAAACTTCTGTACACTACTAATACCACCTTCCACATACAGTAATAAAGGCCATACTATATTTGCAGCAACCAAACTGCTTAATAATGCTGTAAATAATGGCCTATCTTTGATTACTGATTCTACTTTATTCCTTCTACTAATGACTTTGTCGTCAATATTAATGAAGTTGTTCTTACTCTTCCAAGCGTTAAGTGTAAAATGTGAATGAGTACTATTGCTGTATTCCAGTCTGACTGATTTTATTACTTTACCTTTTGGTTGATACTCTAGCACCTGATTCAAAGTTTCATTCGCATTCTTTCCCCCTATTTGACACTCTTCAGTATATCTAAATTGCTTTATTCCACAAAATATCGGACTAATTGCAACCAATAATGCAACAGCTAGAATTGGTATAGTCACATAGATGGCACTGTTTGCAAAAAATGCAATAAATTGTGCTTTATCCTGTAAATATACCAAAGCTGCAGAAACGCTAAGTGCAACAGCAGCTATACCGAAAATTATAAATTCCTTCTGCTGCACTGCATATTTTACTCTTGGCAAAATTCTATTTGTTTTCTTTTCTTTTTTAATTAACGGGGTTTCTTCATTATCACTTTTTTCTGATGAGCTAGTTGAAAGTGTAACTGGACTATCATGTTTTAATGACATATTCTCCCATCCTTGACTGCCACAAGACTCACTCATTTCTGTTACTTGAGAATTTGATCTTGTCATCTCTGCACTTCTATTGTCTATTCCACTATCGCTTCCTTCCAAACTCTTTTTTAAAAATTTTGTATTCAGATCTACAGGTTCATCAATTATATCTTCTGACCCTTTCTTAATTGATGTTTCTTCAGAATTTGACTTTTCTATCTTTGGACTTTGATCATTTATTTCACCATCTAAACCTCTTTTCGAGAATTTTTTACTTTGGTCTATAGCTGCATACATAGGTTCTCCTATAGCTTCTTGCTCATCACATTTTTCTCCATCTAATTGGAAAGAAGAATGTGGTAGCTTTGGTGGTGCAATATTCTGAATAATACTCAACCGATGATTTTCTGCTGTTCTAGGTGAAGGTGGAGCCACACTCCTACTATTGTCCTGCTGTACGATTTTAGGTGATGACTTTGGCTTATCCCATGATTTTCTATCCTCTTCATGCACATCTATTGTGTTATATGTTTGGTAGTTGGAAGATGTGCTGAATGCCACATTAAACTGATCAGGAGAATACCCACCGTTATATCCTATTCCATTTGCCTCACAAACTGCATTAAATTCGTCCTCTATGTCTTTACCATCATCCAACACTAAAGAAGAACAACTCACTGAAAAATCAGAACCTGCTTCGTCTATTTTTGGTGTAATACTGCTATCGCTACCATTGGTAATTACATTTAAAGAAGCCAGTTTGCATTCAGTGTTCAAGTCAGGTTCTTGCTTCGTACCTTTTTCAAACAATTCAATTCTCTCCTTAACAGATAGTGTAGAATCTGAAACATTATTTTCTACTTCTTCAGAAAACGATGTTTCATTATTTGTTTGCGACGTTACTACTCCAGCTAACGTCTTTGCTTGATTCATTGAGTACATCTTATTTAATTTAAAATTGATTTACATGTACTACATTAAACTAATTAAAATACGGTATATACCAGTAAATTAATATTACAACTACTAAGGCTTACTAAATTTCTGTTTGCGTTATCTTTTCCACTTTTTTCTTACTGTTTTTCTTCTTGAATCTCTGAAAAAGTTTTACCAGTACCAGAAAGAATTGCCTCCCTACCTGTGTATACTTGCCAACGTTTTATCGTTACATCCACAAATTTTGAATCTAGCTCTATTGTTCTGCAGATTCTTCCTGTTCTCTCACATGCAATCAGTGTGCTGCCAGAGCCACTAAATGGATCAAGTACAGTATCCCCAGGTCTGCTGCTGTTTACTATCGCTCTCTCCATTAGCTCTACTGGCTTCATTGTTGGGTGTAGTGTATTGTGTGTTGGCTTATCATAAAACCACAGATCACTTTGATTTCTACCACCATGCCACTCACGTTTATTACCGCTTTTCCATCCATAGAGCATTGCTTCGTATTGTCTTTGATAATCTGATCTGCCTAGCGTAAAGTGATTCTTTGCCCAAATGATAAATGTTGACCATTTCCCTCCCGCTTCCTCAAATACTTTTTGTAACGTTGAAAACTCTGATGATGATACGCAGATGTAAATTGCACCTTTCGTATATGCTAAAATATGAGTGCAAATATCATAGAGAAAAAGCTCATACTTTTCACCTTGATTATCGTTTAATATCTTTTTGTCTTCTCTTTCTTGGCTACTACCATAGTCAACGTTATATGGAGAATCACAAACAGTAATATCTGCCATTTTATCGTCTAATACTGCTTTAAATGATTCAACTACAGAGCTATCACCACAATAGATTCGATGATCACCTAAAATCCATAGATCACCTGGTTTTGTTACTTCTTTGTCATCAACAGCTAAGTTAGAAAAATCTTCACCATTGTCTCCATCAAAATCATCGAGAAATCGTTGAACTTTTTCCAATTCAAATCCTGTCATTTTAAGATCAAACTGTAAATCTTCTAGCTCTTGAATTTCCACCTTCAAAAGATCATCATCCCACTTTGCCCAGTTAGCTGATTGATTAGCAAGTAGTCGAAAAGCTTTGGTTTGTGGTTCATTCAAATTATCACTTAAGACCACTGGAATACTCTCCATACCAAGTTTTCTTGCTGCTTTAAGTCTTAAATGACCATCAACCACAGTGCCATCGCTTTTTGCAACTATTGGAATACGAAAGCCGAATTCCCTGATTGAAGCACACATTCTGTTCACTACGTCATCATTTTTACGTGGGTTACGCTCGTATTCGACAAGATCTCGAGTAGGATAGTAGTGGATTGCTAAATTCATATAATTACTATGTTTAATAGTTAATTAAAAAGTTAATATTCAAAATATCTCTGACGCTAAAGAAGGCCTGGGGTCGTACCCACCAAACCCGCCATCCTGGCCGAAAGGACCCACTTTCTATGGGATTTTTAATGTGTTAAAATCTTTACTAAGATTCATAGCATAAAACATTAATGCCAAAGCATCAGATTCATTATCATCTCTAGGTGAAAAACCTTTGTCCTTTACAGCTTCAATAACTCCACCCTTGCTCGCATTACCTTTGCCTGCTATAAAGCGTTTTATAGTTTTAACATTAACACCTTGGTAGGGAATATTGTTCTCCTCACACCAAGCAGATAGAACGGCAAGAAAACCACCGTAGCAATGAGCTGCATCAGTTCCTAGATGTCTTCTCACTTCCTCAAAATACACTGCTTCAATGTTTGAGAACTTTTCCTTCATTTCATTTAGCCAGCTACGAAAATTTAAGAAGTGTATGCCACCACCACTGAAACGACTACCATGAAAACTTTTGCTTCCACTTTCAATTACTTCATCTGTAAGAATTGCCCAGCCTGTTTGTTTGCCGAGGTCAAGTGTTAAAATTGACATTATTTAAGATTACAAGTAGCACTGACTCCTAAATATCGTCTGGTTCCTACAACGTACTATCAAAAAGAGGTTTATAGTTTTTTTGTTGGCCAACAACGGAAATCCAAGAATCATGTGCTACTCCTAAGAAGTATATGGATTAAGGTTGTCTACGTTATAGTAGCTCTTTCAACCACCTCTTAACAGATATATACTAGAAATGAGGTTAGAAATTTGATTTGCACTAAAATTTTTTTGTTTGAGTTAAGTTATTTCTTCTCAATTACGCAACTTATACCAATTCCCACTATACAAAGAACGGATAGACAATAATGGGAAAAAAGCCATACTAAAGTAAGTGAAGTAGCGAGGTATAAATGGCATTAAGATCAAAATTATTGGATGAAAAAGTAGTAGAATCAGCAAAAGAAATGCTGAAGAAAGTAAGGAACAATGCATATGTTTCAAAAAAACTAAATGCTGTAATTGCGGCAAAAAAGCATAGTATAACGGCTGTAGCAAAAATATATTGAATTTCAAGAAGCGCACTAACTTCGTGGATAAAACTCTTGAAATTTGGCAGAGAAGAAAAACTGTTTGCTCCTCCATCACGCCGTAGAAAAACTAAATTAAATCAGGCTCAACTACAGCAAATTGAAGCATGTATAGAAGAAAATCCTAATATTACCATTAAAGAAATGAGAATAAGAATCCAGGAAAAGTTCGGATTAAATATCAGCAAATCTACAGTACACCGCCATATGCAAAAGATGAAATTTTCATATATTACACCAAGACCAGTACACAACGTACAAGATAAAAGTAAACAAGAGGAATTCAAAAAAAAATCTCAATGAAGTTATTGGCAAGTATCCAGAAAAAGAGCTATTTTTCTTTGATGAATCAAGGTTTGGCACACATTCGAAAGTTGGGCATGGATGGTTTAAAAAAGGCACTAGGACTCGGGTTAAAATAAAATTAGGTAGGCATAATTTTTATCTCTACAGTGCAGTTAATCCTAAAAATGGAGAGAGTTTTAGCTTATTTGCACTAAATGTTAACACTGATTGCATGAATGTATTTCTTGAGCAAATGTCGCAATATCTAGGGACAAGAGAAGCTGTTCTTGTTATGGACTGTGCTAGTTGGCATAAGTCAAAAAATTTAAAGGTAGCTAAAAATATTGAGATTATATACCTACCTCCATATTCACCTGAACTCAATCCTGTTGAGAGGCTTTGGTTATACATAAAACAGAACATTTTGCGCAATAAAATATACGATACAATTGCTCTGCTTTAGGGTGCTTTGTGCAAATTTATTACTTCTCTTGCCAGCTCCACAATTAAACAACTCTGCAATTTCTCCTATTTGACTGACCAATAATGAGAATTAGTATTACATTCAGAGTTTTCTTCCTTTTTGCTCACTTTTATTGGTTTACTTAACACTAATTTCTCATATGCATCTAATAGATACAACTCTGCTAATCTATTCACTTCATAACTACAACGAATACAAACTATTAATTTCTTGTTGCCCATTAGCTCTCCCATATGTTATTCATCGAGACATATGGTTATTTGATCACTAGCTCTATAAATAAATTCAACTCTCTGTTCTTTTTGTAGAAGCTTTCGGGAAATAGTTTTCTCAAGTTTCAGATTTCTTCCAATATTGTTGGCGGAGTCCCTACGTCATACCGCCGCGGTATCTCAGCATAGATCCCGCTAACAAGTAGCGGAATGACGAATTTGTTGTTTTTCAAATTGTAGGTAAACCTAAGCCACTTTAGCTATATTTTTCTGGTCTGTTCTGATGAATTTGGTTGAGATTTTTCATCATGTAAACCATGTTCCACTTGTAACCTTGGGGTTTTAAATTGAATAATGGTTCAAATCCACAAGACTCATAAAATTTGTATGTTTTTAGGTAATTTTCATCTGATGCATTTGGGCTCAGGGTTTCAACAGTCATTGTTCTGGCAGTATTTACCAAACTACATGCTGTTTCGACTAACTTATACCCTACTCCTTGGCGTTGGTAATTACGAAAGACAGCCATCCAATAGATATTGCTGTTATTAGGATAGGGAAAATCTAAACTGAGAAGTCCGATATAGTTTCCATCAATTTTTGCAGCTAAATTTTTGCAAGAACGAACACCCACAGCATAATGCTCATTACACTCTGGCAAACCAAAATACTCTGATAAATCAGCTGTAATCTTGCAGCATAAATCTTCTGCAATATCAGGAGATATTTGTTCAATTTCGACCATAAACCCCTACCAATAAATTTTAACAAAAATACTTTAGTGCATTTTCAAATATAAGCATTCCATCACCATATTTTGGCACAGCAATACCTAAACGCTTGCTCTTTTCTTTTTCAAGAGGCCAATTATCTTGCTGAGTAAAAAATATTCCCCTCTCTGGATGGGGCATTAAAGCTAGCACTCTTCCACTTTTATCTGATAAAGCTGCTAGGTCGTATGTAGATCCGTTCGGATTGTAAGGAAATTGTAGGTTAGCATAGTTGCCATTTTCATCAATGTAACGTAATGCGGTGGAATTGCTCTCAATCAATTGGTTCAAAATATCTTGATCCATAAAAAATTTGCCTTCCCCATGAGCAATAGGGAGATATAGTTCACTCAGGCCCCGTAGCCAAACAGAATTACTCTGCGGATTAACTCCCACTCTAATCCAACAGCATTGATAATTGCCTATATCATTATGGATTAAAGCTAGACTAGAGAACTCTGGAATTAATTTTACTAATATCTGACAACCATTACATATTCCTATAATCAGCTTGTCCTGAGATAAAAACTCTTGAAACTCATCCAACAAGTTGTTTTTAATACGTAAAGCAAACGCATTACCAGCACCAGTGTCATCACCATAGGAAAAACCTCCTGGAATTGCAAGTATATTGCTTAATTTCAGTTCACTTGGATTATCTATGATATCATTAATGTGAACGATTTTTACTTCAATATTACTAATACCAAGTTTTCTGCTGCATTCCATAAATGCAAATGCGGTTTCTTTTTCGCAATTTAAGCCATAACCAGATAGGACTGTGATTTTCATGAATTGCTAAAAATTAAAAAATTCGAATTTCTTTTTTACAAAATTTGCTACTAAATTTAACGCAAATAACACCAATAATAAAGCTATAATTGCAATAGCAGCAAGTTCAATAAATGCAATTTCAGGACTACTTGACCATATGTATATTTGTACAGGCAGAACAGTCGCCGGATCGAAAAAGGACGAAGGTGTATCAGCAATAAATGCCACCATACCTATCATAAGTAAAGGGGAAGATTCACCTAAAATCCTTGCAATTGCAAGCACAGTACCATGTATTATTCTTGGTAACGCAATCGGTAAAGAGTGATCTAATATCACCTTGATGTGAGGCGCACCGAGCGCAAACGCTGCATCTTTTATCGTAATAGGAACATTCGCAAAGGCATTTTTTGTTGCAATTATAATATTAGGTAACATCATAAATGAAAGAGTCATTCCACCAACAAGTGGTGAAGAGCGTGGTAGCCCAAATATGCCAAGATAGAGAGTTAAGCCCACTACACCAAATATTATTGAAGGCACTGCAGCAAGATTATTCATGCTAATTTCTACAATATTAGTCATTAGCCTATTTTTAGGCATAAATTCGTAAAGACAGATGCCCGACATAATTCCTATTGGTAATGCTAATGCTAGGCACACTATAATTGTCATTAATGAACCGATAAATGCCCCTAAAATCCCTGCATTCTCAGGTTCACGAGAGTCAGATTTAAGGAATAAAGACTTATTAAAAAATTTTTTCACTCTCCTCTTTTCTTTTAGCCAATCAAGTAATTTAGCATAACGATCATTCAAATGTTTATCTTTATTTATTGAATTAATTATACTTGACGCGGTAAACCAGATCTCATATTCACCACTATCTTTTACTTTCTTACGAAAAAATTTCTCCAGTTCTTTGTAAGAATTACGACTTAAAATTTCGTCACTGTCTTTAAAATCAGTTCCTTTAAACACCTTACGTAAAGAATCGTTGAGTAAGCCAATGGACTTATACCGCAAATCACTAGGATTATTTGTTAAAGTAAGATCAGCACTTATTTCAATTGGCAATAAAATTTTCGTTACTGTTAAGGCACTGTAAGAGTTAACTAATATACCCAACAATATACATACAGGACAGCCAAGTGAGATCACTAGTGCCGTGAAAGAGCAAAAGCGTAACGCTCTGTTCTTTTTATTTTTCCTTTTTATACGAGCATGTACACGCCTTGACTGAAGTAATTTAAGGAATTTTTTCTTTATACTCATTTATTTTTCCTGGATCCTATCGTCAAGCCCACAGCTGTACAAACGTCCAGTTTAATAAACGTTGATGTCATTCCAGTGCTTGACACTGGAATCCAGTTATAAAAATATTTACAAATCAGGCAATTGGTAACAGACTCCATGCTAAAAACAACATCCATGATATAGAATAAGGTAGATCCCAGTATCAGCTACTTGGATGACACTGGGGAAGTGCTGGGATGACACAATTGACATCACTCCCTATTGTATCTACTTAGATTTCTTTTTAACATAAGTAGTACGCTCTTTGATCCTTGCAGCTTTTCCAAATAGTTTGCATAGATAATACAGTTTTGCTCTACGAACCTTTCCTTTTCTTGTCACTTGTACTGAAACCAGTGCAGGAGAATAAACAAAAAATTGAGACACTATACTTTCTCCATGGCTCACTTTTCTGACTGCAAAAGAAGAATGTAACCCGCGGTTCCTTTTTGATATACATACACCTCCAAATATCTGTATACGTTCACTTGCACCGTCAACTACTTTAAAAGTGACCTTCAAATCATCACCAGGACGAAATTCTGGTATTTCTTTAGCTAACACTTGCATTTGCTGTTCGTTAAATTTTTTAAGTAAATTTGTCATTTATCTCTCCATTCAATAATTCAGGCCTACGCTTTTTTGTTATAACATAAGACTGCTTCTGCCTCCAATCACTTATTTTTTTGTGATTGCCAGATAACAAAACCTCAGGTACTTTATATCCCTTCCACTGCTCAGGTCTAGTATATTGAGGATATTCAAGCATACTACCATCATAACTAAAACTTTCTTCAATAATACTATCGGAATTATTTACTACACCTGGAAGAAGTCTAATGCATGCATCGAGAACCACCATCGCAGCTGGCTCACCTCCTGAAAGTATATAATCTCCGATACTTAATTCATAAGGAGTATACGCATCAATTATCCTTTGGTCAATACCTTCAAATCGACCACACAATATTGTTATATGAGGAAACTCTAATAATTCTCTGGCAATATTCTGATTAAACTTAGTTCCAGATGGAGTCATGTAAATAAACTTAGTGTTTTTATGAACAGAGAGCATACTATCTACTGCATCACCAACTACATCAGAACGCATAACCATTCCTGCTCCACCTCCATATGGAACATCATCCACAGTTGAATGTTTATCTTTCGCAAAAGAACGAATATTTATTACTTCAAGGTTCCATATTTTTTTTTCTAACGCTTTTCCGGCAAGAGAATAGTTCAAAAACCCGGGGAACATTTCTGGAAATATGGTTAATATTGTAACATTGAATGCCATTAAGGTTTATTTTAAGTTATTTGAAGCTATACTCTAAGAACAGTAAGTTGATATAATATATAGTTAAATTAAGCATGTCACTGAATAAAACAATATACGAAGGTAAAGCGAAAGCCATTATTGAAACTGAAGACTCATCAACTGTTATACAGCACTTTAAAGATGATGTTACAGCATTCAATAAGAAAAAATATGAAATTATTGAGGGCAAAGGAATAATTAATAATCATGTTAGTGCTTTTATCATGGAAAAGCTTGAAGAAGCAGGAACTAGCACGCACTTTATAAAAACTCTAAACGAAAGAGAACAGCTAGTCAAAAAGCTCAAGATAATACCTCTTGAGGTGGTAGTTAGAAATGTTGCAGCTGGCAGCTTTTGCAAACGTTTTAATATCAAAGAAGGTGAGGCACTTACATCTCCTATAATCGAGTTTTTTTACAAAAATGATGACCTAGCCGACCCAATGGTGAATGAAAATCACATACTGTATTTTGATTGGCTATCTAGCAAAGAAATGGATGAAGTTAAAACTACAACTTTAAAAATCAACGAAATCTTAGTCCACCTATTTTCAAATGCAAGTATATATTTAGTTGATCTCAAGTTAGAATTTGGCAGATTAATAAATGACAGTACTAAAATCATTTTAGCCGATGAAATCAGCCCTGATAACTGCAGGTTATGGGATAAAAATACTTATAAAAAGCTAGATAAAGACGTCTTTCGTTTGAATTTAGGAGATTTAAAGGAAGCGTACCTAGAAGTTGCAAAAAGACTGTCAGTAAAGTTAGACTAACTAAATACTACTCTATCAAGCGGAGGGTTACATGCCTCATCAAGTTTTCCAATAATTTCAATTTTTTCTCCACGTTTTTGGAAATGATTTTTCACGTTTTGCATATTCTCAGGACTTACGATCAATACCATGCCAATACCACAATTAAATGTTTTTAGCATTTCTTTCTTCTCTATTTTACCCTCCTTTGTTAGCCATAAAAATATATCTGGCCATTTCCAGGAATTAATTTCTATGTTTGCAAATAAGTTTTTTGGAAGAATCCGCGGAATATTATCTATCAAGCCACCACCTGTTATATGTGCAATGCCTTTTACCTTTGGCATAATAGGCAACAAAGAATCAACATATATTTTTGTTGGTTCGAGCAACACTTCTTTCCAAAGCTGATTATTCCATGGAGATGAGTCGTTATAATTTATACCTAAGCCTTTGAAAATATGGCGCACCAAAGAAAACCCATTTGAGTGAATTCCACTTGACTCTAAGCCAACTATATAATCACCTACTTTCATCATGCTACAGTTTGGAAGAATTTGCTTTCGACCAACTACACCAACCACAAACCCTGCAAGGTCATAGTGATTATTATCATACATTCCAGGCATTTCTGCAGTTTCCCCACCAACCAATGCTATTGTAGCTTGCTTGCATCCCTTTGCAATGCCTTGGACCACAGATAATAAAACGTCCTTGCTCAAAACGCCTGTTGCAAAGTAATCAAGGAAAAATAAAGGCGTTGCTCCTTGTGCAAGTAAGTCATTTACACACATTGCAACTAAATCTATACCTATAGTATCATGCCTATTCACTTCCTGAGCTATCAACAGTTTCGTACCTACTCCATCAGTTGAGGAAACAAGTACTGGATGGTCATATTTCTTACTTAGTGCAGCAAAATCAAACAATGCAGAAAATGAACCTATTTCGCTGATTACTTCTTCTCTAGTAGTTTCTTGAGCAATAGGCTTGACTTCTTTTATTAACTTATTATATAGTTCAAGATCTATTCCTGATCTGATATAAGTATTCATAATCCTTCTATAAATTTTAAAATTGTTAATACTATATTAACGCCTTGATATAAAAAGTGCAACGAAACTTTCTCTTAATTGACTATTATATGCTTACCAATATAGGGTAACTTAAATCATTTATAATTATCCAATGAATAAAAATACCAAAAACATACTGTTAATAACGGAACTGCTATCAGGACGGCTGCTTCATGACTTTGCTAACTCTATGAATGGAATAATGTTTGGCTTAGAAGAGCTTGAAGTAATAGATAAGAACGATGCTGATGCGCAGAAGGAAGCGTTGTCGTTTCTTAAAGAAAGCTCCGATGATTTAATATATAAACATAAAGTTATGAAGCAGGCATATTCTTCTTCAGCAGATAATTACAGCTTTGATCAGACCAAATCTAATATCGAAAATTATTTATTAAAAAAAAAGTAAAGCTTACGTGGAAAATAGACGCATACTCTGCAAAAAATAAGGAAGATTTAATTGAAAAGATAAATAAGATAATTTCTAATATGGTGCTAACTATAGCCAACACAGTGGCGGAAGTTGAACTAGTGTCTGTTTTACTGAGTCAAACAGAAGATAAAATGCTATTAACTATAAAAATTCTAAATGAACACAAACCAATAAGCAAATCATTAGTAGACAAATTAATCAAAAAAAATGACACTAATTTAAATACAAAAGATATTAATATCTATATGACCTCTTTATTATTAGAGTACTATAACACTGAAATGCATTGTACTTGCGAAAATAATTTGCTGGAGATAGGTTTAACTATAACTTGAGTTGCATATTTGGTTATTACAACTTTTTCTTCGTTTCAAGGCAAGACATTCCGCGACAAGGGGTACCAAATCTAATTTTTGTAATCACTTAAGTCTAGTACTATTTTATTAATGTAGCGCTCATTTGCATCTTTGATGATAAACTTCATACCATTTTTATATTTAATGACTTCATCTACAGAAGGCACTTTACCAGCAATCGAAAGAATCAAACCACCAAGTGTAACATAGTCTTCTTCAGGGTCACGTAATTCTATTTTTAGATCCTCTTCTATATCCTTTATAAGAACCCTTGCTGACACTTCAAACTTATTTTGAGACAATTCAGTAATGGTATATTCTGAATTTATTTCGTTCTCACTATTAATGTTTGGTATTAGCTCCTCTATAAGATCGGTCATTGAAATTAAACCATCAGTTCCACCATATTCATCCAATACAATAGCTAAGTATGATTTAGAAGATTTCATCCTAACAAAAAGATTAGTTGTCTTCATCGAGGGCGGAACAAATATTACGCTTTGTATAATATTTCTCAGATTAAAATTTTTATCCCTATTAAAAATAACATCTTTTACATAAAAAAAGCCTATTACGTTATCAAAGTTATTTCTATAAATTGGTATTTTAGTGTGGCAAGTGTTTTTTATCTTCTTTATTATTTCACCCTTGCTTGACTCAATGTCTACTGCGCATATCTCTGTACGTGGAGTCATTATATCCATTATACCACAATCGCGGAATTTTAATAGACCATTAAATATATTAAGGTCTGGCAGATCTTTCATTAATGCTTCAGTCGCACACTTTTTCAACACAGAAGCTTTTTTGAAAAGGAAGAGAAAAATTCTATGTGCTATTTTTTCTACTAAGGTTCCTTTTTTACTCAATTTATTCCCTGTAATGGCAAAAACGTTTTCAGATCAGATTTATCAAGAAAACTGTTATTAAATGTTTAATAAGCATGTGAATAATGTCAAATTAATTTGTGAATTATTTGTTGATATAAAATACCAACAATTGATCAACAATTTTTTCAACGACATATACATAGTTATGTAACAATGCATGATGGTAAAATGTTTTCCATAAAAGAAAATTACTGACACTCTGAACATCTTACTTATACACATAAATCATAACAGAAAATCAATAGCATATAGAAGTTGTTAACATATTTATCCACAAATTAAACAATGCCAATTTTTACTGAATTTTAAGTTAGTAACAAGTTGTTGATAGAACTATTATTACTACTATACTTTAATATACAGAAGAATAGATAAAACAGA